>NZ_FOYI01000002.1 GCF_900116005.1 Poseidonocella sedimentorum
AGGAAAGACGGGAAGTACGACCCGGTACGCAGACGCGGAATGCGCAGCTCGACGCTGCCCGCACGGGTCTGCCAGTCTCGGTCGCGGTATCCGTTCCGTTGCGCCAGCCGATCGCTGCTTTTCTCGCCGTAATCGGCACCGGTCTTGGCGCCGACCTCAAGTTCCATCAGCCGCTCGGCTGCGAAGCCGATCATCTCACGCAGCAGGTCGGAATCGGCACTCTTTTCGACAAGCGCACGCAGGTCCATCATAGGTTTGGTCATCGGGTGTCGTCCTTGGTTCAGGTTGGTTGTCGCAACCCAACCCTACCGGGAAACCCGATGGCCACCGCCAGCTACACCACGTCCGTGGACGTCACCAAGCCGCGCCAGCGCAGGACCGTGGGAATGCGCTGCAACGGCTGAACGGTGCGCTTAATGGTGCCAAGATACTTCCTCACTCAAAGGTCTACGGGCCAGTGCAAAGCGCATGACCGCGGGGACGGTCCTGCGCTGGCGCGGCGGCCTATCGGCCTTGTCCCGCGCCGGGGGGAGGTGGGCGGCCTTGTAGCTCTGGACGCAAGCGGCGATCCGATTGCCGCCCCCCTGCCACCGCCGCATCAAAGCGGGGAGCCCGGTGCCGCCGCCAGCACCCGCAGCCCCGCGCCCTCCGCTCTGGCGACGCGGAAATCCCTGACCGGGGCGGTGCGGGCGCGTTGGCGGGTGAGGTGCCAGCGGTCGTCGGGGCCGCAGGCGAGGCTGCCGCAGGGCGGGCCGCGATAGCCCGCGTCGGCGTAGCCCGCGCTGTCGTAGCGCGGGCCGCCGTCCTCCTGGGCGATGGGGCGCATGGACCAGCGGCTCTCGACCCCGCGCGCGCCGCCCTCGCCCGGGGTGAGCAGGAGCGCGAGCGGCGGCCGGCCGGTAATCGATGCGCCCTCCTCGGCGGCCAGCGTCATGCGGCGCACCTGTGTCAGGTTGGGCAACCCCTGCAGATCGGCCACCACCAGCGGCACGGCGCCGTCGCGCAGCGCCTCCTCGATCGTCCAGAGCATGTCTTCGGGCTTGGCGCAGTCCACAAAGAGGAACCGGCCCGGATCGGCGAAGGGCACCATGCCCGGCGGATAGAGCCGCGCGCGCTCCCAGGCCGCGCCGATCCAGAGCACCGGCCCCTCCATCGCCCCCGCGAGCCAGAGCGCAAAGCTCCGCCGCCCCGTGTCGCAGCATTCATGCACCACCCCGCGCGCGAGGGCGATCTCCTCGCCGAGGCGGATCACGGGCCGGTCCCGCGTGGGGCGGCGGTCGAGAAGGTGAGTCGTCATGCCGCCAGTCTAGCCATGTTCGCCAAATGTTCTCAACCCGGCCCCGCCCCCCGATCCGGGTGATGGCGCGCGGCCCTTGCCTTCCGCGCGCCCTCCGCGCAATCTCCGCCAAATTTCCGCCGGATTTCCGCGCGGAACAGACCAGAAGGAGCACGCGTCGCATGAAGATGAACCGGTTGGGCCGCACCGATGTCATGGTGTCCGAGCTGTGCCTCGGCAGCATGACCTGGGGCTCGCAGAACAATCTCGACGAGGCCCATGAGCAGATCGTCCGGGCGCTCGATGCGGGTATCAATTTCATCGACACGGCCGAAATGTATCCCGTCACGCCGATCCTCGCCGAGACGGTGGGCCGCACCGAGCGGATCATCGGGCAATGGTTCGAACGGGGCGGGCGGCGCGAGGATTTCATCGTCGCCACCAAGCATTCCGGCGCCGGTTTTCGCCACACCCGGGGCGGCGCACCGATCACCGGCCAGTCGATCCCCGAGGTCATCGAGGGCAACCTGCGCCGGCTCAACACCGATTACATCGACCTGTACCAGCTCCACTGGCCCAACCGCGGCAGCTATGCCTTCCGCCAGAACTGGACCTTCGACGCGACCGATCAGGACCACGCCGAGACCATCGCCAACATGGAGGAGGTGATCGACGCGCTGGAGGCCGAGCGCAAGCGCGGCACGATCCGGCATTTCGGCCTCTCGAACGAGAGCGCCTGGGGCCTCGCGCAGTGGGTGCGCATTGCCGAGGCGCGCGGCGGGCCGCGGGCGGTCAGCGTGCAGAACGAATATTCGCTGCTCTGCCGGCTCTTCGACACCGATATGGCGGAGCTGGCGCATCATGAGGATGTGGGGCTGCTGGCCTATTCGCCGCTGGCGACGGGGCTGTTGACCGGAAAGTATCAGAACGGCGCCGTGCCCGAGGGCTCGCGCAAGGCAATCGGCCCGGATCTGGGCGGGCGCAACGTGCCGCGCGCCTATGAGGCGGTGGCGCTCTATCTGGGGATTGCCGCGAAACACGGGCTCGACCCGGTGCAAATGGCCATCGCCTGGGCCGCCGCGCGCCCCTTCATGACCTCGGTGATCTTCGGCGCGACCAGCATCCCGCAGCTTGACCGCATTCTCGGCGCCTCTGGCCTTTCGTTGAGCGAAGAGGTGCTGAACGACATCGACGCGGCCCACCGCGCCTGCCCGATGCCCTACTGATCGGTCAGCCCGCCTCCTCGGCGCAATCGAACTGCGCCCAGAGGAGGCGGTGATCGGAGAGGTGATATCGGACGAAGGCGTCGAAGGGGCGCTCACCTTCGGCCTGCCAGAGTTCGGCGAAGACGGCCCCGTCGAAATCGAAAACCCCCGAGGTGCGGAAGCGCGTGGCCGACTGGCCGGGGAAGAAGGCGATCTGGTCATAGTGGGCATCGCCCGCGATGGTCGTGCCGATGCGCGTCTGGTGGATCGGCAGGAAGAGCCCGCGCTTGGTCAGGGCGGCATAGATCGGATCGTCCGGTTCGGCCTTGGGCATGTTGAGATCGCCGATCACGATCACATTGCGGGTATAGGCATCGGCGCTCTTGCGGTTGAGATCGGCCCAGCGGGCGACGGCATAATTCTCCAGTGCGCGGCGGTTCTTGTGGCGGGTGCTGTCGGAGCCGAAGTAGAGATGGGCGTTGACCACGGTGAGGCGCAGCCCCTCGCGCGCGAAGCCGACGGCGAAGGGGTTGCGATCAAAGCCGCGGAACTTGGCCTCGATCCCGGGCAGGCGGACATAGCGCTGCGAGGCGGGCGCCACGGCGATCTCGCCGGCAAGCTCCAGCCGCTCGACCACGGCGCTGTCGTAGAGATAGGCGAGGCGCTCGTTATTGCCGGCCCAGTCGGTGAAGACGGCGCGGTAGCTCTCGGGCAGCATCGCGCGCAGGGCCTGCAGCGGGCCGGCATCGCGCTTGACCTCCTGAATCGCGACGAGGTCGAACCAGCTGATCATCTCGGCCATGAGCGCCAGATCCCGCGCATCGCGCGGCTGGCCCGGATCACCCAGATTGGCGATGTTCCACGAGGCGAGCAGGAGGTTTCCGGCCCCGCGCGGCGGGATCGAGCGGCCCGGCTTGGTGTCGCGCCAGCGGCGCAGCGCCGCGATCTCGGTCGCGGTGTCGTAGGGGAACTCCGGCGGGCGGGGAAAGGGCGGCATCGCGGCCTCTGGTTGAAATCACTGTTGTTGAATGGTGACACTCTACCGCAAAATCCCCCTCCCGCCCAGCCTTGCGCGCCCCGCGCGCCCGCTCGGGCGCTCCGGCGATGGACAAACCCGGGGCAACGGGGCGAAACTGCGCCCCGATTGAACAGGCCAGACGAGACGGGGTAAGGCGCGTGAAGACAGGTTGGATGGTAGCGATTGGCCTCATGCCGCTGGCAGGCTGCATGGAGGGGATGCCCGCGGGCGGAAGCGGCGGTGCGGCGGCGATCCCGGCGGGCCCGACGGAATACATGGTCATCAACGGACGGATGGGCTTCGAGACCTGCCGGCAGGCCGGCGGGCTCATCATCAGCGATCCCGGCAATGCGATGGTCGCCTGCGATCCGACCGTAAAGGCGCCGATCGTGGTGGAGACCGAAGACCTCTGAGCAGGCTCAGCCGCGCAGGAGCGTGACACGGCTGCCCGCGGCGTCATTGACCAGATGCGGCACGGCTTCGGGTGCGGCGCGATGCCTGCGCCAGGCATCGATCTCGGCCAGCACCAGCTCGATCACGTAGGGCAGGTTGAGATTGCGCGCCGCCGCCAGCGGCACCCAGCGCAGCCCCGAAAGCTCATCCCCCGCGCGGGAGAAATCATCGAGATCGCTGGCGAGCGCCTCGGCCTCGACGATGAAGAACCGCGCGTCGAAGCGGCGCGGACGGCCCGGCGGGGTCAGCGCGCGAAAGAGGAACCGGAGCGCGCCCGGCGCGGGAAGCAGTCCGGCCTCGGCAAACCCGCGCCAGTCGAGCGGCGCGGCCTCGGGCCACGGCCCCGGCGCGCCAAGGATCTGACCCGTCTCTTCCCAAAGCTCGCGGATCGCGGCAGCGGCGAGCGCCTCCGGCGAGACCCCGCCCGCCCCTTGGGCCAGCCGCGCGCGGCAGCCGGGCGAGAGCGGGCCCGACAGCGGGACGGACGCGTCGCCCGGATCGACCGCGCCACCGGGAAAGACCATCTTGGAGGGCATGAAGGCCGCGCGCGCGCCGCGCTGGCCCATCAGGATCGATGGCGCGGGCCCATCCGCATCGCGCAGCGCGATGACCGCCGCCGCGTGGCGGATGACCGCCCCGGACCCGTCCGCCGCCGCTTCAGTCGCAGCCGGCGCGCGGGGCTCACCCCGCGGGGGCGCCATAGTCCGACCGTCCGAACCCGTGCATCCGGCGGGACCACTGGATGCCCACGACCACGCCCTTGAGCCGCGGCAGCAGGTAGAGCGACAGCGCCACGCTGAGCACGGCAAAGAGCGTAAAGAGCGTCATCGGATCGGGCCGCCACGTGACAAAGACGAAATGCAGAAGCGGCACCACGATATGACCCACGACCAGGATCGTGAGATAGGCCGGGCCGTCATCGGCGCGGTGGTGGTGGAGATCCTCGTCGCAGACCGGGCAGGTCTCGCGCACCTTGAGATAGCCGCGAAACAGCGGGCCGGAGCCGCAGTTGGGGCATTTGCCGCGCCACCCGCGCCAGACCGCCTGGCCCATGGGACGCTCCGCCTCGGCGGGATCGGCCGCCCCGTCGCGGGGCGCCTCTTCTGTTCCCTCCTGATCGCTCAGATCGGGAAACGCGCTGTGACTCTCGACGCTCATGATACTCTGCACCCGTGTGGGAATCGCTGACATGGAATACCCGCACTCTACCGTCTTTTGTCCGACTTGACAGCCGAGGACGCCCGCTGCGGCGGCGTGTCGCAAATCGCCGCCGGTGGCTGCGCTGGGCCCGGCCTCAGTAGGGATCGGCGGGCGCGCGCGAGGGCGAGAGGGTCTGCTGCGTGCGCTCCACCAGCAGCTCGATCGCATCGGCGAGGTGTTCGCGGTCGATGTTGTAATCGCCCCGCGCGACGCGAATCCGGTGGGCCTCGATCATGACATCGGCGTGGCGGCAGCCCTCCGGCGGCTCGAACCGGTAGCTCGCGAGCTCGATGAGAAAGCCGAGCGGATCGGTGAAATAGATCGAGTCCATGAAGCCGCGGTCGGTCGGCCCCGAGTGCGGGATACCGCGCGCGTCGAGCCGTTTGGGCGCTTGCCAGAACGTCGCCTGACTCACGTTGAGCGCAAGGTGGTGCACCGCGCCGGGCACCATCGGCACACGGCGATGGGTCGGCGCGCGGCTCTCGTTGGTGAAGATCGTGATCAGCCGCCCGTCGCCGGGATCGAAATAGAGATGGCCCTCTTCGGGATCATCGAGATTGGGCTGCTCGAAGATGAAGGGCATGCCGAGCACGCCTTCCCAGAAATCGATCGAGGTCTGCCGGTCGGCGCCGAGCAGGGTGATATGATGGACGCCCTGGGTCTGCAATTTGCGCAGGGGTGTGTCATCGGCCATGGGGGGCCTCCTTGGTCATCGCATGGCGCGCCGGATGGCCCGGCGCCGTTGACCAGAGATATTAGCGGCATGGGCGCGCATTGCGAGGGGGCGATCTGTGCGCTTGCGGACGGGGCCTGCGCGCCTGACCGAGGCCCGACCGAGACCGAACCGGGTTCAGACCGGGTTCAGACCGAGCGGCGCACGGGGATCAGCCCGCCGCGAGCCCCTCCGCCTGCGCCGCGCCTTGCGCATGGAGCGCGAGCATCTCGGCCATGGCCACGGCGCGCCCCTCGCGGGCCGAGCGTTCGGCCGCGCGGCCCATCAGCACCGAGATCAGCCCGTCCTCGATTGTGACCTCCGGCGCGCCGGTCTCGCCGCGCACGAGGGCGAGGAACCGCTGATGCTGGTAGAAGGTGGCGCCGTTGTGATCGCCGGCCTCCAGAAGGTCCTGCGGGACCGGCACGGCGCGGCGCAGCGCGCCCTTGGGGTGGCGCGGGCTGAGGATGAGCTGCCCCTCCGGCGGTGGGCCGAGGCGCTCGGGCCAGAACCGCGCAGGCCCCGGCACGCGGGCTTCGATCTTGCCCTTGGGGCCCACGGCGGAGATCTCCTCCTGATACTCCGAGCCCTCGGCGAACATGCACAGATCGAGCAGCGCCCGGGCGCCGCCTTCGAAATCGACGATGACGTAGCCGTTGTCGAGCACATCCGCGCGCGGGCCGGTCTCGTCGGGCACAAGGTGGTTCACGTCCTGCCCCGCCGAGGCCATGATCCGCACCGGCTCCGCCCCGAGCGCAAGGCGCATCAGGTCGAAGAAATGGCAGCATTTCTCTACGAAGGTGCCGCCGGTCTGATCGGCGAAACGGTTCCAGTCGCCCACTTTGGGCAGGAAGGGAAAGCGGTGTTCGCGCAGGCTCAGCATCCGGATGCCGCCCGTGGCCCCCGGCGCGGCGCGCAGGAATTCGGCGATCGCGGGCATGTAGCGGTATTCCATCGCGACCCAGACCGGCGCGGCATAGCTGGCGCGGAAGGCGGCAAGCCGGGCGAGATCGGATTCGTGGGTCAGCAGAGGTTTTTCCACCAGGACCGGGCGGGGCCGCGCCCGGGCGATGGCTTCGAGCTGGGCGAGGTGATGATGGTTGGGGCTGGCGATCAGCAGGCAATCGATCCGGTCGCTGGCGAGCATCGCGTCCAGATCGGTGAAAAACCGCGCGCCGGGAGCGAGCCGGCGGGCGAGCGCGGCCATGTCCGGATCGGGCTCATAGATCGCGCCGACCTGCGCGCCGGGCAGAAGCGCGATGTTGCGCAGGTGTTCCTGTCCCATCATGCCGCAGCCGATGATGCCGTAGGTTATCGTCTTGGTCATGGGCCCCTCATCGCAGCCGTTGCAGGTAGATCGCCTTGTCCGTGTCGAACCAGGTGCGTGAAAACTCGACCGGCTCGGGGCTCTGGGCCCAGCTCAGCCGTTCGATATACCCGGTGATCGCGCCGGGCCGGGGGGCAAACTCCCCCGGGGCCCAGCCGGGCACCGCGCCAATGGCGACGCGATCCTCCGCCCGGGCGATCCAGAACCCGAGCCGGGTCTGGTAATAGTGGTAGAGCGATTCGGAAAGATCCGCGGGCCGGACCTCGCCCGCCGCGCCGTCGAGCCAGATCTCCTCGACCGCGATCGGGGTATCGTTGAGCAGACGCAGCCGCCGCATCCGGGTTGCGCGCCCGGAGGTGCCGAAACCCGGCAGATCGGCGGGCTTGGCCATCTCGGCCACGTCGAGAAACCGCGCGGTGGGAAGCCCGCCGCCGCCGATGAGCTCCAGCCGGAACATCGAATAAAGGCTCTGGGCGGCATCATTGGCGCGGACGTAGTTGCCCGACCCCTGCCGCCGCTCCAGCATGCCCTTGGCCTCCAACTCCGCCAGCGCCTTGCGCAGCGTGCCGACCGAGGCGCCGAGCTCGCGCGCCATCTCCCGCTCGGGCGGGAGCCGCGCCCCGTCGGCCAGCCGCCCCACCGCGATCTCGCGGATCAGCATCTCGCTGATCTGGAGATAGACCGGCAGGCCCGTGGGGTTTTCCGAGGCGGCTATGGCGGGGGCACTGGGCATCGAGGGCGTGTATCCGCAATTATTGATACACTATTGATCTACATCAATTCGGCTGCTACGCAACTGGGAAATCGCCGACAGACCGCCCAGACCCGGAGCGCCGCCCATGACCATCGTCCCGATCACCTCGCCCGACCTCGACGCCGCCGAGGTCTCGTGGTTCGCGGCGCTCTGCTCGGATGACTACCGTTTTCTCGGCGTGCCGGAGGGCGATCTGCGCTCCTCCTGGGCCCACTGCTCGCAGATCGTGAAGACCGCCGAGGCGCAGGGGTTCCGCAACATCCTCTGCCCCTCCTCCTATCAGGTCGGGCAGGACACGCTGAGTTTCGTGGCCGGCTGCGCGCCGATCACCTCGTCGATCAACATGCTCGCCGCGATCCGGTGCGGCGAGATGCAGCCCATCATGCTCGCCCGCACCGTCGCCACGCTCGACCACATGCTTGAGGGCCGGTTGACGCTCAACGTCATCTCCTCCGATTTCCCCGGCGAGACGGCAGACAGCGCCTATCGCTACGCCCGCTCGCGCGAGGTGGTGGAGATCCTCAAACAGGCCTGGACCCGTGACGAGATCAACCACAAGGGCGAGATCTATCAATTCGAGGGCCTCACGACCGATCCGGCCAAACCCTACCAGACCGGCGGCCCGCTGCTCTATTTCGGCGGCTATTCCCCGGCGGCGCTGGAGCTCTGTGGTGAGCATTGCGACGTCTACCTCATGTGGCCCGAAACCGAGGATCAGCTCGCAGGGCGGATGCGCGCGGCCCATGCGGCGGCGGAGCGCCACGGGCGGACGCTGGATTACGGGCTGCGGGTGCATGTGATCGTGCGCGACACCGAGGCGGAGGCGCGCGACTACGCCGATCACATCGTGTCGAAACTCGATGACGACTATGGCCGGATGATCCGCGAGCGGGCGCATGATTCCACCTCGCTCGGCGTGGCCCATCAGGCGCGCAACCGCGAGCTGGCCGACAAGTTCGGCTATGTGGAGCCCGGCCTCTGGACCGGCATCGGCCGGGCGCGCTCGGGCTGCGGCGCGGCGCTTGTCGGCTCGACCGATCAGGTGCTCACCAAGCTGGAGCGCTACCGCAAGATGGGCATCCGCGCCTTCATCCTCTCGGGCTATCCACATATCGAGGAGGCCGAACATTTCGGCGCCCGCGTGCTGCCCCAGCTCAAGACATGCTCCCTGCCGGAGGCCTATGGCCGCGTCCCCGCAGAGCCCCCCGCAACCCCTCTTGCCCAAGGAGTCCGCCGCTGATGGACCGCGTCTCGATCACCCAGGACCTGAGTTTCAGCCGCCTCGTCTATGGCATGTGGCGGCTCGGCGATGATGCCGATACCTCGCCCGAACACGTGCGCGACAAGATCGCCGCCTGTCTCGATCAGGGCATCACCACGATGGATCAGGCCGACATCTATGGCGACTACGGCGCCGAGGAGCTGCTTGGCCGCGCGCTCACGCCCGAGTTGCGCGACCGGATCGAGATCGTCACGAAATGCGACATCATCGCCCCGATCGGCCGCCACGCAGGCACCCCGGTCAAGCACTACGACACCTCGCGCGCCCATATCCTCGCCTCGGTCGAGCACTCGCTGCGCCTGATGCACACCGATCGGATCGACCTGCTGCTGATCCACCGGCCGGACCCGCTGATGGATCACGAAGAGACCGGCGCGGCGCTTGACGAGGTGGTCAAGAGCGGCAAGGTCCGCGCGGTGGGCGTGTCGAACTTCCGTCCCTGGGACTGGTCCTTGCTGCAATCGGCCATGGCCACGCCGCTGGCCACCAACCAGATCGAGCTGTCCCTCACCGCGACTGCGCCCTTCAGCAATGGCGATCTGGCGTTCCACCAGCAGGCGGCGCTCCCGGTCATGGCCTGGTCCCCGCTCGGGGGCGGGACGCTGATGGGCGATGCGGGCGCTCTCGGGGCGCGGCTCGATGCCATCGCCGCGGATCGGGGCGTGGATCGCGCGGCGGTCGCCGTGGCCTTCCTTTTGCGCCACCCGGCGAAGATCCTGCCGGTGATGGGCACCAACTCGCTCGACCGGATCAAGCGGATTTCCGATGCGCTCGACGTCAATCTGGCGCGCACCGAATGGTTCCAGCTCTACGAGGCCGCGCTCGGGGCCGAGGTCCCCTGATGGGCGCCGCGCCCGAGGTCACGCGCTTTGCCCCGGACGCGGGCAACACCCGCCTGCTGCGCGATGCCTTCGGGCGGTTCGCCACCGGCGTCACCGTGGTGACCTGCGGCTCGGACGCCGGCCCCGTCGCGATCACCGCCAACAGTTTCACCTCCGTCTCGCTCGACCCGGCGCTCGTGCTGTGGTCACCGGCGCGCGCCTCGCGCCGCTTTGCCCATTTCGACCGGGCCGAACATTTCGCGATCCACGTGCTCGCGGCCGAGCAGGCGCCGCTCTGCTGGGCGATCGCCGAGGATGCTCATGCGCTGCGCGGGGAGGCGCCGCGCTTGAGCCCGGAGGGCGTGCCGCTGATCGACGGATGCCTCGCGCGGTTCGAATGCCGGCGCAAGGCGGTCTACGACGGCGGCGATCATGCCATCATGCTGGGCCACGTGCTGCGCGCCGAACTGCGCGAAGATGGTGACGCGCTGGCATTTTTTCGTGGCCGTATCGGGGTCTTCGCGGCAGAGTAGCAGTCCGGGTTCGGGGAGGAACGGGGATGAAAGCAATATTGGCGGGGCTCGGACTTCTGCACCGGGTCAACGAGGGGCTCCTGGCCATTGGCCGGGGGATCGGCGTGCTGGCCATGGGGGCGATGGTCGTGGCGATCCTCGTGCAGGTGGTGTTTCGCTACCTGCTCAACAACGCCCTGCCCTGGCCCGATGAGGCCGCGCGGTTCTGCATGCTCTGGATGACCGGGCTGATGGCCCCCACGGCCCTGCGCCGCGGCGGGTTCGTGGCGATCGACACGCTCGCACTCGCGCTGCCCAATCTCGTCGGGCGGCTGCTGTCGCTCCTGCTGCTCGCCCTCTCGCTCATCGTCCTCGTGCTGGCGATCCAGATCGGCTGGAAGGAGGTCACCGGGCTCGGGGGCCGCTTCGCCACCGCCTCGCTCTACGTGCCGACCTCGCTCGGCTTCGACAGCTGGTACCGTGTGCCGCGCAGCTGGATGATGGCGTCGCTCGTCGTTGGCCTCGCGCTGCTGATCCTCGTCAATGTCGAGCTGATCCTGCGCCGGGTGATCGCGCTCGGGGGGGCCGAGGCCGCCCTGCCCGCGATCCCCGAAGACGCGACCGGAGGCGCAGAATGACCCTGATCTGGTTCCTCCCGCTGTTCCTGCTGTTCCTGATGATCGGGCTGCCGGTGTTCTTCGGCCTGCTGGCGGCGCCCGGCATCGTGCTTCTGTTCAACGGGCAGGAACGTGACCTCACGCTCCTTTACCGCAACCTTTACAACGGCATGGACAGCTTCCCGCTCATGGCGATCCCCTTCTTCATGCTCGCGGGCGAGCTGATGAACCGCGGCGGCATCACACTGCGGCTGGTGGAATTCTCCCAGGCGCTCATGGGGCATCTGCGCGGCGGGCTGGCGCAGGTCAACATACTGTCCTCGATCCTCTTCGCCGGGCTCTCCGGCTCGGCCGTGGCCGACACCTCCGCGCTCGGCTCGATGCTCATCCCGGCAATGGAGAACGAGGGATACACCCGCCGTTTCGCCGCCGCCGTGACCGCCGCCAGCTCGGTCATCGGGCCGATCATCCCGCCCTCGGGGATCATGATCATCTATGCCTATGTCATGGGCGAAAGCGTCGCCGCTCTCTTTCTTGCCGGCATCGTGCCGGGGATCCTCGTGGGCGTCGGGCTGATGGTGACGGTGCGGCTTCTGGCCGACCGCTACGAGCTGCCCGCCGCGCGGCGCGTGGTGTTCGACAACCCCCAGATCGGGCGGGTCGAATACTTCTTTTCCTTCGTGCTCCTGCGTCTCAACCTCGGGCTGCTCTTCGCGCAATTCATCCCCCTGGGGGCGGAGCCGACGAGCGCCGGACGGTGGCTTGCCTTTGGCGGCGGCGTGCTGCTGGCCCACGGGTTGCTTTTGGCCTTGCGCCGGATGGTGAGCCCTGAGTTCCGCATCGTGAGCAAACGCGCCGTCCTGCCGCTCCAGACGCCGGTGCTGATCCTCGGCGGCATCCTCGCCGGGGTCTTCACCCCGACCGAAGCCGCCGCCGTTGCCGTGGCCTACGCGCTGCTGGTCTCGCTGGGTCTGCTGCGCAGCATGCGGCTCAAGGATCTGCCCGAGGTCTTCACCCGCGCGGGCCTCACCTCCGCGGTGGTGCTGCTGCTCGTCGGCGCGGCCATGTCGTTCAAGACGGTGGTGAGCCTGAGCCACGCGCCCGAAGTGCTCGCCGATTTCATCCTGACGCTGACAGAAAACCCGCTGATCCTGCTGTTCCTGATCAACCTGCTGCTCTTCGTGGTAGGCATGTTTCTCGACGCGGGCCCCGCGATCATCATCCTCGGGCCGATCCTCGGGCCGGTCTTCACCGATCTCGGCATCGACTCGGTGCATTTCGCCATCATCATGTGCGTCAACCTGACCGTCGGGCTCGCCACGCCGCCCATGGGGCTGGTGCTTTTCGTCGCCGCCGCCGTCTCACGCGAGAAGGTGACGACGATCGCCCGCGCCATCCTGCCGTTTCTCGCCATCGAGATCGCGGTGATCTTCCTGATCACCTTCGTTCCCGCCATTTCCATGACGATCCCGCGCCTGACCGGGTTCGCCAACTGAACGACCCAGAGCAATAAGGGAGGACCAGATGCTCACTTCAACCCTTCGGACCCTCGCCACGGCGGCGCTTCTCGCCGGCACGGCGCTGACCGCCACGGCCCAGGATTACACCCTGCGCGCCACGGCGAACTCCAACGAAAACGACGAGGATTACGACGGGCTCGTGGTCTTCAAGAACTTCGTGGAAAGCGCCTCCAACGGCGCCATCGAGGTCGAAATCTTCATGGGCACGCAGCTGTGCTCCAACGGCGCGGAATGCCTGCAGGGCGTGGCCGACGGCTCGATCGACATCTATGTCTCGACCTCGGGCGGCGCCTCGGGGATCTTCCCCTACGTCCAGGTGCTCGACCTGCCGTACCTGATGTCCGACGACCGGATCGCCGAGGCCGTGCTCTCGGGCGATTTCACCCGCGAGATGCGCGCCATGGCGCTCGAGGATTCCGGCGACACGATCCGCCTGATGACCATCGGCAACACCGGTGGCTGGCGCAACTTCGCCAACACCAAGCGCCGCGTCGCCGAACCCGCCGACATGGAGGGCCTCAAGATCCGCACCGTGGTCGCCGACCTGCCGCAAGAGCTGGTCAAGGCACTCGGCGCGAGCCCGACGCCGATCCCGTGGCCCGAACTCTTCACCTCGTTCCAGACCGGCGTGGTCGAAGGCTCCAAGAACGGCATCACCGACATCATGGGCATGAAATTTCCCGATGCGGGCCTGCAATATGTCACGCTCGACGGCCATGCCTACATGGGCGCGCTGTGGTGGATGTCCAACGAGTCCTTCCTCGGGATGCCCGAAGACATGCGCCGCGTTGTGGTCGACGGGTTCTACGCGCTGCAACAGGCGACATTCGCCTCGCCCAAGCGCAAGTCGATCGCGGCCTATGAGGAATTCGTCGAAGGCGGCGGTGATCTCTACGTGCCGACACCGGATCAGAAGGCCGCGTTCAAGGAAGCCGCGGCGCCGGTCTATAACTGGTTCAAAGCCAACGTGACCCGCGGCGAGGACATCTTCAACGCCCTCAACAGCGCCGTCTCCGAGGCCGAAGCCGAGATTGGCGCCGCGCGCGATGCCGACCTGAACTGATCTCGCGAAGCCCGCCCGACCGGCGCCCCGCGGGGAGACACGGGCGGGCGATCCCGACGGGCGGGCTTTACAGATCAAGAAATTGTGATCTAATCGGATCGTGGCACCGGAGCGCCCGCGTATTGCGGCGGGCGCAGGGTTCCGGACCGCCATGACACTGCCGCCGCGACGGGCGCGGCGCCGGCGACGTTTCGCGCCGGCTCGATTGGAAAAGCAATTTGAAAAGGGGGGCAAGGGGCTACCGGACCGCCGCTCGCGACCACGGCATCAGCGCCGGGGATAGAGCCAGGCCCCGTAGTCACCGACAAGCACATGAGCATCTTCGATTTCTTCCGCCGTCATCTTCCGCGTGATGTCCTCAAGGCTGATCGCGGCATCGGGATCGCCGCCAATGGCCGAGAGCGCATACCACATGTAGGCGCGGACAAGGTCCGGCGCGGGCAGACCCCGGCCGGTTTCGTAGTACCAGCCGATACCCGATTGCGCGCCGGGATGCCCCTTGAGCGAACTGCGCAGGTACCATTCGAAGGCGCGCCGGTCATCGCGCGCGACCCCAAGGCCCATGGCATACATCACGCCGATGAGCTCCTCGGCATCGGCGTTGCCCGACCGCGCGGCGGGCAGAAGCGCCGCGCGCGCTTCCTCGAACCGGCCCGCCTCCATCAGATCGCGCGCGGTCTCGATTTCCGCGCGCGCCGGGCTGAAACTCAAAACCGCCATGAAGCAGGCAATCAAAAACCGGGTCATATCTGGGCCGTCCTTCTCTGTCTCGCCGGGTTTGCCGGGCCAGCGGCGGCGCTTGACCTGCCCCGCCCGCTGAGCGAGGCGGATTTCGTGGAGGTCGATCCCCGGCAGGCCGCGCTCGGCCAGTTGCTCTTCTACGACAAAATCCTGTCGGGCAATAAAAACATCGCCTGCGGCACCTGTCACCACCCCCGTTTCGGCAGCTCCGACGGGCTCTCGCTCGGGATCGGCGAGGGCGGCGAGGGGCTCGGCCCCGACCGCACCCCCGGCACCGGCGCGACCCGCATCCACAAGCGCATCCCGCGCAACGCGCCCGCGCTGTGGAACCTCGGGGCGGCGGAGATCGCGGTGCTCATGCATGACGGGCGCGTGTCGCAAAGCGATCTTTACGGCAACGGGTTCGACACGCCCGCCGAAGAGCGCCTTCCGCGCGGGCTTGCGTCCGTCGTCGCGGCGCAGGCGCTCTTTCCGATGACCTCCGAAGCGGAAATGGCCGGCGATCCGGAAGAGAACGAGATCGGCGGCGCGATCAATGACCGGCTGGACCGGGGCTGGGCGATCATCGCCAAACGGGTGCGCGTCATCCCGGAATATGGCGCGCGTTTCACCGAGGCTTTCGACCACATCGAGACGCCCGAAGAGATCACCATCGTGGAGATCGCCAACGCGCTCGCGGCCTTCATCTCGGTAGAATTTCGCAGCATCGACAGCCCGTTCGACGCCTACCTGCGCGGTGACGAAACAGCGCTCGGCGACAAGGCAAAGTCGGGCATGGCGCTGTTCTTCGGCGAGGCGGGCTGCAGCGGATGCCACGCCGGGCCAATGCTGAGCGATCACAAGTTCCGCGCGCTCGGGCTGCCCGCCTTCGGTCCCGGCCGGACCCGGCCCTTCGATCCCATCGCCCGCGATCTCGGCCGGCTTGGCGAGAGCGACGATCTCGCCGACGCCTACCGCTTCCGCACGCCGATGCTGCGCAATGTCGCGCTGACCGCGCCTTATGGACACAACGGCGCCTACCCCACCCTGCACGACATGATCGGCCACCACCTCGACCCCGAAACCGCGCGGGCGCGCTGGACGCGGGACCTCGCCGCGCTGCCGGCGGTGGATTGGCTTGCCGAGTATGATTTCATCATTCAGACCGACGCACGAGAGATGGACAGGCAATCGCTGGCGCGCGATGTCTACCTGCCGGCGCGCAGCCCGGAAGAGATCGACGCGCTGGTCGCGTTTCTTCAGTCTCTGACCGGAGCCAGCACCGATACAACGCCCTTCGGCGTGCCCGACCGGGTGCCGAGCGGGCTGATCCCCGATTGAAGGAGACACCGTGACAGACGACCTTGCCGGGCGCGCCGCGCGCCTCTTCCCCGGCCTCGCCCTGGCCGCAATGGTGGCCATGTCCGCCCAGTTCCTGTCGGAGCACTACGGCGCGCCGGTGATGCTGATGGCGATCCTGCTGGGGATGCCGTTGCAGTTTCTCTCCGAGGAAGCCCGCACCGCCCCCGGCATCGCCTTTGCCTCGCGCTCGGTGCTGCGCATCGGCGTCGCGCTGCTGGGCCTGCGGGTCAGCGCGGGGATGCTGGCCGAGATCGGCCCGGCCCATGTGGCGCTGGTGCTCGGGGGCGTGGCGGCCACGGTGCTCGCCTCGCTGGCGCTGGTCCCGCTCGTCGGGCGCGATCGGCTCTTTGCCTTCCTCACGGGGGGCGCGGTGGCGATTTGCGGCGCCTCGGCGGCGATGGCGATTTCGTCAATCCTGCCCCGCCGGCAGGACGGCGAGCGCGATCTGGCCTTCACTGTCATCTCGGTCACGCTGCTCTCGACGCTGGCGATGATCCTCTACCCGATCCTCGCCCGGACCCTCGGCCTCGACCCTCAGCAGACCGGTATTTTCCTCGGCGGGACGATTCACGACGTGGCCCAGGTCGTCGGCGCGGGCTATTCGGTCTCGGACGAGACGGGCGATATCTCCACGCTGGTGAAACTCTTCCGCGTCACGCTGCTGGCGCCGGTGGTCTTTCTCGGGGCGCTGGTCCTGCGCGGGGCCGGGGGCGAGGGGGGCGAGCGGCCGCCGTTGCTGCCCGGTTTTGTCGCGGCCTTCCTGCTGCTGGCCGCGATCAACACCGCCGGGTTTGTGCCCGACATGCTGCGCGCACCGGCCGACGCGATCTCTCGCGCGCTTCTGGTCACGGCCGTGGCCGCCGTGGGCATGCGCACCTCCATCGCCGAGCTGCGCCGCGTCGGTGGGAGCGCTTTTGGCATCCTCGCCGCCCAGACGGTGTTCATCGCCGCGGTGATCCTCATCGGCCTGGCAGTGATCTGAGAAAGGGGGGGCCATGGCAATCTCGGAGGAGCTCAACGCGCGGTTCCGCGAGGCACTGGGCGGGCTCGTCGGCGTCTCGGAGCGCAACATGATGGGCGGGACCTGTTTCATGGTCATGGGCCACATGGTCGGCGGGGCGTGGATCGAGCCCTCCGGCGCCGAGGTCTTCATGTTCCGTGTGGGCGTGGAGAACGACGCGGCCGCGCTCGCCATCGGCCATGGCGAGGTCATGGAGATGGGCGGGCGGCGGATGCGCGGGCTCTACCGGATCGCGGCGGAGGACTGCCCGGCGCGGGTCTTCGACCGCTGGCGGAGCCTCGCCGTGGGCCACGCCCTCTCGCTGCCGCCGAAGTGACTCAAGCCCGCGCGGGCAATACCCCGCGGATCAGATAGGCCACGAGGAAGAGCACCGCCGCGAGGCAGACAATCGTTGGCCCCGCCGGCGTGTCGAGCAAGAACGCAAGGCGCAAGCCCCCCACTGCCGCCACCGCGCCGCAGACCCCGGCGCGCAGGACCATGCCCTCCGGCGTGCTGGAAAAGACCCGCGCCGTGGCGGGCGGAATGACCAGCATCGCGGCGATCAGGAGCACCCCGACCACCTTGATCGCCACCGCCACCACAAGCGCCAGCGCCAGCGTCAGCACCAGCCGCTCGCGGGCCGGGTTGATGCCGCAGGAATAGGCCAGATCCTCGCCCAAGGTGGCGGTCAGCAGCGCCGACCAGCGCCAGGCCAGTAACGCCAACACGAGCCCCGCGCCGATCCAGATCACCGCGAGATCGGTCTTGGAGACCGCAAGGATATCGCCAAAGAGATAGCCCATCAGATCGATGCGCACCGAGGGCAGGAAGGACACCGCCACCAGCCCGAACGCCAGCGCGGAATGGGCGAGCACGCCGAGCATCGTGTCCATTGCGAAGCCGCGCCCCGCGAGCGCCGTTGCCCCGAGCGCCATCGCCAAAGCGAGGACGAGCGCCCCGGCAAAGATCGGCACGGACATGGCCAGCGCGAGCGCCACGCCGAGGATACCCGCATGGGCCGTTGCGTCTCCGAAATAGGCCATCCGCCGCCAGACCACGAAAGAGCCGAGCGGCGCGGCGGCCAGCGCGACGCCGAGCCCGGCCAGGGCGGCGCGGACCATGAAATCGTCAAGCAGCGTCATCGCGCGGCCTCCTGCGCTTGCGCCGCCGGGGCGGGGTCGGCGTGGTCGTGGTGGCCCTGCGCGTGATCGTGGGCGTGATCGTGGGCATGATCATGGTCGTGGTCGTGATCGTGGCGGTAGAGCGCCAGCGCGCCTTGCGTCCCGGTGCCGAAGAGCGCGCGGTATTCCGGCGCGGAGGCGACGTGCTCCGGCTGGCCCTCACAGCAGACGTGCCCGTTGAGGCAGATCACCCGGTCCGACGCGCTCATCACCACGTGCAGCTCATGGCTGACCATGAGAACAGCGCAGCCGCGCTCCTGCCGCAACGCCTCGATCTGGCGGTAGAACCGCGCCGAGCCGGGTTGATCGAGCCCCTGCGTCGCCTCGTCGAGAAGCAGCAGATCCGGCTGCGCCAGAAGCGCCCGCGCCAGCAACACGCGCTGAAATTGACCGCCCGACAGATCGCTCATCTGCCGCCCGGCGAGATCTGGCACCTCGGCCTCTGCCAGAGCGGATTTCGCGGCTTCGGGTGCAACCCGCGTGGGCAGTGACAGAAAACGCCCCACCGTGATCGGCAGGGTCGGATCGAGCGGCAATTTCTGGGGCACATAGCCGATGCGCAAGCCCTTGGCCCGGCTCACCCGCCCCCGCGCGGGGCGGACCGCGCCGATGATCGCGCGCAGGAAGGTCGACTTGCCCGACCCATTGGGCCCGACGACGGTCACGATCTCGCCCCGATCGATCCGAAAATTCACATGGCTGAGCACGGTGTTGCGCCCATGCGCCACCGAGACATCTTCTAGCTGTACAAGGCTCATGCCCGCGCCCCGCCAGTCGCGCCGCCCGCAGTGTCATCCGCGGTGCATTTCGGGCAAAGCCCCTCGCCCTCGACCATGACCCGTTCGAGCGTGAACCCAGTCGCCGCGGCGTCCTTGACCAGCACGCCGCGCGCGGTATCCGACGTGGTTTCCGCGACGCCGTTGCAGCCCCGGCAGATCAGGAACACCGGGACATGATCCTCCCCCGGATGGGCGCAGGCGGCAAAGGCATTGAGCTTTTCGATACGGTGGGCAAACCCGTGTTTCACCAGGAAATCCAAGGCCCTGTAGGCCACGGGCGGCTGTGAGCCGAGCCCCTCCTCGCGCAGGTGGTCCAGCACCTCATAGGCGCCCATCGCCCGATGCTCGGCAAGCAGAAGCTCAAGCACGCGCCGGCGAATCGGCGTGAACTGAAGCCCCTCGGCCGCGCAGTGGCGCTCTGCTTCGCTCACCGCATCGGTGATGCAATGCCCGTGATCGTGCTTTTCGAAACCTATCATCAAACTGTGCCTTCCGCCCTCGGATCTCGCCGCGCCCGGTCCCGGCGCGTTTCGACTTGATATGTTATAGAATAACATTTATCAAGCGCGGATGCTGAATTCATGGAAGGTGTCCGGGATGCGTTTGGGAGTTGTTTTGCTGGCTGGAATTGCGCTGTTGGGCGCGGCGCATGGCGCCGTGGCGGGGCCCAGGGTGGTCGCGGATATCGCGCCGGTGGCCGCGCTGGTGGCCGATGTGATGGGCGGCGATGAGGATGTCACGACGCTGGTGCGCCCCGGCGCCTCGCCCCACGGCTACGCGCTGCGCCCGTCCGAAGCGGCGGCGTTGCAAGAGGCCGAGCTGGTGATCTACGTTGGCGAAGCGCTGACGCCGTGGTTGCCCTCCGCGCTCGGCTCGCTCGCACAGGACGCGCGCAAACTCGCGCTCCTGAGCCACCCCGGCACGCTCAAGCTCGACACCCGCGAAAACGCCCTCTTCGCCGCCGAAACCGACGATCACGATCATGACCACGGCGACACCGATCCCCATGCCTGGCTCGATCCGGAAAACGCCCGCCGCTGGATCGCTCTGATTGCGGGGTATCTCTCCGCCATCGACCCGGACGGCGCCGAGACCTATGCCGCCAACGCTGAGGCCGCCGTCGCTGAGATCTCGCGGGCCGAAGCCGAGGCCGCCGCGCGGCTTGAGCCCGTGCGCGACCAGCCCTTCATCGTGTTTCACGACGCCTACCAGTATTTCGAGACCCGGTTCGGGCTTGCCTCCGCCGGCGCGGTCGCGCTCAGCGATGCCGCGGCGCCGGGCCCGGCACGGCTGAAGACGCTTCAGGCGCATATCACCGGGCGCGGCGTGCGCTGCGGTTTTGCCGAGCCGCAATTCAACGCCGGGCTGCTGCAAACCGTCCTCTCCGGCACCGGCGCCAGGATCGCCTATCTCGACCCGGTCGGCGCGGACCTGCCCCCCGGCGCGGGCTTCTATCCCGCGCTTTTGCGCGATCTGAGCACGAGAATCGCCGAATGCCTGGGGTGATCCCCCTCGTGCTCGGCGCCGGGGCGCGCTAAGGCTCCTTGGATGAGTGACCAGCACGAAATTTTTCTCGCCGTGGCGCCGGGCCTTGAGGCCGCGCTTCTTGAAGAGACCCGCGCGGCGGGGTTCGCGGGCGCGGAGCTTAGCCCCGGCGGCGTCGCGTTTCGCGGCGATTGGGCAGAGGCGATGCGCGCCAACCTCGTCTTGCGCGGGCCGGCGCGGGTCATCCTGCGGATCGGCGAGTTCCGGGCGATGCACCTGGCGCAGCTCGACAAGCGCGCCCGGCGGATCGACTGGGCCGCGTGGCTCCGGCCCGATGTGCCATTCCGCGTGGAAGCGGTCTGCCGCGCCTCTCGAATCTACCACCACCGCGCCGCCGCACAGCGCGTCGCCCGCGCCATCGCCGAAACGCTGGGCGCGACAGAAGATGCGGAGGCGGCGGTGCGCGTCATGGTGCGGATCGACGACGATCTGTGCACACTCAGCCTCGATACGTCCGGCGCGCCGCTGCACCGTCGGGGCCACAAGTCGCAGGTCGGCAAGGCGCCGATGCGCGAGAATCTCGCGGCGCTCTTCCTGCGCTCCTGCGGGTATGACGGGCGCGAGCCGGTGGTCGATCCCATGTGCGGCTCGGGCACCTTTGTCATCGAAGCGGCGGAGATCGCGGCGGGGCTCTGGCCGGGCCGCAGCCGGGAGTTCGCCTTTCAATCTATGGTGCCGTATGACGCGGCGGCCTTCGAGACGCTGAAAGGGTCCGCCACGGTCAGCGCGCCCCCGACGGCGCCGCGCCTCTTTGGGTTTGACCGGGATGCGGGGGCGATTTCGGGCAGCGCGGCCAATGCCGAACGCGCCGGGGTCGAGGGCTGGACCAGCTTTGCGCGCCAGCCGGTGAGCGAGCTTACACCGCCCTGCGACAGCCCCGGCCTTGTGATCGCCAACCCGCCCTATGGCGCGCGGATCGGCAATCGCAAGGCGCTCTTTGCGCTCTACGGCGCACTCGGCCAGACCCTTTCAGAGCGATTCGCCGGATGGCGCGTCGGCATCATCACTAGCGATGGCGGGCTCGCGCGCTCGACCGGCCTGCCCTTTTTTCCCGATGCGCCAGCGGTGGCGCATGGTGGCTTGTCCGTGCGCCTCTATCAGACCGCGCCCCTGGACTGAGGGGTCAATGCCCTCATTGCCTTGCGGCGAAGATCACTTGGTGAGGATGAGCTTGCCCGCGCGGGTGATGCGCAGGACGTAGACCTGATCGTCCAGCACGATTTGCGCGGTCTTGCCCCCGCCAGTCAGTTCCACGGCATTGTGTTGCGGCAGGGCCGGAACGGCATTTGCAGTCGACACAGCTTGGTTCATCATCGCGTGTTCCCTCTCTCCGTTGGTGCCTTGCGCCGGCTTCCAGCCGCCCAAGGCGCGTGATCGTTGTTCGTCCGTTTCGTGCCACTGTGGCACGCCCGGCGCGTGGCCTTGCGATCCGCGTCGTATGTCCGTTTCGGAGCAACGCGCGGGATCGGAGGCGACAGGTTCGACGCCGCTCTCTAGTTCTTGATAGAAACTGTCGGAATAGTCAATGGCAAGTTTGACCAATGCCTGAATTGGGCGCACGAGTACAAAAGCTGCATGAATCGCCGCCTTTCGCTCCGCCGTGTCGCTCAGTAGTCGCGTTCGAAAAACACCCCGACGCCCGTGCTCCCGTCCGAGCCGAGCGATCCGCGCGCCGTCACTGAACGCGAGATCGACAGGTTGAGGTTGATCTCTGTCTGCCCCTCCGAATCGACGGTCACATCGGTGTAGATGTTCTCGTCGAGATAGGCGCCGATGGTCAGGCCGGTGTTGCCCTCCTCATCGGTCGTGATGTCGAGATCGTCCACCCCGATGCTGTCGCGCAGATTGCCGAAGAGCCCGTTGCCCCGGCCCGTCAGCGTGCGGATCGCCGCCGCGATGCGCAGGGCCTGAAAGGCCGATATTTCCGACAGATCGCGGTCAAAGAGGAGCCGCGCGAGGATTTCGTCTTCAGGCAAATCGGGCGAGGAGGAGAAGGTGACTGCCGGGTCCGAGGCCGGGCCGACGACCGAAATCGTCACATCCGCGTCGCTGCTCGACGTGGTGGCCGAAAGGTCGACGTACGGGTCGAAATCGCCCTGCAGGCTGATCGTCGCGCGGTCAAGCTCCAGCCGCTGGCCGAGGATGTCGAGCCGGCCCCGGATCAGAGACAGCTGTCCTTCGGTCACCGGATCCCGGGTTGTGCCCCGCAGGCCGATCACGCCGCCAAGCTCGGCATCGAGCCCGCGCCCGCGGACGAAAACCTGCGTCGGGGCCGAGACCGTGATCGCCAGATCGAAGACCGGGCCCTCGCTTGGCTCTGCCTCCCCGGTCTCCACCAGCCCCGCGCGCTGCCGGCTTGCCCGCACGTCGGCGGGCTCGTTGACATGTGCAAGGTCCGGCAGCGCCATGCCCGCGCCGCCGCCCGCTTCGGGAATGCGCAGCTCGGCCATATCCACCTCGATCCGCCCCCCGATTCGCGCGCCGCCCGCCAGCGGGCCGGCCACGTTGATCTGACCGTCGAACTGGGTGTCGAGGAGCCCGGGGCGCACCACATCGATGTTGCGCAAATCGGCGGTGAGATCGGCGCGATAGGGCGCATCAAGGCCGAGCGTGCCGGCAAGGCTGAGCCGCCCGCCCGCAGTCACGCGCCCGTCGAGCGACAGATCGGCCACCCCGCCGGCGATGTCGGCGGCGAGGTCAATCTGCTCCAGCGAAAAAGAGGCCTCAGGGATCGACAGCCGCGCGCCCGCGCTCGTGACCCGGCCCGAGACCGAGCTGACCTCCGGCGGGCCGTTGACCCGGAGCGCGAAGTCGGCGCTGCCGTTGACGATATTGGGCGCGATGAACGGGTTGGCGAGGGCGAGCGAGGCGCCGCCATTGGCGCTGAGGTCGAGATCGCTGCCATCCTGCGCCGCGCGGCCGGTGACCCGCGCCGAGGTGTTGCCGGGCCCGCCGAGCTCCGCGTCGACCACCCAGTCCGAGCCGGGCGCGCTCTGGGTCAGGGTGCCGCTGGCCTGTACCGGACCGGCAAGCTCGCTCACGAAGAGCCCCAGATCGGCGAGCCGCGCCTCCAGCGTGATCCGGCTCCCCGCCGGCCCGCCATAGAGCCCGGAGATGTCCGCCGACACCTGCCCGCTGCGCAGTTCCACACCGTCGAGCACGATCGCGCCGTCCTCGTCGCGCTCGACAACGCCCTCGAAGCGCGCCTGCCCGCCGAGGACCGGATCCACGCTGCCGAGCCCGGCGGAGAGCCCTGCGCCTTGGCCCTGAAAACTCACGCGGCCGGTTTGTCGCGCCACGTCGCCGCTGCCCTGCACCGCGAGCGAGAGCTGGCCCGCGAGCGGCCGGCCGGCGAGGGCGGAGAAAGCCGAGAGCTGATCGACGCTTGCCTCGACTGAACCCGCGACAGGCCCCGGCGCGCCATCCGTCAACACCACCGTGACGTCGGCCGCGGCGGTCGCGCCGCCAAGCCCGGAGGCGGTGGCCGAGATATCCCAGCTTTCGCCCTCCTGCTCGGCCTCGGCCGTGATCGCGAGCGGGCCGGAAAGCTCGGGCACGAGCGGGGAGACATCCGCTAGCGCGAGGTCCAGCACCGCGCGGGAGCCGGTCTCGGCCCAGCGGAGCGCGCCGGTGAGTTGGGCGTTGGGGGTGTCGAGGGCGAGGTCATCGACGGTGAGCCCCGCCTCGGTGCGGGCAACGCGGGCCGAGGCCTGGCTCGCGCCGGCAAGGTAGCCGTCAAGCTCGGGGATCCCGGTGATGATGTCCTGACCTGTGGCCTCAAGGCGCACCCGCGCGGTCCGCTCCGCGATGTTGCCATCGCCCGCCACCGACAGCTCCGCGCGGCCCGACAGCGGCCGGTCCAGAAGCTCCGACAGCGCTCCGAGCTCGCCCAAAGCGGCCTCGACGCGCCCGGTCACCGGGCCCGGCGCGCCCTCCATGAGCGTCACGGTAACATCGGCGCTCGCGCGCAGGTCCGCCGCCCCGTCGAGACCTGCGGTGATGCGCCAGCGCGGCCCGGTCTGACGCGCCTGCGCGGTGAGCGCGGCGGCGCCGGAAAGCTCGGGGACGAGCGGCGCGATATCGGGCAGCGAGAGCGTCAGATCGGCGTGCGATCCCTCTTCGGCGACGAAGGCCGTACCGGTCAGATCAGCGCCGGGGGCCTCGATCTCGAGCCCGTCGAGATGCAGCCCCTCGGTGTCGCGCCGGGCGGTCAGCGCGAGCTGCGCGGGCCCGGCAAAGAGCGGATCGAGCCGCGGCTGGCCGATGGCGAGATCGCGCGCGGTGCCGGTGATTTCCGCGTCGAACCCGCCGGAGACGGGCGTGACCTGCCCGGTGATGTCGAGCGTGGCGGCGCCGGCGAGCGGCTCCCCGACCAGCGCGGCAAAGCGCGACAGATCGTCGGCATCAAGCGTCACCGCGCCGTCGAGCTGGACGTCAACCTGCTCTTCCATCCCGCGCACCGCGAGCTCGCCGAAGAGACGGTACCCCTCCCCATCAAGATCGATTTCGGAAAGGCGCAGGGGCTGGCCCTCGGTCCATTCGAAGGCGAGCCCCCCCGTCAGGCGTGCGCCCAGAGCCTCGGCCAGACCGGCGTCCGCCGGGGCGACCCCGTCCGCCAGCAGCCGCAGCGCGCCGGACGCGCCGCCGGGCAAGGTCCCCGCGCCATTGCGCAGGCGGCCCGCGCCCGTGGCGGTCAGGGTTTCGATCTGCATCCCGCCGCGGTCAAACCCGTCCACGGCGAGGTCCAGCTCCCAGCCCTCGCCCTCGGCGGCATCGTAGCGCAAATCGAGCGTCGCGTCGGTGAGGCGGGTCTCTTCGCCGGGGATCGACAGCAGCACGGGCGCGCCATCCTCCAGCCGGATTTCGGCCTGCAGGGCAAAGCGCTCCGGCCAGCTCCCGGCGCCGAGCTCAAGCGCGCCGCTCACGGTGATCGCCTCGGCATCGAGCCGCAACGTCTCGATTGCGAGCCCGCCGTCCTCGCCCCCGGTCTCGCCCTCCAGCGCGAGCGCAAGTTCCTCGCCGAGAAACTCGTGATAAGCGGGATCGAGCATGGGCCGGATGTCGCCGGAGATATCCGCCGCGAAGCGTCGCCCGCCGGTCTCGGAGACGCCGCGCAACGCAACCTCGCCCGCAAGGCGGGGCGTGTCTTCGGTGGAGAGCGCGATCTCGGCGGTGAAGTCATCCAGCGGGCCGCTGCCCGCAACGGTGAGGGCAAGCGCCGGGGCGCCGGGCATGCCGCTGTTCTGGGCGAGCAACCCGCCGGCGGCCTCTTGCAAGGCCAGATCGAGGTCAAGCACGCCGGTCTCGTTGTCGTAATTCGCCGTCAGCTCAAAGCGCCCCTCGGGGCCATCCTGCCGATCCAGCGTGAGCCGGGCGCGGCCCGCACCGTCCGCGAGCTGCGCCGAGCCGCTGAGCCCGAAGGCGACCTCCTGGCCCATGACCGGCGCGCCGATTTGGGCCGTTTCGATCCGCAGGACCCCGATATCAACCGAGACCGGTAGATCGGGGAGGCTGAAGGGCTCGGCGGCGCCGGCCTCCGGGAGCGCCTCGCCCTCGGTTCGCGGCAGGCGCGGCAGGTCGATCGCACCGACCGAGAGCTCCTCGACAGCGAGCGCGCCGCGCAGGAGGGCGCGGCGGTTCCAGTCGAGCACGAGGTCGGTCATGGTGAGCCAGATCCCATCGTCGTCGGCGATGGTCAGCCGGTCGATCCGGGCGCGCGAACTCAGGGCGCCTTCGAAGCCGATGATCCGCACCTCGCGCCCGGCGCTGGAGAGGTTGTCTTCCAGCAGGCCCTGAAGGAATCCGCGGTCGGCGTCGCCGCCCACGCCCACGTCATCGGCGCTGAGCGGGGCCTCGGCGCCATCCCCTTGCTGGCCGATGGCAAGCGGCGCGGCGCAGGCGAGTGCGGCAGCGGTGCAGAGCACCCGAAGAGCGCGCACCCACATCAGAACGCCTGCCCGATGCCGATGTAGAACTGGATGCGCTCGTCGGTCTCGTCGTCGAGCGGGGTGGCGAGATCGAGGCGGATCGGGCCGATCGCGGTCTTGTACCGCAGGCCGAGCCCTGCGCCGGAATGCCATTCCCCGGAGCCGTCGTAGACTTCCTCGGCGCCGATGTAGCCCGCGTCGGCGAAGACCACACCCTGCAGCGCGTCGCTCACATCCGCGCGCAACTCGCCCGAGAGCCCGAGGAAACTGCGGCCCCCGAGGGTCACGCCGCCGCCGAGATCAACACCGAGCGATTGGTAGGGCTGGCCCCGGACGGTCCCGCCGCCACCGGAGTAGAACAGGAAATCGCGCGGCGTATCGACAAGCTCGGGGCCCGCAACCGCGCCGAACTGGAGCCGGGCGGCCAGCACGAACCGATCCTCGGCGCCGACGCCGAGATAACCGCGCGCATCGAGCGTGCCGCGCACGCCGCTGCCCAGATCGCCCAGCCCGGTGAAGGGGCGCAGGCCGGCGCGGACGTAGTGGCCCTCGCGGGGGTCGAGCGTGTCATCGCGCCCGTCCCAGATCAGGGCGAGCGGATAGCTGAGATATTCATAGCTGCGGCGGCCGAGATCGTCTTCGGTTTCGGAGAAGGTGTAGCTGAAGCCCAGCTCGGCTTCGAGCCCCTCGGAGATGTAGCGCGTTGCGCCGACGCCCACTTCGAGGTTTTCGGAGGTGTAATCCGCCTCGTCGAGGAATTCGTATTGGGTGAAGGCAAAGAGCACCGTGTCGGCGCCGAAACGGCCCGGCGTGGTGATGCGGGCCCCGGCGGAATAGTCGATCCCGCTGGTGTCGCCGTTGATGTTGGAAATCGCGCCGTCGACCCGGAACCGTTCGGCCCCGCCAAGCAGGTTGCGGTGAAACCAGAAGGCGCTGAGCTCCAGCCCCTCACGGGAGAAGAGCTCGGCGCCGAAGCCGAAGCGGCGCGGCTCTTCGTCGGCCACCTTGACGATGATGTTCATCACGTTGCCATCGGGGTCGGCGGGCTCTTCTTCCAGCGTGACGGAGGCGAAAGCCCCGGTCCGCCGCAGGCGGCGCACCACGTCCTCGAGCGCCTCGACGCTGAAGACCTCTCCCTCGGGCAGCCCACCGATGCGGCGGATGCGCATGTCGCGCACGGCGCTCTCGCCGCGGTGAATGAGCGCACCGAAGACGTATTTGCGGCCGGGATCGAGGTCGAATTCCGCGTCGAGCCGGCGGCGAGCATGGTTGGCGACGAGGCTCTGGGAGGTGAGCGCTGCGCGGGCGTGGCCCTCATCGCGCCAGTCGCGGATCGCGGTCTCGACCACCTCGCGCAGGACATCGGCGCGGGCGCGCTCGCCGGTGCGGAAGGCCTCGGGGCGCTCGGTGCCCGGGGCGAGCGGGGCGATGCGGGCGTCGCCAAAGCGGAAGCTGCGGCCGGGATCGACGGTAATGGTCACCAGATCGACCGAGCGCGGCACGCTCAGCGGCGCGATCTCGCTGGCCTCGCGCCCGTCCAGAGTGATGGAAATCACGCCGCTGTAGTAGCCCTCGGAATAGAGCGCTTCGGTCAGGCGGCGGTAGTCGGCGAGGGCCGCGGCGTAGATGTCCCGGGCGCTTTCGAACTCGGTCTCGCCCTGGCGCAGGAGCGAGGCGTTGCTGAGCCGGGGGCGCAGATCATCAGAATCGCGCGTGACGCGCAGGCGGATATCGTCTAGCGCGACGGCCGGCAGGGCAGCAAGGCCCGCCAACCCGGCCAAAGATGCGACGGGGGCGATCCGGGCGCGGAAAGTCTGCCAATGGGTGCGCCACGTCATGAAAATCGGCCCTTTCAAATTGCGTGTCGGCTGCGTTCCATTGGCAACATAGGAGTCAGTCCGAGGGGCTTCCAGTGAATTCCCCGGACACGGCCCGGCGCGGGCGGAAAAGCGCGGGGCGGACGGCGGGCGCGGAGCACCGATCCGTTATCAAAAGGAGCGCCTTCGGCGCACGACGTCTGGCACTGCGTGCGATTGGCGCGAGGGGGAGACCGCGGCGACTCAGGGGGCTGGCGCGCCCCAGCCTTCGGACATCATTTCGCGCAGGCGGCTGGCCGTGCGTTCGAACTCGAAGCTGCCCTCCCCTTCGATGTAGAGGTATTCGGGATCGGCGGCGGCGGAGCAGATCAGGCGCACGCGGGCCTCGTAGAGCGCGTCAATCAGGGTCACGAAGCGCTTGGCTTCGTTGAAGTTGAAGCGACCCATCTGGGGGATGTCTTCGAGGATGAGCACGCGGATGGTTTCGGCGAGCACGAGGTAGTCGGCGGGGCCAAGCGGTTGGCCGCAGAGATCGAAGAAACTCGCCTTGGCGACCCCGCGCGAGACGGCCGGCAATTCGATCCGCCGGCCTTTGACGTGCAGCACCAGCGGGGCGACCTCTGCCGACAGATCCGCCCAGATGGCCGCGATGGCGCGGCGGGCCTCGGTGTCGGCGGGGGCGAAATAGACCTGTTCGCCCGCGAGCCGGTCCTGGCGGTAGTCCGTTTTGGACACCAGTTCGCGCACCACCATTCGCTCTTTCAGAAGCTCGATGAAGGGCAGGAAGAGCTGGCGGTTGAGCCCGTCCCTGTAGAGATCGTCCGGTGCGCGATTGGATGTGGTGACGACCGTGACCCCGGCGGCGAACAGTTTCTCGAAGAACCGGCCGACGATCATCGCGTCGGTGATGTCGGTGATTTGCATCTCGTCGAGCGCGAGCAGGCGCAGGCCCTTGGCCGACTCCTCGGCCACCGGGGCGATGGCGTCGTCCACCCCCTCCTTGCGCGCGGCGTGCATTCCGGCGTGGACCTCTTGCATGAAGGCGTGGAAGTGGACCCGCCGGCAGGGGACGCCCGCGTGATCGACCATCAGGTCCATCAACATGGATTTGCCACGCCCGACGCCGCCCCAGATGTAGAGGCCGCGCACAGGCTCGGGTGCCCGGCGGAAAAAGCCGCGCTTGACGGGGCGGGAAAGCTCGGCGCGAATGCGTTCGAATTCGGGCAGGACGGCTTCTTGCGCCGCGTCGGCGGTGATCTCGCCGCGCTGCACCATTTGGGCGTAGATATCGGGAAGCGTGGTCATGCCGCCCGCTTACCTCAGGCGGCGGGCGCTGTGGAGTCTTCACGCGCAGGACGGCGCGGCGTGGGCGCGCGCAACACGGATTGTGTCGCATCTCATCACATCTGCTGATTTGACCGTAAAGCCGTTGGGCGTATCCTGCGCCGGCAATCCCGGAGCACGCCATGTCACCCAAACCCCAGCTCTTCACGCCGGTCCTCATCGTCGGGTGCGTGGTCATCATGGTGTCTTTTGCGATCAGGGCGAGTTTCGGGGTGTTCCAGATTCCGATCTCGGAAGAATTCGGCTGGCTCCGCGCCGAGTTCAGCCTTGCCATCGCGATTCAGAACCTTGCCTGGGGGATCGGGCAGCCGCTTTTTGGCGCGATGGCCGAGAAGATCGGCGATCGCAAGGCGATCGTCTTCGGCGCGCTGATCTATGCGGTGGGGCTTGTCCTGTCGAGTTTCGCGGTCACGCCGGAAGCGCATCAGATGCTGGAGATCCTCGTCGGATTCGGCATCGCCGGGACTGGGTTCGGGGTCATTCTCGCCGTGGTCGGGCGGGCAAGCTCGGACGAGACGCGCTCGATGTCGCTTGCCATCGCCACGGCGGCGGGCAGCGCGGGGCAGGTCTTCGGCGCGCCGCTGGCGGAATGGCTGCTTGGCTTCTTGCCGTGGCAGACGGTCTTCCTGTGCTTCGCAGGTGCGATTCTCGCAACGATCTTCACCCTGCCGCTGATGCGCGCGCCCGCGCCGGCCAGCCGGACCGAGCTTGAAGAGAGCATGGGCGCGGTGCTGCTCAAGGCGGCGCGCGATCCGTCGTTCACGCTCATCTTCATCGGGTTTTTCAGCTGCGGCTATCAGCTTGCCTTCATTACCGCGCATTTCCCCGCCTTCGTGACCGAGATGTGCGGCCCGATCATGCCGGGCGGCATGCTGCACGGGCTGGGGATCACGACGACCTCGGCACTCGGCGCGATCTCGATCTCACTCATCGGGCTGGCCAATATCGCGGGCACGCTGGCCGCCGGCTGGGCGGGCAAGCGCTGGTCCAAGAAATACCTGCTCGCGGGGATCTACCTGGCGCGGACCGTGACGGCCGCCGTCTTCATCATGCTGCCGATCACGCCGGGCTCGGTGCTCATCTTCTCGCTGGTGATGGGCGCGCTGTGGCTCGCGACCGTACCGCTGACCTCCGGGCTCGTGGCCCACATCTGGGGGCTGCGCTACATGGGCACGCTCTACGGCATCGTGTTCTTCAGCCACCAGCTCGGGAGCTTCATCGGCGTCTGGCTCGGCGGGCGGATGTACGACATCTATGGCAATTACGAGGCGGTCTGGTGGGTCGGCGTGGGGGTGGGTGCGCTCTCGGCGTTGGTGCATCTGCCGGTGCGGGAAACCCGCGCGCCCGTGGTTCAGGCGGCGTGATCTAGCGCGCCGCCTCCGGGGTGAGAAGACCGTAGCCGATGAGCGCATCGGCCCAACCGTCCGGCCCCTCGAAGAGATGCGTCTGCCAGCCGCGGCGGGCGGCGGTCGCGATATTGTCGGCGCGATCATCGGCAAAGAGCAGCGCGCCGGGCGCGAGGCCGCAATCGGCCTCCACCGCCGCGTAGATCTCGTCATCGGGCTTGGCCATCTTCATCTCGCCGGAAATATAGGCCCGGTCGAAGTCCCGCAGGAACGCATGCGCCCCGGCGCTGCGAGCGAAATTGTCCCGCCCGAAATTGGAGAGCGCAAAGACCGGCACGCCCGCCTCGCGCAACGCGTGCAGCAGTCGAACCGAGCGCGGAATCGGGGGCGACGCGAGCTCCAGCCAATTGTCATGCCACATCCGGATTTCCGGCGCGAAGGCGGGGAAGGCGCGGGCCGTTTGCTCCACCGTATCGCGGAAAGAAGCGCCCCGGTCGATGCGATCGTTCATCCCGTGCAGGTCCACCGCGGCAAACATCGCGCGGCGCCGCTCGGGGCCCACGACCCAGTCGAAATACCGCTCCGGCTGCCACTCGATAAGCACATTCCCGATGTCGAAGATCACCGCCTGTGGTGTCATGCCGCGTCGTCCCTTCCTGCGCCGTCCATCCGGGGCCATTGCCGCCCGAGATGGTTAAAGCATGGTTACCCAACCGATCACGAGGCTCACGGTCAGGATCGAAAACAGTGTCGAGATCAGGATCGAGGCCGACACCCGCTGCGGCGCGACGCCGTAGTGTTGGGCGAGCATGAAGACGTTGCCCGCAACCGGCAGGGCCGCGGCGCTGATGATCACGCCCGCGTCGTATGTGTCCACGTCGAAGAGCACCAGCGCCCCCAGCGCGACGCAGGCCGGGTGCAGCACCAGTTTGCAAAAGCTGAGCCAGCCAGCCACGCTGAGCCGTTCGGTGCTCTTGGACGCGAGAGAGGCGCCGATGGCAAAGAGCGCGCCAGGGGTTGCGGCATTGCCCAGAAGCGTCACGAAATCATCAAGCGGGACGGGCATCGGCGCGCCGGAGGCCGACCAGCTCAGCCCGCAGGCCATCGACACGATCATCGGGTTTTTCAGCAGTCCGACCCCGATTGTGCGCAGCACGCCACGCGACATGCGCCCGTCGCGCGAGCCGGTGATGAGGATCACGATGAGCGAGCTGAAGATGAACAGATCGATCGACAGGATCAGCAGAATCGGCGCGATGGCGGCGGGGCCGAGCAGGAGGGTCAGCATCGGCACGCCAAGGAAGCCCGTGTTGCCGATCACCGCGCATTGCGCCTCCACCGCCGTCACTTCCGTCCCCTGCCGCCGCGCCATGCCGACAGCGGTCGCGAGCGCGTAGACGATCACGCAGCCGAAGAGATAGGCCCCGGCGGTCTGCGGCTCCCAGATATCGGCGATCGAGAGGCTCGCGGTGAAGCGAAAGAGCATGGCCGACAGGGCGAAGTAAAAGACGAACCGCGTCAGGTAGATGGTCGCGTCTTGCGGGAAAATCCGCGCGCGCACCGCCGCGAAGCCAAGCGCAATCAGGGCAAAAAAGGGGAGTGTCTTGAGAAAGATATCGATCACCCCGCCAGAGGTAGAGACAGCCGCGCGGGCGCGCAAGCAGGTATGGCCAGGGAGCATCGGGGAGCGTCGGGGAGGCATCTCTTGAACACTCCGCGATTTGAAGTATAGTTAACCTTACGTAAATTTTACGTATTGACGACCAAACTGTACTGATCAGTTTACTTTTGCCTTGCAGAACTGAACCGTTCGGTTTATTTTTAGACCTGTAATTTAGATAAAAGCGAGTCACTCTCATGAAAAAGCTCATCCTTGCCTCCGCCCTCGGGCTTGCCACTCTCGCCTCCGCGCCGGCTTCGGCCTTCGGCCTTATGGTGGATCTGCCGCAACTGACCTTCCCGACCCAGCCCCAGGACGGCACATCGCGCGCCTGCGGCACGGCTCTGTCGCAAGCGCACTGCTCCGAAAGCTGAGCATCGTCTTGCCCGCCGCGAGGCGCGCTGCTTATACTGGCGGCGTTCGCGGGAGGTTCTGAATGACGGAAACAATGGCCCCCGTCCGCAAGGGACGGAAATACGACCAGGTCGTGGCGGGGGCGCTGAAAGTGTTCATGACGGATGGGTTCGAAGGCGCCTCCGTCGATGATATCGCCCGCACGGCGGGTGTCTCCAAGGCGACGCTCTACAGCTATTTCCCTGACAAGCGGCTTCTGTTTCTGGAAGTCGCGACGACCGAGTGCGCGCGCCAGGCCGAGCGCGCCGTGCATGACATCGACATGAGCAACGCGCCGGATGTGGTGCTGGGTCAGGCCGGGGTGCATCTGCTGGAATTCGTGACATCCCGCATCGGCACACAGGTGTTTCGCATTTGCGCGGCCGAGCGCGAGCGCTTCCCCGAACTTGGCCAGACCTTCTACAATTCCGGGCCCGCGATCGTCGAAGCGGCGCTTTGCGATTACTTCCGCCTCGCGATCGAGCGCGGCGAGCTGCGCATCGACGATCTGGAACTCGCGGCGCAACAGTTCTGCGAGCTCTGCAAGGCAGGGATCTTCCTCAAGCTGCTTTTCGGCCTCGGTGACCGGCCGGACGAAACACAGCTCCACCACGCGGCGACGGAAGCCACCAAGACCTTCCTCGCGCGCTACGGCACCTGACCGCCCCCTCGTCATGAGCCGAGGACAGTTTCTCAACCCTCTCCTCGATCCCATGGACCGCGTCCTCAAACGCGCGGCGCCGCATCTTTGTCCCTATTACCGCCGATGGCCCTACACAGGGGAGATCTGGCTGACCGAAGTGGACCTTCGCGGCGCTTGGTCTCGGGAGCTGAATTTCTTCTACGCAAGGCTCCCCAAGGTCGCGAATTCCACCATCCTCGGCAGCCTTGTCGACGGCGCCCGCGCACGGGGCATCGGCAAGGACCTCAAGCCGAAACAGTTTTTCGCCCGGCCCAGCGCGGCCAGAGCGGCCGATGTCGAGCGCATCGCCAAGGAGGCTTTCAAGTTCGCCTTCGTTCGCGATCCCTTCGCGCGTACGCTCTCGGCCTATCTCGACAAGGTGGTCAAGACCCGCGCCGCCGCCCGCCGGGCCCGCCGCTGGTTCGCCCGCAATGGCATCGCCGCACCGGATTTCGCCGCATTCTGCCGCTATCTCGATGACGGCGGGTTGCACGATGATCCGCATTGGGCGCCGCAAACGCAAGTCCTCCCTATGCCACTGGACGCGCTAGATTTTCTCGGGCGTATGGAACGGCTCGACGAGGACATCGCGGTGGTCCACAACCGGATCTTCGGCGAGTCCCCCGCAAGCTTGCAGCGGCGCGGGCCCAAGCCGACCGGGTCCTCCAATCGGCTGGCCGAGCACTACACCGAAGACGCTCTCGCCATCGTCCGGCGCCTCTATGCCGCCGACTTCGAAAAGCTCGGCTATCCGCTCCAACTTCCGCGCTAGACCGCATCATGGTTACCGGCGCGGCCCGCGCCTCGGGACGTTCGATTAACCGCTCTCAAAGACTTGCAGGCGACTTTGGTTGCAAGCCGACGCGCAGAGTCGGAGCCACGGATGGGCAAAGTCGAGCAGGTGCCCCCCCGATGGCGTTTCATACAGGCAAAGAGCGGTCGGGCAATGAACCCGACCGCGTCCTGGCCCGCCCCAACCTGCAAATCCTCTTGATTTGACCGGGCTTTGGCGCAACTCTTGTCCCATGAATTCACTCACGCCCTTCCCCGGCCAAGCCTCGTCCGAACGCGTTTCATTCCACCGCAGTGAACTCTCCCTCATCCTCTCGCTCTATGGGCGCATGGTGGCCGCGGGCGAATGGCGAGATTACGGAATCTCATCGCTGCGCGAGGTCGCGGTTTTCTCGGTCTTTCGCCGCACGGCGGAAAATCCGCTCTATCGCATCGAAAAGCGCCCCAAGCTGCGCAATCGGCAGGGGCTCTTCGCGGTGGTGGGTATCGACGGGCAGGTGCTCAAACGCGGGCATGACCTCAAGACCGTGCTGCGCGTGCTGGAGCGCAAGCTGATTCGCGCGGTGGAGTAACCGGCCCGGCCAATTCGGATCGGCGAAATCCGCCGCCCTCGTGGCAAAGCTCTTCCCGTCCCCTCCCGGGCGCGGTAGAACCCGCTCGATGACCATGACGATCCCAAATATGCTCACGACGCTGCGGCTGCTTGCGGCCCCGGCCGTGGCTGTGATGTTTCTCTATTTCACGCGGCCCTATGCCGATTGGTTCGCGCTCCTGCTCTTTGTCGGAGCGGCGGTGACCGATTGGTTCGATGGCTATCTCGCGCGGAGCTGGAAACAGGAAAGCCGCCTCGGCGCGATGCTCGATCCCATCGCCGACAAGGCCATGGTGATGATCGCGCTGCTGGTCATCGTGGGCTATTCCTCGATGTCGCCGTGGCTCGTCTTGCCCGCCACGGTCATCGCCTTCCGCGAGGTGTTCGTTGCGGGCATGCGCGAATTTCTCGGCACCACCGCCGGGACGCTCAAGGTCACCAGCCTCGCCAAGTGGAAGACCACGGCCCAGATGGTCGCGATCGCGGTGCTCTTTGCCCAAGGGGTCTTCGAGCATTACCTCGTCATGTCCTCCTGGGGGATGAGCGGCGAGATGATCGCGGATGTGGTGGCGGGCAAGCTGGAGGATCTTCAGGGCCTGCGCTGGAAATACACCGGGATGATCTGGTCGGGCCGTCTGGGCATGGCGCTGCTCTGGATCGCTGCGGCGCTTACGCTCATCACCGGCTGGGATTATTTCCGCAAGGCCCTGCCCCACCTGAGGGACTGATGATGATCGACGTTCTCTATTTCGCCTGGGTGCGCGAGCGGATCGGCCTGCCGAAGGAGCGGGTCGAGACCTCGGCCGCCACCGTTGCCGCGCTGGTCGAGGAGCTGCGCGCGCGGGAGGAACGCTATGCCGCGGCCTTTGCCGATATCTCGGCTCTGCGGGTCGCGCTGGATCAGGAGCTGGCCGAGTTCGACGCGCCGCTGGACGGCGTGCGCGAGGTGGCCTTCTTCCCGCCGATGACCGGGGGCTGAGCGATGCGCGTCTCGGTTCAGGACGCCCCGTTCGACTTCGCCGGCGAGGCGCGGGAATTCGCGGCGGGCCGCACCGACATGGGCGCAATCGTGACCTTTTCCGGCATCGTGCGCGATACCGGTGATGCGCCGCTGCTGGAGATGATGATCGAGCACTATCCGGGCATGACCGAACGCGCGATCGAGGCGATTGCGCGAGAGGCGCAGGCCCGCTGGGCGCTCGGCGATGTGCTGGTGATCCACCGCCATGGTCGCCTTACCCCTGGTGAGACGATCATGATGGTCGCCACCGCCGCGCGCCACCGGGGCGATGCCTTTGCCGCGGCCGAGTTTCTGATGGACTACCTCAAATCCCGCGCCCCCTTCTGGAAAAAGGAGCGTACCGCCGCAGGGGCCGATTGGGTCGCCGCGCGCGACGAGGATGAGGCCGCGCTCACGCGGTGGTAACTTGACAGAGCCGCCTCGCCCGCTCATGTAGCGCGGGACCGAAATTGCCGGAAAGCCCCTCCCCACATGGCCGAAAAGTCAAAGAGCGCAATGAGCAGCGTCGTCGAGACCATCAAGACCATCGTCTACGCGCTCCTGATCGCGGGCATATTCCGCACGTTTTTCTTCCAGCCGTTCTGGATCCCCTCGGGCTCGATGAAAGACACGCTGCTGATCGGGGATTTCCTCTTCGTCAACAAGATGGCCTATGGCTATTCCTATGCCTCCTGCCCTTCGATCATCGCGCCCGGGCTCGGGATCGATATCGGCGCGGATGACTTCTGCGGCTTTGCCACCGAAAAGGAAGACCGTCTGCTGGGCCGGATGCCCGAACGCGGCGACGTGGTGGTCTTCCGCCATCCGGTCACCGGGCGCGATTTCATCAAACGCCTGATCGGCCTGCCCGGCGATACCGTCCAGATGCAGGGCGGCCAGCTGTTCCTCAACGGCGATGCCGTGCCGCAACAGGACGACGGGCTTTTCCGCGAAACCTATGAGGCGCAGGGGCCGCAAGGGCTGCGCCCGCGCTGCGCCAACGGGGCGGTCGGTGAGGGCGGCGAATGCGTCAAGCCGCGCACGATCGAAACCCTGCCCAACGGGGTGAGCTATGCCACGCTCGACATCGGCGAACAGGCGCTGGACGACACCGGCGTCTACACCGTGCCCGAGGGGCATTTCTTCTTCATGGGTGACAACCGCGACAATTCCACCGACAGCCGCGTGCCGCAGAACCTCGGCGGCGTCGGGTTCGTGCCGCTCAAGGATATTGTCGGCCGCGCGGACCGGGTGGTCTTCTCCTCCGCCGGGCGTTCTCTGCTGCATTTCTGGACCTGGCGCGGCGACCGGTTCTTCAAGGCGATCTAGTGAAGCTTTCGGCGGAGATGCGCGCGTTCGAGACGCGGATCGGCTATCGCTTCCAGACGCCGGAGCTCCTGATCCGCGCATTGACGCACCCCTCCATGAGCTCGCCCTCCCGCGAGGACAACCAGCGGCTCGAATTCCTCGGCGACCGGGTGCTCGGGCTGGTGATGGCCGAGACCCTGCTGGCCGAGGATGAAACCGCCTCCGAAGGGCAGCTCGCCCCGCGGTTCAACGCGCTGGTCCGCAAGGAGGCCTGTGCCGACGTGGCGCGGCAGATCGAGCTTGGCGAGGTGCTCAAGCTGGGGCGCTCCGAAATGCTCTCGGGCGGTCGGCGCAAGCTCGCGCTTCTGGGCGACGCGATGGAGGCGGTGATCGCCGCGGTCTATCTTGATGGCGGCTTTGCTCCGGCACGCGATCTGATCCTCCGGCTCTGGGGCCCGCGCGTGGCCCAGGTCGAGGAAGACGCCCGCGATCCCAAGACCTCGCTGCAGGAATGGGCCCAGGCGCGGGGCCTGCCCCCGCCGAAGTACCTTCAGGTCGCGCGCAGCGGCCCGGATCACGCCCCCGACTTCACCATCGCCGCCGAACTGATCACCGGCGAGCGCGAGGAGGCCAAGGCCGGATCCAAGCGCCTCGCCGAACAGGCCGCCGCCAAGGCCCTGCTTGCCCGGCTCACCCCGCCCAAGGCTTGAGTGTCCAAGACTTGATTTCTCTGGCCAGCCGCCGCTCAATCGGCTAGAGGGGCTGACTTGCATCAAGGGCATCCAGACATGACAACACGCGCCGGCTTCATTGCGCTCATCGGCGAACCCAACGCGGGCAAGTCCACGCTGCTCAACCGGATGGTGGGCGCGAAGGTCTCTATCGTGACCCACAAGGTCCAGACGACGCGCGCGCGCATTCGCGGCGTGGCGATGGAGGGCGAGAGCCAGCTCGTCTTCGTCGACACCCCCGGCCTCTTCCAGCCGCGCCGCCGGCTTGACCGCGCGATGGTTGCCGCTGCCTGGGGCGGGGCCGCTGACGCCGATATCATCGTCCTGCTGATCGAGGCGCACCGTGGCATCACCGATGGCGTCCGGCGGATCCTGGAGGGGCTCGGCGAGGTCGTCCACGGCCGGCCCGTGGCGCTCGCGATCAACAAGATCGACCGGGTCAAGAGCGATGTCCTGCTGTCGCTGACCCAAGAGCTCAACGAGGCCTTCGATTTCGCCAAGACCTTCATGATCTCCGCCGAAAAGGGCTATGGCGTCGACGATCTGCGCGGCTGGCTGGCCGAAACCTTGCCCGAAAGCCCGTGGCTCTATCCGGAGGATCAGATCGCGGATCTGCCGATGCGTATGATCGCCGCCGAGATGACCCGCGAGAAGCTGACCCTGCGGCTGCATCAGGAACTGCCCTATCAGCTCACCGTCGAAACCGAGGCGTGGGAGGAGCGCAAGGATGGCTCGGCCCGCATCGATCAGATCATCTATGTCACGCGCCAAGGCCACAAGGGCATCGTGCTCGGCAACAAGGGCGAGACGATCAAGGCGGTGAGCACGGCCGCGCGCGAAGAACTTGAGACCTTCCTCGGGCGGCGCGTGCATCTTTTCTGTCAGGTCCGCGTCCGCGAGAAATGGCTCGACGAAAGAGAGCGCTACGAGCAGATGGGCCTCGATTTCCGCGATGGCAATGATTGACCGGCGCGCCGGGCTGCGGGCGCGCCGCTGATGGCCCGGCTCACGACGCGGTTTTGGGTCGATGCCTATCTCGCGCGGCTCCGGCTGGAGAACATCCCCGCCTTCGTGACCGCCCATGGCGACGACACGGCCGGCGCCGTCCTCATCAAGCTCGCAACGCTTGACGGCAAGGCCACGCTCTTCCAACGCTCCTTCGATCTCATGACCGGCGAACGCAAGTGGATCACGCTCGCGGAGGGCGGCGAGCCGGATGTTGATACCGCCGCCGCCAAACAGCGCTCCTTCGATCCCGATCTTTGGGTGATCGAGGTGGAAGACCGCCAGGGCCGGCACCTGCTGGATCAAGACGGGCTGGCGAGCTAGGCTCTTCATACCTTTGCAACACCCCGGAGGCAGCGGCCGTGGAATGGCGCGAGCAAGGCATCGTTCTGGCGACCCGCCGCCACGGGGAATCGGCGGCGATCCTCGAGGTGATGACCGCCGCGCACGGACGGCACGTGGGCGTGGTCCGCGGCGGCGCGGGGCGGCGCCTGTCGCCGGTGCTCCAACCCGGCGCGCAGCTTGACCTGACGTGGAAGGCCCGGCTGGAGGATCACATCGGAGCGTTCACCGTCGAGCCGGTCCGCAGCCGCGCGGGCGCGCTTGGCGATCCTCTGGCGCTCTCGGGCATGTCGTCGGTCGTGGCGCTGCTGTCCTTTGCGCTGCCCGAACGCGATCCACACCCGGGGCTCTATGATGCCTCCGTCGCCCTGCTCGACATGATCGCGGAGGCGGATACCTGGCTAAGCGGTTATCTTCGTTGGGAAATGGCGCTGCTGGAGGATCTCGGCTTCGGGCTCGACCTCAGCGCCTGCGCCGTGACCGGGGTCTCTGGCCCACTGATTTACGTCTCTCCCCGCACCGGTCGCGCCGTTTCGGCCGCCGGGGCCGGGGACTGGGCCGCCCGTCTGCTCCCGCTCCCTGCCAGCCTGCGCGGCGAGGGCGACGGATCGCCCGGGGACATCCGCGAGGGGCTCGCCGTCACCGGCCATTTTCTTCAGCATCACCTCGCCGCCGGGCTCGCGCACAAACCCCTGCCCCAGGCCCGCGCGCGGCTCCTCGATCGCCTGGCGCGGCACCGTTGAAACCGGGTTAGAAAACAGTGGCCAAATAGGGGCCTGTTTTAGCCCTTTGTTAATCCGCGAGGCAGCACTGTGGCTCGCAGACAACCACACGCGACTCACGTACCGGAGACTTCTCATGAAACGGCTTTCCATCACCCTCGCCGCCCTTTTCCTTGCCTCCGGGGCCAACGCACAGGCGGCGGGCAATTTCACACTGGAATCCGGCGTCTCCACGCTTGGGATCTTCGCCGCTCCGAGCGCCGAGATTTCCCCCAGCCTGCGCGTCCGCGCACCGCTCTACATGGGCAGCCTGTCGGACAGCTTCGATATGGACGGGAACGATGTCGACGGCGAGATCTCGGTGAATTCGCTCGGCCTGATGGCCGACTACCACCCGTGGCAAGGCGGGTTCCGCGTCTCCGGCGGGGTGCATTTCGGCGGCTACTCCCTCAGCGGCGAGGTCACCGACCCGGAATTTGACGGCGATACCTATTCGGGCGATTTCGAGATCACCGTCGAGCAGCAACGCTCTGTCGCCCCGGCCCTCGCCCTCGGCTACGCCCATAGCTTTGGTGACACCTGGGGCGTCGCGGTCGAACTGGGCGCGCGCCTCACCGCGCTGGAAATTTCGTCAAAGGGCCAGGAAAGCCTCGCCGCGGCTGATCGCGAAGACTACGAGGCCGAAATCGCGGACATCAACGATGATCTCGAAGATTTCGGCGTGCTGCCCTACATTTCGCTTGGTGTGAACTTCAACTTCTGACGGGCCCGTCACGCAAGCAGGCGTCGGGCGATGACCTGCGCCTGAATTTCCGCCGCGCCTTCGAAGATGTTGAGAATGCGGGCATCGCACAGGATTCGCGAAATGCGATATTCCAGTGCGAACCCGTTCCCCCCATGAATCTGCAAACCGTTGTCGGCCGCGGCCCAGGCAACGCGCGCGCCTAAAAGCTTGGCCATGCCCGCTTCGAGATCGCAGCGGTGGCCATTGTCCTTTTCCCAGGCCGAGAAATAGGTGAGTTGTCGCGCGATCATGATCTCGACGGCCATCATCGCGAGTTTGTTCGACACACGTGGAAAATGAATGAGGCTTTGCCCGAACTGTTTCCGGTCCAGCGCATATTGCAATGAGACATCCAGCGCCGATTGCGCCACGCCGATCGCCCGCGCCGCCGTCTGGATCCGGGCCGACTCAAACGTCTCCATGAGCTGCTTGAACCCCTTGCCTTCCTCACCGCCAAGCAAGTTGTCGCCCGCAACGCGGAAATTGTCGAAACCGAGCTCGAATTCCTTCATGCCGCGATAGCCCAGAACCTCGATCTCGCCGCCGGTCATGCCCTCGGTCGGAAAGGGATCGGCATCGGTGCCCGGCATTTTCTCGGCGAGAAACATGCTCAGCCCCCGGTGGTCCGTGCTCTCCGGGTCGGTTCGCGCAAGAAGGGTCATCACATGGGCGCGCGACGCGTGGGTGATCCAGGTCTTGTTGCCCGTCACGCGCCAATCCTCACCATCGCGAACCGCGCGCGTGCGCAACGCGCCAAGATCCGAACCGGTATTCGGCTCGGTAAACACCGCCGTCGGCAAAATCTCCGCCGCCGCGATCTTCGGCAGCCACGCAGTCTTCTGCGCCTCCGTCCCGCCGCAGAGGATCAGCTCGGCCGCGATTTCCGAGCGCGTCCCGAGCGAGCCCACGCCGATATACCCGCGCGAGAGCTCCTCCGAGACCACACACATCGCCGCCTTGGACAGTCCAAGCCCGCCCAGCTCTTCCGGAATCGTAAGGCCAAAAACCCCCATTTCGGCGAGCTCGTCGATGATTTCCATCGGAATCAACTCGTCCTTGAGGTGCCAGTCGTGGGCCTGCGGTTCGATCCGCTCCAGTGCATAGCGGCGAAATTGCGCGCGAATCATCTCAAGCTCGTCATCAAGCCCCGTCGCGCCGGGGGTAATTTCCGCCGCGCGTTCGACCATCAACTCGGCCAATCGGGTGCGGGCCTCTTGCGAATTGCCAGACCGAACAAGCGCCCCTGCGGCGCCTTCGTGCAATTCACTGGCATCGAGTCCAAGCTCTGACAGCCGGAAGATCTCCGTCTGGTTCATGGCGATACCGCCCGCGATCTGCGCCAGATATTCTCCGAACCCGATCTGGAGAATCAGCGCCTCCATCTCCGAGAATCTGCCCGCTTCATCGAGCCGCTGGGCCCAGGCGTGAAGCTGCCGCAGAGCCTCCACATAGGTCGCAAGCCACGCCACGCCGTGCGACGCGCTTTGATGCCGCTCCACCCCGCGCGAAGTTACCCGCCCGCCTTCGCTCACCAGATCACGAAGCGCGCTGCGGGCCGCCTCCAAAGACGCCGCCGCCGGTGCGATCGCCTGCCCGGTCATCTCCAACAGCCCGCTCATGTTGATCTGCGTGCCAGCGGCCCCATCCTGCGCCATGTCGCTCTCCTCGAAATCCCACCAAAGGCAATAAGGCCTTCGCAGTTGCAGCGCAACATAAATACGATTTTTGCACAATTATTTGCTGGATATTACCTTAAGAAATCCGTAGCGCCAGTTCGAACCACCACCTCGACAAGCCCCCACCGCATCGCCATAACCGCCCTATGGATATCCTCGCCGATCTTCTCAGCCCCCTCGCCCTGCTCATCGCGCTTGGGGTCGCGCTCTTCGCGGGTGTGATCAAGGGGCTGGTCGGCTTCGCGATGCCTATGATCATGATTTCTGGGCTTTCTAGTGTAATGGCGCCTGAGCTTGCCCTTGCCGCACTGATCGGCCCGACCCTGGTGACGAACCTGCTGCAGGCCTTCGGCGAGGGCTGGCGCGCCTTCGTCCAGACGGCAAAACGCTTCCGCATTTTCCTGCTGATGGGCCTCGTCATGCTCCTCCTCGCGGCCCAGCTTGTGAGCCTTCTGCCCCAGAACCTGCTGCTGCTCTTCATCGCCGTTCCGATCATTCTCTTCGCCGCGCTGCAGCTTGCGGGCGTTCCGCTCGTCTTGCGCCGCGCGACGCCGACGATCGAGGCCATCGTCGGCGCCTTCGCCGGGTTCATCGGTGGCCTGTCGGGCGTCTGGGGCCCGCCGACCGTGGCCTATCTCTCCGCGCTCAACACCGAAAAGCGCGAACACATCCGGACCCAGGGCGTCATCTACGGGCTCGGCGCCATCGCCCTCGTCTTTGCCCACATCGGCTCCGGCGTGCTCACCGCGAAAACCGCGCCGCTCTCGATCGTCATGATCCTCCCGGCGCTGGTCGGCATGTATGTGGGCCGCAAGCTGCAGGATCGAATCGATCAGGACACATTCCGCCGCGCGACCCTGCTGGTCCTGCTCATCGCAGGGATGAACCTCTTGCGCCGGGGCCTCTTCGCCTGAGGCCAGCGCCCGCAAAATTTAGACAATTTTAGGTATTCACTCTCCCCTAAGACCTCTGCCCTAACGTCCACTGCTACGTGCCAGGAGGGCGTTGGTGTCCCGCACGAGGTAGGAGATGAACATCATGAAGATCAAACTTTGCATCGCCGCGCTTGCGGCAGCTGTGACTGTGGCTGGCCATGCGCATGCCAATGACTTCGAGCCCGCACTGCGCGGCTACCTTGAGAACGAAATCCGCCAATGGTCGGGCGAGTCGATTCTCGTAAGCGCGATTCAGGCGCAAAACGCCAAGACGTCCGGCCTGAGCGAACCCGAGATCCTCGAGCTCGACAACACCTGGCGCAATGAGGTCGGCAACGGCAATTCCGAAATCATCAATCAGGTGCTCAACAACTCCGCGGCGGACTTCCTGCGCGGGGTCATCGAACAGTCCGGCGGTGTCGTGACCGAGGTGTTCCTGATGGACAGCGTCGGGCTCAATGTCGCCGCATCGGGCACCACGTCCGACTACTGGCAGGGTGACGAGGCCAAGCATTCCGAAACCTACGATGTCGGCCCCGACGCGGTCCACATCGGCGCCGTCGAATTCGACGAAAGCAGCCAGACGTTCCAGGCTCAGGTTTCGATCCCGATCAATGATCCGGCCACCAATATGCCAGTCGGCGCGCTGACGGTCGGCCTGAACGCCGAAGCGCTCTTCTGATCGACGCGCACCATTGAGAGAGAGGCACCGGATATGAGTACGTCCCAAGCAAAATCATCGGTTTTCAAGTCCGTATTTGTAAAATGCACAGCCCTGATTGCGTTAACGGCTGCGCTCATAGCTGTGTCTCTTTCCTATCAGGCGAGAAATACTGCCCGTGATGTGGCCCATCTCGGCTCGGAACAGCTCGCCAACAAGGTCGCCGGCCTGCTCGCCGGGCAGGTGTCCGGCGCCTTCCGGTTCGGCAAGCATGACACCGTTGTGCCCCTGCTGGAAGATACGCTCAAGAAATCGAATGGCAGTTTCACTGCGCTTCTCGGCGTGGATTCCTCGGGTGCGGTGGTCGCCAGCGCGGGCGCGATCGACACGCCCGCGGCACAGGAAGCCGCCGCCCTCGCTCAGGCTGCCGTGGCCGCAGGCGAGCGCCAAAGCAGTGCTGACCGTCAGACCGTGGCCTATCCGGTGAAAGTCGGGGACGGCGACGCCCTCGGCGCGGTCGCGATCGTGGCCACCACAGAGCCGATGCTCACCATTATTGCCGGGGATCTTCAGCGCTCCGGCATCATCGCGGCGATCATCCTGACTGCGGCCCTCGTCGGATCGGCGGTTCTGCTGCGGATCATGATTTCCAAGCCTCTCACCCGTGTCGGTGCCGCAATGCACTCAGTCGGGGAGGGCGATCTTGGAACGGAGGTTCCGCTCACCGGCCGCGGGGATGAAATCGGGGGCATTGCGCGCCAGCTTGACGCCTTCCGGCTTGATCTTCAGGCCGCTGAAGCCGCAAGCGCGGATGCGATCCGCAAGGGCGCCGGCTTCCAGAATTCTTCCGCCGCGATGGTCATGCTCGACACCGAAGGCACGGTCGAAGCCTCGAACCCCGCCGCTGCGGCCCTTTTGGGAGAAAAGCTCGGCCTTCTGGCCGATGCCAATGCCCTTGTCGGCATGAAATTCGCCTCGCTCAGTTCCTCCTTCGACGGCGTGATCAATGCAGCGTCCGGGCAGGAACACTCTCGCTCCGAGGTGGTCGAAAACGGCGTCAGCCTCGCGACCGAGATCAATACCGTGCGGACGCCCGAGGGCGAAATTGCGGGCATGGTCATCGAAATCGCCGACATCACCGAGGCCCGGATCAACGCATCGATCTTCGAAGCCATGGACGCCGAAAACGTCCGCGCGGCCTTTGACGAGACCGGCGCTTTCATTGAAAGCAACAGCAACTACGCCGATGTCATGGGCAGCCGCTCCAACTCCGGCCTCAGCGACATCGCGAGCTTCGAAGGCGCCTCCGGGGCGGACGTCATGTCGCGGCTCGGATCCGGCGAATCGCTCTTCGGTCGCTTTGAATTCGCAGGCGGTGCTGGCGAGTCGAAGATCATCGACGGCGCGCTTTGCGCGGTGAAAGATGCCTCGGGCAAGGTCTTCCGCATCGTGGCCACCGGCCGTGACGTGACCGCAGCCACCCGCGCGCTCGACGCGTCCAACGCCCGCGCCGAGAAGATGCAAAGCGAGCAGGCCACCGCCGTGAGCGGGATCCGCAAGGGGCTCGAAAACCTTTCCCGCGGTGACTTCACGGTGCGGATCGACGAGCCCTTCGCGCCGGACTACGAAACCCTGCGCTCAGACTTCAACGAAGCCATTTCGCTCATCGAAAACACCGTGATCTCGATCAATGAGCGCGCGGAAAACATCAACGGCGAGATTTCCAGCATCTCGGAAAGTTCCACGAACCTCTCCGAGCGCACCGAGAAACAGGCCTCGACGCTGGCCGAATCCGTCGCGGCGATCACCCAGATCTCCGCTGCGGTAACAACCGCCGCCGATGGGGCGCGCGAAGCCGAACGGCTCGTCGCGAGCGCCCGGTCGGATGCGGAAAACTCCGAGCAGGTCGTGGAGCAAGCCATCGACGCCGTGGGCAAGATCGAAGCCTCGTCGCAACGCATCTCCCAGATCGTCAGCGTGATCGACGACATCGCCTTCCAGACCAACCTCCTGGCCCTCAACGCCGGGGTCGAGGCGGCGCGGGCCGGTGACAGTGGCCGCGGCTTCGCGGTGGTCGCATCGGAGGTGCGCGAGCTTGCGCAACGGTCATCCAAGGCGGCGAAAGAGATTTCGGACGTGATCCAGAAATCCCGCGTCGACGTTGAGAATGGCGTCCAACTCGTCCGCCGCGCCGGTGATGCGCTGAACGAAATCGCGGGTTCGGTATCGCAGATTTCCGATCATGTGGGTGGCATCGCGACCAGTAGCAACGAGCAATCCGAGGGCTTGTCGCAGATCAGCGAAGCGATGAACCAGCTCGACTCGGTGACGCAGCACAACGTGGGCACCTTCGAGGAAACCGCCGCTGCGATCTCGGTGCTGTCGAACGAGACAACCGAGCTGAAACAGGCACTTGGCGGCTTCACGGTGAACTGGACAAGCCCCACGAGCACGCCCGTCGCCGCGGTCTCTGCCCATGTGCCCCACGCGGTCTCGCATACGGCCCCTGTCAAACAGGTGGCGAATGGCGCCCCGGTGCAAGAGTTCCACATGAACGACAGCGAAGAGGCCTGGGCCGACTTCTAGGCCCGAGCCCAGCTAAACCGCGCGCAAGCCAGCCCGTTCGGGCTGGCTTGTTCGCTTCACGCTGGCGTTTTTGCGTATCGCGCCTAGCCCTCGTCGCCGAGCCGCACCGCGTCGCTGCTGCCCTGTTCGGCGCTGCTGAAGCCAATTTCATGCAGGCCCAATCCGGCGATCACGCCAATCACGGCAATGGCAACGAAGGCCCCCAACATTGCTTTCATCTCAGTTCTCCTCTGGCCGCGTGGCGCGTTTGAGATAGTCGATCAGGTCAGCACGATCCGACCGTTCGACGATCCTTTGCATCGGCATCTTCGACCCTGGAATATAGTGTTCCGGACCGAGATCGAACAGCCCGTCGATGGTCTCTTCCGACCAGATGATGCCGGAGTCCAGCAACGTCTGGGAGTAGGTATAGCCCGGCACACTCGCGGCCGGACGCCCGAAAAGCGCATGCAGCGACGGCCCCGCGCGGCGGGAGGGGCCGGGCGTCACCTCATGGCAGATCGAGCATTTGCGCATGAACTGCCGCTCGCCGTTTCCCATGCTGTCCGGATCGCGCAGGAAGGACTGTTCCTCGGGGGCGTCCGGTTCGAACGCGTCGAGCCCGGTCAGCGGCCAGGAATAGATGACATCCTCGATCCCCGCTGCGAGCAGGGCCTCGCCCCCCTCCGCCCAACCGAGAGCCCAGATCGGGCCGCGGAGGGCCGCGCGGAAGTCGTGAACAACGCGCCAGGTGGCGGTGTCGAGAACCATGATGAAACCGTCCCCGTCGCCCACTGCAAGACGGGTCTCATCCGGGTTCAGCGCCATCGCGAGGATCGGGCGTCGGTCGAGCGTCATGTCCGCAAGGACGGCCCCGGAGACCGGATCGATCACCTTGGTCACCCCGTCGACCGCGCCGAAGGCGAGCCAGTTGCCGGAGACCGGCAGCGCGAGCGTGTTGATCCCGAAGCCGTTACTCAGGATCACCCGCGCGTCGCCGGTCGCGAGGGACCAGTGGCGCAGCGTGCCATCCGCCGAGACCGAGTAGAGCCCCGCGCCGTCCGGCGTGAAGGCCACGTCGTTCACTGCGCCGTCGTGGTCCTCAAGGTACCCCTGCAACACGCCGCCTCTGGTCCAGAGCCCGATCCGCCCATCCCAGCTTGCCGAGGCGATCCGCGCGCCGCTCGGGGAAACCGCGACCGAAGCAACCTTGCCCGCGTGGCCATCCATTCGAAGCGGCCGGTCCGATCCGAGATCCCAGAGTCGCAGGGAAAAGTCGTCTCCGCCGGTGACGAGGCGGCGCTCATCGATCCAGGCCGCGCTCATGACTGCAGCGTCGTGCGCCTCCAGCCAACGGGGCACGCCCCCCTGCCAGAGGCCAACCGAATTGTCGAAACTCGCACTCGCGATCTGGTCGGAGGGGCCGTGCACGGCGATGTCCATGATCGGGCCGCCATGGCCCTTGAGCGTCTGAAAGCCCTCCGCCGCCAAGGGGCCGGCGACGACGCAGAAGAGCAGCGCCGCGCGGATCATTCGGCGGGTGTGGCGGCCCTTTCGCCCGTCGCCGCTTCGGTTTGCTTGACCTCTTCGAGCCACAAGCTGTGGTGTTCGCGCGCCCATTGTTCCTCGACCTCGCCACTGCCCATCGCGTCGAAGGCCCCCTCCATGCCGAGGGTCCCGATGTAGATATGCGCGATGATGATCGCCATGAGGACAAAGCCGACGATCGCATGCCAAAGTTGGGACAGCTGCATTTCCTGATGCGGCGCGAGAACGGTCGGCAACGGGTCCATCCCGAAGAGCGCGGGCAGCCCGAAGGCGTTGGCCTTTTCGAAGGTCGCCGCGAACATGGGAAACTCGAACGGGAAGAGCAGCGAGAGGCCGGAGACGGAAATCGAGGCGCCGAAGAGAATTACGGACCAGAAGATGATCTTTTGACCGAAGTTGAATTTCTTGGCCGGCGGATGACCGTGGCCGATGAAACCGCCGCCCTGGCGGATCCAGGCGAGGTCCGTCCTGTTGGGGATATTGTGGATCACCCAGAGGATGAAAATCGACAGCAGCGCGACCATGAAGGCCCAGGAGACGTTGTTGTGGATCCACTTGCTGGCGATGGCGAGCGTCGAAAACGCCTCATGGCCGAAGAGCGGGATGAGGACCTTGCGGCCAAAGAGCGAGAGCAGCCCGGTCAGGGCGAGCAGGATGAAGGAACCGGCGAGCACCCAGTGGGAGAACCGCTCGAAGGCGCCGAAACGCTTGACCGTCCGGCCGGTTTTTTCGCCCTCGATGCGAATGCGCCCGCGAATGAGGTAGAAGACCGCGAGCAGGACGATCGTCCCGCCGAGGAGGAGCGCGCCGTATCGTGCGAGCGGCCCCTCGCGGAACTGGAGCCAGGCCATGCCGCCGTCCTGAATGAGCACATCGGCAGCGGGCCCGCGCGCCTGGGTGGTGATGTCGAGGGCGTTGTAACGCATGCCGCGCCAGAGATCGGCGTCGGATTGGCCCCCGAGCGTACCGAGGCCGGGAGCATAGTCGGAGGGTGGCGCGTCTTCGTCGCCGAATTCGCGGCGATAGCTGTCATCCACTTCGAGCCCTTCCTGCCGCCGCAGGATGTCCTCCAACGTCGTGGCTCCGCCGGTGTCTGTCCGGTCGATCGGGGGCAGGTCGGCGTCTTGCGCGGCAAGGCCCGTCGCGAGGGGCGCTGCGAACAGGACGGTGAGCATCAGGGCGAGGACATGGCGGATCATGACGTTCTCCGGGGGAAGGTCAAAGGGGTCGGGTCGATGGCGTATGGCGACGACCGGTCCGGGCGGGATCGGGGCGACAGAGGTGCCGCCCCGGTCTCTTCAAGGGTCGCGGCGGTCAGCCGCCCTTCTGGTCATAGGCGGTGCCCCAGCCCCAGGCGCCGGAGCCGAAGCCGCGGGCGACAACGCGTTCGCGGTAGATCGCCGAGACGACATCGCCGTCGCCGGCGAGCAGCGCTTTGGTGGAGCACATCTCGGCGCAGATCGGCAGCTTGCCTTCCGCGATCCGGTTGCGGCCGTATTTGGCGAACTCCGCCGAAGAGTGGTTCTCCTCGGGGCCGCCGGCGCAGAAGGTGCATTTGTCCATCTTGCCGCGTGAGCCGAAGTTGCCCGCTTGCGGATACTGCGGCGCGCCGAAGGGGCAGGCGTAGAAGCAGTAGCCGCAACCGATGCAGAGGTCCTTCGAGTGAAGCACCACGCCGTCGGCGGTCTGGTAGAAACAGTCCACCGGGCAGACCGCCATACAAGGCGCGTCGGAGCAGTGCATGCAGGCGACCGAGATCGACCGCTCGCCGGGCTTGCCATCCTCGATGGTTACCACCCGGCGCCGGTTGATGCCCCAAGGCACCTCGTGCTCGTTTTTACAGGCCGTCACGCAGGCATTGCATTCGATGCAGCGTTCGGCGTCGCAGAGAAATTTAGCTCGTGCCATGTTCTATCTCCTCCTTACGCTGGCATGATCTTGCAGAGAGTGGCTTTGGTCTCCTGCATCTGGGTGACCGAATCGTAGCCGTAGGTCTGGGCGGTGTTGGTCGATTCACCCAAGACATACGGATCCGCCCCGTCAGGATATTTGGACCTCAGATCCGCCCCTTCGAAATGGCCGCCGAAGTGGAAGGGCATGAAGGCCACGCCCGCGCCCACGCGCTCGGTCACCATCGCCATGACCTTGACCTTGCCGCCCTCGGGCCCTTCGACCCAGACTTGCGCCCCGTCGCGGACGCCGAGGTTGTTGGCATCGCGCGGGTTGATCTCGACGAACATGTCCTGCTGCAATTCGGCCAGCCACGGGTTGGAGCGCGTCTCATCGCCCCCGCCCTCGTATTCGACAAGCCGCCCGGAGGTCAGGATCATCGGGTACTCTTCGCTGAAGTCGTTCTTCTGGATCGAGGCATAGAGCGTCGGCACGCGCCAGAAGGTCTTGTCCTCGTAAGTCGGATAATCCGCAACCAGATCGCGACGGTTGGAGTAGAGCGGCTCGCGGTGGACCGGCACCGGATCGGGGAAGGTCCAGACCACGGCGCGGGCCTTGGCGTTGCCGAAGGGCGCGCACCCATGGGCGATCGCGACCCGCTGGATCCCGCCCGAGAGGTCGGTCTTCCAGTTCACGCCGCCGACGCGATCGACATAATCGGACGGATAAGGCCCGGTCTGCGACTGCTCGCCGACTTCCGTTGCCGTGCTCGGCCGCTCGTCGATGTAGCCCGCGACATATTCGATCATACGCCGCTCATAGGCCGTCAGATCGCTGTCCCAGCCGAGATCGATGAGCATCTGCATGGTGAATTCGGGATAGCCATCCTGGATTTCCGAGCCCACGGAATAGACCCCATCGGCCAGCAGATTGTCGCCATCGCGCTCCACGCCGAACCGGGCGCGGAAGGTCAGGCCGCCTTCGGCCACGGGCAGCGACATGTCGTAGAGGTTGGCCGTCCCGGGGTGGTTCATCCCGGCGGTGCCCCAGCTCGGCCAGGGCAGACCGTAGTAATCGCCATCGGCCGGACCGCCATTCGCGCGCAGCGTCGTGCGGTCGAAGGTGTGCTGGTTTTCCATATGGAGCTTGAGCCGTTCCGGGCTCTGGCCGGTGTAGCCGATCGTCCACATGCCGCGGTTGAACTCGCGGGTGATGTCTTCGACGTTGGGCTCCTCCCCATCCATTTCGATGTTGCGGAAGAGGCGATCTTCAAAGCCGAACTTCTGGGCGAATTTCGCGATGATCGTATGATCCGGCAAGCTCTCGAAGAGCGGATCCACCACCTGATCGCGCCACTGCAGCGACCGGTTGGAGGCGGTCACGGACCCGCGCGTTTCGAACTGGGTTGCCGCGGGCAGAAGGTAGACACCGTCCGTTCGGTCATGCAGCACCGCCGAGACGGTGGGATAGGGATCGACGACCACGAGGAGATCGAGTTTCTCCATCGCCGTCTTCATTTCCTTCATCCGCGTCTGCGAGTTGGGCGCGTGGCCCCAGAGCACCATGGCGCGGGTGTTGTCGGGCTGTTCGAGGTTCTCGCGTTCCTCCAGCACCCCGTCGATCCAACGGCTCACCGGGATGCCGGTGACATTCATCATGTCCTTGTCGTCGGCCCCCTCGACCGAGAGCGTCGCGAAACGACCCTTCAGCCAGTCGAGATCCTCTTCCCAGACCCGCGCCCAGTGGGCCCAGGAACCGGCGGAAAGCCCGTAGTAGCCCGGCAGCGTATCGGCGAGAACGCCGAGGTCCGTCGCGCCCTGCACGTTGTCATGGCCGCGGAAGATGTTGGTGCCGCCGCCGGCTGTGCCCATGTTGCCGAGCGCCAATTGCAGGATGCAGTAGGCCCGAGTGTTGTTGTTGCCGTTGGTGTGCTGGGTCCCGCCCATACACCAGATCACGGTCCCGGGGCGGTTGTTGGCAAGCGTCCGGGCGACGCGTTCGAGCTGGCTGCCCGGCGTGCCGGTCACGCGCTCAACCTCGTCAGGCGTCCATTTCGCGACTTCTTCGCGGATCTGATCCATCCCCCAGACGCGGGTGCGGATGAACTCCTTGTCCTCCCAGCCGTTCTGGAAAATGTGCCACAGGATGCCCCAGACGAGCGCAACATCCGAGCCGGGCCGGAAGCGCACATATTCATCGGCATGGGCCGCGGTGCGCGTGAAGCGCGGGTCGCAGACGATGAGCGGCGCGTTGTTCTGCTCCTTGGCGCGCAGCACGTGCAGGAGAGAAACCGGGTGCGCCTCGGCCGGGTTGCCGCCGATGATGAAGATCGCGCGGGATTTATGGATGTCGTTGTAGGAGTTGGTCATGGCGCCGTAGCCCCATGTGTTGGCAACGCCCGCAACGGTGGTCGAGTGGCAGATCCGCGCCTGGTGGTCGACGTTGTTCGTGCCCCAGTAGGCTGCGAATTTGCGGAAGAGATAGGCCTGTTCGTTGGAGTGCTTGGCCGAGCCGAGCCAGTAGACGCTGTCCGGCCCGCTTTCCTCGCGGATCGAGAGCATCTGGTCGCCGATCTCGTTGATCGCCTCATCCCACGAGACGCGGACCCATTCGCCGCCGACCATCTTCATCGGGTATTTCAGACGCCGTTCGCCATGCGCGTGCTCGCGGACCGAGGCGCCCTTGGCGCAGTGCGAGCCGAGGTTGAAGGGGCTGTCCCAGCCGGGCTCCTGCCCGATCCAGACGCCGTCCGACACTTCGGCCACCACGGTGCAGCCTACGGAGCAGTGGGTGCAGACCGACTTGATCGTCTCGACGGCGTTGGCCGCCGCGGTCTGGGCGGTGGCTTGCGTCACGGTCCCGCCGGTGGCGCTGATCGCGGCAAGCCCGCCGATCGCGAGGCCCGAGCCGCGCAGGAAAGCGCGCCGGTCAACCGTCGTGCGGGCGCTGTCGTTGAGCATGCGGGTCCGCTGAGGCCGCCGCGTTGCGGTGGATGTCTTTTTTCTCAGCATTGTCTGTCCTCCCTGGCCTGCGTCGCTTGGCGCGCAACGCGTGCTTGGTGTCGTCTGCGGCGTATCTCACGCGGCACGGGTTTCATCGTCTCGGCGCCCGGCAACCGGGCGCGTCGCATCACTTGTCCGCTCAGAACCGCGCGGTTTCGAAATAGGCGCGTGTGTGTTCGGTGTCCTGCATCCGGTCGGACGAGGGATCGACCACGCTTGCCTCGGCTTGCGTTCCGCTGACGGCAACGGCGGCCACGGCCGCGGGGGCCGAAACCGATGCGAGTTTGAGAAAATCTCGACGGCTTGCGGATTTCTCCGGTGTCTCCTTCATGACGGCATACCTTCCCTGCTGTCGGCGCGCGTGGCGCCACCTTGTGCGGATGTCTCCGCGATCATTCGAAAGCCCTCGGCCTCGATCTCCATGAACACCCGGCCAACCTCGCCCACCGCCGCATAGAAATCGGCATTGCGGGCGTCGGTCAGGTCCTTGAAGAAATGGCCGGCCCAGGGGGCGATGTGGCGGGCGAAAAACGCCTTCTGCGCTTCCGCGCCTGCCGGCGCGCCGAAGCGGCCGACGATCATCCCCGCCATCATTTCCATGAGCGAGGCGATGTTGTCTTCGGGCTCGAACACGTTGGGCGCGCGGCTAATACCCTGCGCGGCCATGTCGCGCCGCAAGAGAGCGAGCGGTTTTTCGTTGAGGAACCCGGTGAGATAATAGCTGGCATAGGGCAGAAGCTCGCCCCGGCCGAGCCCGATGAAGAGCGCGTTGAACTCGCGCGGCAGCGCCTTGAGGCTGCGCCCACGCGCCTTGCCGGCGAGCGCGGTGATGGCCTGACCAAGCGCGCTGTCATCCCCCGAGAGTCCGGCGGTCTGATCGAGGACCATCCGATCCGGCGGGGCCGACAGCAGCAGGCCCAGAAAGTTATAGAGATCCGCCCGGAGGCGCTCCTCTTCGTCGATGATCGGGCTGGCGGTCTGCTGGCTCATGGAAACGTCTCGCCCCCTATCCCTGCCCTGCGGCGCTTGGCGCGGCAGGATCGTTGAACGTAAAGCGCATTGTCCGGCGGCGCGGCGCGGGCGCGTCTGGCTCCGCGTCAACCTCTGCGTCGGGCTCTGCCGTTGGCGCGACTTCTGCGCGCGGCGCAGGCTCCGCGTCGCCGGGGTCGCCCTGGGCCGCCTCGCCTTGAGCATACGCCAAAATTTCATCCGTGTCGCCCGCGTCCAGATCCGCGTCCGCGGCCGCTTCGGGCAAACTGGCGCGCTCTGCCTGTTCGGCCAAGGCCTTCACATGGGCGAGAAGCCCCTCGCCGACGCGGTAACTTGTGCGGACCGCATCGCCCATCAACTCGGCCGTGCGGTAATCCTCGTCATAGTCATTGAGCCCGTCGAGATTGGCCAGAACGGGGTTCACCCGCCAGAGCCGCCGCATCGCCCGCCGCCGCAGCCGCCCGGGCAGTTTGGCCGTCAGGAATTCGCGCAACTCCTCGCTGCTGGTCAGCGTCTCGGGATCGGGCAGGTCGAGCTCCGCGAGCACCTCCTCGTCGGATTTGCCCTCCAGCGCGCGCTCTTCGGCCTCAACCTCCGCGTCATGGGCGGCGACGGTCTCGCGCCGAACCTCTGCTTCGGTCTCCTGCCGGACCCGCGCCTTGCGGCGTGACCAGAAATCGCCCTCCTGCTTCATTGCAGGCGCCCCTTCTGGCCCGCACGCAACAGGGTGGGCGAGCGATAGACGTCCGAGATCTGGGCGATGCGCGGATCGCCAATGCCGTCTTCGCGAAGGTCAATCCGCCGCTTGTCCCGGCGCCGCTTCTTGAACGGCTCGAACGCCTCATGGGCCATCACGAAATTCTCGACCCAGTCGCGCACGACGGGCGGCATCGGGACTTTCTCGACGATCTCTTCCCCGCTGTCGCAATAATCCTGCGCCTCGAAGGGAGACGCGGTCACGAGGGTAAGCTCAAGCGGCCCGGCCCCGGGCTGGCCCGGCTGCGGTTCGCGCATCACGACAAAGAGCGAGGGCTCACGCGTTGCGAGATTCTCGGCATAGGCTTCGCAATCGCTGCGAAAAAGCTCCACGCGGCGCGTGCCGGCGTGAAACTCGGTCACCTCGCCCTCGCGGCGCATGACATGCCAATCCGCCGGTCCGGCGCCGGGCAAAAGCGCCACAGCGCGCCAAACCCACTTCGCCCAACGGGTCACACCCGGCGATTGCCGAATGACAACGCCGATGTCCATTGCCTCGATTTTTCGCGCCTCTTGGGCCACGGAGCCTCCCCGGCCTTGATATCGTTTATCTTCGCCCAATGGTGGAGCAAATCTCGCGATTATCCAAGCAAAATTCTGCAGGATCAGTAATTTCCGGTGAACGAAAAACATAATGAAAACAGTCGGGAATAGGGCGGCGGACAGATCGGAGACGCCGCGGGCCCCTTGCGCGCACGCTCCACCACGGGTTGCGCAACGGCAGGATTGTGCAAACGTTTTCTGAGTTTACCTCGCTTTCGATCCTGCATAGCATGGGCGGCAAGCCAAGGATCACAGCCGCCCGCCCTCCGGCGCGACTGTCAGGGGAGCCGGATGCCCAAGCGACTCATACTTTGCAATTGCCTCGACTCGCAGGCGATAGACGCCGCGGCGCTCGAAACAGCCACCAGCCTGCCCTGTTCGAAGGTGTATCGCCATCTCTGCGGCGCGCAGACCGACGTGGCCGCCGAGGCGATCGAAGCGGGTGACGCGATCATCTGCTGCGGGCAGGAACAGGCGCGATTCGAAGAGCTGGCCGAGGAGATCGGCGCCGAGGCGCCTGAGTTCCTCGACCTGCGCGACCGCGCGGGCTGGACGGAAGATACCGCCGATACCGCGCCGAAGATGGCCGCCCTTGCCGCCGAGGGGATGCTTGAGGCGCCGGTCGCGCGCTCGGTCGATGTGATCTCCGAAGGGATCTGCCTGATCTTCGGGAGTGATTCCCACGCGCTCGACCTCGCCGCGCAACTTGCGTCACATCTGAGCGTGACAGTGCTGCTGTCGGACCCGGAGGCGCTGCCGGTCGGCGCGGAGTTCGATCTTCTCGTGGGCCGGATGCGCGCGATCAACGGCGCGCTTGGCGGGTTCAAGGTCGCGATCGACGGGCTGCAACAGATCATCCCGGGCGGGCGCGGTGCGCCGGTGCTCTCGCCGCCGCGCGACGGCGGGCACTCGGACTGTGATATCGTCATCGATCTGGGGCGCGAGCGGGCCTTCGTCCCCGCCCCGGAAAAGCGCGAAGGTTACCTCAGGGCCGATCCCGGGCGGCCCGGGGCGCTGACCGAGCTGGCTCTGGAGGCAGTGCAACTCACCGGCACCTTCGAAAAACCGCTCTACGTGCGGACCGAGCCGCTGCTGTGCGCCCATTCCCGCGCGGGCCAGACGGCCTGTAGCAACTGTCTCGACATCTGCCCCACCGGGGCGATCACGCCGGCGGGCGAGCATGTCACGGTCGATCCGATGATCTGCGCGGGCTGCGGCGCGTGCAGCGCGGTCTGCCCGTCCGGCGCGATCAGCTACGACGCGCCGCCCGTGGACCTGATCTTCCGCCGGTTGCGCACACTTGGCGAGGCCTTCCGCAAGGCCGGCGGCGCGGCGCCGCGCCTGCTGGTCACCGATGCCACCCACGGGCCCGAGATGATCCGTTTCGCCGCGCGCTACGGGCGGGGCCTGCCCGCCGATGTGATTCCGATGGAGGTCACGGCGATTGGCGGCTTCGGCCATGCCGAAATGATGGCCGCGCTGGCCTGCGGCTTTGCCGCGGTGGATGTCCTTCTGCCGCCACGGGCCGAACGCGAGGCGCCGATCCGCGAGCTGGCACTGGCCGAATCTCTTGCCGGACCGGGGCGGCTGCGGCTGCTGGACCTCACCGACCCGGACGCGCTGAGCGATGCGCTTTTCGACCGCCCCGTCCCCGCCCCCGTCTCCCGGCCCGTCCTGCCGATGGGCACGCGCCGCCAGGTCACGCGGCTCGCCGCCAAGGCCGTCGCCCCCGAGGCCGAGCAGCTCCCCCTCCCCGAGGGCGCGCCCTATGGCGCGGTGCTGGTCGATACCGAGGCCTGCACCCTGTGCCTTGCCTGTGTCTCGCTCTGCCCCTCCGGCGCGCTCGGCGACAACCCCGACAAGCCGCAGTTGCTGTTTCAGGAGGACGCCTGCCTGCAATGCGGCCTCTGCGCCACGATCTGCCCCGAGGATGCGATCGCGCTGGAGCCGCGGATGGACCTCACCGACGCGGCCTTCTCACAGCGCGTGCTGAATGAGGAAGAGCCCTTCGCCTGCATCGAATGCGGCGCGCTCTTCGGCGTTGCCTCCACGGTGGAGCGCATCCTCGACAAGCTCGCCGGCAAGCATAGCATGTTCGGCACGAGCGACACCTCGCGGCTGATCCAGATGTGCGACGATTGCCGCATCAAGACCCAGTATCACAGCACCGCCGCACCGCTCTCGGGCGGCGAGCGCCCCCGTCCGCGCACCACCGACGATTACCTCTCGGCCCGCAAGGATCACTGAACTTGCAACGGAGCGCCAAGATCGGGTGGGGTCATCCCCGCCACATAGGCCAGAATCGCGCCGAGATCCTCCACGGTGATCTCCAGCGGGACGATCGGCGGCGGCAGGTCGATGGCGAAAGGCGCCGTCACGGAGGGGATCTGGGTGAAAGCGGGATGCGGGTTGCGCGCGAAGAACCCGGCGAACCGCTCTTCCCAATCGGGCAGGCCCCGCAGAATCTCGAACGAGGGCGTCGAGCCGAGCGCGTTGAGCCGGTCCGCCCGATCGACCACGTGGCAGCGGCCGCAATGGGTCAGGGCAAGCGCGCGCCCGGCCTCGGCGTCGCCGTCGATGACCTCCTCCGCCCGGGCCACGCGGCGCAAGGCCGGCGGGACATAGAGCGTCACGCCATCGACGGTGTAGGCCGCGAGCGCGCGGTGGCCGGCCTCGGAGGCGAGCCAGTCGCGAAAGCGCGCGACGCCGCCGTGATCGGGCGCCATTGCGGCGAGGTGCCATGTTCCGGCGGGGCCGGTGAAGACCGCGGGGCCCTCCGGCGCGAGCCGAAGCGCGGCCTCGGCCGCCTCACCCTCCGGCACCACGCTCACGCGGGTGGCCATCTTCAGCGAAAACCGGGGCAGGAGGTGGCTCAGCAGCCCGCTGCCCTCCAGAGCGGCGGGCACGGCGAGGCGGAAATCCCGCTCGCTTGCGGCCGCACAGGGCGCGGCGACGACAAGCCACAGCAGGACGGCCGCAAGGCGTTTGAACTGCGCGGGCCAACAGATCATAGTGCAGCCTAGAGCGGGCCAGGGGCACGCGTCAACGCCGGGACACGGGACCGGCGCAACCGAAAGGACGACACGCCATGAGCGACGATTTCAACATGTCGATGCGGAAGTTTCTCAAGCAGGTGGGAGTCACCTCGCAGCAGAAGATCGAAGAGGCGATGCGCGCCAAGGGCGAGACCGGGGGCAAGAGTTTCGAGGCCAAGGTCGTGCTGACGGTGGACGGGCTCGATCTTGAGCATGTGGTGACCGGCAAGATCGCGGGGCAGGACTGACGTGACCGTCAAACGAGAAGATGTGCTCGCGGCGCTGAAGGACATCACCGATCCGGTCAGCGGATCGGACATCGTCGCCGCGGGGATCGTGCGGGCGCTCAATGTCGATGACGCCGGCAACACCCGGTTCGTGCTCGAGATCGACCCGGCCAAGGCCGAGGCGATGGAATCGGTGCGCGCAGAGGCCGAAGCCCGCACCAGGGCGCTGGAGGGCGTCGGCTCTGTCTCGGTCGTCATGACCGCCCATGCCACGCCCAAGTCTCCGCCGGATCTCAAACCGCGCAAGAAGGCCGAGCCGCAGGGGCCGCAGAAGATCCCCGGCGTGGCGCATATCGTCGCCATCGCCTCGGGCAAGGGCGGGGTCGGGAAATCAACCGTGTCGGCCAACCTCGCCTGTGCGCTCGCCGCCGAGGGCAAGCGCGTTGGGCTTCTGGATGCCGATGTCTACGGCCCGTCGCAGCCGCGGATGCTCGGGGTCTCGGGCCGCCCGGCGAGCCCGGATGGCAAGACGATTCTGCCGCTGCGCAACCACGGGGTGACGATGATGTCGCTCGGGCTCATGGTCAACGAGGGTCAGGCCGTCGTCTGGCGCGGCCCGATGCTGATCGGCGCGTTGCAACAGATGTTGATGCAGGTGCAGTGGGGCGAGCTTGATGTGCTGCTGGTGGACCTTCCGCCGGGGACGGGCGACGTGGGGATGACGCTGGCGCAGAAGGCCCAGATCGACGGGGCGGTGATCGTCTCGACGCCGCAGGACGTGGCGCTGATCGACGCGCGCAAGGGCATCGACATGTTCAACCAGCTGGGGACGCCGATCCTCGGGATGATCGAGAACATGAGCACGCATATCTGCTCCAACTGTGGCCACGAGGAGCACATTTTCGGCCATGGTGGCGTCGCGCGGGAGGCCGAGACCATCGGCGCGCCGCTGCTGGGGGAGATCCCGCTGCATCTCGACATCCGGACCGCGGCCGATGGCGGCGCGCCGATCGTCGTCTCCAACCCCGACAGCCCGCAGGCCAAGGCCTTCCGCGACATCGCGCTCAAGCTGGTGGCGATGGGCGTCGTATGAGCCAGCCCGCGCCGCAGTTTCCGCCCCTGTTTCACGGGCACGAGGTCGCGCGCGGGGCCGACCCCTTTGCCGCGGCGCGGGATGCGGCGGCGCAGGGGTGCGAGGCGGGGCTTGTCACCTATGGCGGGGCGGCGGGGCGGCTCGAGGCCGCGCTGGTGCTTGCGCCGGATGTGCCGCTGGGCGAGGCGGCCGCGATGCTCCCGGTGGCGGGGATCGGGTTTCAAAACGCGCTTGGCGCGCTGTCCCCGCCGGAGGTTGCGGTGCACCTTGAGTGGGCCGGGGCGATTCGCATCAACGGCGCGCGCTGCGGCGGGCTCCGGCTCTGGTCCGACACGCGGGAGGCCGAAGCGATCCCCGGCTGGCTGGTCATCGGCCTCACGCTCGATATCCTGCCGCAGAGCCCGGACCAGGGCGGCGAGGACCCCGACCGCACCGCGCTTCACGCGGAAGGCTGCGGCGACGTGGACCCGCTGGCGCTTCTCGAAGCCTGGATCCGGCACAGCTACCTGTGGCTGTCTCGCTGGGACGCCGGGGAAGTCCGCGCCGTTCACGATCAATGGACGGGGCTCCTGCACGGGCTTTCGGAGACTGTCACGCAATCCGGGCGATCCGGAACATTCCTCGGGATCGACGAGCGCTTTGCGATGCTTCTGCGCGACGCGGAGCGAACCCACAGCATCCCCCTCACCGAGCTTCTGGAGGAAGCGACATGAAACTGGCGCGTGCGATCCATTTTGACGAAAGCGACACGCGGGTGTTCCACATTCACGCCCGGACGGGGGAATGGTGCATCTCTGGCGGGTTCGAGTTTTCCGACTGGGGCGAGGCCGATCTGGAGGGCAAGGCGCGGCAGGCCTTTGCCAACGGCTGGCTCGGGCTGGAGACCTTCGGGCGCGTGACCTTCGTTGCGGTGACACAGATCGAAGGGGCGGAGTTCGACGAGCTGGTCGATGCGCTGGCGGCGCATTTCGTCTCGCATTACGGCGCGCCGGATATCGCGGCCGCACGCCCCGTGGCGCGGGACGAGCTCGGCTACATGGTCGAGCTATGCGCCGATCATGACCCGAACACCTTGCTGACCGTGGCCCGCGAGCTCACGCAAAGCGGTGTGCGGGAGAGCTTCCGTGCGATCGAGCCGAGCGATGCCGGGCTGGAACAATTCGCCATCCATGGCGAATTGAGCTGAGCCATTTGGTCCAGATGCGCGCCTTGCGGCGCACGACATCTCTCGCGCCTGCCCCGTGCGGGGCTGGCGCTCGGGTTGGCGCGTCTGGCGCGGGTTGGATCAGGAACCGGGGTCTGCGGCCATGGGGAAGGCCGCGGCGAAGCGGTCGAGCGCGGCGGTGTCGGTGATCTCGTAGCGGGAGATCAGCCGCGATTTGAAATCGCCCCGCCCGCGCAGTTTGCTGAAATTGTTGCCGTGGTTGGTCATGTAGGTGACGCGCGGCTCGGCCTCTGGTGCGAGCGGCCGGCCCGAGAGGCGGGCGAGATATTCGAACATGCGGTGCTCGTAGCTGACCGCGCCCTGCAGGAACGCCGCGTGGAGCGGATCGCCGGGCAGGAGCGGGAAGGCGGCGCAGGAGCCGCAGAGCTTCCAGAACGCCTTCTGGCGGGGCCGGCGGAGGGAGCGGGGTTCGGCCCGGGCGAGGCGGCGGCCGGAGACATCGTAGAGATAGCCGCTGGTCATGAGGTAGCCCGTCGGGGAGGCGCCGCGCAGCATATCCCTCACGAGGTCGGGGTGGGCCAGATCATCTGCGTCGAAGGGCATGAGATAGCCCGGCCCTCCGCGGGCGCAGGCGGCGTCCACCAGGTGGCGGAGCTTGTCCCATTTGTCGAACCCGTCGTCGTGCTTGATGTAGGGAAGGTGGCGCAGCTGATCCGACCAGGGCAGGTCCGGCGTGTCCTCGCAGCAGATGATGGCCTGCCAGCGCGGATCGGACTGGTGCAGGAGGCTCTCGACCGTATCCCGCAGCCGGGCGACGACCTGCTCCCAATCGGCGATCACGGCGCGACCGACCAGCGGGATGACGAAGGTCACACGGGCTGGCGCCTCAAGACGCGGCGCGGCGCGCAGGGCGAGCGCGGCGGCCTCGGCGCTGTCCAGATCGGAGAGCAGGTCCGGGGCGAGCCGCGCCAGAGCGGGGCGGAGCACCCGTTGCCATTGGCTTACCGTCTTGCGCTGCATCTGTCCCCCTGCCCGTGTTGCGACCGGGGTAGCGCAGCGGCGCGCGCGGGGCCAGCCCCCACACGGCCGCAGGCGTCATTCCGCGTTGAGGTTGAGCGTCTTGCGCAACTCCCGGACGTGGTGGGGCGTGTCGCCCGTATCGGTGCTGAGGCGGCAATCGCAGTTCCAGTAGTTGTTGTGCGTCACCAGCCCCTCGTTCAGGACGGGCAGGTCGCGCACGCCGGAGACGCTCTTGTCGCCGCGATCGAGCGCGAAGGGGCGGGCCACTGGGCCCGAGATCAGATCGCCCTTCACCACAAAGCTGTGCGGCGAGTAAAAATTCGTCCAGCAGGTATAGCCGAAAACCGCGCTGTGGTGGGGGCAACGGGGCGCCTCGGCCTCGTAGCGGTTGCCGACATCGCCGACCACCTGCGAACGATAGGTCCAGTGGCGGAACCCGGTCTTGGCGTCATATTCCAGCACCGGCGGGCAGGAGGGCAGGACGCGGCGCTGTTGCATTTCGCGCAGCTCGGCATGATCGCGGGCGATGAGAAATTCCGAATGGGTGAGCGGCGAGCCCATGGTGATGAAATCGGTGACGGTCCAGGGGTGGCCCTGCTCGTTGAGCTCCTTCTGCGCCTTGCGCTGCTGCGCCTGATAGGCGGCGAGGAAATCCTCCGGCCCCTCGCCCTCCTCCAGCCCGAGCTCGATCCGGACCATCTGTTCGAGCTTGGCCCGCTCCGGCTGCGGCCCGATCTTCTCGGGATCGAAGCTCTTGTTGTAGAGCGCGAAACAGTGGTTGAGGATGTCGAGCGCGACGATGGTGCCGAGCGAATGGGCGGCGACCACGATGCGCTCGTATTCCCCGCTGTCGATCAGCCGCTTGAGCAGACCGACGCCGTTTTCGCGGATCTCCTGTCGCCGGGCGACGTTGGAGGGCGTGGCCATGACATAGCGCGCCACGTCGCCGAACCGGTTGAGCAGGATACTTCGCATCAGCGTGAAGATGACCAGCAGCACCGCCGTCACGATCCAGCCGCCCCAGAACTCGGCGAAGCCGTCATCGACCGGGAGCCAGCCGGCGACCCATTCCTTGAACTGCGGAAAGGCCACCCAGGCGGCGAGAAAGGCCGAGAGCAGCACGATGATCCACAAGAGCACCCAGGCAAGCCGCACCGGGCGCGGCACGCGGGTCATCGGGTTGCGCCACAACAGGCCGAAAAGCCACGGGAAGACGTGTTGCCATTGCGTCCCCTGCATCAGGTGGGCCCAGTAGAATTCGTAGAAATCGGCGCGCCAGTTGTTGCGCGTCCGCTCGGTGGTGATGCGCCGCAGCTCGAAGCTCTCCAGCGCCGGGTCGGGCTTGGACCAGACGGTGTTCTTCTGGCGCGGGCTCTCGCCGGTCTCGGCATCGGGGATCTCGGTCGAGATCAGGTCCATGTCCGAGGACCAGACCGCGTTGACGAAGCTGCGCAAGGTTTGCATGGGCACCTGTTCGCCCATGCCGTGGACGATCAGAACCGCCTGTTTGCGTGTCGGCATGACACCCCCCTCAATCTCATTAAACAATGCGATTGAGGGTACCACAGCTTACCCATGCGTCAACCGCCCGAACGGACAGGCCCCGGCTTTGCCGCTAGAGCATCGACGGGACGACCTGATCCGGAGGGCGGTGGCCATCGGCGAAGGTCTTGATGTTGAGCAGGACCTTCTCGCCCATCTCGATCCGCCCCTCGCGCGTGGCCGAGCCCATGTGCGGCAGCAGCACGACGTTGTTGAGATTGCGCAGGGCGGGGTTGATCTCGGCGCCGCGCTCGAAAACATCGAGCCCCGCCCCGGCGATGCCGCCGTCCTGCAACAGCCGCACCAGCGCGTTTTCGTCGATGACTTCCCCGCGGGAGGTGTTGACGACCACCGCCGTGGGTTTCATCAGCCGCAGGCGCCGCGCGTTGAGCAAATGGAAGGTCGAAGGGGTGTGGGGGCAGTTGACGCTGACGATATCCATGCGGGCGATCATCTGGTCGAGGCTCTCCCAGTAGGTGGCCTCCAGCTCGGTTTCGATCTCGGGGCGCAACCGGCGGCGATTGTGGTAGTGGATCTGCATCCCGAAGGCCTTGGCCCGCCGCGCGACCGCCTGACCGATGCGCCCGAGCCCCAGGATACCGAGCCGGCGCCCGCCGACGCGCCCGCCGAGCAGGGCCGTGGGCGACCAGCCGGACCAGCCGCCGCTTTGCGTCAGCGCGAGCCCTTCGGGGATGCGCCGCGTGACCGCGAGGATGAGCGCCATGGTCATGTCGGCGGTGTCCTCGGTCACGACGCCGGGCGTATTGGAGACGAGAATTCCGCGCTGGCGGGCGGTGGCCACGTCGATATGATCGATCCCCGCGCCGTAATTCGCAATGAGCTTGAGCCGGTCTCCCGCACCGGCGATCATCGCCGCATCGACCCGGTCCGTCAGGGTCGGCACCAACACGTCACAGCCCTTCATCGCCTCGGCCAGTTCCGCCCGGGTCATCGGCGTGTCGTCTTCCCGCAGGGCGACGTCGAAGAGCTCCGACATCCGGGTTTCGACAAGCTCCGGCAAGCGTCGCGTCACGACAACACTCAATCTTTCGGTTGGCATGAAGGCGCTCCCTCGTCTTCCCTTGGCTCCCAGCTTCTGGCACAGTGGCGCAGGATTGTAAGGGGCACAAGAACCCCTCGGCGAAATCCCCGATGAGGCGATATGAGCGGACAGCGGATGCGGGCGCTTTCACGAACAACCTTCGGGCGGGCGGCGCTCGTCCTGCTGGTGTTTGCGCTCGGTCTGGGCCTTGCGCGCGCGGGCGCGGAGGACATCCGCGGCCCGGTGACGAACCTGCCCCTGCCGCGCTTTGTCTCGATCAAGGCGGCGGAGGCGAACGTGCGCCGGGGCCCCTCGCTCACCCACCGGATCGACTGGGTCTTCAAACGGCGCAACCTGCCGGTGGAAATCACCGCCGAACATGGCCACTGGCGGCGCGTGCGCGACCGCGACGGCGCGGGCGGCTGGGTGCATTACGCGCTGCTCTCGGGGGTGCGCTACGTGATCGTCACAAGCGAGATGCTCGACCTGTTGGCCAAACCGGAAGAGGACGCGCGCGTCATGGCCCGGCTCGAAGGCGGCGTGGTGGCGCAGCTTGGCGCCTGCGAGCCCTTCTGGTGCCGCATCGAAGCAGGGGGCTTCAAGGGATGGGCGCCCAAATCCGCGCTCTGGGGCGTCAAGGCGGATGAGATCCGGGAATGATCCCTGCCGCGTCCTGCTCGTGGGCGGGGGGCACTGTCATGCGCTTGTGCTGCGCGCGCTGGCCGATCGGCCACTCGACGGCGCCGAGATCACACTTCTGAACCCCGGGAGGGCGGCGGCCTATTCGGGAATGCTGCCGGGCCATGTGGCCGGGCACTACAGCCGCGCGATGCTCGACATCGACCTTGCCGCGCTGGTCCGCGCCGCGGGGGCGACGCTGGTGATCGGGCGGGCGCTGTCCCTCGATCCTGTGGCGCGGCGGGTGGCGTGCGAAGACGGGATCTCCCTGCCCTTCGACCTCTGCGCGATTGACGTCGGCATCAGCTCGGACATGCCACGCATTCCCGGTTTTGCCGACCACGCCGTGCCGGTCAAACCGCTCGGCCCTTTCGCCGATCGCTGGCGCGACTGGTGCGCTGCGGGCGCGCAGGGGCCGGTGGTCGTGCTCGGGGGCGGGGTGGCCGGGATCGAGCTTGCCCTCGCGATGGGGCATGCCTTGCGCGCCCGGCCCGGCGTGCCGGACGTGACGGTGCTCGACCGCTCGCGCGCGCTTTCGGAGGTCGGTGCGCGCACGCGCGCTCGGCTTCTCGCCGCGCTGGACCGACAGGGCACCCGCTTGCGCGAACACTGCGAGGTCGCGAATATCAGCGCCGAGGCCGTCACATTGACGAGCGGCGAGACGGTCCCCGCGCAGCTCACCATCGGCGCGGCGGGGGCGGCCCCGCAAGACTGGCTCGCCAAGACCGGGCTCGAGCACGAGAACGGCTTTTTGCGCATCGCCCCGACCCTGCAAACCAGCGACCCGCGCATCTTCGCCACCGGCGATTGCGCCGCGATGACCGAAAGCCCGCGCCCCAAGGCCGGAGTCTTCGCCGTGCGCCAGGCGCCCGTCTTGCTGGACAATCTGCGCCGTACCCTCGCGGGGCAGGCCCTCGCGCGCTACCATCCGCAGGCGGATTATCTGAAACTGATTTCCATGGGCGAGCGCCGCGCCATCGGCCAGCGCTTCGGTCTGACGCTGGACGGGGCTTGGGTCTGGCGCTGGAAGGACCGGATCGACCGGCGCTTCATGGCCCGGCTGTCCCCAAAGTGAAACGGCGCGCGCTCCGGCAGGACCGCGCGCACGCCCGTCACTCCGCTTCGTCGGCGGAGGTCGCCTGAAGCAGGCCGTAGCGTTCGGGGCCGATGGCGCCGAGAAGTTCGAGCTGGGTCTCGATGTAATCGATATGCCCTTCCTCGTCCTTGATCAGATCCTCGAACATCTTGCTCGTGGTGAAATCCCCCACACCGTCGCAATATTTCCGCGCCTCGATGTAGAGTGTCCGGGCGTCATGCTCGGCGGCGAGATCGGCTTCCAGCGATTCCTTGAGGTTCTGACCGGTGCGGATCGGATCGAGCTTCTGAAGGTTCGGATGCCCTTCGAGAAAGATGATACGGTCCATGATCTTGTCGGCGTGGTGCATCTCTTCGATGCTCTCCTCGCGCGACTTCGCAGCAATCTTGCCATAGCCCCAGTCCGCCTGAAGGCGATAGTGCAGCCAATATTGATTGATTGCGGTCAGTTCGCTGCGCAATGCGGCATTGAGATACTCAATGACCTTGGCGTCGCCCTTCATGTGACTCTCCATCCTGAATTGTTCGACCGCGGAGGTTTTGCAACTCCAACGGGACTTCAAGATGAGAGCTTTGGCGCATGGTGTCCACAAAAAGTTTCAGGCACCCGCCACAATCGGGTTTCCGCCCGAGGACGCGATAGACCTTCCCCGGGGTAATGATCGTGTCCTGATCCGCGGAGCGCATCCACTCAACCGCGGCGTGAATTTCCTTGTCGGTGATCGAAGTACAGTGACAGATGATCATGTGTACGCCTGCCCGTTCCGCTTCCGGCATTCTTCGTATCATGCGACTCGTCGCTCACATGTCCGAAGTTGAGCAAAAAGCTTGGGAAAGTCAATCCTGACTTTTTCACTTTTCGGCGTCGCGACCGGATCGGGAGGCGTGGAGCAGCCCGTCTAGCCGCTGTGCCGGCGCTTCGCGAGGCCGCGCGCCGGATCGTAACCCCTTACGGCGAGAAGGAAAAACACCGCGAACCCACCGCAGACAACCGCAAGGGCGAGCCCGTTGAACTGGCCGTAGAGGGCGAAACGGATCAACTCGACCGCGTGGGTGAAGGGGTTGAAGGCGCAGATATCACGCAGGAGCGCCGAGCTTTCGGCCATTTTCCACAACGGGTAGAGCGCCGAGGAGAGGAAGAACATCGGGAAGATGACAAAATTCATCACCCCCGCGAAATTCTCCAGCTGCTTGACATAGGATGACAGCAACAGCCCGAGCGCGCCGAGCATCAGCCCGCTGACGATGAGCGCCGGCAGGGCCAGCGCGTAGCCCGCGAGCGGCATGTCGATCCCGAGCGCGGCGGCGATGGCGAGGAAGACGTAGACCTGCAGCAGCGAGACCGCGACCCCGGCGGCAAGCTTGGACAGAAGCAGCCACCAGCGCGGCATCGGCGAGGTCAGCAGGAGCCGCATCGAGCCCATCTCCTGATCGTAGACGAGGCTCAGCGAGGATTGCATCCCGTTGAAGAGCTGGATCATGCCGCACAGGCCCGGGACGATGTAGACCTCGTAGGTGATATAGGTCTGATACGGCGGGATGATCGACAGGCCAAGCGCGGCGCGAAAGCCGGCGGCAAAGACCAAGAGCCAGACAAGCGGGCGCACGAGGGCGGCGAAGAAGCGGCCGCGCTGATTGAGGAAACGCTGCATCTCGCGCGAGATGATCGCGCCCATGACGATGAGATAGGCGCTCATGCCTCGGCCCCCGTCATCGCCATGAAGGCGTCGGTCAGGCTCTGGCCCCCTGCGATGCTGCGGGCGCTGTCCTGCGCCAGAACCTCGCCGCGATGCAGGACCACGACCTCGTCCTCCGGCGTAATCTCATCCACCAGATGCGTGGCCCAGAAGACGGTCAACCCGCCCGTTGCAAGCTCGTGCACGTGGTCGGTGATCGCGCGGCGGCTGGCCGTGTCGAGCCCGACGGTCGGCTCGTCGAGCAGCAGAAGGCGCGGCTGATGGATCAGCGCGCGGGCGATTTCCATCCGCCGCCGGTGCCCGCCGTTGAGGGCGCGGACTTTCTCGTCAGCGCGTTCGCGCATCGACAGCCGGTCCAGCGCTGCGTCGATCCGCGCCTGCGCGTCGCGGCCGGAAATGCCATGCAGCGCCGCGAAATAGCGCATGTTGCGCGTCACGGTCATGTCGAGATCGAGCGTCGGTTGCTGGAAGACGACCCCAATCGCCGCCAGCGCCGCGCGCGGTGCGCGGGCGATGTCATGGCCGGCGATCGTGATGCGGCCCTCGCCGGTCACCAAAAGCCGGGTCATGAGGGCAAAGAGCGTTGATTTGCCTGCGCCATTGGGGCCCAGAAGCGCGCAGAACCGCCCCGGTTCCAGCGAAAAGCTCACCGACTTCAGCGCCTCCTTTTCCCCGTAGGAAAAGCGCACATCGCGGACATCAAGCGCGGTCATGCGGCGGATCGCCCTCCTCCTGTCCCGGCTGCGGATCCAGCCTGACAGTGGCGGGAGCGCCCTGCAACTCGATAATCCGGGTGGCCAATCGCTCGGCCTCGGCGCGGGCGTGGGTGACGAAAATCGCCGCGGGGGCGACATCGGCCAGCAGCGCCTCGGTCAGCGCGAGCATCGTCTCGGCGGTCTCGGCATCGAGCGACACGAAGGGCTCGTCCATGATCAGCAGGTCCGGCTCGCCGGCAAAGGCGCGCGCGAGGGCAAGGCGCCGCTGCTGGCCGAGCGAAAGCTGGCCGGGAAAGAGATCCGCCTTGTCGCCGAGCCCGACCCGGCCGAGCGCCTCGCGCGCGGCGGCCTCGTCCAGCCCGGGATGCACGAGGCACAGGTTCTGCAGCGCGCTGCGCCACGGCAGGAGCGTCGGCTCCTGAAACACGATGGCGCAGCTGCCGGGCCGCTGGACCGTCCCGTCAAAGCGCGTGTCGATCCCGGCGACGATCCGTAGAAGCGTCGATTTACCGATGCCCGACGGGCCAAGGATCGCCAGCGTCTCGCCGGTCTCGACCGAAAAGGAAATCGGCCCGAGCACCTGGGTCTTGCCGAAGGATTTCGCCCTGATGTCGACCGTGATCATGCGCCGCGCCACCGGCGCGCCCGGCGCTCCCATGGCTGAAGGAACAGCCACTCGAAAGCCAGCATCACCGCGATGAAGCTCAGCGCGTAGATCAGCACCATGCCGACGTCGAAGAGCTGAAAATACAGGTGGATCTGAAAGCCGATCCCGTTGGAGCGCCCGAGGAATTCCACCACCAGCACGATCTTCCAGATCACGGCAATGCCCGAACGGGCGGCGGCGGCGATGAAGGGGGCGAGCTGGGGCAGGATGACATGGCGCAGCCGGGCGCCGAGCGGCATCCGGTAGACCTTGGCCATGGCGTCGAGGTCGGGGCTGAGCGCCCGCGCGCCCTCGCGGATCACGGTGGTCACGTTGGGGATCTTGTTGAGCGTCACGGCGATGATCGCGGCGGTCTCGTTGAGGCCGATCCAGAGATAGCACAGCACGATGAGCACCAGCGCGGGCAGGTTGAGAAACACCACGAGCCACGGGTCAAGCCAGAGGTTGACCCGCGCCGACCGGCCCATCAGCAGCCCCAGCACCAGCCCCGTACCCATTGCGAGGGCAAAGGCCCAGAGCACGCGCAGGAGCGTCCGGCCGAGGTGATAGGGCAGCGTGCCCGCGCTCATCTCGGCCAGAAACGGCGCGACGAGCGCGCCCGGTTGCGGCAGGATCTGGGGGTCCGCCGTCAGGGCCGCCGCAACGACCCAGACGAGCAGGAGAGACGCCAGCGAGACCGCAGGAACACCGATGCGGCCCGTCATGCCGGCCTCAGTCGAGCGGGACAAAGAGCCCCTCGGGGAGCGTCGTGGCCTCGCCGACAAGCGCGGCACCGCCAAGATCGGCCATGAGTTCCAGAAGCGCCGCGGCCCCGGCCTCATCGACGCCGCCCGGCTGCGGGATCCCGGCGCGGAAATCGGTACGGAGCGTCTCGAACTGGGCGTCGTTGCCGGCGTTCATGATCGGGCGGATCGCCTCCCAAGCCTCGTCCGAGCTCGCCAGAAGCTCCTTGGCATCGCGGGATGCGCCGTAGAGCGCCTCGGCCATGCCGGGGTTCTCGGCCAGCCAGCTTTCCTTGAGCACATAGCCCAGAAGCGGCGTCTCGGGGTCAAGCCCAAGCGCGACGGTCGCCTCCTCCACGGAGATAAGCTCGCGCATGCCCGCGGCCTTCATCTTGGCAAGGAAATGCCAGAAGTTGATCGCCCCGTCGGTCTCTCCCGACACCCCGCTCTTGAAGATGAGCGGCGGCGCGCCGAAGACCTGTTCGGTGCTTGCGGCGAGATCCATGCCGTATTCCTGTTCGGCAAAGGCGCGCAGGATGAGCCAGCTCTTGTCGACCGGCCCGCCGGCGATGCCGATCTTGCCGCCCTCCAGATCGGTCAGGTCCTTGGCCGTGCTGTCCTTGGGCACCACGACGCCGCCGACAGCCTTGGAATAGGGGATAAAAACATAGTCCTTGCCCGCGGCCCGCTGGCGCGCGACCCAGATCCAGTCGGCGACGGCCACGTCCGCCTCTCCGCCCTCCAGCGCCACGCGCGTCGCGCCGTTGTCGGCGTAGGGCTGGACGACGAGCTCGAAACCATTGTCATGGTCGAAGCCGTTGTCGGTGATGGTTTTCAACTCCCAGTTCACCGTCCCGATCTTGAGAACGGCGGCGCGGATCTGTGGCTGGTCCTGCGCGGCCAGCGGTGTGGCCAGAAGCGCCAGGGCTGTGATGGTGGCTTTCAGAAACGTCATGGGTTTCTCCCCAATGCAAAAAGGTGGCGCGCCCGGACGCATTGGCGCGAGGCGGGCTGGGGGGAAGTGCGAGCGGCCCCCCCGGCCCGGCGCTCATTATTCGGCGCGGCGGCTCACTTCGTTCATCTCGGCATCGAGCTCGATGTCGAACTGGTTGCCACCTTCGCAGATGACATCATCGAGGTCATAGCCGCCCTCGTCGGTCACTTCGATGTCATCGGCGTCCATCTGGCATTTCATCTCCGTGAGCTTGGCCATGATCATCTCGACCTTCTCCTCGGAAACCTCGTGGTGGGCGGCGAAGGCGGCCGAGGCGGCGATGCCGCAGGCGGCGGCGGTTGTAAGCAGTCGTTTCATGTGAATGGTCTCCCTTCACGTTGGGTTACTGGATTTGAAACGTCACCATCTGAGACTCCCCGGTCGAGCCGGGGATCCGCAGCACGTGGGCGCCGGGTTTGATCGCGACGAAAGAGATTTCGGCGGTCCCGGCGGCATCGAATTCGAGACTTTCCACGGCCATGGGCCGGATCTCGATTTGGTTGATCACGATCTCGTTCATCCAGATCGCGCGAAAGAAGGACGGCCCGCTGATCGCCAGCTCGGCCGAGCCATCCGCGGTGATCATGAGCTTGTAGTAGGCGCCCGACTGGAGCGTGTATGTCCCCTCCTCCGAGAGCGGCTGGCCGGAGGCCAGGGTCAGCTCGATCGGCTCGCCCCGGTTGCAACTCGCGAGCAGACCGGCAAAGCCGAGGTTGTCGCAGAGCGGCGCGGCGGAGGCGGCGCCGCCGCCGCTGATGGCAAGGGCGAGGGCGGAAAGCAGGGTTTTCATGGGCTGGTCCTTCTTCGGTGGGTCACTGGCTGGTCAAGCGTCCGGCGCCACGACGACGCCCCACGGCTGTTCGCCGACCTGGATGGACTTGATGGCTTCGAGCTTCTCGACATCGATCACGGTGATGTCGTTGGAATTGCCGTTGGTGGTGAGAAGGTATTTCTCATCCGGTGTGAAATCGAGCTGCCAGACACGCTGGCCGACGATGATGTATTCGAGCACCTCATAGGTTTCCGCATCCACCACCGCGACGCGGTTGGACGGGCCGAGCGCGACGAAAAGCAGCTTGCCGTCCGAGGTCACCTTCGCGCCCACCGGCTGGAGCCATTCGGGCAGCACGCCGGGCACCTCGAAGCTGATCTTGTGGACCAGCGTCGGCGCGCCGTCCTCGGCGATATCCATCACCGAGACCGTGCCGCCGATCTCGGAGGTCACGAACAGCTTGGTGCCGTCGGCGCTGTATTGCGCGTAGCGCGGGCGCTGATCGACCAGCACGTTGTACTTGATCTGGAAGTCCTCGGTGTCGATGAAATGAGCCATGTTCGTCGTCTCCGACGTGTTGACCACGAAGCGCGCGTCGGGGCTGATCCCCATCCCCTCGGGCTCCACGCCGACGGGCACCTCGGCCAGCACCTGATGCGTTTCGGTGTCGACCACGGTCACGAGGTTATCGTCCTCGTTGGCGATGTAGAGCGGGTTGCCATCGGGGTGCAGGATGAAGAGCTCCGGGTCCGGGCCGGAGGGGAGCGTGTGGATTTCCTCGTAGGTGTCGGTGTCGAAGACCCGCACCAGATCGTCATCGGAGGCGCAGACATAGAGCATCGAGCCATCGGGGCTGATGGTGATCCCGCGCGGCCGGTTGCCCGCGGCGAATTCGGTCAGGACTTCCCACGTCTCGCTGTCGAGCACGGTTACCGAGTTGCCCCTCTCGTTGCTCACGAAGACCTTGTTGGCCAGCGCCGGGGCGGCGGTGAGACAAGCGAGACAGACGGTGGCAAGCAGACGTGCGGTCATGGAAGTGTCCTTTCTAGTCAAACGCCGTGCAGGCGCTTTCGGGGGCGTCGAGGCCGAGCGTGTCGAGCGGCGAGACCTGATGCAGGAACCCGTCCTGCGGCGAGACGCTCGCGGTGATGGCGCCGTCATAGAGCAGCACCGGCTGGCGCAACTGGCCGTTCCAGCCACGCATGGTGACCGGCACGCCCTTGAAGGCGGCAAGCTCGAACTCATCGGAGAGCACATAGTCGCGCAGGACGTTCGGATCGGCCGAGCCGGTGCGCGTGACCGCCTCGCCGATCACCCGGAAGGCAAGCCAGGCGTCATAGTCATCCCCGCGCACGCGTCGTCCGGCAAGCTCTTCGAAGCGGGTCTGGAACTGGGTCGCGCCCCAGGCCTCGTGGGCGGGGTGGAAGGTCACGGGCTGGAGCCCGGCGGAGCCAAGCACCGGGCGCGGCGTCCAGAGATGGAACGGCAGGTACGGCGCGAAGACATCGGACGCATCGGCGGCGATGACGATATCATGATCCTTGGCCCGCTGGGTAAAGACGGGCAATTGCCGCTGCACCAGCACATGGCCCGTGTCGGTGCGCCGCGCGCCGCCGGTGTCCTCGAACTCCCGCTCCTCGACGATCCGCGCGCCGAATTTCCGGGCCGCCCGGCGATAGGCCTCGGCAAGCTCTCGGTCGTCGGGGTTGGAGCCATGCACGAGGAACCAGTCGGTCCACTTCTTCCAGATGGCGAATTGGGCGATGGCGTCCGCGCGCATCGCCGTGCTGGGGGTGATGTGGAAGAGATTGGCGCGGCAGTTCTCGCTGCGCAGGTTCGTGTCCCCCGCGCCGATGTTGAGGATGAGCGCATCCTCGCCCGCCCGCTCCACAAGCCGCAGCAAATCCGCGCCATTGGCCAGAACCGCGATGATCGACGCGCCGTCGGCCAGAAGGCCCGCCAGAGCGTCCTCGGCCTCTTCGGGCGTGGTGGCGACGGTGGTCAGCTCATAGGTCTGCCCCATGAATTGCCCGGTGGTCTGGTTGTCACGCGTGGCAAGCTCGGCCCCGGCAAAGCCGCGATCGGCGGGCTTGGCCTCGAGCCGGGAAATCGGCGCCTGCGACGGGTAGTCGACACGCAAAAGCCCGTAGCTGACCTCCACCGCCCCCGCCGCGGCGGCCACACACATCCACACGGCGCCCAAGAGCGCTGCCATTACGTCGTTTCGCAAATTGTCCTCCCAGACACGGCTTTTCGCCCCGCCACGAAACCTTGACTGTTTCGCTCACATACTCGCAGATCGCCCCCCAAACCCAACCAATACTTTTGGCTGATTGCAGCCGGATCGCCAAAGGCTAGGTTTCCATTATGGTTCGTTGGATATCTCTTGCCCTTTGGCTGGCTGCGTCGGTGCCCGCGCTGGCCCAAAGCGATTGGGGCGCGGGAAAATCCGCCGCTTTCCTCGGCATCACCTTCCTCGATACCTCGACCGAAGGCGACTATTTCGGTGAGCGCGCGGATGAGCGCGCGCGAATCGGGCTTCTCGAAGAGACGGTCCGCGAGCGGCTGCGGCAGGAGGGCCTCGCGCTGAGCGATCTTTCGCCCGTGGCCGAGGAACTGGAGCGCACGGTCAATCCGGCCAAATGCTACGGCTGCGATCTGCGGATGGGCCGCAAGCTCGGGGCCGATTTCGTCGTGGTGGGCGAGGTGCAGAAGGTCTCCAACCTCATCTTGTCGATGAACCTCGTGGTACGCGACGCCGAGAGCGGCGCCATGGTGCGCGGGCAATCGGTCGAGATCCGATCGAACACGGATGCCTCCTGGCTGCGGGGCATACGCTACATTCTGAACAACAACATCTTCAAGGAGTGAGGAGGAAAGATGCGACGTTTGGCATATTTGCTGGTGCTTTTGGCGGGGCTTGTCCCGGCGGCGGTGCTCGCCCACGGGCCGACCCGGCAGAAGGTCACCCTGACCACCGAGGTCGCGGCGGCGCCCGAAGAGGTCTGGGCGGTGATCGGTGATTTTCAGGACATGAGCTGGCATCCGGCGGTCCATGCAACAGACGGCGAGGGCGGCAACGAGATCGATGCGACGCGCCTTCTGACGCTCGGCGAGGCCGGCGGGCCGACGATCGACGAGGTGCTCTACAAGTACAGCGCCGAGAAGATGAGCTATTCCTACCGGATCAACGCGGTCGAGGTCGATGTGCTGCCGGTGACCAACTATTCCTCGCATCTGACGGTCAAGCCGGTCGATGGCGGCGGCTCGCTGATCGAATGGCGCGGCGCCTTCTACCGCGGCTATCCCAACAACGACCCGCCCGAGCATCTCAACGACGAAGCCGCAATCGCCGCGGTCTCGGCGGTCTATCAGCAGGGGCTCGATGCCCTGGCCGCCCGGTTTGGCGCGAGCAACTGACCTCCTCGCCGTTTTGCTGGCGCTGACCCCTGCCGCACCCGCTGCGGCAGGGGATTTTGCCTTCGTGACCAACCAGAATAGCAGCGAGCTGAGCGTCATTGACCTTGAGGCGCGCCGCGAGTTGCGCCGGGTCCCCGTGCCGGGCAACCCGGCGGGCGTCGCCGTTGGCGCGGGCGGCGCGGTTTACACCGTCTCGCCCGAGAGCAAGACCGTCCGGCGCTTCGACGCCGGGGCCCTCGCGGCCGAGACGGTGCTGGACGGCGGGCCCATCGGCATCGCGGTCGATGGTCACACCGACCGGGTCTTCGTCTCCGACTGGTACAACGCGCGGATCTGGGTGCTGGACGGCGAGAGCCTCGCGCTGGAAGCCACGCTGGAGACGGGCAGCGCGCCCGCCGGCCTCGCCATCCATGGCCGCCGCCTCGCAGCGGCGGATCGCGATGCCAACCAGGTCTCGTTTTTCGATATCGACAGTCTCGCCCCCCTTGGTGCCGCCTTGGTGGGCGAGCGGCCCTTCGGCATCGGCTTCGCCCCGGACGGGGTCCTCTGGGCCTGCAACGTGGGCAGCGATGACGTGACCCTGATCGATCCCGAGACCCTCAGGGCGCTTGCCACGGTGCCCGTGGGCGACCGGCCCTATGGCGTTGCCTTCGCCGCCGGGCGCGCCTTCGTTTCGAACCAGTATGCCGATACGGTCAGCGTGATCGACCTAGAAACCCGCGCGCCCATCGCTGTGCTCGATGTCGGCGAATACCCTGAGGGGATCGACGTGACCCGAGACAAGCGCACCGTGGTTGTGGCAAACTGGTTTTCCAACAGCATCAGCCTGATCGACGCTGCCGGGCTGGAGGTGGTGGGCGAGATCGACACCGGCGACGGCCCGCGCGCCTTTGGCAAATTCGTGACCACCGGGGAGGGATGGGAATGAAGATCGTGACCTTGGCCGGGGCGGCGCTGCTCTGCCTCGCCACGCCGCTCGGCGCAGAGACCGAGCCAAGCTGGACCTACATCGCCCATGACCTTTACGGCACGCGCGCGCTTCAGGACGGCGCGCATCTCATCAGCATCGACACCCCCTACCGCACGCAGGATGACGCGCGCACGCGCGTCGCCGCGCAGGTGGTCGCGCCGGAGGGGCTGAAACTGGGAAAGGTGTCGGTCATCCTCGATGAAAACCCGATGCCGGTCTCGGCGGTGTTTTCGCTCGATGTGCCGCAGGAGCGGCTCTTTTTCGACGTGACCTTGCGGTTCAACGGCGGCACGCCGCTGCACGTTGTGGCCGAGACGACCGACGGGCAGCTTTTTGTCGCCGAAACCTTCGTCAAGACCTCGGGCAAGGGCGCCTGTGCCGCGCCGCCGGGGACCGATCCGATTGAGGCGATGGCAACGCTCGGGAACATGGATCTGTCGCTCTCGCCGCTGACTGACGGGTCCGCCGCCGGGCGCCTCGCCGCGCTCTCGGCCCGGCAGCGGCAACTGGATGTGGATATCTCCCACCCCAGCCATTCGGGCATGCAGATGGATCAGATCTCGCTGCTCTTCATCCCGATGCGCTATGTCGAGACGCTTGAAATCGACCTCGATGGCGCCGGCTATGTGGATGTGACCGGGAGCATTTCGCTCAGCGAAAACCCCGCGCTGTCGCTCTCCGTTCCCGCGCAGACCGAGCGCGCCGATGTCACGATGATCGACACCGACGGCACGCGCACGACCGCGACGACGCGCCGCGCCGGTTACTGATCGAAGGGCTCGAGCGGCTCTGTGGGGAAGTCGTGGAAGCTCCACGCGTCGGTCCCGCCGGGGAACCAGTAGACCGTATCGTAGCCGTAGGCGCGGGCCCGTTTCGCCGCGTTCCATGACATCCAGCAGTCTTCGAGGCAGAAGATCAGGACCGGGTGTGACAGCGCGCCGCCGGTCACAGCAGCCAATCCGGCCTTGAAATAGGCGTGGGTCTCATCGGCCAGCGCGCCATAGCCCACGTTTGGAAGCCAGATCGCGCCGGGGATCGACTGGCGGGGTTTCTCGCGCCAGATCGTCCCTTCGGGCAGGTTCGCCGGTTTGGGTGCGCGAGGCAGAACGTCGATGAAAGCCACCTCTCCCGAGCGCCAGAGCTCATGGGCCGCTGGCGCATCGACAACCACCGCGCCCGCGAGCGTCGCGGGGACCGGGGCGCGGTAGGCCTCCATCCGGAACGCGTCCGGCTCGGGCACCTGCGCGAGAAGCGCGACAGGCCAGCAGCACACAAGCGCCGCCGCCAGCCAGCGCATCAGTTCTGCGCGCCCAAGAGGCTTGTCCCCATGTCCGACAGGAGCGGGACGCCCGCCTCGCGCAGGATCTCGTTGATCTCACCCTGATTGCGGCGGATGAGCGAGTTGAGCTTGCGCTGCCAGACCTTTTCGCCCGTGCGCACGCCCATGGTGATCCGAAAGAACAGCCGCGGCGGCTGGGTTTCCTCGATCAGCGGCGTAACCTTGAAGCCGGGGTAGTCGGCCTTGACCAGCGGCCCGCCAATCGGCCCCCAGAGGATGGCCGCGTCGATCTCGCCGGTCTGCAGATCATCGAGCATGTCGAGCGCGGGGGATTCGACCCGCCGATCGACGAAGAGGTTGTAGGCCTTGGCCTTGCCGATCAGCCCGTTGCGCGCCATGTGCGTCGCCGGCGGGCTACCCGCGACGATGCCGATCCGAAGCCCCTGAAGCGCCGGGTCCGACAGCGTCGTGATCCCGGCAAGCGGGCCGTCTTCGGGCACGATCAGCGCGTAGGACGAGGTGAAATAATGGTTGGTGTTGAGCACCAGCTCATGGCCCTGCGCGTAGCCGATCACCACGTCGCAGCGGTTCTCGCGCAGGGTGCGGCGGATGAACCCGGTGGCCATGGGAAACCAGGTGTATTCCAGCGGCAGGTCGAGCTTTTCGGCAAAGAGCTCGGCGATGCGGTTCTCGTAGCCCCCCGCGCCATCGTCGGAGAGCGGGTAATTGGCCGGATCGGCACAAACGCGGAAGGCCGTCTTGGACACCAGATCGGAGGTCTGGGCCACCGCGGGCGCCGGTAGGAGAAGCGACGCGGCCACTGCCAGCGCCGCTCCGATGCCGATCACATCACGGATCATCTGATCACCGGCCGGATCACGATTCCGGTGCGCCGATCATGCCGTTTTTCTCCATGTCGACCCGCAGCTTCTTCAAAAGCCCGCGCGCCGGGAGATATTCCTTCTGCTCTTCGGTCACCGCCATGTAGCTGTCGATGATCTCGCCGGGGTTTTCCGGCTCGCCGACAACGATGAACCCGCCCATGCGGTTGCCCCAGTGCGGCGTGCATTTGTAGGAGACGATCCCCACTGTATCGAAGGTGACGGTGATGTTGTCGCCCAACTCCGACATGATCTTTTCCTGCCCCTCGGGCACCATCGGATCAAGCGTCTCGACATTGTGGCTCGGCATCCGCTCGAAGCTGACGGTGTCGCCCGGCTGGATGTAGAGGAACATCGGGTCGAATTTGACGCCCTTGGCCTGGATTACGTGGTTTTCGGCGACGGCGGCCGTGCCGAGCGCGAAGGTCATGGCCGTAGCAACAGCAACCTGAGATACGCGGCGAGGGAATTCGAATTTCATACCGAGGAGGTCCTTTCTCGTGCCTTGTCGTGGATGTGCCGGCGCGGTGTCCGCACCGGCACGTTTCAGTTGAGTATCACGTCCCTCAGTCGGGGATCGCGAAGACCGTCAGCTGACCACCGAGGTTGGTGTAGTCGCTCAGGGCCGCATAGCCGCCCACGGCGCCCAGACCGTCGTTCGGGTTGGTCAGGCCGGCCGCGAGGCCGATCCCGGCCCAGCCGCCAACGCCCGACAGGATGCCGACAAACTGTTTGCCTTCATGGGTGTAGGTCATGACGTTGCCGATGATCCCGGAGGGCGTCTTGAAGCGGTAAAGCTCTTCACCCGTCTCGGCATCGATTGCCTTCAGGTAGCCTTCGAGCGTGCCGTAGAAGACGACGTCGCCCGCGGTTGCCAAAGCACCCGACCACACGGAGAACTGCTCGGGGATGGACCATTTGATCTCACCCGCGATGTTGTCCCATGCGATGAAGTTACCCATGCCGCCGTGGCTGTCCGGTGCGGGGTACATCGACAGTGTCGCGCCCACGTAGGGCTGACCTGCGGTGTAAGCCACGCGGAACGGCTCGTAGTCCATGCAGACGTGGTTCGTCGGCACGTAGAAGAGCTCGGTCTTCGGCGAGTAGGAGGCCGGTTGTTGGTCCTTGGTGCCAAGCGCCGCCGGGCAGATGCCGGTCGAGTTCACGTCTTCGCCGTTTTGCTCGGTCGAATACTCGGCCACCACGGCCGGACGGCCATAGGTGTCGGACTCCGGATCCATGTCGACGCCGGTGGTCCAGTTGACGACCGGGTCATACTTCTCGGCCACGAGAAGCTCACCGCTCACGCGGTCCATGGTGTAGGCAAGGCCGTTCCGGTCGAAGTGGGTGAGAAGCTTGCGCATCTCGCCATCAATTTCCTGCTCCGTGAGGATCATTTCGTTGATGCCGTCATAATCCCACTCGTCGTGCGGGGTCATCTGGTAGAACCACTTGGCAACGCCGGTGTCGGCATCGCGGGCCATGATCGTCATGGACCAACGGTTGTCGCCCGGGCGCTGTCCGGGGTTCCATGTCGAGGGGTTGCCCGAGCCGTAGTAGACGAGGTTTTCTTCGGCATCGTAGGAATACCAGCCCCAGGTCGTGCCGCCGCCGATCATCCACTGATCACCTTCCCAGGTGTTCACGCCGGAGTTCTCGCCCACGGGCTCGCCGAGATGGGTGGTGTTTTCGGGATCAACGAGGATGTCCTCATCGGGGCCCATGGAATAGGCGCGCCAGGCCATGGAGCCGTCTTCCATGTTGTAGGCCGTGACCGAGCCGCGCACACCGAATTCGCCGCCCGAGATGCCGACGATGATCTTGTCGTTGACCGGAAGCACGGTGGCGGTGTTGGTTTCGCCCTTGGCCGGATCGCCGTTCACGACGCTCCATTCCACTTCGCCGGTCTCTGCATCGAGCGCGACGACCGTGGTATCGGCCTGGTGCAGGAAGATCTTGCCTTCCGCATAGGCGACGCCCCGGTTCACCGTGTCGCAGCACATCACGGGAATCACGTTCGGATCCTGCTTGGGCTCGTATTTCCAGATGATGCGACCATCATCGTTCAGGTCGAGCGCGTAAACGATGTTCGGGAACGGCGTGTGCAGGTACATCGTGTCGCCAATCACCAGCGGCGAGCCCTCGTGCCCGCGCAGAACGCCGGTCGAGAAGGTCCATGCGACCTGAAGATCGCCCACGTTGTCCTTGTTGATCTGGTCCAGCTGCGAGTAGCGCTGGTTCTTGTAGTCGCCGGTCTGGATGACCCACTGATCGGGGTTGTCGATCTCGGCTTGCAGGCCCTCGTTGGCCGATGCAGACACCGCAGCGATCGCCAAAGCGGACGTTAGTGCGAGTAGCTTTTTCATATCTCTCTCCCTTGTGGTGAGACTTGTCACCTGACCCACCGGGCTGAATCCGGGGGATCAATCCATCGTCCGCTCAATCTCTCCTCCGGAGCGGACAAGTCGTCTGTCGTGAAGCGTCCTCCTTTTTCTCGTTCCGATCGCCGCGCGGGCGATCTGTGCTGCTGTCACCGGGTCTCCTCCGAACCGGTGACAGGCGTTGTGTCTCCGCCGCCTGGTCGGCCCCGCCTTGCGGGCGCCCGGCTTTGGTGAGTCGGGCCGGCGCTGCATACCAAGATATCCCGCCGCCGCCGCCTAGTCGTTACGACTTAAGTCGCTCTGCGTGCCAGGCGACATGGTCGCCGGCGAAGGTCGAGACGAAGTAGTAGCTGTGATCGTAGCCCGCCTGCATCCGGAACTGTCCCGGCTGGCGCCGCGCGGTCATCGCGCCGGCCAGTGCCTCGGGCTTGAGCAAGTCGAGGAACTGGTCATCCGCGCCCTGATCGATCAGCATATCTCCCTTCCAGCCCAGCTCCTCCAGAAGCAGGGTCGCATCGTATTGCGCCCAATTGGCCTCATCGTCGCCGAGGTAGGCCGAGAGCTGCTTGCGCCCCCAGTCGGACCGCGTCGGGTTGGCGATCGGGGCGAAGGCCGAGACCGAGGCAAAGAGATCGGGGTTCTTCATCGCGATCGTCAGCGCGCCATGCCCGCCCATGGAATGGCCGGTGATCCCGTGGGCCACATCGCCCGGCAGCAGATCCGCCACCACGCCGCGCAGATCCGAGACGATGTAGTCATACATCTTGAAATGCGGCGCCCAGGGCTCGCGCGTGGCGTTCACGTAGAACCCCGCACCCATGCCCAGATCATAGGCCTCGTCATCCGCAACGCCCTCGCCGCGCGGCGATGTGTCGGGGAAAACCACCGCGATCCCGTGATCGGCCGCGAATTTCTGAAAGCCGCCCTTGGTCATCGCATTCTCATGCGTGCAGGTGAGGCCCGAGAGATACCACAGGACCGGGACCGGCCCATCCGCCGCCTGGGGCGGCGCATAGACGGCGAAGGTCATGTCGCATCCGCAGGCGTCCGACCCGTGGCTGTACACGGATTGGACCCCGCCGAAACTGCGGTTTTCCGAGATGACCTCCAGAGGCATCAGAATTCCACCACGGCGCGAATGGATTTTCCGGCATGCATCAGCTCGAAGCCTTCGTTGATGTCCTCAAGCTTGAGCTTGTGGGTGATCATCGAATCGATCTCGATCTTGCCGTCCATGTACCACTCGACCATTTTCGGAACATCCGTGCGGCCCTTGGCGCCCCCGAAGGCCGTGCCCTTCCAGACGCGGCCGGTGACGAGCTGGAACGGGCGGGTGGAGATTTCCGCCCCCGCCGGCGCCACGCCGATGATGACCGAGACGCCCCAGCCGCGGTGCGAGCATTCCAGCGCGTCGCGCATGACCTTGACGTTGCCGGTCGCGTCGAAGCTGTAGTCCACGCCGCCGATCTGGTCGAAATCGGTCTTGGTGATGTCGACGATCGCCTGAACGGTGTTCTCGACCTTGGACGGGTTGACGAAGTGAGTCATGCCGAACTTCTTGGCCATCTCCGCCTTGTCGTCGTTGAGATCCACGCCGATGATCTTGTCGGCGCCCGCCATGCGGAGCCCCTGGATCACGTTGAGGCCGATCCCGCCGAGGCCGAAGACCGCCGCGGTCGCGCCGATCTCGACACCGGCGGTGTTGATCACCGCGCCGATCCCGGTGGTGACGCCGCATCCGATGTAGCAGATCTTGTCGAAAGGCGCGTCCTCGCGCACCTTGGCCAGAGCAATCTCGGGCATCACCGTGTGATTGGCGAAGGTCGAGCAGCCCATGTAGTGATAGATCGGCGTGCCATCGAGCATCTTGAAGCGCGTGGTGCCGTCGGGCATCAGGCCCTGGCCCTGGGTGTTGCGGATCGCGGTGCAAAGATTGGTCTTGCCCGAGAGGCAGGACGCGCACTCGCGGCATTCCGGCGTGTAGAGCGGGATAACGTGATCGCCCGGCTTGAGCGTGGTGACACCTTCGCCCACCTCAACCACGACGCCTGCGCCCTCATGGCCGAGGATCGACGGAAAGAGACCTTCCGGATCATCGCCCGAGCGCGTGAATTCATCTGTGTGGCAAATACCCGTTGCCTTGATCTCGACCAGGACCTCTCCCTTTTTGGGCCCTTCGAGTTCGACTTCCATAACCTCCAAAGGCTTTCCAGCCTCCAGAGCAACCGCTGCTCTCGTACGCACTGCGCAATCCTCCGTCACCTGCCATACAATGGCACATCAGGGGTAGCGTGTGCGATGGTCGACAAACAACTGAGACCTTGGTTGGTATTGAGACAAAGGGGATGGACCTGCGATTCCATGGGCCTAGATTGGAATACGGGAGGATTGATCATGGCCACGTTTCGCGCGCTTGCCGCCCTGTTTTTCGGCGCCGGCCTCGTGCTGCCCGCCGCTGCTGCAGATTTCTCCGACCCGACATGGCCCTGCATCCAGCGCAAGGTGGAACGGCTCTCGCCGGGGCTGATGTGGCCCGCGCCGCTCGAAGAGGTGACGCTCGCGCCCGAGGTCGAAAGCGCGGTCGAGGATCTCGTCGCGCGGCTCGCGCTGCGCCGCACCGAGGTCGAGGATTTGCAGCCGATCGTTTCCGACTTCACCCGCGAAAATGGCGCCGATCCGGCGCTTCTGGGCGAGGTCTTCTCCCGCGTCTTCACCCGCATGGCCCGCACCCGCAGCGCGATCATCAAGGGCATCGAAGACTATTCGCTCCAGCAGATCGCGCTGGCGGAGAAGATCGACGCCGCCCGCACCGAGATGACCGCGCTGATGCAGGCAGACGCCCCCGATTTCGACAAGGTCGACGCGCTCGAAGAGCAGGTCGATTGGGATGAGCGCATCTTCATCGACCGCCAACGCTCGCTTACCTATGTCTGCGAAACGCCGGTCCTGCTGGAAAAACGGCTCTACGCCATCGCACAACTGCTTCAGGACGCGCAGGGCTAGGCCCCGGTCATTCCCATTCCAGCTCGGTGAAGGCGACGGTGGCGTTGCGCGTGTTGTAGGCGTCAAAGAGCGCCCAGTGTCTGGCCTCGCTCTGACCGATCGTCTCCACCGCCTCGCCGATCCGCTGCCCCTCGGCAATCGCAGCGCGGGTATCGCCGGCCAGCCGTTCGAGATATCGGAATTGCGCCGTCCCGCCGTCTGGCCAGTCGAGCACCGGCCCCCCGTGGCCCGGCACGACACGTGCAAACCCCTCGGCCATGAGTTCCTCCATCACCGCCAGCCAGCCGCGCAGCGACCCGTCCAGCGCGGGGGTGTGGCCGTCAAACACCAGATCGCCAGCGAAGAGCGTGCCCGTTTGCCGATCAAGCACGGTCAGATCCGTGCCGGTATGGCTGGGCGGCCAGGCGCGCAGGGCAAGAACCCGCCCGCCGAGGTCGATCTCGTCCGCCCCGTCGATCGCGCGGCTGAGCCCGACGGCGCGCGTGCCGATCAGCGCGCCGGGCCCGAGCGTATTGCGCAGGCTCTGGAGGTAGTTCTCCACCCGGTCGGCCATGGCCCGGTCGTGGCGCGCATGGCCCAGGATCTCGGCCCCGGCGTCGGCAAAGACCGCCGCTCCGAGCGCGTGGTCGGGGTGGATATGGGTCAGGATGAGATGGCTCACCGGCAAGTCGCTCACCTCGCGTAGCGCGCGCCAGAGATCCTCGCCCACCGCTGCCGTCGTGCCGCTGTCGATCACCGCGATGCTCCGCGCACCGACGACAAAGCCAAGATTGGCCACGTCCCCCCGGTTGGCGGCGTCCGGCTCGGCAATCTCGCCCCGGTGGACATAGACACCCGGCGCGATCTGCCGCACCGCGAGCCCGGGCGCGCCCTCGGCGCAAAACGGCGGGCCACGAGGCACGAGACCCGGGGCGGACGGCGCGCGCGCCTCATCCAGCGCGGCGACGCAAACCGACTCCGCCGCATGGACCGGCCCCGGGATCAGCGCCTCGCGGCAGACCTCCGGTGCGCCTGCGAGGCAGAGCGTCAACAGCGTCTCGAACATGGTTTCCTCCCGGGCCGAAGCCCCTTGCTGCGGCGGCGCACACGAGAAGGTGATCGCGCCCCGACCAAAGGATTATACGGGGTGAGGCCGAAAATGTGCCACAGTTTCGCGAACGCACGCCAATCACCGAGCCAGTCGAGGAGGACAAGCCATGAGATGCGTTTTGGCCGGAGCGGCCGCTCTGGCGCTCGCCGCGGGAGCGGTGTTCGCGGAGGATCTGAAAAACCCGCTGACCGAAAGCGAGAGCTGGACAGACCTCAAATTCGATGTTGTCGGCGATGTCGCCCTGCGCGACGGCGGCCCGCTCTTCGAGGTCGAGGCCCCCTACCGCGCGCATGATGCCGCCACCGTTCCGATCCTGATCTCCCAAACCGACGCGGCCCAGACCATCGACCGCGCCACCGTGGTGATCGACGAAAATCCCGCGCCCGTCGCGGCGGAGTTCACCTTCGGGCCGGCCATGGCGCCGCTCGACATGGAATTGCGCGTGCGGGTGAACCAGTATTCCAACGTGCGCGTCATCGCCGAGACGGACGCGGGCGCCTTCATGGCCGGTCGCTTCGTCAAGGCGTCCGGCGGCTGTTCGGCCCCGGCGACGCGCGATCCGTCGCTCGCCCTGGCCAGCATGGGCGAGATGCAATTGCGCCATTTCACCCCCGAGCCGCAACTCTCGCGCCCCCGCCGCGAGGCCCAGATCATGATCCGCCACCCGAACTACTCGGGGCTCCAGCGCGACCAGATCACCCAGCTTTTCATCACCGCGCATTTCATCGACGCGCTCGAAGTCTGGCAGGGCGAGGAGATGCTCTTTACCATGACCGGCGGCATTTCGATCAGCGAAAACCCGGTGTTCCGCTTTGCCTACACCGACAACGGTGCGCCGGATTTCCGCATCCGCGCCCATGATACGGACGGCAACGTCTTCGAGCGGATCCTGCCCAAGACCGGCGAGATCTGAGGGCGCGCCGCCTTCAGAAACAGAGGATTTCGGCCTCCGCCTGCGCCCGGCGGAGATCGGCCACGATCGCGCGGGGCATGGTCGCGCTGCGGAACATCGACATGCGCTCGCCGCCGACCTGCTGCATCGACAGCACGGTCTCGGCCTGCACGTAGCGCTCATACGGCAGGATCGAGGCGATTGTATCGATCGAACAGGCGCATTTCTCCAGCACGTCCCGCCCCTGACCGTTCACCGCCATGCAGCCGAACACATAATCTGCGCGGGCCACGGTGGGGTAATCGTTGAGCTGCTCGGCGATGGATTGCGCCGTGGCGGGCTGGGCCCCGATGGCCAGAAGGCCGAGCCCGAGGGCCGCCGCATGCCGCAGGCGGCTCATGGCGCGCCCTCCTGCCCGAGGTAGGACATTTCCGAGTGGTAGATCCGCACGCCGCCCTCGCCGGGAACATCCGCCACGAGGCTATGATACCAGCCGGGCACGGCCTCCGACATGGTCACCTTGAGCTCCAGCGCGCCGAATCCCTGCATCCGCTCGGCATTGGGATCGCCCGCAAAGGGCCGCAGGGTCACGACCGTCGCAGGGGCCGCGGCGCCATCGACCATCACGGTCGTTTCGTCCATCTCACCCGGCTCAACGAGAGACGCCTTCACCCGGTTGCGGATGTAGAACGGGCTCCCGCCGGCGCTTTCGGCCATGTCGCGGACCACCGTCTCGACAAAATACATGATCATCGGATTGCCGACGCTTTTGGGAAAGCTGCCGAGGTTGCGGTATTTGCCATCCTGCTCAAAGCGCAGACGTGCCTCGGCCGGCTCCCCCTCGACGATGCGCAGCGCGATGCGCCCGGTGTCGCGCTCGGCGGTCTCGGGGGTCCGCGCGTTGCTCACGGCGCGCTCATAGAGCAGCGCGCTTTGATCGGGCAGCGCATTCAGCGTGCCCTCCCGGAACAGAAGCTCATAGACCTTTTCGGTCGTCGTCGCCGTGGCGGCCGAGCCAAGCATCAGGGCCGCGCAGAGCGCCAATCGGAACAAGCGGTGTATCATGAAAATCCTCCCGCGTTCATCCTAGCCCCGCCGCGCGTGAGGTCATGCGATACTTTGGTCTGAGCCCGCGCGCCGCCGCTCCGGCTCGAACCGGGTCTTGCGGGCGATGAGGCCGCGCAGATGGGTAAGGTTGACCGGCTTGGCCAGCACGCTGAAATCCTGTTGTTCGGCGCTTTCCATCAGATCGGCGGTCCGGTTGGCGGTGATGACCACCGCAGGCACCTCGCAGCCCGTCATCTCGCGGATCGTCTCGATGGCGTGGATGCCGGTGTCGTGGCCATCGAGCTGAAAATCCGCAAGAATGATATCCGGCGCCATGCCCATATCGCGCACCACCTCGACGGCCTCGGCGGTCGATCGGGTGGAGAAGGCCCCCGCGCCCCAGCTTTCGAGCTTGCTGACCATCGCGGCCAGCACGTCGGGGTCATTCTCGACCACCAGCGCCAGCAGGTTCATCCGCGTATCCGCGCTCACCACCGGCCCGATATCGGGCACCGGCGCTTCCATCTTGGGCGCCACGGTCTTCATCTCGATGGAAAACACCGAGCCGACCCCGGGCTTGGACCGCACGCCCACCTTGTGGCCCAGATGCCGGCAGGTCCGATCCACGATCGAGAGCCCAAGCCCCATGCCCGAACCGGGCGGGACGTTTTCCGCACGGGTGAACTCGTCGAAAATGCGGGTCTGGTCCTGATGAGAGATGCCGATGCCCGTGTCCCAGACCTCCAGCACAACGCGATCCCCACGGCGGCGGCAGCCGAGAAGGACGCGGCCCTTTTCGGTGTACTGGATGGCATTGACCACGAGGTTCTGGATTGAACGCATGAGATAGCGCGGATCGCTGTGGACCCAGACATTGCAGGGCACGACGTCGAGCTGCACCCCTTTCTCCCGGGCCATCACATCCTGATCCTGCGCCACGCTGCGCATCAGCGGCCCGAGGCAGAAATCGGTCGAGGCGAGCCCGGTCCCGGTGCTCTCCAGCCGCGAGATATCGAGCAGCGCGTGCAGCAAAGTCTCGATCGAGGCAAAGGAGCCTTCGAGCCGGCCAACCAGATCGGCGAGGGGCGTCTCGCGCGCGGAATCGGCAAGGGTGGAGATCAGCAGCTTGGCGGCGTTCACCGGCTGCAACAGATCATGGCTCGCCGCCGCGAGGAACCGCGTCTTGGACGAGACCGCGGCCTCGGCGGCCTCCTTGGCGACGCGCAATTCCTCCTCCACCAGCGCCTGTTTGTGCGACTGTTCGGTGAGCTGCCGGTTCACCTCGGTCAGCGCCGATGTCCGCTCCTCCACGCGCCGCTCCAGAAGCTCGGTGCTGCGCGCCTCCAGCGTGGTGTCGGCAATGTCGACGAGGAACCCCTGATCCGGCAGCAAGTGCAGGTGGATATCGAGAACGCGGCCCGCCACGTGGCGGATCCGGGCGCGGAATCGGCCAATCTCGCGCAGGCGCTGCCACCAGTCCCATGCCCCCTCCGCGCCGCTGTCGCCCCCGCCATAGTGGCGCTTGATGAAGGCGAGGATGTCGTCGAACCGCGTGCCCTCCTTGAGCAGCGGCGCGGGCAGGCCGAGCAGATCGCTGAAGCGCTGATTGTGGAGCATGAGCGTGCCGTCGCTGGAAAACGTGCCGACCCCGAGGCTCATGTGGTCCAGCGCCGATTGCAGGTAGTGGGCCTGCATGTCGATCAGGTGGTCTTTCTCCAGCCGGTTCTTGCGGACGATGTCCGTGATGTCGGTCTGGACGATCACGATGTTGTCCGAGGTGGTCTGCTGCTGGCTGAACTGGTACCAGCGATCGCCGGCCAACTCGATCATCACGTTCGAGAGCGCCCGCCCCCTGTCGCCCGCGCGCAGCTCCGTGAGCGCCTGCCGCAGGCCGCGGTCCCGGCTGACGAGGTAGTCGCTCCGGGCGACCGAGGCGACGTAGTCCTCCACGGGCAATCCCGGCGCGATCCTGCCGGAAATGTCCGGCAACAGATTGCGAAACAGATCGTTGAAGACCTGCAGCCGCCCGTCCTCGAAGAGCGCAAACCCGCCCTCCATGACCGAAAGCGCGTCTTCCAGCGTCTTGCGGCTGCGCTCCTTGTCGAAGCGCAGTTCGGCCAGTTCATGCGAGGCCCGTTCCAGATCGCGCGTCTTGGCCCAGACCTGCCCCTGCAACGAGATCGCCGACTGGAACGCGGCATAGGCCGAGTTGCCCACGTCATGCTCGCGCGTCGCGCGGCGGATGAGCGCGTCGATGATCTTGGCCTGCTTGGCGACCTGAACCTCGAGCGGATCCTCCGGATCGATCAATGCAGCTCCCTCCGTCTCGGCCGGAAGAAGGCCACACCCACGAAAGTCTGGTTCACATGCACGCCGTGATGCTGCTCGCCGTAGGTGTTGAACCCCAGAACGCGCGCGTTGCGCAAGATCTCGGAGACCGCCGCGCCCATGCCCTTTTGCTCGATCTCCAGCCGCCGCAGCACGCAGTCGAACCCGAGAATGAACTCCGGCGCGACCCCGCGCCCATCGTGCAGATCGAGCGCCTCTTCCATCGTCCGCAGGATTTCCTTGCCGGTGCCGAGCGTCATCAGAAGCCCGTCGTCGATCGCCGACAGGAAGGACAGCGTCTGGCCCTCGAGCACCTCCTGGATCGCGCGGACGTGGTAGGCGTCGTTGTTGCGCACCAGAAGCGGGTTTTCGGCGAAGACCAGCGGCGAGAGGTCTTCGAGCGCGCAGCCCACAAGCCGGGCGTATTCCTCCGCCGCCGGACTGCCGTTGATCTCCTCGGCGATGCGCCGATCGGCGATGGCCCTGGTGATGACGAGCTGCTTTTCGGTGGGCAGGAAATGATCGAAGCCGATGCCGACGAAATCGAGATCGGTCTCCAGCAGCAGGACAAGCGCCGCGTCGCGGGTGAAGCGGCCGTTGTGCAAGACGAAAGTCTCGCGATACTCCAGCCCGTCGCCCGCCGAGCCGCCGAAGACCGGGATATCCGCCAGCCCCGTCACCAGCGCCGACATCAGCAGATCCTCCTTGCGCGAGAGCCCGTCGGCGAAGGTCAACGCCAACCGGTTCCAGTTGGCGGTCTTCTGGAATTTCGCATCGAGCCGCCGCACATCCTCCGAGATCGTCTCGATCGAAAGCGGGTTGAGCGGCGCGATGATGCGGGACGCACAACGGAAATGCGCCTTGGGGAAGGACAGCGCGAGGAGCGTGTTGGTCGCATAGCCCTCGGGCGTGATCTGCCCCGCGGTGGTGCAGCCGAAGACCGACACCCCCGACAGATGCGCCGAAACAGCCGCCTCGAACGCAGGGCCGACAAGGCTTTCGGGGATGAAGATCAGGACGAAACAGGCTTCATTGAGGCAAAGCTGCGGGACAAGCTCCGCCACCGCCTGCGCAGGCGCCTCGGCCCCCGACAGCGCCACATGCACGACCGGCGGATTGACCTCCGAACCGATGTTCATCCCCGTCAGCTGCTCAGAAAGCTGCGCGCGTCGCTCGCCTGATCCGCCAGTTTGCCATCAAGGCTCGCGCTTTCCATCAGGACCGCCGCCTGCGTCCGGTTCTGGACCCCAAGCCGCCGCAGGAGCGCGGTGATATGCGCCTTGACGGTGGCTTCGGCGAGGGAAAGCTCATAGGCGATCTGCTTGTTGGGCTTGCCGGTGCAGATGAGCTTCATGATCCGCGTCTGCTGCGGGGTGAGGCCCGCGATCTTTTCGCTCGCGGCGTGAAGATCCATCGCCGTCGGCCCGCTCGAGGCCGGCATGTCCCGGAATTCGGTCGGCACATGGCGCCGCCCGGCACAGATCTCGCTCAACGCCGATTTGAGCTGGTCGACCGAGGCTTCCTTGGTCAGGAACCCCGCCGCGCCCGCGCTCATCACCGCCTGCACGACCTCCACGCTGGCCAGCGCGGAAATGACGACGATCGGCGTCTCCTGCAGCTTTTCGCGCAGCCGGACAAACCCGCTCACCCCGGTCACATCCGGCAATTTCAAATCCAGCATCACCAGGTCCGGCGCGAAGTCGGGCCCAATGTGGCCGAGCCCCTCTCCCAGGCTCGTCGCGGTCACGATCTGGCAATCGTCATAGAGTTTTGCCATCGTCGCAGCCAAAGCATCGCCATAGAGCGGATGATCGTCGATGATCAACACGCGCTCAACCCGGCTCGGAGATGCCTCCAACCGTTCATACTTCATGCTACGGTTCCTCCCCCGGCGGAGAATAACCGCGAATCTGCCTCTGAGGCAACACCGACGATCCCTGCGGCGCGCAGAAAGTCCAGACGACTCAGGTCGCTAGCTGTGCGCCGACCCTCACCGCGTGGCCGTAGCGGGGCCGAGAGGACTGAAAGATTCCGTTGGGTTAATCGTAGTCTGCACCTCGGCGAACTGGCTGGCAATTCGCCCGTTGGTATTGGTCTGCGCCCAAACTCACCCACGGAGCGGTACGCGCCGCAGCAAATGGAACATCCCGTCCTCATCCTCGCCGCAGAGCACGAGCGACCGAAGCGCGAAACCGGACGAGATGAGGGGGGCGAGCTCTGGCGCGAGCGCCTCCCGGAGCCGCGCTGCCGCCCGGGCGGGCAGGCGATCGGAGAGGGTGAGGTGGAACCGGAAGGTCTCCATCACGTGGGGGTAGCCCCAGCGGGCGAGATTGTCGCGCTGCGCAAGAGTGAGCCCCGGATGGGTGCGGCGGGCCGCTTCGGCCTCTGTCATCGGCGCGCGATGTGGGTCGAGCCCGCGCACGACCTCCGCCGCGAGCGCCTGAAGCGCGGGTTGCGGGGCAGTCGGGACAAGCGCGACGAACCGCCCGAGGCAGGCAAGCTCAAGCGGGATGGCCGGGACCGGGCCAAGGTTTTCGGCGAGATGCGCAAGCTCGGCCTGCAACGCCTCCGCCGTGCCGGTCAGGGCGAAGGGCGGCTTGATCGTCGCGTGGAACCCGTAGCGACGGCAGCGCGCCGTCGGGTCCACCTCAAACGGCGGAAGGCCGGGGATCTTGGGCCGCGCCACGCTCCGTCCCGCCGCGATGTCCCACCCGAGCCAGCCAGCCCCGAACGCCGCGAGCGGCCCCGGCTCGGGCAGGGCATAGACCGCGTAGCGGCGAAACCCCTCCAGCGGGGGCGGATCAGCAGGCCGGCTCACCACAGCGCCCAGTGCTGACCGGCGAAAGCATGGCCGAGAAAATGCACAAAGGTGGCGCCATAGATCACGGCGAAGAGCGCAAGCGCCAGCCGGGCCGGCAAGCTCCGCCATCGGCGCCACATCACCGCGATGCAGCCCGCGAACAGCACCCCCTCCAGAAGCCCTGCCCATTGCCCGTGGTGCGCGGCGTCCCAGAATGAGACGGGGCTATGGAAGGCCCAGTCGGTGAGCGGAAAGAAATGCGGGCGCGCGTCGGCGGCGTGGAGCGGAAGGTCGGTCAGAATATGCAAAAGCGCGGCCCCGGCGACGAGGGCGGGCAAGCGCCAGCGGAGGGCCCGCGTGCCCAGAAAAACCACGCCCCAGAGCGGCAACGAGTTGAACGCGGCGACCAGCACGGGCAGGGCCGGGCTCCAGGCCGCGCTCGTTCCGCGCAGGAAATGGCCGACGAAGAGAAAGAGATCGGGCAGGAGCGCGCCGAGCACGATCGCCCCGACCGCCGCCGGCCCGCCTTGGCCGCGACTGTCCCGGCCGAGAACGGCAAGCGCGAGGGCCATATGCGCGGGGGTGTTCAGCGATGCTCTCCTTGGCCCGTTTGCTCCGGCCCGCCCAGTTTGCCAGCGCCCGCGCCCGGCCGCAATCATCGGCGGCCCGGCAGGGCGATTGAATTGCCGCGCCGCGCGGCGTATGCCCGGGGAGCCGCAACCTTATCCGGACACAGACCTTGGCCAATCACCTGTACCAGAACGATCTCCCCGACGACCTTGACCTTGGCCCCGTTGTGGCCATCGACTGCGAAACCATGGGGCTCAACCCCCACCGCGACCGGCTCTGCGTGATCCAGATGTCGGGCGGCGATGGCCATGCGCATATGGTCCAGGTGGCCAAGGGCCAGACCGAGGCGCCCAACCTCTGCCGGATGCTGACCGATCCGAAAGTGCTGAAGCTCTTCCACTTCGGCCGGTTCGACATCGCGGCGATGCACAATGCCTTCGGCGCCCTCACCGCGCCAGTCTATTGCACCAAGATTGCCAGCAAGCTCATCAGGACCTACACCGACCGGCATGGGCTGAAGTTCCTTCTGCAGGAACTGCTCGACGTTGATATCTCCAAACAGCAGCAGATGAGCGACTGGGGCGCGGAAACCCTCACTACGGCGCAGCTCGACTACGCGGCCTCAGACGTGCTCTACCTGCACCGGCTGAAGGCGGCGCTCGACGCTCGGCTTGAGCGCGAGGGGCGCAACGCGCTGGCGCAATCCTGTTTCGATTTCCTGCCGACCCGGGCCCTGCTCGACCTCGAAGGTTGGCCCGAGATCGACATCTTCGCGCACTGAGCGCCCCAAGGCTCGGCAAGCTCCCGCCATCGGCCGCGCGCCCGGCTTCCAAGCGTGCCGGGCCCGGCCTATGATGCGTTGAGCCGCAAGGAACCCGCATGTCAGCCGCATCCCGCAGCACCGGCGCCAAGACCGTCGAACGCTATTCCCGATTCGTCGCCTGGGCCAAGGTGATTCTGCCGCTCGCGGCGCTGGCGCTCCTGTCGACGCTGTTTCTGCTGGCCAAGCCCAACGATCCCGAGAAATCCATCCCCTATGCCCGTGTCGATATCGAGGACCGCATCCGCGAGCCGCGCGTGACTGCGCCGCTCTATGCCGGCGTGACCTCGGACGGCGCGTCGCTGAGCGTGCGGGCGATTTCAGCCACGCCGGAGCCAGGCAGCGAGGGGACGGCGGATGTCGACCGGCTGAGCGCCACAATCGAGACCGCCGAGGGCCAGCGCTTCGAGCTTGAAGCCCCCAGCGGGCGGGTGCAGGACAGCGTGACCGCGCTGCTCGACGGCGGTGTGACGGTGCGCACCTCCGACGGCTACCGGATGGAGACCGAGGCGATCGAAAGCGCGCTCAACAAGACCTATCTCGCGACCCGCGACACGGTCCGCGCGGAGGGCCCGCTGGGCCGCCTCACCGCCGGGCGGATGGAGGTCACCACAGATGCCGCCGGCGGCGGGACACTGATGGTTTTCAACGAGGGCGTTCGCTTGATATACCTGCCGCAAGGCGATGAGGAGAATTGACCCCGTGAGATTTCGGCGCTTGGCAACATTGGTATTCGGCGCGGCGCTTTTCGGCGGCGCGGCTTTGGCGCAGGGCACGACGATCGCCTTCGGCACGATGGAGCGCGACGCCGATGCGCCGGTGGAAATCGTCTCCGATGAGCTGAGCATAAACGACGCCTCCGATACCGCCGTCTTCTCCGGCAACGTGGTCATCGCCCAGAACGACATGCGCCTCGCCGCACCGCGGGTGGAGGTCATCTACCTCGCGGATCGCTCCGGGATCGACCGGCTGATCGCGACGGGCGGCGTCACGATGGTGAGCGGCGACGAGGCCGCCGAGGCGGACCGGGCGGATTATTCGGTGGAGGCCGGCACGGTGCTGCTCACCGGCAACGTGTTGATGACGCAAGGCCGCAGCAGCCTCGTATCGGAACGCGCCACGATCAACCTCGACGACGGCACCGCGCAGATGGACGGCCGCGTGCGCACGATCCTGCAAACCGGCGAGAACTGATGCCCGCCGATGGATTCACCGTGACCGACGGCGACGCCGGCCTGCGCATTTCCAACCTGCGCAAGAGCTACAAGAAGCGGCTGGTGATCCGCGATGTGTCGATGGAACTGGCGCGCGGCGAAGTGGTCGGGCTGCTCGGCCCCAACGGCTCGGGCAAGACGACCACGTTCTACTCCATCGCCGGGCTGGTTGTGCCCGACAGCGGGCAGGTCCTGATCGACGGAATCGACGCCTCGCGCCTGCCGATGTACCGCCGCGCGCGGCTCGGGATCGGCTATTTGCCGCAGGAAATGTCGATTTTCCGGGGGCTCTCGGTTGAAGACAACATCGCCGCGATTCTCGACATCTCCGAGCGCGAGCGCCACAAACGGCGCGAACGGCTCGAAGAGCTGCTGTCGGAATTCTCGATCGAACATCTGCGCCGCGCCCCTGCCCTCGCGCTCTCGGGCGGCGAGCGGCGGCGGGTCGAGATCGCGCGGTGCCTTGCCGCCAACCCCAAATACCTTCTGCTCGACGAGCCCTTCGCCGGGGTCGATCCGATCAGCGTCGGCGATATCCGCTTCCTCGTCGCGGACCTCAAGAAGCGCGGAATCGGCGTGTTGATCACGGACCATAATGTGCGCGAAACGCTGGAGATCGTCGACCGCGCCTATATCCTGCATGACGGCCACGTGCTGATGAGCGGGAGCCCCGATGAGGTGGTGCGCGATGACAATGTCCGCCGTGTCTATCTGGGGCAGGATTTCCGCATTTCCTGACCGCGCCCCGGGACCGCCCGCGCCCGACGCACGCCCCCCTGCCCGCGCCCGCCATCGACCGTACGCTCCGCCGTCGGTGTTGACAGAGGCCACGGGTTTATCGCCAAATGCGTGTATGGGACTCAGACATGACCCTCACTCGATCACCGTCTCGCGCCTCCCGGCGCCCCCTTCGAGCGTTGGCCTGTCCGCGTCCCCCTTCGCCTCATCCCGACATTAACCAAACGAGCGGCGTACGGCATCGGCCCGTCACGCACAAAAACCGGAAAGGGAGACCGCATGCGCTATCAGATCACTGGCAAACAAATCGACGTGGGTGCCGCGTTGCAGACACACGTCAAATCCGAGCTCGACGAGATCGTTCAGAAATACGCAGGCCGCCCCACGGATGCGACGATCATCTTCTCAAAGAGCGGCGCGGAGTTTGTTTGCGAAACGGTGGTGCACCTGTCCACCGGCCTCACGGCCCAGGCCAAGGCGCACGCCCACGAGATCTATGCCGCATTCGACAGCTGCGCGACCAAGATGGAAAAACAACTCAGACGGTACAAACGGCGCCTGAAGGACCATCACAAAGAGCGCTCCCAGCCGGTTGAAGTCTTTGGCGCATCTGCCTATATCCTCGCCTCTGAAACCGAATCTGACGAGACCGAGCCAGAAACACTCCAGCCGATCATTGTCGCAGAGATGCAGACCAAGGTACCATCTCTTTCAGTGGGAGAGGCTGTGATGCAAATGGAGTTGGCTGGCGCCCCTGTGCTCGTGTTCAAGAACGAAGGCAACAGTGGCGTGAACGTGGTATACCGGCGCGACGACGGAAATATCGGCTGGATCGACGCGGCAAACGCTTGAGCAGACTGCAGCAGGCAACAAAAAGAAGGCACTATGGATTTATCCAGTCTATTGGGCAGCGATGCTGTCAAGATCATGCACGCGGTGTCGAGCAAGAAACGGCTGTTTCAGGATCTCGCTGAAATGGCGCACGATTGCTATGGCTATGACAGCACCCGCGTGCTTGAGGCTCTGATGGACCGTGAATCCCTTGGGCCGACGGGCGTGGGCAACGGTGTTGCCCTGCCCCATGCGCGGGTCAACGGCTGCGACAAGATACACGGCGTGTTTTTGCGCATCGAAAAGCCGGTTGACTTCGGCTCGGTCGATCGCCTGCCGGTTGACCTGATCTTTGCGCTCTTCGCGCCCGAGCCGTCCAATGTGGAGCATCTCAAGGCGCTGGCTCTGGTCTCGCGGACGATGCGGGACAAATCGGTCTGCGCCAAGCTGCGCGCCAATGCCGACCCGGCCACGCTCCATGCGATCCTGACCGAAGGGCCCGCGTCTCAGGCCGCCTGAGCCGCGCGACGCCCGCTGGTCAGGCCCGCCACGGCCCGAAGCCAAACATCATGAAATCCCGCGGATAGGCGGCGCGCACCGCGCGCTCGATGTCGCTGTCGTAGATCGCCGCCAGCCCCTGCGCCACCGCACTCTCGCCGTCCGTCGGCGACCACTCCGGCGCCGTCTGGCCGGTGGTCCGCGCCAGTTGCGGCAGTGCCTCCGGCAGGTCGTCCTCCCGCAAAATCGCATCGGGCGGCGCAAAGCGCGCGAACCCCTGCAACAGCCGTGACTGGCTGGCCCAATGCGCATCGGGCCGGAGCGCCGTCTGCCCGTTCAGTGCCTCCGGGAGCCAGCCGAGAAACGCAAGGAAGGCCGCGCGCAGCCGCTCCGGATCGGCCCCACCGCGCAGCCCGTCGACAAGCGGGATGCCGTGGTGCTCGCGCAGGTTTTCGATCATCGTCTCGGCGCTCTCGGGCCCGCCCGGCAGAAGCCGCTGATGGAACGCGCGATAGGCCCGGGCGACCGGGTGGCGCAGCACGGTGAAGCTCCGATGCCCCGCCCGCTGCCGCTTCCACTGGCGCAATTCCTTTTGCGACAACCCCTCCCGAAGCGGCGCGCCGTCCATTGCGGCAAGCCAGCGCCTGACACTCTCCTCCGGCCCCGACCGCACCGGCATGAAGACGAGCCCCGCCCCCTCGCTCACCACGTAATCGCGCACCGCCGCGCTGCGCTCGGTCTCGAAATCCGGGCGCTGGTCGAGGTCGAACCAGTCATAGCGCGCAAGTGCCGCTTCCATCTCGGCGGGGTTCTCCACCTTGTCGGATAGCGGGCCGGGGTTCTGGATCTTGGTCTTGCGGTCAAGCGCCGTCCGGGGCGTCGCGACCCCGAGAAACCGCGCGAGGCCGTTGATCACGTCGATATCGTGCAGTTCGTCATAGCGGATGTGAAACGCGGTCTGGCCGCGAAGCTTCAGCCCCCGCAGCAGCTCGGCATGAAACCCGGCCTGGGCCGCGCGCTGGCGCTCGAACTCGCCCGCGTCGAACCGGATCCGGCCGGCCTTGCGCTGCGAGACCTGCGTGAGCCGCCATTGCCCGGTCTGCTCGGCGATCTTGAGCGAGACATAGCTCTCCACCGGGCTCCGCGTCAGCACGATCTTGGCGCAGCGCGCATCGTCCAGCACCGGCTCCAGCACGCGCGGATCATGATCGTGGAAATAGCGAAACCCCGCGATTTCCCCAGGCCGGTTCCTGATCGCCGCGAGCAGGGTCAGCGGATCGGCATCGCGCGCCGCGCGGCTGATGCCCAGAAGCTCGCCGCGCCCTGGCGCGCCGATGAATTGCGGATTAAACGCCTCGCCGTGACTGGTCAGCCCATCAAAGCCATTGAGATTGGCTTCGAGGAAGTTCGACCCGGTGCGCATGTCGGCGAACAGCACGAAATACTCGAACGCCTTGCGCATTGTCTATCCGTTGCCAGCTGCCGTTATGCGCTCCGCGTCCGTCACCACCTCGGCCATGCCTTCCGCGAAATCCCCGGTAAGGTACGGGTGCATGCCCATGTTTTTCAAGTCCTGAAGGAATTGCGGCAAACGGGACAGATCCGCGAGCCGCGGTACTTCGGTCAGCCGGCGCAGCTGGGGCGTCGCGATGTCCTCAAGCACCCCCTGCAACCGGTCCATCGGCCGGGCGAGGAATTCGGCCAGCGTCCAGATGTGGATCTGGGCCTGAGTGTCGCGGTTGTGGAGCCGGTCGAGGAATCGCGCCTCGGTCTTCTGCAGCCAGGCGGCCTGTGTGCGCAACTCCTGCGCCGTCTGGCCGGTCGCGCAGAGCGAGATGGCCCAGGCCCCGGTGATCACGAACACATGGGCGCGCGCGTCCTGCGCAAAGAAATCGGCGATGTCCTGCTTGTCTTCGGGCCCGTGGAGGAAACTGTGCGGCCGCTCCTGCGCGTTCCACAACACGTTGGTCAGAAACGCCTTGGGATTGTAGTCGCGCAGCCGCGCATTGTCGCTCAGCGCCCCGTCGTAGACGCGCCCGCCCCCGGCAAATTCCGCCCGGTTCGGGGCAAAAAGGTGGCCATGGGCATGCTGCCCCGCGCTGCGCGCCGCCCAGTCCTGAAACTCGGGGAAGACATCGTCAAACCCGGAAAATACCGCGTAGGGGCCGGGCGTTTTCTGCGCGTTGAGGAAGCCATGGGGGAAGCTGCTTTGCATGTAGAGCCCCGGCCGACCTTCTGTCCGGCGCGCGCGGGCGCGGTCGAACACGCGGGCCACCCGCCCCGGGCTCTCGCGTTCGGGCCGGGCGAGGGGCGGTTTGGCCGAAAGGAACCGCGCGTAGAGCGCCTCGGCGCCGGGCCATATCTTGCGGGCGAAAAAGAAGCCGGAGTCGCGCAGCAGCTCGAAATGATCATCATAGAAGATGTGCGGCTTGCCTTGGAAGTCGAACTTGGTGAGCGTGAGCGAGCGGCTCTGGAGCTTGCGCGCATGTCGCCGCGCGAGGCTCTGGAAATAGCTCTCGTCGGGGATCCAGACCCAACGGAAAAACCGGTCGAACCGCTCGCGGCGCGGATCGGTGAGGATGCGCGTCAACGTCTCGCGGGTGAGGCACCACCACTGGCTGCCCATGTGCGGGACGAGCCCGTCGGGCAGGGTGCGGCGCAGGCCAAGGCGGCGTTGCAGGCGCACCGCGGCATCGAACAGCCCGCGCCGTTTTTTCCAAGACACCGGGAAGAAGAACTTGAACCGCTCGTCATGCAGCCCGCCAACCGCCCAGGGGACGTCCGCGGTGGACGCGCTTTCGATGAAATCGGTGTCCGGGTGGTCCTTGAGGAAGGCCTCGAGCTCGGCGACCGGCCGCAGGGGCATGCAGGCGCCGGAGGTCAGGAAAACGCGATCCACTCCGGCAAAGCGCCGCAGCAAAAGCGCCGCGGCCTCCTGCGTGGCGCGCGTCAGGCCCCAGCTGCCCCATTCGCAGGCGTGGCGTTCGCTGAAAACGACACGTTCCATCCCCGTCAGCCGCCGGCGCAGGGGCGCGATCTCTGCCTCGGACATGCGTTTGTCCAGATGGATGACCACCGGCGCGCCTTGCGCCGCGAGATGCCGCGCGACCTGTCCCGCGCGCGCCACATCCCCATGCACCAGCATGACAAAACCGACGCTCATGCCCAATTCCCCCGCGACATCAGGCCAAGGCTATCAAGCTGTTGCCAGCCCGAATAGCGCTCCGACATGTCGCACCAGAAGGACGGCCTTTGCCGGAGCCGGTCCGCATAGGCGCGGTATTCGAACCCGTCCGCGTAGTGCTGCTGCCGGTCGATCTCCTCGCGCGCCTTGGTTTCGAACACGTCGAGAAACTTGGTGTGCAGCAAAACGCCGCTCGCCTTTTCGCCGCCCCACTCATCGTAGACGCGGTTGAGCCCTCGGGGCAGGAGGCTGTGAGTCGAGCTGACATAGACATTGCGGCGGTGCCACTTCACCAGCGGGATCTTGTTGAGGGCGGGGGCGCGGTAGGGGTCTTCGGTGAAGAGCGTGCGGGCGCGGACGCCGCCCTGGATCCAGAGGTTGCCGTAAAGCTCATTGCGCTTGATCGTGTAGTTGCCCGCGTCGAACCAGCCGGTGGCGGCGACCGGGTCCTGGCCGGGGACGTAGCGCGTCTCGCCGACCGCCGCGCGGGGGTAGAGATCGAGCAGCATGGCGCTGAAGGACCGGATGCTGGAAGCATCGAGCCAGTGGGTCAGCGCGCGCAGATCGCGGCTGTCGCAGAACGGGTAGACGAAGAACTCGTCCGGATCGACGGTGAGCGTCCAGTGGTTGTGGCCGTAGCGACTGAGCAGCCGGTTCATCCAGTCCATGCCGAAGCGCGCCGCCTTGTAGCTCGCGCCGGTGGACCAGAGCGAGACATCGGCCTGTTGGGCGAGGTATTCGGTCGAGCCGTCATCGGAGCCATTGTCGACGATGAGGAAATGACCGATCCCGAGCTCGCGGTAGTATTTCAGGAAATACGGGAGCCGATCGAGCTCGTTGCGCAAGGTGGCGCAACACAGGATATCCTCGTCGCGGATCCGCGATGTCCGGATATGGACGGCCTCCAGCTCGGACGACTTGCGCATCGCGCGCATCCGCCAACGCTGTCTGGCCAGTCTAAGGCGATAAGACTGCAGCAAACTCAAACCAATTCAACTCTCACACGTCGCTTGAAAGGTCGGTCAGCAGACGCGTGATAACGTGATGCTGAAGTGTGCATCCCAACAAGGTGCCGACCAACCTGCCGGCGCCACGCGTTCTGAAAACTCCGTTCCCCCAAGCGTCTTCCTAAGCGCCTTGATAGCACGTTCCCAAGCGTAAGGGGATTTTACGTTACGGTAAACAACCATGTTTCCAGCATATTCCCGCACCGCCGGCAAATCGGCCGCGATCACCGGACAACCAAGACCGAGCGCTTCGACCGGCGGCAGGCCGACCCCTTCGCCCAAGCTGGGGAACAGCAAGCCGGCGGCGTTTTGCAGAAGAAACGCAATGGAATCGTCGCTCAGGCCGGCGCATTCGTACAGCCAGGAGGGCGGCGCGGAGTCGAGCCGCGCAAAGAGCTCCGGCTGGGCCCATCCGCGCGCACCGGCGAAGATCAGCCGAGGCAGGTCCTCTGGGTCGCGGCGCGCCATCTCCTCCCACAGATCGAGCAGGAACGCGTGATTCTTGCGCGGCTCGATGGTGCCGAGAGCGACGAAATACGGCCCCTCGGGCGGGAACCCCGGAGGCAGCTCCGAGCGATTCGGCGTCAGCGGCGTGACCCCGAGCCTGGCCACGCAGCCCGGCGGCACGCGGCCTAAGGCCCGCAACCGCGTCTCCGCGCAGCGGCGGCTGTGCTCCGAGGGGTAAATCACCAGATCGGCAGCCGCACCCACGCGGCGCAGCATTGCCTCGAACCGGGCCGTGGCGCCGGGCGCCTGCGTCTGCGGCAGATCGAGCGGGATGGTGTCGTGAATCATCACCCGGCGCTGCGCCCCGATGGCGCCAAGCGCGGTGAGCACCCGCGCGCTGAGGTTGCTGTGTCCGACATTGTAGTAGCGCGTGCCGGGGGCAAGATGGGCGCCGAGCATGGTGCGGAGCTTGCCGGGGCGCGCCCGCGCAATCGCGGCCCGGCGCATCTCGGCCTCCAGGCCCTGCCGCGCGGGCTGGCCGCGCCAGCTCAGCCGCGAGAGAAGATCGGGCCGCCCCCACGACTGCCCGTCGAACGCCGCCGCCAGCCGCGCCATCCCGCGCCGGTCGATGAGAAGATAGCCCAGAGCGCTGCGGATGAGCCCGAAGACGGGCGCCTCTTCGCGCAGGAACCGGTCGAGATAGGCGCGTTCCACACGGTCGATGCCGGTGGGTCGGCGGCCCGCGCGGCTGACCAGACGGGTCACGTCCAGCAGCAGCGGGGGCGCGCTACCGCTCGTAATGCCCGTTCTGGTGCCAGCGCCAGGCATCGGCGATCATCCTGTTGAGCTGCGACCGCTCCGGCCGCCAGCCAAGCTCCGTCTCCGCCCGGCGCGAGCCGGACACAAGCCGCGTGCAATCGCCGGGACGGCGCGGGCCGATGGTATGGGGCACATCGCGGTTGGTGACGGCCCGCGAGGCCTCGATCACTTCGCGCACCGAAAAGCCGCTGCCCGTCCCGAGGTTGAAGACCCGGCTTTCCTTGCCCTCCTCCAGCCAGCGCAGGCCGAGAACATGCGCATCGACCAGATCGCTCACATGCACATAGTCGCGGATGCAGGTGCCGTCGGGCGTGTCGTAATCCGTGCCGAACACGGTGAGCGCATCGCGTTTGCCGTCGATGGCGTCGAGCATGAGCGGGATGAGATGCGTCTCGGGCTGGTGAAACTCGCCCACCTCGCCCGCCTCATCGGCGCCGGCGACGTTGAAGTAGCGAAAGATGACATGGCGCAGCCCGTGTGAGCCCTCGAAATCGCGCAGGATGTCCTCGATCGCGCGTTTGGAGGCGCCGTAGGCATTGATCGGGTGCTGTGCGCTGTCCTCGTCGAGCACGACGTTGTCCTGATCGCCATAGGTGGCGCAGGTCGACGAAAAGACGAACCGCGCGCAGCCTGCCGCGGCGGCGGCCTCGATCAGGGTGAGCGAGCCGAGCACGTTGTTGCGCCAGTAAAGGCCCGGATCCTTCATGCTCTCGCCCACGAGGCTCAGCGCGGCGAAATGCATGACCGCCGCGGGCCGGTACTCGGCGAAGGCCGCATCGAGCGCCGCGCGGTCGCGCAGATCGCCCTCGACCGCCGGGCCGAACTTGACGGCATCGCGCCAGCCGGTGCTGAAATTGTCGAAGGTGACGGGGGTGTAGCCCGCCGCCGCGAGCGCCTTGCAAGCGTGGGAGCCGATGTAGCCCGCGCCGCCGGTCACGAGGATATTGGTCATGGATGAGCCTATTGCGCTGCTTTTTCCGCGGCGAAGAGATCCTGCAGGTAGGACATCAGATCATCGCGCAGGTCTTCTCGGGCAAGGCCGAAGGCGACCGTGGCCTGAAGGAACCCGGCCTTGGAGCCGCAATCGAAACGCTGGCCGTTGAAGCGGAAGCCGAACACGCCGCGATCTGTCTGGATTTCCTTGGCGATGGCGTCGGTCAGCTGGATCTCCCCGCCGGCGCCGGTCTTCATGTCGTTGAGGTTTTCCAGAACGCTGGGATCCAGCACGTAGCGCCCGATCACGGCGAGGTTGGAGGGCGCATCCTCGGCCTTGGGCTTTTCGACCATGCCGTTGACCGAGACGATGGATCCGCGATCCTCGCGCACGTCGAGCACGCCGTAGGCGCTGGTCTTGTCGCGGGGCACTTCCATCGCGGCGACCATGCTGCCGCCGGTTTCCTCATAGGCTTCGACCATCTGTTGCAGGCAGGGCTTTTCGGCCGCGATCACATCATCGGGCAACATGACGGCAAAGGGTTCATCCCCGATAAGCCGCCGCGCGCACCAGACCGCATGACCCAGCCCGAGGGGCTTGTGCTGGCGGATATAGGCGGTCGCCCCGGATTCCATATTGGTGTTTTCCAGCGCCTCCAGCAGGTCGGTCTTGCCCTTGCGGATCAGCTCCTGTTCGAGCTGCGGCGCATAGTCGAAGTAGTCCTCCAGCGCGCCTTTGCCGCGGGACGTCACGAAGATGAACTCGGTGATCCCGGCGGCGCGCGCCTCGTCGATGGCGTATTGCACGAGCGGTTTGTCGACCAGCGTCATGATCTCCTTGGGGACCGATTTCGTTGCCGGCAGGAACCGCGTCCCGAGCCCCGCGACGGGGAAAATTGCCTTGGTGACTTTCTTGCGCTGCGCCATGTGCCGTTGACATCCTTCGAAGGGTTCTGAGTGGGTCTACGGGACTATAGACGGGGTTGACCGCCGTGAGTACCGCAAAAAAGTTGACGATTTCCGGGCGCGGAGAAGGGCCAACGGGCGGCCCGCACAGGACTCAGCCGAGCCCCCGGACATCGGCGATGCGGGCGCGTTCGCGGCGCGCGCGGGTGCCGAAGCGTTGCAGCGCCACGAGCGGATCCGTGCGATCGGACCGGCCCCAGAGCCCGCCGCTCTGGATCCAGACGCCGCTGTCGTCGAAGCGTTCGCGGTGCCACAGGGTGGAGCGCGAGATCAGCAGCAGGCTGACCCGTTCGCCCCGTGCCGCGCGGGCCCGGGCCTCTTTCAGGAGCCGCCGTCGGTGCCAGAGCCGGCCGCTGAGATGCACGGCCGGGCCCCAGATCCCGGGCATCGGCTGGAAGGCGGGCGGGTCATCCTCAAGCGGGGCGAGCGGGGCGAGGCGGCGGCTGAGCCCCTCCTGCCAGCCCGCGCGATACCCCGCCATGAGCCGGCGCAGGTCCATGGGATCGAGCCCGCCGCGCTGAAGCCAGGCCAGAAGGCGGCGGCGCTGTGCGGCCTCGCGGGCGTCCTGAACGATGCCGCGCGTCTCTCGCGCGCCGTGGCGCCGGAGAAACACCGCCTCGCTCGCCCCGATTTCCCGCAGATCGCGCGGCGCTCGGTCGGCCTGGCGGCGCGCGCTGGGGGCGAAACCGTGCTGCACCTGTGCGCCGGGCACCACCGCCACCCGCGCGCCGGCCATGGCCAACCGGAGCGACAGATCCGCGTCCTCAAGGTAGAACCGATAGGCCGGATCGAACCCGCCCAGCGCACGCAGCGATTTGCGCGATATCGCCATGTTGGTGCCGTGCAGCTTGACCGCGCCGTCTGCGGTGGGTGCGAACACGCCCTCGCCCTCGCCCAGCGGCAGGGGGCGATCCGCCCCGCTCATATCGACGCGCGCCGCGCCCCATTGCAGGCTGATCCCGTTGCGACCCCGGGTGAATCCGGTTGCGGCCTCGGCCCGTCCGGCACGGATCGGCGCGACCAGCCGCGATAGCCACGTGGGCTCGGCCGCCGCGTCATCGTCGATGAAGGCCACGACCGCGCCCGCCGCCGCCGCGATCCCGGCATTGCGCGCCGCCGAGAGATTGACCCCGTCATTGGCCAGAAACTTCACATGGCGCGCGAATGGCAAGGTCCGCGCGACCACGAGGCCGGGAGCATCGGCCACCACGACAAGCTCGAAATTCCGGTCGTCCTGCTGCGACAGCGACAGAAGGCATCGCCGCAGCCAGAGTGGACGCCCCCGGCTCACCACAACGACCGAAACCGGCCGCGCGGCGCCGGGATCAGTCTGGATCGTGGAGCTCGACATCGGGCGCATAGGCGATGAAGAAGGGGTTGGCATGCCCGTCCTTGCCATAGACCAGAGGGGTCAGATCATCGAAGCGCACCACGCGCCCCCCCGCCCCGAGCAGGACCGCATGACCGGCGGCGGTATCCCATTCCATCGTCCGGCCAAGGCGCGGGTAGAGATCGGCCTCACCCGCCGCCACGAGGCAGAACTTGAGCGACGAGCCCGCGCTCTTCATGTCCTCGACCTTGTACTTGGCGATATACTCATCCGTCGCCTCATCGCGGTGCGATTTGGAGGCCACCACCAGCAGCGCCGAATTGTCCGAGGACCGGACGGAAATCGGCGTCGTTTCACCCGGCGTGTCGGGCGAGAAGGGGCCGGTCTCCTCGACCGACGTGCCGGTGGGGGTGGTGTAGAACATGCGGCCCTTGGCGGGCGCATAGACCACCCCGCGCAGCGGCACGCCGTTTTCGACATAGGCGATGTTGACGGTGAAATCACCGCGGCGCTTGATGAATTCCTTGGTCCCGTCGAGCGGATCGACGATGAGGAAGGTCCGGCCCGCGCCGGCATGGCTCTCGGCCTGTTCCTCGGTCACGAGATCGACATCGGGAAACGCCTCGCGCAGCCCCGCCGAGATCAGCGCATCGGCCGCCTCGTCGGCCTCGGTCACCGGGCTCGCGTCGGATTTGGTCTTTACCTCGAAATCATCGGCCTCGTAGATCTCCATGATCTTGTCGCCCGCCTCCAGCGCAAGCCGGCGCATCACACTCACAAGTGTTTCGAAATTCACGGCGATCTCCTTGGGGTCGTGTCAGAATTGCCATTGCCTGTTGCGGTCTTTATGATCCTCCCCGACGGGAACGGCAAGAAACCCCTTGCCCCGCCTCCGCAGGATCGGTGACAGACGCCAGCCATGTTCCAGCATTCCAAGCCCCGCGGCCCGGTCTCCGCCACCATCGCGACGATGGAACTCATCTTTCACGTCGCCGTGCGCGAGATCCGGCAAAAGAACGGCAACGCGATCCTCGCGATCCTCTCGGCGGTCACCCGCGCGCTGATCATGCTCGCGGTCTTCTACCTGTTCTTCCAGCTTCTCGGCCTGCGCTCGGCCGGGTTGCGCGGCGATTTCATGCTCTATCTCGCCTCGGGGATCTTCCTCTTCCTGACCCATAACGGCGCGATCAGCGCGATCACCGGGGCTGACGGGCCGATGGACGGCATGCTCCAGCACGCGCCGCTCAACACCGCCATCACCATCTCCGGCGCCGCGCTCGCGAATCTCTACCTGCAGGTCCTGACCGTCGTCAGCCTGCTCTTCATCTACCACACCGCCGTGACTCCGATTTACATCGATGACATGATCGGCGCCTTCGGGATGTTCCTGCTGGCCTGGGCCTCGGGCTGTTCGGTGGGGCTGTTGCTGATGGCGTTCAAACCCTGGGCGCCGGGGATCGTCGGCAAGATTTCGATGCTCTATCGCCGCGCCAACATGATCGCCTCGGGCAAGATGTTCGTGGCCAATGCCCTGCCCGGCTACATGGTCGCGATGTTCGACTGGAACCCGCTCTTCCACACCATCGATCAGGCGCGCGGCTTCGTGTTCAACAACTACTTTCCGCATAATTCGTCGATCGAATACCCGATCTACCTGACGCTCACGCTCCTGACCCTTGGCCTCATCGCCGAGTTCTTCACGCGCCAGCACGTCTCGCCAAGCTGGGAGGCGCGGCGGTGAGGGCGCTTGTGTTGGCCGCGTGGCTGTCCCTTTTTGGTGTGGCCGCATGGGCGGAGTTTCCGGCGCTCTATGACGTGACCGGCGTCTCGTCGGGCGATGTGCTCAACATCCGCGCCGGGCCGGGGACGGCCCATGCCGATCGCGGCGATCTGGTCTATGATGCGACGCGGATCGAAGTGCTCGGGCGGGAGGGCGACTGGCTGCGGATCAATTTCGACGGCGCGCCGGCCTGGGTCTCGGCGCGGTTCATGACGCGGCAAGAGGGTGCGGCCTTCCCGGACCATCCCGTGATCTGTCACGGGACGGAGCCCTTCTGGTCGCTCAGCCGCGCAGCAAACGGGGCGCTCCGGTTCGAGAGACCCGGGGCCGAGGCCTTGGCACTTGAGGGCAGCGCCGCGATCCGTTCGGCCAACCGGGCGGACGTGGCGCATTTCAGCGCGGCATCGGGCGACGCGCGGTTCGATGCGATCCTGCGCAAGGGCAGCTGCTCGGACGGCATGTCGGATCTGGGCTTCGGGCTGAGCATCGATCTCCTGCGGCGCGATCCGAACGGGACGCGCCTTCTGTCGGGCTGCTGCGCGCTGAACTGACGCCCGTCAGGTCACGACCCGCATCGTCACGTTGAACCGCCCCCCTTCGGGCAGAAGATCGGACGCATCCGGCTTGATCCGGTCGATCCCGTGGTGACGCAGCCGCGCCTCGCCGCCCATCACCACCACGTCGCCCGAGTTGAGCCAGACCGATTCCGTCGGCCCGCCCCGCTCGACATTGCCGATGCGAAACAGCGCCGGGGCGCCGAGCGAGACCGACACCACCGGCCAGGAGAAATCCGCCTCGTCCCGGTCCTGATGCAGGCCCATGCGCGCGCCCTCGCGGTAGTGGTTGATCAGGCAGCATTCCGGATGCCGCCCGCCGGGAACAAGCGCCTCCCATAGCTCCAGCGCCACCTGCGGAATCGGCGGCCACGGCTGGCCATCGGGATGGCGCGGCTCGTAGCGATACCCGCGGCGATCGGTGTACCAGCCGAACGCCCCCGCCGATGTCATCCGCACGCTCATCGGCTTGCCCCACCGCGTCACGGGCGCATAGAGCGGGGCCTTGGAAATCACCTCGCGCAGGGCGCTGATCCAGCGCTCCTGCTCGGTCCGCGACAGGCGCCCGTCATGGATCTCGAACCCTCGTATCGTCCGCATTTTAACCATTCACGCCCTCCACACCGCGCTTTCTGTCAGATTCATGTCGGAATTGCTCCTCAACCTCGCAGCCAATGGTTGCAGCGCCAATTTGCCCCACCTATATAGCCCGCTGAACCGCGGCAGGCACCCGATGCCTGTCGCATCCGTGATCTGGCGGGATGCCAACATGGGTCCGCGTCCGAGATATCGCCTAAGGTAAAGGGATCAATATTCATGGCTAAAGTTATCGGTATCGACCTCGGGACAACCAACAGCTGTGTCGCCATCATGGACGGCGCGCAGGCCAAGGTCATTGAAAACTCCGAAGGGGCGCGCACGACCCCCTCCATCGTCGCCTTCACCGACGACGAACGCCTCGTCGGTCAGGCCGCCAAACGGCAGGCTGTCACCAACGCGGCCAACACCATCTTCGGCGTCAAGCGCCTGATCGGCCGCCGCTACGACGACAAGCACCTCGCCAAGGACAAGAAGAACCTGCCGTTCAACCTCGTGGACGGCGGCAACGGCGACGCATGGGTCGAAGCCAAGGGCGAGAAATACAGCCCCTCGCAAATCTCCGCCTTCATCCTCGGCAAGATGAAGGAAACCGCCGAAAGCTACCTCGGCGAAGACGTGACGCAAGCCGTCATCACCGTTCCCGCCTACTTCAACGATGCCCAGCGGCAGGCGACAAAAGACGCCGGCAAGATCGCGGGCCTCGAAGTGCTGCGCATCATCAACGAGCCGACGGCCGCCGCACTGGCCTATGGCCTCGACAAGGAAGAGACCCAGACGATCGCGGTCTATGACCTTGGCGGCGGGACCTTCGACGTCACGATCCTCGAGATCGACGACGGGCTCTTCGAAGTGAAATCCACCAACGGCGACACGTTCCTCGGCGGTGAAGACTTCGACATGCGCATCGTCAGCTACCTCGCCGACGAGTTCAAGAAAGAGCATGGCGTTGACCTGACCAAGGACAAGATGGCGCTGCAGCGGCTCAAGGAAGCCGCCGAGAAGGCCAAGATCGAGCTGTCGTCCTCCAGCCAGACCGAGATCAACCAGCCGTTCATCTCGATGGATTCAAGCACCGGCCAGCCGCTGCACATGGTCATGAAACTGACCCGCGCCAAGCTGGAAAGCCTCGTGGGCGATCTCATCAAGGCCTCGATGAAACCCTGTCAGGCCGCCCTCAAGGACGCCGGCATCAGCGCCAATGACGTGGACGAGGTCGTGCTCGTCGGCGGGATGACCCGCATGCCGAAGGTTATCGAAGAGGTGACCAAGTTCTTCGGCAAGGAGCCGCACAAGGGCGTGAACCCCGACGAGGTCGTGGCGATGGGCGCCGCGATTCAGGCCGGCGTTCTGCAAGGCGACGTCAAGGACGTGGTCCTGCTCGACGTGACCCCGCTGTCGCTCGGCATCGAAACACTCGGCGGCGTCTTCACCCGGCTGATCGACCGCAACACCACGATCCCGACCAAGAAGAGCCAGATCTTCTCCACCGCCGAAGACAACCAGTCGGCCGTGACGATCCGTGTCTTCCAGGGTGAGCGCGAAATGGCCGCGGACAACAAGATCCTCGGACAGTTCAACCTCGAGAGCATCCCGCCCGCCCCGCGCGGCATGCCCCAGATCGAAGTGACCTTCGACATCGACGCCAACGGCATCGTCTCCGTCGGCGCGACCGACAAAGGCACCGGCAAGGAGCAGAAGATCACGATCCAGGCGTCTGGCGGTCTGTCGGATGCCGACATCGAGAACATGGTCAAGGAAGCCGAAGAGAACGCCGAGGCCGACAAGGCCCGCCGCGATCTCGTCGAGGCCAAGAACCAGGCGGAGAGCCTCATCCACTCGACCGAGAAGTCGATGGAAGAGCACGCCGACAAGGTCGATCCGACCACCATCGAAGCGATCGAACTGGCCATCGCCGCGCTCAAGGACGAGCTTGAGAGCGACGACGCCGAGAAGATCAAGTCGGGCATCCAGAACGTGACCGAAGCGGCGATGAAGCTGGGCGAGGCCATCTACAAGTCCAGCCAGGACGAGGGTGGCGCCAGCGAGCCGGAGGCGGCCGACGAGGCAAGCCCGGACGCGGACGATATCGTCGACGCCGATTTCGAAGATCTCGGCAGCGACAAACGCGCCTGACAACATCCCGGAACCCGGGGCACCAAGGGCCGGTTCGGTCACCGGACCGGCCCTTCTCGTTCCGCTAGGGGGAAGAACCGATGTCAAAACGCGACTATTACGATGTCTTGGGGGTCGAGCGCGGCGCCTCCGCCGACGAGATCAAGAAAGCCTATCGCCGCAAGGCCAAGGAGCTTCACCCGGACCGCAATTCCGATGATCCGGCTGCTGAAGGCAAGTTCAAGGAAGCCGGCGAGGCCTATGAGGTCCTCAAGGATGCCGAGAAAAAGGCGGCCTATGACCGCTTCGGCCATGCAGCCTTTGAGGGCGGCATGGGCGGTGGCGGCGGGGCGCGTCCCGGCGCGGGCGGGCAGGGCGACTTCGCTTCGGCCTTCTCGGATGTCTTCGACGACCTCTTCGGCGATTTCATGGGCGGCCAGCGCGGCGGCGGGGCCCGGCAGCGGGCCGCACGCGGCGCCGATCTGCGCTACAACCTGCGAATCTCGCTCGAAGATGCCTTTTCCGGCCTCAAGAAGACGATCAACGTCCCCGGCTCCACCGTCTGCACCGCCTGCAGCGGCTCCGGGGCGGAGGGCGGCGCCGAACCCATCACCTGCCCGACCTGTGCGGGCATGGGCAAAGTCCGTGCGCAGCAGGGCTTCTTCACGGTGGAGCGCACCTGCCCGACCTGTTCCGGCCTCGGACAGACGATCTCCAACCCGTGCAAATCCTGCGGCGGGGCCGGACGCGTGCAGAAGGAACGCGCGCTTTCGGTCAACATTCCCGCCGGTGTCGAGACCGGCACGCGCATCCGCCTTGCGGGTGAGGGCGAAGCGGGCATGCGCGGCGGGCCGACGGGCGATCTCTACATCTTCGTCGAGGTGGCCCCGCACAAGCTCTTCGAGCGGGAGGGCAACGAGCTTCACTGCCGCGTGCCCGTGAGCATGGCCACAGCGGCGCTCGGCGGCGATATCGAAGTCCCGACGATCGAGGGCGGGCGTTCGCGCGTCAAGATCCCCGCCGGCAGCCAGGCGGGCCGTCAGATGCGCCTGCGCGGCAAGGGCATGCCCGCCCTGCGCGGCGGCGCGCGCGGCGACATGTTCATCGAACTGGCCGTCGAAACCCCGGTGAACCTCACCACGCGGCAAAAAGAGCTGCTGAAGGAATTCGACGCCGAAAGCTCCGACAACAGCCCCGAAAGCTCCAGCTTCTTCAGCTCGGTCAAAAGCTTCTGGGATTCGATGAAGGGCTGAGCCGCCCCGTCGGCCCCATCAAACCAACAGTCCGGGCCGCGCGAATTTCTCGTGGCCCGGCAACTGGTTAACCGCCCGTTCATCCGGGTGCGGCACAGTTGCCGCCATGAAAAAGTTCTTCAACTTCGCCGAAGCTCCGATGTCGCTCTTTGCCAATGATGAAGCGCGCAGCACAAAAAGCTATGGCAAGCGCCGCTCCCGGGGCAATTCCAGCAAGCTGCCCTCCTATATCAAGGATCACCGCGCCCGGCTGCGCGAGCGATTCCTCAACGGCGGCGCGGGGGCTTTGCCCGATTACGAGATGCTGGAGCTGGTCCTCTTTCGCGCGATCCCGCGCTGCGACGTGAAACCGCTCGCGCGCGAATTGCTGGAGCTTTTCGGCGATTTCAACGGCGTGCTCTCGGCCCCTATTCCGCGCCTGCTCAAGGTCAACGGCGTGGGCCCGGCGGTGGTTTGCGAGCTCAAGATCGTCGAGGCCGCGGCGCACCGGCTGTCGCGCTCGCGGGTGATGGAGCGGCCGGTGGTCTCCACTTGGAAAGCCCTGATCGACTACTGCCACGCGACCATGTCACACCGCGAGACCGAGCAATTCCGCATTCTCTTTCTCGATCGCAAGAACGTCCTCATTGCCGATGAGGAACAGGCCGAGGGCACGGTCGATCATGTGCCGGTCTACCCCCGCGAGGTGGTCAAACGCGCGCTGGAGATCAACGCCTCGGCCATTATCCTCGTGCACAATCACCCGTCGGGCGATCCGACCCCCTCGGACGCGGATATCGCCATGACGAACCAGATTCTCGACGCGGCGGATGTCATGGGCATCACGCTGCATGACCATATCATCGTCGGTAAATCCAAGGAGCTGAGCTTTCGGACCGAAGGCTATCTCTGAGCCGACGGCGCGAGCCAGATTTCCACGCGGGCATTGATCCGCGCCGCACCGGGCGCGTCGTCGCAGACAAGCGGGAGCGCCCCGCCGAAGCCCCTTGCCGTCATCGCATCCGCCCCCTCGGGCCAGTGCGCGAGCAACCGCTCCCGCAGCGCCTCGGCGCGCGCGAGGCTCTGCGCTTCGGTGCCACCGAACCCGATGATGAGGATGTCGCCCGCGTCCCGCTGCAACGCCGCGATGACCCGGCGCAATTGCTGCTCGGAACGCCCGGCGTCGCCGCGCAGGTCAACTGCCAGACGCGAGCGATCCCCGAGCTCGGCAACGAGCGACCGCAGGCGCGCCAAACTCGCTCCGTCCTGCAGCACCGCGTTGCGAAGACGCTCCTTCGAGAGCCCCTCCGAGGCCACCGCAGGCAGCGCGTCGATGAACCCTGCGCGGCGAATGACGCGCTGCGCGGCGTCGCTATCAAGATAGGCGAGGAAGGCACGGGAGAGCGCGGGCAGGCGCGGCGCGGGGATGTAGAGGCGCAGGGGCACGGTCAGCGCGTAGTCGCCGCTCCGCAGGGTTGCATCCCGGGCGGTCTGCCGCAGCCCGCAGGCGCCTTGCAGGGGGCGCGTACGGGCGCCGCGGCTGGCAGCGTAGGGCAGGAGGGACGGCGAGACGGGGCGCGCGGACGCCCCGCCGGTCAGATGGTGCCACCGGTCCGCCTGATTGCCGCCGCGCGCAAGGGGCGCCCCGCCCTCCTCCGGCTCCAGAACGTCCAGCATCAAGTCGGACAGTTCCACGGGTAAAGGCGGCGCGCCGTCTTCCGCGACGGGGACCAGGGCGTCCCGCGCGAGGCGGCGTTGCCGGTGCGGCCCGTCGAGCGCGCCGAGCCCGGCCCCCTGCAACAGCATCAGCTCATCCTCGGTCAGCGCCCGCGCGGCGGCGAGCAGATCGGCCTCGCCGGCGAGCAGGTCGGCCACCCCTTCGGAGGCATCGGTGGTGTGTAGCCGGACGGTGAAACGCAGCGCGCCGTCTGCCCCATCCTCCCCGCGCGACCGGAGGGTGAGCCCGGAATGGCGCGCGCCGGCCTCGAACCGCTCGACCTCCAGCCCCCTGCCCCGCGCGAAAGCCTCGACCAGAGCGGGCCAGAGCACGGGAGCCAGAGCGGGATCGGTGGCGATGCGCAGGGTTGGCGCGAAGGCGGCGCGGTCCGGGCACGGCGCGCCGTCGCAAACGAGACCCTGGCCGTCGAGCGTCAGGATGCCGTAGGCGCTGTCGATACGGAAATAACGGCCGTCAAAGCCCAGCAACTGGCCGGAGAAGGCGAAATCCGCGTCCGGCGCGCGCAGGGTGATCTCCTCGGCCCGGGCGCTGAGCGGAGCGAGGAGGATGGCCGCACAGAGCAGCCAGAGGCGCGCAGGAGACATCACCCCCGCGCGCCGCCTGCGCGTCAGACGAGCCGACCGTGGCAATGCTTGAATTTCTTGCCCGATCCGCAGGGGCAGGCCTCGTTGCGGCCCGGGTTGCCCCATGTCTCGGGGTTGGTCTCGTCGAACCCGTCTGCGGGCACGGTGGCCTCTGCCGGCGCCTCGCCCGCATCGGCGGTCTCGGTCGCGGGTTGCGGCGCCTTGGCCGCGGCCTCAAGCTGCGCCTGTTGCGCGCGGAGCTGCGCCATCATCGCCGCCTGCTCTTCCTGCGTCATCGGGCGAATCTGGGCGATCTGCTGCGTGACCTGCTCGCGCAGGCTGTCGAGCATCCCTTCAAAGAGCTGGAAGGCCTCGGTCTTGTACTCGTTGAGCGGATCGCGTTGCGCATAGCCGCGGAAACCGACGACGGAGCGCAGATGTTCAAGCGTCAGCAGATGTTCGCGCCATTTCTGGTCGATGGTCTGCAACAACACCTGTTTTTCGATGTTGCGCATGTTCTCGGGCCCGAAGGCCTCGGCCTTCTCGGCGAGCATCTTGTCGGAGGCCTCGGTGAGCCGCTCGACGATGACCTCGTCGTCGACCCCGTCCTCCTGCGCCCAGGCAATCACGGGCACGTCGATCCCGAGCTTTTCGATTGCGGCGGCATAAAGCCCCTCAGTGTCCCACTGATCGGCGTAGGTCTTGGGCGGCATGTATTGCTCGATGAGATCGTCGATCACCTGATCGCGCATGTCGGCGGTGATCTCGGAGAGATCCTCGGTCTCCATGATCTCGCGGCGCTGGCTGAAGATCACCTTGCGCTGATCGTTCATCACGTCGTCGAATTTCAGGAGCTGCTTGCGAATGTCGAAGTTGCGCCCCTCGACCTTGGCCTGCGCCCGTTCGAGCGACTTGTTGACCCATGGGTGGACGATGGCCTCGCCATCCTTGAGCCCGAGCCGCGAGAGCATCTTGTCGAGCCGTTCGGACCCGAAGATGCGCATCAGATCGTCTTCGAGCGACAGGAAGAAGGACGAGCGACCCGGATCGCCCTGACGGCCGGAGCGGCCGCGGAGCTGGTTGTCGATTCGGCGGCTCTCGTGGCGCTCGGTGGCCAGAACAAAGAGCCCGCCGGCTTCGAGCACCTTGGCCTTTTCATCGGCGTGTTCGGCCTCGATCTTCGTGCGAAGCTCGTCGGGATTGGCCTCGGGATCGGCGGCCAGCGCCTCCAGCACCTTCATCTCGACATTGCCGCCAAGCTGGATGTCGGTCCCGCGCCCGGCCATGTTGGTCGCGATGGTGACCGCGCCGAGCTTGCCCGCATCGGCGACGATCTGGGCCTCCTGCTCGTGCTGGCGCGCGTTGAGGACGTTGTGCGGGATGCCCTCGGCGGCGAGCATTTGCGACAGGAACTCGGATTTCTCGATGGAGGTGGTCCCGACGAGCACCGGCTGCGCCTTCTCGTGGGCCTCCTTGATCGTCGCCACGATCGCCTCGAACTTCTCCTTGGCGGTGCGGAAGACCTGATCGTCCTCGTCGATCCGCGCGATCTCGCGGTTGGTCGGGACCTCGACGACGCCAAGCCCGTAGATTTCCTGAAACTCTTCGGCCTCGGTGGCGGCCGTGCCGGTCATGCCGGAGAGCTTGTTGTAGAGCCGGAAATAGTTCTGGAAGGTGACGGAGGCGAGGGTCACGTTCTCGGGCTGGATGGTGCAGCCTTCCTTGGCCTCGATCGCCTGGTGCAGCCCGTCGGAGAGCCGCCGCCCGGCCATCATCCGGCCGGTGAATTCGTCGATCAGCACCACGTCGCCATCCCGGACGATGTAATCCTTGTCCTTCTGGAACAGCTTGTGCGCGCGCAGGCCCTGATTGATGTGGTGCACGATCGTCGTGCTTTCCGGATCGTAAAGGCTCTGTTCTTCGGGCAGGAGGCCGCGGGCCTTGAGCTGCTCTTCGAGGAACTCGTTGCCCTCGTCGGTGAAGGTGACGTTTCGCGTCTTCTCGTCGATGGTGAAATGCTCTTCGGACAGATCGGGGATCAGCCGGTCGACCGAGACGTAAAGCTCGCTGCGATCCTGCGCCGGGCCGGAAATGATGAGCGGCGTGCGGGCCTCGTCGATCAGGATGCTGTCCACCTCGTCGACGATGGCGAAGTTGTGCCCACGCTGCGACATGTCCGACAGCTTCGATTTCATGTTGTCGCGCAGGTAGTCGAAGCCCAGCTCGTTGTTGGTGGCATAGGTGATATCGGCGGCATAGGCGGCCTGTTTCTCGGCCTCCGGCTGCTGCGGATAGACGACACCGGTGCTGAGCCCGAGCGCGGCATAGACCTTGCTCATCCACTCCGCATCGCGCTTGGCGAGGTAGTCGTTGACCGTCACGATATGAACGCCCTTGCCGGTGAGCGCGTTGAGATAGGCGGGGAATGTGGCGACGAGGGTCTTGCCCTCCCCGGTCTTCATCTCGGAAATATTGCCCTGGTGCAGGAAGATCCCGCCCATCAGCTGGACGTCGAACGCCCGGAGGCCGAGGGCGCGGCGCGCCGCCTCGCGGCAGTTGGCGAAGGCCTCGGGCAACAGCGCATCGAGGCTCTCGCCGCCTTCCGCGCGGGTGCGTAGATCGGCCGTGCGTGCGATCAGCTCATCGTCGCTCAGGGCCTCGAACTCGGGCTCCAGCGCGTTGATCTGAGCGACGAGCGGCCGGGTGGCCTTTACCAACCGATCGTTCGGGGTGCCGAAGATCTTTCTGGCAACTGTTCCAAAACCCAGCATTACGTCTCCGCCTGTTTGCCCCGAACCTTACAAAGTCGTGTTCGGTCCTTGCTTGCCTGTCCGCGGGGCGCTCCCTAGAAACAGATGCCGTAGGGCCTCCCGTGATCGACTTGTGCGATGTAAGGGGCCAGCATATTAGTGTCAACGCCGTGGCCCCGCGGCACGGCCTCAAAAGGATGCATCAATGCCCCAGTTCCGTTCCATTCTGCTCGGCACTCTCGCCGCCAGCGCGCTCTGTGTCACCATGGTCACGCCTCTGGCGGCCCAGGACGACGGCGTCTCGGCGCAGACCGTGGTCGCCGATGTCAACGGCACTGAAATCACCATGGGACACCTGATCCTGACGCGCGCGAAACTGCCGCCGCAGTATCAGGAACTCCCCGATCCGGTGCTCTACACCGCCCTGCTCGACCAGCTCGTGCAGCAGGAGTTGCTCGCGCAGTCGCTTGAGGGCGAGGCGCCGGGCTTCGTGGCCCTCGCGCTGGAGAACGAAGAGCGCAACATGATCGCCGCCGATGTGATGGAGCAGGTCGTGGGCGATGCGCTCACCGTGGCCGCCATCGAGGCGCGCTACGAGCAGGACTACGCAAGCGCCGGCGCCACACCGGAGTACAACGCTTCTCACATTCTCGTGGAGACCGAGGAAGAAGCCCTCGCCCTGGCGGCAGAGATCGAGGCCGGGGCCGATTTCGGCGCGCTGGCCAAGGAACACTCCACCGGGCCCTCCGGCCCCAATGGCGGCAATCTCGGCTGGTTCGGCGAGGGGATGATGGTCAAACCCTTCGAAGATGCGGTCAAGACGCTGGAGCCCGGCGCCGTGTCTGGCCCGATCCAGACCCAGTTCGGCTGGCACCTTGTCCAGCTCAACGACAGCCGCGACTCCCAGATCCCGCCGCTGGACGACGTCCGCAACCAGATCACCGACCAGATCCGCAACGAGGCCGTGGCCGCCCGGATCGCAGAGCTGCGCGAATCCGCCGTGATCACCCGCGTCGAGCCCGACAAGATCGACGCCAGCGCGCTCTCCGACTACAGCCTCGTGGACGAGTGAGCACCGCCAGATGACCAAGGTTTCGCCGCTCGCCCCGGAGTCCTTCCCCGATCTGCCCGAAATCGGCGGCGTGCGCTTCGCCGCCGTCGCCGCGGGGGTGCGCTACGCGGGCCGCGTTGACGTGATGCTTGCCGAGCTCGCCGAGGGCACGCAGATGGCCGGCGTCTTCACCCGCTCCACCACGCGGGCGGCGCCGGTGCTCGATTGCCAAGCCAAGATCGCGGGGCCCGCCGAGGGGCGCGCGGCGATCATCGTCAACTCGGGCAACGCCAACGCCTTCACCGGCCGCAACGGGATCGACGCCACCCGCGCGGTCACGTCCGCCGTCGCCGAAACGCTCGGGATCGCGGAAGCGCGGGTCTTTTCCTCCTCCACCGGTGTGATCGGCGAGCCGCTGCCCCACGGGCGCATCACCGCCAAGCTCGATGAGCTCAAGGCCGCGCTGGATGGCGCCGCGATTGACCGGGCCGCCCGCGCGATCATGACCACCGACACCTTCCCCAAAGGCGTATCGGCCGAGGTCCCCCTGCCCGGCGGGACGGTCCGCATCGCCGGGATCGCCAAGGGCTCCGGCATGATCGCGCCCGACATGGCGACGATGCTGGTCTATATCTTCACCGATGCGAAAATCGAGCGGCCTGTTCTGCAGTCCATGCTCGACGATCTCGTCGGCCCCACCTTCAACAGCATCACCGTGGACAGCGACACGTCCACTTCCGACGCCCTCCTGCTCGCCGCCACCGGCGCTTCCGGCGTGGCGGTAAAAGAACCCGAGGGGCTCTTCAAGGAGGCGCTGCGCGGCGTGATGCTCGACCTCGCGCATCAGGTTGTCCGCGACGGCGAGGGCGCGACCAAATTCGTCGAGGTGCGCGTCACCGGAGCCGACAGCGACGCCGGCGCCAGAACGCACGCCATGGCCATCGCCAACTCGCCTCTGATCAAGACCGCCGTCGCCGGCGAAGATCCCAACTGGGGCCGTGTCGTCATGGCGATCGGCAAATCCGGGGCCCCCGCGGATCGCGACAGGCTCGCGATCTGGTTCGGGGAAACACAGGTCGCCGCCGATGGCTGGGTCCATCCGGAGTACCGCGAGGCCGATGGCGCCACCCACATGAAGGGCCAGGAGATCAAGATCCGCGTCGATCTGGGGCTCGGCAATGGCGAGGCGACGGTCTGGACCTGCGATCTCACCCACGGCTACATTTCGATCAACGCGGATTACCGCTCGTGAAAACCGTGCTCGTCTCGGCGGTCGCGCTGATCGACGTGGACGGGCGGGTGCTGCTGGCGCAACGCCCCGAGGGCAAGCCCATGGCCGGGCTCTGGGAGTTTCCGGGCGGCAAGGTCGAGCCGGGCGAGACCCCCGAGGCGGCTCTGATTCGCGAACTCCACGAAGAACTCGGGATCGATACGTGGCAAAGCTGCCTCGCGCCGCTGAGCTTTGCCAGCCACAGCTATGAGACCTTTCATTTGCTGATGCCGCTCTTTGCCTGCCGCAGGTGGGAAGGCGCGCCCCGGCCGCGCGAAGGCCAGGTGTTGAAATGGGTCCGCCCGGCGGATCTGCGCAGCTATCCGATGCCGGCCGCGGACATTCCCCTGATTCCCGTCATACGGGAACTGCTGTAGTCGGCGATAATCCGCCGATCCGCCGCACGCCGTCCAAGATTTCAGCGCAACGCCGGAAATTTAAACTTAACGTGTCAGTAATTTGGCGGAATAGTTACATCAGTCGAGACAGGGAGGGCGCAGGCTCGTGGTAAAGACAATCACACTTGGAAGTTGTGTCTCGGTACAAGGTTTGCTGGTTCGCACGCTGAATAACGGCGAGATCGTTATCAAAGTTGGCAAACGCCTCTACACGGGCCTGCCGATTTCGGCATAACCCAGAGGCGCGAGACACGGCTCAAGATTTTAGGAAGGGTGATCCGATGGGTCACCCTTTTTTTGTTCCCCCACTCAGGACGAAATCGCGGGCTTCCGCCTCTCGCATTGAAAGCAGTGGCGCAGAACCGCGACCCGTTCAGATTTGGAGATTATCACGTTCTAGGAGTGCAGACCGAGCCCATGGCCCACCCCTACAGCAAAAAGGGCGGCCCGGAGGCCACCCTTTTTAATCGATAGCGCCGTACGTGCGCGCGGATCAGTCCAGATTGCGCTCGACTTCCTGCCGCTCGAAGATCTCGATGACATCGTCGGGGCGAATGTCGTCGTAGTTCTCGAAGGCCATCCCGCATTCCTGACCCGATTGCACTTCGGCAACCTCGTCCTTGAAGCGCTTGAGCGTCTTGAGCGTACCCTCGTGGATCACCACGTCGTCGCGCAGGAGGCGCACACCGGCAGAGCGGCGCGCGACGCCTTCGGTCACGAGACAGCCGGCAACCTTGCCAACGCCGGTGACCTTGAAGACTTCCTTGATCTTGGCGTAGCCGATGAAGGTCTCGCGGATTTCGGCGGAGAGCAGGCCAGAGGCCGCCGCCTTCACATCGTCCACGAGGTCATAGATCACGCTGTAGTAGCGGATCTCGACGCCCTTCTGGTTGGCCACGTTCCGCGCGGTCGCGTTGGCCCGGACGTTGAAGCCGATGACCGGCGCGCCAGAGGCTTCGGCAAGGCCGATATCCGTCTCGGTGATGGCGCCGACGCCCGAGTGCAGCACGCGCACGCGCACCTCCTCGTTGCCGATCTTCTCCATCGCCTGGATGATCGCCTCGGCAGAGCCCTGCACGTCGGCCTTGACCAGAATGGGCAGCTCCTTGACGTTCTCGTCTTCCTTGGCCTTGGCCAGAAGCTGATCGAGCGTCGTCGCGGCGCCGGCCGCTGCGCGTTTGTCCTTGGCGGCCTGCTCGCGGTATTCCGCGATCTCGCGCGCCTGCGCCTCGGTCTCGACCACATTGAGCACGTCGCCCGCCTCGGGTGTCCCGTTGAGGCCAAGCACCTCGACCGGCACCGACGGACCCGCTTCCTTGACCCGGTCGCCCCGGTCGTTGATCAGCGCGCGGACCTTGCCCCACTGCTCGCCGACGACGAAGATATCGCCTTGGCGCAGCGTGCCTTTCTGCACAAGAACGGTCGCGACGGGGCCGCGGCCCACGTCGAGCTGGGCCTCGATCACGGCGCCTTCGGCGTTGCGATCGGGGTTGGCCTTGAGCTCGAGGATCTCGGCCTGCAGTGCGATGGCTTCGAGCAGCTCGTCAATGCCCTGACCGGTCATGGCCGAGACTTCAACGTCCTGCACCTCGCCCGACATCGCCTCGACGACGACCTCGTGCTGTAGCAGATCGGTCCGGACCTTGTCCGGGGTTGCGCCCGGTTTGTCCATCTTGTTGATCGCCACGATCATCGGCACGTTCGCCGCCTTGGCGTGATTGATCGCCTCGATGGTCTGCGGCATGACCGCGTCATCGGCGGCGACAACAAGCACGACGATGTCCGTCACCTGTGCGCCGCGCGAGCGCATCGAGGTGAAGGCCGCGTGGCCCGGCGTGTCGAGGAAGGAGAGCACCGCGCCGCTGTCGGTCTTGACCTGATAGGCCCCGATATGCTGGGTGATGCCCCCGGCCTCGCCCGCGACAACCTTGGCGTTGCGGATCTTGTCGAGCAGCGATGTCTTGCCGTGGTCGACGTGGCCCATGATGGTGATGACCGGCGGGCGAGATTTGAGCTCCTCGTCGCTGTCTTCCTTGGTGTGGATGACATCCTCGACGTCAGCATCGGAGACCCGGGTCACCTTGTGGCCGAATTCCTCGATGATGAGCTCGGCGGTATCGGCGTCGATGGACTGGTTCTGCGTCGCCATGATGCCGCTGTTCATGAGCGACTTGACCACATCGGCCACGCGCTCCGCCATCCGGTTGGCCAGCTCGCCCACGGTGATCGCCTCGGGCAGCTTGACCTCGCGCACGACCTTCTCGCGCTCCTGGCTCCCGCCCATGGCCTTTTGCCGGGCGCGTTCCTGCTTGCGCTTCATCGCTGCGAGCGATTTCTGCCGGCCGCCTTCGCCACCGGTGAGCGCCTGGTTGAGCGTCAGCTTGCCGGAGCGGCGGCCACTGTCGCCGCGGCCCTTGGCCGAGCGACCGCGCTCTTCGCGCTCGCGATCGGATTTACGGGGGCCGGGCGCCGGCGCGGGTTTGTTGCCGGTCGGGCGTGCCGCCGGTGCTTCCTTGGCGGGCGCAGCTTCCTTGGGCGCTTCGGTGGCGCGTTTGGCCGCCTCCGCCGCTTCCTTGGCAGCGCGCACCTCTTCCTCGGCGCGGTGGCGGGCCTTTTCCTCGGCCTCGCGCTGCTCGCGCTCTTTCTGTTCCTTCTCGGCGCGCAGGCGGTCGCGCTCTTCGGCGCGCGCCTTCTCGTCGGCCTCGCGCTTGGCCTGATCTTCGGCCTCGCGCGCCTTGGCCGCCTGCAATGCGCGCAGGCGCCGTTCCATCTCCGCGTCGGTGATCCCGGCAGGACGGTTGGACGGGTTGCTCGCGGGGCTTCGACCACCGGCGCCGGGCGCACCCGGCTTGGCCGCACCCGCTTTCGGCACCACAACGCGCTTGCGTTTGGTTTCCACCACGACGTTTTTCGTCCGCCCGTGGCTGAAGCTCTGCTTCACATTGCCCGAACGTGGCCCGCCACCGCGGACGCCGAGTGTCTTTTTGCCGTCGTTATCGCTCATATAGCCGTCTTTTCCTTCCCGGCGGGCGTTTTCCCGCCGTCCAATCCGCGCAAGCCCTTAAGCTTTGCCGCTTCCTCTACAACACGCGAAGCGAGTCCACCAGACGCAAGCGCGGCATGTATCACAGTTTCACGCCCGAAAGCCAATCCCAGCTCCCCCGAGGTGAGCCAGCCGATGAAGCGGCCGCCCTGCGGCGTGCTCAGTTTCGACTTGCCCCGCTCCGAGCCGTCACTCGCCTGGAGCAACACGCGGGCCTGCTCTTTACCGAGCCAATCCTTTACTTTCTCATACCCCGACACCGCGGCGCCGGACTTGCGCGCCATGCTGAGCAAGTCGACCACGCGGCGCGCGAGCTGCGCCTCCACCTCGTCGATCAGCCCCTCGGGCACGCTCAGCTGCTGCCGCGCGGCGCGGGCAAAGAGCTTCTTCTTGATCGCCGTCTCAAGCGCGGCGCGATCCGCCGAGACCCAGTATCCGCGCCCCGGCAACTTGCCGAGAATGTCCGGAACCAACAGCCCGTCGGGCGAGGTCACGAACCGGATCAGGCCGGTCGCAGGCTGCACCTCGCCCGTGGCGATGCATTTGCGCTCCGGCCCGTCGTCGCGGGTTTTTCTCTGGCCGCCTCGGCTCATCGATTCTCCTCGGTTCAGGCCTCGGCCTCGACGGCGGCGTCTTCGCCCTCAAGGTCCTCGCCCTCTTCGGCATCCGCCACGAGATCATCCGGATCGATCCAGCCCAGCAGGACCCGAGCGGTCATCACAAGGTTCTGTGCCTCTTCGAGCGAGACATCGAACTTTTCCAAAAGGCCATCGTCCTTGATGCGCTCGCCGTTTTCCGTCGTCCAGCCGCCGGCAAGTTCCCAGTCGGCGCAGGTCGCGAAATCTTCCAGCGTTTTCACGCCGTCTTCGGCCAATGCTTCCACCATTTGGGGAGTGAGCCCGTCGAATTCAACCAGGCTGTCTTCGACACCCAATTCGCGCGCATGTTCGAGCGCGGCCTTGGCCTGGGCTTCGAGCACGTCGCGGGCGCGGGCCTGCAGCTCGTTGGCGGTGTCCTCGTCGACCCCGTCGATGACGATCAGCTCGTCCACCTCGACATAGGCCACCTCTTCGAGCGTGGTGAACCCTTCGGAGACGAGAAGCTGGGCGAAGAACTCGTCGAGATCCAGCGCGGCCATGAAGAGGCGGGTGCGCTCTTCGAATTCCTTCTGGCGGCGGGCCGATTCCTCTTCCTCGGTCATGATGTCGATGTCGAGGCCGGTGAGCTGCGACGCAAGGCGCACGTTCTGGCCGCGGCGGCCGATCGCGAGGCTGAGCTGTTCGTCGGGGACGACCACCTCGATGCGCTCGGCCTCTTCATCAAGCACCACCTTGGAGACCTCGGCGGGCTGCAACGCGTTGACGAGGAAGGTCGGCATGTCCTCGTTCCACGGGATGATGTCGATCTTTTCGCCCTGAAGCTCGTTGACCACCGCCTGAACGCGCGAGCCGCGCATCCCGACGCAGGCCCCGACCGGATCGATGGAATTGTCATAGGAAATCACGGCGATCTTGGCCCGGGAGCCGGGATCGCGGGCCACGGCCTTGAGTTCGATGATGCCGTCGTAGATCTCGGGCACTTCCATCTTGAACAGCTCGGCCATGAATTCCGGCGCGGTGCGCGACAGGAAGATCTGGGGCCCGCGGGCCTCGCGGCGCACGTCCTTGATGTAGCAGCGGATACGGTCGTTCGGGCGATAGCTTTCGCGGCCGATCTTCTCGTTGCGGCGCAGCACGCCCTCGCCACGGCCGATATCGACGATGACGTTGCCGTATTCCTCGCGCTTGACGACGCCGTTGATGATCGTGCCGGCGCGGTCCTTGAATTCTTCGTACTGACGGTCGCGCTCGGCTTCGCGGACCTTCTGCAATATGACCTGCTTGGCCGATTGCGCGGCGATCCGGCCCATGTCCACGGGCGGGATTTCCTCGACATACTCATCGCCCACGGCCGGGTTTTCGAGGTACTGCCTGGCCTGCTCTACGGTCAGTTCCGCCTGATAGTTCTCAAGCTCTTCATCCTCGACCACGGTGCGCACGCGGGTGAATGTCGCGCGGCCGGTCTTGCGGTCGATGGTCACGCGGATGTCCATCTCCGAGCCGTAGCGGCTCTTGGCGGCGCGGGCGAGGCTCTCTTCCATCGCCTCCACCACGAGGCCCGGGTCGATCATCTTTTCGCGCGCCACGGCCTCCGCGGTCTGCAAAAGCTCAAGCTGGTTGGCGGATGTGATTGCCATGTACTCAGTCCTCCTGGCCATCAAGGATGGTGTCGATCTCATCAAACTGGCTTTCATCCACGGCGCCTGCGTCCTTGCGGCTGCGCAGCACATCGCGGATGAGCTCATCTGTCAGGACCAGCTTGGCATCCGCCAGCCAGTCGAATTGCAGCCCGATCGTGCCCTCTTCGATCTCGATCAGGACCTCGCCGCCCTCGGTGCCGGCGAGCGCGCCCTTGAAGCGGCGGCGGCCGTCGATCAGCTCCTGGGTCTCGATCTTGGCCTCGTAGCCCTGCCAGCTGTCGAAATCCTTCAGCCGGGTCAGCGGCCGGTCGATTCCGGGCGAGGAGACTTCGAGCGTATAGGCGTCGATGATCGGATCCTCCACGTCGAGCACGGCGCTCACCGCGGTGGAAATCTCGGCGCAGTCATCGACCTCGATCCCGCCCTCGGGTTTTTCGGCCATGATCTGCAAGATCGGCGCCTTGCCGCCCATGAGGCGCACACGCACAAGCTCGAACCCCATGTCCTCGACAACGGGGGCGATGATTTCCGCGACTCGGCGGTCAATGGCGGCTCTGGCGATCAGGTCATTGCTCATCGGATCATCCAAACACAAAAAAACGGGCCCGCGGCCCGTCGATATTTCCCGGTGGAACGTTCTGCCCGGAGGCCAACGCGCCGCTGTTGAGCCGCATATAGGCCCATGGCCGCCGATCCGCAACCCAAAATCAAACCCATGGGGCGCGCACAGCCAGCGGCGCGATCCCCGGCAAGCCCCGGGGGCAGCTGTATTATAGCCTTTTCCTATAACAAAATATAGAAAACAGAATTTTACCTTATGGCTACTCCCTGATAGCCGCAGATCTGACGGCGCGGACACCTCGCTTTCAGCCACGATAAACGCAGCTTTCCTGGGAGATGGACATGGACGGAAACGATATCATTGTGGGCACCTGCCCGGTCGTGCACGGCGGCAACACCAAGAGCGGCACCTCGGTGACGAGCTGGTGGCCCAACGCGCTCAATCTGGAAATCCTGCATCAGCATGACACCAAGACCGACCCCATGGGCCCGGACTTCGACTATCGCGAGGCGGTCAAGTCGCTCGACTTCGAAGCGCTGAAGAAAGACCTGCACGCGCTGATGACCGACAGCCAGGACTGGTGGCCGGCCGACTGGGGGCATTACGGCGGGCTGATGATCCGCATGTCCTGGCACGCCGCGGGCTCCTACCGCGTGGCCGATGGCCGCGGTGGTGGCGGCACCGGCAACCAGCGCTTCGCGCCGCTCAACTCCTGGCCCGACAATGTCAGCCTCGACAAGGCGCGCCGTCTGCTCTGGCCGATCAAGAAGAAATACGGCAACGCGGTCAGCTGGGCCGACCTGATGGTCCTCGCCGGCACCATCGCCTACGAGAACATGGGCCTGAAGACCTTTGGCTTCGGCTTTGGCCGGGCCGATATCTGGGCGCCCGAGACCGATGTCTACTGGGGCTCCGAGAAGGAATGGCTCGCGCCGTCCGACGAGCGCTACGACGATGTCGAAGATCCCTCGACCATGGAAAACCCGCTCGCCGCGGTGCAGATGGGCCTGATCTACGTCAACCCCGAGGGCGTCAACGGCAAGTCCGACCCGATGAAGACCGCAGCCCAGATTCGCGAGACCTTTGCCCGGATGGCGATGAACGACGAGGAGACCGTCGCGCTGACCGCCGGCGGCCACACCGTCGGCAAGACCCACGGCAACGGCGACGCGAGCGCGCTCGGGGTCGACCCGGAAGGCGCCCCGATCGAGGAGCAGGGCTTCGGCTGGCGCAACCCCAACATGAACGGCAAGGCGGCCAACGTGGTCACCTCCGGGCTTGAGGGCGCCTGGACCACCGAGCCGACCCGGTTCGACATGGGCTTCTTCGAGATGCTCTTCGGCCACGAGTGGGAGCTGCGGCAATCGCCCGCGGGCGCCCATCAGTGGGAGCCGGTGACCATCAAGGAAGAGGACAAGCCCGTCGACGCGAGCGATCCGAGCAAGCGCCGCAACCCGATGATGACGGATGCGGACATGGCGATGAAGGTCGACCCGGCTTACAACGCGATCTGCCAGAAGTTCATGGCCGATCCGGAGTATTTCGCCGACACCTTCGCCCGCGCCTGGTTCAAGCTGACCCACCGCGACATGGGCCCCAAGGTCAACTACATCGGCCCCGATGTGCCGGACGAGGATCTGATCTGGCAGGATCCGATTCCCGCCGGCCCGACGGGCTATGACGTGACGGCGGTGAAGGCGAGGATCGCGCAGAGCGGGCTCTCCCTCTCCGAGATGGTCGCGACCGCCTGGGACAGCGCCCGGACCTATCGCGGCTCGGACATGCGCGGCGGCGCCAACGGCGCGCGCATCCGCCTCGCGCCGCAAAAGGACTGGATCGGCAACGAGCCCGACCGCCTCGCCAGGGTGCTCTCCGTGCTGGAGCCGATCGCGGCCGAAACCGGGGCGAGCATCGCCGATGTGATCGTGCTTGCGGGCAACTGCGGCGTCGAGCAGGCGGCCAAGGCCGCGGGCTTCGATGTCTCCGTGCCGTTCTCGCCCGGTCGCGGCGATGCCACTCAGGAGATGACCGACGCGGACTCCTTCGAGCCGCTGGAGCCGCTCGCCGATGGCTACCGCAACTGGCAGAAGGAAGACTACGTCGTCAGCCCCGAGGAAATGATGCTCGACCGGACCCAACTCATGGGTCTCACCGCGCATGAGATGACCGTCCTCGTCGGCGGGATGCGCGCCATGGGCACCAACCACGGTGGCAGCAAGCACGGCGTCTTTACCGACCGCGAAGGGGCCCTGACGACTGACTTCTTCGTCAACCTCACCGACATGGCCTATGAGTGGAAACCGGTGGACAACCGCCTCTACGAGATCCGCGACCGCAAGACCGGCGAGACCAGGTGGACGGCGACGCGGATGGATCTGGTGTTCGGCTCGAACTCGATCCTGCGCGCCTATGCCGAGGTCTACGCCCAGGACGACAACGCGGAGAAATTCGTGACCGATTTCGTCGCGGCCTGGGCCAAGGTGATGGACGCCGACCGGTTCGACCTGCGCGCCTGATCGCGCCTCGGGTTTGAAACAGACGCCTCCGGCTTTCGGGCCGGGGGCGTTTTCTTTGCTGCCTCAGAGCTGGTGGTATTCGCGGAACCAACCCGCGAACTCGGCCACGCCCGCCTCGACCGATGTGCCCATCTCCACTCCGGTCAGATCGCGCAGGAGCGACGTCTCGGCCCATGTCGCGGGCACGTCCCCGGGCTGGATATCCATCAGGATCTTCTCCGCCTCGCGCCCGAGGGCCCGCTCCAGCGCGCCGATGAAATCCAGAAGGCGCACAGGCTCGGCATTGCCGATGTTCACGATCCGATGCGGCGCGACGGGCGAGAGGCTGTCATGGGCCCCCACCGGCTTTCCCCGCTCCGGCGCGGCATCGATCAGCGCCTCGACCGCGCGCACGAGGTCGGTCACAAAGGTGAAATCGCGGCGCATGTCGCCATGGTTGAAGACCTTGATCGGCCGCCCCTTGAGGATCGCATCGGCAAAGAGCGAGGGCGCCATGTCCGGCCGGCCCCAGGGGCCGTAGACGGTGAAGAACCGGAAAAATGTCATTGGGATATCAAAGAGATGGGCATAGGAGTGGCCCATCGCCTCGGTCGCCTTCTTGGTCGCCGCATAGAAGGACATGGGCGTGTCGGTCTTGTCTGTCTCGCGATAGGGCATCTCGGTGTTCGCACCATAGACCGAGCTGGTGGAGGCGATGAGCAGATGCTTGACCGGATGGGCCCGCACGGCTTCCAGAAGCTCGAACCCGCCCTGCATGTTCGAGGTGAGGTAGGAACGCGGCTCTTCGATCGAATGGCGCACCCCGGCCTGCCCCGCGAAATGCACGATCACCTCCGGCCGCTCCTCGGCCAGCAGATCGCGCAAAAGGCCCGGCGTCTCGACCCGGCCGGGCAGTTGGCGAAACCCGGACCGCCCGTCGAGCATGGCAAGCCGCGCCTGCTTGAGCGCAACGCTGTAGTAGTCGGTCAGCGCATCGAGCCCCACGACCTCGTGCCCCTGATCCAGGAGGCGCGAGACAAGGTGATAGCCGATGAAGCCCGACGACCCTGTAACCAGTAGTTTCATGCCCTTCGCCCCCTGCAACACACTTGGGCGCATGCGCCCGTGCGCTCTCCATCGCAATTCGTCCGCCCGAGGAAAAGGGTGATTCGTCGAGTCACCTGCCCGATCCACGCGGCGGTTGCCCGCCATCGCCGGCCGCGCGGCGCCCCGGTTTCATGCGTCATCCCCCGCCGTAACCCCGCTGATCAGTTGATAGGACAGCAGGTCAGGCATCGTCGCCGGGTCGCGCCGCAGCGGGGTGATCCGGCGCGCGAGGGCTGCGATTTCCTCGGCCTCCGGCACCCAGGCCGGCGCGTCCTCCTCGGCGGTGAAGCGGAACGAGAGCGCGGCATCGGACCCCGACTGGACGAGCGTCGGCAGGTCGGCGGGATGCACCGTCCCGATGCGGGGGTAGCCGCCGATGGTCTGGCATTCAGCCAGCAGGACAAAGGGCGTGCCATCGCCTGTAATCTGGATATCGCCGGGGCCGATGATGTCGGAGACAAGGTCGCCCGCGTGGTGATTCGGCTGCCAGTCGGGGCAGAGAAGCTCCGCCGCCTGCCGGTTGGTCCGGGGGCCGATCCGGAAGCGCGCGCCGGCAAACGCCGCGCGCAGGGGCGCGGGAAAGAGCCCGGTTTGCGGCCCCGGCAGGACCCGAAGGACGCCCCCCGAAAAGCGATCCTCGGGCGACAGGAGCCGGCCCGCAAGCGCCTCATCACCCGGCGCCGTGGCGCAAGGCAGACTGTCTCCCGGCGCGAGCCACCGCCCGAGCCCCGCCGCGATATGAGCCGACCGGCTGCCCAGCAGAGGCGCGCTGTCGATGGATCCCGCCGGGGTCAGATACCCCACCGCACCGCGCCGTACCGCGCCGATCTCGAGCCCTTCGCCAGGGTGCAACCGATGGGTCGCGGACCACGCAAGCGCGCGCCCGTCGATCCGGGCGGCCATCGGCGCGCCGGTCAGGGCGAAGGTGATGGGGGCGTCGACCGAGAACGCGCCGCCGGTGCCGGGCAGCTCCAGCCCGGCAAGCGGGCTCCGCGCGCCCAGCAGCGCCGCCGCCTCGGCCAGCGCCCGCCGATCCAGAGCCCCGCCGCGCGCGAGCCCCGAGGCGAGCAGGCCGGGCCGCCCGCCATCCTGCACCGAAGCCGCGGGCCCGATCCGGTGGACCGTCAGTGCGGCGCTCATCGCAGCCGCTCCAGAACCGCGCCGCCCAGTCCGTCACCCGCCTCCCGGTCCAGCCGCTCCAGCTCGGCGCCGCTCACCGCCCGGAAGCGCAGGGCATCGCCGGGCTGGAGGGCAAAGGGTCGCTCCGCTTCCGGCTGGAAGACGCGCAGCGCGCAGCGCCCCACCTGACGCCAGCCGGTCGGCGAGGGATTGGCAAAGAGCACAAGCTGGCGCAGCGCGGCGACGAGGGCACCGGCGGGGACCTCGCGGGTGAGCGATGTGCGGCGCGGCACGTTCCACTGCGGCGGGAGCAGCCCCAGATAGGGCTGGCCGGGCGCGAATCCGATGGCCAGCACGCGGGTCTCGGTTTCCGTCAGCGCGCGAATCGCCTCCGCTTCGGAGAGGCCCGCGAGCCGCGCCATCTCCCCAAGCTCCGGCGCGTCGGCCCCTTCGAAGCAAGCCGGAATGATCCAGCGCCGGCGCGGTGGCGGGGCCGCCGTGGCCGCATCCGCCCCGTCCAGCATCGCGCGCAGCGCCTCGGCAAGCGCCGCGCGGCTGGTCACAGCCGGATCGAAGCGGAGGTAGAGCGAGGCAAGCGCGGGGACAATTTCCAGAACTCCGTCCAGATCGGCGGCCTCGGCGCGCGCGCGAAACGCCTGCACCGCCGCGTTGGCCTCTTCGGTCAGGGCCGTGGCGAAGCGCAGGACCAGACCGTCCAGCCCATGGGGCAAAAGCTCAGGCGCGGATCTCTGCGGAGAGCCCGTCATCGCCACCGCCCAGCCCGGGCCTCAGCCCGTGTTGCGCTGGAAAAAGCCGAGGATCCGGCCATAGCGCCCCTTGGCCTTCTTCTGTTGCTCGACCGCGAGGTTGAACAACGACCGATAGGCCTTGCTGCTCTCGACCAGCTCCTCATGCGCGCCGAAGGCGACGAGCTTGCCGTCCTTCATCACCATGATCCGGTCGACCCATTCCAGCGTCGAGGGGCGGTGGGTGATGAAGAGGATCGTGCTGTCGCTCTCGCGGCCCAGTGTCGCCTTCATGATCGCCCGTTCGTTTTCCCCGTCGAGCGCGCTCGTGGCCTCGTCGTAGATGTAGACCTTGGCCTGTTTGACCAGTGCTCGGGCGATGCCGACGCGCTGTTTCTGGCCGCCGGAGAGCGAGGTACCATTGGGGCCGACGGGCGTGTCGAGGCCCTTCTCCAACTGGGCCGCAAAGCCGCTTACGGCGGCGCGGTCGGCGGCATCGGTGATCTCTTCGGGCGTGGCGTCGGCCCGCCCGTCGGCGATATTGTCGCGCAGGCTCCCCTCAAAGAGGAACACGTCCTGCGAGATGAGCGCCACATGGCGGCGCAGCTCGGCCTCGGGGATGGTGTTGATGTCCACGCCGCCGATGAGAATCCGCCCCGAGGTCGGCGGATAGAACCCCTGCACCAGATCAACGAGCGTCGTCTTGCCCGCCCCGGACCGCCCGACGATGGCCACCCGCTCGCCGGGTTTGATCGCGGCCTGCACCCCGTGCAGCGCAGGCGAGCTGGCGTCGTATTCGAAGCTCACATCCTCGAAGGTGATCGACGGCGCGACATCATCGAGCGAACCCTCGCCGCGCGAGTCATTCGGATCCGGCTGATCGAGAAAGGCGAACATGTCCTCGACGTGGACAAGATTGCGCTGGACCGCGACCATGGTCTTGGTGATGCGCTCCGCGGGCTGGTAGGCCAGCAGGAAGGCCGTGATGAAGGCGGTGAATTCGCCGGGGGTCTTGCCCTGGCTGAGGGTCTGCCAGCTGGCATAGATCACGAAGAGCCCGATGCAGATGCCGCCCAGAAGCTCCATCAGCGGCACGGTGGCCGAAGTCGCGCGCGCGATCGCGTAGAGCCGCTTTTCCATCGCGGCAACGGCATCGGAAAACCGCGCGAAGGATTTTTCCTCCAGCCCGTAGGACTTCACCGTCTTGATCCCGCTGATCGCCTCGATCCCCGCGGTCGAGATGTTGCCCGCCAGCTCGGCCTGCGCCTTGGACAGCTCGCGCACGCGGCGGGTCAGGTTGCTCACCAGAAAGAAGATCAGCGGAAAGAGCACGGCGGTGACGAGCGACATCACCGGATCCTGCCAGATCATGACACCCACAAGGGCGATGAGCGTCAGGATATCGGTGAGGAACTTGTTGGTGAGCGCGAGCACGACCTGCCCGCAGGCCGATCCCCAGAGGTTGACCTTGGCCATGTGGCGCGGCGCGGCGATGCCGGCGAATTCCTGAACGTTCTGGAAGAGGAATTTGCGGAAGACCTGTTTCTGATAGCGGATCGCGACCTTGCGGTTGATCTGCACCGAGAGGATCGAGTTGACGTATTGGCTCAGGCTCTTGCCCAGCGAGACCCCGATCACCAGCAGCGCGACGCCGATCGCCGCCGAGGCATTGGCCGCGACGAAAACCTCGTTGACGATGAGCTTGGTGGACCAGGCCAGCGCCGCGGTGAACCCAGCGACCGCGAGCATGCAGATGAGCGAGCCGATGAACAGCTTGCGCAGGGGGATGACGGATTCGACGAGCAGCCGCCGAATCGCCTGCCGGGTCGATGGGGTGCTGAGGTCGCTTCTGGTCTCTTCTTTCATGGGCAGGGTCTTATATGATGGCGCGCGGCGGGGCCACGCAAGAATGCGCCCTCAATCGGTCTCGAGCGCTGCGCGCAGATCGCGCAGGATCGGCAGGATCGCCCGCGCGCGCTCTTGCCCCAGATCGCCGATGATCTGCGAAATCAGCGGCGACAGTGCGGCCAGTGCGTCATCGCGGGCCTGAAGCCCGGCGGGGCTGATGGTCACGCGTTTGCGCCGGGCGTCGTCCCAGTCGGGGCGGATATGCACATGGCCCGCGCTCTCCAGCCGCCGCAGCGTGTTGGTCATCGCGCCGCGGGTGACGTGAAAGCTCCGGGCGAGTTGGGCGGGCGTCTTTTCATCGCTGGCGCGGGCGAGCTGGTTGAGCACGGAGAAATGCGAGATTTCCATGCCCGCCGGCAGGACCCGGGTCAGCCGGCTGCGCAGGAGCTGATCGGCGGTGAATATCTCGCTGAAGAGCGCGACCGCCAGCGCGCTTTCGGCCTCATCCATGCGGATCGGGGCCGTCAAAAGGCGCATCGGCCAAAACCGAAGGGATTCGCGCCCGCGCCTGCGCCACGGCCTCGGGATCAAGATCGACGTAGCAAATACCGGGCGCCGTGCCGCCATCGGTGAGCACCTCGCCCCAGGGCGAAACCGCGAGGCTATGGCCATGGGTCCGGCGGCTCTTGCCGGTCTCGGAAGGGTGCAGCCCGGTCTGGGCCGGCGCGAGCACGTAGGCGCCCGTCTCGATCGCGCGCGCGCGCAGCAACGGCTCCCAGTGGGCGGCGCCGGTCACGTGGGAGAACGCCGCGGGGACCGCAAGCACGCCCGCCCCCGCCTGCGCGAGGCGGCGGTAGAGATGTGGGAAGCGCAGATCGTAGCAGATGCTCATCCCCAGCCGCTGCGCGCCCAGCGCGGCGGTGACAGCGCGCGCGCCGGGCCGGAATCCGGCCGATTCGCGATAGGTCTCTTCCTCGGTCACGGCCACGTCGAACATGTGGATCTTGTCGTAACGCGCCGCGATCGCCCCGTCCGGCGAGATCAGGAAGGAACGGTTGGCAAAGCGCCCGTCCGGATCGGCGGTCTTGAGCGCCAGCGAGCCAATGAGGACCCAGATCCCGAGCGCCGCCGCCTCTTCGCGCAGGCCCGCGAGCGTCGGATCATCGGCCTCGGAAGAGAGTACCCGGTCCTGATGCTCGCGGCTGGACGAGACGCAATTGGTGACTTCGGGCGTCAGGACGACTCGCGCGCCGCCTTCCGCCGCCTCACGCAGAAAGGCGCGCGTCACCGGCAGGTTGGCCACCGGGTCGTCGGAGCTGCAAAGCTGGATCAGGGCCGCGCGCATCACCGCTCAGGCCGCCAGCAGCGCGTCGAGTTTTCCCGCCCGGTCGAGCGCGTAGAGATCGTCGCAGCCGCCCACATGGATATCGCCGACGAAAATCTGCGGCACGGTCCGGCCGCCCTGGCTGCGCTGGACCATCTCGGCGCGTTTGTTCGGCTCGCTGGAGATGTCGATTTCGGAGAAGCTCACGCCCTTCTGGCTCAGCAGGCGTTTGGCGGCGTGGCAATAGCCGCAGAGCGGCGAGGTGTAGATGTCGATGGTTTGCATGGGATCGCCCTTCGATAGGTGAGTTGACCCACTATCTAGGCGTCCCGCGCCGCGCGTGCCAGTGATACCACGCAAACCCGCCGCGCGCCTGCGTCAAGACAGGCCTCTGTTGCCGCGGAAAAGGTCGCTCCGCTCGTCATGACATCATCGACGATAAGGACCGGCTTGCCCGAAAGCCGTGCGCGGTGCCGCGGCGCGACGCGCAGACGGTTGCTCAGCTCGGCGAACCGAGCGTCGCGGTCCTTGCCCTTGAGGCTTTCGGTGCGGCTGTGGCGCTCCAGCAGATCGGGCACACAGGTGAGGCCTTCGACATCGGCGATGCCGCGCGCGAGCAGTCCGGCCTGATTGTAGCGGCGCTTCATCATCCGGCTCCAGTGGAGCGGTACGGGCGCGACCAGCATGTCTGGCGCGAGGATTTCGCGCGCCGCGCGGGCCATCCAGCGGGCGGCGGGCCGGGCGATGTCGTCGCGGTCCGAATGCTTGAGCTGGAGGATGAGCTGGCGCGCGCGCCCTTCGTAATGCAGCGCAGCGCGCCCCGCATCCCACGGGCGCGGCGTTTCGGTGCAGGCCTCGCAGACGATCTCTTCGGCGAATTCCATCGGCCCAGCCCCGCCGGGCACATGGGCGCCGCAAAGGTGACAGAGCGGCCCTTCGATGAACGGCGTCTGGCGCCAGCAGGACCCGCAGAGGCCGAATTCGCCCTCAACCATCTCGCCGCAGCCGAGGCACCGCGCGGGATAGACCACGCGCAAAGCCGTTTGAAGCACCCCGGCAAAGACAGTATTCTCAAGTTTCATGACCGGTATCCCGACATTGACCGACGGCGCTGCGCTGGCGCGCAACCGTACCCGCGCGCGGGAGGGCCTGCTGCAAGAGCTGGCCCGCGACGAGGTGGAAGATCGGCTGGCGATGGTTAACAGGCGCTTTACGGCGGCGGCCGTGGTGACCGGTTTTCCCGAAATCTGGCGCGGATTGGCCGGGGACGCGGTGCTGTGCCCGGAGGCGGAGGTGCTGGAGCTCGCGCCGGGGGCGCATGATCTGGTGATCCACGCGCTTGGCCTCCACTGGGCCAATGATCCGCTGGGCCAGCTCATCCAGTGCCGCCGCGCGCTCAAGCCCGACGGGCTGCTGCTCTGTGCCACCCTCGGGGGCCGGACGCTTCAGGAATTGCGGGCCGCGCTGGCCGAGGCTGAAACCCGGCTCACCGGCGGGCTCTCGCCCCGGGTCGCGCCGATGGCGGGGATCCGCGATCTTGGCGGGCTGCTGCAACGGGCGGGCTTCGCTCTGCCGGTGGCGGACAGCGTGCTACAGACGCTGAGCTACCCAAGCCCCCGCGCGCTGATGCACGATCTGCGCGCCATGGGCGAGGGCAACGCGCTGCACCTGCGCCCGCGCCACACCACCCGCCGCGCCATCTTCACCGAGGCCGAGCGCCTTTATCGGGCGCAACACGCCGGCGTGGACGGCCGCGTCCCCGCGAGCATCGAGATGATCGTCCTGTCCGGCTGGGCACCCGAAGCCTCCCAGCCCCGGCCGCTGCGCCCGGGCTCCGCCACCACCCGACTCGCCGACGCGCTCGGCACCTCCGAGACACCAATGCCGATTGACCCCGCGGACTGACCGGCTACATCGGCACGAAACACCAAGGAACGGGACATCACATGCTGGACGCCAATCCCACCGCCAATCCCACCAACAATTCCACCGGCACTCGCCCGGCAGAGGCCCCCGCCGATCACCCCAGGATCCGTGCCGGCAAGGTCGGCATCCTGCTGGCCAATCTCGGCACGCCGGACAACCATGATTACTGGTCCATGCGGCGCTATCTCAACGAGTTCCTCTCGGACAAGCGCGTGATCGACTATTCGGCCTGGCTCTGGCAGCCGCTGTTGCAACTCGTCATCCTGACCAAGCGCCCCTTCACCTCGGGCGCCGCTTATCGCTCGATCTGGAACGAGGAGGCTGGCGAAAGTCCGCTCATGACGATCACCAAGGACCAGACCCGCGCGCTCCGTGATTCGCTTACCGAGACCTATGGCGACGCGGTGATGGTCGATTTCTGCATGCGCTATGGCAACCCCTCGACGCAGTCGAAGGTCCGCGAGATGGTGGAGGCCGGCTGCACCAAGATCCTGTTCTTCCCGCTCTATCCGCAATACGCGGGCGCGACCTCGGCGACGGCCAACGACCAGTTCTTCCGCGCGCTGATGGAAGAGACGTGGCAGCCGACAGCGCGAATCGTCGATCCCTATTTCGACACGCCCGCCTATATCGACGCGCTCGCGCAATCGATCGAACGGGCCTACGGCGCGATGGAGAACAGGCCCGATATCCTCGTCTGCTCCTACCACGGCGTGCCGATCCGTTACCTGATGGAGGGCGATCCCTATCATTGCCAGTGCCAGAAGACGACGCGGCTGCTCAAGGAGCGTCTGGGCTGGGCGGATACCGAGATCACCACGACCTTCCAGTCGAAATTCGGCCCCGAGGAATGGTTGCAGCCCTACACGGTCGAGGAGGTCGCACGCCTCGCACGTGAAGAAAGCAAGAAGAAAATCGCCGTTTGCGCCCCGGCCTTCTCGGCCGATTGCATCGAGACGCTGGAAGAGATCAACGAGGAAATCCGCGAGAGCTTCGAGCACGCGGGCGGCGAAGACTTCACCTATATCCCCTGCCTCAACGATGATCCGGCGCATATCGCGGCGCTCGCGGGCATCATCCGGGCCAATCTCGGGGGCTGGCTCTGAGCCGGGCTCCCCAGACCTTCAGACAAGAAAAAAGGCGGTGTACGAGACACCGCCTTTTTTATTTTTCGCTGTCCTGTTGAGGATCAGTCGGCTGCGACTGCAGCAGCGACCAGAGCAACCAGGATGAGCGGCACGATGATGCCGTTGCTGGTGCTGGATTCTTCAACTTCTTCGACGATGACAGGTGCTTCCATCATCGGCTCTTCCATGGAGCCAGCAAAGGCACCAGTTGCAGCAACCGAAAACGCAGCGGCGATAGCGATCTTCTTCATGATAATCCTCCGGAATTCCGCCTTCATACACTTACAACGATGCAAGGCCAGACAGGCTTACTTCGTTACCGTTCGTTAAACAGCAAAATATCCGAAAAGCAAATGCTGGATTTTCCATCTGCCCTTGGGTGTCGTCAAATTAGCAACACTTGCGTATCGACGTTCGTGAGCTCGAAAAGTTGTGCAATATGTTCATTGTAGAGGCCGATGCACCCATTGGAAGAGCGCCGCCCGATTTTGCGCGTGTCGTGCGTGCCGTGGATGCGGTAGTACTGCCAGCTCAGATAGAGCGCGTGGGTCCCCAGCGGGTTGTCCGGGCCGGGCCCGACGAAATCCGGCCACTCGGGATTGCGCTGTTTCATCGAAGGCGTCGGCGCCCAGCTCGGCCCCTCCACCTTGCGGATGACCTTGGTCCGGCCGCGGCGGGTCAGGTCCTCCGACAGCGGCACCGAGGTGGGATAGAGGCGATAGACGCTCTCGTCCTCCGACCAGTAGTGCAGCGCGCGCGAATCGATATCGACAAGGATCGCGCCGCCGGCGAGCGTGTCGAAATAGGGCCGCCAGTCGAGCGTCCGGAAGCTGGAAATGTTCCGGCGGACCGTCTGGCTGATGTCATCCTCGATCTCGACAGTGGCGGCACCGTCGATGTTCTGTGCGATGAGCGGCGTGCCGAGCGCGGCCACGCCCCCCGCAACGAAGGCGCGGCGGCCGAAGCGGGCCGCGGGGGTGGCCCCGTCCTTGATGGGTTTGGTCATCTGGCTCTCCTGCATTTTGAGCGCGTTTGTTGAGGTGAGACATAGTGCGCGAATGCCGCAGTCGCAAATCAAACCGCTGTTAGCGGCCATCCTTTGCCGATGCCGATTTGCTCCCCGCCCGCGGGCTGCTACATGGTCGGAGGTGAAAAGTTCCGGAGTTGCCCCAGATGCTTAACAGACGTGCGTTTCTTGTCGGATCGAGCCTTCTTGCGCTCGGCGCCTGCACCGCCGCACCCACGACCACCCTCGGCCCCGATGGCAAGCCGCTGCCGCGTGTCTACCGGATTGCGCAAAGCGAGCGCGACGCGGTCCAGTTCCGCATGCTCGACTCGGTCAATGCCCTGCGCGCCGCCGTGGGGGCCCCGCCGCTGGCCTTCAACGCCGCGCTCAACGCCGCCGCCGCGACCCACGCGCGCGACATGGCGCGCCAGAACCGGCCATGGCATTTCGGCTCGGACGGCTCCTCGCCGGTGGATCGGGTCCGCCGCGTCGGTTATCCGGGGCTGCTGGTGGGCGAGACGATCTCGGAGACCTTCGAGACCGAGCTGGAAACCCTCGCCGCATGGATGGAGCAACCCGACACGCGGCGCATCATCCTTGACCGCCGCGCGACCGATCTCGGCTTCGACTGGCATCAGGAAAGCAGCGGCAAGCTCTGGTGGGTGCTGGAAGTGGGCGCGGCCGGTTTGGACGCGGCCGAGACCATCTTCTGAGACGAACCGCCGGGCGGCACTCGCCCGGCGCGCGTTTACTTATAGATGTCGATCGGGATTCCGAGCGGCACCATCGCGTAGATTTCCTCAATCTCTTCGTTGGAGACGGCGATGCAGCCGGCCGTCCAGTCCGGGCCGCGCGCGGCGGCGAGATTTGGCGTGCCGTGGATGAAGATATCCCCGCCCGGGCTCTGGCCGAAGCTTGCCGCCCGCGCCACATCGGCGGTGTTGGGATAGGAGATCCCGACCGAGAGGTGAAAGCTGCTGTTGGGGTTGCGCCGGTCGATACGGTAGCGGCCCTCGGGCGTGCGCCCGTCGCCCTCGACGGCCTTGTGGCCCTCCGGCGCGAAGCCGAGGCCGACTTCATAGCTCTTGAGCACCTGATCATTGTGAAACAGGTACATCCGCCGCTCGTCCTTGAAGACGACGATCCGGGTGACCTCCGGCCCATCATAGGTTTTGATCTTGCTGCTACAGGCGGAAAGACCCACCAGAAACGCGACCAGCACGGCCGCTCGAACTATCCACATAACACTGCCCTTATCGAAGGTTTCTGCTCGATTTTTTGGACCGTGTTTAGCGCACTCGCGCGCGGCGGCACAGTGTCAATCGGCGCCATCACGCAGGAATGATGCGACCAGCTCGACATGCGGCGACCAGCGGAACTGATCGACCACGTCGAGCCACGCCATGCGGTAGCCGGCCTGCGTGAGCACGCGCGCGTCGCGGGCGAAGGTCACCGGGTTGCAGGAGACAAAGGCGATGCGCGGCGGGCCGTCCTCGGCGAGGGCCGCGGTCTGGGCCACGGCGCCCGCGCGGGGTGGGTCGATCACGGCGGCGTCGAAGGCGCGGAGCTCCGGGCCGAGGAGCGGGTCGCGGAAGAGATCGCGGGTTTCCGTCGTCACGTTGCGCAGCCCAGAGGCCTGCCGCCAGCCGCGATCCAGCGCGGCCAACATCGGGCCGCTGCCCTCGACGGCATGAACGCTGGCCCGCGCGGCCAGGGGCAAGGCGAAGGTGCCGCAGCCGGCGAAGAGATCGACCAGATGCGCCGCGTCGGCCACCGCTTCGCGGACCGCCGCCACGAGCGCGGCTTCGCCCTCCCCGGTGGCCTGCAAAAAGGCGCCGGGCGGCGGGCTGACCACCGCCGCGCCGAACCGCTGCTCGGGCGGCGCTTCCATCGCGACGGTCTCTCCGGCCCAGGTCAGCCGGGCAACCCCGTGGCTCTGCGCCAGTTCGGCCAGCGCCATGCGCAGCGCCACGTCGAGCGGCTTGCCGCCCTCCACCGCCACGTCGAGCCCCTGAAGCGCGCGGGTGACCAAGACCTTGAGCTCGCCCTTGCGGCTCGTCCCGACGCTGGCGAGCGCGGCGGCGAGCGCCCGGCCCTGATGCAATTCCGGCGCGATCACGCGGCAGTCCGGCACATCGACGATCACATCCGAGGCGCGCCCGTGAAACCCGGCGAGCACACCCTTTTTCGTCCGTCGCGCCGAGAAGACCGCGCGGCGGCGGCTGGCGGGGGGCGAGCTGTGGATTTGCCTGATCGGGGCCGCGAGCCCCTGCGCCTCCAGCGCGGCGCGCACGATATCCTGTTTCCACCCGGCAACGAAATCGTCACTAGCGTGCTGAAGCTGGCAGCCGCCACAGGCGCGATACTGCGGACAGGGCGGCGAGACCCGCGCGGCGACGGGCTCTTCGATGGCGATGTCGGTCAGCCGGTCCCCGTCCAGCCGCCCGCGCACCCGCTCGCCGGGCAGGGTTCGGGGCGCGAAGACGGGCCCGGCGGCGATGCCGTCGCCCTGCAATCCAAGGCGGTCTATGAGGTAGGTGTCCATGGCGCGGGGTTTAGCGGCCCGCGCGGCGAAGGTCACGCCCGAGTTATTCGGCCGCTTCGACCGTCCCGAGGAAGCCGCCCGACTGGCGCGCCCAGTAGCGCGCATAAAGCCCGCCGAACGCGATCAACTCATCATGGGTGCCTTGCTCGACGATGTGGCCCGCGTCCATCACGATGATCCGGTCCATCTCCACCAGCGTGGAAAGCCGGTGCGCGATGGCGAGCACGGTCTTGCCTTGCATCACTGTCGAAAGCGCGGCCTGAATCTCTGCCTCGACCTCGCTGTCGAGCGCGCTGGTCGCCTCGTCGAGCACGAGGATGGGCGCATCCTTCAGCATGGCGCGGGCCAGAGCGATCCGCTGCCTTTGCCCGCCCGACAGGCGCACACCGCGCTCGCCGAGATGGGCGTCATAGCCCTTGCGGCCCTTGTGATCCTCCAGCCCGAGGATGAACTCATGCGCCTCGGCGCGCCGCGCAGCTTCGATGATCTCTTCTTCGGTGGCGTCGGGCCGGCCATAGGCGATGTTGTCGCGGGCCGAGCGGTTGAACATGGCAGTTTCCTGCGTGACCATGCCGATCTGGCGGCGCAGGCTCTCTTGCGAGACGTCACGCAGATCATGGCCATCCACGAGGATGCGCCCCTGCTCGACATCGTAAAGCCGCAGCAGGATCGACACGAGCGTCGATTTCCCCGCCCCCGAGGCCCCGACGATCCCGAGCTTCTCTCCGGCGGCGATGCGCAGGTCGATCCGTTCGATCCCGCCGGTCTCGCGGCCATAGGCGAAGCCCACGTCGTCAAAGACGATCTCGCCCCGCAACGCGGGCAGGTCCTGCGCGTCGTGCCGGTCGGTCAGGTCATGGGCGGGGGTGAGCGTGCGCATCCCGTCCTCGGCCTCGCCGATATTGCCGTAAATGCCCATGAGCGTGTAGGAAACCCAGCCCGTCATCTGCGCCAGCCGCAGGGAAATCGCCACGATCGCGGTGATCTCACCGGTGCTGACCGAGCCGAGCGTCCAGGCATAGAGCGCGCCGCCCACGAGGATCACCGGCAAGAGCCCCGCCAGCGTCACCAGCCAGAAGCGGAACCGGACGGAGACCTGGCCGAATTCGAGCTGTTTGGTGCGGAAATTGCCCATCGCGTTGAGCGCCGCGCGATCCTCGTAATCGGCGTGGGCAAAGAGCTTGACGGTCTTGATGTTGGTCACCGTGTCGACCACCTGCCCCGTCACCATCGCCCGCGCGGAGGCCCGCGCGCTGGAGCGTTTCCGCACGCGCGGCACGTAGTAGCGGATCATGAAGACATAGCCGATCATCCAGACGCCGAAGATCAGCGCCACGCGCCAATCCACCGTGGTCAGCATGATCAGCGCGGCCACCACCGAGGCGAGCGCGAAGAGCACGCTGTGCAGCATCTCGACGGTCACATCCGTCACGGCGCGGGCGGTCTGCATTTCCTTCTGCGCGATGCGCCCGGCGAAATCGTTTTCAAAAAAGCCGACCGCGTGGCCCATGGTCCAGCGATGAATCCGCGAGACGACCATGTTGAAGACGTTGGGCGTCACCACCATGGCGCTCATGTAATTGTAGAGCGCGAAGATCAGCGGGCGCAGCAGCACGAAAAACGCCGCCGCCGCGAGCAGGAGATGCCACTGATCGGTGAAGAGCCGCTCGGGACCCGAGGTCAGCGCAAGATCGACCACATAGCCAAGCACCAGCGCCGCCATGACATCGATCGCCCCGGCGGCGGCCGAGGCCACGGCGGTGATCGCGAGGATCCAGCCGCTGCCGCGTACCGCCCAGCGAAAGAAGGAGAGCAGGCGATCGGGCGGCGGATCGGAGACGGGCGCGAAGCTGTCGACCAGATCGGAGACGCGCAGGGAGAGGGCTGTGAGACGGGACATGACACTCCCGATATAAGATGAATTTCGCGCTTGTCGCCCCCTCAATGTCCACAATCGCGCGCGGGCGGCGAATTGCCGGGCCGCTGCCCGCGCGCGCCACGGCGCTTCCCCAAGGGCATCGCCCGCGCTACTGTGCCTGCCAGGAGGAGGATCGCGATGGCTTTACCGCCGCGTCATGAGGAGCATGTCTGGGAGGTTGCGACCGACCCGGGTGCGGCAGCGCGATCCCGGCTCGCGGCGTCCTGGCGCCGGTCGCTTGAGCACCACGGGCTCGACCCCGGGACGAGCAGCGAGGTCCACCGGATCACCGAGGAGAGCCTGCGCTCGCGCAAGGAGCAATCCGACGTGATGCTGCGCGTGGCCGCCCCGAAGCTTAACGCGCTCTACGAGCTCGTCGGCGGCTCGGGCTGCGGCGTCCTGCTGACAGACGCCGAAGGCATCGTGCTCGACCAACGCATCGCCACGGGCGACCGGCGCATCTTTGAGGACTGGGGGCTCAGCACCGGGGCGGACTGGTCGGAATCCTCCGAAGGCACCAATGGAATCGGCACCTGCATCGCCGAGGCGCGCCGCGTGATCATCCACCGCGACGAACATTTCCGCGCCCGCAACACTGCCATGAGCTGCATGGACGCGCCGATTTTCGGCGCCGAGGGGGCGTTGATCGGGGCTCTGGATGTCTCGTCGGCCCGGTCCAACCAGACCGAAGGCTTCAACAACCTCATAGCCGCGATGGTCGCCCAGACCGCGCGCCAGATCGAAGCCGACACCTTCCGCGCCGCCTTTCCCAAAGCGCGCATCATCGCCGCCGCGCCGGAGGGCAACGAGGCGGTCTGCCTGCTCGCGGTGGACCGCGACGATCTGGTGCTCGGCGCCACGCGCGGCGCCCGCAAGGCGTTCCAGCTTGCGCCCTGCGGCCCGATCCCGCCGATTCCCGCCGCCGATCTCTTTGGCCGCGATGACGAGGTCACGGGGTTTGAAAAGGCCGAGCGCGCCGCGATGAACCGGGCGCTGGCGCGGGCGGGCGGCAATGTCGCGGAAGCGGCGCGCGCGCTCGGCATCGGCCGCGCGACCCTCTACCGACGGATGAAACGGCTCGGGCTCGACAAGAACCGCGCCTGAGCTGTCTCGCTCCTGAGACACCCTCCCGCCCCTGTCTGCCTCCCCCCCGCTGACGCCGCGCGCCCGCGCCGCCATAGTCCCGGGACCCGGTTGGAGGACCGGGCTGAAACGTGGAGGACTTCTCATGAATGAAATGACGCAGATCGACGGCACCTACACCTCGCCGTTCGCCACCCGCTATGACAATTTCATCGGCGGAAAATTCGTGGCCCCGGTCAAGGGCCAGTACTTTGACAACATCACCCCGATCACCGGCCAGAAGGTCTGCGAGGTGGCACGGTCGACGGCGGAAGATGTGGAGCTTGCCCTCGACGCGGCCCACGCGGCCAAGGACGCCTGGGGCAAGACTTCGGCGACCGAACGCTCCAACATCCTGCTGCGGGTTGCGGACCGGATCGAGGAAAACCTCGCGCTCATCGCCCGCGCCGAGACATGGGACAACGGCAAACCGATCCGCGAGACCGAGGCCGCCGACATCCCGCTCGCCGTGGATCACTTCCGCTACTTCGCCGGCGTGCTGCGCGGGCAGGAAGGGAGCATGTCCGAGCTCGACAATGACACCGTCGCCTATCACTTCCATGAGCCGCTCGGCGTGGTGGGCCAGATCATCCCGTGGAACTTCTCGATCCTGATGGCGGCGTGGAAGCTGGCTCCCGCGCTTGCAGCCGGCAACTGCGTCGTGCTCAAACCCGCCGAACAGACGCCCGCCGCGATCATGGTGGTGGCCGAGCTGATCGCCGATCTGCTGCCCGATGGCGTGCTCAACATCGTCAACGGCATGGGCCCCGATGTGGGCGGGCCGCTGGCGCGCAGCAGCCGGATCGCCAAGATCGCCTTCACCGGTTCGACCGAGACCGGGCGGATCATCATGAAGGCCGCGACCGACAACCTCATCCCGGTGACGCTGGAGCTTGGGGGCAAATCGCCCAACATCTTCTTCTCGGATGTGATGGCCGCCGATGATGCCTACCTCGACAAGGCCGTCGAAGGCTTCGTCCTCTTCGCGTTCAATCAGGGCGAGGTCTGCACCTGCCCGAGCCGCGCACTCATTCAGGAGGACATCTACGAGGAATTCATCGCGCGCTGCATCGCGCGGGTGAAGGCGATCAAGCAGGGCGATCCGCGCGATTCCGAAACCATGGTCGGCGCGCAGGCAAGCCAGGAGCAGCAGGACAAGATCCTCTCCTATCTCACCATCGGCGTCGAAGAGGGCGCGGAGGTTCTGGTCGGCGGCAACGCCACGCGGTTCAACGGCGATCTGGCCGACGGGTTCTACATCGAGCCGACGATCCTGAAGGGCCACAACAAGATGCGCGTCTTCCAGGAGGAAATCTTCGGCCCGGTCGTCTCGGTCACGACCTTCAAGGACGAGGCCGAAGCGCTCGCCATCGCCAATGACACGATGTACGGCCTCGGCGCCGGGGTCTGGACGCGGGACGGCACGCGCGCCTATCGCTTTGGCCGCGACATCGAAGCCGGACGGGTGTGGATCAACAACTACCACGCCTATCCGGCCCACGCGGCCTTCGGCGGCTACAAGCAGTCGGGTGTTGGGCGCGAAAATCACAAGATGATGCTCGATCACTACCAGCAGACCAAGAACATGCTGGTGAGCTACAATCCCAACAAGCTGGGCTTCTTCTAAGAAGCGGCAAAAGACCTGCCGGGCGGCCCGACCGCCCGGCACCCGTCCCCCACAAAATCGTTCAGAGGACGGAGAGCCCCGCGTTGGCGTTGAGGAAGAATTGCGCGAAGATCGGGCTGCTCGCCGCCCCGATGGCCCGGGCGTTTTCGCCGATGCTGCCGGGTTCGATCCTGGGCGAGATGAGGCCGCGCGTGTCCTGATTGACGAGGTACCGGCGGACCCGTTCGACCAGCGCGTCGCGCACCTCCGACGGGAAGGCCCCGTCGATCAGGATCGCCTCGAAATCGATGACCGAACAGATCGAGAGCGAGGCCTTGGCCAGCTCCTGCGCCGTCTGCCCGATCCATGGATCGACATAGCGCGACAGCGCGCTCCAATCCTGCGGCTGACGCCACAGCAAGCTCCGGTCGAGCCCGGCTTCCACGAGACGGGTCTCCAACTGGTGGATCGAGGCCACGTCGATGAGCTGGCGGCTTTCGCCCAGCGGCCCGGTGCTGCGCATCGATCCCAGCGCGCCGGCGTTGCCCTGATTGCCCTCGAAGACGGTATCGTTGAGCACCACACCGCCACCGATGAAGGAGCCAATGAAGAAGTAGGCATGATCGCGATACTTCGTGCCCGCGCCATAGAGATGCTCGGCATGGCAGGCGGCGGTGGAATCATTGACCACGACACAGGGCAAGGCGCTGAACCGCGCGACCGTCTCGGCGAAATTCACGTCCTTCCAGGAAACGAAGGTCTGCGCCATGTCGCCTTCCAGATCGTGCCACCGCCAGAGCTCGAAGGGCGTGCCGATGCCAATGCCGCAAATCCGTGGATGCAGGGCCTCGTCAACCCTGCCGCGAAGCTCGGCGATCCCGCGTTCGAGGAAGGCGAATATCTCCGCCGGCATGGGATAGGCATAGTCCAGATGCAGCTGGCCGCGCACCGTCCCGACGAAATCGAGCAGCACCAGATCGGCGCTGCGCCGCCCGAGCTTGAGCCCGAAGGCCAGCACGCCATCCGGGTTGAGCTCCATCGGAATAGACGGCTTCCCGACCTTACCCCGGCGCGGCGTTCCCCGCGCGAGGATGCCGTCTTTTTCCAGCTTTCTCAAAATGTTGGAGACCGTCTGCGGCGAGAGCCCCGACTTGCGCGCGAGATCCGCGCCGGGCAATCCGCCATGGCGTTGGAGCATCGTGAGGAGCAGGCGTTCGTTGTGATCGCGAACCCTGCGCTGTGAGACCCCGCGGGCCCGGTCGTCGATGCTGCCTCCGTCCATTCCTCTCTATACCCCCTCCGCCCTGCGGAAGGAATGTATAGCACGGATCTATTAGTAAATAAAATTTATTTATTAATTGACAGCGCGCTGCGAATCTGGCCCATTTAGCCGGACTTGCTCGTGAACATGGAGCAGGCGCGGGAGAGGAGCCCGCACGTGAAAGCCTTGATAAATCCGGGAGGAGAGACCCAATGAAAACAGTTTTGACCGCATCCGCTCTGGCCATCGCAGCCATGACAACCGGCGCACAGGCCAGCGATATCGGCGCCTGTCTCATCACCAAGACCGATACCAACCCGTTCTTCGTCAAGATGCGCGAAGGCGCCACGGCCAAGGCCGAAGAGCTCGGGATCGCCCTCAACTCCTACGCGGGCAAGATCGACGGCGATAACGAGACGCAAGTTGCCGCGATCGAAACCTGCATCGCCAATGGCGCCAAAGGCATCCTGATCACCGCGTCCGATCCCTCCGGCATCGTGCCCTCCCTCCAGCAAGCGCGCGATGCGGGCCTGCTGGTGATCGCGCTCGACACGCCGCTCGATCCGAGCGACGCCGCCGACATGACCTTCGCGACCGACAACTTCCTCGCCGGTGAGCTGATCGGCAAATGGGCCGCGGCCTCGCTGGGCGATGCGGCGGCGGATGCCAAGATCGCGATGCTCGACCTTGCGGTTTCGCAACCGACCGTGGGCGTTCTCCGCGATCAGGGTTTCCTCAAGGGCTTCGGCATCGAGCTTGGCGACCCCAACAAATGGGGCGATGAAGATGACAGTCGCGTCGTCGGCCATGACGTGACCGCCGGGAACGAAGAAGGCGGCCGCAAGGCGATGGAAAACCTGCTGGCGCAAGATCCGTTCATCAACGTGGTCTACACCATCAACGAGCCCGCCGCCGCCGGGGCCTATGAGGCGCTCAAGGCGATTGGCCGGGAAAACGACGTGCTGATCGTCTCTGTGGACGGCGGCTGCCCGGGGGTTCAGAATGTGGCCGAAGGCGTCATCGGCGCGACCTCGCAGCAATACCCGATGCGCATGGCATCGCTCGGCATCGAGGCGATCGCGGCATGGGCCAAGGACGGCATCAAACCCTCCGCCACCGACGGCAAGGATTTCTTCGACACCGGCGTCAGCCTGGTGACCGATCAACCGGCCAGCGGCGTGGACAGCATTACCGTCGCCGAAGGCAACGATCTCTGCTGGGGCTGATCACAGCGACCAGACAGCGGCCCATAAGCGGCCGAACATCGAACCCGGGGGGCGGCGTTGACCGCCCCTCCACCCGCGCCCCCGCCATGTCCGGGGCGCATCCGGCTACGGGAGGGGGCCATGTCTCAAACTGACAATTACGAATCCGTTGTATCTTCGGCGGACAGCAAGATCGCGACTTTCGACGAGTCCGGCAAAGGCTTCGTCGGCCGATTTCACGATGTACTGCACAAGACGCCATCGATGGTGCCACTGATCGTCCTGCTGGCCTCGATCCTCATCTTCGGCCTTGCGCTCGGCTCGCGGTTCTTCTCACCATTCGCCCTCACCCTCATTCTCCAGCAGGTCCAGATCGTCGGCGTGCTCGCCGCGGCCCAGACGCTGATCATCCTGACCGCGGGGATCGACCTCAGCGTCGGCGCGATCGCGGTGCTCTGTTCGGTTGTGATGGGCAAGCTGACGTTCGACTACGGGGTGCCCCCGGCGCTGTCCGTGTTGCTCGGCCTCATCGCCGGGACCGGGATCGGCGGAATCAGCGGCTGGCTCGTGAGCCGTCTCAAGCTGCCGCCCTTCATCGTCACGCTCGGCATGTGGCAGATCGTCCTCGCGGTGAACTACCTGCTCTCGGCCAACGAGACCATCCGCGCCCAGGACATCGAAGCCGAAGCGCGCTTCCTGCAGTTTCTCGGCGTCAAGTTCTCCGTCGCCGGCGCGACCTTCAACCTCGGCGTCGTGCTGATGATCGCGCTGGTCTTCATCCTCGCCTATGCCCTGCGCAGCACGGCCTGGGGCCGGCATGTCTACGCCGTCGGGGATGATCCCGAAGCCGCCGCGCTCTCGGGCGTCAATGTCCACCGCACCTTCATGTCGGTCTACATGCTGACCGGATTCATCTGCGCGCTTGCCGGATGGGTCATGATCGGGCGGTTCGGCTCGGTTTCGCCCTCAGCGACCACCGGCGTCATCGGCAACATCCAGGCGATCACCGCGGTCGTCATCGGCGGCGTGTCTCTCTTCGGCGGGCGCGGCTCGATCGTCGGCGCCTTCTTCGGAGCGCTGATCGTCGGCGTGTTCGAACTCGGCCTGCGCATGGCCGGCGCCAACCCCCAATGGACGTTCCTGCTCATCGGCGTGCTGATCATCGGCGCCGTCGCGGTGGACCAGTGGATCAGAAAGGTAAGTGCGTGATGGAACCGATTCTGAAAGCCCGCGGGCTCGTCAAACGCTATGGCAAGGTGACCGCCATCGATCAGGCCGATTTTGACCTCATGCCGGGCGAGATCCTCGCCGTGATCGGCGACAACGGGGCCGGGAAATCCTCCATGATCAAGGCCGTGTCGGGCGCGGTCGTGCCGGATGCGGGCAAGATCTGGCTCGAAGGGCGCGAGATCAACTTCCGCTCGCCGATCGATGCGCGAGAGGCGGGGATCGAGACCGTGTATCAGCAGCTCGCCATGTCGCCAGCGCTGTCGATCGCCGACAACATGTTCATGGGCCGCGAGCTTCGCAAGCCGGGAGTGCGCGGCTCGCTCCTGCGCCAGCTCGACAAACCGGCGATGCAGGCCTTCGCCCGGCAGAAGCTCAACGATCTGGGCCTGTCCACGATCCAGAACATCAACCAGGCGGTCGAGAGTCTCTCGGGCGGGCAACGTCAGGGCGTCGCGGTGGCGCGCGCCGCGGCCTTCGGCTCCAAGGTGGTGATCCTCGACGAGCCCACCGCCGCGCTCGGCGTCAAGGAAAGCCGCAAGGTGCTGGAGCTGATCCAGGACGTCCGCGCCCGCGGCATCCCGATCATCCTCATCAGCCACAACATGCCGCATGTCTTTGAAATCGCAGACCGGATTCACGTCCACCGGCTTGGCAAACGCCTCTGCGTGATCGACCCCAAGGACTACACCATGTCCGACGCGGTGGCCTTCATGACCGGCGCGATCGAGGCCCCCAAGGCGGCATGACCGGGCTGGCGCCGGAGATGTCCCGCGCCCTCGCGGCGGCCCTGCGCACGCCCCGGCGCGGGCGACGGCGCCTCATTGCCCTGGCGGGTCCGCCCGCCAGCGGCAAATCCACCCTGGCCGAAAGCCTTGCGCGGCACATGACGGAAGCGGGCGCGGCGACCATCGTCGTCCCGATGGACGGGTTTCACCTGCACAACCAGATCCTGATGGATCGCGGCCAGCTTGACCGCAAAGGCGCCCCCGAGACCTTCGACGCCGCCGGTGTTGTGCATCTCGTGCGGCGGCTTGCGGATGAGGACGAGGTCTTCTTCCCGGTCTTCGATCGCGCCCGGGATATCTCGCTCGCCGCGGGCGGGCGCATCGGGCCGAACTGCGACACCGTGGTGATCGAAGGCAACTACCTTCTGCTCGACGCCCCGGTCTGGCGCGATCTGCGCCCGCTTTGGGATCTGTCCATCGCCCTCGATGTGCCAGAGTGTGTGCTGCGCGAGCGGCTTGTCGCGCGCTGGCTCCACTTCGGACACAGCCCCGAGGATGCCGCCGCTCGCGCGGAAGCCAACGACCTCGCCAACGCGGCGCTTGTGGCCGGCCGGAGCTTGCCGGCAGACGTGACAATCCGCAGCGCCTGACGCATCGCGCCCTTCGCGGATCAGCCCTCCTCGGCCACCAGATGACCCCCCCCGACGTCGCGCAGCCGGACGCTCTCCGGTGAAGACCCGATGGGCCAGATCGGCGAGGGAATCTCGGTCGAGCGCTGCGGCTGCGGGGGCCGTTGCCGCGCGGGGTCCGGGATCGGGACCGCGTCCAGCAGGCGCCGGGTATAGCCGTGCTGCGGGTTGGTGAAAATCTGGTCGCGCGTTCCCATCTCGACGATCTGGCCAAGGTACATGACCGCGAGCCGGTCCACCACGTTTTCCACCACCGCCATGTCATGGCTGATGAAGAGGAAGGACACACCGGTCTCCTGCTGGAGCTCCTCCAGCAAGTCGAGCACCTGCGCCTGCACCGACACATCCAGCGCCGAGACGCTCTCATCGCAGATGATGAGCTTGGGTTTGAGCGACAGGGCGCGCGCAACGCAGATCCGCTGGCGTTGCCCGCCCGAGAATTCATGCGGGTATCGCGTCATCTGCTGCGGCGTCAGGCCAACGCGCTCGAACAGCTCGGCGGCGCGCGCGCGGCGCTCGGCGGCCGTGCCGATCCCGTGGATCAGGAGCGGCTCCGCCACCGCCTCGCCGACGGTCATGCGCGGATCGAGCGCGGCCATCGGATCCTGAAACACCATCTGGATATCGCGGCAAATGTCGCGCTTGCCCTGCGCCGTCAGCCCGGCGAGCGCCTTGCCATCGACCTCCACATGGCCGCGATGGGGCACGAGGCCAGCCAGCGCCTTGGCGATGGTGGATTTGCCGCACCCCGATTCCCCGACGAGGCCAAACGTCTCGCCCGGCCGGATGTCGAAGCTCACCCCCTCAACCGCATGAACGCGGTGGGTCGGCCGGCCGAGGAAATTCGCACCGATGTCGAAATGCACCCGCGCATCGACAAGCCGGGCCACGGGGGCGGGCGCCGCGGGGGGCAGCGGCTTGGCGCGCTCGGCGCCCGCGCCGAGGCGGGGGACGGCGGCGAGGAGTTTGCGCGTGTAGTCCTGCTGCGGGGCGGCAAAGAGATCCCGGACCGGCGCGCTCTCGATCATCCGCCCTTGCCGCATCACCACGACGCGATCGGCGCTCTCGGCGACAACGCCCATATCGTGGGTGATCAGGATGATGGCGGTGCCGGTTTCGGCCTGAAGCGCGCGCAGCAGGTCCAGAACCTCGCGCTGGACGGTCACATCGAGCGCCGTGGTCGGCTCATCCGCGATCAGCAAGGCGGGGCGCAGGGCCAGCGCCATGGCGATCATGACACGCTGGCGCATGCCGCCCGAAAGCTCATGCGGGTATTGTTTCATCCGCCGGTCGGGCTCGGGGATGCGCACCTTGCGCAGCGCCTCGATGGCGGCGGCGCGGGCGGCGGCGGCGGTGACGGGCTCGTGCGCGCGGATCGCCTCGGTCATCTGGCTACCGATGGTGTGGACCGGGTTGAGCGAGGTCATCGGCTCCTGAAAGATCATCGCCAGCCGCGCGCCGCGCCAGCGTCTCATCTGCGCCTCCGGCAGTTGCGGCAGGTCCGTCCCCTCCAGAAGCGCCTGGCCCGCGGTGACCGAGACGTTGTTGGGCAAGAGCCCCATCAGCGCGAGCGAGGTGATCGACTTGCCCGACCCGCTCTCGCCCGCGATGGCCAGCGTCTCGCCCGCATTCAGATCGAAGCTGAGCCCCGCCACCAGCGGGCGCACCACGCCGCGATCCCGGACCGACACGGTCAGATCGCGCACCGACAGAAGGGGTGCAGTCGCCCCCGAAGGGGCGGTTGCGGTTTGCGACTGGCTCATTCGAGAACGAGCCTCGGGAAGTAGAACGACACGACCCAGTTGGGCATGTCCACGATCTCGGAAATCCGCAGATCCCCGCAGGTGGACACCAGCATGTAGGCCTCGACCGCCGACATCCCGTAGCGCGCCGTCAGCAGGTCGATCATGCCCGAGACCGCATCGCGGGCGCCGCTCATCAGGTCGGGCCCGACCCCGGTGGTGACCTCGTAGCCCTTGGCGTCAAGGTGCCGCGTGACCGGGCCGGGGGTGGTGAAGCGCGGCATCTTGAGGTTTGCGCCCTTCACCAGATCGAGCGTCAGGGTGACATCCATCGGGCTCTCGATCGCCGTGCCGCAGACCTCGCCATCGCCCTGCGCGGCGTGGGTGTCGCCCACCGAAAACAGCGCGCCGGCCACTTCGACCGGGAGATAGAGCTCCGATCCGGCGGCGAGATCACGGATGTCGAGATTGCCCCCCGTCCGCCGCGGCGGCACGATGGAATGCAACCCCGGCTCGGCCATGGCCACGCCGATCGTCCCGGTGAAGGGCTTGAGTGGCACGCGGCCCATATCGCCCCAAAGCGCGGGCTCAAGGGTCTTGGCATCGTATTTCCAGATCGTCAGCGCCGGGTCCTCGAACTGATCCGCCAGCAGGCCGAAGCCCGGAATGTTGGCGGTCCAGCCCCAGGCGCTGCCCTCCTCCTCGCGGGGGGCGAACCCGTCCAGCGTGATCTTCAGCGCGTCCCCGGGCTCGGCCCCGTCGATATAGATCGGGCCGGACACCGGGTTGATCTTGCCGAAATCGAGCGCCTTGACGTCCTCGACGGTGCTCGACGGGCCAAGCTGGCCCGCCGAAGAATCCATGCAGTTGAAGCAGATTGTCGTCCCCGGCGCGACCGTCTCGACCGGGGCAACGGAGTTGTCCCAGCCGAAATGGTGCTGTGCGCCATGGATCGTGTAATCACAGGCTTTGCACATGGCGTTACTCGGTCACGTAGACGTAGTCGTAGTTGACCGGGATCGACACCGGATCGACGTAGAGCGCGTCATCCCCGCCCATGCGCTCCGACTTCATCGTGTAGCGCTGTTCGTTGAACACCGGGACCCAGGGCGCCTGCTCCATCACCTTCATATAGGTGTCGGACCACATCTCGAGCCGCTCCGGGGCGGAGGGGTCGGTCATGCTGTCGGCAGCCGTGGCCATCGCGTCGATGCTCTCGTCGCAGAACTTGGACCAGTTCCAGCCGCCTTCGCCGGCGCCTGCGCAGCCGAGAATGGGCCCGTAGAAGTTGGAGGGATCGGGGAAGTCCGCGATCCATGCCATCCCGCCGGACCAGATCATCGGCGCTTCGCCCGCACCGCCCGCTTCGATCACGTTGGCCTGCGCGAGGCTGCGGATCTCGACATCGACGCCGATCGCCTTGAGATCCTGCTGGATCGCCTGCGCGATGCGCGGGTTAGGGTCGGTGTTCATGACGTAGAGCTCGGTGGAGAAGCCCTCTTCGAGCCCGGCCTCGGCGAGCTTGGCCTTGGCGCCCTCGATGTCAAAGGCAAACCCCTCAAAGCCCTCGGTGTAGCCCGGCATGGTCGGCGGCAGCGGCTGGGTCGCGGGGACGGCGCGGCCGTTGATGATCTGGGTAATGCGCTCCTTGTTGATCGCCATGTTGATCGCTTCGCGCACCGGCAGCTTGTCGAGCGGCTCGATCCCGACGTTGAGCGTGATGTAGCCGGTGTGGAGCTGGCCGCCCTCGACGACGCGCTCGGCCTGAGCCGGATCGCCCATGACTTCCTGGAACTTGGCGGGCGGAATGCCATCGCCGGGCACATCCACTTCGCCCTGTTGCAGACGCAGCAGAGCGACGATCGGCTCCTGGCCCACCTCGAAGGTCAGCCCGTCAAGATACGGTACGCCATCGCGCCAGTAGTCCTCGTTCTTGGCAAAGACCAGCCGCTGGCCGATGGTCCACTCGTCGAGCTTGAACGCGCCGGTGCCGACGGGGTGCTTGCCGAAATCGGTGCCATGCTCGGCCACGGCCTCTTGCGGCACGATGGAGGCGAAGTTGAGCGCCATCACGTGAAGGAAGGTCGCGTCGGGGCGCGAGAGGGAGATCTTGATCGTCCTGGGATCGACAACCTCGACGCCCGAGAGCGTATCCGCCTCACCCGAGGAGATCGCGTCGAACCCGGCGATGGAGGCAAAGAACCCGGCCCCGGGGGATTGGGTTTCCGGCGTGGTCACACGATCGAGCGAGTATTTCACATCCTCGGCCGTCATCTCGCGCCCGTTGTGGAAGGTCACGCCATCGCGGAGGGTGAAGGTGAAGACGGTGCCGTCTTCGGAGATCTCGTAGCTCTCGGCCAGACCGGGGCGCAGCTCTGTGGTGCCGGGGACATAGTCCATCAGCCCATCGAAGAGCGACTTGATCATCGACCAGTTCTGCCAGTCGTAGCCGATGGCGGGATCGAGCGTGGCGACGTCGTCCTTGTAGGTGATGGTGATCATGCCGCCCGGCGTGGCGTTCGGGTCCGGCGTGTACTGCTGGGCGACGGCGGGCAGCGCGGTGGCGGCCAGCAGCGCAGTGGTGAGGAGGAGGTTTTTCATCGTGTTTTTCCCTGTTGGTTGGTGGTGAGTGGTGGCTTGGTGTTGGCTCATCGCAGCTTGATGCGCGGATCGATGAGCGGGGTAATGAGGTCGGCCAGAAGGTTGCCAAGGACGATCGCCGCGGCCGAGACCATGGTGACGCCCATGATCACGGGGATGTCGACGCGTTGGATCGCCTGCCAGGCGAGCTGGCCGATGCCGGGCCAGCCGAAGACGCTTTCGACCACGACGATCCCGCCCATGAAGATGCCGATATCGATCCCGATCATCGCGATGATCGGGAGAATCGCATTGGGCAGGGCATGGCGGATCAGGATGCGCGCGCGGGTCAGGCCCTTGGCGCGGGCGGTGCGGATGTAGTCCTGTCGCAGCACCTCGACCATCGACGAGCGCATCATCCGCGAATACCAGCCCGAGCCCATGATCCCGAGCGTCACGGCGGGCAGCACCAGATGCGCGGCGGTCCCATAGCCGCCGATGGGGAACCAGCCGAGCTGGACTGCGAAGACGTAGAGCAGTAGCAGGCCGACCACGAATTGCGGCGCCGAAACCGCGACGAAGGATACCACCATAAGCCCCTGATCCAGCGGGCGGCCGCGGAAAACGGCCGCGACGACGCCGAGGGTGAGGCCGATCAGCAATTCGCAGGCGATGCCCCCCGCCATCAGCAGGAGCGACGCGGGCAGACGGGCGGCGATCAGGGTCGAAACCTCGGTCTTCTGCAGGTAGCTGCGGCCCATGTCGCCCTGCACCAGACCGGTGAGATAGCGCCAGTATTGAACCAGCATCGGCTGATCGAGGCCGAGCTGCTGGCGGATGTTCTCTACGGTCTGCGCGGTGGCCGAGCGGCCGGCGATCTGGCGCACCGGATCGGCGGGAAGCACGTAGAGCAGCACGAAGGTGATGAAGCTCACCCCGAGCAGGATCAGCGCCGATTGCACAAGGCGGCGGAAGAGATAGCCGGCCATCAGTCGTTCCCCCTCTGGGTCGGGTCGAGCACATCGCGCAGCGCGTCGCCGACGAGGTTGAAGGCCAGCGCGAGCAGCAGGATCGCAGCGCCGGGGATGAAGACGAGCCAGGGGGCGGCCTGAAAATAGGTCTGGTTTTCGAAGATGATGTTGCCCCAGCTCGGCGTCGGCGGCTGGACACCGACCCCGAGGAAGGAGAGCGTCGCCTCCAGCAGCACGGTGACGGAGATCCCCAGAGTGCCCCAGACGATGAGCGTCGGGATGAGGTGGGGCAGGATATGCTTGAAGAGGATACGTGCGCGGGACGCGCCGAGCGTCTTTTCCGCGGCGATGAATTCGCGCTCCGCGAGCGAGGTCGTCTCGGTATAGACCACCCGCGCGGTCTGGACCCAGTTGACGAGCGCGATCACCATGGCAACGATCCAGAGCGAGGGCTGGAAGATCGCCGCGAGGCAAATCGCCAGCAAAAGCGCCGGAAACGCCATCATCAGATCGGTGAACCGCATCAGAACCGCGCCGATCCACCCGCGCAGGAAACCGGCCAGAACGCCCACCAGCGTACCGATCACGAGGGCGACGCCATTGGCCACCACGCCGATGATCAGTGAGGTCTGGGCGCCATAGAGCATACGCGAGAAGAGATCGCGGCCCAGCAGGTCCGTTCCCATCAAGAACGCTGCGCTCGGGGGCATCGGCTCGCCGAAGAGCGTGAGCCCCTCGAAGAGCTGGTCATCCGGCGCGTAGGGGGCGATCCAGGGCGCGAAGACCGCGCCGCCCACGACCAGGAAGATGATCGCCAGGCCGAACAGCGCCAGTTTCCGGCGCATCAGGCGGCGCAATGTGCCGGCCGGGAGGGCGGCGGGCGCGGGCGCGGTCTGGACCGGCTCAGACATTCTTGCGTCCCTGCGGCGGTTGGGTGTCCTGCGGGCCACCCACGGACGAGACGATGCGCGCGGCCGCGTCCTCGAAGCTGATCCGCCAGGCCATCGCCATCCCGCGGAGCTGCTCATAGGCCTCGTTTTCGCTCTTGCCGCGCGCCGCCAGAAGCGCCACCGCCTGCACCACCGTCTGCCGCTGGCCAAGCCGTTGGCGCAGCGCGTCGATCTCGCCCGCCAGCCCGATGCGCGCATCGAAGGTCGCCCGGGCGATCAGGAGCGCGGAATAGACACCGTTGTCCCCCACCGGCTTGAGGATCTGCGCGTCGGCGCCAAAGGTCATGAGCCATTCGATCCGGCCCGGCGCTTCGGAGCCGATGAGGGCGATGGTCGGCAACGGCGCCTCGCCCGGATCCCACGGAAACTGATCGTCATGGGCGGTATCCACGTCGATGAAGAGATAGTCGGCAGCCCGCGCCGACGCCGGTAGCTCCGGCCAGTGACAGTCGACCTGAAGGCCCACCGCCTCGAGCTGCCGGGTCAGGGCCGTGACCGTGGCGTGGGGCCGGTGCAGGATCGCCGCACGCGCGCCGCCAAGCTCCGGAATGCTCAGGCGGCGTCTCATGTGGCCACCTTGATCAGGGGCCGGACCTCGGGCATCTGGCTCCGCGTGAGGTACGGATCGCCCTCGATCGGAGCATAGGTCCGGAGCGGTACGAAGGCCCCGTCGCGCACCTGCGCGATCGCCACCGGTAGTGTCACGTGGTGGGTCCGCGCGCTGATCCCCACGGCATCGGCGCCGGGCAGGGCGAGCAAATCCGGCAGGGGCAGCGTCTCGGCCTCCGGCGCATTGGCGAGCAGCCGCGCCAGCATCATGACCGACGCATGGGCCGCCGCCTCGAAGGAGGATCCGAAATCCTCGCGCCCTTCATTGCCGGGCAGCGCCGGGGTCAGCCCCCGGAACCACGGCCCGGCGGAAATCACCCCCTCCGCAGCAGCGCCAATGACCGGCAGTTCGGCCTCGGTCATGTTGCACGACAGGATCGGGCAGCGCCCCTCGGCAAACTCGGCATCCCGCGCGCGCAGCTCGGCCATGGCCTCGAGAAAGGCGTATTGCGAGGGGCCGATCAGCTGGTTCAACACGAAATCGGGCTTCAGCGCGGCGATCTCATCGACCAGCCGCGAGATGTCGGTCGATCCGATCGGCACATAGCGCTCGCCCAGCACATCGCCGCCCACACCGCCGCTCGCCTCGCGCGCGATCCGGTTCATTTCCCAGCCCCAGATATAGTTCGAGCCGGTGAGATAGACCCGCTTGCCATGGGCCGAGAAGCAATGGTCCAGCAGAGGTAGGAGATGCTGATTCGGGCAGGCATGGGCATAGACCACCCGGTCCGACGCCTCGAACCCTTCGTAGGGCGTCGGGTACCACAGCACCCCGCCCATCCGCTCAAGGCTGGGGATGACCTCCTTGCGGCTCCAGGACGTGGTGCAGCCGATCACATGGCGCGCGCCGCTGGTTTTCAGGATCTCCTCGCAAAGCGGCGCATAGGCATCGATATCCCCGCCCGGATCACGCACGACAGCGCGAAAGGCGATGCCCAGAGACGGATCGGCGTTCACCTGGGCGATGGCTTTCAACGCGCCCGCAAGGCTGGCCTGGCCCATGAGATGGTAGGGGCCGGTGGTCGAGAAAAGCAGCCCGAGATCGATGGTGCGGGTCAAGTGATCACTCCAGAAACGAAAAAGCGCCCCGCACCCGTCATCCGCCCGAAGGACAAATTGAGGAGTGCGAGGCGCTTTTGCCAACTATGTTCACCTAAGGATGTCGGGCGTCCTCAGGCATGTCAAAGAGATTTCGCGGCGATCTTGCCTTCCCTCCGACCAAGTGCTGAATTTTTGAGCGATCAGATCGACCAAAGGTTGCTTGATTCTACCCAAGCGCGAAATATTCCGTCGCGCCAAGTGGGATCAGGCCAGAGCTAGGGCGCCGGGACCGGACTCGGCCGGATCGGCCGCATGCGCCGCACCTCCGGCGCGTAGGACCGCGAGACAGGTAGGGCGCGGCCGTCACAGAGATGCGCCAGCAACGACCCGTTTGCGCGGCTGGTCCCGAGAAACGCATGGCTGGATATCCAGTGCGAGCGGTGAATCCGCAAACCGGGATACTCGGCCAGCTCCTCGATGGCGTCCGACAGGCGCATGTGGATCAGCTCCTGACCCTTGCCCGTCGTCACCTCGACGTAGTGATCCTGCGCCGTGAGCGAGATCAGAGCGGTGCCCATTTGCGGCGACAGGCGATCCAGAAACGCGTTGCGCGCGGGCGGGGGCGCAGGCGGATCCAGTCTCGGGCGAATCCGGGCCAGGAGGATGCCCGACACCAGGACGAAAACCGCGCCCACGTTCACCAGCATGATCCAGATCGGCGCGCCGCCAGCCTCGGGGCGGAACACCCCGTCGACCTGACCGGCGATGAAGACGATCGGCAAGAAGGCGAGCGCGAACGCCGCGATGGGGCGCAGAATCGCCGGGCGCTGGTCGAAGAATTTCACACGGCGCATCAGCAGGATCAGCCCGAGAACCTGCGCCCATCCGGCCCCGATACTCAGCGCCCAATAGGCGGCGCGGCTCGGCGCGGGCAAGTCGGAGGTCGAGAACGGCGCCAACACGGTCAGGAACGCGACCGTCAGCGCATAGCCCGTCGCTTGCTCTGGCATATGGAGCGCGGGGCGCTCGCGCGGTTTGCCCTTGGGGTCGATGTCATTCACGAAGCGCGGCCTGCATTTCACGAAAAGCGCGTTGTTTTGAGAGCGTTGTCGCGCCATCCCTTAGCCCAGTTGGAGCCAGTCCGAAAGGAAAACACGAGATGGATACTGTCCGGGACAGACGGGATTGGGTGGCGCGCGCGGGCCACCGCAGCATGCAACAGGACGCGGACAAATGCTGAGCGGTGTGTTGACCGGCGCGCCGGTCTGGGTCTGGCCCCTTCTGGGCGTTCTGCTGATCATCGGTCTGCGCGCAATGCGCAACCGAGTGAGCCGGGTCTGGCCGTTCACACTGATGCCGCTCCTCGCGATCCTCGCGGTGAACGCGGTGGCCGGGCTGCGCCCATCGCCCGAACTCTGGGCCCTCTTCGCGGCCAGCTATGGCGCGGGCGCATTCATCGGCTGGCGCTTCCAGCCGCGCTGGATCACCGGACGCGACGACTCCCGCGTCGCGCTCAAGGGCGAACCCCTGACACTGGTGATGCTCCTGTCCATCTTCCTCGCGAACTTCGCGGCCGGCGCGGTGACCGCCATGGCGCCACACCTCGCCTCCAGCCCCGGGTTTCAAGCCGGGTTCACCCTGATCGCCGGGCTGGCCTCCGGCCTCTTCCTCGGCCGGTCGCTGGCCATCCTGAACGCAACGCGCAGCGGACTGCCGAAACGCCAGTGAACGTCATCACGTCTTCAGAAGAAATCGCGCCGGCCGAGAAACACTGTAGGGGTCCGGATATTTTTTCGAATGGCCCGCGGGGGATCAAGGTCTTAGCTGCGTTCCGCGCGCAATTTTTTTCGCGACCTGCACGAATATTTTTTCGGGTCGTCACGTCGTCTATAGAAGGCGCTTTCTGTTAGACGAAAAAGGCCGTCCACGAGGCTGAGCGCGCTGGCGACAGCTTCCCTTCGATTAGAATGCAGACACTTCCTGCGCTTGATCCGGGCAGCCCGCCCTCGGCCGGCATCAACCCGTCGTCTTGCTAAAATCCTCTGAAGGCCTCAATTTGCTCGCATGGTTACGATGAACATCTCCTTGCCGAATGCATGCGCTCAGCAGTGGACGCTCAGGCAATGGCACGCGGCTACGGCACTGCCAGCGAATATGTGCGCGATCTGATCCGGCGCGACCTGGATCGGCAGGCACTTCGCGCACTTCTCGATGAAGGTCGTAAGAGTGCGCAAGACGAGCCCCTCTCCCCACAGGCCTTCGACACCGTCAGGGAGCAAGCCGTTCGGGTAGCTGACGAGGTTTCTTGACGGGGCGCGCCAATGCGCCTGATTGCACTACCCGAAACGAGTCCAAGTGCCGGTCTGCTTGTAAGTGGGGGGACAGGACAGGCAGGCCTCAAGTGACGAGGTTGGCCAGACTGACCAGATGCGAGTCAAAACCCTCTCAAGTAACAAATCAATTCATAGCAAATGTGCTATACTACGGCTCCACGATGGAGATCCTGATTATGGGTAAGAGTTACACATCACTCCGAAGCACGCTCCATCGCGCGCATCCAAAGCTGGCGGAGCTCCAAGCCAAGAACGCCCGCAAGCGTGAGATCGCCGTGAAACTGCGCGCTTTACGCGATGCACGAGGACTAACCCAGGAGGAAGTTGCGGCGGCCGCGGGTATGACCCAATCGATGGTCGCACGGCTGGAATCTCTGGCCGGGCCTGTGCCAAGCCTTGCGTCCATCGAGCGCTACGTGATTGCGTGCGGTGGCAACTTCGCGCTGCGCATCTCGGACAGGCAGATCGATAGCGAAGATGCCTTCAGCGATGCTTTCGTGAAGGCCCGCGGCCGCGTCAGTTCGGATATCGACCTCGACCTTGATTAGCACGAGCCGCCAAGCAACTCCCCGAGAAAAGGGTGAGAATGTAGGAGGAACGCCCAGTCTGCCTGATGTAGCCGTCCGCATTCTACCGTCGTGCAAAACCAATCCCCGAGGAGCCAACCACATTCAGAACTGTCTTCGATGACCACCGAGGCTTCCCCTGCTCAGTCTTTACGCCCACCACCTCTTGACGAGCTTGTCGGTGTCATCTCCGAAACTCACGGCCTGCTCCGACCCGAAGCGCTGGAAGCTCTGCAAGGCGTCGGCCACATCCTGCATGCAAGAGACATCGGCGATCCCGAACATCTCCACGCTCTCGCCCGCATAGCGCCTTTGACGGCAATACGCGGCAACATCGACCGCAGTCCCTGGGCCGAAGACCTGCCCCGAACGGTGAGCCTCACGATCCACGGGCTGAACATTTACATGATCCATGACCGCAAGGATCTACAGGTCGATCCGGAGGCCCAATGCCGGAATGTTGTAATCTCAGGCCATTCGCACAAGCCCAGCATTGAAGAGACCGGCTCCATTCTCTGGTTGAACCCCGGGGCGGCCGGCCCCCGCCGCTTCCGGCTGCCGATCACGGTGGCGTTCCTTTGGGCGGAGAATGGCCGCCCCCGTGCAATGATCCACCAGTTGCCTGTTTAGACCGCTGCTGGTTGAACGTGAGCATCTGGACCGGCCATTTGATCGAACATGACATAGTTGTCCGTGCCGCGGGCAGGAGATGAACCGTTCGCGCGACGCGTTCCTTCCAGAAGGTCGAGGAGCGGGGATGTTTCGCAGGGGCAGGAACAGCCCCTGTATCTTTGGCCGGTCGAAGAACCTGCTGGGCGACTGCGAGTGCTGGTATGTGTGCGGTATTGCCTCGTTACATACCGTTATTTCCTTACTGTGAGGGCAATGGATGGGTCGTCGAACTGGGGGCGCTCCCGTTCTCTCACGCCTGGAACCTCTGCCCCTCAGCCGGACGTGTCATCGACGCCACATGGGCCATCGGTAGAGGCGCGGTCGATCTTGGCATCGAACTATCACAGAAACCGCTAATGAAGATCATTGATCTTGACCGAGTGTTTTGGGATCCTGCAAGAAGAATGATCAGACAGTAACGATACCGAGCCAGGATGCCCGGATATTCGAGAACCATGGGGTGTCGGTTGATCAATTCGCTATGCTTGACCTCGACGATCATTTTCGTGCCACCGAGGTCGGCCTCAAAGTCAGGTGTGTATTTCAGGCACCGCAGCCCGTAGAGTTTTTGGGCATGATTTAGCGCTTCGACACTTGGATATGCTCGACCGGTGACAAGGTCGAGGGTCATCGGTTGAGAGCGGATCGAGAGCACGCGTGGGTTGAGACCCATCGCGATTGCCCCACTCACCTCCAAGCGGCTTTCCAATTACAGCAGATGCGCGCCGCCAGCCGAGGAGTAGTGGGCCTTCTTCTTCAGCCCACGCTTCTGAACGCGCCGCGCAACTGGGCGTTTTTCCGGTCAATTTTCATTTCGTGGTCCTCGAGTCGTTATTGACAATAACATGCAAAGCGCTGTTTTTATGAGTTAATTCTCGCTATCATTCCTATATGGCACCAAATCCTTCGCTGAGAGAGCTCGCTGATAATCGCAACTGGATCGCTTTCGGACAGGCTCTTTCGACTGCCTGCGACGACCCTGCTCAATACGGTTTCCAGGACGCCAGCCAGCTGCTTGCGCACGTAGCGCAGCTACGCGGCGTCGAACCGGCGAGCCTCAGGAACCCTCTCGCGGCAGTAAATTGGATGAAGGAGAACGCTCCCAAAGCGCTGGAAGAAGAAAACGCGAAGATCCCCATGACTGGAGTTCTTACGCTCTCTCAGATTTCAATTGTTTCCAAGAAGTTAGCTGACGAACTCGCGCCAAGGTTTTTTTGTGGCCAGATCTCGAGAAGGCAACTCGACATCGCTCTGCGGCGCGCCGAGCGAGAGCACGGTCGGCGTGTCGCGGGGCATGTGCGGATGAAACGGGCGATGGCTTTCGAAGAGGAGGTTTTCACGTTCCTCAAAAAACATCCCTCGAAGCTCGAGTTCGGTCACGATGTCGAAATCGTTCGCACCTCGAAGGACAATCTCGTCCCATCGGACTTCACCGTCCTACGAGACGGGCGACCGGTCGCCGCTGTGGAATGCAAGGCACATCGCGGCACGCGGCATCGCCGATACCTCATGGAGACCCTTGCGATGGCAGCACTTCGAGCGGCGGATGGTCGGAAGTCCATCCTGGTTGTGCCAGAAAGTTGGGGCCCCTCTACCGCGGAGATCTCACGGTTAGCTGACGAATTGTCTCTCTCAAACGTGTGGGTTGCCGTGTTCGAGAAACATGAAGGCCAGATCGCTCGGCTTACTTACCTTGGGAATACCAGCAGCAAGGAGCCTTCATGACCTCAGTGATCTCGTGCCTACCCGCGCGCCCAGGGGGGCACTGTTGGACGCTGATAGGGGGTCAGAATACGAGCCGATTGACAAGCTGCCGTCATCAAGTGCAAAGCGCAATCGTCGGTATGTCTTCGAGTCCTCTCTATGGCGGCGCTGCGGGCAACCTCGGTCGACAACACCTCCAGCGATACCTCGACGAGATCGTCTGGCGGTGGAACCATCGCGACCCCGTCCGGGAAGTGGTTAAGCAATGGACCAAGAAGGCCGGTATAGAGCGGGAAAAATCGACGACGAACTGGAAGCCGATCCCAGTAGTTGACCAGATGCGCGTCTTGCTTCACGGGACTGTCGGCAAGCAGCTGCGGCGCTCGGAGGAATACGGGCTATGCTGGCCTTGATGCCAGATCTATACATTTATGGTGCAGATAGGCGTTTCAGAAACGCGCAGCGCGCTGTCCGCTCCAAGCCCGAAGTGGACCGGGTTGGTAGCACTGGGAACTATCGCTTTCGATTCAATTTCGCCTTCACTGCACTGCGCACGAGTTTGCCGAAGGCGCGGTCCTTTTCGCGGCGTTCCGCGAAGCTGGCGGAGTTGAAGGCGTCCTCGGCCTGGAGCTTGCGCCAGCGCGCGAGCCGCGCCGGGTTGAGGCTGCCGTCTTCGATTGCGGTCAGGATGGTGCAGCCGGGCTCGGTCTCGTGTCGGCAGTCGGTGAAGCGGCAGCGGGCGGCCAGCGCCTCGATATCATCGAACACGCCGGCGATGCCCGTGGCGGCATTGGTCAGCTGCAATTCGCGCATGCCCGGTGTGTCGAGGACGAGGCAGCCGTTCGGTGTGCCATGCAACTCGCGGCGGGTCGTGGTGTGCCGGCCCCTCGCGTCGTCCTCGCGGATGCCTTGCGTGGCGATGGCCTGCGCGCCGAGGAGCGCGTTCGTCAGGGTGGATTTGCCCACGCCGGAAGAGCCGAGGAAAGCAATAGTGCGGCCGGGCTTGCACCAGTCCGCCAGCGCCTGCGCCGCTTCGATCCCGCGGGCGTCCAGCGCCACGACCGGCACCCGCTCCGACACGGCTCTCGCCGCTTCGACAAAGGGCGTGGTGTCGTCGGTCAGATCCGTCTTGGTCAGAACGATCACCGGGTCGATCCCGGCTTCGAAGGTCAAGGCGACGTAGCGCTCCAGCCGCGCCACGTTGAAATCCGCGTTGCAGGAGGTGACGACGAAGACGGTGTCGATGTTCGCCGCGATCAGTTGCACCTCGCGGCCGGTGCCCGGCGCGCGGCGTTTGATCAGGCTCTTGCGGTCCAGCACCCGGCTTGCCCGGGGGCGCGCGCGATCGAGCCGCAGCCAGTCGCCCACCGTGGCGTCCGGTCCCGGCGGGATCGTCTCGTCGATGCCGTCGCCCGCCACCTGCAATCCGCTGCGATGCACGGCAACGACGCGCACCGGCGGCGTGGCGTTCAGCGCATCGGCGTCGATCTGCCTCGCGAAGACGGGGCCCCAGCCTAGGCGTTCCAGCGCCGTGGGCTCGCGGCGTGCGGGTGCGCCACCCGGCAGGAATGCGGAGTAATCGCGGACCATGGGCCTACCACAGCGCCGGATCGTCGAGGACGGCGACGCAGCGGGCGGGGCCGCGCAGAGGCGTCAGCGGCGCATCGGTCAGGGATTGGGCGATCCAGCCTTGTGGCTGTTGGAGCGGTTGTGGCGCAGGCAGGTCGACTTCCGCGACGGGTTTGAACCCGACGCGGCTGTAGAAGGCCGGATCGCCATAGGTCACGGCGATGTCCACGCCCTCCTGCCGGAGCGCGTCGAGACCGTGGGCGATCATCCGCTGCCCGATGCCCTTGCCCTGATGCGCCGTCGCCACCGCCACGGGGGCCGTAATGAAAACCTTGCGTGGATCGCCTGCGTAGGTCAGCCGCGTGAAGAATATGCCGCCGAGAAGCGCGCCGTCCTCCCAAGCGGTGACGACGCGCATGTTCTCGGTGGGCGTCTCCGCAATCAGGCGGCGCGCGAGGGCGCCGATCAGCGCGCCTTCCTCCGCGCCCTCGGAGGCGGTGAAGGTCGCCGCGAAAAGCTCTGCGATAGCCTCGGCGTGCGGGGTGAACTCCTCGATATAATCCATGTCTCAATCCTCTCTGGTGCCAGGCGGGGTCAGACTCGCTCCAGCACGAACATCTCGCAGCCGAACTGCCCGTATCCAGCCACGAACATGGCGATCTCGCGGCGCAGGTCTTTGAGGACATGACTTCCCGCGAGATCCGACTCCAAGGCCTCGAGCCCCGCGGCGAGCGGGCGATAGTAGGTCTCCATCCCCTCCGACGCAATGTCGAAATGACCGAGGACGCGGTAGCCCGCGCGCATGGCCTGTGCGACGCGGATCGCAGGCGCGTCGCCATCGCGGGATATTTCGAGGCCCAGAAGGCGCGGATCTCGTCGTCGGGCGTGTCGGTCCGCCAGACCATGTCGGAGACCACGAGAACGCCGCCGGGGCGCAGAGTTGCCGCCAGTCGCGCAGGGCGCGCTCGACGCCGATGATGTAGGCGCTGCCCTCGGCCCAGATCACATCCCAGGGACGCTCGGGGGCCGGAAGTGCGGCCATGTCGACGTTCTGCACCGCGATCTGGTCGGCGAACCCGCCCGCTGCGATCCGCGCCCTGAGCTTGTCGAGCGCAACCTCGGCCGTGTCGGTTGCCGTGATCCGCGCCCGCGTTGCCTCGGCGAGTGTCATCGTCGCCATGCCGGGGCCGCAGCCGATCTCAAGGATCGTCCCGGGCGCGAAGGGCAGCATGCCGAGCGTCCGGCGTGTCGCGTCGGCCGTTCCCGGGCCCCACCAGCCAAGGCCGGCGAACACCTCCATGAAGCCCGCCATGTAGGCTTCGTGGGCGTTCATGTCCTTGGACACCATCGCGACCAGCCCGGCCTCCGCGCTGGAAAACCCCTGCGACATCAGCCATGCGCGGTGCAGATCGGGTGCGACGCGCTCGACCTCTTCGTGCCAGTCCTTGAGGCTTGACCGTCCGAGCAGAGCCGCCAGAAGGTCGCGCGACTTGCCTTTTTCGGCGATCTCCGCGTCCAGCACGGCCAGGCGCTGGCACAGAATGTCGCGGTTGAGCTTGCCATCGAGGCAGGCCTGACATTCCTGCAAGTTCTGCCCGCCGGCCTGAAGCTGCTGCATCAGGTGCAGGCGCTGCCGGTCGGCGTCTGTGTAGACGCGATAGCCGTTCGCCTGACGTTTGCCCTTCAGCAGCCCGAGCTTCTCGTAATAGAGCAGCGTCGCACGCGAGACTCCTACACTCTCCGCCAATTCTGAGATTTGATACATCCGCTGCGTTGTCCGCTCACACCGATTCTCGACCGTCGAGACCGTTCTAAGGTGTGAAGCTTCAGACAGGTCAAGTTCGGTGAGGCTGAAAGTTGACCTGCTCCCGCATAGCCGACTTCAAGGACAAAAGGGTTGGGTGCTGATACCCCTGCTTTCTTTGGTGGATAAGTGGGCAAGATTTTCCACCGTATTTGTGCCAAATTGCGCATCCATCAGAGCCACAAAGGTCCGCAGAGCCAATTCGAGTAGTCATTTCCTTTCCCAATTATCCACCAAACAAAGTAAGAATTCAGTCTGATCGTATTCTCGATGCATTGTTGTTAAAGATCGTTCGAACAGTAAACACTGCGATGGCGCAGATAAAACCAACGGCAAGCCACACGCTGAATTCTGACCACTTCATGTAGTTGAAGCCGATAACCAAATTGGCCGCGCAGAAACCACAAACCATCATTGTCAGGAGATTAACTGTCCTCTGTGAATTCGCCCCGACCGGCATGGCCATTGCCAGTATCATACTCCCCATGATGATCGCGCCCGCAAACAATCTGTCCAACCGATTAACCAGCCTAAGATGCTGGTCGTCGGTCAGTCTTTTGAACGCTTCCTTCCTGATCTCTCCGTCCGGCGAAAGTGTGAGATTTATCCGCTCTCTAACCTCAATGTGAGCATCAGCTCTCAGTGAGGAGGTCCCATAGTGGAGTATTGCCGCCAATCCTATTGGCAGCATAAACATTAGTGCGTAACGAAATACTATCAAGAATCCGGCTTCATCTATTCACTGCGCTCGATACTTGTCTCGACATAGAACTTCGTCAAGAGGTCTCTTCATAGCCTGTCCTGATAGCGCATTCATGGCCAGCTTAGCCCCCACTCTTTTGTTCTGCGAACCTGCCGACCGACGGCACAGCAGAGCAATCCCCGCATCTGTTCGACGACAGGGATGGGCTTCCAAACTGTTGTGGCAATCGTCATGGTGCCAGATGATGTTTTCCGGTTCCTGACCTTCGCCTCTTGTTGGCGATGGTTCCAGCGCCAGAGAATTTCGTCCAAATATCTTTGAAGATGCTGTCGGCCCAAGCGGTGATAGACACCGATCAGTGCCCGCTGCACTTGGGAGTTCACAGCTTCCACGGTGTTGATGTGTGCCCCCTTGGAAGGCCGCGAATACTGTCGTTTGCCATGGTTGACGGTGTGGTGTGATGCAAAGCTCAGGCCAATCTTCCGATAAGCGGTGTTGCTGTCGGTCATGAGGGCCGAGGAGGGATCAATCCACTCTTTCATGATCGGCCCGAGCGTCGCGCCTTGCGCATTTGGGATCAGAGTCGCCTTTGCCTGCCCGGTGCGATCCGCCGCAACCAGCACCATGGGCTTGCCTGTGCCCCGACCCCGCTTGTTCTTTACGCCTTTCTTGAACTTCGGGGCGCCACCGACATATGCCTCGTCCACCTCCACAACGCCGGCCAACCTGGCAGAAACATCCTCACGGTCATCCATCAATTCCCGGATCGCATGGCCCAGTTTCCAGGCAGTCTTCTGGTTTACCCCCAAGATCCGCGCCATGACGACGGAGGAGATTCCCTTGCTGGAGGTCAGCACCAGAAAGATTGCTGCAATCCAGGTTCGAAGATCCAGTTTCGTAGCATGCATCGGGGTCTTTGTGGTGACCGTGAATTGCAGGCGGCACTCGCGTTCAGCGCATTGGTAGAGACCAGCTCGCGCAGTGCGTCCGCGGATAGGAGTTGAACTAAGGCTGCCACAATGCGGGCAATGGCGACCAGACGGCCAAATCATCTCTTCAAGGAAAATGCGTGCGTGGCGCTCGCTGGGCATCTTCTTCCAAATGTCTCGCACCGATTTCAATTCTGTGATCATGCTTGTCTCCATCACCGGGGATCGGCAATATTGGCCAAACCCGCGAATTCCAAAGAGACACGCCTCAAGTCGCGCCAATTAGTGGAGCAAATGTGTTTTCTATATGTCTTTCAACACCATGAAATCAGATACGCTTTGTTTCGTGGATAATTGGGTTTCCTTTTGCAAAAACGCTGATGGCTAATATCCATGTAGCAAGTGCCAGGAGTTACCAAGACCGACCGTTCGTTCGCTGAAGAGGCCACCCAAAACAACGCAGAGGCATCGGAAATATCCGTAATCTCCAACCTGGTCCGAAATCGCATTCAACACCTACGTGCGAGGCTTCTGGATAGCTCACGGCGCAACCCGCTCATCCAAGTGCCCTTTCGCCAGAATTCGTCGAGCCTCATCCGGTCCGTAGACGAGCTGCCCGATGTGTTCGCCGAGCGGCTGCACAACCAGCGTCCAATGCGCCTCGTGGCCCTGCCGCCGATCGACAAACCCCTGCCCGACGAGCAGACCGACGAATTCCTCGACGCTCTCGAGGTCGCGCACGCCACCGACGAGAAGCATCTCGCGGACTCCGCGGCGCTCGATCCGACCGATTCCGAGTATGCCCAGAAGGAAATCGACCTCGAGCGGGCGTTGAAGGACCGCGTGCGCGCGGAACTGGGCCTTCCCGAAAGACAGACAGAAGAGAACCCGTCGCTGGCCGCGCACGCGCGCAATCACGGCATCTCCCCCGATTACATTCTGCCCGAGCGGAGCGAGAGTCCCGAGGACGGTCGTCACGACGACGCCGACATTCAGACGTTGCTCCTACCGGAGCGGCTCGACCGAGTTGGCCGCTCGCTCCACGACCGCGGCCACGCCTTCGAGCGGGAAACCGGCGTCAACGTGCTCCACGCCGTATTCGGCATCCTGGAATGGAACGAGCCCGGCTCCTCGCGGACGCCGGCGCGATCACCCCTGCTACTGCTCGAAGTCCGGATGTCCCGAAAGAAAGCGCCGGGGGGCGCCGAGTATCACATCTGCGGCGAGAATGAACTCGGCCTCAACACTACGCTCGCCCAGACCCTCAGCGCCCAGTTCGGCTTGGAGCTTCCTGCCTACGAAGAGGGCTCGGTTGAGGATTACCTCGCGGCCGTGGCCGATCTCGCGCCCTCGGGTTGGCAGTGGTCCGTGCGCCGCGAAGCGCTGGTTGGAGTGTTCCCGTCTTCGCGCATCGCGATGTATCGCGACCTTGATCCCGACAACGGTCACGTGGTTGAAAGCCCGCTCATCGAGACAATGCTCTCCTCGGTGGGTGGAGAAGGCACCACCTATGCCGAGGTCTACGATACGGATCATCCCGACGTGGAAAGCCGTGTCCCCCGCCTCGTGATGGATGCGGACGCCTCCCAGTTCTCCTCCCTCGTCGATGTCGCCAATGGGACGAACGTCGCCATCGAAGGCCCTCCCGGATCAGGCAAGAGCCAGACCATCGTTAATCTGATCGCGTCGGCGATGGCGGACGGGAAGAAGGTCCTGTTCGTGGCTGAGAAGCTGACCGCGCTCGACGTTGTGCGCAACCGCCTCGACGCCGCGGGTCTCGGCGAGTTCATCCTGCCGCTCCAAGCGGGCCGCGGGTCGCGCGACGCGGTGTTCCAGAGCCTCGAGGACCGGCTGATGATGGAACGGCCGCCCTCCGGGTCGGCCGAGGCCCACCGGGCTCGACACGAAGCCCTCACGCGACGCCGCTTGGAGATACAGGCCTATCTCGACATGCTCGGCACCAGGCCTGGCGCCTGCGGGATGACCGTCCACGAAGCCGTGGGGCGCGCCATTGCAACCGCGCAACATATCGACGGCCTGCCCCGCGACATCCGGCGCCTGCGGATCGCGGCCCCCGAAACACTCGACAAGGAAACCCGGACCGAGATAGACGGCGACGCCCGCATGGTCGTCGACCGGCTGGACGGTGCCGATCGCATCGCCGCGCTCTGGCGGGAGGCCCGCAGTGCCCCTCTGCGGGCCGACGAGGCCGAGGACATCGCCGCCGACCTCACGGCGCTGGCCCGGGCCATCGAGGCGTTCCGGAGCGAAGCCGAGGAGAGCCCGCTGCACGCCTTCCTGCCGGACGATCCGGTGCAGGCCTGCGCTGCTCCGACCCGGGCGGCACTGGCCGCCATCGTCGGCAACACGGACACCGACGCGGATCTCGTAGACCGGCTTCTTGATGCGGACATGCGTCGTGCCGCCTTTGATGTCTGTGAGGCCCGGGATGCGGCCAAGGCCGCGGAGGCGGTTCTGGCCGAAATCTTGTCCGATAGGGACACGGACGATGTGGATGATACCATCACCTCGGCCGCCGAGATGGCATCTCGCAATGACGGCTCAATTGATCCGGATGCCATGTCGGCCGAGATCGAGCGGCACGACGCTCGCCGCGCGACGCTCACGCACCTGCGCGATCTCGCGACTGCGCTGCCCGCGCGCTGGGCGAAGATCTCCGAGGACGAAGGGCTGACCCTCTCGGACCTGCGGCTCGACATCGAGCGGCTGCTGCGAGCACCGGAGGCGGTTCTGAGCCGCCGGCAACCAGATGAGGCCCGCCTCGTGCCGACGACCGCCCGCGAGGCGGCCGCGAGTCAGCGCGCGCTGGCGGGAGAGCGGGACACGATCCGCCAGCGCCTGCCGCGTGCCGGCACCCACGCCCCCACGGACCTCAAGACCGCGGCCGAGGCAATCGACGAGGCCGGTCTTTTCCGCTTTCTCTCACGACGCTACAAGGCGGCTTGGCCGCTCTACAGAAAAACGCTGGGCAGAGACCCAAAGGCTGGGCGTCCGGCGGCCGCTTCTGCGTTGCGCGACTATGCTCGCTGGGCGGAGAAGCGTGACGCCTTCGGGTCCGACACGCGCCTCGCCACGCATCTCGGCGCTCTCTTCAAGGGCGTCGACAGCGACCCCGAGCTTCTCGACGCGCTGGCGAGCTTCTATGAAACGATCGGACAACTCTCACAGGGCGACGACCGCCTGCGCTACGCGCTCGAGACCGGGTCGCTCCAGCCGCTCCGGGAATTCGTCGCCGAGGCTGCGATGCCGTCAACGTCGATTTCCGGATTGGTGTCGGACGTTGACGCCGCCGAAAAGAAGCTCGAGGCCGCATGCGACGAGCGCGAGACGGCTGCCAGGCTCTGTCTGTCTTTCAAGGGGCGCAGCACGCTTGATCAGGAGATGATCGAACGCGCGCGCCCAAGGAAGCGACCGCGGTCGCAGGCGAGATCGCCCTCCCTTGTGCCGATGGCGATGATCCGGAAACGGCCCTTCACGCGCTGGCCGGTCGCCTGCCGGATCTCTACGATGCCGCCCGCAGCGCCGAGGGGCTCGTCGACCAGGCGCGCCTCCTGCGCGCCCTCGCTGCGCTCGAGGCGCGAGGGCTCTAGCCGCTGACGGACTGGGTGCAGAGCGAGGAGGGACAATCTCAGCGCGCGAACCTGCCGGCGATCGTCGAGGCGATTTACGCGCGCAGCCTGACCGATCACGTGCAGGCGCGCTTCGGCCGCACGCTCGACAGCTACGACGGCGCCGATCTCGACCGCCTGCGCCGCGACATCGCGCGAACCGATCGCGAGCTGACCGATCTATCGCGCCTCGCGATCCGCGAGGAGCTCATAGAGAACAGCCATCCGCCCGCCGGCAATGGCATCGGCAAGGTCGGCACCTATACCGATATGAGCCTCATCCGGCACGAGCTGAACAAGCAGCGCAACCGGGTCGGAGTGCGGGATCTCACTGCCCGCGCCGGTGCCGCGCTGATCGATCTGAAACCCTGCTGGATGATGTCGCCGCTTGCCGTGGCGCAATACCTGCATGGGCAGTTCGCCTTCGATCTCGTCGTCATCGACGAGGCCTCGCAGATAACGCCGGAAAACGCGCTGGGCGCGATCATGCGCGCCCGCCAGGTCGTCATCGTCGGCGACACCAAACAGCTGCCGCCCACCAACTTCTTCTCCAAGGTGCTCGATGATGCCGACGAGGACGAGGATGTCCGCACCGACAGCGAGAGCATCCTCGACATGGCGAACACGACGTTCACGCCTGTGCGCCAGCTGCGCTGGCACTACCGCTCGCCCCAACCCAACCTCATCGCGATCTCGAACAAGATGGTCTATGATGGGCAGCTCACGCTCTTCCCAGCCGCCCGCGACGGGGACCCGGAGCTTGGCGTGGAGCTCGTGAAGGTCGAGGGCGAGTATCGCAAGGGCCGCAACATCCCCGAAGCCCGCGCTATCGTCGCCGGCGCCATCCAGCATATGCGCGACCACCCCGAACGCTCTCTGGGCCTCGCGACCATGAACAAGGACCAGACTGAGCTTATCGTCACCGAGTTCGAGCGCGAGCGCGCCCGCAACCGGCATGTTGAGGCCTATATCGAACGCTGGGCGGAGAAGGATAACGGGCTCGAGGAGATCTTCGTCAAGAACCTCGAGACGATTCAGGGCGACGAGCGCGACGTGATCATGATCTCGACACTCTACGGACCCGATCCGGAGACGGGTAAGACCTACCAGCGCTTCGGTCCCGTGAATTCAGTGCACGGCCACCGCCGGCTCAACGTGCTCTTCTCCCGGGCCAAGGAGAAGATCGTTACCTACTCTTCGATGGTGCCCACCGACATCCTGGCAGATGGCAAGGCCTATGGCGTTCAGATGCTGCGCGCCTGGCTCGAGTTCTCGCGCACCGGTCAGCTCGGCGACATCCAAGTCGAGCGCTGCGAGACCGACAGCCCTTTCGAGGATTTCGTGATCGCCCAGATCGAGGCCGCGGGCTACGAGGCCGTTCCGCAGGTCGGTGCCTCGGGCTTCAAGATCGACATCGGCGTGCGCCACCCAGACTGGCCTTACGGCTTCATCCTCGCCGTGGAATGCGACGGCGCGCCCTATCACAGCTCGCGCTCGAGCCGCGACCGCGACCGTCTGCGCCAGCAGGTGCTCGAGGGGCTTGGCTGGCACTTCCACCGGATCTGGTCGACCGACTGGTTCCGCGATCCCCGCGGCCAGATCGAAAAGCTGCGCGCTGCGCTCGTCGCCGCGCTGACGCGCGCGAAGACCGAGGAGGCCGAGCGCCAACAGTCCCGCGCCCAGGCGGTCGAGCGGGCCCGGAAGGCCGCCGAGGTGGCCGCGGCGCGCGCCGCGGAGGCGGCGGAGGCGGCGGAGGCGGCGGAGGCGGCGGAGGCGGCGGAGGCGGCGAAAGCCGAGCGGGCCGAACAGGCTTTGACAAGGAAAGCCGCCAAGGCGGACGCGAAGGCGAAGTCCGACAATACCCGCCAGGGGCGGCTCTTCGAGGAACCTTCGGCGGTGCCCTCCGCCGCCGCGGATGTTGCGGATGTCCTGACGGGACCCAGGCCCTCCCTGTCAGAACAGGCACTGGCGCGGATCGAGCAGTGGTGCGGGGACCAAGCTTACGACCACTTCAACCGCACCGCCACGACGCGCAAGCGCGGCTTCTACTGGCTCGGCTTCCTCGAGGGAGTCGCGGCCTCCGACGCCATCGAGGAGGGGGAATCCGAGGCTCTCGTCGCGGAGGCGCAGGAAATCGACGCCTTCTTCGGCGATGCGGGCGAGAGCCGCGTCACCGACATGCTGGCCGAGGCGCTCGAGGATGCGGTTGGGGATCTGATGGCCGCCATCTCGATCCAGTGCACGGCCCTGCGCGAAAGTCTCGACGACCCCGAGCACGCCGCCGAATAGGACGTCGTCAATACCTTCCTCGGCTTCTGCGCCGGGATCATCTGCGACGGCCGGATCACCTCGCGCGAGGCGCGCAAGATGCATGCCCGCTTCCACTTGGACCCCACTCTCGCCGAGGCACCCATCTTCGCGCACCTGCGATGGACTGTGGACAAGGCTCTTGCCGACGCGATGCTCGACGAGCATGAGGCCGAGGAGATCCGCGAGTGGATCGCCGATCTGGTAACCGACGGCCACGCCGACACGGGCGTTGCTAATATCGGTGGCGTGCTGGCACCCACCTACCCGATCACCAACGCGAGCGCCGTTGATATCGAGGGCAAGGTCTTCGTTCTGACGGGCAAGATGAGCCTGGGGCCGCGATCGCTCATTGGTGACGAGATCGCCCGGCGCGGCGGCACGCTCAAGGGCACCGTGACCGACGAGACCGATTACGTGGTCGTCTCCAGCACCGCGTCGCGGCACTGGAAAACCACGCATTACGGCACCAAGATCGAGGCAGCCTTCCAGAAGATCGAGGCCGGGCACGCGATGCGCTTTGTTGCCGAGCATGCGCTCGCGGGCGCACTCATAAGGCTTGATGCATAGACCTATTGTCTGAACGGGATTGTCGTGAGCAATCCGTCTTACGGCCAGGCGCGTGCTTACGGCGTAGCGGTCGTGGCGATCTTGGCATGCGCGCGCGTTACCGTCGCCTTCCCGCCGACACGGAACGTCGCTCGGAAAAAACCTATAAGCCTTTAGTCCTGCCCCTGCACCCACTTGTCGAGTCGGGACCAGACGCCTCCGGTTAGCGTGCGGAGCGCAGCCTCGGTATCGGCCAGCACCGGGCCCCGGCGGCTTTCACCGAGACGTCGCAAAGCGATCCGCACGGCTGTCGCGCCGATCGCGCGCAATATCGCCTCTTGCGCGCCGCCGGTCAGGTCTTCCATGATCGCGACCCGCTCCTGATCGGCCTCTGCGCCGCCGTCGGCCTTCAGGGCGGAGGCAAGCTCCCGCTCGCGGCGGCGGCTTCTCAGTCCGCGGAAGCGCTTGCATCTAGAGCGCGTTTCAGGTCGTCAACGATTTCGGCACGTCGGGCCGGATCGAGGATCGCCTCTTCCTCGTCGAGCTACACCGTATCGAGATCCCGTCCGGCCTCGCAGGTGGCCCCTACCGCAGTCAACAGCCCATAGCCGTCGTTTACGATAGCGATCTGATGCGGTGGCGCAGCCCCGTCAACTTGGACAATCCCCTTCCGATAGCTTCGCTGTGGAAACCCTGCTGTGGAAAGATGCCGACAAACCGTCCTCACTGCCCTGTAACAGTCTAATTTGGATGGCCATCCAACATCACGTTACACCTTCAATCAGCAGCCGATCTGGCGACCAAATCAGGGCGGCGAGCTCGGAATAGAGTTTGGATCGATTCTCCATCTCGGTCGGCCCGAACTTCTCCAGCGGTTTGAACTGAAGCCCATGCTTTTGCAGTGCCTGATGGAAGCCGGGATTCTTCTCATAAAACGCCTTGTGTAGCGATTGGGCCAGCGCGTTGGCCTTGAGGTAGTGCGGCTGCTTTTCCACATAGGCCAAGTCGCTCAAGCTTGCGTTGATTTTCTTGGGCAGCAGCAAGAGTCCTCCGATCTGATTTCGGGTGTGGTCAAAGTCGCGCTGCTGATCGAACACATCTGCGAACCGATCGTAATGGTTGGCCCAGATATGTTCCACTTCATAGGCGTTTTTACCAGACCGCACGATGTAATCTTCGTATTTCCCTGGCACCCCTGATTGCTGTTCCAGCCAATCGGTAAACCGAGCGAGTTGACGGTGGATTGCTTTGGACGTGAACTGATTAAGATGGACAGGTCGGGAAAAATCGACCTCTTCCATGTCTTTCTTCAACTGATCATGCAGGATGGTTCGCACCTCGACTAATGATTTACCCCGGATGCTGCGGATCACCAGGAACACCGCATAGGACATGGTGGAATAGCTGTTAGATTTATAGTTCCAGAACCGCAGATTCAGCCAGCTATCAAGGAAGTCAGCCACTACCCCCATCTTTGCGGTTGCAGTGTCGTTGTCATCCTCGGGCGTGACTGATGCCAGCGTGATGTGATGCTGAAGCGTGAACCCGGCATCGGCGTTGTAGCGAACGCTTTCCAAGCCCTTGGTGCGGGTCTTGGCGGCGTTGAGAAGCCGAAGGTAGAGACCGGCATAGAACTGGAAATCCCGCATCACGAACTGGTGGAAGTCGTTGCCTTCACGAAGCCCCAGTGCCGAGGCATGGTTGCGGACCCAGCGATGGAATTCGGTGCCGATCAGGTCGAAGTCTTCCGGTTTGGCGTCCTTCTTCCGTTCCCTGATCTTCTGGGCGTATTGAGAGCGAAGCCAGGCTTTGAAGAAATCGGAGTCGGTTTCCTTGCCGTGTTCGGCGAACTTGCCGAGGTATTTCTTGATCCTCCTGTCTGCTTCGAGCCGCTTTTCCGCGTTGTCAATGTTGGCCAGAAGATAGCCCTTGAGCATGTCCGTCGGGGTCAATGACAGGCCCCGGTCGTTCATGGTTTCAAAGATCGTGTATGCGTCTTCGTCCGCATAGGCGATGATCTCGATGAGCTTTACCTTGCGCATCAACCAATAGATGAACAGGGGCAGTGCGTCGCCCTGAAGGTCGTCAGGAAAGAGTTCGCCAAGGTCCTGATACCGGGCAACCAGATTTCGAACCGATTCTGATACGCCATCAGTGTTGAAGGGTGTTTCGTTGAACAACGCCTCCATGCAGTCGTTGCGTTCCGGCACGTCCATCTTGAACTTCTTCTCGCCGAAATCGTCGGCATAGATCATTGTTTGGATCGAAACCTGCTGATCGCGGCCCTTCTGAAGGTTGTTGAGGAAGATGAGCAGTATCGACAGGGAAGTCATACGTTGCTGCCCATCGACGATGTGGCGAACGTCGTCGTTCTGGCTGACAACGATAGAGCCCAGGAAGTAGTGGCCGTATAGGGCCACCTCCTTGGAGGCATCTCCAGGCTGGTAGCTATCCAGAAAACGCCCGGTCAGGTCATCCACAAGCTCTTGAAGCTGTTTCCTGCCCCATTTGTATTCTCGCTGGTAGAAATCAATTCCGTAGCTTCCACCAGACAGAAGTTCCTGAATGGAGCGGTCATAGCCTTTGATTTCTCGCACTTTGATAACCTTCCACCAATATCATCTTGCTGCGTTCTTACGCAAAATCGGTTCTGAGCGAAATGACCTTTGCCGGTCTGACGCTGAGAGCGCCCACTGCTTCTACACGCAACCCACCGGGCCGTTCTTCATCTGAGATGAGCAGATCGATCACAGATCAAGTTTCCAGCTTCGAACGTCACCTATTCGAAGTGTTGTGGAAAGGGTGTGGACCCGCAGTGAAGACATGCAATCCGCCCATTCTGAGAATCCGTCGGGAACGGCACTTTGAGGACATCCGCGTAGACTGGGCATGCTGCATCGCGGCTTACCAGAAGGGGGCTTGCGTGATCAGCTGGCCGCAAGCTGCAAAATTTCTGCGCGAGAAACCACTTGGCTCAAGATGGCTGTAGACTTGGTTCGCGCCCGGCAGATATTCATGGGTCCTGACCCTAAGCTCAAGCTCCAGACGTTCGAGAAGCTGGCGAAGCCTTGCATCGCGGTCGCCTTGCCTGCCGACGGATATTTGACCTTCCAGGCTATCACCTGCAAAAGATAGTGGCCTCAGGTAGGTTTCGTTCAGGGTTTGCCGCGCTTGGCGAATGCCCTCATGCTCACCGATCAATGCATTCGAATAATCTCCGATCCCGAGAAGGCTGAGATCAGCTACATTCGGTGCGGGGTTGGTTTCTGGGTCATAGTCTGCACCCACGTCGATGACCTGCTTGGTGCTATTGAGAATCTCTGACAGCCTTGAACCGCGTCCTGACGACAGGGCACGCTCGGCATCACGAAGGGGCCGCAAGTATGTGGAGCGCAGCAGCTCACGCGCCTCTACATCAAGTGCCGGGCCATCACCGTTTTTTCCCGACCGGACCTCCGAAAAGACCATCCTGCGGCCGCTTCGGGCACCGCTTTTGTCCTTGGCAGTCCAATGGATGTATAAGGCCACATCCGGCTCGCTGCCCTCATCCACATAGGTCAGGAACTCGGCGAACGCGCTTGCTCTTTCAGACTTAGACCATCGAGCCGACAGCAAATGCGGATATCCCTTCGTCTTTCGACATTCCCGGCTGGCCAGTGAAAATCTCTATCCTGAACCCGGTAGTATTCCTGATCGCGCGTTCCGAAGATGAATCGCAGTGCATCGATGACAGCCGTCTTCCCCGCGTCATTTTCTCCCAACAAAGCTGTCAGGCCGGGCGAGAGTGAAAGCACAAACTTTTTCTCCCCCTCGCCAAAACAGCGAAAATTTTCAATCTCAATCTTACGAATATACATGCTTGCCCCGCGCTTCTTGCCTCAGGCCTAAAATCTACGTGAAAGATGATGAGGGGCGCAGAGTGTTATGGCAACGCCTTGGGCGCAGTTACTCACGAAAACCGCGTTTCCCACCAAAACCAGGCCTTTTGCATCTACCCCGGGCGGCAGGTATGGACCGTGGTTAGGTTACCCGCCAGCCGTGTAGCTCGCACTTGGTTCTGAAGCTTGATCCTGGCGGAACGTCCGCTGTCATGATCTGGCAAAGCTCGGTTCGCACGCGCAGAGAAGGTCCGGAAACCGCCCTTTCGGCAAAATGATCGATATGTGTGCCGTAGTTTCACTATGAGACCGGACAGACATTGATGTGACTATTCTGGTCTACTGCTGGGTCAGGTGAAGATCCAAGACGAAATCGACGAATGTGCTGGCGGCCCCAATCGCAATACGGGCATGGCGTGGTTGAAGTCCCTTGAAGTCGCGTCCGCGGCCGTGGCCCTTGCCATATGCGTTCCGCAATGGAGCGAGAGAATGCGCGATATTATCTCATAGGCTTCGGCTCAAAGTGTTGGAAAGAAGCAGGTTGGCAGTTCCCAACCCACGCTCCATCATTTCCCGTCTTTGTTGTCGTCCACGGCGAAGCCTCGAAGAGCGGCCAGCGCCGAACCAGGTGGTATGCGTTTTGGCGTTTCCTGCGCAAACCTTTGGGCAAATCGCGCAAACTTATGGGGATCGCGCACGATTATGCGCGATCCTACAAACACTCAGAAGTCGAGGTTCTCGACGTTGAGGGCGTTTTTCTGGATGAATTCGCGGCGGGGTTCGACCACGTCGCCCATCAGCTTGGTGAAGAGATCGTCCGCCTCGGCCACGTCGTCGATCTTGACTTGCAGGAGCGAGCGCGCCTCCGGGTCCAGCGTGGTTTCCCAGAGCTGACCGGGGTTCATCTCGCCCAGGCCCTTGTAGCGTTGGAGCGTGAGGCCCTTTTCGCCTTCCTCCAGAATCGCCTTGAGAAGGTCGAGCGGCCCGTGGATGAGCTGATGCCGCTCCTTGCGGTGAAGCGTGGCCGGCGTGTTGTAGATCTCTTGCAGCGACTTGGTGAAGCTGCCGGTACGGCGGGCCTCGCCGGAGCGGAGCATCGGGCCGTCGAGCGTGCGCACTTCTTCGACACCGCGCAGGATGCGGGCGAGGCGGATGCCGTGATCCTGTGTGATCCGGCCGGACCAGCCGCGTTCGTATTCCAGTGCGATGAGGTCCAGACGGACGGCGACCCTGTCGGCCACGCCCTGGAGGTCCGCGTCCACCGCGCCGGGCACGAAGGCCCCCGCGATGGCGGCCTGTTCGAGGATGTGGCGCGGATAATGCGTCGGGAAGGCGTCCAGAACGCGTTTGAGTTGACGCGCCTCATCGACCACGCGGGTCAGGTCCTGCGCGGAGATGTCCTCGCCCGTCCCGAGCCGCAGATAGGCGCCTTCGACCCCTTGGTTGATCAGGTAATCGTCGAGCGCGGCCTGATCCTTGAGATAGACCTCGGACTTGCCCCGCGCCACTTTGTAGAGCGGCGGCTGGGCGATGTAGAGGTAGCCCCCTTCGATGAGTTCGGGCATCTGGCGATAGAAGAACGTCAGCAGCAGGGTGCGGATATGCGCGCCGTCCACGTCGGCGTCGGTCATGATGACGATCTTGTGGTAGCGCAGCTTGGAGATGTCGAATTCATCCCGGCCGATGCCGGTGCCGAGCGCCATGACGAGATTGCCGATCTCCTGGCTCGAGAGCATCCGGTCGAACCGCGCGCGCTCCACATTGAGGATCTTGCCCCGGAGCGGCAACACGGCCTGTGTGCCCCGGTCGCGCCCGGTCTGGGCCGAGCCGCCGGCGCTGTCGCCCTCGACGAGGAAAACCTCGGTCTTGGACGGGTCCTTCTCGGAGCAGTCCTTGAGCTTGCCGGCGAGGAAGTTGACGTCCATCGCCGTCTTGCGCCGGGTGAGCTCGCGGGCCTTGCGCGCCGCTTCGCGGGCCATGGCCGCCTCGACGATCTTGCCGACGATCATCCGCGCCTCGTTCGGGTTCTCCTCGAACCATTCGCTGAGCTTCTCGCCCACCAGCCCCTCGACCGCGGGCCGCACCTCCGAGGAGACGAGCTTGTCCTTGGTCTGGGACGAGAATTTCGGATCGGGCACCTTGACCGAAAGCACGCAGGTCAGCCCCTCGCGCGCGTCATCCCCGGTGAAGTTCACCTTCTCGCGCTTGGCGATCCCGCTCTCGGTCGCGTATTTCTGCAACGTCCGGGTCAGGGCCCCGCGAAAGCCCGCGATATGCGTCCCGCCATCCCGCTGGGGGATGTTGTTGGTAAAGGGCAGCACGGTTTCGTGATAGCTGTCGTTCCACCACATCGCGACCTCGACGCCGATATCATCGCGCTCACCGACCACGTAGATCGGCTCGGGGATCATCGCGGTCTTGTGGCGATCGACGTATTTGACGAACTCGCGCACGCCGCCGTCATAATAGAGCTCGGAATAGAGCGCTTCGGCGGGGCGCTCGTCCTGCAGGATGATGCGCACGCCGGAGTTGAGGAACGCGAGCTCGCGCAAGCGCTTTTCCAGCGTGTCGAAGCTGAAGTCGAGGTTGGAGAAGGTCCCGGTCGAGGCGAGGAAGCGCACTTCCGTCCCGGTCTCGCCCACCGCGTCGCCCACGACCTTGAGATGTTCGACCGTCTCGCCGTGTTCGAACCGCGCCACGTGTTCCTTGCCGTTGCGCCAGACGCGCAGCTCAAGCCACACAGACAGCGCATTCACCACCGAGACGCCCACCCCGTGCAGGCCGCCTGAGACCTTGTAGGAATTGCTGTCGAACTTTCCGCCCGCGTGGAGCTGGGTCATGATGACCTCGGCCGCCGAGACGCCCTCTTCCTCGTGGATATCGACCGGAATCCCGCGCCCGTTGTCGCGCACGGAAACGCTGTTGTCGGCGTGGATCTTCACGTGGACATAGTCCGCGTGACCGGCCAGCGCCTCGTCGATGCCGTTGTCGACGACCTCATAGACCATGTGGTGCAGGCCCGAGCCGTCATCCGTGTCCCCGATATACATGCCAGGCCGCTTGCGCACGGCCTCCAAGCCTCTGAGAACCTTGATGGAATCTGCGCCGTAATCTTCCGGCGAGCGAGCGGGTTCCGCCATTCGGTTTTTCCTTCCAGAATTTGTGAAACTTATACGAAACCTTGGGGGTAATGTCACGGGCAACCCACAAGATTTGCCATTGCGGCTCAGGGATCCGCCGTCGCGTTTTCACCGATGGCGAACGGGGCCACCGAGAGGGTTTTGACAATGGCGTAGCAGCGCCGACCGGGTGCGATGCCAAGGGCCTCGGCGGAGCGGCGGGTGATGCGCGCGAGCAGGCGCTCGCCGCCGGCGTCAAGCTGCACCATGACCCCGGGGCCATCGCCCTGCCGGACGGCCAGAACCTCGACCGACAACACGTTGAGCGCCGAGATCTCCGACGGGTGCGCGGCGGCGAGCAAAACGTCCTGCGCCGCGATGCGAACGCGCAAGGTCGCCCCCGGAGCGGCCGCGACCCGGGGCAGGAAGATCGCGCCTGCGGGGCTTGTCAGTTCGGTCAGCCCGTCCTCGTGATGCCGCGCGACGCGCCCGGTGAGAAAGGCCCCGGCCCGGCGCACCCCGAGCATCGGCGCAAGCTCGGGATCCGACAGAACATCGGCAACCGGCCCGGCCCGCGCGACGCGCCCCTCGTGTAGCAGCACGAGGGTCGTGGCCAGCCGCGTGACCTCCGCGGTGGAGTGGCTCACGTAGAGCAGCGGCATCTGCGCCTCGTCGCGCAGCCGCTCCAAATAGGGCAGGATTTCGGCCTTGCGCGCCTCATCGAGCGAGGCGAGTGGCTCATCCATCAGCAGCAGTCGCGGCCCGGACAACAGCGCCCGCCCGATGGCGACCCGCTGTTTTTCGCCGCCTGAAAGCGCCCCGGGCCGCCGGGTGAGAAGCGCGCCGAGGCCAAGCATCTCGACGATGCGCGCGCTTTGCGCCGTGCCGAGCGGGGCGGGCGAGAAACGCTGGCCGTAGGTCAGGTTCTGCCGGACGGACAAGTGCGGGAACAGGCGGGCGTCCTGAAACACGTAGCCGATGCGCCGCCGCGCGGCGGGGACCCAGCGGCCCGATGCGCTGTCGCAGAGGACCTCACCGCACACCGACACCCGCGCGCGGTCGGGGCGCAAGAGCCCCGCCACCACGTTGACGATCGTCGTCTTGCCGCTGCCGGACCGGCCGAAAAGCACCGTGACGCCTTCGGGCGCGGTAAAGCCCGCGTCGAGCGCGAAGCCGTCAAAGCGATGCTGGACCGACAGATCGAGGCTCATGATCCACGGACCCGCGCCGAGACCCGCCGGGCGAGCAGTTCCGATACGAGCAGCGCGCCCATGGCCACCACGATGGACACGATCACGAGCCGCAGCGCCGCGCCCTCCGCCCCCGGCACCTGCAGGAAGGCGTAGATCGCCGAGGGGACGGTCCGGGTCTGGCCGGGGATGTTCGACACGAAGGTGATCGTCGCGCCAAACTCGCCCATGGCCTTGGCGAAGGCGAGGATCGCGCCGGTGAGGATCCCGGGCAGCGCGAGCGGGAGCGTGATTGTCGCGAAGACCCAGAGCCGCGGCGCGCCGAGGGTCTCGGCGGCGGCCTCGAGCCGCGGATCGACCGCTTCGATGGAGAGCCGGATCGCGCGGACCATGAGCGGAAAGCCCATGATCGCCGCCGCAAGCGCCGCCCCGGTCCAGCGGAAGGCGATGCTGATGCCGAAAGCCGCCTCCAGCGCCCGACCGAGCGGGCCCTGCGCGCCGAAGAGCATCAGCAGCAGGTAGCCGGTCACGACAGGCGGCAGGATGAGCGGCAGGTGGACCAGCCCGTTCAGCCAGAGCTTGCCCGGAAAGCGCCAGCGGGCGAGCGCGTAGGCGACAAAGATCCCGGGCGGCAGGCTCAGCACCGTGGCCCAGAGCGCAACCCGCAGCGACAGCGCGACCGCCTGCCATTCCTCTGGCCCGAGCCAGCCGGTCATGGCGCGGGGGGCGCGGCGGGCCCGGGGGGCAGAAACCCCCAGCGATCAAAGACGGCGCGCGCGCCCGGGCCGCTCAGGTGGTCGAGAAACGCCGCCGCCCCGTCCGCGCGTGCGCGGGCCGTGAGGGCTGCAGGATAGCGGATCGGCGGATGGAGGGCGGCGGGGATGCCGTGGATGGCGCGCACGCGCGGCTCGGCCCGTGCATCGCTGGCGTAGACAATCCCGAACCCCACGGCGCCCGAGGCCACAAGCGCCAGAGCCGCCCGCGCGTTGTCGGTCTGGACCACCGCCGGGGCCACTTCGTCCCAGATGCCGAGCGAGGTCAGAGCCGCCTTGGCATAGATCCCCGCGGGCACCGCATCGACCAGCGCAACCGCCAGCCGCTCGGCGCCGAGCCATGCCTCCGGCTGGCCCAGATCGGGGATGTCGGGCGCCTCCCGCGCGATGAGCACCAGCGTGTTGGAGACGACGTCGCGCCGGGTTTCGGCCCGGATCGCGCCCTTTGCCTCCAGATGATCCATCCAGGCGCTGTTGGCCGCCAGATAGATATCCGCAGGCGCACCTTGCGCGATTTGCCGGGCAAGCACGGATGAGCCGGCATAGGTGCGCAGGATGCGCGCGCCCTCCTCCGCCTCGTAGCGCTCGGCAATCTCGTCCAGTGCGGTCTTGAGGCTCGCCGCGGCGAAAACCGTGACTGTCTCCGCGCGAAGCGGCAGCGCGAGCAGAGCGCTGAGCGCCGCCCAGCCCCAGAAGGTATGCGATCCGATCACGGCCCCGCCTTGCGATGATCCTGTCAACAGCCGCGAGAGTGCCGACGCGGCGGCCCCAATTGCAAGCGTTATTTTCCGTCGGACATATCGCTTGCGAGCATCGCCTCCAGAGCGCTGATCTCAGCGGCACCGGCCGCGCGCACCCGCGCCTCCAGTGCGCGGTACTGCGCCAAGACCTGCCGCCCCATCTCCGTCACCTCCGCGCCGCCGCCCTGCGCCCCGCCGCGCGAGCTGACCACCAGCGGTTCGGCGAAGATGGAGTTGAGTGTCTCGACCAGCATCCAGGCGCGCTTGTAGCTCATGCCCATGCCCCGCCCGGCGGCGGAGATGGAGCCGGTTTCGGTTATCTTCTCCAGCAGGTCGGCCTTGCCCGGCCCAAGCATCGCGCCCTCCCCGAAATGCAGACGCAGGCGCAGGCGCGTCTTCGGCTCAGCCATCGCCCAAATCCTCCACCTGCGATACGCCGCCCTCTTCTGCCACGCGGAGGCGCTGCGCCTCCGGGCCGAGCTGGGCGAAGAAATGCGGCTCGGTCCCGGTCATCCAGGCCTGCGTTCCAAGCGCGAGGATCTCGGAATAGAGCGCGGCGCGGCGGTCCTCATCGAGATGCGCGGCGACCTCGTCAAGCAACAGGATCGGCAACTGCGCCGCATCCTCGGCCAGCGCGCGGGCATTGGCGAGCACCAGCGAAATGAGAAGGGCCTTCTGCTCGCCGGTCGAACACTCCGCCGCCGGCGCGCCCTTCGCCGCATAGGCCGCGCTCAGATCGGCGCGGTGCGGGCCGATCAGCGTCCGGCCCGCGGCCATGTCGCGGGCGCGGCTCGCGGCAAGGGCGGCGCGGTACTCCGCCTCGCTTTCCGGCAAGCCCGTCTCGCCGGGCTCCAGCGTCAGGGCCGCGATGGGAAAGGCCGTGGCCGCCCCCTCCTGCGCCGCGGCGAGCCGGGCGAGCGCCGCGGCCCGCGCCTGATGCACCGCAAGCCCGGCGCGCGCGAGTTGATCCTCCAGCGCGGCATACCAGCGATCATCCAAGACCCCGTCGCGCAGCAGCCGATTGCGCTCGCGCATCGCCTTGTCATAGCTCAGCGACTGCTCGCCATGTTCTGGGAAAAACGAGAGCGTCATACGGTCCACGAACCGCCGCCGCCCCTCGGCGCCCTCGATCCAGAGCCGGTCCATGCTGGGCACCAGCCAAAGCACGCGGACAAGCTGGCCGAGCCGGGTCTGGGGCGCGGGCTTGTCGTCAATCCGCAACTGCCGCGCACCGCCGCCCTCCGCCACCATGCTCACCTCGTGCGAAGTGCCGGGCCCCGAGAGCATGGCCGAGATCTTCCAGCCCAGCGATTCCGGCCGTCGGGCCATCTCGGCGGCCGAGGCGCGCCGCAAACCGCGGCCGGGGGACAGCAGCGAGATTGCTTCGAGAATGTTGGTCTTGCCCGAGCCATTGGGCCCGTAGATCGCCACGGGGCGCGCATCCGCCGCGAGCCGCGTCAGGCGATGCGACCGGAAATGCGACAGGGTGAGGGACCGGATCTGCATCCTTGGCTCCAGGCCCGGCGATCAGGCCGCCGGACGGGCCCGGCGATCATGGCGCGCGCGCCGGATCACACGCGCATCGGCATGACCACATAGACCGCGCTGGTGTCATTGCTCTCGCGCATGAGCGTCGGATCGCCCGCGGAGTTGAACAGGAAGACGGCGTTCTCGCGGTCCACCTGGCTGGCGATTTCGAGCAGGTATTTGGCGTTGAACCCGATCTCAAGCCGCTCGTCGGAATAGGCCACGGCGAGCTCTTCCTCCGCCGCGCCGCTGTCGGGCGCGTTGACCGAGAGCACCAGCCGATCCGTGTCCAGCGCCATCTTGACCGCGCGCGACCTCTCCGACGAGACCGTCGCGACCCGATCCACCGCCTTGGCGAAATCGCCCGCATCGACCTCCAGCCGCCGGGTGTTCCCGGTCGGGATGACGCGGGTGTAATCGGGGAATGTCCCGTCGATGACCTTGGAGGTCAGGGTGATGTCAGGCGTGGCGAAGCGGACCTTGGTCTCGCTCACCGATACCGCGATCTGCATGTCGTCGTCATCGAGCAGTTTGCGCAGCTCGCCCACCGTCTTGCGCGGCACGATCACGCCCGGCATCGTCTCCGCGCCGGGGGGCAGGTCGGCATCGATCCGCGCCAGCCGGTGACCATCGGTCGCGACACAGCGCAGAACGCGGCCCTCCTCGCCATCGGCCACATGCATGTAGACGCCGTTGAGGTAATAGCGCGTCTCCTCGGTCGAGATCGCGAATTTGGACTTGTCGAAGAGGCGGCGCAGCACCGGAGCGGGCACGGTGAAATTCGCGGTGTACTCGCTGCTCGCCATGACCGGAAAATCCTCGCGCGGCAGGGTAGCGAGCGAGAAGTGCGAACGCCCCGCCTCGACCGTGATCCGCCCGCTGGCGCCATCCTCGGTCAGCTTGACCAGAGCGCCGTCCGGCAGCTTGCGCACGATCTCATGCAGCACCAGCGCGCTCACTGTCGTCGCACCCGCGCGCTCGACCTGAGCCGGGGCCTTGTCGACCACCTCGATATCGAGGTCGGTGGCGCGAAACTGGACCGTGTCGCCCTCGGCCTCGATCAGGACGTTGGCAAGGATCGGGATGGTGTTGCGGCGTTCGACCACCGATTGCGCCTGGCTGACCGCCTTGAGCAGATCGCTGCGTTCAATGCTGAGTTTCATCCCCACGCTCCTTGTGATCCGGGATGGGAAAGGTACCTTTTTCCCGGCCCCGAACAAGCCATTTCTTGCCACGCATTTCGGGGAAGTTTCTGGGCAGAGTGCAAGGGCCCGTCAAGGGCCCCGGCACGAGTGGTGTAAAAGAGTGACAATGCGGACTCAAAGCCGCGCGCCTCGGCCTGCCGGATCGGCAGTGCCAGAGGGTGCGGTTCAGGCTTCGAGCGCCCGGCGGAGCAGTTCGAGATCCTCGTCAATCTGCCCGTCCTGCAGCCGCAGCTCGTCGATCCGGCGCACCCCGTGCATCACGGTGGTGTGGTCACGGCCACCGAACCGCTTGCCGATCTCGGGCAGCGACCGGCTCGTCATGTTCTTGGAAAGATACATGGCCACCTGCCGCGGGCGGGCAAAGGTGCGCAGCCGCTTCGGCCCGAGCATGTCCGACAGGCGGATGTTGTAATGCTCGCAGACCTTGCGCTGGATTTCCTCGACCGTGATCTTGCGCTCCGAGGCGCGCAGCACGTCGGCGAGGCAATCCTGCACCAGATCCATGGTGATCTCGCGCCCGACGAGCGAGGCAAAGGCAAAGAGCCGCGTCAGCGCGCCTTCCAGCACGCGCACGTTGGTCGAGATGCGCAGCGCGAGGAATTCGAGGATCCCCTGCCCGATTTCCAGCCCCGGATATTGCTCGCGGAACTGGTCGACCTTGTTGTGCAGGATGCCGAGGCGAAGCTCATAGTCCGTGGGGTGCAGGTCCACCACGAGCCCGCACTGCAACCGGCTCTTGATCCGGTCCTCAAGGTCCTTGATCTCGTTGGGCGCCCGGTCGGCGGAGATGATGATCTGTTTGTTTTGATCAACCAGCGCGTTGAAGGTGTGGAAGAATTCTTCCTGGGTGCTGTCCTTGCCGGCGATGAACTGGACGTCATCGACCATGAGCACATCGACACTGCGGAAGATCTGCTTGAAGTCCATCATGCGGCGGTCGCGCAGGGCCTGCACGAAGCGGTACATGAACTGTTCCGCCGAGAGGTAGACGACGTTGAGATCCGGGCGGCGCTCCTGAAGCTCCCAGGCGATGGCGTGCATCAGGTGGGTCTTGCCGAGACCGACGCCGCCATACAGGAAGAGCGGGTTGAAGGACACCGCGGCGCCCTCGGCCACACGGCGGGCCGCGGCATGGGCGAGCTCGTTGGGCTTGCCCACGACGAAGCGCTCGAAGGTGAAGCGCTCATCGAGCGGCGCGCCGGGTAGGTCCTCGGCCACCTGGGCCGGGGCCGCGCTTTTGGCGGGCGACACGTTGGTCCGGGCCTTGGCCGAGGCCATGCCGGCCGTATCCCCGGCGGCGGCGGCGCGAGACGCGGCGCGCGCGCCATCGGGGCGCTGCGCGGTATTGGCCGCGCCGGAGGGCGGAACGGCGAAGTTCAGACGCGAAACCTTGCCTCCGGTGACGGACCGCAGATGATAGAGGATCAGATCGGAGAAATTGCGCGCCACGTAGTTGCCGATGAAATTCGTCGGCACGCCGAAGTTCACCACCCCGTCATCGACGGAGGTGTATTGCAGCGGTTCGATCCAGTTCTTGAAATTACTGTTTCCGACCGTCTCCCTGAGCTGCTCCTGAACCTGTCCCCATTGCTCTTGTGTCATTCTGTCCTGTCCGCTCTTGATGCGTGTTTTCTACGTTTATCGAACCGCTCTGCCTGAAGCGGCGCACGTTTCACGCATCTGGACAAAGGCTCCCCGCCCCGTTGCAACGCGCAACAGGTTGTCCAAAGTGGACGCAGAGACTCATCACGACAGGACCACCCCAGCCAAAGGCCGAGCGCCGAACGCAATGCACCAATGTAACTGGACAGCTACCGGATACCGGTATCGACCCCATGGCTATCGTTGTAGCTCGGGTCGGTGGGTGACCTGCATCTGTGGCGCATACGCAGGTCTGAGTGAGCTGTCCCCCCAGGCGACGTGAATCGCATGGACAGGGTTAGCAAGCTCGCCGCGGAGCGATCAACAGAACTTCGATCTTGACTCAGGCGACTCCGAAAAAGAATCTCCGGCCGCCCCGCAGAGCCAAAAAAAAGCGCCGCATGAGCGACGCTTTTTCAGGCGGTCTGTTCCGGCGCTTAGCCGATCGACTTCACGCGGGCCGACAGGCGCGAGAGTTTGCGCGAGGCGGTGTTCTTGTGGAAGACGCCTTTGGTGACGCCGCGCATCAGCTCGGGTTGAGCGGCGCGCAGGGCGGCAGTTGCGGCGTCCTTGTCACCGGAGTCGATCGCTTCTTCGACCTTGCGGAGGTAGGTGCGGATGCGCGAACGGCGAGCCTTGTTGACGGCGGAGCGGCGTTCGGCCTGACGGGCGCGTTTCTTGGATTGCGGCGAGTTGGCCATGGTCTGGACCTTTCACGTGGTGTTTTTCTGTTCGACAACGCAACACCCAGAAGGCCCCGGATCTATCCGGCCTGACTCTTGCCTGAGCGGGCATCACGCGCATGTATGACGGCGTCCCTTAGAGCAGGTGGCGCCAAAAGGGAAGCCCGGAATCGCAAAAACCTGTGTTTTTGGGGGTCCGGCGCTACTTGTCGCGGAACTGGGGCTCGCGCTTTTCGAGGAAGGCGTCCATACCCTCTGTCTGATCCTCGCTGGCGAAGGTCGCCTGAAACAGGCGGCGTTCGTGCAGCAGCCCTTCCGAGAGCGGGGTCTCGAAGCTGCGCCCGACCGATTCCTTGATGGCCAGCACCGAGAGCTGCGACTTGTGGGCGATCTTCTCGGCGGCCTCCATTGCCTCCTGCACAAGCTTGCGCGCGGGCACCACCCGGCTCACGAGCCCGGCGCGCTCGGCCTCTTCGGCATCCATGAACCGCCCGGTGAGGTTCATGTCCATCGCCTTGGCCTTGCCCACGGCGCGGGTCAGCCGCTGGGTGCCGCCCATGCCGGCGAGAATGCCGAGGTTGACCTCCGGCTGGCCGAATTTGGCGTTCTCCGCCGCGATGATGAAATCGCACATCATCGCCAGCTCGCAGCCGCCGCCCAGCGCATAGCCCGCAACCGCCGCGATCACCGGCTTGCGCACCGATCCGATGCGCTCCGCCTCCGCGCCGTAGAGGTTCTCGACATAGGCCTCGACGTAGCTCTTGCCCGCCATTTCCTTGACATCCGCGCCGGCGGCGAAAGCCTTTTCGGAGCCGGTGATGACGATGCAGCGCACGCGGTCGCTCTCATCGGCCTCCTTGAGCGCCTCGCACAGCTCCCCCAGAAGCTGGGAGTTCAACGCATTCAGCGCATCGGGGCGGTCGAGCGTGATGAGCGCGATGTTGTCTTCGGTTTGGACCTTGATCGTCTCGTAAGCCATGTTCTCATCCCGGGCGTCGGTGGTTGACGGGAGTCCTCGCAATTCCGCAGCGCGGGTTCAAGCTATCTTTGACAGCGCGGGCAGAAGAAGGTCGACCGCCCCGACTGGATGATGCGCCTTATGGCAGAGCCGCATTCCGCCCGGCGGCACGGGTCCCCCTCACGGCCATAGACATCGAAACTGTGTTGGAAATAGCCCAGCTCCCCATCCGCCTGACGGAAATCCCGCAAGGTCGAGCCGCCGGCGAGAATCGCCGCCCCGAGCACATCGCGGATCGCCGGCACCAGTGTCGCCACCCGCGCCGCCGAGATCTGCCCCGCCTTGTCCGTCGGGGCGATGCCGGTCCTGTAGAGCGCCTCGCAGACATAAATATTGCCGAGCCCAGCCACGATCCGCTGATCGAGAAGCGCGGCCTTGATCGGCGCCGCCTTCCCGCGCAGCCGCTCGACGAGGTAGCTTTGGTGAAACCCGTTGCCCAGCGGCTCCGGCCCGAGCTTGGCAAGGAGCGGATGCGCGGCCTCGTCCGCCGTTTCGAAGAGGTCGATCGCCCCGAAACGGCGGGGATCATTGAAGGTCACCCGCGCGCCGTTTTGCATGTGAAACACCACGTGGTCATGTTTCTCCGGCGCGGGATGATCGTGCAGGAACTGGCCCAGCGGATCCCCGGAGATGAGGATTCGCCCCGACATGCCCAGATGCATCAGCATCGTCTCGCCGCTATCCAGATCGGCGAGGATGTACTTCGACCGCCGCCGCAGCGCCGCGACCTTCGCGCCCGTCAGCCGCTCGGCCATGCCCGGCGGAAACGGCCAGCGCAGGTCCGGGCGGTTCACATCGACCCGCGCCATCCGCACCCCTTCCATCACCGGCAAGAGCCCCCGGCGCACGGTCTCGACCTCGGGCAATTCGGGCATTGTCTCTCCTTGTGATCCCGGCGCACATTGTGCCCGCCTCAGAGCACCCTATAACAAGGGCGACAAGAGAAAGTGGCAAGCCAATGAGTGACGAGACGAGCAGGGACACGGCCAACACGACGCATTTCGGCTTCGCGACCGTCCCCGAGAGCGAGAAGGCAGGCCGGGTTCAGGGCGTCTTCAGCAGCGTGGCGTCGAAATACGATGTCATGAACGATGCCATGTCCTTCGGGATTCACCGCGTCTGGAAGGATGCGATGATGGATTGGCTCGCCCCGCGCCCCGGCCAGCGCCTGCTTGATGTGGCGGGTGGGACGGGCGACATCTCCTTCCGCTTTCTCAAACGCGCGGGCCGCGGACATGCCACCGTGCTCGACCTGACCGAGCCGATGCTGATCGAGGGCCGCAAGCGCGCGGAAGCGGCGGACATGGGCGAGAGCCTCGATTGGGTGGTGGGCGATGCCATGGCGCTGCCCTTCGAGGACGCAAGCTTCGACGTCTACACCATCAGCTTCGGCATCCGGAACGTGACCCGCCCGCAGGAGGCGCTCAACGAGGCCTTTCGCGTGCTCCGCCCCGGCGGTCGGCTCATGGTTCTGGAGTTCAGCCAGATCCCCAACCCGGCGATGCAATGGGCCTACGACCGCTACTCCTTCAACGTGATTCCCGCCATGGGCAAGGCCATCGCCGATGACCGCGAGAGCTATCAGTATCTCGTTGAATCGATCCGCCAGTTTCCCGATCAGGAGACCTTCCTCGGCATGGTCCGCGCCGCCGGGTTCGGCAATGCCAAGTATCGCAACCTGAGCATGGGTATCGCCTGCCTGCACTCCGGCTGGAAGCTCTGAGCCTTGCGCGGCCCCCACAACATCCTGCGGCTCATCCGGACGGGCGCAACGCTTGAGCGGACCGGGGCGATGGCGGTGGTGCTCGATGCGTTCGACGCGCCCCCGGTGCTCCGCGCCACGGCGCGCGTCCTTGCCTGGCCGTTCAAATGGCTCGGCGACAAGGGCGATCCGGCCATGCCGCCCGCCACCCGCGCGCTCAACGCTCTGGGCCCCGCCTACATCAAGTTCGGCCAGGTGCTGTCGACCCGGCCCGACGTGGTCGGCGACGAGCTCGCCCTGCAACTGCGCGTGTTGCAAGACAAGCTCCCGCCATTCTCGCAGGCCGAAGCCGAGGCGACGTTCCACCGCGAGACCGGCTATCACGTGGGCGAGGTCTTCAGCGAGTTCGGCCCGCCCGTCGCCGCCGCCTCGATCGCGCAAGTGCACAAGGCCCGCCTGCGCGAGACCGGCGAGGACGTGGCCGTCAAGATCCTGCGCCCCGGGATCGAACAGGCCTTCCGCCGCGACATCGACGCGTTCTATTTCTCAGCCTGGGTGATCAAGACCCTCTCGCCCTCCTCGCGCCGGCTGCGTCCGCAAGAGGTCGTCGAGCATTTCGAAGGGGTTGTTCTGGGCGAGCTCGATCTGCGGCTGGAGAGCAGCGCAGCCTCGGAGTTCGCGGCCAACACCGAACAGGACGAAGGCTTTCGCCTGCCCCAGATCAAGTGGCCGCTCTCCGGCCGGCGCGTCATGACGATGGGCTGGGCCGAGGGCATCCCGCTGGGCGATATCGCCGCGCTCGATGCCGCCGGCGTCGACCGGGTCGCGCTCAGCGAGCGAGTGTTGCAGCTCTTCCTGCTCCACGCGCTGCGCGACGGGTTTTTCCACGCCGACATGCATCAGGGCAACCTCAAGGCCTCCGCCTCGGGCGAGCTTATCGCCTTCGATTTCGGGATCATGGGCCATATCGACGAATACACCCGCCGGGTCTATGCCGAGATCCTCTTCGGCTTCATCCGCCGTGATTACAAGCGCGTGGCCGAGGTGCATTTCGAGGCGGGCTATGTCCCCGCCGATCGCGATGTGGATGATTTCGCCCGCGCCCTGCGCGCCGTCGGCGAGCCGATCTTCGGCATGAACGCGACCCAAATTTCCATGGGCAAGCTGCTCAACTACCTCTTCGAGGTGACCGAACGTTTCGGGATGGAAACCCGGACCGAACTCATCCTGCTCCAGCGCACGATGGTCGTGGTCGAGGGGGTCGCGCGTTCGCTCAATCCCCAGATCAACATCTGGGAAGTCGCGCGCCCGATTGTCGAAGACTACATCCGCACCAGCATCGGCCCCCGGGCCGTCTTGCGCGATCTGGGCAATACCGCACGGGTGCTTGCGCGCTTCGGTCCGCGTCTGCCCGGCCTCGTCGAAGATGCGCTGATCCGCCAGTCGCAGGAGCGCAATCCCGAGTCTTCCCGGCCGCGCGGTCGGTTTGTCTGGGGCGCGGTGGGCGCTGTGTTTGGCGGCGCGGTGGTTGCCGTCGCCGCCTGTCTCGCCAGTCTCTAGGACGCCCGGAAATCAGGCGCCGTCGCTCGCGCCGCGTACCGCGGTGACCTCGTCGGGCGAGACCGTGCCGCCGCTTGCCAGCAGAAGCTCGACAGCGCCCGAATCGCTGCGCACCTCGACCACCTCGTCAAAGGCCATCACCTTGCGCACATCACTGGTCACACCGTTCTCATAGACTTCGACCGAGAAATAATAGGTCCCGTCGCCATAGGGCAGGCCGTTGTCGTCCTCGCCCTGCCACGTCATCGCGCCGGTCCCCGAGGAGAGGGGGATCCGCTGCAACGCCATGCCGCTGTCGTTCTTGATCACGAGTGACCCGGTCTCGCCCTCGGCCAGCGGATCAAAGCTGAGCGCCACGGGCGATCCGTCATGGGCGACGCCCGCCGAGCTCTTCACATCCATCCCGACCCAATGCGCATAGTCGCTCAGGCCGCCATAGCCGCCCTGCTGCAGAAGGGTCGTCAGCAGGTCATTCGTCTGGACCTGCTGCTCGACCGACGAGAACGTCGCAAGCTGGACCGCGTAGTCGGTCGATTCGACCGGGTTGAGCGGATCCTGATTCTGCAACTGTGCTGTCAGCATCTTCAGGAAGGTCTCGAAATCCGAGGTGATGGCCGCCGGGCTGCTGCCCGAAGCGGAAGTCGATGGTGTCGCGGTGGTTGCCGCGGCGCTTGTCGCGCTGGTGACGTCTGTCATGTCAGCCTCTCATATACGAATGTCGAGCCCGTCGCTCAGGGTGCCCTGAATCGAGACGGGCGTGCCGTCTTCCGCAGCGCCCTCCCCGTCGAGCATGGCAACGGTGGTGGAGTTATTGCCAGCGCCGCCTTCGCGCCCGCCGTCGGAGCCTGACGCGTCCTCTTCAAAGGTGAAGTTCACGGAGCCAAAGCCCGCGTCGGCAAATTCTTTCTGGAGCGAATCGGCGTGTTTGCGCATGAGATCCGCCGTCTCCGGCCGATCCGCGCCGATGGATACCTGCAGGCCGGTATCGGTCTGGGTGATGATCATCCGGACATGGCCAAGCTCGGCGGGCTTGAGCGACACTTCGATCGCCCCTTCCCGCCCATTGCGTACCACTTCGGCAAGCTGCGCCGCGACGTGTTGCGCCGCCACGGGCGCGCGCATCGTCGCTGAGGTTTGCGCGGCCGCGCTCATCTCGACGCGTTCGGAGACGGGCCCCGACCCTGCGAACACCTCGTCGACCACCGCGAAATCAGTCAATCCCTTGGCCGCTTCCGCCGGAGCAGCCGCTGCCGACAGCTGGGCCAGGCCGATGCTCTCAAGCGGGGTCGGCGCCGAGGCCCGGATCGCTTGCGGTGTGGCCCTTCGCGTCTCGGTTGCGCGCGGCGCGACATCCTCGATCGGGGCTTCCGATTCGACCGGCCGCTCGCTTGGTGTCGTCTGGCGTTGCTGTGTCGTCGCCATCTGAACGGTGGCCGTCCCGGCGGCCTCGGTCTTCACATGTGCGGGCGGCGGCGTGGCTGAATTGGCCGATTGCTGTTCCTTGGCTGCCGCCACCGCGCCCTGCCCGGCCTCATCCACCGCTGCTGAAAGCACCGTGCGCGATGCTGGTTGCGCGGTCACTGTCTGCTCGACTGCCCTTCGGGTCCGAGAGGCGGCATCTCCGCGCTCCATCCCATTGACAGCTGCCACCTTCACGGCCACTTCCGTGATCCCCGCGCGCGCATTTGCGTCATTCAGAGGCGCGTTCCGGGGCACGTCCTTCGCCGGCTCCACGTCATCGGTCGCGGTCGTCTCGACCCCTTCCGCTGGCGCGTCACCACCCAAAGCAGTCTCGGCCGCCCCGGCTTTGGAAACCTGCACGGTTTCAGCGGGCCAGATGGCTATCGGACTATCACGCTCCGCCACCTCCGCGCCCGCCGTCTCCTCGCCAGCGACCACAGCGTCAGGATTTTCAGCAACCTCGGCATCGGTCGCGGCCTCGCCGTCGGCCTGGGCATCTTCGCCGCCCGAGACCTCCTCGACAACCGGCTCCTCGCCGGCGTCCGACCCGAACACATCGGAGAATTCCGCGGCCTTGTCGCCCTTGGCCTGCGCGGCGCCGGGCGCCGATCCTTTCGGCGCAATTGGCGCAGGAGCTGCCATGGTCTGAACGTTCTGCATCGGGACCTCCGAGTTTCACTCACCTCGCTGATAGATGATTCGCGGTTACCAATCCTTTACCGACATCGGGTCATGTGGGCCCACGAGCACCATAACAGAGGAAAATCCCAATGGACGCGATGATGACAGTGACCGCGGCAACGACCACCGGCAAACCGGCCGAGCAGAACATGCACCTCTTTGAAACGGCGCAGAAATTCGAAAGCGTGTTTCTCGCCGAGATGCTGACCTATGCAGGATTCGGGAAAAGTCGGGGGGAGTTTGGCGGTGGAATCGGGGAAGACCAATTCTCCTCGTTGCTCGTCGCGCAACAGGCCGATGCGATCGTCGCCGCTGGCGGGATCGGACTGGCGGAAGCCTTGTTTGAAGCCATGGTGGAGCAAAGCCAATGACTGACGCGACCAATGACATCCTGAGCGATCTGGATGCGCTACTAAAGACGGAGCGCGATGCGCTCTTGTCGGGCAACCTCGACGCGATCGCCCGGATCACCGAAGAAAAGACCGCTCTGATCGAAGCTCTGGGCGCTGCGGAGCCGGAGCCGGAGGAGCTCGACGAGATCCGCGCGAAGGTCCGGCGCAATCAGGACATGCTCGCGAGCTCCCTGAAGGGGATTCGTGCCGTGGCCGAACGGATGAGCGAGCTGCGCCGCGTGCGCAAGGAAATGACGACCTATGATGCCAACGGCCAAAAGACCGTGGTGAAGACGACCTTGTCCGAAAAGATGGAGCGCCGGGCCTGACCTCGAAGCGCCACCTTCTATCTCTCTGAATCTGCGGCCCGGCGAAAGCAGGGCCGCAGTTCTTTTTGGTAAACCCCGCATTCACCTTTCGGCCTGCGATTGCGCGATCCCGGACTATAATTTCCCCCGCCGTGGAAACTGTCTGTGTCCCCGATTGCAGATGCCGCGCTTCAAGCCGCCGCCGGACTGCGACATGTTCAAATCAAGTGATTGATAACACGTGTTTTAACAGAGCGTAAATCTGAACGAACCCTTGCGAAACCAGTGGGTGAGATTGAATAAAATTATTGGAATGCACCGTCCCAGTCTTAGGGCGCTGTTAGCAAATTTCCCCCGATAGTCCACAGGCATCCTGTCGGGTGGCGCCGCGAACGAATTCGCAGCAATGGTCAGAATGACGCCCTGCCTAAAAGGCACCGTACTGTAACAAACGCAAAAGCGTTCTTGCTCAAGGAAAAACCATGTCCAGCATTCTGACCAACAACAGCGCAATGGTCGCGCTGCAGACCCTCAAGTCGATCAACTCCGACCTCAACAAGACCCAGGAAGTCATCTCCACGGGTAAAGAGGTTGGCTCCGCCAAAGACAACTCCGCCGTCTGGGCGATCTCCAAAGTCATGGAATCGGACGTCGCCGGTTTTGAAGCCATCTCCGACAGCCTCTCGCTCGGTCAGTCCACCGTCGCGGTTGCCCGCAACGCGGCCGAGACTGTTGAAGGCCTGCTCGAAGAAGTGAAGACCAAGATCGTCGCCTCGCAAGAAGAGAACGTCGACCGCGACAAGATCCAGACGGATATCGAAGCGCTTCGCGATCAGATTACCTCCGTTGTTGGCGCCGCCCAGTTCAACGGCCTCAACATGCTGTCCAACACCGACGAAACCGCCGGTTCGGGCACCGTCAGCATCATGTCCTCGCTTGACCGCGGCGCAGATGGCTCCATCACTGCCGCTGACATCGATGTCCGCAAGCAGGACCTGAGCACCCAGGCACAAAGTGTTGACACCGGGGGCACCCGCACCGCCGGTACTGGCGCAATGTCCGTCACGCTGAACGCATCCCAGAGCCTCACCATCGATCTGAGCAGTGAAACGATCACTGCTGGCGTCGCCTACAGCATCGGCCTCACCGGTACTGACGCAGACGCGAGCGCCTTTACTCCGGCCTCCTACACCACGGCAGCAACCGCTACTGGCGCAGCCAACATTGCCTATGTTGCCCGTGACGGTGACACCGGCGCAGACGTGGCAGACGCTCTCGCGGCGGCATATACCGAGTATGCGGCAGAAAACAGCCTCGACACCGACGTTCTGAACATCACGTCTTCGGGCGGCGTTCTGACCGCAACGTCGACCGTCACTGACGGCACCGACACCATCGGCGTGACTGTCGACACCGTGGCGGGCGACAACGTGATCGGCGGCGGCCTTGCGGCTCTCGCAGATATCGACGTGACCGACAGCGATGGCGCCGAAGCTGCTCTGGCCTCGATCGAAAACCTGATCCAGTCCTCGATCGACAGCGCCGCGGCTCTGGGTTCGGCCGAAAAACGCGTTGGCATCCAGAACGACTTCGTCGGCAAGCTGACCGACTCGCTGAAGTCCGGGATCGGCTCGCTCGTCGACGCCGACATGGAAGAGACCTCCGCACGTCTGCAAGCCCTCCAGGTGCAGCAGCAGCTCGGTGTGCAGTCGCTCTCCATCGCCAACCAGGCGCCGCAGACGATCCTGTCGCTCTTCCGTTAATGACGGCTTCACTGGGGCGCGTGCTGACCGCCGCGCCCCAGTAACCCCACCGCTGCAAAACGCAGCACAACGCTCCGCGTAACGGAAGGAAATGACGTGAACGCGCAAAACCTGGCGAAAAGTGCCTATTCCACCACCGCGCCGATCCGCACCGATCGCGCCACCGAATATCAGGCCTTCGCGCGGATCACGAGCCGCATGAAAGCCGCAAGCGAAGGTCGGGGCCGCCGTATCAAGGCCATTGCCCAGACCATCCATGAGAACCGCAAACTCTGGAAAATCCTCACGATCGACCTGGTGGATGAGAACAACAAGCTCCCGGACCAGCTTCGCGCTCAACTTCTCTACCTCGCGGACTTCACAAATCAGCACAGCAGCAAAGTTCTCAGCGGTGAAGGCAAGATGGATATCCTCATCGAGATCAACACTGCCGTGATGCGCGGACTGCGCGGGACCCAGGAGCCAACCACATGAGCGGCCTCGTACTCAAACTCAGCCCCAAAGAGCGCGTCCTGATCAATGGCGCGGTCATCGAGAACGGGGATCGGCGCAGCCGGCTCTCCATCGTCACACCCAACGCCAACATCCTGCGCCTTCGGGATGCGATCCACCCGCAGGACGCCAACACCCCGGTGCGCCGCCTGTGCTACGTCGCCCAGCTTGTTCTTTCTGGCGATGCCGATCCCGAAGACGGCCACAAGCAGCTGCAACGCGGTGTCGAGCAGATGCGTCAGGTCTTCATCGACCCCGAAAGCCGCGCTTATCTCGATCAGGCCAGCGAGAATATCTCGGACGAGAAGTACTATCAGGCGCTCAAGGCGCTGCGTGCCCTGCTTCCGATCGAAGACGCGCTGTTCAAACGCGCCGCAGAGTAAGCCTCCGGCCCCGGCCGGAGACCGTAACGAGTTGATCTCGGTCTCAATTTTCAGTTTCAGAGGCAGCAAACGCGCCCGTCAGAGGCCGATGCTATCAGAGTAACGCAGGGCAGATACGCCCTGATCCCCGGCTGCGGTTCAGTCCGGGGATTTCGTTTGTCCGGCTGGGGCCGAGGCGAACCTATTTACCAGGCAAAACGCGGGACAACCGCGCAAAACTCGCCTTTGTGTCGTGCGGTTCGGGTTCGGAAATGAAGCTGTCGAGCCGCGGCCAGGCTTCGATCGCCTGATCCAGCTGCGGATCGCTACCCCGATTGTAGAGACCCGAGCGCACCATCATTTCCGATTTCTCATAGCTCCCGAGCATCCGGCGGGCGGCCGAGATCAGCGCGTTTTCTTCATCCGTCGCCGCCATCGGCAAGCTTCTCGAGACCGATTTCGACAGATCGATCGCCGGGTATCGACCCCGCTCGGCGATCTCGCGCGACAAAATGACATGGCCGTCGAGCACCCCGCGCAGAATGTCGGCGATGGGCTCCTCCATATCCGAACCCGCTACGAGCACCGAGAAGATCGCGGTGATCATGCCGCACCCCTCTTCCCCCGGCCCGGCCCGCTCGCACAGCGAGGTGATCGTATGCGCCGTCGAAGCTGGGTAGCCGCGCAAGCTGGCGTCCTCCCCGGCGGCGACCGAAATCTCGCGATGTGCCTCGGCGAAGCGCGTGATTGAATCTGCGAGAAACAAGACGTTCTTGCCTTGATCGCGGAAGTGTTCGGCCACTGACATCGCGGTCCAGGCGCAGCGCCGGCGCGTGAGAGGCGAGCGGTCCGAAGTAGCGGCGACCACGACGGATCTCCGCATCCCTTCGGGGCCAAGCACGTTGTCCACGAACTCACGAACCTCCCGCCCACGCTCACCAACGAGAGCGATCACAACGACTTCGGCATCCATGTTCCGCGCGAGCGTCGCAAGGAGCGAGGATTTCCCGACGCCCGACCCGGCGAACAGACCAAGGCGCTGGCCCTCGACGATGGGCAGCATGGTGTTGAAAATCGCCATCCCGGTTTCCAGCCGGGCGCCAAGGGGGCGGCGGCGAGAGGGCGCGGGCGGTTGCGCGCGCAGCGGGCTGGCAACGGGACCAGGCAGAAGCGGATGACCGTCGAGCGGCACGCCATAGGGATCGACGAGGCGCCCGAGCCAGCCCTCATGCGGCGCGATGCCGGGGTCAGGCCGCAGGATCACACGATCACCAAGGGCAACGCCGTGGACCGCCGCGTCGGGCAGCATCACCAGTGTCGCGCCGCCCAGCCGGATGACTTCGCCGCCGATCTTGGATCCGTCACGCAGGTGGATCTGCAACAGATCGCCCACGCGCGCATGGCGCGAAAGCCCGGCCACGTGAAGCGTTCCGCCGTCAACCGCTGCGACACGGCCCACCGGAAAACTAGACCGCATCGATGCGAGCTGCGCCGAGAAGGCCTCGAGAGAACGTCCTGCCATTTCACAGCTCCTCAACGTTTCTGAAAACGGTTTCTAAAGGAATCACAGTTAAGCCTTAGTTGAAATCAATCGAGGGAGAAGCCCCGATGCATGACACGCTCAAAGTGTTTCGTCTTGCTCATGCGATGGCAACCCATGCCGGAACCACACAGTCGGTCATCTCGACCAACGTGGCCAATGCCGACACGCCTGGGTTCAAGGCCAAGAAAACAACGCCTTTCGAGGTCCACGCCGAAGGTGCGGGCAGCGGTTTCGTCGCCCGTGCGACACGTGCCCAGCATTTCGGAAGCGCCGCGAACAGCGGAGAGGCGCAGATCGTCGAAGACGAAAACGGCGCCAATTCCCTCAATGATAACAACGTCGTCATCGAGCTCGAAATGCTCAAGGCCGTCGAGGCCAACCGCCAACACGAGCGCGCACTGAGCATTTACCGTCACGGCATGTCCGTGATTCGCAGCTCAATTGGCCGCGGTTGAGGAGCGCCCCGATGAGCGATTTCAGCAACGCCCTCTCCGTCACCGCCAGCGGCCTGAAAGCCCAGGCCACGCGGCTTCAACATGTCTCGGAAAACATCGCCAACGCCGACACGCCCGGCTACCGGCGCAAGACCGTCAGCTTCGAGACCGTCGCGGGACAGGCGGGCGATCCGTCTGTCGAGACCGGCCCCGTCAAGCTGGATCGGCGCGAGCTGCCCGATATTTTCGACCCGGCCCATCCGCTTGCCGATGGCAACGGATACTACAAAGGGTCCAACGTCGATCTGCTCGTTGAAATCGCCGACGCACGCGAGGCGCAACGCAGTTACGACGCCAACCTCAAGATGTTTGAACAAGTCCGCCAGATGTCCTCCGGACTGATGGATCTACTACGTCGATAAGGAGAATCCTTGATGACTTTGACCGCGCTGAATGCCGCGAAACAATACCAGTCCCTGCGCCCCGCGACGACACCGCAGCCGGGCGGAGAGGGGGCTGTCCAGACCGCCGTAAACGCGGCGAAGGACTTCGCGGAAACCCTCGCCATGAGCGAGACCGAATCGGTCCGCGCCATGAGCGGCGACGGCGATCCGCACAAGCTCGTCCATGCGCTGGCCCAGACCGAGCTCGCTGTCGAAACCGCCGTTGCGGTCCGCGACAAGGTGGTCGAGGCCTACCAGGAAATCCTGCGGATGCCGGTCTGACCCATGGAAGAGGCAGTATTCTTCGACACCCTGCGTGAGGGGCTCTGGATCGGCGTGACGATCTCGATCCCGATCCTCACCGTGGCGCTCGTCGCCGGTCTGACGGTCGGCCTGTTTCAGGCGCTGACGTCGATTCAGGAAATGACGCTCACCTTCGTGCCGAAACTCGCTGCCATCGTCGCTGTCTTCTGGCTGACCATGGGGTTCATGACCGAACGCCTCGTCAGCTTTTTCCAAACCACCATCCTCACCCAAGTGATCGGAGGCTGATATGGAAAATACCGGCTATACCACTCTCACCCGCCAAACCGGCCTCCTGCGCGAGATGACGCTCATCGCGAACAACATCGCCAACGCCAGCACAACCGGGTTTCGGCAGGAGGGGATGATCTTCTCCGAGTATATCGCCTCGCCCGACGACGCGCCCTCGATCTCCATGGCCAACGGCAATGTGCGCAATACCTCTTATGCGCAAGGCACCCTGAGCCAGACCGGCGGGACCTTCGATTTCGCGATCGAGGGCGATGCGTTTTTCCTCGTGGAGACGGCCAACGGTGAGCGGCTCACGCGGGCGGGCTCGTTTTTGCCCAACGAGGCGGGCGAGCTGGTCACGGCCGATGGCAACCGCGTCCTCGATGCGGGCGGCGCGCCTGTCTTCATCCCGCCCAACACCGCGATTTCCGTCGCCTCCGACGGGACGCTGTCCGCCGACGGCCGGCCGCTGGCGCAGATCGGGCTGGTCAAACCCAGCGGCGAGAGCGGTGCGCTTCTGCGCGAGACCGGCGTGCTGTTTGAGGCGGAAGAGGGCTTCGAGGAGGCCGAGGATGCCACCATGGTCCAGGGGTTCCTGGAGTCCTCCAACGTCAACACCGTCTTGCAGCTCACCCGCATGATCGAGGTGCAGCGCGCCTACGAGATGGGCCAGAAATTCCTTGAACGCGAAGACGAGCGGGTCCGCTCCGCCGTCAAATCGATGATCCGATAACCAGTGAGGTAGAAACCCCATGAGAGCCCTGAAGATCGCCGCCACCGGCATGAGCGCCCAACAGATGCGCGTCGAGGTCATCTCCAACAACCTCGCGAACATGAGCACGACCGGCTACAACGCCCGGCGCGCGGAGTTTTCCGACCTGCACTACCAGCAGCTCGCCCGCCCCGGGTCGATCAACGCCAATGACGGTACCGTGCTGCCCACCGGGGTTCAGCTCGGGCTCGGCGTGCGGCCCGCATCTGTCTCGGTGAACCTGTCGCAGGGCTCGCTGGCGCAGACCGGATCGGAGCTCGATCTGGCGATCGAAGGCAACGGGTATATCGAGGTCACGCTGCCGAACGGCGCCGCGGCCTACACCCGCGATGGCGCGCTCAAACGCTCGGCCGAAGGCGTCATCGTGACGGCTGACGGCTTCCCCGTCGCGCCGGAAATCGTCATCCCCCAGGATGCGCGCTCGATTTCTGTGAACGCCAATGGCGAAGTCTATGCCTATTTCGCCGACGAGGTGGACGCGCAGCTTCTGGGCGAGATCACCCTGTCGGGCTTCACCAACGCCAAGGGGCTCGAAGCTGTCGGCTCCAACCTCTTCCGCGAGACCGCCGCCTCGGGCCCGCCCGCCGTTGCGGTCCCCGGCGAAGACGGGCTCGGCACGTTGCGCCAGGGATATCTGGAAGAAAGCTCGGTCGATGCGGTGAAGGAACTTACCGATCTGATCGAGGCGCAGCGGGGCTACGAGCTCAACTCCAAAGTCATATCCGCGGCGGACCAGATGCTCGGCGCCACCACGCAGGTGCGCTGATGCGCCGGGTTCTTCTGTCGCTTCTCGTCTCTGCCTTCGCGCTGCCGGTCGCGGCCGATACCGTCCATGCGCTGCGCACGATTCGCCCCGGCGAGATCGTCACCGCCCAAGACATCGGGCTCAGGCCGATCGAGTCTCCCGGCGCGGCCAAGAACCTGCGCGATGTGGTGGGCCTCGAGGCCCGCGTCGCGCTCTATGCCGGCCGCCCGGTCCACCCCGGAGATCTCGGCGCGCCCACGGTTGTGGACCGCAACGAAGTCCTGCTGCTGCACTACCGCGAGGGCGGGCTCGCCATCTCGACGGAAGGCCGCGCGCTCGGGCGCGGCGGCGTGGGCGATGTGATTCGCGTGATGAACCTGTCGTCGCGCACAACGGTTTCCGGCGTCGTCCAGGACGACGGCTCGGTCGTGATCAGGAGATGAAGATGCTGAAGACACCGCTATTGATCGCGGCGCTCGGGCTGCTGGCCGCCGGATGCGGCCGGATGGACCACCTCGGCAAGGCGCCGAGTTTCTCCGAGCCCGCCGAAAGCCCCGAACACGTGGCGATGCTCAACGCCGGGACCGAGCTTGTCGCCCCGCCGCTGCGCGACAGCGACAACGCCTCGCTTTGGGACATGTCCCGCCATTCGCTGCTCGGCGAGCGCCGCGCGGTGAAAACCGGCGATATCCTCACCGTGGTGATCGAGATCGACGAACGCGCGGAAATTTCCAACAGCACCTCGCAATCGCGCTCCGGCTCCGAGAGCCTCGGGATCGATCAACTCTTCGGCTTGCCGCAGAGGGCCAACGAAAACCTCCCCGAAGGCGCGACCCTCGGCGAAGCGGTCGCGATCGACAGCTCCAGCGAAGCCGCTGGCGATGGCCGGGTCCGGCGCAACGAGAAGCTGACCCTGCGCGTCGCCGCGACCATCGTCGACGTGATGCCCAACGGCGTCTTCGCCATCGCGGGGAGCCAGGAAGTCCGGGTGAATTTCGAGATGCGCGAACTTTTGGTGACCGGCTACGTCCGGGCCGCCGATATCTCGCGCCAGAACGAGATCACCTATGACAAGATCGCCTCGGCCCGCATTTCCTACGGCGGACGCGGACAGATCACCGACATGCAACAACCACGCTATGGCCAGCAAATCCTGGACCGCGTGCTGCCCTTCTGAGCGCCATGATCAAAAAAATCCTCCCCCTCGTTCTCGCGCTCATCGGCATCGCTGCCGGTGTGGGCGCGGGTATCGCTCTGCGGCCGGCTGAAAAGGCGGTCGCGGAAAACCCATGCGGCGACGAGTATGGCGCGGAACATGCCGCCGCCGAGGACGATGCGGCCGGCGACCATGAAGAGAAGGACACGGAAAAGGACGCCGATGTCGAATACGTCGAGATGTCCAACCAGTTTGTCGTCCCGCTCGTGGAAGGCAGCGAAGTGAACGCGATGGTCGTGCTCTCGCTCAGCATCGAGGTGCCTTATGGCTACGCCGCCGATGTGCGCAAGCGAGAGCCGAAGCTGCGCGACGGGTTCCTCCGAATCATGTTCGATCACGCCAACTACGGCGGGTTTGCCGGCAATTTCACCTCTGATGAACAGCTCGCGCCGCTGCGCTCGATGCTGACCAAGGAAGCCAAGCGCAGCCTTCCGGGCGTTGCGAATGACGTCCAGATCCTCGCCTTCATGCGCCAGGATCTTTGAGCTCACTCCGGCCCGGCGCCACGCTCTTGCGCGTGCGACGCCGGGACGGGGCACTCACCCTTTCTTGTGATCGACAAGCAGATGCCGCGCGACTTCGCTGCGGCCAAATGCGCGGCGCGCCTGCGCCTCGACCCCGGCCTTTTCCGCCAGAACCCGCGCGAGATCCATGTTGAGCTGTGACTTGCGCTTGGCGGCCCAGCGGTCCCAGGCCATCGCGGCCCCGCCGCGCCGGACCGTCTCCTTCGCATCGTCAGAAACCTCTTGCGACGCGAAATACTCCGAACTCGGCGTCAGCGCGGCAATCGCCTTGCGCAGCTCGGCCTCGCGCCGGGCGTATTCCGCAAGCGGAGCTGATGCGCGCTGAAAGGCGAGGTCCGTGAGCTTTGAAAGCTCCTGAAGCTTGTGCGTCATATCGTCCATGGTTGCGCCTTCGCCTTCTTGCGCATCCGCTCGGCAAACCGGATCGCCACCGCCACCGCGGCGTAATGCTCTTCGTGGATTTCCTGCCCGATCTCGATGGTCGCGTGCAGGGCGCGCGCGGTGGGCGGATCGCTGTGGATCGGGACACCGTTTTCCTGCGCGATCTGGCGAATCCGGAGCGCAATCTCGTCGGTCCCCTTGGCGAGGCAAACCGGCGCCTCGCCGCGCTTGCGGCTCCATTTCAGCGCCACGGCATAGTGCGTCGGGTTGACCACCACCACATCCGCCCGCGGCACCTCCTGGATCGCCTGACTCAGCGCGATTTCCTGGCCCTTGTGCCGGCGCTGCTGCTTCATGTGGGGATCGCCTTCGGACTGTTTCATCTCGTCCATGACCTCTTTGCGGGACATGCGATTCTTGCGGATATGCTCGAAGTGCTGCCAGAGGTAGTCGGGCACGGCGATGGCGATGGCGACCATGATCACGATCAGCAGAAGTTGCAGGCAGAGCTCGCACATCATCGCCGCGATCGCGCCGGGCGAGGTCGAAATCGCGAGGATCATCTGGTCGAGCCGGGCCGACAGGAAGGCGCCGAGCACGATCGAGTAGATCACGAGCTTGACGAAGCTCTTACCGAACTCGAAGAGCCCGTTGCGGCCGAACTTGTTCTTGGCGTTGCTGAGCGGGGAGATGCGGTTGAGTTTCGGCTCCAGCTTGCTCGGCGCGAAGACAATGGCCCGCTGCGCGAAGAGCGAGCCGAGAACCGCCAGCGCCGGGACGATGAACCAGAGCGAGAGCGACGGCAGGATTCCGGAGAACAGCCCCCCCGGGAGCCGCTGGCCCGAGCCTTCGAAGAAGAGATCCGCAAGCTCCGGCGCGCGCCCGATAAGCCGCGTGAGCACCGCGCCGATCTTGTCCATCGAGACCGCCCCGAACCCAGCCGCCACCAACGCCATCGACCCGTAGACCGCGGCCGTGTTGACATCCGTCGAGCGGACGATTTCCCCTTTTTCCCGCGCCTGTTCGAGCTTCTTTGGCGTCGGGTCTAATGTCTTTTCGGCGCTGTCGTCGTCTCCGCTCATGGGCCGCCCCCATAGGGATTGGCCACGAATCCGTTCAGCGCCGTAACCCAGACCCGAAGCAGGATCGGCGAGGACGCGAAGAGGATGAAGAGCCCGCCCAGGGTGATGACCGGCGCGCCGACAAAGGCCACCATGAGTTGGGGCATAGCCTTGTTGATGAAGCCCAGCGTCAGGTTATAGAGCAGCGACGCGAGAACGAAGGGCGCGGCCAGCGTGAAGGCCATGGCAAAAGAGGCGGCGACGCGTTCGGTGCCCCACTGAGTCAGAATGCCGGCATCGGGCATGCGGCCGATGGGAAAGATCTCGTAAGACAGAACGATCCACTCCACGACCCTGGTGTGAAATCCGTAGAGCACCGCAAGCGCCAGCCCCGAGATCACGAACAGATGCCCGATGGCAGGCATCGGATCGGCGGCCGCCCCGCCGAGGATCTGGGACAGCGACGTCGACTGCGCGGCAATCGACCCCGCGGTTGAAAGCGCAAGGATGAAGAGCCGGAGCGTGATCCCGTGCGCGAGGCCGATGATCGTTTCGGGCAAGGCGAGCGCCAGGAGCTTCAGTGGCGCATCGAGCGTGACCGCATTTTCCGGCGCGATGATGGGTGTGACGATGACGGTGAAGGCGAGGATGATCACGAGACGGACCTGCATCGGCACGGCGCGCTCGCCAAAGGCCGGCAGGACCGCCATCATCGCGCCGACGCGGAGCATGATGATGAACCCGGCCGCGAGGATCCCCTGAACGGACAGGATCGTCGCGGTGAGCTCCTCGGTCACGCGGGCACCACGCCCACGAGCGCGGGCCGGGCATCGAGGCCGATTTCCTCGAAAGACAGCACCGGGCTGCCGAGCCCCTTCGCACTCATCACCGTGCGGAGGAACCGGCGGCGGCGCGTGGAGGTCACCAGTGCGGCGTCGACGCCTTTCTGGTTGGCCTCTCCGATCTTCTCGGCAAGGTTGTCCGCCAGCTGGTTGAACGCATCGGGCGGCAGCGCGACATCGACCGAACCGCGATCTCCATCGATTTGATAGCGCGAGAAGATGTCTTCCCACTCGGGCGCGAGCTGCACCAACGGGATCGTCCCGTCCTCGCGTTTGAGGTTGGCGACGAGCTGGAAACCGAGACGGTGGCGAACATGTTCGCAGGTCGCTTCCGTGCCGAGATTGGCTTGCTTGGCCTCGGCGATAGCTTCGAGGATCACCGTCATGTTGCGGATCGAGACCTGCTCTTCAAGCAGCAGGCGCAAGACCCCGTGCAACACATCGAGCGGCACCTTGTCCGGTATCACCTCGTCCAGCAGTTTGCGGTTGGCCTCGGCGCGGTGGGGGTCGGAGAGGTTGACCATCTCGTCCAACAACCGGCGCAGGGATTTCAGCGTGAAGAGTCGCGCGAAATTGCGCTTGAGCACTTCGAGCAGATGCGTCGCGAGAACCTCCGTCGGCGCCACGATCGTGAGCCCGGTCAGCGCGGCCGAATCCTGATCCTCGCTGTTGATCCAGCGCGCATTCGCGCCATAGACCGGCTCGTGCACATCGACGCCCGCCGGCAGCCCGTTGGCCCCGTCCCCGGTAAGCGCAAGCACCTTGCTGGGGAAAAGCCTGTCGCGCGCCTGTTCGACGCCGTGGATGCGGATAATGTACTGCCCCGAGGGCAGGCTGGGATCATCCGTCAGGCGCATTTCGGGAAGAATGACGCCGTAAACGCTCGCGACATGCGTCCGCATATTGGCAATGCGCGCGTCGAGGCCCGTGCCCGGATCGAGAACCATGTTGACCAGATCGGAGGCGAATTCCACGTGGATTTCGTCGAGATCCAGCGTGTCGCCCATCGGCTTTTTCTTCGGCTCGACATTGGTGTCCGGACGGACCTCCTCTTCCTCCTTCTGCACGCGTTTGCTCGAGTAGAAGGCCGTCACGCCGAGGATCGCCGAGCCGATGAGGAAGGGCAGAAACGGAAGGCCGGGGACGAGTGCGAAGAGAAAGAGCAGCACCGCCACCGTGCCAAGCGCTGCGGGATGGCGGCTCAATTGCGCCAGAACGGCGATGTCTGCTGCACCCGTCGCACCACCGCGCGCCAACAAAAGGGCCGAGGCAATCGAGATGATGACCGCCGGAATCTGGGTCACAAGCCCGTCACCGACCGTCAGAATGGCATAAGTTTCAAATGCTTGAGCCACCGGCATCCCATGGACGACGATGCCCATGATCAAGCCCATGACAAGGTTCAGCAAGGTGATGAGCAGCCCCGCGACCGCGTCGCCCTTGACGAATTTCGACGCGCCGTCGAGCGAGCCGAAGAAGGTCGTCTCGGCCTGTTCGCGTTCGCGACGGGCCTTGGCTTCGGTGTGGTCGATGGCGCCTGCGGAGACGTCGGCGTCGATCGCCAGCTGCTTGCCCGGCATCCCGTCGAGCGCAAAGCGCGCGCCGACCTCGGCCATCCGCGTCGCGCCCTTCGTGATCACCATGAAGTTGACGATCAACAGAACCAGGAAGACCACAAGCCCGAGGAAGACGCTGCCACCCATGACAAAGCTGGAAAACCCGGCGATGACGTCGCCCGCCGCGTTCGTGCCGGTGTGTCCCTGGCCGATGATCAGCTTGGTCGATGACACGTTGAGCGACAGCCGCAGCATGAGCGAGGCGAGAAGGATCGTCGGGAAGGACGAGAAATCGAGCGGGCGTTCGATGAAAAGCGTCACCGTGAAGATGAGGATCGCGAGCGCGAAAGACGCAGCCAGGCCGATGTCGAGAACGAAGGCGGGCATCGGCAGGATCATCATCACGATCACGGCCATGAGCGCGAGCGCCATCAGTACAGTCGGCTGGAAGAGGGTCTGGACGGACAGTTTTCCCATCGATCAGCCTTTCACGCCGGGTAGCGCGATGAACGCGCCGCCGCCGCCGGTGCCGGGCACCAGAGAGCCCATGCGGGTCTGGGCGGCGGCGGGTTTCAGGAAGGGATAGAGGTTCGGCGCAGGAGGCGGCGCGGGCGTATCCGGCGCGGCCGCGGCGACGCGCGAAAGGTCAGGCGCCGCGTCAAGCCGCGCCACAAAATCCTGAAACCGGCTCTTGTACCGCTCAGCGTATTTCGGCGTCCGAGAATGGTAGGCGCCGGCGGCATCCGTCCAGTTTCCGAACTCTCCGTGCAATTCCTTCAAAAAGCGCGCGGCATAGAGCGCGTTTTCCAGCGGATCGAACATTTCCGCGACGGAGGCGAAGGCCTCTCCGTGCCAGCGGTAGTTGAGCTGAAAGCACCCGACATCAAAGCTGCGGGCCCCGCGGGCCATATGCTGCGCGACATAGGATTTTGCTTCCGCGGGCGTGTCGAACCAGACGCCCTTGCCCTCCATGTTCACCGTCCACGGCCAAGGCGCGACGCCTTTCTTGCTCGCCCGGCCGGTCTCGGTTCGGGTGATCGCACGCAGGACATAGACCGGAACACCCGTCTGTTCGGACGCCCGATAGGCAACGCTGTCGCAAATTGCTCCGTCAACCGCGGCACGCGCGGGGCAGGCGGTAAGAAGGGCGAGGATCAGGGGAAAACACGCGGCTCGGCGCCACCCAAAAGGTGCGGATTTCGGGCGCCGGGCGCGGGGAGGCCATTTCATGGTCATTCAGGGTATCGTGCATTCTGCTACGGACCCTTCCCGGATAGAGAAAAAGGGTTACCGGTTAGTGACTTTTAGCCACTCCTCCGGGGTCTTATTCCTCCGAGAGATACTGGGTCAGACGGGCGCGAAGATCGGCGCTGAGATCGATGATTTCCCGCCCCGACGCCAAGGGCGCATCGGGTTGCGGCAACACATCCTGCGCGGCAACGACAGCTTCTGCCAACGCTTGTTCATCCGTCTCCCCCACTTCACCCACAAGCGCGAGATCTTCGAGTTCCCAGGCGCTGGCGACGAGGTCCCGGGTGTCTTCGCTGTCTTTGAGCGATTCTATCGCTTCGGCATGCTGCCCCGCGATCTGGTAGGCACGCCCGCGCATTTCTCTGGCTGCGTCGTCGTCGTAGGCGGCCAAAGCGTCAAGCACGCGGCCCGGGCGCTTCTCGAGAAGGTAAGCGCGCGCGGCGAGCATATCGCGCTCTTGAGAGCTTGCTAGGGTCGGGCGTTCGAGGATATCGAGCGCGGCATTGGTGAGACCGAGGTCGACCAAACGGTCGGCAAGGGCGATGCTCGTCGACGATTCGAGCACATCGAGCTCTTCGCCGTTCAGGGCCAGCACGCGCTTGAGGAACGGCTCGACCTCTCCGAACTCCGCCATGTCAGCCATCACCGCATCAAGCATCGTGCGGTAGTCTTCTGCGCTGAATTCGCTCGCCATGTCATCGAAGTTGGTGAGCGCTTCATCCAAGCTCCTGTTGTGCAACAGCGCCCGCAGAAAGGCCTTGCGGAGCGGCACGGCGACGTCGGCCCCGTCGTTTTCAACGATCATCACCCCGGCGAGTTCGATCATCTCGGGCGCAATCGTGGCGTCTTTCTTCAATCCGCGCAGCAGCCATTCGGTCATGGCATCGGCCGCTTCAGGGCTGTTTCCAACCGCAATTTCAGCCAGACGCGCTTGCTGTTCGGCGCTGAGATGAGGCGAGGCTTCCAATCTCACGGCCACGAGATCGACCGACTCGGTGGTGAATTCATTCTCCCGCACGAGATAGCGCAGGATCGCCTTCGCGGTTTGCGCATGGCCCGCCGCGGCAAGCCGTTCTCCAAGAGGCGCAGCGGTCGCGATCTGAACGGGGCCCGGCAGGCGCGCAAACGCGCGTACGACGGATTGTTCCACATCCTCGTCGAGCGGCTCTGTCGAATAACTGCCCAGGACGGACCAGAGCGTCCGCTCACTACCGCAATTGCGATACCGCGCAAGCGAGGGGATTTCGCGTTTGCTCTGATACTCGAGCACATCGGAAAGCGCCTTGGCGATTTCAAGCGCCTCGGTCTCGTCCTTGCGCAGGTTGGCCGCTTCCTTCGCTTCCGCGCCGAATCCGTAGTGGAGGAACAGCCGGGACAAGGAGAGCACGTTGTCATGCGCCAGGTTGCCGCGCGAATCAAAAAGGTTCGCGATCAGATGCGCGCGTTGCGGCAGGAAATCTCCATCGCCGCCCCATTCCGCGAGATCGAAGTAGTCCGGATCACCGCAATAGCGAGTCGCGTTTTCCTCATTGAGGATGTCGGCGATTTCTTCAAGATTCGTGCCCGCTGTCGACGTCGCATGTACTTGCGGAACAGTTGGGGCAAGCGGTTCCGGCTCCGGATCAGGCGTCTCTATCGCGCGCGCGCTCGGCGGCGCGGGTTCCGGGACCTCCACCGGCGTGTTTTGCGTGTTTGCCTGCAAAAGACCCTGGCTCGCGGCGAGCCCGATCGATTCCGACAGGTTCCGCTCCAGTTCTGAAATCTCTTCGCGGTGCAATGTCTGCTCTTCGAGCGATGCCAACAGCGCGTCGCGGCTGGCTCTCACCGGCGGCAAGGTGGTTTCTGGTTTCGGCGCCGGCACCGTTGCCACCGAAGCGGCCGGCGCGAAGGCGGGGCCTGAACCGAAGGACAGACCCTGGACAGAGGCGCCAAGGCTCAGAAGGGTCGGGAGCGCGAGATCGGGAGAGGTTTCGGACGCCGTGCTGCGGTCGATAAGGGCCTCGTCGCCATAGATGTCGATGACCAGATAGCGCCCGAGATGCCAGAATTCCTGCGCCACGCAGGCGCAGCCAAGGTCAACCTCGAGCTTGCCGCTTCCCGAGGCGCTCCCGATTTCGGCGACGCGATCGCGCGAAATCCGATCGAAGACTTCGCTGGTGTCAAACTGAAGCGACGGCTGATCGAAGATCACCTCGAGCCGCCCTAGGTCCGTCTCCAATCGGTGCTCCAACGCGCGCGGCAGGTCGAGGACGAGCCGGGTGAATCCATCGTGTTCCCCGGACCGAACGGTAACGGTTTGCGCCGTTGCCGCGGTCGACAGCGTCGCGGCAGCGAGGAATAGAGACAGGCGCAGCATCAGGCGGCGTTGCTCTTGACGGCCTTGAGCGCTTCTTCGAGATCACCAAAGCTCGGGCGAAACTGCTTTGGTGTGTTCTGGCGGCCGACCTCTATGCAGATGTTGGTCGCGTGGTTGTGCAGGTTGGCCACAAGCACTTCGCGGATCAGCTGGTAGAACTGGCTGTCCTCTTCAAGCACCGTTTTGAGTTTGGAGGCGAAGGGTCCGACGAGACCGTAGGCGAGGAACACGCCGAGGAAAGTCCCGACAAGCGCGCCACCGATCAATTTACCAAGAACTTCAGGGGGTTGATCAATCGACCCCATGGTCTTGATCACCCCGAGAACCGCAGCGACGATCCCAAGCGCCGGAAGCCCGTCGGCCATGGTTTGCAAGGCATGGCTTGAATGCAGGTCGTGATGAAGCTTCGATTCGATGCGTTTGTCGAGGATTTCCTCCACCTGCATCGGATCGTCATAGTTCATCGACGCCGAACGCATGGTGTCGCAGATCAGGGCGATGGCCTCGTTGTCCTCCAGAATGCGCGGGTATTTCGCGAAGACCTCGGACTGCTCGGGCGCTTCGATATGCTCCTCGACAGAAACCGGATTTTGCCGCGCCATGCGGATCAGTTCGAACAACAGGCACAGCAAGTCCCGGTAATCCTCGGGGAGCCATTTCGCCCCCTTGAAGACCTTCTTGATGTCGCTGAGCGTGTGCTTGATCGAGGCGATGCTGTTGCTGATCAGGAACGCCCCGACCGCCGCGCCGCCGATCATGGTGATCTCGAAAGGCAGGGATTTCAGAATGATTCCCATCTTCCCTCCCGCGGCGAGGTATCCACCAAACACCATGAGAAAGGTGACAACGATCCCGATAATTCCGATCATAGGATCATCTCCTTTGGATGAGGTCTAAAATCACGATCAACGCGGCGCATTTCAGATCCGCGCTACTGTTTAGGCACGCCGGCATTGCGGCCAGCGAGGACAACACTTACCGAATAGGCAAACTGGGCAGAGAGGCCCGCCATGACGCCCGCCGCCGATTCCGGGCGCATCCGCCCGAGGAATCCTGCCGCGAATTCGGGCTCCATGTTTTCGAACAGCTTCGCCGCGTCCTTGGGCTTCATCGCCTCGTAGACCGCCGTCAACTGACCGAGATCTCCTTCGGAGGCGGCTTCGGCCTGAGCGATGGTCGCCGCGAGCTTGGCTTCGGCCTCCGCGAGCTGCTCCAACTTTGCATCAATCTCCCGGCGCGCCACGGAGAGGGTCTTGAGGCGTTTGGAGACATCGGCTTCCTGCGTGTCGAGGTGCTGCGCGCGCTCCTGCAAAGCGGACAGCACCGCGACCACATCTTCCGGCGGCTCGCAGACGGTCTCATCGGCGTCGTTGGACGTCGCCTTGGAGAACTCCAGCGCAATCGCCTGGCCGGCATCGGGGCCGATTCGCAGAAACGCGGAGGCGAAAAGCATCACGGCGAGCGTGAAAAGCGCGCCACGGGTCGCCCGAGATTTCACCTTGGATTTGCCCTTGGGGGACGGGTTTTGCTTAGCCTTGGCCATGATCAAGCGCCCCCTCTGCGGAACATCGGCACGGCGGCCTCCTGCGCCGCGGGCTCAGCCTCCTCGGCGGCACCGGCGGGCTCAAGCGTCCTGATTTCCGCCGTTTTGGGCTCGGGCTCAGCCGCGGGCTCCGGCTCAACGTCGGGCTCCGCGCTCGCGGCGTCAGCGGCCGGCTCATCGGGCTTGGCGGTCTCGACGGGTTTCGCCGTCTCATCTGGAAGGTCGTGCATCGAGGCGACGAGAAGCTCCAGTCGCCGGGCGACCGTATCGGCTCGCTGCGTCAGCTCGATAAGGCTGTTGGACGACGAACTTGCGACCCCTTGCGCCGCCGTCAGCGTGTTGGTCAGGTCATCGACCTGGGCGGAGAGCACGGCCACCGCGCCCCCGACCCCGGTTTCAAGATCGTTGAACCGCGCCAGACGCCGCGACAGGACAAAGCAATAGAGCCCTGCGCCAAGGGCGCCGCCTACGAGAAGTATGTCTGCAATCAAAGTCATCTCTCGTCCTCAACTCACAACGAATTCCATGACGAGCAGATCGCGCACGCGATCCTCGCCAGCGACAACCTTCACCCGGCGCAGCATTTGCGAGCGCAATCGCAGCAGCGCGCCGGTCTCCTGAATATCGGAAAGCTCCACGGCCCGCAGATAGCCGTTCAGCACCCCGACGATCCGCGGCATCACCTTGGAGACCTCGGCTTCATACTTGTCTGGGACCTCAAGCTGCGCGCGAAAGCGAAGGTGCGTCCCCGAGTCGAGCGCGCCCACGGACACCACCATGGGATCGATCTCGATAAAGGCCACATCGGTCGTGGCCTCGGGAATCACCGACTTGGCCTCCGGCGCCTCTGCGGATTTCTCTTCGCCGGGAATCACCCCGCCAAGCATGCCTGAATAGGTCGCGTAAAAGCCGCCGCCGGCCCCGAGAAGGGCCAGTACGGTGCCTATAATGATTGGCAACTTCGATTTGCCAGAGCTTTCGTCGCCTGTGTCTGCTGCGTCGTCCGACATGGTGCCTCCAGAAAGGTGTCGGCGTTCATATAATCCGCAGACGACTAACCGATTGTTAAGGCTGATATTACAAAACGACATTCGTGAGCCGCCAAGAATGGCGGTGCAGGAGGCAAGACGTGCAGCAGCTTCTCAATGTGTGGAACACGCTTACTTGGCAACGCCGGTTGATCGCCGCAGCAGCAGCGATCGGTGTGTTTATTGCGGTTTTAGGTTTGTCGCGCATCGCGACGGCGCCCAATCTTACGCTCCTCTATGCGGGCCTGGAGAGCGATGTGGCCGGCGAGGTGGTCAACAGCCTCGACCAGCGCGGCGTGGTTTACGAAGTGCGGGGCGATTCGATTTACGTCGATACCTCCGAGCGCGATTCCCTGCGCATGATGCTCGCAAGTGAGGGCCTGCCCTCGACTTCCTCCAAGGGATACGATCTGCTGGACGGGCTCTCCGGGTTTTCCACCACTTCCCAGATGTTCGATGCCGCCTATTTGCGTGCGAAAGAAGGCGAACTTGCCCGGACCATCGCCGCGAGTCCGCATATCCGCTCCGCACGCGTCCATATCGCCAACGTCGGCAGCAACCCGTTTCAACGCAACCAGCGCGCATCCGCTTCGGTGACCGTCGTCGCCGCCAATGGCGCGATCACGCCGGGCAACGCCAAAGCGCTGAGCCACCTTGTCTCATCGGCCGTTGCCGGCCTCTCACCCGACAATGTCGCGGTGATCGACTCTTCGGGCAACCTCATCGGCGCGGCCGAGGATCAATCCTCCGTTCCGATCAACGAAGAGCGCGCCTCCGCACTGCGGGAGCGTGTCGTCCGGCTTCTGGAAGCGCGCGTGGGTCATGGCAACGCGGTCGTGGAAGTGAGCGTCGACACCGTGACCGAACAGGAATCCATCGTCGAACGGCGATTCGACCCCGAGGCGCGCGTCGCCATCAGCACCGAAACCGAAGAGCGCTCGACCAATGATCAGGACAGCGGCGGCGGCGATGTGACCGTGGCCTCGAACCTGCCCGACGGGACGGGGGCTGCCGGGGGCGGATCGAGCTCGTCGCAAAACAGCCAGACGCTTGAGCGCATCAATTACGAAGTGTCCGAGACGCAGCGCGAAGTACTGCGCCAGCCGGGCGATACCAAACGGATCACCGTCGCCGTGCTCGTCAACGGGACGGCCAGAGCCGCGGGAGAAGAGGCCGCGGAGTTTTCACCTCGGGACGAGGGCGAATTGGAAGCCTTGCGCGAACTGGTCGCCTCATCGGTTGGCTTTGACGAGACGCGCGGGGATGTGATCACGATCAAATCCATGGAATTTGCCGCGCTGCAACCTCTCGGCACAGCTTCTGAAACAAGCTGGTTCCAAACGCTCGGGCTCAAGCCCGCCAACATGATCCAGATGGCGGTTCTCGCCATTGTCGCGCTTGTCCTCGGTCTCTTTGTCCTGCGCCCGATCATCGCAAACCAGACGCCCGCGCTCGGCACGCCCCTTGCGCTTCCGGGCCGGGGCGGTGAAGCGGGCCTCCCCGGCGAGGCCGAAGAGGCGATCACCGGCGAGATTGATTTCGACGATCTTCCCCAGATGAACGTGATCGAAGAGCCCGCCCCCGAGTTCACCGCAATCGCTCCCACACCAGCGCCAGCACCCGCGCCCGCTTCGAACGATCCGGTTGCCCGGCTGCGCGCCATGATCGGCGAGCGCCAGGATGAAACCGTAGAGATCCTGCGCAGCTGGATGGAAGAGAAGGAAGAAAACGCATGACGTCTATAAGCCATCTGCTTCCGGATTTCTCGTCTGCGCCTCCTGACACCGGCGGTAGCGGCCTGTCCGATGACGCCGTCGAGGACATTCGGCTTCAGGCTTTCGAGAACGGTTACAACGCGGGCTGGGAAGATGGCTCCAAGGCCAACAAATCCGACGAACCCGCGCCGAGCGAATTGCTCCGCCAGAAGATCGCCGATCTCGAATTCACCTATCACGAAGCTCTCGCCAAGATGCTTGAGTCCACCAAACCCTTGATCGACCAAATCATTCAGGCCGTTCTTCCGACCGCGATGCGTGAAACCATGGGTGAGCGAATCGCCGATGAGCTCTTCGAGATCGCCGAGACGGCGGGCAATGTTGCGGTGAAGATCGTGTGTTCGCCCGCCGACAAACAGCATCTCGACGTCTCCTTGCCAACGGACGGCAAGATGCCCCTGACGCTGGAAACTGACCCCAGCCTCAACGAGGGGCAGGTCGAGCTTCGATTCGAAGACTCCGAACGCCTCATCGATCTCTCCGGAGTGATTTCCGGCATCGAAGCCGCCGCGAATGGCTTCTTCGACGAACAGCAGAAGGAAGCAGTAAATGAGTGACGCTCAGACAGAAACGCTGGATCCCGCGAACCCGTTCAGCAATGTTCCCATCGATCTGATGGTTTCAGTCGGCCGGGCCAAGCCCCGGGTGCGGGAGCTGCTGGAAATCAGCGAAAATGCCGTTCTCAAACTGGACCGGCGGGTCGAAGACCCGGTCGAGCTTTTTGTCGGGGATCGCCTTGTGGCGCGCGGCGAACTTGAGGAACTCGAAGGAGAACAACAGGGCCAGCTCGCGATCCGGATCACCGAGATCGTCGATCTCAAACAGGGTCTCTGACCCGCCGATATGCCCAGGCATTTCCTCTGTATCGGCCTCGCTCTGGGGGCCGCCTTCTTGGCCGGTCCCGCGCTGGCACAGGATATTTCCATCTCGCTGGGCGATGATGGCTCGATCGCCGCACGCTCGATCCAGCTTCTGGTCCTGCTGACGGTTCTCAGCCTCGTTCCCGGGCTGGCGATCATGGTCACCTGCTTTCCGTTTCTGGTCACGGTGCTCGCGATCTTGCGACAAGCTCTCGGGCTCCAGCAATCGCCGCCCAACATGCTCCTGGTGAGCCTCGCGCTGTTTCTGACCTATTTCATCATGGAGCCGACCTTCACCGCGGCCTGGGAGAACGGGCTGACGCCGCTCTTTGAAGAGCAAATCTCGGTAGAGACCGCGTTCATGGAGACGCTCGAACCCTTCCGGCAGTTCATGGGAGGCCGGGTCGAGGCGGATACGTTCGAGTCCATGGCGTCCTTGCGTCCGGGGATCGAAATCCCGGAAATCCGTGCCGAAGCCCCGCTGTCATTGCTGATCCCGTCCTTCCTTCTGTCCGAGATCGAACGGGCGTTTCAGATCGGCTTCCTGATCTTCCTGCCCTTCCTCATCATCGACCTCGTGGTCGCCGCGGTGCTCATGTCGATGGGCATGATGATGGTGCCGCCGGTGGTCGTCTCGCTGCCCTTCAAACTGGCGTTCTTCGTGGTCGCGGACGGCTGGAGCCTGATCTCCGAAGCGCTGGTCCGCAGCTACTTCTAGTCCCTCCACCACAGATGCACTTCGCCAGTCGGCGCGTGTTCGGCTCCGCTGGACGGGGCCGACGGCCGCGGCGGGGTGCTTTGGCAGGCTCACCCATAGTTCACAGCATAAGCCGGGATGCCGGTTCACGCTGTCTTGTTTGTGCGGGCATGTTGGGAAAGGCGAAGCTCTCGGTGACAGCGGAGCAGTCGGCTGCCCTCGTCCTTGTGTGAGATGCTGCCCCTCCGGGCCGAGCAGCGGTCGCTTTCGATGATAGCGGCTCTCACGGCGCTTAAATCGCTGTATTCAAACCAGATCTGCGCCCCCGTGCTCCGATGGCGGGAGGTCAGCGCGGACTTTGACTCTTCAAGAGATCAGCGATTTCAAACCTTTCGCGCGCGCCAAAGACCTCTCTCACGAGGGTCATGGCACGCGCGATACCAGGCTCAGCGCACCACGAATTCGGCGTGCAGGGCCCCTGCGGCTTTGATGCTCTTGAGGATATCGATCATGTCCCGCGGCGCGACGCCGAGGGCGTTGAGGCCCGCGATGACCTCTGACAGGGACGTCCCGTCCGGGACCTCGGCAAGGCCGATCCCGGGTTCTTCCTCGATGGCCGCCTCGGTGCGCGGGACCACGATGGGCTCGCCGTCGCTAAACGGGTTGGGCTGGATCACCAGCGGCTCTTCCTGGATTCGCAGCGTCAGGTTGCCCTGAGAGACCGCGACCCGGCTGATGCGGACGTCTTCGCCCATCACGATCGTTCCCGACCGTTGATCCACCACCACGCGCGCGCGGCGTTCGGGTTCGACGAGAATGTTTTCCACGCGCGCAAGGGCATGCGCCGGAGAGGGCTGACGCGTGCTGGCGATGTCGAGCGCGACGGTGCCCGCATCAAGCATCCGCGCCACACCGCGGCCGAAATTGCGGTTGAGCGCCTGTTCGATCCGGCCGGCCGTGGTGAAGTCCGGCGTGCGCAGCGCGAGCCGAATGGTTTCGAGATTGGCAAAGTCGAAGTCGACCTCACGTTCGACCCGCGCCCCGGACGGGATCACACCCGCCGTCGGTACGCCCTGCACCACCTGCGCGGCATCGCCCTCGATGGACGCGCCACCGGCGATGATCGTGCCCTGCGCCACGGCATAGATCTGGCCGTCGGCGGCGTTGAGCGGGGTCATGATCAGCGTACCGCCGAGCAGACTGCTTGCATCGCCAATGGCCGAAACGGTGGTGTCGATCTGCCCACCAGCGCGCGCGAAGGGCGGCAGACTGGCCGTGACGATCACCGCCGCGACATTGCGTGGCCGGAACTGCTCGCCGGCAACATTGACGCCGAGCCGTTCGAGAATGTTCGACATGATCTCTTCGGTAAAGGGCGCGTTCCGGAGCCCGTCGCCCGTCCCGTTGAGCCCCACGACGAGCCCATAGCCCACCAGATCGTTCCCTCGCACCCCGTCGAATTCAACCAGATCCTTGATCCGGATCGGCCCGGCTTGCGCCGCGTGACCAAGCAGCAGAACGAAGAGAACTGTCAGGAGGCGATGAAGCATCAGATATAATCCAACAGGGACATGCGCGAGGCATATGCGGTTGAGGTGTAGAGCGCTTCGAGTTGAAACTGGACGTTTTCAAGCCGCGTCGCCGTCTCGTAAGGGTCCGCCGCGACGAGTTCCGTTCGGGCGATGGAATAGGCCGAGTGTTCAGCGGCGATCCGCGCCTGTTGCGTCTCTATCTGGTTCTGCAGGGTGCCGACGACCGATTGCGTGTCGAGCAGCTTGCCCTTCGCGGTCAGGCTCGATTCCGTGGCGATGTCCATGACCTGCCCGCGCAGAAATGTGTCGTTGGTCACGACCCCGTTCATCATCAGGGCGCCCATGGCAAGCGAGCCGAGCGCCTCGCGCACGCCGCTGTCCAGCGCAGTGATGCCGGGGCCGTAGGTGCGGCCATCGCCGAGCAAGAAGGGCTGCATCTCTTCGGTCGAGCCGATATAGGCGAAGGTCTCGTAGCCGCCGCCGGGCGTGTTGAACCAGTCATCCACGGTCGCGGTGATCACGTCGGGATCGGTCATCCCGGTCACAAGTGTGGAGAGCTCGTCAAGAATATCCTGAGCGTCCGCCAGGGCGGGATCGCCGGTGGCATCGCCCGCAAAGAGAGACCGCCCGCCCGCGGTTCCGTTCAGCGACGAGACCATCGCTCGAAACTGGCTGTCCGCCTCGATGGAGCCGGAGTTGATCGACGCCGGGAAGGACGAGTTCGACGCCGCCAGCATCGCCTCGACCGCGGAGTCGAGCCCCGAGGCCATGCCCTCGAGCGAAAGCTGCTGCGAGTCGGTGAAGAACGTCGCCTCATCGCTCGAGACCTTGAAGGCATCGAGCGACGACAAGGAGCGCTCAAGGCTGGCCAATTGCCCGAAATCCCCAGCAAGCGCGCTGGCGATATCGCTGATCCGACCGGAGGAGAGCTCATCGGTCAGGGTGTTGATTTCCTGCTTGATTTCGGCATTGCGCTGCCGGGTGACATAGCTCTGCGCGAGATCACCGAGGGAAGACATATTCATGAATCAGATCCTCAAAATCGTGTCCATCATCTCGTCGATGACTGCCATGACACGCGCGTTGGCTTGGTAGCTTTGTTCGATCAGGAGCAGTTTCTGCGTCTCCTGATCGGTATCGACGCCGCCTTCCATCTGCAGAAGGGTAAGCTCCGTGTGTTTGGAGGCGGCATAGCTCAGATCGGCCTCAACATTTTGACGAGCAACGCCGAAGTAGGACAGAACGTCGGAGGCCAGCGCCGAGGATGTCCGCGACAGATCGCTAACCCCCGTAGACGACGGTGACCTCTGTTCGGTCAGGACCATCGCGCCGGCCTGAAGGATGGCGCTGTTGCCGCCGTTACCCTGTGTCAGCGCGGACATCCCGTCGCGCAGCCGCCACAGCTCGCCCCCTTCATCCGGATTGGCCGCGTCATTGACCGAGATCCGCTGCGCGATCCCCACCTCATCAGCGGCATCGAAGAGCGCGCCGTTGTCGGTAAAGAGCCCCGGGTCGCCTGCGAGCAGAGAGGTATCGACCGCCGAATCCTGGAACCGGTCGATCAGATCCCGCGCCACCGCATCGACCTTGGATTGCGCGTCGACCATCATGTCATCGCGGACGGTGAACAGCGCGGAGAGCTTGCCGCCGGAGAGTTGCGACATCTGGCTCGCGGTCAGTTCTTCACCGTCGATCGAGATCCGGTCGAGCGAGCCATCCGACACCGCCATGTCGGCTTCGATGGCATTGACCGGCGTGAACTCATAAGATTTCGCGGTTGAGTCAACGAGCACCTGGCCACCGGCCGACAGGACCGCCACCGCGCCGTTGTCGCGCTGCATGAGGCGAATCGGGACAAGCTCGTTGATCGCGTCGAGCGTCACCTGTCGCGCGTCTTCAAGCGCAGCGGTTGACCGCCCGGCGACTGTCGCCTGCGTGATGTCGCGGTTGAGCTCGTGGACGGCTTCAAGCTTGGTGTTGAGTTGGCCGACGGCGGATTCGATCGCCTTTTCGGCCTCGAGCCGCATCGACTGGATGCCATCGGAGAGCCCGTTGAGCGTGTCGGTCAGGTTGACGGCCGAATCCAGAAGCTGGCGCAAGCGCGGCTCCGAATCCGGTCGGCTGGAGGCGGAAATGAGCGCGGTTTCCAAGTCGTTGATGCGCGAATTCAGCGAATCCGCGTCATCGGGGATGCCGAAGGCGCGTTCGAGCCGGGTCATGTAATCCGAGAGCGTCGAGGCCTCGGTCAGTTCCGCATCCGCACCGCGTCGATCCGCCAGGATGACCGGATCGACCGAGCGCGTGATCCCGTCGACGCGGACGCCGCCGGAGCCCGCGCCCGCGGCGGACGAGAGCTCGATCTCGCGCGTGGCATAGCCTTCGGTCATCACATTCGCCATATTCGACGAAACGAGCTGCGCCGCCTTGGACGAGGCCGTGAGGCCCGTGAGCGCATTTTGCAATGATGCAGATATGGACATTTTGCCCCCTTACCGCCCGAGCTTCGAGCGCCCGGTTACCGTTTGATGTTGGTGGTTTCCTGAAGCATCTCGTCGACCGTCTGGATCACCTTGGCGTTGGACGAATAGGCCCGCTGCGTCTGGATCAGATCGGTCAGCTCGCCCGCGACATCGGTCGTGGATTGCTCCCGCGCGAAGGAGACGAACTCGCCCATCGAGCCCTCGCCCGCGTTCAGAAGGAAGAAGCTCCCGCTCTCGGCGGTGGGCAGGTAAACCTGACTGTCCATTGCCAGCATGCCGTTGGGATTGGGCAGGTCGACGAGCGGAATCTGGTAAAGCGTCCGGGTGATCCCGGTGTCGAAGACGCCGTTGACGAAGCCTTTGTCGTCAATCTCGACCGAAATCATGTTGCCGACCGGCACGCCGTCCTTGTTGATGGTCACCGGCGCGAAGGCGCCTGCGAGTTGGGTCATGCCATCGGCGTCGCCCGGCCGGCCGATATCGATGTCGATCGGGCCACGGGCGCTGGTGATCTGGAGAATACCGGTGCTGGCGTCATACGCGCCACCGGACGTGGTGGTGATGCCCGCGAGCGTGCCGCCGTCACCGGTGCTGTCGTTGAAGGTCATGACGTATTCCCCGACGGTCGCGCCCGCAAGCGCGTTGTCCGTGATGGTCATGGTCCATTCGTTGGAGCTGCCCGTGCCCGGAACGGTGGGCGAAAAGGAAAATTCGAGCGACTGGGGGGCGCCGAGGTTGTCGTAGTATTCGATGGAGACCGCGCTTGGATCTCCTGGAGACCCAGCTTCGGTATTGGTGGACGGCAAGTTGAGCGCAATCTCGATCTCGGTCGTGGGCTCTGCGGAGAATGTCCCCGACGTGATTCGCATCGGCTCAAGCCCGGTGGAGGTATCGCGCGGATAGGACGGCACCGTGCCATCGGCATCCGCGGGCCAGCCAAGCAGGACAAGGCCGGATTCGGATCTCAGATATCCGTCCCCGTCCGCGCGGAACGAGCCGGTGCTCGTCAGGAACATCGTCGGATCCTGGCCGGAATCGAGTTGGGCGGCCTGCATGACCGGGATCATGCCGTTGCCCTTGACCGCAATATCGGTGGCGTTAGTGGTGTTGATCAGTGTGCCCTTCTGATCGACCAACTGCTGTGTCGACGCCCGGACACCGCCGGCGGCGTAGGCGCCGCCCGATCCCGCGATGACCACCGAATGAAAATCGGTTTCAACGCGCTTGTAACCATAAGTGGACGAGTTGGCGATGTTCTGGGAAATCGACGCCAGTTTGCTGGCATTCGATGAAAGCCCGGCCACACCTGCATTAAGCGAGGAGGATATCGTCATTGCGCGCCTTTCTGCTGCATTGATCCATTACTGGAGCACAGCAGTACAGAGCAGCGCTTAACAGGCCGCTAACGACGAATGGTGAAGACCGCGATAGCACAGCGCGCGCTAGAGATCGGAACGCAGCAGGATCACCTCCAGCCGATCATTCCGCCGGTCCAGCGGGTTGGGGGTCACGTGTTCACGGTCCGCATGACCGGTCACACGGCTCAGCCGCGCCGGCGACAGGCCCGATTGTTCGAGCAACTGGCGCATGACATCCGCGCGCCCGGCCGAGAGAGCCCAGACGGGTTTGTCTTCCTTCACCACCGGGATCGACGTGACATGCCCTTCCACAGCGACATCATTCTCCACCAGCCGCGTCACACGCCCCAGCATCCCCGCGATATCGCGCAGGATGGGTTCGGGCGTTGTACCGCTTTCGGCGAAGATCGGACGGCCGGGGAGCGAGAATATCTCGATCACGAGCCCCTCGTCGGTCACCCTGGTAACGATATGGCGCATGGTCTCGTCGGCGGCTTCGCTCTCGCCACTATGGCCGAGCAGAGCCTGTTCGACTGTGCTGAAGGCTTCTTCATCCTTCTTGCCATCGTCGGGGCCGCTGTCGCCCTTGGCCTTGTCGCTTTTGCTGGCGTTCTCCTTGGAGCCGCCAATGCCGTTCTTGGGCAGCGTCATCTCCGAAAAGATGTCATTGCCGCCAAAAGCGCCATCGCCCCCGCCCGAAACCGGGCTGAGCGGAATCGTCGGACTGAAGTAGTCCGCAATCCCCTTGCGTTGCTGTTCAGTTGTTGCGTTCAACAGCCACATCAACATGAAGAATGCCATCATCGCGGTCACGAAGTCGGCATATGCCACCTTCCAGGCGCCACCGTGATGGCCGCCCCCGACAATGACTTTCTTCCGTTTGATGATGACTGGCGCGACGTTTTCGCCGACCATGATACCACCACTATAATCTCACCCAGGGACAAGCAGTAGAGGACAGGAGTTAAACCGCGCCTAATACTAGGCTTTTTAACTGTTTTACGCGCTCAGCCGTCTATGGCGTTGGAGGCGCGGTTGACCAGGATCGGGAAGGCCTGTTGCAGCGCGCGGCTCCATTTGGTGATGGGCTGTTCCTCGACGAAAATCACGTCCGAGGGGCGCATTTCCATTCGGGTTGCGACAATCATGTTGGCCGCGTTGCTGGCATCGAGATGCCACGCGAGGATGCGCGTCTCTCCCGCGGCGCGCAGCACGTAAATCGCCGAGGGATCCCCGGTCACGGTGGGAAAACCACCCTGTCCGAGCAAGACATCGGCCAGGCTTACCTGCCGCTGGTAGGGCAGGACGTAGCGCCCCTGCTGCGCCACTTCGCCCGTGAGATAGACGTAGTCCCGGGGCTCGGCGCCAAGATCACCACGCGCCTCATGTAGAGCGCGCCGGTCGGCCAGCTCGCCGCGACGCAGGTTGATCTCGGTCTGCAGGGCCAGAAGCGCCGCTTGCCGCGCTTCCCTGCGTTCGGCGAAGGCGTCGAGCTGCTGCGCATAGTATCGCTGCGCCTGATCGAGATCATAGCTCTGGTCCACGTAGATCGCGTCGCCATCTTTCAGCTGGATCTGCTGGAGATCGCCACGGGCAAAGAACTGCGAGACCGGGATCTGATAAAGCGTCCCGTCACGATAGAGCCGAATCGCCGCCTGATCATCGGCATCGACAGTCATACCGCCCGCCTCGGCCAGCACTTCGCCCAGTTTCAAAGGCGTCAGCGCGATCGGGACGATGCGCGGCGCTCCGACGGCTCCGCCGACAGAGACCCGCTTGGAATTGAAGGCCTCGATCTCCAGCGCAAAGGAGGGATCGAGCTGGTTCTGCACGAAGACGGGAAAGAGATCGGATTCGGCCTGTTCGACGGTGCGCCCGGCCACCTGTATCGACCCGATCTCGGGCACCGCGATCGCCCCGTCATCGCGGACCACGAAGCTCTGGCGCCGGTTTGCACCAAGCACACCGCCGACGCCCGCCGATTCCGATTCGGTCGTCAGCGAGAGCACGTCCCCGACGCCGATGCGGTAAGGTTCGGGCTGATGGGCGGGAGGAATGCGCAGCTCCAGCGGCGCCGCGGGCGCGCTGGCCGGATCGGGCGGATCGGGCAGGGATACGGAGGCCGCTGCTGCCCCGCCGCCGCCCGTCGCGAAAAACGCCGCCGGAAGACCGCGCGGCGTGTAGGGCGTTGCATTGGCCTGAACGACGCTGGTCATCGTCAGGGAGACAACATCCACAGTCGCGCCAGCAGCGGCGCTCTCGACCGTGGGGCTCTTGTAGCTCACGCCGCAGCCGCCCAACCCCAACAAGGTCAGAACAACCGGGAGTGCCACGAAAAGTCGCGGCGCTTCTGCGCCTTCCGTCAAACGGCTCATGACTGAGCTATAAGCGACCCGCGCCGTTCATGCAGCTAGAATCGCTCAATTTTAGACAGATAGGCGCCTCCGCCTTCCGTAGCTCAGCCCTTGGTCCGGCGCGCCCGCGCCGCCAGCAGCTTCAACCGCAAGGCGTTGAGCTGGATGAAGCCCGCCGCATCCTGCTGATCATAAGCGCCCGCATCGTCTTCGAAGGTCACATGCGCCTCGGAATATAGCGATTGGTCCGACCAGCGGCCAACCGTCTGCGCGCGCCCCTTGTAGAGCTTGATTCGCACTGTGCCCGAGACCATCGCCTGGCTGTGATCGATGGCGGCCTGCAGCATTTCGCGCTCGGGGCTGTACCAGAATCCGTTGTAAACGAGCTCGGCATAGCGCGGCATGAGCTCATCTTTGAGGTGCATGGCACCCCGATCAAGCGTGATGCTCTCGATCCCGCGATGCGCTTCGAGCAGAACGGTGCCGCCCGGCGTCTCGTAGATACCGCGCGATTTCATGCCCACGAACCGCCCCTCGACCAGATCGAGCCGCCCGATGCCGTGCTTGCCGCCGAGCTCGTTGAGCTTGGTCAGGATCGTGGCCGGGCTCAGCGCCTTGCCATCGATCGACACCGCATCGCCCCGCTCAAAGCCGATTTCGACGTATTCGGGCGTGTCGGGCGCATCCTCGGGATGCACCGTGCGCTGATAGACGTAGTCGGGCGCCTCCACGGCCGGATCTTCGAGAACCTTGCCCTCAGATGAGGTGTGCAACAGGTTCGCATCGACCGAAAACGGCGCCTCGCCGCGCTTGTCCTTGGCGACCGGGATCTGGTTCTGTTCAGCAAATTCCAGAAGCTTGGTGCGCGATGTCAGATCCCAGATCCGCCACGGCGCGATCACCTTGATCTCCGGGTTGAGCGCATAGGCCGCAAGTTCGAACCGGACCTGATCATTGCCCTTGCCCGTCGCCCCATGGGCGACCGCATCGGCGCCCGTCGCCTCGGCGATCTCCACCAGCCGCTTTGAAATCAGGGGCCGCGCGATGGACGTACCCAGAAGATATTGCCCCTCATAAAGCGCGTTGGCGCGGAACATCGGGAAGACGAAATCGCGGACAAACTCCTCGCGGAGGTCCTCGATGAAGATCTCGGAAACACCGAGCATCTCGGCCTTCTGGCGCGCGGGCTCAAGCTCCTCGCCCTGCCCGAGATCGGCGGTGAAGGTCACGACCTCGCAGCCGTATTCCGTCTGGAGCCATTTGAGGATGATCGAGGTATCAAGCCCGCCGGAGTAGGCAAGCACAACTTTCTTGGGCGCGGTCATTCGGACTGTCCATCTGTTCGGTATCGACGCGCGGATATCGGGTTTTGGCAGCAGGGGCAAGTTTGGCCGGCGCCATGCGGGCAATCCGCCCCGAAACGTCTTGAAACCCCAGGCGCAACCGGCCAAACCAGCCCCATGACCAGATTTCAGGATCAGGCCCGGGCGGCTACGGCGGCGATGCGGGATGTTTTCGAGCCGACGCCGTGCCAGCGCAACGACTATCTCTCGGACCGCTTCGGCGCCGAGATCTGGCTCAAGCGCGAGGATCTGTCGCCGGTGCGGTCCTACAAGATCCGCGGTGCGCTCAACGCGATGCGCAAGGTTCGCGCCGACACCCCGCAGCAGGATCTTTTCGTCTGCGCCTCGGCGGGCAACCATGCCCAGGGCGTGGCCTTTACCTGTCGCCACTTCGGGGTCAGGGGCGTGATCTTCATGCCGGTCACGACGCCGCAGCAAAAGATCGGCAAGACCCGCGCCTTTGGCGGCGATGCCATCGAAATCCGGCTCACCGGCGATTATTTCGACGACACGCTCGCCGCGGCCCAAGCCTTCTGCGCCGAGGCGGGCGGGCATTTCCTCGCCCCGTTTGACGATGAAGACGTGATCGAAGGGCAGGCGAGTGTCGGGGTCGAGATCGCCGATCAGATGCCGAAACCGTTCGATCATATCGTCCTGCCGGTGGGCGGGGGCGGTCTTGCTTCCGGGATCCGCTCCTATTTCGGCACGGACATCGGCTACACCTTCGTCGAGCCCGCGGGCGGGCCGAGCCTTGCCGCAGCGGTGAAGGCGGGTGCGCCGGTCACGCTCGAGTATATGGACAACTTCGTCGATGGCGCCGCTGTGGCGCGGATCGGCGAAAAACCCTTTGCCCGGCTGCGCGGCATCTCCCCCGAGGATCTGGTCAAAGCGCCGGAGGACCGGATCTGCACCACGATTTTGGATATGCTGAACATCGAAGGGATCGTGCTCGAACCCGCCGGCGCGCTGGCCATCGATGCGCTCACCGACATTTCCGATCAGATTCGCGGCAAAACCGTCCTCTGCATCACTTCGGGCGGCAATTTCGATTTCGAGCGCCTGCCGGAAGTGAAGGAGCGCGCCTTGCGCTTTTCCGGCATCAAGAAGTACTTCATCCTGCGGCTCCCGCAACGGCCGGGCGCGCTGAAGGATTTCCTCGCCATTCTCGGCCCGGAAGACGATATCGCGCGGTTCGAGTATCTCAAGAAATCCGCCCGCAATTTCGGCTCGGTGCTGATCGGGATCGAGACCGCGCGGCCGGAGAATTTCGACGCGCTGTTTGGCCGGCTCGGTGCAAGCGGATTCACCTTCACCGACATCACCAACGACGAGCTGCTCGGGCAGTTCCTCGTTTAGGCTCTGGCGATCAGGCGCGGAAAGAGGCCGGGGCGCTGTCCGTTCCGGCCACATCGCAGCCCTTGAAAAACGCATCGCGCGAGGAGGCGAAAACCTCGCGCACAAGGGCCACCGTTTCGTCGTCCGGCGCCTCATCGCAACAGATCACCGCCATGGCGCTGAAGCCCAGATTGAGCGCGCTGCCCTTGAGAAAATGCAGCCGTTCGGCCCGCGCCTCCACGTCCCGCTCCAAGGCGTCGATGCCGCTCTCCACTTCGACCATGAACAGCTTCACGATCTCGGAAAATCCATCTTCCCCGAACTCTTCCCGAAGCTCCGCGATACGCGCCCAGTCAATCAATTCATCAGCCATTGCATGGGTTTGCCCGATGGACCTTACACAAACGTCAACCCGGGCCGCAAAGTCGCTCAAATGCGAGATTTAACCCTTCGGTAATTCCTTTCCACGATGCAGGGCGTCGTTGGAGTGTGGTTCGTGTTACAAAATAGATTGAAAAAACCGCAGCGCGCGCGCGTTGAAGCGAAGCCGATGCATGTTCTTGTCGTTGACGACAGTTCGCTGCAGCGCCGCATATTGAGCAATTCACTGGCCAAATGGGGCTTCCGGGTGACGGAGGCCGATGGCGGGCTCTCTGCGCTCGAGGTCTGCCGCGCCGATCCGCCCGAACTGGTCATCAGCGACTGGATGATGCCGGGGATGAACGGGCTGGAATTCTGCTGCGCGTTTCGCCAGCTGGATCTTGAGGGCTATGGATATTTCATTCTCCTGACCTCGAATTCCGATCGGGATGCCGCCGCCGAAGGGCTCGATGCCGGGGCGGACGATTTCCTGCCCAAACCTGTGCACATTCTCGAGCTTCGTGCGCGCATTTCGGCGGGGCTTCGCATCCTTACGATGCAAAAGCAGCTCTCGGAGAAGAACCGCCTGATCTCGGCCACGCTCTCGGAATTGCAGACCGTCTACGACGCGCTCGACAATGACCTCGCCGAAGCCCGCAAGCTGCAACAATCTTTGCTGCGCGAGCCCGAGCACAGCTATCGCGGGGGCGATGTGACGTTGATGCTCCGCCCCAGCGGTCACGTGGGCGGCGATCTCGTGGGGTATTTCCCGCTGGATGAGAGCCGGATCGCGATTTTCGCCATTGACGTATCGGGCCACGGGATCAGCTCGGCGCTGGTCACGGCCCGCCTCGCGGGGCACTTCTCCGACCAGTCCCCCGCCTACAATCTCGCCTTCACCGCCGACGGCAAGGGCGGTTTCACACCGCGCCCGGCGGCGGATGTGGTTCGGTTGCTCAATGACCTCGTGATTCACGAGATGGACACCGAGCATTACCTGACCTTCCTTCTGGCCTATGTCGATCAGGACAGCGGCGCGATCGAGATGGTCCAGGCCGGCCACCCCTGCCCCATGATCCAGCGCGCTTGCGGACGGATCGACACGATCGGCGAAGGAGGCTTCCCGGTGGGCCTTCTGGACGAGGCGGACTTCGAGACAGTGCACCACGCGCTCGCGCCGGGGGACCGGCTGCTCATTCTCTCCGACGGGTTCATCGAAAGCGCAAACCCCTCAGGCCAGATGCTCGGAGAGGATGGGTTTTCGTCAATCATGGAAGAGCTTAGCGAGGAATCAGGGACGCAGTTCCTGTCCCACCTGAGCGACATGGTCGAGGATTTCGCCGATGGTCAGGAGCTGCCTGACGACATTTCCGCTGCGCTGTGGGAATTTCGCGGCACCGGCGCCTAGCGGGCGACGCCCACCCCAAGCGCCGCAACGAGGAATTGCCGATCCCCATCGTTCTGCAGCAGGGATGCAGCGGCATCGGGCGCAAGCCAGACCGCTTCGTGCCCGTCCTCCCGCGGAGGTTCGAGCCGCCGTACCGGGCGGGCGAGGTAAACCGTGCAGAGCTTTTCGGCCCAGATCCCGTAATCCGGCATGAAGGTAAAGCGGCGAAAAGCCCCGAGCCGCCGCGCCGCGCCGATGCGCCAGCCGGTCTCCTCCAGAACTTCGCGATGCAGCGCGGCAAGCGGCTGCTCGCCCGGATCGATCCCGCCGCCCGGGAGCTGAAACTCTTGCGCCAGCCCGTCCTTCCAGGTCACCAGCACATGCCCGCCCCGCGGCAGAACCGCGTAAACCCCGGGCCGCGCCTTGTAGCGCTGATCCTCCCGGGGAGGCTTGCCGTAACGTCTGATCATCTCGCCCCGTCTTGGTTCCCGGCTTGCCGCTCCTATATGGACGCGGTATGCCAAGGACCGGCGCGCAAGGAAACCCCATGACACTCGGCACTAAAATCGCGTGGGACGATACCGTCCTGCCCTTCCAGCTCGACAATTCCGATACCCGCGGCCGGGTTGCCCGGCTCGATGGGGTGCTTGAGGGCATCCTGCGGCAGCATGACTATCCGCCCGGCGTGGAAGCGCTCGTGGCGGAAATGGCGCTTCTGACCGCGCTCGTCGGGCAGACGATCAAACTGCGCTGGAAGCTCTCGCTACAGGTCCAGACCAACGGGCCGGTGCGCATGATCGCCACCGATTACTTCGCGCCCAAGGCCGACGGCGAGCCCGCGCGTATTCGCGCCTATGCCAGTTTCGACCCGGAGCGGATCGAGGCCGGCGCGCCGTTTGACCAGCTCGGCGAAGGCTATTTCGCGATTCTGATGGATCAGGGCCCCGACACGACCCCCTATCAGGGCATCACCCCGCTTTCGGGCGGCTCGCTCGCGGCCTGTGCCGAAGCCTATTTCGCCCAGTCCGAACAGCTTCCGACGCGGTTCTCGCTCAGCTTTGGCAAATCGACTGAGGCGGGGGGGTCGGAGCATTGGCGCGCGGGCGGGATCATGCTGCAACACATGCCCAAAGCCTCGCCCTTCGCCACCGGCGACGCGACCGGCGAAGGCGGGCTGCTGACCGGCGATGACCTGTTGCAAGGCGATGACGGCGAAAACTGGTCGCGCGTCAACCTGCTGCTCGATACTGTCGAGGATCTGGAAATGATCGGCCCCCAGATCGCGCCGACGGACCTGCTCCTGCGGCTTTTTCACGAGGAACGCCCGCGCGTCTTCGATGCCCAGTCGGTGCATTTCGGCTGCACCTGTTCGGTGGAACGGGTCCGGAATTCGCTCTCGATCTATTCCGCCAAGGACATCGAAAAGATGACCACGGATGATGGCCGGGTGACGGCGGATTGCCAGTTCTGCGGCGCGCATTACGATCTCGATCCGGCCACCGTCGGCTTCGACGCTCCCGATGCCCCGACGCAAGGCTGACCCGCTCGCCGCGCTCGGGACGGCGCTCACGCGCCCGGGTGCGGCGTCCTCGGATTTCGACCTCAATCCCGGTATCTACCCGCAAGGCCGCAAGCTGCGGCCCGCCGCCGTGCTCGTCCCGTTCTTCGACGATGGCTCGGGCACGCGGCTCATCCTGACCAAGCGCGCATCGGGGCTTAAACACCACCCCGGCCAGATCGCCTTCCCCGGCGGCAAGATGGATCCGGAGGACGCCACGCTGGAGGACACCGCCCTGCGTGAGGCGCGCGAGGAAATCGGGCTCGACCCGGCAAATGTCACCATCCTCGGGCGCCTCTCGACCCATGAGACCGTCTCCAGTTTCACGATGACGCCCGTGCTCGCGCGGCTCAACGCCCCCTTCGCGCCCGTTGCCGAGCCCGGCGAGGTGGAGGAGGTCTTTACCGTCCCCTTCGATCATGTGACCGACCCCGCCCGGTTCCGCATCGAACACCGCTACTGGCGCGGCGAGCGGCGATACTACTACACTGTGCCCTATGGCCCATACTACATCTGGGGGGCGACAGCACGCATTCTACGAGGTCTGGCGGATCGGGTCACGGGAGAGGGATGAAAGTCACCGGCGCATGGATCGAGGGCAAGACCACGCAAGCGGTCATGGCGATGCTCGCCGAAGCCGGGCATCAGGCGTTCGTGGTGGGAGGCTGCGTGCGCAACGCGCTGCTTGGCGCACCGATTACCGACATCGACATCAGCACCGATGCGCGGCCTGAGCGCGTCCTCGAGCTTGCGGGGAAAGCCGGGTTCAAAGCGGTGCCCACCGGGATCGATCATGGGACCGTGACGGTCATCGCGGGCGGCATTCCGCATGAGATCACCACCTTCCGCCGCGATGTGGAGACCGATGGCCGCCGCGCGGTTGTCGCCTATGCCAACAGCATCGAGGACGATGCCCATCGCCGCGATTTCACCATGAACGCGCTCTATGCTTCGGCCGATGGGGCCATCCACGATCCGATCAACGGATTGCCCGATCTGCGGGCCCGTCGTTTGCGCTTCATCGACGATCCGCGCGCGCGCATCACGGAAGATTACCTGCGGATCCTGCGCTTCTTCCGGTTTCATGCGTGGTACGGCGATCCGGATCTGGGGCTCGATGCCGAAGGGCTCGCCGCCTGCGCTGAGCTGAGCGAAGGGCTCGAACAGATCTCGCGCGAGCGACTCGGCGGGGAACTCATGAAACTGCTGTCCGCGCCAGATCCCGCGCCGTCGGTCGCCGCGATGGCTCATGCAGGTGTGCTAGGTCGCATCCTGCCCGGGGCTGACGCAAGGCCCCTGCCGATCCTTATCCACGAAGAAGCGCAGCGGGGAGTTTCCCCTGATGCCCTGCGCCGATTGGCCACGCTGACCAGCCCGGACGCAGAGGCCCTGCGCCTGTCGCGTCAGCAGGCGCGGCGCGCGGGGTTTCTCGCTCGCGCCGCGCGGGAGGGGGCCGCGCTCGCGCCGCTTGCGTTGGATCACGGCGCGGACACGGCGCGCGATGTGTTGCTGATCCGCGCGGCGCTTCTTGAGACGCCGGTCTCGGATGGGGACTGGCGCTTTGCCCAAACGGCGGCCGCGCAGGACTTTCCCGTGGCCGCCACCGATCTTATGCCGGACTACACCGGCCCCGCCCTTGGCGCGCGGCTCGCCGCCTTGCGCTCGGCGTGGATCGCATCGGGCTTCACCCTGACCCGCGCCGAGTTGCTCGACCTGCCGAGGGAATGACGCAGAGGGGGCGCAACGGGTGCGCCCCCGGTTCGGAGCATTAGGTCAGTTTGTCCCTGAGCGCGGGCAGCCGCGAGAGGACCAGCGTGTCGAGCACGAGCACTGCGAGCAAGACGATCCCGGCCATCGGGAAAGCCATCGCCACAAACAGCCCCACCAGCGCTGCGCCCTGCCAGAGCGGCAATTCGCGCGGCATGGGCGGCGCGGCGAGACGGCCGGCGCGGGCCGGGCGGCGTTTCCACCAGAGCACCAGCGAACTGCCGCAGAGGAACAGGACCGACAGGCAAAGGGCGGTGTTTGCCAGCACGCTCCAGAGCCCGAGCGTCCCCATGTGCAGCGCGATGCCCACGGCCATCGCCTTACCCGCGAGCGAGTAGTCGGCGAAGCGCACATCGGCGAGGATCTTGCCGCTGAAACGATCGACGTGGACGGTGCGATCCGAGGTCGGGTCGGTGTCGTCGGTGCTCATGGAATCGCGCGACAGGGTCCAGACGCCGGTCTCGCCACGGGGCAGGTTGAGCTGATAGCGGGCGTCAAACCCGATCTCGCGGGCGAGCGCGTCAACCGCGTCGATGCCCACCTCGCCGCTCACCCCCGGCATGCCCGCCGTGCTGCCCGAGGCGGGAAGCGGGACCTGCTCCAGCGCCCAAGGCACTTCGCGGCGCACGTGGTTCATGCTCGCGTGGGTGTCGCTCGAAAGCGGGACGTTATCCCATTTCTCGGCCGGAAACTGGCTCCAAGCCTGTACCATCTTTCCGCCCCAGATCCCAGCCCAGGAGAGCCCGGAAATCAGGAAGAAGATCAGCACCACCGAGATCCAGAGCCCGACAGCCCCGTGCAACGATTTCCAAAAGGCGCGCCCCCGGCCCAAGGTCGGCACCAGCGCTTTGCGCCATCCGCCCCCGCGCGGCCACCACATGTAGAGCCCTGTCGCAACGAGCACGAGCGAGATCGACGCCGCCGCCTCGACCATGCGGTCCCCGGTCACGCCGAGCATCAGATCGCTGTGGAGATTGTCGAAAAAGTCGTACCAGCCGCTGCGGCGCGGGAAGGTCTCGATGACCTCGGCGCGATAGGGATCGACGGCGACCATCACCGCCTCCCCCTCGTGGTCCACGCGAAACAGTGCCGCGAGATCGGCGCGGCGCGGGGCGACGTACTGCCGAAGGTCGCCGCCGGGAACAGCGAGGAGCGCCGCTTCGGCCTGCTGCGAGACCGGGGCCGCCGCGCCGCTTGGCACAACCTCGGTGCGTTCGCCATCGCGCCCGTCGATCCAGGCGATCCAGAGCATCATCATGCCGGTGATGGCGAGGATACTGAGAAACGGGAGCGCGAAGAGCCCCGCGTAGAAATGCCAGCGCCAGGCGGCGAAATAGAGTTTGTTGGCGCCGCCCTCGGGGCGCGCGTGTGTCGTCGTGTTCATCATCTGCAGGCTCCACGCCAGTGCGATCCGCAGCCAAGGCGAATCAGGAAAGGTAAGGATTTCAGGGGCGTGTCAGAGACGAGGAGGCGCGCGGGAGCGGAGGTTAGGCTCGCGCCGCTTGCGCCGGTGAATACGCGTGGCGCGGCCTAGCAGGCGCGCCTGGCGCTCGAGCCGAGCGGGCATCCAGAGGGCCGGCTTGCCGGGGAGCAGCGCCGCAGCGGTCAGGCGGCAGAATTCGCACCCCGCCAGAGAGCTGTCGGTCGACGGATCGCCACAGATGTCGGCAATCTTGCCGCCCATCGCGATATAGCGCGCAAGGGCGGGATCATCGGGGCGCGGGTCCGGATGATGCAGGCTGCCGACCACGCACAGCCCGACGATCAGAACGAGGCTGATCCAACCGGAGCGCAGGAGGGCAAGGGGCGACATCATGCGCGGCACCCTAGTTTGCCAAGCCGAGCTTGGCGAGCGGTAACCTGCGCGCCGCATTGAAAAAAAGCGGCGCCCACGTGGAGCGCCGCCCTTGTCTCAAACCGATCGTGAAGGCGTTCAGAGCCCCATGCAGTTGGCGTAGTAGGTCACCGTGGCGGGCCAATCGGAGAAGACACCGACCACGCCCACATCCTGCGCCAGCGCGTCGAGCATCTCGTAGTAAACGCCGTCATTGTCAGTCACATCCGCGACCGACTGGAAGTACCAGCCGCCGCCGCTGGCGAGCGGGCCGGAGCGCTCCAGCGTCCATGTGATGAGCTTGAGGCCGGCCTCCTTGGCGGCCTTGGCGTAGGCGCTCTCCACGATCTCACCATCTTCGATCGTGACCAGCATCCACATCGGCGGCGCGAGGTAGTTCACCCCGGCATCCGCCACCTCTTGCATCGAGAAGGCCCAGGTCTCCGGATCCATGTGATCGAAGCCCTCGTTGTCGTACTGCGCATCGAGGAAGACCGCCTGCGCGCCGAACTCGGGCTCGTTCTCGACCCAATAGAGCACGTTCTCATAGTTGAAGGATTGCAGCCAGACACGGCTCGGATCGATCCCGGCGGCCTTGTATTCATCCACGAGCTTCTGCGCGTAATCGGCCTGAGAGAACCCGTCGAAGGGCATCTCGACCGAGGGGGATTTGAGCTCGGGCGTGAAATCGGCCCCGAGGGAATCGAAGAGCGCGATCGACTCCGCGTGGGTCATCAGAGTCGCGCCGTCGCTGTAGAGATCGGTGCGCCAGCCGGCGGTTCCGTCGAGATACTCTTCCGCAGTGGTCGCCGTTCGATTGGCCGCGTCCATCTTGGGCGTCAGGGTCTTGAACTCGGCGAGCGTGAGGTCCGAGGCGCGGCATTCAGCGCTTGCCGGCTGGTCACCGGAGGCCGGGCTGAAGGGCGTGGTGCATTTCTCTGCCAGATCGGAGGCCACGATGTTGGTCGTGGTGTGCAGATCGTTTTGCGCGTGGCGGCAGACCAGTTCCTTGTCGGCAGTGAAGGTCACGTCGCACTCAAGAATGCCCGCGCCCATGCGCGCCGCGGCGACGTTGGCTTCTACCGTGTGCTCGGGGAACATGAGCGGCGCGCCGCGGTGCCCGATGGAAAACGCGCTCCGCGCTGGTGTCTGGCCTTCACAGCTCAGCAGTTTTTGCTTGAGCGGGCTGTCGGTCATTTTCTCGATGAGGAACATCGGCCGGGGGCCGTAGTCGATCTGGAGCGTGGCCGAGTGATCATCGGCGATGGCGGCAGAGCCGGTCCCGAGAAGCACCGCGGCCATTGCGGCGGAACGAAATGCTGACATTGAAGGTCTCCTTTGTGTTGCGCCGTCTGATTGCCTCGCAACTGTTTCGTTCGCGAAACAATACAGTGACGGAACTGTGACAATCGCAAGCCATTGCCCTTGGGCCGAAATTTTCAATCGGAGGGTCCCGAGCGCGCCTTGCCGCATCAGTCTATCACGCGCCGGCCAGCCCCACGAAAAAACCCCGCCGGCATGCGGCGGGGCAAGTACGTGCCGTGGTCAGGCCACAGGCACCGGCGGTAACTTGGAATGGTGAGGCGCGCTCAGTTCGGGCGGTCGCGCATCTCGGCACGGATCTGCTGGCGCAGCACGTCAATGGGCACGGTCTTGCCATCGCGGCGGAAGCACCAATAGGTCCAGCCGTTGCAGGACGGCGCGCCTTCGAGCTCGGCCCCGACCTTGTGGATCGAGCCCTTCACGTCATCTCCGATGAGCGTGCCATCGGCGCGGATCTTGGCCTTGTGCCGCTTGTTCATCGAAAAGAGCTCTTCGCCCGGGCGGAGCATGCCGCGCTCGATGAGCTGGCCGAAAGGAACGCGCGGCTCGGCGCGTTTGGACGTCGAGACCTGCAGCGCGTCCTTGTCATATTTGCGGATTTTCTCCAGCCGCTTGAGGGCGACCTTGCGATACGCCTCCTCGCGCTCGATCCCGATGAAATCCCGGCCCAGCATCTTGGCGACGGCGCCGGTTGTCCCGGTCCCGAAGAACGGGTCGAGCACGACATCGCCGGGATTGGTGGAGCCGATCAGGACCCGGTGCAGCAAGCTCTCTGGCTTTTGCGTCGGGTGCGCCTTGTCGCCGTTCTCATCCTTCAGGCGCTCATGGCCGGTGCAGATCGGCAGGACCCAGTCCGAGCGCATCTGGACACCCTCGTTCAGCGCCTTGAGCGCCTCGTAGTTGAAGGTGTATTTCGCGCCCTCATCGCGCGAGGCCCAGATCATCGTTTCATGCGCGTTGGTGAACCGTTTGCCGCGGAAGTTCGGCATCGGGTTGGACTTGCGCCAGACGACATCGTTGAGGATCCAGTAGCCCTCGTTCTGAAGCGCCGCCCCGACGCGGAAGATGTTGTGATAGGATCCGATGACCCAGATCGCGCCGTTGGGCTTGAGCAGCCGCCGCGCCGCCTTGAGCCACGCCTTGGTGAACTGGTCGTAGCTTTCAAAGCTCGCGAACCGGTCCCAGGCATCGTCGACCGCGTCGACCTTGGAGTTGTCAGGCCGGTGCAGATCGCCGCGCAATTGGAGATTGTAGGGCGGATCGGCGAAAATCAGGTCAATGCTCGCCTCGGGCAACGCGTTCATCCTCTCGATGCAATCGCCGTCGAGAATCGTGTTGAGAGGGAGCGCGGTGTTACGCTCTTTGCGGGTCTTCGTTGTCATCGGTCTGCCTCTGATCGGCGCCTTATGTGGCGCTCGTTGGATTGAGACAAAGATGAGTCAAAGGTGATTCGCGGTCAAATTCTTTTTTGAATCAAGGGGTTGCAGATTGTTCTTGATACAAGATATTGTGGACGGGCCGGAAGGACCGTCTATGGTGTGGGGTAACCCCTAAATCTCGGAGCGCCAATTTGTGGCTTTTTGACGGATAGCCCTTGTTGGTCTCCCATCCGTAGCCGGGAAACTGTTGCGCCAAATCCCACATGATCCGATCGCGCGTCACTTTGGCCACGATCGAAGCCGCCGCGATGGAAAAGCATCGGCCATCGCCGCGGGTCACGGCACGCGCCGGCAGGTTGAGCCCTTTGGGCAGGATATGCCCGTCGATCAGCGCATGATCGGGGCGGTTGGCCAGAGCCGCGAGGGCGCGGATCATCGCGACATGGCTGGCCTGAAGGATGTTGATCCGGTCAATCTCGTCCACCGTCGCATGGCCGATCCCGACCTCCGCAACAGCAAGGATATCGGCGTAGAGCGCCTCTCGCCGTTTCGGCCCCAGCCGCTTGCTGTCGTCGAGGCCACGCGGAATCGCAGAGGGATCGAGGATCACGGCAGCGGCGGTCACCGGCCCGGCAAGCGGGCCGCGGCCGACCTCGTCGACCCCGGCGATCCGGTCGAGCCCCTGATGGAGCAGCGCGGTTTCGAATGAGAAGTCTGGCGCGATCATGCGGGGCAGTTCAACAACGGATCGCGCCAGCGGGCAAGCCCCCGGTCAGGACCCGTCGCGGCAATGGCGCCGAAAAGCGGATTTGAGCAGGTCGAGCTCGCTGCGCAGTTGATCAAGCTCGGCGCGGATATCCGGATCGAGCGGCGCGCCGGCCATCACCGGAAGCGACGCGATTGGATCGGGTGCGTCGGACGCGCAGAGCAGGAACGTATTGAGCCCGTCATGCAGCACCTCCGGCGGCAGCGGGGCGCGCACCTGCCAGCGCCCGTCGCCCGCCTGCGATGCCACTGCGCGCGCGACCTCGGTGCCATCGAGCATGACCGCGAGATCAGGCAACGCGGGCCCGTCGTGGCTGAGCTCCAGCTCCCAAACGCCATCGCGCAACGCTGTGCTGATAAGGCTGACCATCTCTCAGAGCTCCGATCGGGGCAGGCGCATGAGGGTCAGATCGCGGATGCGAATCCGGTTCATGGCCGGCTGGTCAAAGATCAGATCGAGCCAGACGTGCCCGATGGCGGTGTCGTCGAGCTCGGCATAGGCGAGGTCGAACTCGATCAGCGGCGCCAGGTCCCCGGGCGGGATCTCGCGCGGGATCTGAGCGGTGTTGGGCCCGTGTCGAATGTTGATCCGGGCAACGAACCCTTGCGGGCGCTCGACCTCCAGCACCATCGAAAGCCCGATGAGATGCCGCGCGGTGAGCCCTTGGGCCGCCGCCTCGGGGAGCGTGATGACGAGCGAAAGGAACGCGCCCGCGACGTGAAATGTCTCGATTTCGAGCCCGTAGGGGCAGAGGTCGGTCGTGGCCCAATTCCGCGGCTGGCGCAGGATGATCTCATCGCCCTGATTTTCCGCAAACAGGCTGACCTCGTCATTGATCGTCCGGTCGCGCGTCATCGCGGCGCGGGTCTCTGCGGGCAGGGGCGCGCGCCAGAGGCCGGGCCGCCATGTCCAATCGGCGCTGCTGGGCGCCAGGATCGGGCTGTGCGTCGTCGCGGGCATGGCAAGGCGCCGGTCCGCGGCAGAGAGAAACCGCTCCAGCTGCCCTTTCAGCCGCCGGGCGCTGCCGCGCGATTGGCGCAACCATCGCGGATCGCGCCGCGCCGCGGCATCGGCCCAACCGCGCCAAGCCCGCAGGGCAACATTCTGGATGAAGCGGTCAATCACTCTGCGGCGCGCCTCCGGGATTGCGATGTCCCGGTATTCTTGCCCTTTTCGCGCTCAAGGCAAGATCGCGCTCAGAAAGCCGGCGCCACCGCTCGCGCGCCGGATCGCGCGGGCGAAATCGCGCAGATCGCCGGCGCTCGCCGCGTCGCCATGGGCCCCGAGCAGCAAGAGATGGCCGTGCACATCCATCGCCCCGCGCCATTTTGGCGTGACCGTGTCGTCCACCTGCAGCAGCACGAGCCCGTCCGTCTCAACGCGCTCCAGCGCCTCGGAAACCCCCATTCCGGCGAGCAGCGCCTCGGTGCTGATCTCAAGATCCGCGCTCTGGTCGAGATCGACCATCGCCGTCAGAAGCGGCGCGCCTGTCTCCGATCCGGCCCCGTCACAGGGATGATAGAGCACGTAAGCCGTGCCCGCCTGCGCCGTGGTTTCATTGGACAGCAGACAATAGCCCGAAGGCCCGTCGAGGATCACGCGCCCATCGGCCACCGCGGGAACCACGTCAACCCGCTGGGACGCGGGCCCGGCGCCATCCAACCCCGCCTCGCACCCCGCGAGCGCGAGCATCGCGGGCGCGACGATGAGGGCAAGGCGCCGGGCGGCCATGGGATCAAAGGTCGGGGTACTGGTGCGTTTCCGCCTTGGCACCGGGGTGGGTCACCGCGCCGCGGTAGGTCTCGCCGACGAGCTGGGCGTATTTCCACAGCGCACCGGAGGCGTAATTCGTCTCGCGCGGGCCCGGCCAGGCAGCTTTGCGTGTGGCCAGCTCCTCTTCGCTCAGATCGACGCTGATCTCGCCGGTGACGGCGTTGAGCGTGATGACATCGCCATCCTTCAGAAGCGCGATGGGGCCGCCCTTGCCCGTCTCGGGGCCGACATGGCCGACGCAGAAGCCACGCGTTGCGCCCGAAAAGCGCCCGTCAGTGATGAGCGCGACCTTCTTGCCCATGCCCTGACCCGAGAGCGCGGCGGTGGTCGCCAGCATCTCGCGCATGCCGGGGCCGCTCGCAGGGCCCTCGTTGCGGATGACCAGAACATCGCCTTCCTTGTAGGAGCGTTGCTTGACCGCCTCGAAGGCCTCTTCTTCGCATTCGAAGACGCGCGCCGGACCGGAGAACACCTGTTCCGCCTCGCTCATGCCCGCGACCTTGACGATCGCGCCTTCCGGGGCGAGATTGCCCTTGAGCCCGACGACGCCGCCGGTCTTGGTGATCGGATTTTCGATCGGGTAGATGACCTTGCCATCCGCCTCGCGCTCGATCAGGTCGAGCTCTTCGCCAATGCTCTTGCCCGATGCGGTGATGCAATCCTCATGCAGCAGCCCCGCCTTGCGCAGCTCCTTCATCACGACCGGCACGCCGCCCACCTCGTAAAGGTCCTTGGCGACGAATTGACCGCCCGGCTTGAGGTCGACGAAATAGGGCGTGTCGCGGAAAATCTCGCAGACGTCATCGAGGAAGAAGTCGATCCCCGCCTCATGGGCGATCGCCGGAAGGTGGAGGCCAGCATTGGTCGAGCCGCCGGTGCAGGCAACGACCCGCGCGGCATTCTCAAGGCTCTTGAGCGTCACGACATCGCGCGCGCGGATATTCTTCTCGAGCAGGTTCATGACTGCCACGCCCGAGGCCGTCGCGTATTGGTCGCGGCTTTCATAAGGCGCGGGCGCACCGGAGGAGTTCATCAGCGCAAGGCCGATCGCCTCGGAGACGCAGGCCATGGTGTTGGCAGTGAATTGCCCGCCGCAAGCGCCCGCGGAGGGGCAGGCGACCTTTTCGAGCGCGGCAAGCTCTTCGTCGGAATTCGCTCCGGCCTGATGCCGGCCGACCGCTTCGAAAACGTCCTGCACGGTCACGTCCCGACCCTGATACCGGCCCGGCATGATCGATCCGCCATAGATGAAGACCGACGGCACGTTGAGCCGCACCATCGCCATCATCATCCCCGGAAGCGACTTGTCGCAACCCGCGAGCCCGACGATCGCATCATAGCAATGGCCGCGCATGGTGAGCTCGACCGTATCGGCGATGGCTTCGCGCGAGGCGAGCGAGGAGCGCATCCCCTCGTGGCCCATGGCGATCCCGTCGGTGACGGTGATGGTGGTGAATTCGCGCGGGGTGCCCCGGGCTTCCTTGACCCCGAGCTTGACCGATTGCGCCTGCCGGTTCAGCGCGATGTTGCAGGGCGCGGCCTCGTTCCAGCAGGTCGCCACACCAATGAGCGGCTGGTGAATCTCGTCTTCCGACAGGCCCATCGCGTAGTAGTAGGACCGATGCGGCGCGCGGGCCGGGCCCTCGGTCACGTAACGGCTGGGCAAGACGGATTTGTCGAACTTGGTCATTGTCTGGCTGGCTCCCCGGCTGCGGTTTGTCATCGTCTAAGTGACGACGCCCGTGCGCGCAAGCGCCCACGAGGGCGGCGGCTTTGGCGGATTGCACCCGCGCGGCGCTGCGCCTAGGTTTCGCAAATGCACTATGACCCGCATGACGCCTTCGTCGCCCCCGCCCGCGCCGGGGCCCAGATCTGGCGGCTCGTCGCGGGGCTCCTGACCGTGGCGGCGATCGTCATCGGGCTGGGGATCGCGCTCGATACGGTCTTTGTGTCCTCCGGCGCTCTTGCCGATCGGCCGGGGCGCCCGATCACGGTGCTGGTCTCGCTCTTTGCATTCGGGTTCCTCAGCATCGGCGCCATGGTCGCCGCCCGGCTCCTCCATCACCGGCCCGGCCTGTCGCTCATCGGCCCTCCGGCCCGGGCGCTGCGCGACGGGCTGCGCGTGCTGGCCGCGCTCGCCATCCTGCAGATCGTGCTCGGGCTCCTGCCCCCCTGGGGCGATGGCGGCACCGGGATCTCGCCGCGCGAAAACCTGCCCTTCGGCGACTGGCTCTCGATCCTACCGCTCTCACTGCTCGCGGTGCTGGTGCAGACCGGCTCGGAGGAAGTGCTCTTCCGCGGCTATCTCCAACAACAACTCGCCGCGCGGTTTTCCGCGCGGTGGGTCTGGCTTGTCCTGCCCTCGCTCGCCTTCGGCCTGCTGCACTATGATCCGGCCAGCATGGGCGGCAACGCCTGGCTCATCGTGGCCTGGGCGAGCCTTTTCGGCCTCGCCGCCGCGGATCTCACCGCCCGAACCGGCTCGCTCGGGGCCGCCATCGGCTTCCACGCGTTCAACAACTTTTTCGCGATCCTCGTCGTCAGCGCCACCGGCCCGCTCGACGGTCTCGCGCTCTTCAGCATGCAGGTGGACATGGCCGACCCCGCCCTGCGCCCGATGATCGCGCTCGATATCGCCGCGCTCTTCGTCAGCTGGCTCGCGGCGCGGCTCGCCCTGCGCGTATGAATCGGCCCTGGCCCTACGCCCCCCACGCGGCCTTCTGCGCGCCCGCCCGGAGGTTTCCGGGGCTCGGGCGCGTGGCCCTTCTGCTGTTTACGATCGAGGCGATCTTCCTGATCGCGCTCTTCGCAACGGTCTTGGCCCTGAAGCGGGCTGGCGTCGTGTCGTCCGGCGCCGAGGTTAGCACCGGCGCGACCGCGATCGGCCTTCTTGTCCAACTCTTTTCCTTTGGCCTGCTCTCGGCCGCGCTGCTTGTCGTTCTGCGCTGCGCCGATGGGCGGGGATTGTGGTCGCTTCTCGGCGATCCCGCGCGACTCTGGCCCGATCTGCGTGTCGCCTTTCTCGCCGGCGCGGCACTTCTGCTAGCCGTTGAACTGCTGCCGCCGTGGCTTTGGGGCGGGATGTCGCTTGGCAAACCGCCACTGCTCTGGCTGCTCCTTCTGCCGGTTTCGCTCTCCGCCCTGCTCGTTCAGGTGAGCGCCGAGGAGCTTTTGTTTCGCGGCTACCTGCAGCAACAGCTCGCGGTGCGGTTTCCCGATCCGCGCGTCTGGCTCATCCTGCCCAACGTGCTCTTCGCGCTGGCTCACTACGACGGACAAGGCGATGTGATCGGCGATGTGCATTATGTCCTTTGGGCGTTTGCCTTCGGCCTGGCCGCCTCGGATCTGACCGCGCGAACCGGATCGCTCGGGGCGGCCATTGGGTTTCACCTCGCCAACAATGTCTACGCGTCGCTCTTCTGGGGCGAGCGCGACGGCGCGGATTCCGGCCTCGCCCTCTGGCTGAGCCCACCACACACGGGCCACGCGCCCCAGGCAACCGCGCCGCTCGACCCGAACTTTTTCGTCTCCCTCTGTCTCCTCGGCTTGATGTGGCTCGCAATTCGCATCGCGCTCCGCCGCTGATTGCAATTCAGCCCGGGTCCGATTATTTGAAGGCGACCTCAAGACGGGATGCCGCATGAACTGGATCAGCAACTACGTCCGGCCGAAGATCAACTCGCTCTTCTCCCGGCGTGAGACCCCCGAGAACCTCTGGCAGAAGTGTTCCGAATGCGGGACCATGCTGTTTCACCGCGAGCTGAGTGCGAACCTCAACGTTTGCACCAACTGCGGCCACCACATGGCGCTTACCCCGCGCGACCGGTTCACCGCGCTCTTCGATGGCGGCATCTTCGCCGAAGTCTCCGTCCCGGCGCCGGTGGCCGACCCGCTGCACTTCAAGGATCAGAAGAGATACCCCGACCGTTTGCGTGCCGCGCAAAAAGCAACCGGTGAAGCCGAGGCGATGCTGGTTGCCGCCGGGGAGATCGGGCGAACGCCGATCGTCGCGGCCGCGCAGGATTTCTCCTTCATGGGCGGATCGATGGGCATGTATGTCGGCAATGCGATTGTTGCCGCCGCTGAGGAGGCCGTCCGGCTCAAGCGCCCGCTCATCCTCTTCTCCGCTGCCGGTGGCGCGCGAATGCAGGAAGGGATCCTCTCGCTGATGCAGATGCCGCGGACAACCGTCGCGGTGCAGATGCTCAAGGAAGCGGGCCTGCCCTATATCGTCGTGCTGACCCACCCGACGACCGGCGGCGTCACCGCGTCCTACGCGATGCTGGGCGATATCCACATCTCCGAGCCCAACGCGCTGATCTGTTTCGCCGGCCCGCGCGTCATCGAACAGACCATCCGTGAAAAGCTGCCCGACGGGTTCCAGCGCGCCGAATATCTGCTCGAACATGGCATGATCGACCGGGTCGTCGAACGCGGCGCGATGCGCGAAGAGCTCATCACCATCACCCGGATGCTGCTCGGCCTGCCCCCCGCGGTGCACGGCGAATTGCCCGCGCCGGAGCAGGCGACCAAGACCGAAGACAGCGCGCCGGTTCCGGCCGAGGCCCAGCCCGACACCGGGGCAAAACCCGAGGCAAAATGACCAAGCCCGGCTCCGACGCCATCCTCGAGCGGATGATGGCGCTGCATCCCAAGATCATCGACCTGACGCTCGACCGGGTCTGGGCGCTTCTGGAGCGGCTCGACCACCCCGAGCGCGCCCTGCCGCCGGTTATCCACATCGCCGGGACCAACGGCAAAGGCTCGACCCAGGCGATGATCCGGGCAGGGCTCGAAGGGGCGGGCAAGCGCGTGCACGCCTACACCTCGCCCCATCTCGTCCGGTTTCACGAACGCATCCGCCTTGCCGGAGAGCTCATCACCGAAGACGCGCTGACCACGATTCTCGATGAGTGCTACGAGAGCAACGGCGGCGCGCAGATCACCTATTTCGAGATCACGACCTGCGCCGCCCTCCTCGCCTTTGCCCGCACGCCGGCGGAGTTCACCCTGCTCGAAGTCGGGCTCGGTGGCCGGCTTGATGCCACCAACGTGATCGACGCGCCCGCGCTGACCATCATCACGCCGGTGTCGATGGATCACGAGGGGTTTCTCGGGAACAGTCTGAACCAGATCGCGGGCGAGAAGGCCGGGATCATCAAGCGCGGTGTGCCCTGCATCGTTGGTCCGCAACAGGACGAGGCGCTCGATGTGATCGAGGCGCGTGCTGCCCGGCTCGGGGCGCCGCTTCTGGTACACGGGCAGCATTGGCACGTGGGCGAAGAGCGCGGACGGCTCTTGTTTCAGGATGAAACCGGGTTGCTCGATTTGCCCTTGCCGTCTCTGCCCGGCGCGCATCAGATCGCCAACGCCGGCGCCGCGATCATGGCGTTGCGGCACCTCGGCTTTGACGAGGCCGCCTGCGACGCGGCGGTGGCGAAGCCGGTCTGGCCCGGGCGGATGCAGCGGCTCCGCGATGGCGCCCTCAATGCACTCGCACCCGAAGCCGAGCTTTGGCTCGACGGCGGGCACAACCCCGCCGCGGGCGCGGCCCTTGCCGCAACACTGCGCGCGATGCCAGAGCGCCAGACGCATCTCATCTGCGGTATGCTCAACACCAAGGACGCAAGCGGCTATCTCGCCCCACTCGCGCGCGTCGCGGACAGCCTCACCGCGGTCTCGATCCCCGGCGAAGCGGCGACCCTCAGCGCAAACGAAACCGCCGCCGCCGCGCGATCGGGCGGCTTTTCGACGGTCGAACCCGCAGAGGATCTTGAGTCGGCCCTGTCGATGCTCGCGAAAACGGCCCCGACCGCGCGCATTCTCATTTGCGGCTCGCTCTACCTCGCCGGCCACGCGTTGCGGCAGCAAGGCTCATGAGCGGCGCAGCGTTTCCCCGAAACTGATCTTAGGCGTCAATTCGACCACCCGCTGCACCATCGCCGCGGGATCGGCAACCCGCGCCGCCACGATCTCCGCCGCCGTCCGGCCCACCTCCAGGCGGCAGGAGTCCATCGTCGCGAGCTTTTGCGGCAAGCCTTGCAGCAACTCCACCCCGTTGAACGCCGCGAGGCCGATCTGCTCGGGCACCTTGACCCCCCGATCCAGCAGGTAGAGCAAACCGCCCGCGCCGATCATGTCGTTCGAATAGTAGAGAAAATCGAGATCCGGCGAGCGCTGGAGCATGGCGTCGGTCATCTCGCGCCCCTTCGCCAACGCCGAACCCCCGGAGTAAAACTCCTGATCGGCGATCTCGATACCGCCTTTGGCCAGCGCCTCGGTGAGCCCCTCGAACCGTTTGCGGGCGCGGTGATCGAGCGGCATCTTGGTCCCCATGAACCCGATGCGGCGATAGCCCGCCTTGAGGATCTCCTGCGCCATCATACGGCCCGCGCGGCGATGGGAAATGCCCACCGCGCAATCGACCGGCGTCCCGTCGATATCCATGATCTCGACAATCGGAATCCCGGCTGCCACCAGCATCGCCCGGCTCGCATCACTATGCTCGATACCGGCAACGATCAGCCCCGAGGGCCGCCAGCTCAGCATCTCGTAAATGACTTTCTCTTCTTTTTCAGGAAGATAGTCGGTCACGCCCACAACCGGTTGCAGGCCGGTGTCTTCGAGCACCTGGTTGATGCCGGATAGCACTTCGGGAAAGACCATGTTGCTCAGCGACGGAATGACCACCCCCACGAGGTTGACACGCTGGCTCGCCAGCGCCCCGGCGATCTTGTTGGGCACGTATCCCAACTGCTTGGCCGCAAGGAGCACCTTCTCGCGCGTCGCCTTGCTGACATCGCCGCGATTTCGCAACACCCTGCTGACAGTCATTTCCGAGACGCCCGAGGCTTCGGAAACATCGCGCAGGGTCAAGGGGCGGGGGGCCTGTCTGGTCAAGGAAGTGTCCTGGATGGATCGTGTTGGCACGTATTACCGGGCTTGCGGGGGATTGTCCAAAGCAATGCGAGACTTGCTTTGCGGCGCGGCCCGGGCGAAAAGGCCCCCGCCGGAGATCCGGCACGGCCGGCCCCGTGGCTCAACTGGATAGAGCAGCCCCCTCCTAAGGGGCAGGTTGCAGGTTCGAATCCTGCCGGGGTCGCCATCATACAGGTCGGATCGCCCGAGGTGTCAGGAGACTTTTGCCTCGGAGGCGTCACAGGCGAGCGCCCGCGCCTCCTCTACCGGCATGGGTTTGCCGAAGAAAAACCCTTGCACGAACTGGCAACGCTCGCGCCGCAGGAACGAGAGCTCATTCGCGACCTCCACCCCTTCGGCAAGAACCGGGATTTTCAGCGCGTTGCCGAGAAGCAGGGTCGCGCGCACGATGGCGGCGCGTTCGGAAAAGAGGTGAACGTCGCGGATAAAACCCTGATCGATCTTGATCTTGTCGAACGGAAAGGCCTGCAGCATCGCGAGAGAGGAAAAGCCCGTGCCGAAATCATCCATCGCAATGCGCACACCCATTTTCCGGATGCGATGCATGATCTTCAGCGCGTGGTCCTGATCGTCGATGATGCTCGCTTCGGTGATCTCGATCTCGAGCCGTTCGGGCGCAAGCGCGGTCTCGATCAGGATGTCGGACAACTGCTCCACGAAACTCGGCTGGGCGAGTTGCTGCGGCGAGACGTTGACCGCGATGCCGAGCGGGCGATCCCAGCGCGCGGCCTCGCGGCAGGCCGTTTTCATTACCCAAAGCCCGAGATCGCGGATGAGGCCGGACTCCTCGGCTAGGGGAATGAATTCCGACGGCGAAATCCGCCCCCGATCCGGGTGATTCCAGCGCAGAAGCGCCTCGAAGCCGACGCCCGCCCCCGTGCAGACATCGTTCTGAAGCTGGTAATACAGTTCGAGCTCGCCGCGTGAGGCGGCATGGCGCAAGTCATTGAGCAAGACCAAACGATCCCGGTTCTGCCGGTCGATCTCGGAGTTGTAGAAGATGCAATCGAACCCGGGCGTGGCCTTGGCGCGGTGCATCGCGAGATCCGCTTTCTGGAGCAAACCGGGGAACTCCGTCCCGTCTTCGAGCGAGCTTGCCACACCGATGGCCACGCTAACCGCTATGGGCGACTCGTGAAACATGATCGGCTCGGCGATCTGCGCCAGCAGACGGTCGCAAAAGGCGCGGACTTCATCGAGGCGCCGCAACCCGGGTTTGACCACGACAAATTCATCCCCGCCGGTGCGCGCCACGACCTCGCCACTGTCGCAGCTCAGAAGCAATCGGCGCGCGATCTGAATGAGCACCGCATCGCCGGCCCGGTTTCCGCGCAGATCGTTGATCTCCTTGAATTTCCTGAGATCTATCGAAACCACGGCGAGACGGTAGGTCGGATCTTCCGCAAGGGCTTTTGAGAAACCGTCGGCCTTTCTGGTGAGCATGACGCGATTGGGCAGGCCGGTGAGCTGATCGTGGGAGGCGATATGATCCACACGGGCAAGTGCTTCTTTCTCGACATTCGTCTCGATACTCATCCCCACGAAACCGACGAAAAACAGGATCGTGGTCACGCCGAAAACCATGATGCCCAGCGTCGTATCCGGGAGGATCTGCTCGGGGACTTCGACAAGGGGGCTGAGTTCGATCTCGAAGGCGGTCATGCCGATGAAATGCACCGCGTTGATCGCAAGGAACATCAGGATGCCGCCGCCTATCCAGCAGTATTTCGTGGTTGGATGCTTGACGCGGTGAAATGCAAGGGCGCTGAAAATCCCGCCGAAGAGGATCGACGCCCGCAAGATCGACGCATCCCAGACAAGCTCGCCCGGCAATTTGTAGGCCAGCATACCCATGTAGTGCATCGCGGCGATCGACAGCCCAAGCAAGAACCCGCCCGCGATCAGATTGATGGCGGAGCGCCAGTAGGCCAGAATCGCGAGCGATGCGAGCACTCCCGAGAAGGCCACGGCCAGCGAAAGCAGGGTCAGGACGGGCTCGTAGCCATGCGGATACCCGGGATTGTAGGCCAGCATCGCGACGAAATGGGTCGACCAGATCGTTGTCCCGCCGATCATACCGGCGAGGAAGAGTTGCCACTGCCTGCGCCGGCCATTGCTCGTCACCATGCGGCGGGCAAGCCTCACCGTGAGCAACGATCCCATCAGGCACACCGTTGCCGCCAGAGCCACCAACCCAAAGAGGTGCTCTTGCGTAATACATTCGATCAAGCGGTACATGCGCCCGGCAATCCTTAAAACCTATGTCGTTCTACCGTTTCATATCTAAACAGTTGGTATTCAGACGGCGAAAAACTCGGAGCGGGTGGCTTCAAACGACGGGGCCTTGCCTGTCGCGGGCGCCTCACCGGCTGTCACCTCCTCGTGACATCCGGTTGCACCCTCTTGGCGCAGGGGTCCCCCTCCGTCACTCTGGGCGCAGTTCGAGAAGGAGTGTCCCCCGTGACCCGCAACATCGCAAACATCAAAGCCGGCGTTCTCGTCTTCGCGCTTGCGTTGGCCCTCATCCTCCCCTGCACCGAACTTCGGGCCGCTGAGAGCCGGACGCTGACCGTCGCCGGCGGGTGTTTCTGGTGCGTGGAGGCCGATTTCGAAAAGGTCGATGGCGTGCGAGAGGTTGTCTCGGGCTACACCGGCGGGACCACGGCAAACCCGACCTACAAGGAGGTCACGCGCGGTGGCACGGGGCATTACGAGGCCGTGCAGATCGAATATGATCCGGGTCAGGTGAGCGTCGAGACCCTGCTCGATCTGTTCTTCCGTTCCGTCGATCCGACGGATGCGGGCGGCCAGTTCTGTGACCGGGGCGAATCCTATCGCACCGCGATCTTCGCCGAGGGCGACGCCGAGACCCGCGCGGCCGAGGCCGCGAAAGCGGAGGCCGAAGCGGCTCTGGGGGTCAAGGTCGTGACCCCGATCCTGCCCGCGGGGCAATTCTACCTCGCCGAGGACTACCACCAGAATTACTACAAAGGCACCAATCGCGTGCTGACCCGCTTTGGCTATGTCCAGCAGGATGAGGCCTACGAGCGCTACCGCGAAGGCTGCCGCCGCGATCAACGGGTGCGCGAACTCTGGGGCTCAGCCGCGCCCTTTGTCGGGGGCTGAGGCAAAGGCCTCCACCTCCGCCAGATCGGGGATGACATCCGCCGTCCCGGCCCGTGTGACCTTGAGCGCCGCGGCCCGCATCGCAAGGCTGATCCCCTGCGCCATGCTCATCCCACGGTCGAGCCCCGCGAGCACGTAGCCGGTAAAGGTGTCGCCGGCGCCAGTGGTGTCCACCGGGGTGACGGGCACGGCGCTAAAGCTCTGTTTCTCGCCCCGGTGATACCAATCGCACCCCGCGCCGCCGAGCGTCACGATCACATCGGTCACCCCCATCTCGGACACCGGCTTGCCCACGGCCGCGCCCAACTGTTCGGCTTCGATCTCGTTGAGGATGAGAAAATCGAGAAACGGCAAGGCCGCCCGCGCCGCCGCCGCATCGAAGGGCGCCGCGGCATAGGCCACGCGAAGCCCGAGCTTGGCGGCGGTTTCGGCCGCGTATCCCTGCGCCGATGTCTCGTTCTGAAACAGGAAGGTATCGCCGGTCGAAGCCGACGAGAGCGCGGCGCCAACCATCGCCTCGTCAATCGCATGGTTCGCCCCGCCAAACAGCAGGATCGTGTTTTCGCCGTCCCCGTCCGCCACGGCAATGATCGCATGGCCCGTCGGCTGGGCGACCTGTGCGATATGGCGGGTGTCGACACCGTATTCCATGAGCCGGTCACGCGCCCATCCACCCTCCGGCCCGACCGCACCGATATGGGCCACATGCGCCCCGGCGCGCGCCGCCGCGACCGACATGTTCGCCCCCTTGCCCCCGAGCCCGGTGCGCAGAGAAGAACAAGCCAAGGTCTCCCCCGGGGCGGGGATGTGCGGCACGTGATAGAAGTGATCCGCGTTGATCGACCCGAGATTCCAGATGGTCATGCCGCCGTGCTCCTGTTCGGTCCGGGCCCCAGTTTGCACGCGGCCCCACCGGCGGGCAAGCGATGACGCACCTTCCCACTTTCCTCCCCTCGCCATGGGTTCTAAGGTCGCGCCGATCCGAACCGGGGACGACACGTGAGCAACAAGGACCAGCCCGTCACGCCGATGATGGCGCAATATCTCGACATCAAGGCCGCGCATCCCGGCGCCTTGCTGTTTTACCGAATGGGCGATTTCTACGAGCTGTTCTTCGATGACGCGGTCGCTGCGAGCGAGGCGCTCGACATCGCGCTGACCAAGCGCGGCAAGCATCAGGGCGATGATATCCCCATGTGCGGCGTGCCGGTCCATGCCGCCGAAGGCTACCTGCTCACGCTCATCCGCAAGGGCTTTCGCGTTGCCGTCTGTGAACAGCTCGAAAGCCCGGCTGAAGCCAAGAAGCGCGGCTCCAAGTCGGTGGTCAAACGCGATGTGGTGCGCCTCGTCACACCGGGGACGCTCACCGAGGAATCGCTGCTTGAGGCGCGCCGCCACAACTACCTCGCCGCCTATGCCGAGGTGCGGGACGAGGGCGCGATTGCCTGGGTCGATATCTCGACCGGGGCGTTTCATGTCATGCCGTCCGCCCCCGTCCGGCTCGGCCCGGAGCTGGCCCGTCTCCAACCCGCCGAACTGCTCGTCAGCGAGGCGCAGGAAGACGCGGCCGCGACCATCGCCGAGGACATCGGCATGAGCCTTACCACGCTCGCGCGCAGCAGTTTCGACAGCACCGGCGCGGAAAAACGCCTGACCGAGTTCTTCAAGGTCGCCTCGACGGATGTATTCGGCCCCTTCACCCGGCCCGAGCTCGCGGCCATGGGCGCGATTGTCGACTGGCTCGACATCACGCAAAAGGGCAAGCTGCCGCTCCTGCGCCGTCCGCGCCGCGAGGCCCAGGGCGACGCCGTCCAGATCGATGCAGCCACCCGCCGGAACCTCGAATTGACCCGCTCGATGGAGGGTGGCCGGGCAGGCTCGCTTCTGGCCACGATTGACCGCACCGTGACATCAGGCGGCGCGCGGCTGCTCGAACGGCGCCTCTCCGCCCCTTCGCGCAACCTTGGCGAAATCACCCACCGGCTCGACGCGGTGGAATTTGCCGCGCGCGCTTCCGGCTTCCGCGCCGATTTGCGCGACATGCTCCGCCGGGTGCCGGATCTGGACCGGGCGCTCTCGCGGCTGGCGCTGGAGCGTGGCGGCCCGCGCGACCTTGCCTCCCTGCGCGACGGGCTGAGCCAGGCCGAAGAGATCCACGCGGCGATCACCGCCGAAGACACGCCCGCCCGGCTCACCACCGCCGCCCGCGCTCTGGAAGGCCACGACGCCCTGCGCGAGCAGCTTGATGACGCGCTTGTCGCCGAGCCGCCGCTTCTTGCGCGCGATGGAGGATTCATCGCACCGGGGCACGACGCCGAGCTCGACGAGGCGCGCACCCTGCGCGACGAAGGCCGCGGCATCATCGCCTCGCTTCAGGCCAAATACACCGAGCAGACCGGCGTCTCCAACCTCAAGATCAAGCACAACAACGTGCTCGGCTACTTCATCGAAACCACCGCGACGCATGCCGAAAAGATGCGCACGCCCGAGCTCGCCGAGACCTTCATCCACCGCCAGACAACCGCCAACCAGATCCGCTTCACCACCGTCGAGCTCAGCGAGCTGGAGACGCGGATCCTCAACGCGGGCGCCCACGCGCTGGAGATCGAGAAGCGGCTGTTCGACGAGTTGCGCGCGGCGGTGCTGGCGCACGCGGGCGAGATCGGCGATGCGGCGCGGGCCTTGGCCGAGATCGACCTCACGACGAGCCTTGCCGAGCTTGCGCAGCAGGAAAACTGGAGCCGGCCCAAGATCGATGACAGCCGCGCCTTCGAGATCGAAGCCGGTCGCCACCCGGTCGTCGAGACCTCGCAGCGCAACTCCGGCACGCCCTTCATCGCCAATGATTGCGCGCTCGGACAAGAGAGCATCTGGCTGCTGACCGGCCCGAACATGGCCGGGAAATCCACCTTCCTGCGGCAAAACGCGCTGATCGCGCTTCTGGCCCAGATGGGCGCCTTCGTGCCCGCCAAATCGGCGCGGATCGGGCTTGTCTCACAGGTTTTCTCTCGCGTCGGCGCGTCAGACGACCTTGCCCGCGGTCGCTCCACCTTCATGGTCGAGATGGTCGAAACCGCCGCGATCCTGAACCGCGCCGATGATCGCGCGCTGGTGATCCTCGACGAGATCGGGCGCGGCACCTCGACCTATGACGGCCTCTCCATCGCCTGGGCCACGCTGGAACACCTGCACGACGTGAACCGCTGCCGAACCCTTTTTGCGACGCACTATCATGAGCTTACCGCGCTCGCCGGAAAACTCGATGCGGTCGAAAATGCCACCGTGGCGATCAAGGAGCACGGCGGCGACGTCGTCTTCCTGCACGAGGTGCGCAAGGGCGCGGCGGATCGGTCTTACGGGGTACAGGTCGCGCGGCTGGCCGGCTTGCCCGAAGCGGTGGTCGCACGGGCGCGGCAGGTGCTCGATGCGCTGGAAAGCCAGGATCGCGAAGCCGGCAAGGGCGCGGCCGCGCTGATCGATGATCTGCCGCTTTTCGCCATTCCCTCGCCGCCCGCCGTGCAGGAGACAAACCCAGCCCTGGAGCGGCTCGCAGCGATCAACCCCGACGAGCTCTCGCCGCGTGAGGCCTTGCAACTGCTCTATGATCTGAAGGAAAGCGCCGGGTTCAACGCGTAATGCGTCAGGGCTCAGCCTGCGAGAGGATCGTCGAAGGAGACGGTCTCGATCGATTGCGCGGAAGAGCCGCCGTCGCGGCCGGTCAGTGCCTCGTATTGCGCGGCGATCCGGGCGATATCATCGACCAAACTGTCATAGCCGAAGCGGGACGCGTGCGAGGTCAAGGTGGTTGATTGCGCGGTGACGAGCAGGGCCGCGAGTTCCGAGGCAACCGCGCGATCGTCTGCGGGCGCGCCGCCGCCGGTATCCGGCTCTTCTTCGGGGATGTGAACCCACCAGTTGCGAAAGAAATCGTCGGAGATGCTGTCGCGGACGTCCTCTGCGTCAAGCGCGCCGCCGCCTTCGCTGAAGAGAACAAGTACTTCGTCGCCAAATTCGATCCGCGCTCCGTCTGAGGTGCTTGTGACGGTTGCGTCCTCCGCCGCGTACATGCGTTGCCAGGCCGACAGGTCAAGCCGGTCTTCGCTCGGATTGTAGCCGTCGATGACATCGGTCTCACCATCCTGAGTGAAGACGAACACGTCCGCTCCGGCCCCGCCGACCAGCGTGTCGGATCCCGCGCCATCCACGAGCGCGTCATCCGACCCCGTGCCGGACAGTGTGCCGCCCAGATCATCCGCGAAGAGCGCGTCACCTTGCGGTATTTCGAAGCTCGCGAAACCGATCGCGTCGCCCGCCATCGTGCCGAGGCCGATGCGCAACGTCGTCCCGATTTGCGCCATATCGATGGAGGTCGCGCCGTCCACCGCGTCCATTTCCGAGAATGCCAGGCTGCCATGCTTGATCAGTGTTCCGTTTGCGAGGATCTCGAAGAGCCCCACGCCCTGGACGCCCGCGGTCGCCACGAAGCGACGATCCCCCACCGCTTCCGTCGCGATCAGGCCGAGCCCGAAGGCGCTGCCGGATTTGACCGAAATGTGATCGCGCGCGGCGATGGTACCGTCGGAGGTAATCTCAAGCACGCTGAGCGTCGTTGACGCGCTTTGGCTGCCCTCGCTGGCGAGCAACACATAGCTGCGATCGCCGAACTGGACACTCTCAAGATCGGTTGGCGTGGCAAATCCGAGCCCGTCTTCGGCGCTGAAACTGTCCACGTGGCTGAGGCTGTTGCTCTCTACCGAGAAGCTCGAAACCCCGTCTTCCGCGCGGCTCGAGGCGATAACATATTGCGCGCCCGAGACCTCGACGAAGGCAACTTCGTCGATCTCTTCGAGCAAGCTGGTCTCGTCATCCTGAAAAGAGGCGAGCGCGTTGAGGTAGCCGCCGGTGATGCTGTGCAGGGTGATCCCGTCGCGGTCGAGGTTGATGGACAGCAAGCTGTCATCTCCGATCCGGATCGCCTCGAACGCCGAGAACCCGCCTCCGCTCGCGTCCAGTTCGGACAGGCTGGGGAGGCCACCCGACGGGAGCGCGACCGAATAGACCGTATCCGCCGAAAGCCCGGCAAGAAGCAGATCGCCCCCGTCGCCATCGGACGACAGGGTCGCCGAAATCGCCCCGGTCCCGGGCAGCGCAACGCTCTGGATCGCGCCCGAGAGATCCGACGTGCGAATCTGGATGCTGAGCAGCAGATCGTTGTAGCCCGAAAGGGCGAGAAGAAACGGCCTGCCGTTGACGCTGGTGAATTCCAGATCCCACTGCGACGCCTCAATCGTCTCACTGACGAGCGACAGGGTTCCAAGGAAATTCAGGTTCGACACGAGACAGACCTCCGATGAGGAGATCAATCTGATGCGGAAATGCGGCCGAACTTGGCCCGAAATGTGGCGAAATTGTGGCGTAAACCGAGACTTTTAGGCGATTGTTTCGCATTTAGAAACAGTCGCCGGGGCGTGCCCGGGTCAGCAAAGAGCGACTATTGCCGCGAAAACAGAGACATGAGGTGTAAACGGCGCCGCTCTGTTCTTGCTCTACAGGAGATTAACATGATCCGCGCCCCCGAAGATATCCAAATTGCTTCCAAACCCTCAAGAGAATCGTGAAAATTCGAAGTATCTCCGATCTCGATCCATTTCGCCCAGCGCTCAAGCCGCCGTGGTGATGCCATAGACCGTCTCCTGCCGGTAGCTTTCGCCGGGGTGAAGCAGGATGGACGGGAAGGCCGGTTGGTTGGGCGCGTCGGGCCAGAATTGCGGCTCCAGCGCGATCCCCGCGTGGGGGCGCATCGCGCGGCCATCAGCGAGAGCCGCGTCCGATCGCGGCAGGGAGAAGCCGTTGAAAACCTGCAGGCCCGGCTCGGTGGTGGCGATGGTGAGCGAGAGGCCGTTCGGGCCGATCAGCCTTGCGACATCGCGCAGCACGGTTCGGGCATCGGAAAGACAGAAGTTGTGATCGAGCCGCGCGGAATCGGTCAGGCGGCGGGCGCTGCGGTAGTCGAACGCCGTCCCGTCAACGGCGCGCGGTGCGTCCAGCGGGATGAGGCCCTCGTCGGTCTCCAGCACATGATCCGCCGCGATCCAGAGCGTATGGTCCGAAATGGTCGGCGCGTCTGCGAGGGCCCAGTAGGGATGATGGGCGAGGTTGGCCGCGGTGGGCGCGTCTGTCTCGGCGCTCAGGGTGAGGTGGAGCGCATCGTCGGCGAGTTGGTAAAGCGCTTCGAACCTGCGATGCCCCGGGAGCCCGTCACTCAGATGCGCGCGGGTGATCGCGAGCCGCGCGTGCTCGGGGCCGTGATCGACCACCTCCCAAATATCGTGGTGAAGCCCGATCGCGCCGCAATGGACCACATGGCCGGAGGGCTCATTGGCGGGCAATGTGTAAACACCATCCGGCATGGGGAGGCGCGCGTTGCGCAGGCGGTTGGCCACGGGCCCGACCACCGCGCCCGCATATTGCAGCGGGCCGGTCATCCCAGAGGGCGCTTGCGGCGCGAGGGTGAGGTTGTGATCGAAGGGAGCGAGGTGCAAACGCGCAAGCGCGGCACCGAGCGTCCAGATCCGAGCGGTGAGCGCGCCGCGGCTCAGAGTGATTTCATGAACATCCTCCCCGCGCGGCGAGGGTCCGACGGGCGTCATTTGCGCATCTCCCAGTGGACACCGGCAGGCGGGATCTGGGTCCCGTCCCACGTCAGCGGCACGGCGCTGTAGTTGAAAACGAAGCGATGCGTGGCGGTGTCGCGCAGCCGCAGACCCTCAGGCAGCGCGAGCGTCGGGACATCCCTCTCCGCGCACCAGGCCCGTAGCATCCGGCCCAGAGCCGGCGCATCGGGCCAGCCGCAGAGATAGGCGAGACCGTCCTTGCGCAGTACGGCCGGATCGCCGGCAACAGTCCGCTCCGCGACGGTCTCCGTGGCGGCAACCCGCTCAACCCAGTGGCAAAAGGCACCGCCGCCTTGCAGCGGGATAACTTCGCTCGGCGGGACGCTCTCGACAAGCAGCAACGCGCCGCCGAGCTCGGAGATCGGGCACGGCTCAGGCAGGATCGTGGCCATTTCGTCGGTCTTGTGCCCGGCGCGGGGGCCGAGGACGACCAGTCCGTTCTGCGCCTGAAGCGCCTCGACGAAGGGCGCGCCCACCTCCATCAGGCCCGGCGCGAGGACGAGGTCGTATCCGGCAATGTCCGGCGCGCGCGCGGGAAGGATGTCGATCGTCAAGCCGCAAGACCGCAGCGCCTTGTAAAACGCGAAAACCAGGCGGAAATAGTCGAAATCCGCGCCTTGGGGCTGCGTCTCCCAGGCCCAGGCGGAGGGGTAATCGAAGATCAGCGCCACCCGGGCGCGCGCAGGCTCAACGTCGCCAAGCTCTGCGATTTCCTCCGCGACCTGGCGCAGTTCGGCCGAGGCTTCCGCCTCGGTCCGGTTGGGCCGCAGGAGGCCGGCGTGCATCTGTTCCTGGGCGAACGGCGCTTGGCGCCAGCGGAAATAGCTCACGGTTTCGGCCCCATGCGCGAACGCTTCCCACGTCCAGAGCCGGACCATCCCGGGCAGCGGCGCGGGGTTGTATGGCGCCCAGTTCACCGGGCCGGGCTGCTGCTCCATGACCCACCACCGGCCCTTGCCGACGCGGCGATAGATGTCATGGTGAAATGCCTGCATGTCCGGATCGCCCTGCCGCAGGAACGCCTGTTTATGCGCGTCACTTGCCTCGAGCCGATCCGACAAGAAACCGATTGGATAGCTGTCCCAACTGGCGATATCGAGGTCTTCGCCAACCTCGTAGTGATCAAACTCGGTGATCCGGCCCATGTAGTTGTGGATGAGCGGCGCGTCCGTATGCGCGCGCAGGATCTCGGCCTGCATCCGGTTGTATTGGATGACCTGATCGGAGGAAAAGCGACGGAAGGCCATAACGTGAGCCGGGTTTGGTTCGGTCACGGTCAGGTTGGGCAGGTCAATCTCGTCAAAGCTCCGGTAATCCATCGACCAGAAGACATTGGCCCAGGCGGCATTGAGCGCCTCGATGCTGTCATAGCGGGCGGCGAGCCAGATCCGAAAGGCGCGGCGGGCCGGATCGGAGTAGGACAGCACGGTGTCATGACAGCCGTATTCGTTGTCGGTCTGCCATGCGGCGACATGCGGGTTTGCGCCGTAGCGGCGAGCCAGGATCGCGACGATCCGGGCGCTTTCGTCGCGATAACCCGCGTGGCTGAAGCAGTAGTGCCGGCGGGAGCCGAACTTGCGCGGCTGCCCGTTGGCATCGACGGCGAGCATATCGGGATGCTTGTCGATCATCCAGCGCGGGGGCGTGGCAGTCGGCGTGCCGAGGATCACCTTGAGCCCGGCCGCGCCGAGCGTCTCGGTCGCGCGATCAAGCCAGTCAAGCCGCAGATCGCCCGGCTCCGGCTCCATCCTCGACCACGCGAATTCCCCGATCCGGACCCAGCTCAACCCCAGCCGGACCATATGCGCCGCGTCCTCGGCCCATGTCTCTTCCGGCCAGTGCTCGGGATAATAGCAAACGCCCAAACTCGGTGTCATGGCGGCCCCCTTTTTAAAGAATGACGCGCGGCTCGGGCAGGCCGACGGCGCCCGGGTCAAGCTCGAAAACCGCGCCGGAGAGCGGCGCTGCGGCGAGCGCGTCATCGGTCATGTCCTGCCGCGCGGTGGTCACGAAAAGCCTGTTGAAGGCCTCGCCGCCGAAGGCCGGGCAGGAAACCTGCGGCGCATCGACCGCCACGCGGCGCAAGAGCGCCCCGTCGGGCGCGTAGCACGCAACCTCGCCGCTGCCCCATTCCGCGCACCACAGATTGCCCGCCGCATCGACCACCGCACCGTCCGGGTTGCGCCCCTCGGCGCCGGGCCGGCCAAAGACGGCCCGATCGCCAACGGGCCAGCCATCACCGTCGAGCGCTTGCGTCTGGATGATCCCAGTGGGCGTGTCGGTGAAATAGGCGCGCGCGCCGTCGGGCGAAAAGCAGATCGCGTTGGAGATGGTGATGTTGTCGTAAAGCTTGCGCACCTCGCCGCGAAACCACCGATAGATCGCCCCCGCGCCCGGCTCCGCCGACTTGCCCATCGTGCCGATCCAGAAGCCGCCGCTGCGATCCGCGCGCCCATCGTTGGAACGGGTCTGCGCCGTGCCGGCCTCCAGCGGGCAAAGCAGGCGCGATGCGCCGGTCTCGATGTCAAAGACCATCAGCTTCGTTTCCGACGCGATCAGTAGCTCAGCCTCGGAGACCCAGCCGGCGGCGGAGACGTGTTCATCAAACTGCCACTGCCGCGCGGCGGCACCCTTCCGGGCATGAAGCCTCTTGCCGAGAATGTCGAACCAGAACAGCTCGCCGCGCTCCGGATGCCACAGAGGGCCCTCGCCAAGAGCGCAAGGGGTCGGATCGAAAACGGCGCTCATGGCAGGGCGTCGTAAGCGTGGACCACCGTCCGGGCCGCCTCGGCGACCTCCGCCACCGACATCCCGGCCTTGTAGATCGCGCTGCCGATGCCGAAGCCCGCCGCGCCGGCGGCCTTCCACGCCGCGAAATTCTCTGCGCCCGCGCCACCGACCGCGTAGACCGGACAGTTCGGCGGGAGCACGGCACGCATCGCCGCGAGCCCCTCGGGGCCGATGAGGCTGCCCGGGAAGAGCTTGAGCCCCGTCGCACCGGCCTGCAGCGCCGCGAAACATTCCGTCGGGGTCATGACCCCGGGCCAGCTTTCGAGCCCGGCATCGCGCGTGGCGCGGATCACGGCAGGGTCGCAATTGGGCGAGACGATGATCTGGCCCCCTGCCTGCGCCACGTCGCGGACCTCGCCCGTGGTGAGCACGGTCCCGGCCCCGAATGTGCCGCGCCCGCCAAACGACTTGGCCAGCGCCTCGATCGATGCGAGCGGCTCGGGTGAATTGAGCGGGACTTCGATCGTGGTGATGCCAGCGTCCAGAAGGGCCTCGCCCACGGCGAGCACTTCGCCGGGCGCGACACCGCGCAGAATGGCGATGATGGGTCGGGTCATGTGGTGGCCTTTACCTGATCGAGATGGGCGGCAAGGCCACGCAAAACGGCCTCCTGCGCGCTTAAGATATTGGCGGAAACGCCCTGATTGGCAAGCGCCGCCGCGTAGTGGGCGGCCACCTTGCTCGCGCCAATCACGGCGACCTGCTGGCCGAGCCAGTAGGGGCGCGCGGCGGCCAGTTCCGCCCCGATGAGATAGCCCGAAAGCGCTGCCGTCGCGCTGGCGCCATCGCGCCCGTGCAAAAGCCCTGCGGCCCGGAGCCCGAAGAGCCGCGCGGCGAGTTTCTCAGGGCGGCTGATCGCATCCGCGACCGCCTCCTCGAACGCCTCCGTGTCCCAGCTGTCGGTCGTCACGGAGTGGCGCAGCACCGTATGGCCCGCGATGGCGGCGAAGAGATCACCGGTCATGAAGGTCTGGAAACTGACGATTTCGCCCGCGCTCAGGTGGGCCCATTTGGTATGCGTGCCGGGCAGGCAGACCACCCCGTCCCAGCCTTCATTTGCCGCGAGGAACCCCGCGATCTGGGTCTCTTCGCCGCGCATGACGTCGGGGGGCTCCGGCTGCATCACGCCGGGGATGACATGGACGCTGAGCCGGGAATCGCGGGTCTCGACCGTGACTGGCGCCCCGGCTTCCGCCCGACAGGGGACGGCGCGATAGGGCGCCTCCACCCATCCCTGGCGCGAGCCGACCATGCCGCAGGCGATCACCGGGAGTCGCACCCCATCCGAGAGCCAGCCGTCGATGAGCCGCACCAGCGCCGGCTCGAACCCGTCACGGGTCAGCGCGCCCATCCCGTCGGCAGAGCTTGCCTCGGCAAGGACCTCGCCCGCCGCATCCATCGCCCAGGCCCGCAGGTGGGTCGTGCCCCAATCGACGGCAATCCAGGAGATCGCCGAATTTCGCACAGATCCGCTCACAGTTTCTCCCCTTCAAGCACCCAGACCTGTTCCGGCAAAGCGAAGGGCAGTGCAAGCCCCTGCGTCATCAGGATCCGGCCGCTCAGGACGATATCCCCGGCCTCGAGCGCGGTTTTGCCACGGGACAGCGCGCTGATATCCTCGCGGTTGGCGAGCGAGATGCGATAGCGCCCCTCTGGCTCCAGCGCGGCAAGGCGCAGCGGGCGCGGCGCGGACTGAGCGCTGACCTCGGCCTGCGCTGCGAAGACCACGAAGCGCCCCCGGCTGCGGCAAAGTTGAAGCTCGGCGATCACGGCGGGATCATCGCTGTCGAGCCGGTGAATATCGGCGTTCATGCGCCAGTCGCGGTTGGCCTTCCACCACGCGGTCACGCGGGTCAGAACCTCGGCCTCTTCGGCCGTCAACTCGCGCGGGTCCATTTCGAAGCCCATGTGCCGCTGCGCCGCGATCCAGGCGCGGAAGGGCATTGAGAGCGTCCGGTGCGAGGAGTGGCAATGGCGCGGCCCGACGTGCGATCCGGTCACGGAGGCGGGCAGCAGGAGCGCCGCGCCGTGCTGGATCTTCAGCCGTTCCAACGCGTCGTTGCTGTCCGAGAGCCAGACCCGGCCCGTGCGGGCCAGAATACCGAAATCGATCCGCCCGCCGCCAGAGGCGCAGCTTTCGATCTCGGTCTCGGGGAACGCCGCGCGCAACCGGTCGAGCAGCGCATAACTCCCCTCGGCCTGAGCGGCATCGGCATAAGGTAGCAGCCTGTTGTGATCCCATTTGACGTAGTCGATCCGGTGCGCCGAGAGCACCGCCGCGATCATCCCGAAGAGCGCCTCGCGGACCTCGGTGCGCGCCATGTCGAGCACCATCTGCTGGCGCCCGAGGAGTTGGTCGGCCGGGCCGAGCGCCCAGTCGGGATGCGCGCGAAAGAGATCGCTGTCGGGGCTCACCATCTCGGGCTCGAACCAGATGCCGAAACTCATGCCGCGCGCGTGGACGTGGTCGATCAGGGGGCCGAGCCCGCCGGGGTATTTCCGCGCGTCGATCTGCCAGTCGCCGAGGCTCGTGGTGTCATCGTCGCGCGCGCCGAACCAGCCGTCATCGAGAACGAACCGCTCCGCGCCGAGGGCGGCGGCCCGGTCGGCGATGGCCTTGAGCGCATCGAGATCGTGGTCGAAATAGATCGCTTCCCAGCAATTGTAATGCACCGGCCGGGGCATGCGCTTTTGCAAGGTGAGCTCGTCGTGGACGTGGCGCTGGAAGGCGATGGCGCAGCCATTGAGCCCGGTCTCCGACGAGGCGGCGAAGACGGAGCCCGAGGCAAACCGCGTCGCGGGGGCGAGGTGGCTGCCCATGAGCTTGCCGAACTGGACTTGCCGCCGCCCGTCGGGGAGCTCCTCGGCGATCATCGTGTGCCCACCCGACCAGCCGAAATGCAGCGCGGCGGCACTGCCTTGGGTGTTGTTCGCGGCCCCGGAGGGCAGATAGAGCAGCGGCGGGTGCTCATGGCCCGATCGGCCCAACGGCGCGTGACGCAGGCGCGCGCCCATGGACCAGGGCACGCGGCAGGTCTGGAATTCGCCCACCCAGCGCCCGGAAAATTCGATGCTCTCGGCCACGTCCTGCGCGACGGGGAGCACGGGGGCCGCGAACCAGTCCACAGCGATCGGCGCATCACTTTCCAACTCGGCGGAAAGCTCAAAAAGATCGGAGGCGGGGTGCGACAGGATTTGGGCGGAATAGCGCAGCCCGAGCGCCGCATCTTCGGCCCGAACGGTCAAGGAGCCCCGCTCTTCGATGACGTCCCGAAGCGAGAAGCGCATGTGAAGACTGTGGCCGCGCGCATCTCTGGCCCGCAACCCGGCTTGCCCGGGAAAGGTCCGCGCCGCTTCGGGGCAGAGCGAGATCTCAACCGGCGCATCGAGGCAACCGCCGGTGAAATCGGCACCCCTCGCCGCTGCGATGGCTGCGAGGTCTTCATCCTGGCCCAAGCGCGGACCCCAGTAGAGCACATGCGGCAACGCACCGTTTTCGGAGCCGAGAACCAGCGTCTGCCGCGCCCCGTCCAATCGCCAGCAGGTGGTCATTTGACCGCCCCGAGCGTCAGGCCGGCGATGAAGTGGCGCTGCATGAGGAAGAACATCAGAACCGGCGGGACCGCGGCCAGAAGAGAGGCGGCGGAGACGAGGTGCCAGTTGTTGACGAACTGACCGTTGAGCGCGCGGACACCGGCGGTGATCGGCTTGGCGCTTTCGCCTTGGGTCAAGACGTTGGCCCAGAAGAAGTCGTTCCACACGAACGTGAAGATCAGCACGGCGAGCGCCGCGATCGCGGGCCGAACGAGCGGGAGGACCACGTACCAAAAGATGCGCCATTCGGCGACGCCCTCGATCCGCGCGCTCTCGATCAGATCGAACGGCAGGGCGCGGATGAAGTTGCGCATGAAGAGCGTGCAGAACCCGGTCTGGAAGGCGGCATGAAACAGGAACTGTCCCGCGATCGTGTCATAGAGCCCCGATTGGACGGACATGTCGCGCACCGGGACCATGAGGATCTGGAACGGGACGAAATTGCCCGCGACGAACAGAAAGAAGAGCGGCAGCGCCACGCGGAAGCGGTAGATCGCCAGAGCATAGCCCGCGAGGCAGGCGAGCGTCACCGAGATCACCACCGAGGGGATCGTGATCAGGAAGGAGTTCTTGAGATACAGCGCGGCCCGCGACTGGGTGAAGACGGCGGTGTAATTCTCCAGCATCCGGAATTCGCTCGGCCAGCCGAAGACATTGCCCGAGTTGATGTCCACCGCCGAGCGGATCGAGGTCAGGAAGATCGCGATGAGTGGCAAGAGCCAGATCACCAGCGCGATGGGGACGGCGATGCGGTAGCTGAGGCCGCCGAATGTGCCGGCGGCGCTGACGGGGCGGGGAAACATCTCAGCGCCCTCCCTTTTCGTCCTGATACATCCGCCAGAGGAAGTAGCTGATGTAGACGAGCATGATGAGGAAGAGCACGGTCGCGATGGCCGAGCCGTAGCCGTAGCGCTCACCGTATTCGGAGATGGCGGTTTCGTACATGTAATAGGCCAGCACGTTGGTGGAGCCGAAGGGCCCGCCCTGGGTCATGATTGCGATCATGTCGAAGGAGCGCAGCGCGCCGATCACGGTCACAACCACGGCGATGAATGTGGCGGGGCGCAGTTGCGGCAGCACCACGTACCACAGCATCCGCCAACCCTTGGCGCCGTCGAGCCGCCCGGCCTCGACCTGATCCGCGGCGACGTTGTTGAGGCCGGTGAGATAGAGGATCATGCAATATGCGATCTGGGGCCAGAGCCCGGCGGCGATGATGCCGTATGTCGCGAACTCGGGTGAGCTGAGAATATCGGGCGCGCTGCGGGTGCAACGGAAGGTCGCATTGCCGAGGATGTTGACCGTCTCCTCGCAGAAGAGCGCCTTCCATACGCTGCCCACCACGCCGAAATCGGGATTGTAGAACCAGCCGAAGATGAGGCCGACGACGACCTGACTGATGACGAAGGGAAAGAAGAAGAGGCTCTTGTAGAGCCGCATTCCGATGACGGTCTGGTTGAGAAAGAGCGCGATCAGGAGCCCGGCGGGCACCGCGAGCATGAAGAGCACGAGCCAGAGCACATTGTTCTTGAGCGAGATCCAGAACTTCGGATCGCCCCAGAGCTTGGCGTAGTTGTCAAACCCGACCCATGTGGCCGTGCTGGTCCCGTCCGGGCGATAGAGCCCGTTCCATTCGTAAAAGGAGAGCCAGATCGATTCGAAGATCGGCAGGACCACGTAGACCGCGAAGAAGCCAAGGGCGGGGATCAGGAAGATCCAGGGCGCGATCGCCAGCTTGTTGCGTTTCAGCCAACCGGCGTTTTCGGGATGCGTCTCATCCATGACCGACATCCTAGAACTCCCCGTGCAAAAGGGCGGGCCCCCGTCATGGGAGCCCGCCGGATCGGATCAGTATACCTCGGCCTGGACCTCATCGAGGCGCTGGAGCACCTCTTCGAGGCTGGAGGTATCGGTCATGAAGCGCTGGAAGCCTTCCATGCCCGCCTTGGCCATTTCGGCCGGTGCGTCGCGGTCATAGAACTGCGCGAGGCCCGCGGCAGTCGAGACCGTCGCGAAACCCTCCTGGATGAACTTGTCATCCCCGACTTCGGCCTTGGAGTTGATCGGCAGCTGGCCGATCGTCGCGTTCCACTTGGCCTGAACATCCGGCCGCGCAACGAAGGCGAGGAACTTGCGGGCGTCCTCCTTGTTCTTCGCGTTGGTCGGGATGAAGAAGGCATCCGCGGGCGCTTCCTCGGCGCGCGGCACATCGGGGTTGATCGACGGGAAGGCGAAGTAGTCGATCTGATCTTCGGTCAGACCGGCGTTCTTGAACCCGTCCACCGCGAAGTTGCCCATGACATACATCGCCGCATCGCCATTGGCGAAGGGGGCGATGGCGTCCTGCCAGCTCATGGAGGCGTGGTTGTCCACGAAGCCGCAATCGCCGATCAGCGTTTCGAAGTTGGCGAAGGTCTCGCGGATGCGATCATCGGTGTATTTGATCTTGCCGGCGGTGAGATCCATGTGGACGTCATAGCCGTTGGTCCGCAGGTTGATGTAGTCAAAGACGCCCGCCGCGGTCCAGAGGTACTTGGTCCCGATCGTGAAGGGGGTAACGCCGTTGTCCTTCATCTTGGCGCAGGCCGCGAGAAGCTCGTCCCATGTCTCGGGCTCTTCGAGCTCCAGCAGGTCGAAGATGTCTTTGCGGTAGTAGATGCCCCACTGGTAGTAGCTGTAGGGCACGCCCCAGATCTCTCCGTCGCGGCTCATGGTCGGCATGATGGCGGCGAGATCTTCGGTGAACCCTTCCTCTTCCCACAGATCGGTCACCGGCTCGAAGAGCCCGGCATCGACAAACGGCGCCATGCGGTTGCCCGGATACCAGCTCGTCACATCGGGCGCATCGGCCGTCAGGAAGTTGCGGATCGCGGTCTTGTGCGCCTCGCGGTCATTGTTGTTGACGATGACGTTGATGTCCGGGTTCTCGGCCTTGAACTGGGCGACGGCATCGTCGAACCCCTGTTTCGGCCCCGGGTTGAGATCGTCGAAGTTGATCACAAGATCCCCCGCGGCGGCCGCCCCGGCCAGACACGAGGAGATTGCAAGAGCTGCCACGGCAGCCTTGGATAGTTGAAGCATGTTGTCCTCCCTACGCTTCACTGCTGTTTCAAGGCGCGGATTGTTCCACTATTTGAAACTTAGTTTTGCATATTGAAATCATAGCCCCTGCTGGCCTATGGTTGTCAAGAGGGTATGGGCGCGCCACGACGTTGCGATCCATGCAAGGGAGGACAGCAATGGCACAATCGCCGCAGGGGGACGGGACCGTCGCGAAGGCGCTGGCCGTGCTCGACATGGTCTCCGAGTTCGGGCGGCCGGTGCGGTTCGGCGAGCTGCTCGAGCGCGCGAACTATCCCAAGGCGACGCTCTATCGCCTGGTCCAGACCCTGACCCGGCAGGGGATGCTCAGCCATGACGCCGAAACCCAGACCTACGCGCTCGGGATGCGGCTGGTGCGGATGGCGCATTCGGCCTGGCAACAGAGCTCGCTCGCGCCCATCGCGCGGCCCTTCATCGATGCGCTGAGCCGGGATCTCGGGGAGACGGTCCACCTCGCGCAGATCGACAACGCCCAGGTGCTCTACGTCGACAAGCGCAACGCAACGCGGCCGGTGGCGATGTTTTCCGACGCGGGCAAGGTTGGGCCGGCTTATTGCACCGGAGTGGGCAAGGCGATGCTCGCCTTCCTCGATGAGGCCGCGCGCGAACATGCGCTGGACCAGCAAAGCTACCACGCCTTCACCCCGCACACGCTCGCCAGCCGCGAGGCGCTGGAGGCCGAGCTTGAAAACATCCGCGAGCGCGGGTTTGCCTATGATCGTGAGGAGCATGAGCCGGGTATCATCTGCGTCGCCGTTCCGATCCTGACCCGCAATCGCCGCGTCCTCGGCTCGCTCTCGATCACCACAACCACATCGCGCGCCACGCTGGACGACCTTGCAACACGCGTGCCGCGGATCGTCGACGCCGCGCGCGATATCGCCCGGGCCGCCTCCGACTGGCGCTTCCCCGAAACCGCAGGACTGACAGAACTGGTAGCCGAATAATGTCCGGATTGAATATTTCGAACGTGATCAAGCGCTACGGCGCGACACAGGTCATTCACGGGGTCGACCTCGAAATCGAGGATGGCGAATTTTGCGTCTTTGTCGGGCCGTCGGGCTGCGGCAAGAGCACCCTGCTGCGCATGATCGCCGGCCTGGAAGAGACCACGGGCGGCACGATTCGCATCGGCGCGCGCGACGTGACCAAGCTCGATCCCGCCGAACGCGGTGTCGCCATGGTGTTCCAGACCTACGCGCTCTACCCGCATATGACGGTGGCTGAGAACATGGGGTTCGGGCTGAAGATGAACCGCCACCCCAAAGCCGAGATCGAAGAAAAGGTCGCCGAAGCCGCGCGGATCCTGCGGCTGGAAGACTATCTCGCCCGCAAACCCAAGGCGCTGTCCGGCGGCCAGCGCCAGCGCGTCGCCATCGGCCGGGCCATCGTGCGCGGGCCGGAGGTGTTTCTCTTCGATGAGCCGCTCTCCAACCTCGATGCGGAGCTGCGCGTCGAGATGCGTGTCGAGATCGCGCGGCTGCACAAGGAGATCGGCGCAACGATGGTCTACGTGACCCATGATCAGGTCGAGGCGATGACGCTGGCCGACAAGATCGTGGTTCTGCGCGCGGGCAAGATCGAACAGGTCGGCGCGCCGATGGATCTCTTCCGCGATCCGGACAACAAGTTCGTCGCCGGGTTCATCGGCTCACCTTCGATGAATTTCCTCGACGGGGAGGCGCGCGGCGGGGCGATCCTTTGCCCCGGCCTCGGGGATGATCAATTCGCGGCACCGGCTTCTCTGACCGGCGATCAGGCGGTCACGGTTGGGGTGCGCCCCTCCCATATCGCGATCGATCCGGCGGGGCAGAGCCACAGCGTCGATCTGACGGAATCGCTCGGCGGGACGTCCTACATCTATCTTCGCCACAAAGAGACCGGTGAGCGGATCATCGTTGAAGCCGGCGAAATGGCCCCCGCACCCGAAGGCGCGTCGGTCGGCCTGAAGATCGAAATGGACCGAATCATGCTATTTGATCGCGAGACCGAGCAGCGCATCCGCTGACGTGCGGCGAGCTTGGGCCCGATAGCCCAAGCCCGATTGGCCCCGACCGGAACAGCCCGGGCCCGATCAGCCCGGGTTCGACGAGACCCCGACGGCGGCGGGGCGCAGCAGTCGATCATGCAGCATGAAACCCTCGGCCGAGACCTGGATGATGTCGCCCGCCTTGGTATCGGGCAGCGGCGCTTCGAACATCGCCTCGTGCATCTGCGGGTCGAATTTCTCGCCCACTTTCGGGGAGATCACGGTGATGCCGTGTTTTTCGAAGATCGACTGCAGCTCGCGCAGGGTCAGCTCGACCCCTTCGATGAGCGCCTTGGCGCCTTCGCGCTGCTCGTCATTGGCAGCATCCAGCGCGCGCTTGAGGTTGTCATAGACCGGCAGCATGTCCCGCGCGAGACGCGAACCGCCGTATTGCTCCGCCTCGCGGCGTTGCTTGTCGGCCCGCTTGCGGGTGTTTTCCGCCTCGGCCAGAGCCCGGACAAACTTGTCCTTGTAATCGTCGCGCTCCGCGCGCAGCTCCTCAACTTCCAACGCCTCTTCGTCGATTTCTTCCATTTCAGCCGCGAGTTCTTCCGCCTCGGCGTCTGCGATCTCGTCGAGAAATTCGTTTGCGTTCGGCTCTGCCATTGTTCACCTCTAAGAGCGGTCGGAGATCAGCTTGCCGACCAACTGTGCCGTGTAATCCACAATCGGCACGATCCGTCCATAGTTCAGGCGCGTGGGCCCAATGACGCCAACCGCACCGACAATCTTACGATCCGCGTTCATATAGGGAGAAACCACCAGAGAGGAACCCGAAAGTGAGAAAAGTTTGTTCTCCGAACCGATAAAAATGCGCACGCCATCGCCTTCATCGGTGAGCTGAAGGAAGTCGGCGATATCGCGCTTGCGTTCGAGATCGTCAAAGAGCTCGCGAATACGGTCCAGCTCGGCGGCCTCGCCCTCGTTGCCCAGCAGATTCGCCCGCCCGCGCACGATCAGCCGCTCCGGCCCCTCCTCGCCCTCGGCCCAAAGCGCGGTTCCCTTCTCGACCATGACGCTCGCCAGCGTGTCCAACTCCCGCCGCCGGCGGTCGATCTCGCGCCGGATGACGGTCTGAAGCTCGGTGATCGTTCGGCCCTCGGCCAAAGCATTGAGGAAATTCGCCGCTTCGCGCATCGAACTCGGCGTTTGGCCCGTCGGCGGGGCAAAGATCCGGTTTTCCACATGACCATCGGCAAAGACCAGCACCGCAAGCGCGCGGTCATGGGCGAGGCTGACGAATTCGATATGCTTGATCGGCGCTTCTCGCTTCGGCGCCAACACCAGCGAAGCGCCGCGCGTCACGCCCGACAGCGCTGTACCGACCTCGTCAAGCAGGCCCGCCACATCCGAGCTCTTGCCCGAAACTGTTGCATCGATTCGCTCGCGGTCTTCGTTGTCGAGATTGCGGACCTCCAGCAGCCCGTCGACAAACATCCGCAATCCCTGTTGCGTCGGGATACGGCCCGCCGAAACATGCGGGCTGTCAAGCAGGCCGAGATATTCGAGATCCTGCATCACATTGCGGATCGTGGCGGCGCTGATCTTTTCGCTGAAATCGCGTGTGAGCGTCCGGCTACCCACTGGATCGCCGGTCGCAAGATAGCCTTCGACCACCCGGCGAAACACTTCGCGCGAGCGTTCATTCATTTCTTCGAGGATTCGCGCTTGTTCTGTCATCGGTCTTTGACCCCTTACATTCATTAAAGGTCGCCCGTCTCGAACGTCAATCTTGCTTGCGTTCCTGAGCATGGGAAGAGTATCCCCGCGCCAGACAAAATGGAGAGAGAGATGCGACCTTCCGGCAGACGTCTTGATGAAATGCGCGCGGTTTCGATCGAAACGAACGTGAGCAAACATGCCGAAGGGTCCTGCTTGATCCGGATGGGCGACACCCACGTGCTCTGCACCGCGACGCTCGAAGAGCGCGTACCGCCGTTCGTCAAGGGGACCGGGCTAGGCTGGGTCACTGCGGAATACGGGATGCTCCCGCGCTCCACGACCAGCCGGATGCGGCGCGAGGCCTCGGCCGGCAAGCAAGGCGGCCGGACGGTGGAGATCCAACGGCTGATCGGGCGCGCACTGCGCGCCGGCGTCGATCGGGTGGCCCTCGGCGAGCGACAGATCACCGTGGACTGCGACGTGATCCAGGCCGATGGCGGAACCCGCTGCGCCTCGATCACCGGCGGCTGGGTCGCGCTGCGGCTCGCGGTCAACAAGCTGATGAAGGCGGGCGACGTGCTGAGCGATCCCCTGCCCTCGCCGGTCGCCGCGGTGTCCTGCGGGATCTATGCCGGGCAAGCCGTTCTTGATCTGGATTACCCCGAAGACAGTCAGGCGGGCGTGGATGGCAATTTCATCATGCTCGGGACAGGCGATCTGATCGAGGTGCAAATGTCGGCAGAAGGCAAGACCTTCTCGCGCGATCAAATGGACGCTCTCATGGGGCTCGCGGACAAGGGCGTTGGCGAGCTCGTCGCGCTGCAAACCGAGGTCACCAGTGCGTAAGCTCACCGACACCACGCTCGTGCTTGCCAGCCACAACGCAGGCAAGCTGCGCGAGATATCGGCGCTGCTGGAGCCCTTTGGCAAAACGGTTAAATCAGCCGGTGACTTCGGCTTGGACGAGCCGGAAGAAACCGAAGACAGCTTCGCCGGCAACGCCCGGATCAAGGCGCACTATGCGGCGAAGAAGACCGGCCTCCCGGCGCTTTCGGATGACAGTGGTATAACCGTAGACGCCCTCGGCGGCGCGCCCGGCGTCTACACCGCGGATTGGGCGGAAACCGGTCAGGGCCGGGATTTCGTCATGGCGATGACGCGCGTCTGGAACGAGCTCGAAGCCGCCGGGGCCCCCACCCCGCGCAGCGCGGCGTTCCATTGCACCCTATGCCTCGCGTGGCCCGATGGCCATGACGAGCTGTTCGAAGGCATCGTGCGCGGGCAAGTGGTCTGGCCGATGCGCGGAGACCGGGGCTTCGGTTTCGACCCGGTATTCCTCCCCGATGGCGAGCGCGAAACCTTCGGCGAGATGGACCCGGAAATGAAGCACCGGATGTCTCACCGGGCCATGGCCTTCGGAAAATTTGTCGCGGGCAGTCTTGACTGAGGATTGGCGCAACGGCGGCTTCGGGCTCTACCTTCACTGGCCGTTTTGCGAAGCCAAGTGCCCCTATTGCGATTTCAACAGCCACGTGTCCCGCACGATTGACCAGACGCGCTGGCGCGACGCCTATCTATCTGAAATAGAACGAGTTTCCAGTGAAACAGATGGGCGTGTCCTCAATTCCGTGTTCTTCGGGGGCGGCACGCCGAGCCTGATGTCGCCCGATCTCGTCGGATCCATCCTTGAGAAAATCCGATCAAGCTGGCCGATCGCCAACGATCTCGAAGTCACGATGGAAGCGAACCCCAGTTCCGTGGAAGCGGGGCGGTTCGCCGGGTATCGGGATGCGGGGGTGAACCGCGTCTCCGTCGGGGTTCAGGCGCTGAACGACCGGGATCTCCGGCGTTTGGGCCGGCTCCATTCCACAGAGGAAGCGCGCCGGGCCATCGAGATCGCGCAGCAGACCTTTGACCGCATGTCCTTCGACCTTATCTATGCGCGCCAGGATCAGACCCTCGAGGATTGGTCCCGGGAGTTGACGGAGGCGCTCGGCATGGCTGCGGGGCATCTCTCGCTTTACCAATTGACGGTCGAGCCGGACACCGTTTTTGGCAAACGTCACGCGCTTGGGCATCTCAAAGGGCTGCCCGATGAAGATCTCTCCGCCGATTTGTATGAGCTCACGCAGGACATCACCGAGGCAGCGGGCTATCCGGCCTATGAGATCTCCAATCACGCAATGCCAGGCCACGGCTCGGCGCATAACCTGATCTATTGGCGTTACGGCGATTTCGCCGGCATCGGGCCGGGCGCGCATGGGCGGTTGACGCTGAACGGTCAGCGCGTCGCGACCTCAACGCAACTCCTCCCCGGCGCATGGTTAAGCGCGGTCGATGACGGGCTGGGCGAATTGCAACGGACTGTTCTGGGACATGACGATGCCGCTTCGGAATATGCGCTCATGTCGATGCGATTGACCGAAGGTATGTCGCTCAACCGTTTCCGGACACTCAGCGGTCGCGAATTGGACCCGGACGCGATTGATGAGCTACAAGAATTGGGCCTGATCTGGACGCGCGCGGAGCAGATCGGCGCAACACGGAGCGGCCGCGCCGTTCTGAACGCTATCCTGGCAAAGCTGCTCTAGTCACAGACCGCCAAGCAGTTGGCAAAGTTCATCCAATTGCTCCAAGGACTTATACTGAATCGTCACGCGGCCCCGCTCCGTCCCCGGATCATGCTCGACAACCACCGACATTTTGAGATTTGCAGTAAGATCCGCCTCCAGAGCGCGGGTATCGGCGTCCTTATCAGGCGCGATCAACTTGCGTTTCTTGATCCGCGCAGCTGGATTATCTGACCCGGACTTGGCCAGTTTTTCGGCCTGACGTACCGACAGGCCCTCATTGATGATCTTTTCTGCAAGTTCAACATCTTGCGGGTGGCCAACGAGCGTACGTGCGTGCCCGGCCGACAAGCGCCCTGCGGCCACATGGTCCTGAATCTGTTCCGGCAGGTTGAGCAACCGCAAAAGGTTCGCAATGTGGCTCCGGCTCTTGCTCAGAGCTTTCGAGATTTGCTCCTGAGTGTGGCCGAAACGATCCATGAGCTGGCGATAGCCAAGCGCCTCCTCGATCGCGTTAAGCTCTTCGCGCTGGATGTTCTCGATGATGGCGATCTCAAGCACATCCGAGTCAGACAATTCGCGAACAATGACTGGCAGCTCATGCAACTGCGCCAGCTGAGAGGCGCGCCAACGACGCTCACCCGCCACGATCTGGTAGTGATCGGCCTCATCAATTCGGCGCACGATGAGTGGCTGAATGACGCCCTTCTCACGAATTGAGTCGGCAAGCCCCTGCAATTCATCCTCGGAAAATCGCTTCCGCGGCTGATCCGGATTGGGTTGAATTTGTTCAATCGGCAGAAAACGCTCGGTCTTCGCGCTAACCCCTGCGCCCGTCGCATCGGAGGCGACATTCACATCTGCCATGAGCGCAGAGAGCCCGCGCCCCAATCCACGGCTTTTGGATTTCGGGTCCCTCATCGTGAATCCTATCCTAACTCTTTGTTTTTATTTATTATTTCGTGTGCAAGCCGCCTGTACGCCTGCGCGCCGATCGAGTAGCGATCATATTCATGGACGGACAACCCATGCGATGGCGCTTCGCTCAAACGAACGTTCCGTGGAATTCTCGTGTCAAACACCAAATGCCCCAGGTGCTCCCGCGCGTCTTTCTCGACTTGCAGCGACAGGTTGTTCCGTTTGTCGAACATCGTGAGCACGACACCCTCTATTCGAAGCTCTGGATTCGCTGTTTCACGGATCTCGCGGATGGTAACCATGAGCTGCGAAAGCCCTTCCAATGCAAAAAACTCTGACTGCAGAGGCACCAAAATCGAATCCGCCGCGACAATGGCGTTGATCGTGAGAATATTCAGCGATGGTGGACAATCCAGAAAAATGTATTCGTAGCCTGCCAGCGTTGAAGCGTCCGAGCGAAGGATCTCTTTCAGCAAAAAGCTGCGATTTTCCTGAGTGACCAGGTCCAGATCGACAGAGCTCAGATCTGTGTTCGACACGATAATGTCGAGATTTTCGACGTCTGTTGGAATCGAAGCGGCGTCCAGTCCCACGTCCTCGAAAAGCAGATCGTACGTCGTCAGATCGCGTGATTCCGGATCAGACCCAAGGCCAGTCGAGGCGTTTCCTTGAGGATCAATATCAATGATCAACGATCTGTGGCCCAGCTCAGCCAGAGCGGCTGCCAGGTTGATCGTCGTCGTTGTCTTGCCCACGCCGCCTTTTTGGTTGGCGACCGCTATCACTTTGGTTTTCAACGGTTATTTGTCCTCGATAGGACGGAGATTTCGGATGATCAGAATCCTGCTTTCAGGATCGGTTTTACTTTGCACAGCTTCGTAATCAAACAGCCATTGCCGTGATGCAAGCTCTATTTCTTCTTGCCATTTCTTCCCTTTCGGGAACCCAAGTGTAGTCGCTTCGTGAAGGAACCTCTCAGACAACCCGAATAGTGCACCCAAAGGCGCTAACGCGCGCGCAGAAACGATGTCGAAAGGTTGCGAAGGTACGTCCTCTATCCGCTGACCGAGAGCCTGGGCTGGAAGATCCAGTTCGCGGATCGCAGTCCGCAAGAAGGCGCATTTTCTCTTGTCGCTCTCCACGAGGACGACCTTCCCACCGGGATTGAACTCCTTCGCCAAAATCGCAACGACGATGCCAGGAAATCCGCCGCCAGACCCTATATCGATCCACGACGACCAGTTCCAATCAACTTGATAAACTTGTTTAGAATCAATGATATGTCTAGAATAGACATTGGAGAGGTCGCTTTTGGATACAAGATTTATTCTGGGCGACCACTTCCCTACAAGCGATTCAAAACTCCGAAATAGCGCCTCTGTTTCACGTGAAACATTCTGCATTTCCATGCTCACGCCCTGCGTTCAGCTTCAGAGCGCTTCAGGACAGAAAGAATCAAAGTCAGCGCAGCAGGCGTCATCCCTTCGATCCTCGCAGCCTGTCCCAAGGAAGCCGGACGAACGCGGACTAGTTTAGACCGAAGCTCGCCCGAAAGCCCGGATAGAGACTCGTAGTCCATATCAACAGGGATCGCCCTCTGCTCATCCCGCTGCAGCGCTTCAGCGTCGCGTTCTTGCCGCACAAGATAATTTGCGTACATCGCATCTCTCTCGATTTGCTCCCGCACATGGAATTCGACCGACGACAACTCTGGCTGAATTTCAAGGAGATCTGGAAACTCGATGTTCGGGAAGGACAGAAGATCAAAGGTTGACCGCTTCTTCCCATCGTTCTTCACGCTAATACCGAACCCTTCGAGCTCCTTCGAAGAGTAGGTCTTGTTCTCCATTATCGCTTTGGCCGAATCTAGTTTTGACTTTTTCTCCGCAAATACTGTCCAACGTGCTTCTCCGACACACCCAGCCAGCTTTCCGAATTCAGTAAGCCTCTGATCTGCGTTATCCGCACGCAACCTCAAGCGAAACTCAGCTCTAGAGGTGAACATCCTATATGGTTCGGTAACGGAGCGAGTTGTCAAATCATCCAGCATCACGCCGATATAGCTGTCTGAACGCAAGAACGTCACAGTATCCTTGCTGAGCGCCTTCGCGGCCGCGTTCAACCCCGAGACCAATCCTTGCGCTGCAGCTTCTTCGTAGCCAGTTGTGCCATTGATCTGCCCAGCTAGGAAAAGACCTTCTTGATCCCTATGTTCCAATGTTCGCGATAGGGTTGTAGGATCGCAATAGTCGTACTCAATCGCGTATCCGGGTTGGATAATTCTAACGTTATCAAGCCCTTTTAGCGTGGAAACGTAGCTTTCCTGGACATCTTCCGGAAGTGACGTGGAGATTCCGTTAGGGTATACAACATCGGTCGAGAGTCCCTCTGGCTCCAAGAACACTTGGTGAGACGATTTATCAGAGAATCTGACGACTTTATCTTCGATGGATGGGCAGTATCGCGGTCCAGTTCCTTCAATATGACCACCGTACATAGCAGATCTATCGAGATTCTCTCTAATTATGTCGTGAGTCTCACCGTTCGTATGAGTAATTCCGCAAGAAACCTGTTCTGTTGACGTCGAGTTCGTCAGAAAAGAGAAGTAGGTGGGTACGTCATCCCCAGGCTGAGACTCAAGAACCTCCCAATTTATTGTTTTCCCATCTAATCTCGGCGGTGTACCGGTCTTGAGGCGACCCATACGCGGAAAAAGGTCCCGAATTTGCGCAGCGAGGCGAATCGACGATTTGGAGCCCATTCTGCCGGCAGGATAGCGCTTGTCCCCTATATGCACGGTGCCACCGAGGAATGTCCCAGTGGTCAACACCACGGTTTTGCCATAGATCGCCGCGTTGTCTGTCAAGCCAACCCCGACTAGTTTCGAATTTTCAAAGAGAAGTTCAGCAACCTCGCCTTCGAGGAGATCAAGAATCGGCAGCGACTCCATCTCGGTGCGCATATGAGCTTTATAGAGAGATCGATCGATCTGCGCCCGAGGTCCTTGCACTGCAGGTCCTTTGCGCCGGTTCAGTAGACGAAATTGAATACCAGCAAGGTCAGCCACTCGGCCCATAACGCCATCTAGCGCATCAATTTCGCGTACAAGATGACCTTTTCCCAATCCTCCAATTGCTGGATTGCAAGACATTACGCCCAGGTCATCACGCTTCATTGTAACCAACGCCGTTATTGCACCCATTCGGGTCGCAGCGTGGGCGGCCTCACACCCGGCGTGTCCACCGCCTACGACGATCACATCGTAATGTTTCACGTGAAACAATCCTCTATTTACCCATGCAAAACGTGGCGAATATCTTTCCCAACACGTCTTCCACGCCGATTTTGCCTACAACGGCATCAAGCTCATGCACTGCTCTACGTAGCTCTTCTGCCGCGAGATCAACGTAGTCTTCCCCCAGCTCTATGTGAACTGCAGCCTGCAAGATACACCTTTTCGCTTCAACCAAAGAACGGCGGTGTCTTTCATTGCTGATGCTACCTTTTGAATTTACTGAATTTTTCAGATACTCATGAATTGCGTGAAGTAGATCTGAAACGCCTTCACCGGTCACGCCAGATAGGCCAAACCCGGGGTAGCTCGCCAGATCTCGTTTCTGTCCAACAAAAGCAGTTCCGTCTTCAATTCGTAAATCCCCGGAGTCGGAACTCTCAACCAAATGGATTCGAATGTCAGCCCGCTCCGCACGCTGCTTGGCGAGATCTACACCCTTCGCCTCTATCGGGTCGTCCGTCTCTCGCATCCCTGCGGTATCGAGAAAAGTCACCGGAAGTCCGAACAAATCCATCCGCACCTCGATGACATCTCTCGTCGTCCCGGCAATTTCGGACGTGATTGCGGCTTCCCTACCGGCAATGTGGTTCAGCAATGTGGATTTACCACTATTGGGCCGCCCAATGATGGCGATCTCAAACCCACTACGTACCCGCTCCGCGACTTGGCTTCCCTCGATTTCGCGCTCAAAGGTTCGAGCAAGTTCAGCCAGACGCCGCACGATATCCTCAGTCATTCCGGGAGGAAGCTCTTCGTCCGAGAAATCGATCATGGCTTCCACAAGCGACATCGCGGTAAGGAGCCCTTCACGCCATTTTACCACTGAGTCCGCCAAGCGCCCCGACAGTGTCTCGATCGCCTGGCTGTGCTGGGCCACTGTCTCCGCTTCGATCAGATCCGCAAGCGCTTCAACTTGAGTCAGGTCTAGCCGGTCATTCAGCAAGGCCCGTCGGGTGAATTCACCGGCCAAGGCATGGCGCACGCCGCTAATACTGCTGAGCTCGGTTTCAAGAAGCGATACGACAGCCTGACTGCCATGAGTTTGAAATTCAACAACATTTTCACCGGTGAAGCTGTTCCCTTCCGGAAAACAGATCACGATCCCCTCATCGATGAGCGTACCATCGCGTTTTCTGAACCGCCGCAAAGCTGCCTTGTGAGTCGCCGGCAATGAACCGCACACAGCTTCCGCGGCGCGAAACGCCTCAGGGCCTGAAACCCGAATGACAGCGACGCCGGCTTTACCCGGCGCCGTTGATAGCGCGAAAATCGTGTCCAAAGGGTCAGTCCTTCAGGAACCTAGGTATTCATTGAATCGAAGAACTCGGAGTTTGTCTTGGTCTGCTTCAACTTGGAAAGCAGGAATTCAATCGCGTCGGTCGTCCCCATGGGGTTGAGAATCCTGCGCAACACGAAGGTCTTGGCAAGATCGCCTTTGTCGACGAGAAGATCTTCCTTCCGCGTCCCGGATTTGAGGATGTCGATCGCCGGGAAGACCCGCTTATCGGCAATCTTGCGATCAAGAACGAGCTCGCTGTTGCCAGTCCCTTTGAATTCCTCAAAGATGACCTCGTCCATCCGGCTGCCCGTATCGATCAGCGCCGTCGCGATGATCGTCAGGCTGCCGCCTTCTTCGATATTCCGCGCCGCGCCGAAGAACCGCTTGGGCCGCTGAAGGGCGTTTGCATCGACACCACCGGTCAGAACTTTACCACTCGATGGAACGACAGTGTTGAACGCCCTACCAAGTCTTGTGATTGAGTCGAGAAGAATAACAACATCTCGTTTATGCTCAACCAACCGCTTGGCCTTCTCGATCACCATCTCACTCACCGCAACGTGCCGCGTCGCCGGTTCGTCAAAGGTCGAGGAGATGACCTCCCCCTTTACGCTCCGTTGCATATCGGTGACCTCTTCCGGCCGCTCGTCGATCAGCAGGACGATCAGATAGCACTCCGGATGGTTCTTCTCGATCGAATTGGCGATGTTCTGCAGGATGACGGTTTTACCCGTCCGCGGCGGCGCGACGATAAGGCTCCGCTGCCCCTTCCCGATCGGCGCCACCAGATCGATGACGCGCGCGGAGCGATCCTTGATGGTCGGATCCTCGACCTCCATCGAGAGCCGCTCATCCGGGTAAAGAGGCGTAAGGTTGTCAAAGGCGATCTTGTGCCGAGCCTTTTCAGGATCCTCGAAGTTGATCTTGGTGACATCCGTGAGCGCAAAATACCGTTCGCTCTCATCGGGTGCTTTCATCTGCCCCTCGACCGTGTCACCGGTCCGCAGCGAAAACTGCCGGATCATGTCTGGCGAGACGTAGATATCGTCCGGACCCGAGAGATAGTTGGCTTCGGGCGAGCGCAAAAACCCGAACCCGTCCTGCAAGACCTCTAGGACCCCGTCGCCATAGACTGTCCAGCCCTCTTCGGCGCGTTCCTTGAGGATCGAGAACATCATCTCGCCCTTGCGCATGGTCGAGGCGTTTTCGATCTCGAGCTCTTCGGCCATAGACAAAAGATCCTTCGGGCTCTTCGCCTTAAGGTCGGCCAGATTGAGACTCTCTTCGCTCATCACATATATACCTTGCTCACCGCATCTCAGACGCAGGCGCCACGTTGTCTTTCGGAAAAATCAGCTCGGACGAGCCTGATCCGTCAGTATTTCAAGGCGGGGTCGGGAGTCAAGCGAGCCGTCAGAAGCGGACGATGACCGAAAATATGATGATCACCAACAAAACTGTCGGGACCTCGTTCATGATCCGATAGCGCCGGCCGGTCAGCTGGTTGGTGCCCTGCGAAAACTGATAAACTCTTCGGCCCAACCAGTCGTGGAACGCGGTCATCGAGAGTATCGCGAAACCCTTGGTATAGGGCCAAATCGCCCCCCAATCGACGGCCCCGGGCGTGAACACCATGATCAACCCAAAGGTCCAACTGGCCATCATCGCGGGCTGCATGATCACCCTGAAGAGCTTGCGCTCCATGGTCTGGAAGAGCGCGTCTGTCTCTGATCCGCTCTCAACCTTCTCGACATGATAGACAAAGAGCCGCGGCAGATAGAACAACCCCGCCATCCAGGCAATGACCGAGATCACGTGCAGAGACTTGACCCATGGGTAGGCGGTGAGGAGCAGATCGAACATACCGCTCATCTATAATAATAAAGATAAGAGTTAAGAATGATGTTTTTGTAGTAAGGCCGGAATCTGGGGATCAAATCTTATCCCCGAAGTTGGACAGCGTATCGACGTGATGTTGATAACTCTTTGGAGAATCTGAGCAACACTCTTAAAAACACATGATTTTCAAAGCGTAGACGAGAATCATGGCTTGTTAAGAACTCGCAACGTGACCAGCTGCCACCTGGTTGTTCACAGCAGCGTTCTGTCCTTTCCCACAGAGGTACAACAGCTCTCGTCGTGACCTGGGGAACAGTGAAAATGGGGTGGTCTGCCTGAAAGCCCCGGGTTATCCGATCTTACCAACCGCAATCCCGCAGGGCTGACCCCAATGTTATCCACACCAAAGCCTCGACTGACGCTGGCCTCCGGATCGCAAATCCGGCGCCTTCTGCTGGAAAACGCAGGGTTCGATATCGACGCTATACCCGCCATGGTTGACGAAACCTTACTGCGCGCGGCGATGGAGGCCGAAAATGCACCGCCTCGGGACATTGCCGACGGGCTTGCCGAGCACAAGGCGCGCAAAATCGCCGCGAAACATGGGCAAAGCCCGGTCCTTGGGTGTGACCAGGTGCTGGCCTGCGGCGGTGTGCTCTTCAGCAAACCCGAATCCCCAGAAGCTTTGCGGGAGGATCTTGCGAAGCTCTCCGGCCAGACTCATCAGCTCTTTTCCGCCGCCGTTCTTTACGAAAACGGCGAGCCGGTCTGGCGGCATGTGGGCATCGCGCGGCTGACAATGCGCAGCCTGAGCGCCGGGTTCATCGAAGATTACGTCGCCCGGAACTGGGACAGCATCCGCCATTCGGTTGGCGGCTATAAACTGGAAGAGGAGGGCGTCCGCCTCTTCACGTCGATCCAGGGCGACTATTTTACCATCCTTGGCCTGCCGCTGCTCGATCTGATCAATTTCCTGACCCTGAGGGGAGACCTGCCCACATGATACACGCATCCAACCGCGCGGGCGGGCGTCCTCTCGCCGGGGTCATCGGCGATCCCATCGCGCATAGCAAATCCCCGCGCATGCATCGTTTCTGGCTCGATCAGTTGGGGATTGATGGGCATTATGTGCCGCTGCATGTGAAGGACGGTGATCTGGAAGCCGTGTTGCGGGCCATGCCGAAAATGGGGTTCGTGGGCACAAACGTGACCATTCCGCACAAGGAAACCGCGATCAAACTCGCCGATGAGATCAGCTCGGCCGCCCGGGCCATCGGCGCGGCGAACACGCTGACATTTGGCGCGGACGGCCGAATTCACGCAGACAATACCGATGCTTACGGATTTTTGGCCAACCTGCGCCAGCAGGCCCCTGGCTGGGCGCCCGATGGGCCGGCCTTGCTGCTCGGCGCCGGTGGGGCCGCGCGCGCGGTCATCGCAGCGCTACAGGAGGCAGGGGTCGGCGATATCCGCCTCTGCAACCGCACGCGCGCTCGCGCCGAAGACCTCGCCTCGGCTTTTGGCGCCGGTGTGAGCGTTCTGCCATGGGAGGACACAGGAGACGCCGTTGGTGATTGTTCGCTTCTCGTCAACACCACCTCGCTCGGAATGGTGGGGAAGCCGAGTCTTGACCTTGCGCTCGACAAGCTCTCTGCCAGCACGATCGTCTCCGATCTCGTCTATGTTCCGTTGGACACCGGACTCCTGCGCGCCGCGAAGGACAAGGGTTGCACCACGGTCGACGGGTTGGGGATGCTCCTGCATCAGGGCGTGCCGGGTTTCGAGCGGTGGTTCGGGGCGCGCCCCGAGGTGACACCCGCATTGCGCGAGGCGCTTTTGGCATGAGCTTGCGCATTGGTCTGACCGGGTCCATCGGCATGGGAAAATCCACCACGGCAAGCATGTTCGCCGAGGAGGGCTGCGCTGTGTGGGACGCGGATGACGCCGTCCACCGGCTTTATGCCGAAGGCGGGGCGGCGGTTGCGCCGCTGGGGGACCTCGTTCCGAATGCATTGATAAATAGCGGTATTTCGCGCGAACGACTCAAGATGGCGCTTCTGGAGAACCCCGGTTTGCTTGCTCGGATCGAAGCGATCGTTCATCCCCTCGTCGCCGAAGATCGGCGGCAATTTACCGAGGCCAGCGAGGCCGACATCATCGTTTTCGATATCCCGCTCCTGTTTGAGATCGGTGCCGACAAGGCGATGGATCGGACCGTCTGCGTGAGTGTGCCTTCTGAGGTTCAAAAAGCGCGTGTCATGGCCCGCGGCACGATGACGCAAGAGCAGTTTGAGGATATTCTCGCCCGCCAGATGCCCAATGCGGAAAAATGCGCGCGGGCCGATCATGTGATCCTGACCGACACGCTTGAACACGCCCATGCACAGGTGCACTCCTTGGTCTCAACCTGGCGCGAGGGGCTTGGCGATGCGTGAAATTGTCCTTGATACGGAAACAACCGGGTTCGAGCCGGAGCAGGGCGACCGGATCGTCGAGATCGGGGCCGTCGAGCTTTTCAACCACGTGCCGACGGGCAAGACCTATCACCAGTACATCAACCCCGAGCGGTCCATGCCGCAGGAGGCGTTCGAGGTGCATGGGCTCGGCGACGAGTTCCTACGCGACAAGCCGGTGTTCAAGGAGGTGGGCCAGGCGTTTCTCAACTTTATCGGCGATGCCCGGCTTGTGATCCATAACGCGGCCTTCGACATGAAGTTTCTCAATGCGGAACTGCGCTGGATCAACCTGCCGCTGATCCCATGGGAACAGGCGCTCGACACCCTGGCCATCGCGCGGAAGCGCTTTCCTGGCTCTCCGGCCTCGCTCGACGCGCTCTGCCGGCGGTTCGGAATCGACAACGCGTCGCGGACGCTGCACGGCGCCTTGCTCGACTCCGAGATCCTTGCCGATGTCTACCTTGAGTTGATCGGCGGGCGGCAACCGGACTTTGCCCTCGCCACGGACCCGCGCAGCCAAAACGCCGCCACCACCTCGGACAACTGGCGCCCGTCGCCCCGGCCGACACCTCTGCCCCCGCGCATCAGCGCGGCCGAGGCCGAGGCGCATGCGGCCTTTGTCGAGACGCTCGGCGACAACGCGCTCTGGCGCAGTCTCGACGGCTGACGGACGCAGCTTCGGCCCAGAAAAAAGGCGCGGCGCCCCGCGGGGCCCGCGCCTTGATCGTCACCGTATCGAAACAGATCAGGCCTGCGCCGTCTGCTCCTGCGCGCGCCGCGAAAGTTCGTTGCGGTAGAGCGCGAGGAAATCGATGGTTTCGAGGTTGAGCGGCGGGAAGCCGCCATCGCGCGTGACATCGCTGACCACACGGCGGACGAAGGGGAAGGTCATCCGCGGGCATTCGATCAGCAGGAACGGGTGCAGCTGCTCATCCTTGACGCCTTCGATCTGAAACGCGCCGGCATATTCCAGCTCGAGCAGGAAGAGCGGCTCGCCGCCGGATTTGTTCTTGGAATTGACCGTCAGCTTGGTGATCACTTCGTACTGGTTCTCGACGCTGCGTTTGCGCGCATCGAGGTTCACCTGCACGGTCACCTCCGGCTGAACCTCACCGCCGAGACCCTTCTGCGCGAGCAGGTTCTCGAAGGACAGGTCCCGGATATACTGGGCCAGAATGTTCATCTTGACTTGGGGTTGGTCTGCCGGTGCTGCCTCCGCACCGGTCTCCGCGCTGCCGTTTTCGGCCATGTCTGAATTCTCCAAAGGATCACATGTCGCGGCGGTGCTTAACAGATGAGGTGGATGGCCTCAATGCTTGGTCCAGCCTGAGGGCTCATGCGTCGGACGTTTGCTGCCCTCGATGCCATCGGGAGAGCCCGGGCCGCGCGGTGTGAGATCTTCGAAATCGCCATCAATGGTCCCGGGCTGCGCGCTGCGGCGCGTCTCACGCACGGCGAAACCGCTCATGCTGACGCGCGATTTGAGCGCTTTGAACACCGACCGGCGCACCGGCGGAATGAGCAGCGAAAAGCCCACCGCATCGGTGAAAAACCCCGGCGTGAGGAGAAGCGCGCCAGCAAAGAGGATCATCGCGCCATGGGCGAGCGGCTCGGTCGGATCGTTGAGCTCATTGAACGACCGGCGGATCTGAGACATCACGCCGCGCCCTTGGCTCCGCACGAGCCACGTGCCCGCGATGGCCGTCACGATGACGATCAGAAGCGTGGGCCAGAGCCCGATGGCGCCGCCGACCTGAATGAACAGGCCGATTTCGATCAGCGGAATCGCCAGGAACAGCACGAAGAGCCACATTCGGAACCTCACGGGGACAGGGCATTGGTTGCAGCGGTGGACTTGCCACCGGTGCTATCTTACATAGGTACGGTGATGTAACGATACCATCCCCAATGGAGCATATGAGCCCCCGATGAACTCCTCCATTCTCCAGCTTCTTGTCCTTGCCGGCATTGCGGTATTCCTCATTCTGCGCCTGAAAAGCGTGCTGGGGACGCGGGACGGGTTTGAAAAGCCGCCCGTGCCGCGCGGAGCCCCTGAGGCAGGGTCGTCGCGCGAGCCGCAGTTCGAGGTCATCGATGGCGGGCCGGACCGCGATATCGTGGACCACGTCCCCGCCGAGAGCCCGCAGGCCGAGGCCCTGGCGCGGATGAAGGAAGTCGAGCCGAGCTTTTCGGTCACCGAATTCCTCTCCGGTGCGAAAGGCGCCTATGAGATGATCCTCATGGGATACGAGCGCGGGGATATCGCCTCGCTCAAACCCTTCGTGTCCGAGGATGTCTTCGAGAGCTTTGAGAGCGGTATTGCGCTCCGCGAGGAGCAGGGCCTGTCGATCGAGGCGGAGTTTGTCGGCGTGCGGGAAACCTCTTTCGTTGATGCCCATTTCGACGAAGCCACGAGCGAGGGAGAGGTCACGGTCCGGTTCGTCGGCGAGATGACCTCCACCGTGAAGAACGCCGAGGGCGAGGTGGTCGAGGGGAGCCCGACCGAGATCAAACGCCAGAAAGACATCTGGACCTTTGCCCGCGCGATGGGCAACGACGATCCGAACTGGCAGCTGGTGGCTACAGGCGAGTGATGCGCGCGCTGCGGGCGGCGATCCTGAGCGGGGCGGTCGTGGCCGGGTCGGCAACAGCGCAGGAGCCGCGGGTGACGCTGCTCGGGTTCGAGGATCTCGACGGCTGGGCCGAAGACGATCACCTTGCCGCATTTACCACCTTTCGCGAAACCTGCCTCGATCTGACCGATCCCGACTGGCAGGCGATCTGCGCCGCGGCCACGGCCGAGCCCGACCCGCGGCTGTTCTTCGAAACCTTCTTCCGGCCGGTGCTGGTCGAGGATGGTGCGGAGGCGCTTTTCACCGGGTATTTCGAGCCCGAACTTGATGGCGCGCTTCGCCCGTCAGACCGGTTCCGCTATCCGCTCTACCGGATGCCCGACGCGGCCCGACAGGCGCAGCCCTGGCTTACACGGGCCGAAATCGAGAGCTCCGGCGCGATGGCGGGGCAGGGGCTGGAACTCGTCTGGGTCGATGATCCGGTTGAGCTGTTTTTCCTTCAGGTTCAAGGCTCTGGCCGCGTCCGTCTGCCCGATGGCGGGTTTCTGCGCGTCGGCTATGCCGGGGCCAATGGCCACCCCTACCGCTCCATCGGCAAGGAGCTTGCGCGGCGCGGCGTCTTTGCCGCGCATCAGGTCTCGGCCCAGCGGATCAAGGCCTGGGTCCGCGACAATCCCGACGCGGGGCAGGCGCTGCTGCACCACAATCCTTCTTACGTGTTCTTCCGCGAAATCAATCAGGTCCCGCCGGATCGCGGGCCTCTGGGCGCGATGAACCGGTCGGTGACGGCGATGCGCACGCTGGCGGTCGATCCAGCCTACACCCCGCTCGGCGTGCCCGTCTGGCTTGAGAAAGACGGGCAGGAGCCGCTCCGCCGGCTGATGATCGCGCAGGATACCGGCTCGGCGATCAAGGGTGCGCAGCGCGCCGATGTCTTCGTCGGCACAGGCGATTTTGCGGGGCGCACGGCGGGCCGGATGCGCGATCCGGGTCGGATGATCCTGCTGCTGCCCAACGAACGCGCCTTCGCCCTGTTTCCCCCGGACGCGGAGGGATGAGCCGGCGGCGCAAATTACGCCCCGAGGAGCAGGAATTGTGGAACCGGGTAGCGCAGGGCACGACCCCGCTGCCGAGATCGCTCCGCACTGCGGCCGAGAAGGCCGAGACGCCCAAATCCGATGGCGCCCCCGCGCCGAAGGGCCCGCGGATGACGATCGAACGGCCGGATCGCGCGCCCGAGCGCGGAGGGTTCAGCGCCTCTGTCCAGCCCAGCGATCCGCGCGACAGGCTTCAGGCGAGCCCGCTCGCGATGGACCGGCGCACACATGGGAAGCTCTCTCGCGGCAAGATCAAGCCGGAGGGGCGGATCGACCTCCACGGCATGACGATGGACCGCGCCCATCCCGCGCTCACGCGCTTCATCCTCGATGCCCACGGTCGGGGCAAGCGCGTGGTGCTGGTGATCACCGGCAAGGGCAAATCGCGTGACGAGGGCGGACCGATCCCCGTGCGCCAGGGCGTGCTGCGCCACAATGTGCCGCAATGGCTGGCGCTGCCGCCGCTCGTATCCGCGGTGTTGCAGGTCGTGCCGGCGCATCAGCGCCACGGCGGGTCAGGGGCGTACTACGTCTACCTCCGGCGCAACCGCGAGATCCGGTAGCGCCCGGCGCAGCCCCCAACCCATGAGCGCCGTGGCGAGCAGAAAATAGACCGCAATCCCGGCGTATTGCGCTTCGATCCCCACGCCCGCATCGATGAGCCCGCCAGTGAGCCCCGGTCCGATGGCCGAGCCGAAGACCATGAGCGCGCTGGCCATCGACTTGATCGCGCCGATGTGCCGCGTGCCGTAAAACTCCGCCCAAAAGGCGCCGGGTAGGGTGGAGGCTGCGCCGGAAGTGCTGGCCAGAAGGATCATGCCGAGCAGCGTCCAGCCGAGCGTGGGGCCGAAGGCGAAGCAGGCAAATCCGAGCGCCGCCGGGAGGAGCGACCAGACGATCGTCCGGGCCGCGCCGAACCGGTCCACCGCCCAGCCCGCGCCGAGCATCGCGACCACGCCCGCGCCGGTGAAAAAGGGAAAGAGGGCAACGATTTGCACGTGGGTGAAGCCTTTCACCTCGGCATAGTGCACCTGTTGGAAGAAGAACGCGGTGTTGAAGGCGGGCGGGCCAAGTTGGGCGAGGATCATCGCCCAGAAGAGATAGTGGCCGAGGGTTTCGCGCCGGGTCCAGTGGCGCCCTAACATCCCGACGCTTTCCGAAGATTTCGCCAGCGATTGCGGCGTGCGCTCTTCGAGCAGGGCGCGGCGCAGCACGGGAATTGCCAGCAGCGCGACGGCTGCCGGCACGAACCACAGCGTTTGCCAGGGCCAGATCGCCATGGCCGCAACGATGAGCAGGGGCAGGGCGGCCTCACCAATGAGATAGCCGAACCGTGCGACCGAGAGCGCCATGCCGCGCCGCGCGCTGAACCAGCGCGCCATCGAGACCGTGGCGAGATGCGTCGACAAGCCCTGGCCGAAAAGTCGCAGCCCGAAGATCACCACCCCGAGCCAGACCACCTCCCGCGCGAAGGCCATGCCGAGACACGTGATCGCGAGCATTGCGAGCACAGCGGGGCCCAAAGTTCGGATGCGGAATCGGTCGGTCAGCCCGCCGATGCAGAGCATCACCACCGCCGCCGCCATCGTGCTGACCGTGTACAGCGCGCCCCAGTCGCCGTGGCTCAGCTCGAAGCTCGCCATGATCTCGCCGGCAAAGACCGACACGAAGAAGGTCTGTCCGAAGCAGGAACAGAAGGTCAGCAGGATGCCCGCCAGGAGCCAGCGCAGATTGTCGCGGAGGAAACCGATCATACCCGCGTTGTGATCCCCCGGCGCGCGGGGATCAAGCGGGATCGTTTGCCGCGCGGGTCAGTAGGCGTAGTCGGATTTGAAAAACAGCGACGGGATGGTCATGGCGAGGATGCGCAAGTCGAACCAGAACCCGCTGTGTTCGATGTAGTAAAGATCGTGCTCGATCCGGCGCAGCAGCCGCTCGGGGTTGTCGATCTCGCCGCGCCAACCGTTGATTTGGGCCCAGCCGGTGATTCCGGGCGGGACCCGGTGGCGGGCCGCATAGCCGTTAACCAGGGTCTCGAACGGCGTCGTTTCTGAATAGGTCGCGTCGACCACGTGCGGGCGCGGCCCGACGAGCGAGAGATCGCCTTTGAGCACATTGATGAGCTGGGGCAATTCATCGAGCGACCAGCGACGGATGAAGCGGCCCACGGGCGTCACACGCGGATCGCCGCGTTGCACCACGTTGCGCGCGGCCGCGTCGGCCTGATCGGTGTACATCGAGCGGAATTTGAAAATCTCAATGGTGGTATTGTTGTATCCGTGGCGCTGCTGGCGGAAGAAAACCGGCCCGGGGCTGGTCAGCTTGACGGCGAGCCCCACCCCGATCAGTAGCGGCGCCAGCAGCAAAAGCCCCCAGGATGCGCCAAAGATATCGAGCGCGCGTTTGGCCATGCCCGACCCGCCGGTGAGCGGGCGGTCGGCGATCGAGATCAGCTTGGCATAGCCTTGGGATGTCTCGGCTTCGACCTGCCCGTGCGAGACGCTATAGGCGAGGCCAGAGAGGCGAATGTCGATCGGCAGGACGCGAAGCAATTCGGCGGTTTCCTGAATCCGGCGTTGCGCGGTCAGGGGAAAGGCAATGATCACCGTGTCGACGCGCGCACGGCGGGTGAAGGGGATAAGCTCGTTGATTTTCCCGAGCTTCGGCACACCCATGACGATATCGGGCGAACGCTCGTCCGTCCGGTCGTCGAACAGGCCGACCACGCGCATGTCGCGCACCTGATCGCGCTGAAGCGACTCCAGAACGGCGCTGGCCTCCTGCCCGCCGCCGATCAGCACGGCGTAGCGGGCGGTCAGGCCGAAATCTTGAGCCCAACGGGTCATGATTCCCATCAGGCCGTGGGAGAATCCGATCACGAGCGCCAGCATGATCCCCGCCGGGAGGAGGAACCCGGTGAATGGCTGGGGCCAAAGGCCCAAGGGGGAGACCACGAGGATCATGCCCAGTCCCGCGGCCCAGGCGAGAAGCGATCCGCGCAAGGTATTGCGAAGCAAACCAAAGGTATAGCCGGAGCCGATCCAGAGAGCGCAGACGGTCAGGACCGCGGTGAACCCGGCGGCGATCATGGTCTGGACGGCCCGGAGCTCCCCGCCTTCGGCGAAAAACGCGGCGAACCAGATCCCGAGCGTGATGCCGATGAGATCGATTACGGCGATCATCAGCGAGAACGCGGCCTGTGGCACCGGCGGGCGCCGCAGGTGTTCGGCCACGTGATCGGCCGCGCGTTGGTTAACGCTCCGAAACGGCTGTCCATCATGCATCGGCGGTGTCCCTCGAATCGCACAAGCTGATGAAGGAGTAAACGCGCACGGTTTCTGTAAAGTTACCAAACCTTTGCCCCCGATCTCCGGGGGGCGGATAGGTTAGAGCACGTAGCGACTCAGATCCGCCGAGGCCGCAAGCGCTCCGACGTTGGCTTCGACAAACGCGGCATCGACGGTAACGGTCTCGCCGCCCCGGTCGGGCGCGGCGAAGGAGAGTTCCTCAAAGACCCGCTCCAGCACCGTGTACAGCCGCCGCGCGCCAATGTTTTCCACGCTTTCGTTGACCTCTGCGGCGATGCGGGCGAGCGCCGCGATCCCGTCGTCGGTGAAGGACACGGTCACGGTCTCGGTCGCCATGAGTGCGGTGTACTGGCGCGTGAGCGCGTTGTCGGTCTCGGTGAGGATCCGCACAAAATCGTCCTCGGTCAGCGCCCGAAGCTCGACCCGGATGGGCAGACGACCCTGCAGTTCCGGCAACAGGTCGGACGGTTTGGCGATGTGGAACGCGCCCGAGGCGATGAAGAGGATGTGGTCGGTCTTGACCGGGCCGTGCTTGGTAGAGACGGTCGTGCCCTCGATGAGCGGCAGCAGGTCGCGCTGGACCCCCTCGCGGGAGACATCGCCACCGCGCGCGTCCGACCGGGCGCAGACCTTGTCGATTTCGTCGAGGAATACGATCCCGTTCTGCTCCACCGCTTCCAGCGCGGCGCGGGTCACCGTCTCGTCATCGAGCAGCTTGTCGGCCTCTTCGCCCAGCAGCACCTCATAGCTCTGGGCCACGGTCATCTTCTTGCGCGTCGTGCGCCCGCCAAAGGCCTTGCCGAACATGTCGCCCAGGTTGAGCATCCCCATGTTGGCGCCGGGCTGGCCGGGGATTTCCATCATGCCCATCGGGTTGGAATTGTCCTGCAACTCCAGCGTGATCTCGGTGTCGTCCAGCTCGCCAGCCATGAGTTTCTTGCGGAACATCTCGCGCGTTCCTTCGCGCGCATCCTCGCCCGCGATTGCGGTAATCACCCGGTCCTCGGCGTTTTTCTGGGCCCGGGCCTTCACGTCCTCGCGCATGTGCTCGCGGGTCATCAGGATGGCGTTGTCCACCAGGTCGCGCAGGATCTGTTCGACATCGCGGCCCACGTAGCCGACTTCGGTAAACTTGGTGGCCTCAACCTTGATGAACGGCGCGCGCGCCAGCTTGGCGAGGCGCCGCGAAATCTCGGTCTTGCCGACGCCGGTGGGGCCGATCATCAGGATGTTCTTGGGGTAGACCTCATCGCGCAGATCGTCGCCAAGCTGCTTGCGCCGCCAGCGGTTGCGCAGCGCCACGGCCACGGCGCGCTTGGCGTCTTTCTGGCCGATGATGAAACGGTCGAGTTCGCTGACGATTTCACGGGGCGTGAGGTCGGTCACGGGCTGTTCCTTTGCGTGGGGAGGCGGCTCAGCCGCCGATCTTTTCGACGGTGAGATTGCCATTGGTGTAGACGCAGATGTCGGCGGCGATGGCCATGGCCGCGCGGGCCACCTCTTCGGCATTGCGGTCCGTGTCCATCATGCCGCGCGCGGCGGCGAGGGCGAAGTTGCCGCCCGAGCCGATGGCGGCCACGTCATGTTCGGGCTCCAGCACATCACCAGCGCCGGTGATCACATAGAGATCCTTGCCGTCCGAGACGATGAGCATGGCCTCGAGCTTCTGCAGGTATTTGTCTGTCCGCCAGTCCTTGGCCAGCTCAACCGCTGCGCGGGCCAGTTGGCCCGGCGTTGCTTCGAGCTTGGCCTCCAGCCGTTCGAGCAGGGTGAAGGCATCCGCCGTCGATCCGGCAAACCCGGCGACGACATCATTGCCCCCCGGCGAGAGCCGCCGGACCTTGCGCGCCGTGCCCTTGATCACCGTCTGGCCGAGGCTCACCTGTCCGTCGCCCGCGATCACCACTTCGCCGCCCTTTCGGACGCCGATGATCGTCGTGCCGTGCCACCCGGGAAAATCCGTTTCCGCCATATCCGCCCTTTCGTTTGCCTCTATATCTGTGCATCGCTTGGCTATTGCAACCGACCGGAGATCACATGCCGCCCGAGATGCCCCCCGAAGACGCGGCGCTGTTTGCCCGGCTCTGCGGCGAGGTGGGGCGCGATCCGGAGGCGTACCGGCGCGTCCGGGTCTGGCGCAAGGAGGATGCTCGGCGGTCGCACGTGGTTGAGCGGTTCGACGGGCCCGGGGGCGGGGTGGTCCTGAAGCGGATATTCCGGCCGGCGGATGCGACAGGGTTTCGCCGGGTGGTCGGGGCGCAGAGGCGCGCGGCGGCGGCGATGGACGGGGCGGCCGGGGTGCCGCGCGTGCTGGCCGTCGATGAGGGGCAGCAGGCGGTGCTCATGGAGGCGGTCGCCGGGGAGACCTGCCTTGCCATGCTGGAGACCGGCGCCGATCCGGCGCAGGTGCTCCGGGCGGCGGGGGGCTGGATGGCGGCGTTTCACCGGGCCGGGCCGGTGGAGACACGCGTGTTCCAACCGCGCTTCATGCGGGACCACCTCACCCACCTGTTGGCCGAGCTGGAGGCCGGCGTGATCACAGTGCCCCACCGAAAGGCCTTCGAGCGCGCGGCCCGGGCGGCGATTGACCTTGCCCCGGAATTCGAAGGGCGCGAGACCCGGTCGAGTTGGACCCACGGGGATCTCAACCTGCACAATATCGTCCTCGACGGGCCGCGAAGCTACGGGCTGGACTTCACCGCCGATCACACCGCCCCGGTCGGCTTCGACATCGCGCGCCTGCTGATCAACTTTGCGGGCCGCTACGTCCCGGTCAAAGCGCTCGGGCCGGGGGAGCTTCTCCCCGCTCCGCTGCTGGGCGCGTTCTTCGAGGGCTACGATCTCGTCGGGCCGGAGGATCCTTCGGTCGGCTACCTGCTGCGCGTGCGACTGCTGATGGACTGGGCGTCGATCCCGGCCCGCCTGACGCAGCGCAGCCTCGGCAAGACCCTGCGCCTGGAGCACCTGCGCCGCCTCGCGCGCCATGCTCTGGCCTGAGGTCCGGTCTGTCGAGATGGTCGGAAATGCGTCGTCTACGGAATCGAGAGCCGTTCGGGGTCTGCTGGCGAGCTTTGACATTGTCGAAGCTCGCCAGCAGATTGGGTTGCGCATCGGCGTCAGCGCTCAAGCACGTGCGCTATTGCGAACAGAACACCCATCCGAAATGGACTGGGGCTCCATCTAGCCCCATTTCATCTCGCCGGTCAGAACCTTTGCGCCGATTTCCAAGGCAATGCCCATTCCCAAATCGGGATAGCGGGCGCGCATTGCCGCTTTCAGGTCTTCGGATGTCGTGGCCTTAGCCAACTCTTCCTCTACAGCCAGCAGATAGGCCTTGGTGAACGCAACAGCTTCGAGACCAAGCGGCGCGTCAACTGTCATGTGGCCCGGCACAACGACCTGCGGCGCGCGTGCGATGATGGCGTCCAGGTTGGCAATCCATGCCGCGCGCTCTTCTTTGGTTTGCGTGTCTGCCACCCAAACATGTGTGCCGGAAAAGACCATCACACCGCCGAATACAGCCTGCAGGTCTTCGCTCCAGATGTAGCGGCGATTGGCGATACCCGTCGCCGGAACGATATCGAGCACATAGTCGTCCACCGTCAGGGTTGCCCGGTCGTCAACGTCGGGCATGACCACATCATCAACAGATTGCGGGCCGTTTTCACCAAGCTGCGGCGCCCATGTCTCGACCTTCTTGGCGACATTCGCGTTGATCGCAGCAACGGTTTCGCTGGCCGCGATGACGCGCGCCTCAGGGAAGGCCTCTACGATCGGTCGCAGGCTGAAGTAGAAATCAGGGTCGCTTTGGCTGACATAGATTGTGGTCAATGCCTTGCCGGTGGATTTGATCGCTTCGGCCAAGGCTTGACCGTCAGACAGCGTAAACCCGCCGTCAATCAGGACGGCTTCGGACGGGCCGGACACCAAGACAGGCGCGCGGTAAAATCCGTTTTCCCCGGCTGGGAAGTGGGTCCAGCTCAGGCCGTTTTCCTGTGCAAGCGCCACTCCGGGCGCGGAAAGGGCGGCAACGCCAGCGGCTGCGGTCATTTTGAGGGCTGTTCTACGGTTCATTTTCCAATTCCTTGTGAAGGGGTTAAGCCAGTTTGAGAGCGGTCAAGATGCTGCCCGGTCCGGAATACAGCGCGCTGGCGTCCAGGATGCTCTGCTTTCCGTTGACGGTTGCGATCAGGGACGGCACGCCTTGCAGTCCGTAGGCGCTCATCAGTTCGCGGGCCGCCGCTGTGCGGGATTCTACCAGGTGCAGCAGAGGGTCATCTGCCGCCAGAAGACGCGCGCTGGCGTCCGTCAGGCCGAGATCGGTCAAGATACCCGCAACAACAGCGGCCGAAGTCACGTCTTTGCCGTCCTTGTAACGCGCCGATTGGATAGCAACGAGGGCGTCGATCACGCGATCAGGGGCGCTTTCGGACACAGCGACGACAGCACGTGTTGCGACCGTTGAATCCAGCAAAGCATCCGCTGAGCCCAGCACTTTGGTACGATAGTCGTCGCTGAACGGTTGACCGCTCAGCGCGCCGATGCGTTGATCCATGGCCCAGGCTTGCGCGGCAAAGCTTTTCATCGGCTTTGCGCCGGTGCCGGAGAACAGGCCCGTTGCCATGGGCTGCAAGTCGATTTCCGGGTGTTTCGCCAGAGTTTTAATCGAAGCAGAGGCCCCATAGCACCAGCCGCACAACGGATCGAAGAGGTATTGCAAAGTCACTGTCTGTGTCATGTCTTGTCTCCTTTGAGGGGTATATGCGCCTCTGGATTGTGATTGATAAGACAAACAATTTTGACAATGTGTATGTCAAAAGATAACAGTTGCCTCATGTCAAAGGCACGCAATCTGAACAGGCTCGCCTACTTCGCAGCGGTGGTGGAAACGGGGTCGTTTACACAGGCCGGCGAGCGGCTGGGGGTGACCAAAGCCGTGGTCAGCTCGCAAGTGACGCAATTGGAACAGGAGCTGAAAACAACCCTGTTGGTGCGCAACACGCGCAAGGTCAGCACGACCGAAGCGGGGCTGGCATTTTACATCCGCTGCGCGTCAATCCTGCGGGATGCAGACGATGCGTTTGGCGAGTTGTCGCAACTGTCAGACCGACCCCTGGGCACGTTGCGCATGACCGCACCCCATGACTATGGCGCCGTCATTGTGACCCCGGTGGTCGCAAAATTTCGGTGTAAATACCCGGAGTGCAAGGTTGAACTGCATCTTGGTGACAGCCACAGCGACCTGATGTCAGGTGATCTTGATCTAGCCATTCGTGTGGGCTGGCTGCGGGATTCTGGACTGATCGCGCGCAAACTCGGCGGCTTTCAACAACTGTTGGTAGGGGCGACCAAAGATACGGCCCGGCTCGACGCTATCGCACACCCCAACGATCTGACATCGCTGGACTTCATTGCAAACATGTCCCTGTCTGATCCGTTGCAATGGGCGTTTGAAAACGAAGCGAAGCAGATCGTGTCGGTGCAAATGGCAAACACTCTCGCCATCGACAGCACACCAGCAATTCTGGAAGCGGTCAAAGGCGGCGCAGGGGTTGCGATATTGCCCGACTTCTTGGTGAGCAGGGATTTGCAGGGCGGTCAGCTGACACAGGTTTTGCCGCACTGGACGCTGCCGGAAGGTGGGATATTTGCAGTCTATCCCGCGTCCAAATTCCGCCCGGTCAAAGTGACCGCTTTTGTCGACATGTTGCGCGACGCTTGACGTGGTGGGGCCTGGTGGAGCTTCGGATACAACCATCCCTGATCGGCAGTTGCACAATACGTTTTCGAATGCTCACTTTTAACCGGACTACAGGCCTTCGTGCGCCACGCAGAATCCTGCACCATTGGCTCGAAGCGGGCATTGCGCTCCGAGCCAATGGGCTTTCTCTCGCGCAGCATTTGCGGCGCTGCATTCAACCCGGGATCAGCGAGTGATCAGGCTCAGATCGACTCTTCGATCCAGCTTTTCAGAGCCGCTTTCGGTGCCGCGCCCGCGCGGTTGGAGACCGGCTGGCCGTCCTTGAAGATGAAGAGCGCCGGGATACCGCGCACGCCCATGGAGGCGGCGGCGCCGGGGTTGCTGTCCACGTCGACCTTGGCGACCTTCACCTTGCCTTCGAACTCGTCCGAGAGCTCTTCAAGCGCCGGGCCGATCTGTTTGCAGGGGCCGCACCACTCGGCCCAGAAATCCACCACGACGGGGATATCGGATCCGCGTACTTCGGCGTCGAAGGTGTCATCGGTTACGGCAACGGTGGCCATGTTTCTTCTCCTGAATGGAAGCAGCTGTCGGGAGGCGAACGTAAGCACGCACCCCAACCCCGTCAAGGCGCGCCCGCCCGGCCGAGGGCCTCGGTCACGAGATCGTGGGGCAGCTGCATGAGCGTGGCGGTTTCGGTCCAGAGAATGGCCACATCGATGTCCCGGCCAGGGTAGATCGCGGTGAGCGCATGGAGGTACGCGCCCATCTGGCGCAGGAGCCCCTCGGGGCAGGTTCGGGCGCTGTCCGGCACGACGCGGTTGGTCTTGAAATCCACCGCTAGAATGCGCCCGCCATCGAGGACGAGCCGGTCGATGCTGCCGTGAATGCGCGCGTTGCCCAGAGCGGGGAGGGTGGCGGTGATGGGCGCTTCGGTGAGGGCGGAGGGGGCGAAAAGCGGCGAGAGATCGGGGGCGGCGAGCACCCGTTCGGAGACCGCGATCGCCTCGTCAACCACCGCGGCGGCGGCTTCGGGCGCTTGCAGCCCGGCAAGCCGGTGCGCCGCCGCGCGCCGGCCTTGCGCGGGGAGTGCCGGAAGATGTTCGAGCAGCAGGTGGATCAGCGTCCCGCGCGCGAGCGCGTCCGCTTCAGCCGCGCCCGCCTCACCGGCAAGCGCCTTGGCGCCGCCGAGATCGCTCGGAGAAAGGGTCGGGGCCGCGCGCTCCGGGGAGGCGGCGCGGGCCTTGATCCAGTCGGGGAGCTCTGGCGCGAGGGTCGTGGCGGTCTGCGGCGACACGAGGGGCGGCGCGGCCCATTCGCCCGACTGATAGCGCTGGACCGTCGCGCCCGTGGCCACGAGCGGCGTCGTGCCAAGCGCCTGCATCGCCTGTTCCACCTGTCCGTACCAGCTCTGGCCCGCGTCTCCTGTTTCGCCGGCGGCGGCGACGATGAGCCACTTCTCCGCCCGGGTCATCGCCACATAAAGAAGCCGCTGGCGCTCATCTTCGGCGCGGCTCCGGGCGTCATCGGCCCGCGCCTTGAGGGCGGGCGGCGCCTCCCCGGCGCGGGGCCTCCACGCGGGGATCCCATCCAGATCGAGCAGCGGATCGAGCGTCGGCGGTTTGCGTTTGGCCGTGTCGGGCAGGATCACGATCGGCGCTTCCAGCCCCTTGGCGCCATGCACGGTCATGACGCGGATCTGGTCGCTCGCGCTGTCCATCTGGCGCTTGATCTCCAGATCATCGGTCTGCATCCAGACGAGGAACCCGGTGAGGCTCGGCACCTCGGTCTGCTCATAGGCGAGCGCCTGTCCCAGTAGCGCGTCGATCCCGTCTTCGGCCTCGCGCCCGAGCCGCGCGAGCAGGCGCCGCCGCCCGTCATGGCGCGTCAAAATCCGCTCGATCAGATCATAGGGCCGCAGGTAATCCGCATCGCGCCGGAGCGCATCGAGCACCGCGACGGTCTCGGAAAACTCCTGCGCCCGGCCGCGCAGCGCTTCCCACAAGAACGCCTTGCCGCGCCGCGCCGCTAGGTCAAACAACGCCTGTTCGGACCAGCCGAAGAGCGGCGAGCGCAGGGCCGTGGCCAAGGCCAGATCGTCTTCCGGCAGGTCGAGAAACCCAAGCAGCGCCGCGAGATCCTTCACCGCAAGTTCGGCCCCGACGCGCAGCCGATCCGCCCCCGCAATGGCGAGCCCCTCGGTCTTGCAAGCGCGGATGATTTCGTGAAAGAGCGGCGAGCGGCGTTGCACGAGGACAAGCACATCCCCGGGCCGCACGGGCCGGCGGGTGAGCGCGCCGTCGCGGCCGCTCTCGGGCAGGGTTTCGCCCGCGCCTGGATCGGTTATTCGCCTGATCTCGCGGGCAATCTTCCGCGCGAGGATCACCTCGGCGTCATTGTCCGCGGGTTGATCGACGGGCTCGTACCAGTCGCCCGGCTCGCGTTTCTCGGGCTTGGGCACCACCGGCCAGAGATCGACCCGGCCGGGCAGCCGCTCCTGAAACGCGACGTGGTCCGAGACCTGCCCCAGCCCCTCGCCCCCCTGCAGCGCGAAGGTCTTGTCCACCACGTCGAGGATCGCGGGCGCGGAGCGGAAGCTGTGGCGCAGCTCGCTTTCCTGAAACGGATGCGCGACCTCGGCGAACCGCCTGCGGAAGGCATCGCGCATGGCGCCGAAGGCCTTGGGATCGGCCCCCTGAAATGAATAGATCGACTGTTTCACATCGCCCACAACAAACAGCGTCCGGAGCGTATCGGCCCGCGCGCCGATGCCGCTGGTGAATTCCTCGGTGAGCCGTTCGACCACGTCCCACTGGAACGGGCTTGTGTCCTGGGCCTCGTCGACGAGGATGTGATCGATCCCGCCATCGAGCCGGTAGAGCACCCATTGCGCAAGCTTCGGATCGGTCAGCAGACCGCGCGCCTTGAGGATGAGATCATCGAAATCGAGCCAGCCGCGGGCGAGTTTGGCGGCCTCGTAGCGGGCGAGGAAAGCGGTGGCGAACCGGTGGAGCGCCCAGGTGCGTTCAGCGGCGGCCAGCGCAAGCCGCGGCTCGCGCGCGAGGTGGACCCGCTCCATCAACGCGTTGAGCGCGGATTGTGTCTCCCCGAGCGCCTCGCGGGCGGCCTTGCCGGGGAAGGCGTCGATCTTGGGGCCGAAGGGGGATTTGGCCTTTTCGCCATAGAGAAGAAGCTTCTCCAGCGCGGGAAGGCACGTCTCATCGAGCGCCGGAATCGCGGCCAGCGTCTCGGCGGCTGTCGCGTCGGTCTTGTTGAAGCGCGGCAGGGTCGCGATCAGATCGGCGATGATGTCCTCCGCGTCCGGCCCGAGCGTCCGCGCGGCGAGCGCGTCAAGGCTTTCGTCCGGTCCGAGCTCGAAGGCGGTGAAGACATCCGCCCGCGTGGTACCGGCGCGGAACGAGGCCCGGTTCCGGAGCAGCGCGTAGAGCAGTTTGATCACGCCGTCTTCATCGGTGATGTAGCCCGCAAGCCCATCGAGCAGATCCGCCTCCGGGCCCTCGGCGAGCCCGTCCAGAACCTCGGTCATGAGCAGCTCGGCGGCGCGCTCGTCCACCTCCTTGAACTGCGGGCTGACCCCGGCTTCGAGCGGGAAGCGGCGCAGGAGGGCCGAGCAGAAGGAGTGAATCGTCTGGATCTTGAGGCCCCCGGGCGTCTCGATAGCGAGCGCGAAAAGGCGCCGCGCGCGGGCGAGGGCGTCCTTGCCCGTCTCGCCTCCGGCGCCGATCGCCTCCAGCTCGGCGCCGAGCCTGTCATCCTCCAGCATCGACCAGGAGCCGAGCCGTTTGAAGAGCCGGTTCTGCATCTCGCTCGCCGCGGCCTTGGTGTAGGTCAGGCAGAGGATGTTCTGCGGATCGACCCCACTGAGGAGCAGCCGCGCGACACGGTCGGTCAGGACCCGCGTCTTGCCCGAGCCGGCGTTGGCCGAGAGCCATGTGCTCCGCTCCGGGTGGGTCGCCTCGACCTGTCGCCGGGTGGCTTCGTTCATCGTCATGCGAGGTCCTCCGGCTCGGGGGCCTGGGTCTCGTCCCATTCGCCATAGCGCGAGAGGGTGTCGTAGTCGGAGCCAAAGCCGCGTTTTTCCATCGCGCGGCGCGCGGTGAACCCCTGAGCTGGATCGAGATAGGAGACGATGAGTTCGCGGAATCGCTCGCGCGCAAGCCCCGGCCCCTCGTCCTCCAGCGGCGCGGGGACGACCGAGGGCGAGGCCCCGAGCCCGATGTAGAGCGCCGCGCGCACCGGGGCGGGGGCGATACCCTCGAACGCGCCGCTTTCGGCCATCATTGCCTCCAGTAGCAGTTGCTTTTCAAAGGCAATCTGCGCCTTCGCGGTCTTGGGCGTGCCAGTCTTGTAATCGAGCAGGACAAGTTGGCCGCTTGCGTCCGCGTCGATCCGGTCGGCCTTGGCCGTCAGCGTGAACACCGGCTCGTGGAGCTCGAACCGTCCGCGCACCTCGGTCCTGAGGGGCCGCGCGATCTCGCGTCTGGCCCGCTCTCCCTCGACAAACCAGTCGGCCACCTTGGCCATCCGCGCGCGCCAGAACCGGCGCGTCGCCGGCCAGGGGACATCGGCGGCAAGCCCCGCTTCGGCCACGGCCATCAGATGCGCGGCGCTGAGCGCCTCTGGATCGGCCATCACATCGCGCATGAACCGGTCGAGGATGTCATGGATGACGGTGCCGCGCAGGGGCGCATCGGCGGTCTGGACGATGGGATCGAGGCGGCGCAGCCCGAGCACGTGGCGCGCGTAGATCGCATAGGGATCGCGGATCAGGCGGGAGATTTCGGTGACCGAAAGCTGCCGCGGGCGCAGTGGAGCCGGCGGGCGCGGCGAGGGTCGGGCCGCGCGGGGGGCCGTGCCGGGCTCTTCCAGCGCGGCCGAAAGCGCGAGCCAGTCCGCGCCCCGCCCGCGCATCTCACGCAGCAGGTCCCGCCCCCCGGTCGGGCCGAGCCCGTCGAGAAGGTTGGTCAGCCGCGAGAGCCAGCGCGAGGGGACCGTTTCGGCCTCCTCCGAGCGGATCGACCGCGTGAGCCAGACCTCCCCGCCCGCGATGGCCTGTTGGAAATCATGCGCCGAGAGGCCGATCCGCCGCTCGGGCAGGAGCAGCCCGGCTTTCTCGCGCATCTCGCGATTGAGCCATGGATCCGGCGCGGGCGGCTCGGGCCATGTGCCCTCGTTGAGCCCGGCGAGGATGGTCAGATCGGCGCTCTGCATCCGTGCTTCCATCGTCCCGAGGATGCGGATGCCGGGATGGGGCAGGCTTGCGTCGCGGACCTCGCCGGTGTTGAGCACGGCGGCGAAGAGGCTGGTGTAGTCGCTGGCCGAGAGCGGGCCGCCGAAGCGCGCCTCGCGTTGCAACTCAGAGGTCACCCGCCGCGCTTCCTCGCCCGCGTCCCCGTCCCAGAGCGCGCGCTCCGCCGCGCCGTCCGCCCCGCGTGAGATCATTTCCGCCGTGTGCAGATGGGCATCGACGAAGGCCGTCAGCGGCGCGTGGTCGAGCGTGGTGAGTGGAGTGAGCGCATCGAAAATCCAGTCGGCCCAGACCACTGCGCCCGCATCTGTGCGCCGCGTCTCGGCCCAGTTCAGCAGATCGGCGCGCGAGGGGAAGGGCATCCCACTCTTGCGGATATGCAATTCCAGATCGCGCGTGCGCAGAAGATGCGGCCCCCGCCCGGTACCGCGATGGGTCAGCGGATGCTTGAGCAGGGCCAGAAGCGCATCAGCGGTCGGCGCCGTGCCGATGAAGGCCCCGACGAGGCGCATCAGCCGGCCCGGCGGCGACAGCGGCAGCGGCATGCCCGCGGAATCGTCGGGCACGATGCCCCAGCGGTCCAGCGCCGCGGCGACCTGACGGGTCAGCATCCGGTCCGGTGTGATGAGCGCGGCGCTGCGGCCATCCTCCGCGGCTTGCCGCAGGCGCAGCGCGATCGCCATGGCTTCGTCCCGCGCGGTGGGGGCCTCAAGCAGGGTCACATCCGCGCCCGCCCCGGCCAGATCGGGAAGCTTCGGCCCATCGCTCAGCCATTGGTCCGTGACCGGCGCGGGGCGCAGCGCGAGCGAGACGAGCGCGTTGCGCGGCGGGCTCGCGGGGGCATGATCGGCCCAGCGGCGGATCTCGGACGGATGGCTGCCGATCGAGCGGGCGAGGCTGAGAAATCGGAACTGGGGGTGGTCCTCGCCGCCGCGGGCGCGCGTCATGGCGTCCCAGACGGCGGGGGGCTGGTCGAAATCGACGCCGGGCAGGATGATCGCCCCCTGCGGCAGGGCCGCGACGGTTTTCATGAAGAGCGCCGTTGTCCCACGCGAACCGGTGGAGCCCGCGATGAGGATCGGATCCGCTGGCGGCGCCTCGGCCCAGAGCGCGCTCAGCGCCGAGACGACCATCCGCTGCCGCGCCTCGTTGTCAGGCGGCTCTTGCGTTGCATCGAAATAGCGCGTCACGAGGTTGAGGAAGGCCAGCGCCCGCTGCCAGTGGCCGGAGCTGTCGGGGATTTCGAGCGCGGCGAGGTCGGCGGGCGCGACCCCCTCGCCGATCATCTCGTCGAGGAGGTTGGCGAGGCTGTCGGCGAGATCGTAGAGCGCGGCACGGGGGGCCAGATCGGGGGCCCGGTCGAGCAGCGCCGAGACCAGTTCGGTCAGTTGCAAACGGCGGCGCAGCGGCGGCACTGGCGCGGGAATATCGCCCAGAAGCGCATGGCTCGCCGGATCGCGGGCGAGGCCCGTCACGAGCCGGATGCGCGGCAGGAACCCGGCGGGGCCCGTGTCGAAAAGATCGCGCAGGTGTCGCGCCATGCGCTGGGTGTTGACGAAGAGCGTGACGCGCGCGATGGCCTCCGGCGGCGCGCCTGCGATCCGGGCGCGGATGCCCGCGACCAGGGCCTCGGCGAAATCGACACCGGGCGGGAGGCCAAAGAGACGCGGCTCTCCGGGCTCAAACATCGCGCGTCTCCGCCAGCAGGGCCTCGGCCGTCGCGATGCCATCGGGGCGCCCCACATCGCACCACCGGCCGGGATAGGCGCAGCCGAAGAGCCGCCCGCGCGCGATCATCCGGTCCCACAGCAGATTGAGCGAAAACGCCTCTTCGCCGATGTCCGCGAGCCCCGCGGTGCGCAGGATCTGCACCCCGGTGTAGACCAGATCGCCCCCGCGGCGCAGCGCCCCGTCGGGGCCTTGCGTGAAATCCCCCGGCGCGGCGCGGCCCTCGGCGCGGGCGAGCGTCACGCAGAGCAGGAGCGCGTCCATCCGGACCGGATCCCAGGCCTCGGCCAGGCAATCCAGCGGGTTCGGCCCGGAAAGGATCGCATCGGAATTCATGGTAAAGACCGGTTCCGCGCCGAGGAGCGGCAGAGCCTTGCGAAGCCCGCCGCCGGTTTCGAGCAAGGCGCCGCGCTCATCCGAAATTGCGACGCCCCGTGCCTTGAGATGGGCAATCAGCCGATCGGGTTTGTAGTGCACATTGGCCACGGCGCGGAGCCCCGGCCGCCGGGACACATGCTCCAGCGCGTGGTCGATCAGCGGCCGGCCGGCGACCTCGATCATCGGCTTGGGCCGGTCGTGGGTCAGCGCGCCCATGCGCGTGCCGAGCCCGGCGGCGAAGATCATCACGGCGTCGGGCATGGGGACCTCAGGCTTTCAAGGTGGTCCGGGCTCGGCCGGGGGAGGAGGGCGCGGACCTCATGCGCCACCTGCGCGAGCGCGGGGTGGGCGAGATTGCGCTCCAGATGGCCCCAGACGCGCGGCATCAGCGCGAGGTATTTTGGCTTGCCGCCGGCGCGCGCAAGGCGGGCGAAGACGCCGAGGATGCGCAACGCGCGCGCGGTGCCGAAGAGGGCGAGTGCATGGGCAAGCTCGGCCTCGGTCATGCCGGCGCCCTCGGCGAAGCGCCGGATCTGACGGGCGACCATATCGGGCGGCACGTCGCGCCGCGCGTCTTGCAGGAACGAGACCAGATCATAGGCCGGGTGGGCGACCATGGCGTCCTGAAAATCGATGAGGCCGGCGCGGGCAAGACCCGGGTTTTCAGGCAGGTGGATGATGTTTTCAGCGTGATAGTCACGCAGCATCAGCACTGGTTCCGCCGGCGGGGCGTCCTCGAGCGCCGCCTTGAGGGCCGCGCGGAGGGGAGCGTAGCGCGCCGCGTCAAGGTCTGCGTAAAACGTTGCCGCCAATTCGGCCTGATCGGCGGCGGTCTCGGCGTCGAAGTGCGCAAGGTCGGGGGCCGGATGCTGGCCGAGCCGGAGCAGGACATCGATGGCAAGATCGCTGAGCGGCTGTGCAAGCGCGGGGGTGTTGGCGATCTGGCGGGCGAAGACGCGATCGCCGAAATCCTCGATCAAGAGCGCGCCGCGCGTCAGATCCGCCGAGAGGATGCGCGGCGGTCTGAGGCCCCGGTCGCGCAGCAGGCCGGCCACATGCGCGAAGTTTACGGCCACCGAAGGATCCGCCGGGGAGGTCATGAGGATCGCGCGCTCGGCGCCGCGCCGGAGCCGCAAGAACGCCTTGGTCGAAGCGTCGCCCTCCATCGGGCTTTGCTCCGCATCGCCCCAGCCCGCCGCGCGGAGCAGGTCCATTTCCGCGGTGTCAGACAAGGGTGGCAACCTCGTCCCAGGCCGGATCGCTCCATTCCAGATGCGCGCGCCTGCCCTCGCCGGTCTCGTCCGGATCGAGCCGCAGGGTGAGCGCGCCGTCGGGCCGCAGGGCGCCGAGACGGTCGGGCCATTCCACGAGGCAGAACGCCTCCTCGAAGGCTTCGGTCAGGCCGAGCTCGATGCATTCCCCGGGATCGCCGAGCCGGTAGAGATCGGCGTGCCAGATATCACAGGGCGCGGCCTCGTAGCTCTGCACCAGTGTGAAGGTCGGGGAGGGGACCTCGACAAGCCCCAGCTCGGCGCGGATCAGCGCGCGGGCGAAGTGGGATTTCCCGGCGCCGATCTGCCCTTCGAGCAGGATCGTGCGGCCGGGGGCGATCAGCGCGGCGAGGCGCCGGGCGAGCGCATCGGTCGCGTCTGGGTCGGGGAGGGGAATGCTGATCCGGGTGGGCGCCATGCGTCATGAATAGCGGATCGGCCCGAACCCGCAAGGCATCAGCTGCGCGGCCCGGCGGCGGCGCGGCTCAGCTTGAGGTGGTGACCCGGTTGAGCGCCTTGGCGTCGGCGGGCATGGCGCCCACCGTGCGGAAGCTGACCATGGTGCCACCCACGGCGATCGGCGTTGCGGTGCAGAGCAGCGACAAGCCGTTGCGCGTCGCGAGGCGATAGGTGCGCGGCGCACGGGAGCGCGCGCCCGTCACCAGCGCGTTGATCTCGTCCCAGGCGTCGCTCGGCTCACAGGTCTTGGCCCAGATCTCGCAGCAATCCACGATGGTCGAGCGCTCCAGTTGTGCCTTGTCCTTGATGTCCCACAGATGCTGGAAACGGCGGTTGCCGAGCGACACCGCGCCGTTGGTGGTGAAGATCACCACGGCTTCTTCCATCGCGTCGACGGCGGAGCGGCAAAGGTCCAGCTCGGCGCGGAAATCCCGGGTCACGCGGATCTCTTCGGAGATATCCTCGAACAAAAAGGCCAGCGCCCCGTCCGGATGCGGCCGGCCCGTGACCTTGTAGGTCAGCCCCGAGGAGAGGCTCCAGATTTCGGTATAGGTCCCGTCGCGCGCCTCTTCGGCCAGCCGAGAGATGTTGTCGCGCCAGGTGGGGTAATTCTTGGGTTCAGGCATCATATTGCTCTCGCGCATGTGGTCGAAGAACGAGATGAGCGCCGGGCGCGTGCTGAGGAATTCCACCGGCATTTTCGTGAGGTTGATCAGCGCCGGGTTGAACAGCGCCAGTTGCCGGTTGCGGTCGAAGATGGCGAGGCCGATGGAGAGCTGGGCGAAGGTCTTGGCGAGGGTTTGGACGAAGTTCCGCTGGGCGACGGCGGCGTTCACCACCGCGTTGACGTCGATCGCGTAATGCTGCGTGCCGCAGGCATGGGGCAGGGAGTAGATGTCGAACCAATGCGGCTTCTCGCCGGTGCGGGTGACGATGGATTGGCGCACGGGCACACCGCTGCGCGACCGGTCGGGTTCGGCGAACAGGTGGACAAGCTCGTCGGAGGCGACGTCGGTATAGCGCGCCATGCGGCAGAGCGCGCGATAGGCGGCGTTGGCATAGTCGATTCCGCCATCGGGATTGACGTGCCAGATCGGCGCGGGGGCATTTTCGACAAGGTGCTCGAACCGGTTGCTCTGCAACACGCCTTCGATGGAATCGTGGAGCATCTCGCCGAGGTTCTCGGGCAGGCTCTGCTTGACCAGAACCCGCGTCTGGGCGCCGAGATCGGTGATCTCCACCAGACCGCTGTCCGCCGTGAGGTCGGAGACATAGGTCAGCATCGGTGTCTTGCCCGCCGATGCGGCCATCGGGTTCTCGGCCGGGAATTCCGAAAACCTGGGGGCAAGGCGCCGCGTGAGCGCGGTCCAGTCGGTGTCATCGGCCGAAAGCGGGCGGATCAGCGCCGGCGCATTCGTGTGAACGAGGGTTTGCCCCTCGAACAGGAAGTTCAGATCCGGAACGGTCTTGATCTCGCCGCTGTCCTTGACCGGCGCGGGGGCGCGCAGTCTCAGGGCGACGGAAAGCACACCTGCGAGCATGGCACAGATGAGGACCACCAGAATTTGGGCGGGGGTGATGGGCAACGCGCTTACCTCGGTTCGTCGCGGCTAAAGTGATCAATCATTGTTAACGGAGTGTTAACGCTTGGGGCGACCGCGACCCAGAGCTTAAAGAAAGATGAATGTTGTGAAGGGTATGCCACGGTTTCAATGGTAAACTCGGGCCATTGGCGCCGCGCTGCGGCCCGCGTGCGGCTCGTCGGTGAGCAATGCGCGCGCCCATGTTGCCACGACAATCGCGCCGGGAAAGTCCGATGACGCCCCCGCGCCGTTAACGAAATTGATCTCCGCGCCGGTGCGTTCGAGCAGCGTCTTGGCGATGAAGAGGCCGAGCCCCATGCCGGCGTATTCGGGGCGCGCGTCGCGATCCTTCTCGACGAGACGGCGGCGGACGAAGGGCTCTCCGATCCGGCCGAGGACGCTGGGCGGAAATCCCGGCCCGTCGTCTTCGATGCGGACGCCGATCTCGCTCCCGGTCCAATGCGCTTCGAGCCGCACCGTCTCGCGGGAGAAGTCCACGGCGTTCTGGATGAGATTGCGCAGCCCGTGGATGAGCTCCGGCCGGCGGAGGATCTCGGGCTGCTTGCCCGCATCCGCCCCGGGGCGCTCGACAAACTCGATCCGCGCGCCGCGATCGAGATGGGGCTCCGCCGCCTCGCGCAGAACGGCCATCAGTGGCGCCTGCTTCAGATGCTCCTCCACATCGCCATCCCGGCCCATGGAGCGCAGGATATCGCGGCACCGCTCCGCCTGGCTGCGAATGAGCAGGGCGTCTTCCTGCAACTCGGGCTGGCCGGCGAGCTCTTCGACGAGCTCGGAGCTGGTGAGCTTGATCGTCGCGAGCGGCGTGCCGAGCTCATGGGCGGTGGCGGCAATCACACGGCCCAGATCGTTGAGTTTCTGCTCACGGGCAAGCGCGAGGTTGGTGGCTTCGAGCGCGTCCTGCATCGATTGTAGCTCGCCCGTGATCCGGCGCGCATTGAGAGCCATGAACACGATCCCGATCACCAGGGCGACCCAATGGCCGAAGACGAAGGGCACCGGCATTTTCAGCACGCTGCCGCCGGTGGTGTGGAGCAGGAGGTAGTAGCGTGAGAGCAGCGTCACCATGGCGATGGCGACGGCCCCGAGAAACAGCGTCGAGCGGTTGGAAAGCGCGGCGGCGGAGATGGTGACGGGGCCGAGGATCAGCAGCGCAAACGGGTTGTGCAGCCCGCCCGTGAGGTAGAGCAGAACGCCCAGAAGCAGCAGATCGAGCAGGAAAATGAACGTGGTCCAGTGCTCGGGGAGGCGCCGGCCGCCCGGAAAAACCACCATCGCCACCAGGTTGGTGATGGTCGCGATCCCCACCGCAAGGAAGCACAGGCCCATCTCCAGATCGAGATCATAGAGCGCGCGGGCAAAAAGGATCGCCGAAAGCTGGCCGAAAATCGCCAGCCAGCGCAGCAGGACGATGGTCCGGAGGCGGACCCAGCCGGCCCGTTGTTCGCGCTGGTCATGCGCAAGATACGTGGGTGTCTCGGCCATGCTGTGCGCGTTTGTCCTGTTGTACTCTGGTCTGGAGAGGCTATGTCCGACGCAGCGGCGGTTCAATTCATTTCCGCCGGTTGAATAGGGAGTGACACGGATGAGAACCCTGATCGCCGGCGCGGCCGCAGCCGCCCTTGCCGCCCTGATTGGCGGTTTCTGGTTTGCCACGCGCTCTGGCCCGGAGACAGCGTTCGACGCGTGTCGCGGCGGGTCTGTCGCCGGAGGCGATGCCATTGGCGGGCCGATCACCCTCGTGAGCGAAACCGGTGAAACGGTGACCGATCAGGACATCTTCACCGCGCCGACACTCGTCTATTTCGGCTATACCTATTGCCCCGATGTCTGCCCCTATGATGCCGCGCGCAACGCCGAGGCGGTCGATCTTCTGGCCGAGATGGGCCACGAGGTGAAATCGGTCTTCATCACCATCGACCCCGAGCGCGATACGCCGGAGGTTTTGCAAGAGTTCACCGACTACATGCACGAGGACATGATCGGCCTCACGGGTTCGCCCGCGCAGATCGACGCTGCGGCCAAGGCCTACAAGACCTACTACGAGAAGCAGGATAGCGAAGACGAATTCTATCTCGTGGATCATATGACATTCACCTACCTCATGATGCCCGGGGGCGCCTTCGCCGATTTCTTTCGGCGCGACGTGACGGCGGACGACATGGCGACGCGGGCGGCGTGTTTCATCGAGGCGGCCTCCTGATTTGACGTGATGCGCCCCGCGGCTTACATCATGCGGAGTGACCGGGACGGGAGGATCCTTTGCTGTGAACGCGAACGAAGACAGCCCGGAGCTCGGTGAGGACCGCTCGCTGCTATTGGTGGACGACGACGAGCCGTTTCTGAAGCGCCTTGCCAAGGCGATGGAGAAGCGCGGTTTCGAAGTCGAGACCGCCGGGTCCGTTGCGGCGGGACGCGCGGTGGCCACGGCCCGAAAGCCGGCCTATGCGGTGGTTGATCTCAAACTCGGGGATGGCAATGGGCTCGATGTGGTCGAGGTGTTGCGCGAAAAGCGGCCCGACAGCCGGGTCGTCGTCCTGACCGGGTACGGCGCGATTGCGACGGCTGTGGCGGCGGTCAAGATCGGCGCGACGGATTACCTTGCCAAGCCCGCGGATGCGACGGATATCGAGCGCGCCTTGCTGACCGCGGAGGGGGATTTGCCGCCCCCGCCGGAGAATCCGATGAGCGCCGATCGGGTTCGGTGGGAGCATATCCAGCGGGTCTATGAGCTTTGTGATCGGAACGTGTCCGAGACGGCGCGGCGGCTGAACATGCATCGGCGGACCTTGCAGCGGATCCTCGCGAAACGCAGCCCGCGATAGGGGGCGCTGCCCCCGCCCGTGCCTGCGGCACGGACTCCCCCGGAGTATTTTGGAAGAGAAGAAGCGGAGCGCGCCTAGAGCGCGGCGAGTAAGTCGCGATGTCTGACGAGGAAGGCTTCGCGGACGGTTTTTGGCGGGCGAAGATCGATCTTCAGGGATTTCGTGAGCTCGGGATCCGGGGCGCCAAAGAAACGATTGGCGTCTTGCTTCGAGAAACCCGCGATTTGCGTGGCCTCCAGCCAGGCGCTGATCTTGTCGGCCTGTTTGATCTGGGACTTGACGGTTTTCGGCAGCTCGCCGGGCAGGCCGAAGCGGATATGGACCGCCGCGGCGAGGCGTTCGTCCAGCGCACCGTAGCTCGCGCCGACCGCGGCTTTCACCGGGGAAATCATGTCGCCGATCACGTATTCGGGTGCGTCGTGGAGCAGGGCGGCGAGGCGCCATTTCGGCGGGGCGGAGGGTTTGCGCAGGGAGAAGATGCGTTCAACCAGCAGAGAATGCTCGGCCACGGAATAGGGAAAATCGCCTTCGGTCTGGCCATTCCAGCGCGCGACGAAGGCAAGGCCGTGCGCGATGTCTTCGATTTCGATGTCGACCGGCGTTGGGTCCAGAAGATCGAGCCTTCGGCCGGAGAGCATTCGTTGCCAGGCGCGGGGTATGGTGGGCATGTCGCGTCCTTCGGCGGGGGCCGCCTTAAAAAAGTCATGAACTTGTGCGGAAGTACTGCGTTAGTGCGTGAAGGAAAACCGATATGACTGAACGCAAGACAAAATTTTCAACGCTTCTGGCCGCGGCCCTTGTCATCGCGACGGGAGCATCTGCCGAGCCTGTGTGCATGAGCAGCGGAGAGTTGGAAGCCGGATTGGTGGATTGGTACGGCGAGCGCCCGGTCGAGCCGGCAAGTGGCGCGCGGCAGCTCTGGGCATCGGAGGTGAGCGGGAGCTGGAGCCTCGTGGAGTACAGAGGGGACGGCCGGGCCTGTGTCCTTCGGACGGGTGATGGATGGGCGCCCGCGGAGGAGCCCGGCGATCAGTTGCTGGCGCAGTGGTCCGGCAGCTGATCGATCGTTCGGGATGCGGGTGAGCGCTCCTGGGCGGTGATCAGTCGCGCAGTACCCTTGAGCGACGGCGGTGCAGCCAGATCGCGCCCAATCCAGCGGCGAGAAGCGGTGCGGACGCCGGGAGCGGGACCGGTGTGATCGGCTCATCGGCCTCGAACGTTACGCTCAGGGCGTAGGGGACGAAATCGCGGCTGTTGTCCACGCCGGTCGGCGTAAAGGCGGAGACGAGGAGAAAGTCGAAATCGCCCGAGATCGACGATCCGCTTGTCACGACATTGGTTACATCGCCCGAAAAGGAGATGAAGGACGAGGCGAGGTCTGTGCCGAGATTGAGATCGATATAGTCAATCAGATCAGAGATGCTCGCGAGCGCGGCGATTTCGAAAATCGTATCGCTGACGTCTTGGACAGTCGTGATGATCTGCTCATCGTAGGCGGTGCGACGCTCTTCAGCGTAAGTGGCCGTGATGGTCAGGACGGTTGCGGGTTCGAGCCAGGTAAGCGCGCTCGGGTCGATCCACGCGGTGAAGGCCCCGGACACATCCCAGGACGCTTCGGAGGGGGATTCGAGGTAATCGTAGGACCCTGAGGCCGTAAAATTGCCGATTGTCGCGGCATTCGCCGCCATGCCAGACACCGCACACACGATGGCCGCGGCCATGATCTTCATTTTTGAAACAAAACGCATTGGTCACCAGATACAGATTTTTACCCGGACGAGCCTAAACCAGTCACGCCCACCACGCAAGCTTTGAGCGGGGTCTTGGCGTCCGGCTAGGGGGCTCTGCGTGCGACGGTCATATGCCGCTTGCGGCCGAATCCGGGGGTGCGCTCGACCGCGAAGCCCGCTGTGCTCAAGGCGCGACGGACCGCGCCCGCTGCGGTGTAGGTGGCCGCCGTGCCGCCGGGCACGGTATGGGCGAAGACCTGATGCAGAAGGCCCTCCTCCCAGAGCTCGGGATTCCGGGCCGGGGCGAAGCCGTCGAGGAACCATGCGTCGGCCGAACCCCTCCAGGCGGGGAGCGTCTCGCGCGCGTCGCCTTCGATGAGCGTGAAGCTCAGATCGGGTGTCTCCAGGTGGCGTAGCCCTTGTGCGTTCGGCGCTTCGGGCCAGAGGGGGGCGAGGTCTTCGGTCAGCGGCGCGAGGGCAGGGAAGGCGCGTTGGGCGCGGATCATGTCGGCCTTGGCCAAGGGAAAGGCTTCGAAGCTGGTGAAGTGGAGGCGCCCCGGGATGCCGGCGGCGCGCCACGCGTGCAGCGCGACGAGCAGGTTGAGGCCGGTGCCGAAGCCCAGTTCGGCGATGTGAAACCCGCTTGCGAACCGCGACGGGAGGGCGTTGCCGGCGAGGAAAACGTGACGCGTTTCTTCGAGCCCGTCGTCGAGCGAGAAATACGGATCGTCAAACCGGGTCGAGATGGGGACAGCCCCCTCCCGCCATTCCAGTTCCGGCCGCTGGTCCGCCATGTCCCGATCCTTTATGGGCTGTGTCATCGGCGGGAGAATGTCCGCGAGCGGGCGGCTTGGCAATGGGGCGGGACATGGTGGATGTGACGGTGCGCGGCGCGGGGATTGCGGGGCTGACGGTTGCGTGGTCCTGCGCGCGGCGTGGGGCTCGGGTGCGGGTGATCGATCCGCATGGCGTCGGGGCGGGGGCGAGCGGCGGCGTGGTCGGCGCGCTGGCGCCGCATGTGCCGGAGATGTGGAACGTCAAGAAAGCCTTTCAGTTCGAGAGCCTGATACTGGCCGAGGGCTACTGGCGCGAGGTGGAAGCGGCGGGCGGGCTGCGGACGGGATATGGGCGCACCGGGCGGCTTCAGCCGATCGCCGATGCGGCGGCGCTTGCGCTCGCCCGGCAGCGGGAGGGCACGGCGCGGGAGCATTGGAAGGACGCGGCGGTCTGGCGGGTGGTCCCGGCGCGGGAGGCGGGCCCCTGGGCGCCGCCGAGCCCGACCGGCTGGCTCATTCACGATACGCTCAGCGCGCGGATCCACCCGCGCCAGACCTGCGCCGCGCTTGCGGCCGCGCTTCGGGCCCATGGGGCGGAGATTGTTGAAACCGGGCCGGATGACGGGGCGGTCATTTATGCGACCGGCTGGCGCGGGCTGCTGTCCGAGACCAATCCGGAGGGGCGCGCGCTTGGCGCGGGCGTGAAGGGGCAGGCGGCATTGCTGCGCCTTGAGGCGATAGATGCGCCGCAGCTTTTTGCCGATGGGCTGCATATTGTCCCGCATCATGACGGGACCGTCGCCATCGGCTCCACCAGCGAGCGGGAATTCGCGGACCCGGTCGAGACCGATGCGCAGCTTGATGAGATCCTCCGCAAGGCGCAAACCCTCGTCCCGACTCTGGCGGAGGCTCCGGTGATCGAACAATGGGCCGGGGTGCGGCCGCGGGCCAAAACGCGCGCGCCGATGCTGGGGCCGGTGCCCGGCAGGGCCGGCGCGTATATCGCCAATGGGGGTTTCAAGATCGGCTTGGGCATGGCGCCGAAATGCGCCGAGGTTCTGGCGGATCTTGTCCTCGACGGGCGTGATGCGATCCCGGAGGGCTTTCGGCCGGAGGCGTCTTTCTGACGCGGAATACTCTGGGCCAAACGTAAAACACCCCCGGCGCGGGCCGGGGGTGCTGAGCGGTGGCAGGTCTTTCGGGATCAGACGGTGGGAATGATCACGATTTCCACGCGGCGGTTCTTGGCGCGGCCCTCGGGTGTGAGGTTGGTGGTGACGGGTTGAGCCTCGCCCCGGCCCGCGGTGATGATGCGGGAGGAGGAGACGCCCGACCCGATCAGGACCTTGGCAACCGAATCCGCCCGGCGCAGCGAGAGCGCTTCGTTGTAGGCGGCCTCGCCGGTGCTGTCGGTGTGGCCGGTCACGCGGACGGCGGAGTTCGGGTAATTCTGAAGGTTGGCGGCGAGCGCGCGAAGATCCGATTGCAGGCCGGAGCGGACAACCGCGCTGTCCACGTCGAAGAGGATATCCTGCGGCAGGGTCACGATGAGGCTCTCGCCGGTGTTTTCGATCAACACCTGATCGTTGTTCATGCTCTGGCGCAGGGCGGCTTCCTGCTGGTCGAGCTGGCGGCCGATGAGTGCGCCGGCACCACTGCCGACCGCGGCCCCGATGACGGCCCCGCGACGCCGTTCCTCCGGATCATCCCCGCGCAGAATGCCAACGGCGGCGCCGAGGCCCGCGCCGATGAGCGCGCCGGATTTGGTTTTGGCGTTGGGGTCTGTTCCGCCGCCATACTGGTTGGGGTCGGTACAGGCGGTCAGGGCCAGCAGGCCCGCGCTTGTCAGAAGAAGCGGCAGTTTGGTCATCATGGGTGCTCTACCTCGTGAGTTGTCTGTCCCCGCGAACAGGGCTGTCCACGTATACACCCCTCTCAACGCGTATGTCCGCGATTGGTTCCCGCGGTCGGCGACAAATCGCCAGTGGCTCAGGCCTCCCACCGCGCGGACTCCCAGGCGAGCAGCGCGCGTTTGACCGGCATGCCCCAGTGATATCCGCCCATGGCGCCCGATTTGCGCAAGGCGCGGTGGCACGGGATGAGCCAGCTAATCGGGTTGCGGCCCACGGCGGTGCCCACGGCGCGCACCGCGCTGGGGTGGCCGATGGCGGCGGCGATGTCGGAATAGGTCGTCACGTGGCCGTCGGGGACGTTGAGCAGCGCCTCCCAGACCTTGATCTGAAACGGCCCGCCGATGAGGTGCATCCGCGCCTCGCCGCTCTGGGTCAACGCGGCGTCCACCCAAGGGGCGAGGGCCCGCGCGTCGGGGGCGAACTCCGCCTTCGGCCAGCGCTGGCGCAGATCCGCCTCGGTGGCCTCGCGCCCGATCTGGGCCGCCAGCCCGAGGCCGCAAATCCCGCGATCGGTCCCCATGGCGAGCAGATCGCCAAAGGGGCTTTCGAACCAACCGGTGCGAATGCGCAGCCCCGCCCCGCCGCGTGCATAGTCGCCCGGGCTCATCGCCTCCCACCGCAGGAAGAGGTCGTGTAGCCGCCCGACACCGGAGAGCCCGGTGAGATGGGCAGTCTCCAGCGTGGAATGGCGCGATTGCAGGAGTTTGCGGGCGTGATCGAGGGTGAGGTACTGCTGGTAGCGCTTGGGCGAGACCCCGGCCCAACGGGAGAAAACCCGCTGAAAATGCGCAGGGCTCAGGCCGATGTCTGCGGCGATCTCCTCTAGGGTGAGCGGGCCCGGCGCCGCGTCAATGATCTCGATCGCCCGTCCGATGACCTGGTAGTGATACCTGTCTGTCAGCTCGGCCTGCCCGAGGCTTTGCCCGGTGGTCTGGTCGTTCATTCGCACAGCTCCCGCATCTCCGTGCCCGAGCTTAGGCCGGACCGGCGCCGCGTTCGATCCGTTTCTTGCGCCAAATCTCATCCGCCGGGGGCCAAGACGCGCTTGCTCCGCGCCCGGCAATTGGGCAAGAGGAAGCATGGCCGCGCAGCTCGACTATCATACCATGCGTGAGATTTTCACGCGCTTTCGGGCGGCTGAGGCCGAGCCCGTGGGCGAGCTCGATCACGTCAACGCCTACACCCTCGTGGTTGCGGTCGCGCTCTCGGCGCAGGCCACGGATGCGGGCGTCAACCGCGCCACGCGCGCGCTCTTTCCCATCGCCGACACGCCGCAGAAGATGCTCGATCTCGGCGAGGAGCGGCTGATCGAGCATATCAAGACCATCGGGCTCTATCGCAACAAGGCCCGCAACGTGATGAAGCTCTCGCGCATTCTCGTGGAGGAGTACGGCGGAGAGGTCCCCAATTCGCGGGCCGCGCTTGAATCGCTGCCCGGCGTGGGCCGCAAGACCGCCAATGTCGTGCTCAACATGTGGTGGCGCTATCCCGCGCAAGCGGTCGACACCCATATCTTCCGCGTCGGCAACCGCACCGGCATCGCGCCGGGCAAGGATGTGGTCGCCGTCGAGCGTGCGATCGAGGACAACGTCCCGGTCGATTTCCAACTCCATGCGCATCATTGGCTGATCCTGCATGGGCGATATCATTGCAAGGCCCGTAAACCTTTGTGCCCTACATGCATCATCCGGGATCTCTGCCAGTTCGAGGAAAAGACACTATGAAAAAGTACCAGGTCATCGGGATCGGCAATGCGGTCGTGGATGTGATTTCGCAATGCGACGAGAACTTTCTCGACATGATGGACATCCAGAAGGGCGTCATGCAGCTCATCGAGCGCGAGCGGGCCGAGCTGCTATATGCGTCGATGCAGCGCCGCGAACAGGCCGCTGGCGGGTCAGTCGCCAACACGCTCGCCGGGCTGGGCAACCTCGGGCTGCGCACCGCCTTCATCGGCCGGGTGCATGACGATGCGCTGGGCCGGTTCTATGCCAAGGCGATGGAAGAGGACGGGACGGATTTCGTCAATCCGCCGGTCGCGGGCGAGCAGCTTCCCACCTCGCGCTCGATGATCTTCGTCTCGCCCGATGGCGAGCGCTCGATGAACACCTATCTGGGGATCTCTGCCGAGCTCGGCCTTGGCGATGTGGATGACGCGGTGCTCTCGGATGCCGAGCTGATCTTCCTTGAAGGCTACCTGTTCGACAAGCCGGGCGGCAAGGAGGCCTTCATCCACTCTGCCCGGACTTGCCGCGCCGCGGGCGGGCGCGCCGGGATTTCCATCTCCGACCCTTTCTGTGTCGAACGGCACCGCGAGGATTTCCTGTCGCTGATCGAAAACGAGCTCGATTTTGTCATCGGCAACGAGGATGAGATCAAATCGCTCTACCAGCACAGTTCGCTGGACGAGGCGCTGCCGGCCGTTGCGGCAATCTGCGATCTGGTGGTCTGCACCCGCAGCGGCGACGGGGTCAGCGTGATTTCCGGCGGCGAGCGCACGGACGTTCCCGTCCACAAGATCACCCCGGTGGACACCACCGGCGCGGGCGATCAGTTCGCCGCCGGTTTCCTCTACGGGCTCACCACCGGACGCGACATTCGCACCAGCACCGAGATGGGCTGCGCCGCGGCGACCGAGGTCATCCAGCACATCGGCCCCCGCCCCAAGACGGCGCTCGGCGTGGTCTTCCGCCGCCGCGGGCTCATCGACTGAGGGGGCCCGGCGGGGTCAGTCGCCGAGCTTGGCGTGAACCTCGTCGAGGTCGATCTCGCCGGTGGGCAGCCGGTTGCCAGGATCCCAGGGATCGTATTTGAAAAGCTCGAAATCGCGCTTGTAGATCTCGTAGACCAGATGCCGGGACAGGTCGTCGAAATAGTCTTCGACCGGGTGCGCGCGCGTCGGCCCGTGGCCCGCGCTTTCATTGAACCGGGGCATCGCGCCAAGGTCGACCGGGTGGGGCGTTTCGATCCGATCGAGCACCGATTTCATCCCCTCATCGAAGCGCTCGGTCCAGAAGATATCGTCGTAGCGCCCGCCGTTGACGATGAAGGTCGAGATGTGGCCGGACATGCTTGACCAGTGGATGTCCGGGTCCATCGGCTTGCGCCAGCGGATCGTGTCGCGGGCAAAGAGCAGGAAACGCCGGAAGCTCCGGATCTGGTCGAACGGCTCTTGCCCGTCCGCGCCGCCGACCTCGATGCCATAGGTCTGCATCACCATCGGCACGAGGTTGCCGCGATAGCGGTTGCCGTTGCGCTGGATGCCGCAGATCTTGTCGAAGAAGGATGACAGGATGCGCGCATAGGGGTTGCGCACGGCGGTGAAGGCAAAGGCGCCATGGCTCGTCACGTTGCGCTCAATGATCGGCTGGCTTTCGGGCTGGGCCCATTTGTGCAGGCCCTCGCGCGCGTCGTGAATATCGCCGTCATAGAACCGGCCGTGGTCGGAATAGTAGAGAATCTGCCCGATGGTCGAGCACGCGCATTTGGGCACCACGCGGTACACGACGCTTTCACTGGGCGTCATCCAGGTTCCAGGAAAACCCATACCTTACCGACTCTCCGCTCCACCGCGCCGGGCGTATCCCCGCGCAGTGCTGCGCTTTTTGGCAAAAAACGCGGACCGGAGGCAAGGGTTCATTCACTCTTGGGGAAAACAAAGCTACCAGAAAGGGGGGCGCGGTGCCCCTGAACCGCTGAGGACGCGATGGCGCGGATTGCCTATATACTGCTGTGTCACAAGGAACCGGAGCATGTGATCGATCAGGCGCGCCGATTGGTGGCGGCCGGGGATTTCGTCTCGATCCACTATGACGCGCGCGCGCCCAAGGCCGAGTTCGCGGCGCTGAAGGCGGCTCTGGCGGAGGAGCCGAACGTCTGTTTCGCGCGGCGCCGGGTCAAATGCGGCTGGGGCGAGTGGACGCTGGTGCGGGCGACGCTTTCGGCGCTGGAGGCAGCCGTGGGCGCCTTCCCCCGGGCCACGCATTTCTACATGCTCTCGGGCGATTGCATGCCAATCAAATCCGCCGCCTACGCCCATGAGTTCCTCGACGAACGCGAGCGCGATTTCATCGAAAGCGTGGATTTCCACACCAGCGGCTGGATCAAGACAGGCATCAAGGAAGAACGACTCGTCTATCGCCACTTCTTCAACGAACGTGCGCAAAAGCGGCTGTTCTACGCGAGCCTCGGCCTGCAGGAACGGTTCGGGCTCAAGCGCGCGATCCCCGACGGGCTGCGGATCATGATCGGCTCGCAGTGGTGGTGCCTGCGGCGGCGCACGGTGGAACGGCTGCTTGAGTTCCTGCGCCAGCGGCGGGACATCATCCGGTTTTTCTCCACCACATGGATCCCGGACGAGACCTTCTTCCAGACCCTGGTGCGCCATCTGGTGCCCGAAGAGGAGATCGAGCCGAGCACGCTGACGTTCCTGATGTTCTCGGATTATGGCATGCCGATTCAGTTCTACAACGATCACTACGACCTGCTGCTGGCGCAGGACGCGCTCTTTGCCCGCAAGATCAGCCCCGAAGCGGAGGACCTGCGCGCCCGCCTCGGCGCGCTCTACGCCGATCCGCGCACCCGGTTCGACATCTCGGGCGAGGGCAAACGGCTGCACGGCTTCCTGACCAGCCGGGGCCGGATCGGGCGGCGGTTCGCGAGCCGGTTCTGGGAGAAGGAATCGACGCTCGGGCGTGAGCGGGAGTTGATGATCGTGGTGTGCAAGAAATGGCACGTGGCCAAACGGCTGCTGGAGCGGGTGCGGCAGGTCACGAACATGCCGACGGTGAATTACCTCTTCAACGAAGAGAGCACGCCGCTGCCCGACATGGGCGGGATCGAGCGCCAGATGGACAAGCGCACGCGCCATTGCCGGGCGCTGATGCGGATGCTGTTCGATCATTTCGAGACTGACCGGCTGGCGATCTGCATCGATCCGGGGAGCCTCGATCTGCTGCATGACTTCTTCTCGGACCGCGCGCGCACGCGCCTGCTGGAGATCGAGTGCAGCTTCAGCGACGCCTATCTCGCGGGCCATGCGCGGCGGATCGGGCTGGCGGGCGCGACAACGCCGGAGGCGGCGCTGGCCCGGCTCCTGCCCTCGCTGCGGCAGGACATCCTCTATGAGACCGACCGCATCCGCGACGCGGAGTTCCCCGACCACAGCATCATGCGCCAGACGCAGACCGTCGCCGAAAACGCCGCCGCCCTGGCCGAGTTCCTTGCGGTTTCGCCGCAAACCGCGCATGAAATTGCCGCGACCGATTACCTGTTTGCCGATTGAGGACGCCCGATGGCCTATGTCTATGACGATCAGAATGTTTTCGCCAAGATCCTGCGGGGGGAGATCCCTTGCAACAAAGTGCTGGAGACCGAGCATTCGCTCGCGTTTGCCGACATCACGCCGCAGGCGCCGGTGCACCTGCTGGTGATCCCCAAGGGGCCTTATGTCTGCTACGCGCATTTCGCCGAAGAGGCGAGCGACGAGGAGATTGTGGATTTCACCCGGACGGTTGGCGAGGTGTGCCGCGATGCGGGTGTGGTAGAGCCGGGGTATCGGTTGATCTCGAACGCCCGGCAGCACGGGCATCAGGAAGTGCCGCATTTGCACGTGCACGTTCTGGGCGGCCGGGCGCTCGGGCCGATGCTTCATCCGGCCGGATGAAGCGCTGGTCTTGAGCGGACGCGCCTGCGGCGCGACGACATGAGCCCACGCTGCGCCTTGCGGCGCCGCGCGGGCGGTTGGCTCAGACCTCCCAGGTTTCGATGATGGCGACCGCTTCCTCGGCGGTTTCGACGTATTTGAAGAGCGCGAGGTCCGCGTCGGCGATCGTTCCGGCCTCGGCGAGGGCCTTGAAGTTGATGACGCCTTCCCAGAATTCGTGACCGAAGAGCAGGACGGGGACGGGTTTCATCCGCCGCGTCTGGATCAGCGTGAGGGCCTCGAAGAGCTCGTCAAGCGTGCCGAAACCGCCGGGGAAGATGCAGAGCGCCTCGGCGCGCATCAGGAAATGCATCTTGCGGATGCCGAAATAGTGGAAGTTGAAGCAGAGCTCCGGCGAAACGTAGGGGTTTGGCGTCTGTTCGTGGGGGAGCACCACGTTCAGCCCGATGCTGCGTCCGCCAGCGTCCATCGCGCCGCGGTTTCCCGCCTCCATGACACCCGGGCCGCCGCCGGTCACGATGACGTGGTTCTTGCCGCCCTCGCGCATGCTGTGTTCGGTCATGATCCGGGCGAAGCGGCGCGCTTGATCGTAGTAGGCGGTGAGCTCGGCGAGTTTGGGGGTTCGGGCGGTGTGTTTGAGGGCGGGCTCGGGGATCCGCGCGCCGCCGAAGAGCACGATGGTGGTCTCGATCCCAAGCTCCTGCAGGATGAGTTCGGGCTTCATCAGCTCAAGCTGCAGCCGCACCGGGCGCAATTCGGGGCGGCCCATGAACTCGGCGTCGTCGAAGGCGAGGCGATAGGCCGGGGCGCGGGTCTGGGGCGTATCGGGGATGTCTCGGGCGATGTCCCGGTCCTTGTCGGCATCGGGAAATGGCGAGGATTTCTGGGTGGTCATCGACAAACTCCGGAACGCGTCAAGACCGCCAGTGTAGCGGCCGTGGCGGTGCGGTCAAACCGGGGATGCGTTCAGCCGCGGATGGCGGCCAGCATCCGGTCCACGTTGGCGGGATCGGCGTCCGGGGTGATCCCGTGGCCGAGGTTGAAGATGTGGGGGCCGTCGCGCAGTGCCTCGACGATGCGGCGCGTTTCGGTCTCCAGCTCCGGGCCGCCGCTGACGAGCAACTTCGGGTCAAGATTGCCCTGCACGCAGCTGTCCGGCTGCACCGCGCGCGCGGCCCAGTTCAGATCGACATCGGTGTCGAGTGCGACGCAATCCGCGCCGGTCGCCTTGGCAAACCCCTCGTAGCGGGAGGCGGCGCCGCGGGGGAAGGCGATGATCGGCACGCCGGGGTGGCGGGCCTTGAGCGCCGTGATGATTTCGCGGATCGGGCCGAGCGAGTAACGCATGAAGGTCTCGCCGCCGAGCGATCCGGCCCAGCTGTCGAAGAGTTTGAGCACCTCGGCGCCTGCTTCGACCTGTGCCGAGAGGTATTCGATCGTGGCCTCGGTGAGCCGCGCGATCAGCCCGTCGAAGACTTCCGGCGCCTCGCGCATCAAGGCGTGAGCCGGGCCCTGATCCGGTGTGCCGCGCCCGGCGATCATATAGGTCGCGACCGTCCAGGGCGCGCCGGCAAAGCCGATGAGCGTGACCTGCTGCGGCAACTCACGGCGCAGGATGCGGACGGTTTCGTAGATCGGCGCGAGCGTCTCGTGGACCTCCTCGGCGGGTTTGAGCGCGGCGAGTTCGGCGGTGGTGGTGAGGGTCGAAAGCCGGGGCCCTTCGCCGGTCACGAACCACAGATCCGCGCCAAGCGCCTGCGGCACCAGAAGGATATCGGCGAAGAGGATCGAGGCATCGAACCCGTAACGGCGGATCGGCTGGAGCGTCACCTCGGCGGCGAGCTCGGGATTGTAACACAGGCTGAGGAAATCCCCGGCTTCGGCCCGCGTCGCGCGGTATTCCGGCAGGTAGCGCCCGGCCTGACGCATCATCCAGACCGGCGGGACATCGAGCGCTTCGCCAGCCAGGGCGCGCATGAGTTTCTTGGGTTGAGCCATCGTGGCACCTCGCTCTGCCGTGTTGTCCGGGTGGTCCCCCGCGCCGCGCGGAAAGTCAACCGCCCAAGGCGCCGGCCTGCCTTGTCAAAACGGTGGCCCCGGTGCACAACCCAACCCATGGCTGACCAACCTTGTTCCCCCGACGCCCCGCTCAAGATCGGCACGCGCGGCTCCCCGCTCGCCCTCGCTCAGGCGCATGAAACCGCCGCTCGGCTTGGGGCCGCCTTCGATCTGCCCCAGGACACCTTCGAAATCGTCGTGATCAAGACCACCGGAGACCGGGTGATCGACCGGCCGCTGAAGGAGATCGGCGGCAAGGGGCTTTTCACCAAGGAAATCGAGGAGGCGCTGCTCGCTGGCCAGATCGACATCGCCGTGCATTCCATGAAGGACATGCCGACCGAGCAGCCGATGGGCCTGTTGCTTGATACCTTCCTGCCGCGCGAGGACGTGCGCGATGCGTTCATCTCGGACCGGTACCGACGTCTTAGCGAGATGCCACAGGGGCTTCGGGTGGGGACATCGAGCCTGAGGCGCCGGGCGCAATTGCTCGCAGCGCGGCCCGATCTGGACGTGGTGGAGTTTCGGGGCAACGTCCAGACCCGGCTCGCCAAGCTGCGCGACGGGGTGGCGGCGGGGACCTTCCTCGCCATGGCCGGGCTCAACCGGCTCGGCCTTGCCGATATCCCCGCCACCGCGCTGGAGCCCGAAGATATGCTGCCCGCAATCGCGCAGGGCGCCATAGGGATCGAACGGCGGGCCGAGGATGCGCGGGCCGAAGAGATGCTCGCCGCGATCCACGACCGGGACACGGGCATTCGCCTGACCGCCGAACGCGCGCTGCTGGCCGGGCTCGACGGATCCTGCGAAACCCCGATCGCCGGGCTCGCGACGCTCGACGGCGAGACCTTGCACCTGCGCGGCGAGGTCCTGCGGACCGACGGCAGCAAACGCATCACCGACGCCGCCTCCGGCCCTATCGAAGACGCCGCCCATATCGGCCACGCCATGGCGCTGCGGCTGCTGTCAGAAGCGGGCCCGGGTTTCTTCGACGAGACGCTTTGAGGGGCAAAACCCCGCGTTTTTCCCTCTTGACGGAGGCGTTCCCCTCCCTTAGTCACGCGCGGCGTGGCGGAGTAGCTCAGTTGGTTAGAGCAGCGGAATCATAATCCGCGTGTCGGGGGTTCAAGTCCCTCCTCCGCTACCAATTTTTCCCAATATTCTCGGCGACTTCCTCCTATATGGGGGTGATCTCCGCATGACGGAAACCCTTCTGGGGTGGCGCCGGGGTGGCGAGATCGTGAACCTACTTTCCAGCGTCCGATTCCACGAGCGGAACAATCCGATGGGAGTGTGGTCGCGGCAAGACCTCTCCGCTTCCCACATGCCCCAAAGTTTTTTTGGCGGGACGCGTCCCGATTTCCTTTGGGCCTTCACAAGACGGTCCAATCTCCCCTCCGCATAGAGACAAGGAGATCATCATGCATACGACTTCCCCCGCCGCCGATTCCCTGATTGGAATCGCCACACTCGCGGAGATCCTCCAGCGGTCGCGCGCCAGCATCTACCGGGACATCAAGAACAAGACGCTCCCGAAGCCTTTGAAGCTGGGCAACTCCTCCCGCTGGAGGCTGTCTGAGGTCATGGCGTTTATTGACCGCCTCTCCGAGGATCGTGGCGAGGACTGACCGGCCCGATCAGGTCGCGGCGAGGCGCGCGCAGAGATCCGCCACCCGCGCCCCGGACCAGCGAACCGCGCCGTAGACATCGAAAGGCGCACAACCTGACATGGCCAGCGCGTCGATCTCCCGGAACGACAGCATGTTCAGGGAGAGCGCGACCTCCGCGAGTTCGGTCATCACGGCCGACCGGGCGGGTAAAGGGGCAGCACAAAGGCCGACGAGTTCGGCCACCGCGTCGGCCGCCTCCTCATCCCCCAAGGCAGTGAACAGGTCGTAGAGAGTCATGCCCTCGCGACGGATAAATTCGGCCACATGGAGGACGGCGTCCTCGCGCCGTTCCTGAGCCGTGGTAGCGAGGGCGGTGTTGGTAAGCATATTCATGCTGGTCTCCCGGACGACAGTCCGTGGCAGGGGCCACGAAAGATCATCTGTCGTCGTCAAGGCCGTCAGCGCGAGCGCAAGCCAGCGCTGAGGCAGGCAGGCTACAGTCATAGCCGGGCACTCAGATCGCCGAGCCGAGCACCGTAGAACCGCACGGCTGCATCGAGATCGGCGGGGGCACTGCCGTTGGTCCAAGCCCGGTCGAGCACTCCGGCTCCGATTTCGGCCAAATTCCACAGCACAAGATCGAGGTCTGAACGCATGGCAGGCAGGTCTCGAATATCACAGGTCACGCGCTCCATCAGGCGGACCACGGCTTGGCCGGCCACGTAACATTCGCAGGCGACAAGAAGCTCGTGCAATGCTGCGGCTTCGATAGAAAGGAAGCCGGCCAAGTGTCGGTATCGATCCGTCACATGCGGATCGAGGAAGGATATTTGCGAGGTGTCGTCAGACATGAGGGTCCTCCACAACAGCCTGCGGGCAATGGCCGCGCATCCAATGCTGTCGGTCAAGCGCCGCCGGCCAGGAGGAGACCGGCGACGTGGGGGCGGCGCGGAATTACGCCGCCGCCGAGATGCGCGCTGCCGACGGATGATCCAGGTCCGTCATTTCGATGGCATCGCGCAAACCGTCGGTGAGAAGACAGATCTCCTCGACGACCGTCGACGCGGGATCAAGGAGAGCGAAACGTGCACTTTCCTCACTGTCCAGGTCGTCCACATTCTCCAGCGCGAGGATATTCACCAGCTCGTGCAGGTGGTGCATGTCACGCCGAGTGAGAGGGGCGGCCCGTGCGAGGGCGTCTGTTACTTCGACGGCGAGGTGTTCGCCCCGTCGTCCGGCGAGGAGTTCCGCCGCGTGGATGAGCGCCTCTCGATGTTCCCCGGCAAAAACGCGCAGTGGTGCGGTCTCACCGAAGAGGGTGGGCAATTCGATGTCGCAGGAACATTGTTCGTCGAACATAGCGATCTCCGTGTTCGAGGAGCCGGCAGATTGGCCGGGGTCAAGATTGTCCTGCTCTTAGCATCCCCTCCTGGCGCGCCTGTCTGGCCGGCTGTCCGATCCGGCTCTCGCCAAGGAGCCGGGTCGCGGCAGGCGGCCCTGAGCGCGCCCGCCACATTATCTTGTCGTGGGACTGCTGTTCGTCTGCGGGGGTCCAGGGGGGACGTCATCCCCCTGGCCGGGGCTGGGGAGGCCCGAGCAGTGAGGGGTCCGGGGGGAGAGTGCGGAACGACTTCCCCCGGCCGCCGGAGGCGCCGGAGTGCAGGGGTGGCGAACGCCCTGCCGTTGTCCGCGCAGGACCGCCTCCCCGGCGTGAGGGGCCCTCGGAGAGCCGGCGCGTAGTGAGCTCCGAAGGGGCGGCTCGCACTACGCATAGTCGGACACTATGCCTTGTGCGCCCGCCTTCGGGGCGCGTCGCAGACATTTCCGGAGGTGCGCCCTTCTTACCTATTTCCCCGTCGCCTCGAACAAAGGAGATGGCGATGAAAGGTTATCAATTCGCGCGTATGGAGTCGTATTCGGTGCAGGGCGCGCCCGGGAAGAAATCCAATGAACCCAAGTTCCGGAAGAGCGGCGAGCGAGCCTGGACAGCGCAAGAGGTGCTGGACGAAGCTGAACGGAAACCTTGGGCCTCGTTCCATGTCAATCCGGGCGGGCTGCCGCCGCAGATCCTGCCCGGGACCGTCAGCTCATTCGCCGCGGCGCGAGCGGCACATGAAAAAGCGTCGACGGTCAAGGAGGTCTACGTCCGCAAGGGCAAGAAGGCGAAGCGAAAGCTGCGTTCTGACGCCCGCACGCTCTATTCCTCGGTGGTGTCACTTCCCACGCTCACGGTGGATGCTCTGGCCGATCCCGAACTTCGAGAGGAATGCGTCGCTCTGCTCGCGGCGGCAATGGAGCATGAGAGGAAGACCGTCGAGAAGGCCGGTGGGGTTCTCCTGATGGGCGTCATTCACTGGGACGAGGATCATGTCCATGCGCACTACCTTGCAATCGAGCCCCAGCTTGGTCGGGTCGATGCGCTTCACCCCGGCAGAGCTGCCAAGATCGCGTTCAACGAGGCGCACGCGGTAGAGAAGGTGAAGGACCCCAAGGCCGTGGGCCAAGGTGCGAACCGCGCCTACCGCGCAGCGATGAGCAAATGGCAGGACGATTTCTACGAAGGGGTCTTTGATGGCGCCGGTCTGCTCCGGTTCGGGCCCAAACGATGCCGCATGACGCGTGCCGAGTATCAGAAGGCCCTGGCGGTGAAAGACCGTCAGGCAAGGGATGAGAAGCGGAGGGCAGAAAGCGCGGAGACGTTCAATGAGCAGGTCACGGCTATCGAAGGCGAGAAGATCGACCTCCTCCTCCGCGAAACCGAGGCAGCCAGACTGGCGGCGCAGGGCCAAGCGGAAATCATCCGTGCCGAAGAGCTTGCTTCCTCGGCCGCGGATAGGGTCGAGGCGCTGGTATGCGGGATGAGTGCCATCGAGGCGCGCCAAATCGACTACCGGCCTGCAACCGAGAAACGTCGGGAGGGGCTCGAGTTCGGACCTAAAGCGCCCGACGCGGAAGAAGACCGGCGCTCGCTCAAGAAGCGGATCATGCCGGCGTTCGATCTCTTGGTCGGCTTCGCCCGCCGGGTCTTTGGTGTCCGCCAGCGCGAGGAGGCCCAGGAAGCGACGGCGGCAGAGCTGCGCCGCCGCGCGGCTGTCGTGGAAGCCACGATGTCGCAGTCGCGACAGGTTGTCCCGGAGAGCTTGGCGGCTCTGGCAGCTGGAGAAACGGCCCCCTTGGACGAGGAAAGCTTTCCCGGGGCCTGGGCGATACCGTCCGAGGCAGACACCGCTGCGCTTCGGAAACGACTGGAAGTCACGACGAATCTGGAGCTCAGAGCTGCATATCAAGCAACGCGCGATGCCATGCTCCTGACCGAAGAAGACGCTGCGCTTCGCGCGGGATACGTGAGAGGTGTGAAGGTGATCGAGGTGAATGCTGCGGAACGCGGGTTTGACCTCGAGACCGGTCGACAGGACGTGGAGAACGCCACGGACCCGAAAGTGGCCGCCCTTCACACCGATCAATTTCTTGAGCCGATCAAAGTCCTTCGGGTGTCTCCGGAGCGCGTCCGCACAAGGACCTGAGCGCCGAAAAGAAGAAGAGCCGAGGCGAGCGCGCCTCGGCTCTGCCTACTCATGCTGCCTCGTCGTCGAGATCACCGTCGTCCTCATTGACTCGCCCGAGGTCTTCGTGCATCGCATCACCGCCATCTTCCGCGAGAGGCAGGCCCTCCTCGCCCGCAGGATCGTCGAAGAGCGGCATCTGGCAAGCATCTTCGAGGTTGGTCTCCGCGTTCTTGTCTGCCTTAGCCGCCGCACGTGCGGCTTCCTGCCGACCGAGGAGCCGACCCTCCAGTCCCGCGATGACCATCCGAAGATTTGCAACCTGGTCCTCGAGCTCCGCCGTGGCTGCTTCGGCCCCCTGGGCCCGAGCCGTCATCGCCGCCAATTCGTCCTCGACGGTGCCGACATCGGTCTCCCATTCGTCCAAATTCTTGCGGAGTTCTGCCACCTCCTCCGCATGTGCACGTCGGCTCACCGCGGCCGCTTCGTCGGCGGCGCGAAACGCGGCCTCCCAGAGCGCGGTCGTAAGTTCCGCGACCTCTTCGGGCATGTCCGGAACCGCGCTCTCCGCCTTGGCGCGCGCCTCCCGCTCAGCTTTGATCGCCTTGACGATCGGAGTGAGATCGCGGAACGAACAAGGCCCGATCTGTTCGCGAACATTCGCGTTCGTGATGGGTTTGCCGAGCTTGTCAAGCTCACTCACTGCCGCCCGGGCCTTCTTCTCGAGTGCGGTGTTGGTCTTTTGGGTCTTGGTCGCCACCTTCGGCTCCTACCTTTGGTAATGGTAAGCGCCGGTAATACCGTTACCTGCGCTACCACCCCGGCGGGGTGGCAGGAAGTAAATGGGTTTAAGTGCGAGTGGCGAAAAACAATTTGGCAGCGCCCGATTGAATTTTTCGGACCCCGGCGCGGTCGAGCCGTCGGCTGGCATCGCGGAGGGCGACCACCCTGCCGGTGATGTCCGGCAGGCCCATGAGCCGAATGATCGCGCGGCGCTCAGGTGACATAGCGGCCCTCGTCCGTCATTTCGGCCATGGCGAGGCCGACCCCCTCTCGAGCGGCGGTGCGACGGTGGTGGCGCGGACGCGCAGGAAGGTGCGGGCGACTATTTCGGCGTCGGCCTCACCGAGGTCCTTCAGCGCGTAGCGGGCGGCGGCGATGTGGTCGGGCAGCGATTTCGGCCAAGGGGGCCTTGGCGGCGGCGATTTCCAGTTTGCCGGTCCGGGCCTCGGCAGCGCGGCCATCCGGCTTCTGGTGGTCGGGACGGAGCCAGAGGACATGGCTCCGGACCTCTTCATCAGCACGTGCGTGGTAGAGGGCGGCCAGACACATCAGCATGGTGTCCTCGAAGGCACGGCTTCCCCGCCGTCCGTGACCCAGCTGGGTGTGGGGCGCGCTCTCGGGCGACAGAAGGCTCAGCTGCTCTGCTTCGGCCTTGGGGCCGGTTTCAGGCGCTCGATGCCGAGGACGTCGCAGAGCTCGCCCGCGAAGCTCTGGAAATTGGACATCTCACTCCCGCCGGACGCGCTCCAGCGGGTAATAAACTCGCCGATACTCAAACTCGATCTCCCCCTGCTGGTGTGCAGGTTGCACCCAAGGGTTGGTTTCGACAACGATTTCCTTCAACCGACCGCCATCGGGTGCGGCGCTCCTTTCCGTCCGCGTTGCCTGCGTCGGCCGTGTGGGGCGGCTGGGGCTTGTGGTGGGGGTGGGGGCACTGGCGGCGGGGCTTCGCCCCTCCGCCGGCGCCTTCGGCAAGGCAGAGCCCCCTTGTAGCGGGCACGGACCAGTCTCAATGTCCGCGCTTGTCGCAGGCTTGGCCGGTTCGACGATCTGGCCGGCTTTCCGGCGACGATAGAAGGTGCTTCTCGACATTCCGAGCTCGACCCAAGGCTGCCGAGCCTCGCGGCTATTCTCCTCCAGCCACGCCTCGCGCGGCATCGCACCGGCGGACCGACGCCGCTGGCATTCTCGCTCTGCCTTCCTGCGGGCGCGCTCGCTCTTCGGCATCACTTGCTCGAGACCGAGCGTCCGAGCTCCTGCCGCGGTCACGCCGAGCATGTCGGCGATGGTGGCGCCGGCATAGTGATACCGCCCGTCAGAGAGGGGTGCGCCGCCTTGGAGGAGAGCGGCATGAAGGGCGGCAATCCTTGCGACGCCGGACACTTCGGACGGGGACAGGCCAGGGGTGGCCTCGGCAGCCATGGCCTGAACGCAGTCCGGTATCTCCGCGGCGCCGAATGTGTGGGAGAGGCAAGTCGCGTAGAGGTGCAGCCAGGTGTTCCGGGCGCCGACCGGCACCTGACCACCCCATGACAGACGCAGGCGATCGAGATCCCGCAAGACCGCCGAGAAACGCGCGCGCACGGGGAGCCCTCCGGACTGCTTTCGCGCGGTGCGCTGCTTCCGGCACACCTGCCGATGTTTCAGCTCCTCCCGGGTCGGGCGGCCTGCGGCGATGTAAATCTCGTCGGCCAGCCGATCGAAGTCGTAGCGTTCCAGAGTGCCGTCGATGATCGACGCGATCTTCTGGCTCTTGCTGTTCAGCGAGCCGGGCAGTCGTGTGATGCGCGCGGCATCACGACAGGCAGGATCGGCCCCGAGAGAGCGGAAGTGATCGATCAGCACGTTCTGCGCTTCCTGCCAACGCGGCAGGGCCTTGGGCGGCAGGGGCTTGATTAGCCAGATTGCAGCCAGGCCACGCCCCGTGAACAGCAGCACGGTCGGCTGCGGCAGCTTCAGTGACAGGCAGTGCATCGTCACGTCGAGCGACCACGCCCCCACGGACCTGCTGGCGCCGGGTGGCAGGCGGTCAATATCGAGGTCCAGGAACAGGCCGTTCAAAGCGGCGAGATGGCTCACTTTTCGGGGGCCATGGAAGCGATGGAGGCTGATATATCCGTCGCTATCCAGAAAATTATTGGCCAACACTGGAGCGGTGGTCAGGGTGTATGTCTTGGAATGTGCCCGTCCGGTCGCATCCTTCGCCATGAGGGTCGTCTTGCCGATCGCATCTTCCGGATGCAGCAGTCGGACATAGGCTTCAGTGGTGAGTATCGGCGCTGCCGAGCCCGTCTCGAAATCGGTCTGGTCAAAGTGTTTCATCTGGAGGAACTGGTGCTGAACGCACCTGCCTCAAAACGTGAACATCCCAACTCTTCCGCGTGAACAACGGCCACCCCCTGCGTGTGGCCATGACGTCGAGGCAAGGCATTTCCGCTCCGAGTCACGTCGACCGAAATTCCGATCAGGCCGGGCATCCCGCCCGGTCTGGAACACTGGAGAACGACATGACCTCGACGAACAACAGCCGCCCCAACCCGCTGAATGAGCCCGGCCGCCCAGACGCGGAAGCGTGCCGGATCGTCCTCACCAACCAGGCGACGATCGATGACGCGGTCGCCACCCTGTCCACGAGCGAGACGATCGCCGTGGCCCTCGCCTTTGGTCGGGCGGATCTACTGCCGAGCGACTTCCGCGACTTCCGGTCGGCATGGCGCCGACTCGACAAGCGCCAGCGCACCCTGGTGGATCTTGCCGCGAAAGCTCGGTGGACGGGTCGCCATGAAGGGGTGGTTTGCTGAGAGACCACTGGTAGCCGGGTGGACCTGAACTGCTGCGCTCGCGCATGGAACGCGCGCACTCATCAGCAGGTCATCTGGCTGCCCCAAAACTGACCCGCCGCCGCGCAACGGCGAGAGCGGCTGATTCCAGGCGATAGTGACTCCGGGCGGGAAGCGGGCTTTCGCTGCTGCATTCGCGAATGACCGGTCTGGTGCGCATTCCAGCCGGGCAAACACGTTTTCTCTGCTACTTGCGATCGATTTCGTGCCACCCGGGAAAGCCGCGCCCGCAACACGTCCCTAAAAGACTTCGGCAGCGGCCCCCGTCATCCGGCGTTCGCCTCGCCCCCGCGCTTGAGCAGCGCCTTAACGGCGGGCCGAACCACTTCCCTGCGCAGCTCCGCCGCCGTCTCCGACGCATCGCCGCTGAAATCGGCGAGTTGGGTCAAAGCGGCATCGATCCGGAGCATCAGCGGTAGGCTTTCCCTCTCCAGCGCTGCCGCAGCGAATGTTGCCGCGTGCTCCGGCTCCCGGCTGAAGAAAAGGAGCATGGCGTATGTTATGGGCTCAAAGATACCTTTGTAATGGAGCGCTTCAACGCCGCCCGGCAGCGAATGCGTCTCGACCATGTCGCTGAGGTTGCCCGGCTTGATTAGCGGCCCGGGAAAGCTCCCGATCTGGAGCATCAGGACCCCGTCGAGGCGCGCTGAGCGATCACCGTCTTCCGAATCGGCCGCCATCCGCCACATGGCCAGGTAGGACAGGATCATCCACGGATCGATGTCGACGAGAGAGTTGAGGTCCTCACCGTCTACGGTATGGATGAGGTCGCCCATCCGCAGTTCCATTCGTCCATTGGGCAGTCCGGTCATCTCGAACTCATGCCCGTCGGGGGTTCGTCCCACCACGGTCCTCCCCGGAGAGAGCGCCTCACGGCGCGGTTCTCTTGCACGCAATGCCTCAATCAGATTGTAGTCGAGGGTCCCATGCGACCTTGTCGCCACGAAAATTGAATACGCTGCGATTACTGGACCGAGCGGAACGCTCGACGCGAGCCCAGCGAGGTCGTCCGCGACTTTGGCGAGGTCGCCGTCCTCGACGATGCGCCTTGCGAAAACGTGGGCCAAGTGCATGGCGAGCAAGTCCTGTAGCTTTGGGTAGAGTAGCGCCTCGCCCCCCTCGCTCCTCCCCTCGTGCAGCAAGCCCGCGTCGACCAGCTCGCGAATATCGGCGTCGGATAGCCGCTCGCGCAGCGCTGACTTCCGGACGACATAGGTGTCCAGTGAGAGCAAGCGGAGCTCTTCGGTAAGATCGTCCGAGGTCAGGTCCTCGACCAGCGTCTCGGCCACCTCGCGGTAGTTCGTCATAGGACCAGAGGCGTCACGGTAGCGCCGCTCTGAATGACCGAGAAGTTCGATAGTCGGGATGGGTGGGAGGATTTTCACCTTTTCGGGTTCCAGGGGGCGGTCCGCCAGAACCAAGCTCGCCATCGTGCGCATCACCCACGGAAGACGGTATTCCCGGGACCGTTCACCGCCGGCCATGATCGATATTCCGTGCTCCTTGAGGTGATCGCACGCGGTCGCGAACTCGTCGTCGTCAAGAGGCGTGAGGGCGAAGCGCTCGGGAGCGCGGCGCTTCAGAGCCGACGGTGATCGACCGTTGCCCGATGTCAGCAGGCGATGCGCGGCGCCAGTGTCGAGCGCCAAGACGACGCGTATCCTCTCTCCGAACAACGGCGACGTCAGTGCCTCGAGGTCCTGCCGAAAGCTGCCGCGGGCACCATCGAAGTCGTCCACCGCGACTACCAGCGGCGGTCCCCCTGTCCGAGACAGCAGTTGGACCCAGTCACGCGCCTCATGTGGCGTGATCGGCCAAGAGATCTGCGAGCTTAGTATGTCGGACAGCGTGCCGAACAGGTCGATCCCGCTGTCCGCGTCGAGCGTCAGCATGGCAAAGTCGTCGCCGGTGTTAAGGTGCCCTGCGAGCGCGCGGAGCGCCGATGACTTGCCGCTGATTGGATCGCCCTCGACGAACACCAGCCGCTTTCCGCTCTTGAGCGCCTCGACCGCATCTGCCACAGCCTTCCGCGGGAGGACAAAACCGTCCACGAACGGTAGTTCCGGAGTCGTCCAGTCACCCGTTCGCTCATCAACGAAGGACGCGCTCACTGTGCGGACGGCCTCGATCCACACCTTCGGGTCGGGCCCAAGGAGACGCGAAGTCGCGCGCTTTATGTCGTCGGTGGCAACGAGCGCAACGTTGTCGAGCAGCGCCTTCAGTGCCACTTCGTCCTGAGACGCGGGGCGCCAGTCCATTCCAGTGTGCGTCTCGACCAAACGGCTCGCCGTGCCGTCCGTCGCCAGCACCAGTGGCGGTCCGGGATGAAGAATGCGGGCGTAGGAGAGCCCCTGTTCTACGTCGTCGTCGTTAATGCCGAGCTCGGGACGCTTCAGCTCCAGGACCAGAGTGGGCACCCCGTCCACTGTCACGAGGATGTCGGCGCGCCCCGTGACATGCTCGCGCTCCTTACCGTCCACATGGATGACGGCGTGACCAAAGCGGATCGTAAAGCTGACCTGCTGTTTGATCTCCTTACCGTCGAGCCACGGCAGCGCCTTCAGAAGCGCGGCGCGCGCCCGGGCTTCGAGCTGGGCCTCGGTCTCGCCCTTCGTTGCCTTGGTTACCTTCATAACACCTCGTCCCCGACCCGTTGGCATCGGGTTACTAACCGCCGAGCTTCCCCGACACCGCTTCGCACTTCGACTTGTCCCACTCGCCCTTGAGAAGAGCCGCCATGTGCTCCTCAAGATCGTCAGCCAACGCGGTGTTCGGCGACGTCCCTGATTTGCCTGCGTTTGCTATGGCGTCAAGAACCTGGTGCACCGCGCGATCGGCATCATGCGTGTCGCCCTCGGCAGGCACTGGAGTGCGCCCGGTTGGATTGAGGCGCAGCCTGATCCCGGTTCGCAGACGGTCAAACTGAACCCAGTCGACCTCGGGTCCGCCTCGTTCATGGGTGCGCAGGATCGCCGCCAGCCGCTCGGTCTGGTCCCGCATCTCGGCTCGCCATTTCGCTCGCTCTGCGGTGACCGTCTGCACCAGCACCGTCTTGGCGGTGTTGTCGATCGAAGCCGTAGCCGCGATATCGGCTACCTCACGCGCGCTTTCCCGAGCACTGCTGGCCGCGCTGCGCGACTTGAAATAGCTCGACAATGCGGTTGCGATGACGCCCGCCGCGGTCAACGCCGTCGAGACTGAACTGTCGAACTTCAGGTCAGTGAGGACACCGACGATGGCGGTGACGGTTCCAACAGCGACGCCGGCATCGGCCTTCGTAACATCAATTCTCATTCCCTACCGCCTCTCTCCTGCGGAAGTTGGATTGGTGCTCCGTCCGGACGACAGCAATAGCAGCCGCAAGAAGCCGAACATGCGGACGAAGAGCCAATCCAGCTGCACCGACTGATCGATCACTTCCTGTGTCACCTCCGAATGGCGAATGCGCAGGCTGTTGCCGATAGAGGTGAGCTCCTTCGCCTCGTCAGCGAGCGCGGCACGCATCCTCGTTCCGGGAGCAGCGGCTCGATCCAGCAGAGCATCGGCCTGCGCGCGCTTATCCGAACCTGGCTCGAGTGTCTTCATGCGCTCGAAGGCATCCCACAGCTTTTCGGTCGCATCCCGACGATCATCGAGCTTCGGCGAAAGGAAGCGCGAGCGAGCGTAATCCAGCAGGCGATCGAGCTCCGTTTCACCTGTATCGAACATCTGCCAGCCAAGGGCCTGTGCGACCGGCTGCGGGAGTATTCGCTTTGCGCGGCCGTCGTCATCGAGCTTGAAGGCGATGCCATTTCTCTGGAACAGGAGGTTGACGTCCGCGACGAAGGAGGCGAGGCCTGCGGCTCTGTCCCATGTCAAGTGATGATGACCATAATAGGAGTGGTAGCTGCCGAGGATTGGTTCGCCGACCGCCTTTGCGCAGAACTCCAGTAGATCCAGCACGACCGGTGTCTCGGGGAGCTCGTCGCATCGCAGCGGCCACTCGACCCACGGGACTTCGGCTTGGAGGAATCGTCCAAAAGCTTGCTGGTCGCAGCCACACGGCCCTTTTCCGTCCGGGCATTGCTCGGTGAATCGATAGCCGAACGCGCCATTTCCGATGCGCATATCCATAAGCGCATGGAGGGCGCCCCAAACCCGTTCGCCGATAGTTTCCGATATTGCCGGCAGAGCGCCATATTCGCGGTCCGTGAAGTAACTTGTGCTCAAACTCTTCCCCTCAAAGAAACGCGCCGCCTTAACCCAGTTTGTTTATCGCCTCGCGACGCAATTATCCGTATCCGATGTGGCCATAAAGAGTCGATCGAACCGCTACTGAATTTCTTCGCAAGACGGCAAGTTTCTACGACATGCGCGAGACTTGGGACTTAATGACACTCGACACCCCGCATGCCGTCACAATGGACATCACAATCTACTACAGTGCTGGGAAAGGTTTTCCCTTTTTTGGACCGACCTCATGACGCGAAGGGCGGACAGAATTCGTCGCGCTCGGCTTGGAGCTGCCGTTCGTGACACTCGTAGCCGACGGCTGCTGTGGGCCGTGAGCGTCCCAAGGGAGGCAAGCCGACCTTTGCTGCGCTTCGAATGAACCGATGCGATGCGCCAGGAGCGGCCGTCCGAAAAGTCGGGCCCGTTACTGTGCGGAGATCACGCGGGTGGCTTAAATTTGCTTCTGTCGGGTGGAGACATCGTCGAGCCAGACCGTTAGTGCGTCAAGTTCCTTCTCGATACGGTCAGGTGTTGGAGCGACGGGGTTCATCGAATCCGAAATCTTGTGAAGCAGTATTGAGCATTCCCCATAGTGATGGCGCATGGTCTTGGCGTGCTGCTCGGTGATTACTGAGAGTTTGGCGAAGCCCTTAGTATTCACTTTGCTGGAGAAGGTGCGTAGCACAGGCGCGATTGAATCCTCGACAGCGGCTTCCCACGTCTGGCGGAGGCTGTCGATGAGCCCGCGGGCGGTCATCAGCCAGTCAGTGCCGTCCGGATCATTGTCATACTGGGCACTTGCCTTCGCGAGGTGGCTACGCATTGTCATTAGGCGCGAGCGGGCATCCTGCGCCTTCTCGGGCGGCTCGTTCCTGCAATAGCCCGGCGTGTCCAGCCGCTTCTGAATATGGCGGACCGCCACCTCTGTCTTCAGCGCCGGATCGCCCCCCTGCACGCAGGCGTTGCGCAGAAGGAACAGAAACGGAAGGTCGTGGGTGAAGACGATCACCTGACGTTTGCGTCCTTCCTCGGCCAGACGTTTGGCGATGGCTTCACGGTGGAGATGGTCCAGCGACGACACAGGATCGTCGAAGATGATGGCGGACTCGCTGTCGTTCGTAGCGAGCTCGGCGAGGAAGCCGGCAAGCGCGACGCAGCGGTATTCGCCTTCGCTGAGGATCGACCCGGCATTCTCGGACTTCTTGTGCATCAGGCTGACCTTGAACCGGGAGATCCCGCTTTGCGAACCCGCCTGTTCGAGCTCGATCGCCAAGCCTGCGAGATCGAGGTGATTGATTTCCTGGGCAAAGCGCCCGCGAAGCCGCTCGGTGATCAGGGCCCTCGACAGCTCGGTGTTCTTCGCGGTGATCGTGTTCTGCTTCGTGTCCTTCAAGGCCGCGCTAAGCGCGTCGACATCCATCGCGCGTCCGATTTCGGCAAGCACGTCGTCTTTCATCCCGGCGAGCCACCGCCGGTCTTGCAGCCCAGCCAGTTCGGCTCTCAGCGCCTTTCGTTCGGGGCTTTCCTCATCGGTGAGCAGTGCGTCGGCGCGGGTATCGATGGCATCAATCACGGCATCGAGACCGAGACTGTCGAGGGGGGGCAATGACAGAGCGACGTCGGCGCTCGCCTGGAGCACTGCGCGAAGACGCCACAAGACCCGGACCGTGAACGACTTGTATGCAGCCGCGAGGTCTTGATTGCCGAATTCGTCTGCGAGAAAACTGCGGTCTTCCAGGCGCGTCCCGCGACCGAGCCAAGCCCTGCGCAAAGTCTCGACGAAGGCTGAGAGCGCGCGCCGGGCGGCTTCTTCATCCTGCTGGGTGCGGTCCTGAACGAACGCCTCGAACCGGTGCAGGCGGCTTCCCGCCTCTTCGCTGAGAGCCTGTTGGCAAAGGACGCAGCGGGCTTCCTCGCCGGTGACCGGGAAAGCTGTGTCCGGATAGGCTTCGGCGGTGGAATAAGCGCGCGCTGCCTCCCAGAGTGTCCGCCAGGTTTCCGATCCGACGCCCTCCAGCGGCTCGTTTTTGAATAGCGCGGCGGAGGCAAGCTTGGCCGCTTCCGTTCTGGCGCTGAGATCGGAAAAGAGCGTTGCCAGCTGCTCTGCGCTTTCGGTAGAAGCAGCGGCATGTAAGGTCTGAAGCCTCGTTCGGATGGTCTCGAGCCGGGTCTTCTGCGCCCGGAGCCGTCGCGCCGTGGTCTTGGGGTCATGGGCGAAATCCGCAGTCAATTCAGCGAGGCGCGCCGCCTCTTCGTCGCTCAACGCGGCCAAGGTTTCAACGGCTTCCGGCTTCGTATCCTTTCCGAGCTTTGCCATCATCTGCCCAACGACAGTGTTTGGCGAACATGAGGGATCTGAAACGCTGCGCGGGGTCTGCGCCTTGATCACCGCGATCTCGCCTTCAATCGTCCCCTTGACCGACTTGCAAGCGGCGACCAGCCGCTCCAGCACTTTCATCGGAAACGGCGTGTAGGCGAGATCGTTGGTTTCCTCTACGTGAACGTTGGCGGTGCGGGAGTCGAAGACGCTGATTTCCGAAAGAAGCGCATCGACGGGCTGGCCGCTCTTCCACGTCGCCTTCTGCGTCTGCGCCCCGGCTTGGTATTCAAGCTCTGCGTATTGGGGCCCTTTGGCCTGTTCGTAGATGTTGGGAAGGAGCGCCTCCTCCTTGCCCTTTGCGTTCCTGGCTCGGCAGGAGCGCTTCAGGATGCGAACGTAGCCGGACTTACCTGCGCCGTTGTCTCCGTAGATGATCGTGATCCCTTTCGGGATAAAGGAAAGGGTTTGCTTCTCGGCGAGGGCGTTGATGTTCTGGACGTTGCGAATGCTCTTCAGCGCCACTGTTGGCGCACCTGCTTTTTGAGCCGAGATAAGCTCTTCCCTTAGAGGATACGATGGCTTCGATTGGTCCTTGCATAGCTCGGCGAGCGCCGCGATGTCAGTGTCCGTCAGTTCGCCGTTTTGGAGAAGGCGCCGAAGGGCGTCGCGCTGCCAAGCGGGACGCTCTTTCGACCAGTCAAGAATTGACCGCAACGCGTCAGCTTCAGTTTGAATATTCTCTCTTGTCATCGGCAATAAATCCGGTCTTTGAAGTTGATCAGGTTTGTTACTGTGCCCAGCTTTTGCCAGTAGACCAAGTGAGGAACTTTGGCGCAACGTGGGGAGGCTTTATCCCGTCGTGGAAGAAAGTTTGCGTTGTGCCAACTGCGGCAAGCTCAGACGCTTTGGACTGAATTCTGCCATTTGTGGGGTGCATCGTGAACGTCCGGATCGGGCCGGATGCAGACCGTTGTGTCGCCTTCTGATTTGAAGAATTGGCATCGACGGACATCTGCGAGCGGCGTGGCCTTATCCCCCCGCTCGCAGTTCCGATTCAGGGCACGAAAGGCTCGCCCCGTGACCACCCTACGCAGAGCGGGCCCATGGCGACTTGCGCCGCTCAGCCGGAGCGGAAGGCGTTGCTTCTTCAGGGCGCGAGAGCTCGGAGGTCTGGCTGGGCGTGCAGATGGACGCCAAAGCATCCGCAAGCTGGTTCACCGCGACACGTTCCTGATCGATAGCATCGTGCAAGATCTTTGTTTTGATAATGTAGATCGGCGCTGCTGAAGATACCTGTTCCCGGTTGTAGGGATTTACATGGCATAGGAGTGTGTCGATAACGGCGGGCTGGACCTTCAACTGCCCGAGGATGGTTGCCGCAGTCCGCCGGAGATCATGGCGGTGCCAACCAGATGTTCCACTCGCCTGGTTGATGGTGTCCTGCGTCCGGTCCCAGTTGCCGAGAGGGCCCCCACTCGACGAGGGGAAGACGAGATCTTCCGGCTGTCCCTCGACGAAGCTTGGAAGCGAAAGCAGGAGGTCGATTGCTGCATTCGACAGCGGGACAGTTACCTTGCGGCGTTCCGCGGGACCATGGGAGCCGGGCTTGCGCCGTGTCTTCACCGCCTTGGTCCAAGTGCGAGCGCGTAGATCTATGTCCTTGCGGCGCGCACCGGCGACCTCCTCGCGACGGGACAATGTAAGGAATAGGAAGCGAAAGGCCACAGGACCGTAATCCTCATGCGGATCAAGGTTTGACCGCAGCCCTGCCGGAGCTGGATAGACCAGCAGAGGCATGACGCTAATCAGCTCATCCTGAGTGAGCACACGTTCCCGTTTCCCCTCGAGGGTCGGGTCATCGATAGACGGGTCGTGGATGAGGGCCAGGTCCGGCAACGCCAGCTTCGGCTCTCGCCCTGCGCCCTCCTTCCGGAAGCGGCCGCGGTTGGAGGCCCAGTCGAACACCGGCCGGAGATACGTCAGAGCGCGCGCAACCGAGCCGTTTGCGCTGGTCTTGCCTTTCCGGGGTCGCTTCGGAGTGTATCCCTTTACCGCTTTAGAAAAGTCCGACTGACTGATCTTGTTCAGAGGCTTGCCAAGAAGCGACTGGAAGACGTTTTCGATTGCAGCCCGTGCCTCGGGCTTCGTGCGACCATAGCGGCTGCCGGCGCGCCATGTTGACTTGGTGAGGGCGAAGATCGGCTCGACCTCATCAAGCAGATCGGTCAGGGTTAGGCTTTGGGCCTCGGCGAGCGCCTTGGCGAGCCGGGCCTGCTCCCGGGGATCATGGCCCCGCCGAATATCAGCGAGGTGGTTCACCGCGATCGCGCGCGCGTCCTTCAGCGAGATGGCGGGGTAGGCCCCGATCGTGATCTGCACCTTGTCGCCGACGGCGGTGCGGGTGTGAAGAGTGAAGGTCTTTTTATTCTTCGGTGTCACCCGCATCACCAGCCCGGTGATCTTGGCGTCCCGGATCTCGACTCGCTTGTCGGACTCGTTCTTGAAGCCGCGGACGAAGACATCGGTGAAATCGCGGGGGGCGGTGGCATTGGTGGTCGTCATGGTCGTGCTCCTCGTTGTTAGCGAGGAGGAAGTCGGACCGTCTGAGTTCGCCCGGAAGGAATTTCCTTTGGGGTGGCGCTGGGGTGGCGAAATCGCTGCGCTGGGGTGCGATTTTGCGAGGTCGCATGAGGCCGGATGAGACGCAGGATGCGGTGGCTATACAATTGTAAACATGAAATATTTCCGTCTTTCGGCGTCTCACACTATCTTATAGCGTAGCGTGCCCTTGAACCGATCTTGCTGCATCATAATCCGCGTGTCGGGGGTTCAAGTCCCTCCTCCGCTACCAGTAAACACTGAATTTTCTCGCGGCTCGTGTCTGGCTACCGATCCCGGTTGGGAGCTTGGTTGGGAAGATCATCACCATTTTCATAGGCCTCTTTTTTGAAATCGCTGATTTCGAGAGCTCCAACAAGGGCGAAAAAAGGTGGAGGTTTTCGTAACATTCCCGGTCGCTAAGCCTTGATGCATAAAATGTGAAATACGCTCCCCAAAGCCAAGGCATTCGTGGTTCGCACAGAACCCACGTCGCCAACCGCGATCGAACCATCATCAATCGCTCCCGATTTAAGTCTCTTTAGGTGACAAATATTTTGCCGCGCAGAAAGACGCTGTCGCAACTAAACAAAACGCGATAACTATCTCAAGGGCAAAGACTGCGTCTGGGAGGCCGTCCCTATAAATTTGACCAGAACCAGCCGTGTAGTTGAAGGTTCCAACAAAAAACGCGGGCAAATGCAAGATGAAAGAGATCCAAAGGGTCATAGACAATATTGATACCGGCATGCTCCAATTAAACAATGCGGACACAAAAAATACCGGAAATGCTATGGTCACAAATATCAACCCAATGTAAGCTGCTGCTCCAATACTACTTCCTAATACAAACGCAACCGAAGAAATAAGAACGTAGAAGGTAGTTGTAGAGATTAGCAATTTAAGTAAGCGCATGTCTGTCTCTTTAACTTTTCTTGGGTCTTTTTAATTTGGCTATTCCATGAATTATTCTTGTCGGCCAGATTTTGGCTTTTGAGGTTGAACATGCCGCGCAAGTCACCGTTCAAGCATCATGGCTTTCCGCGCGCGTTCATTCTCTTTGCATAGGTTGGCATCTGCACTTTTTATTTTCTACTAGGATTTCGTTGATCTTCTTTCAGAGTGTGGGGTCACGGTGGATCGCTCTCCGGCGTATCTCTGGGTCCAGAAGTTCAGCAGTGACCTGCCAAGCGCACCGAGAAGCACTTGCCCGCGCGAGCGTCGACTCGCACATCGATGAAACCTATACCGGGTCGGAGGCTGATGGCGCTCCCTCTGGCGTGCCGTCGATTCCAAATGCCAGATGATCGATTTCCGCCTCACCGCGCGGCGCGTTGCTAAGGCGACTTCAATAAGGCGATCAAGCGTGCCTGTCTGCACCGGCCGATGACAATCGAGTCGGACAAAGCGCGGGACTATCGAGGCGTCATTTGTAAGACAGTTCACAAAATTGAACTGCATTTTGACAACATCCGCCACATCGACCGAAAATATGGCGCAACACTCGGATCGACAGCGATCATGCGCCGATGAGACGGTTGCTGGGGTATCGCCAGAGCTTCCGCTCACGCCGAACGAACGGGTGTCCATGGTGAAATCGCTTTGATCGACGGCCTGTTCGAGGCGTTGTATCCTGCGGCAAACGTCGCTTGATAACCCTTCGGCCTCACCTCTCGCAGGCTGGGCAAGGTCATGTGACAAACCCCACCGGGGCAGACCGTCAGCAGAAGCGCACTGAAGTGGATGGTACCTGCTCCGGTCTGAAGCATGGTGCCACCCGCATCAATTGTTCACGGTTTCCGCGGCCGTAAACGGGGCGCTACTTGAAGCTGAAACCGCGTTCTTCGAGGAAGCCTTTCAGCTTGTCCCGGTTCTTCAACATGTCCGCCGTTGCGACACGTTCTGCCGATTTCAAAGACCAATCGACGACAGGCATTGCTTGCGCTTGCTGAAAATCGCGCATGGTGGCGTTGTACTGTGCAATGTCCTCTGCGACCGTATCCGCCCGATAGGTTTCTTTGTGCCACACCGTGCGCTGTGGAAGGCGGGGTTTGACCGAGGCAGGGCGTGCCGGATCTTCGCGCCCGACGGTCATTCCGAAGACCGAGAATGATCCCTTGGGCAAGTCAAGTTCGGCGGATAATTCGATGGGATTGCTGCGCATCGACCCGATGTAGCAGGTTCCGTATCCCAATGCCTCCAGCGTGACGCAGGCGTTTTGTGCCGCAAGCGATACATCGACGACGGACGTCAGGAAGAGTTCGAGGTAGTCCAGTCCATCGGCGGTTGTGCCCTCGATCTCGGTCATCTTCCGCATCCGCGACAAATCGCAGATCCAGACCATTACCAACGGTGCGGCGTAGATATGCTTTTGATTATTCGCCAGAGCAGCTAATCGGGAAATACGCTCAGGATCGGCGACGGTCACCACGTTCCACAGCTGCAAATTGGATGAGGAGGGCGCGGATTGCGCCGCCGCAATTGCGACCGAGATGTCCTCTTCGTCTACCGCGTCTGGCAGATAGGACCGAACCGTGCGGTGCCCCAATATAGTTTCGAGCACATCACCAGAATAGCCCGGTAGACCGGGTTCGCTGGCGCCATACCGATCTGCAAACAGGCGGGCAATACGGTCTTCGGTTTCCGCAGACTTTGCCATGTCTTGTTGCTGCTGTCCCATCGCACTCTCTTTTCGTTTAACGTCGTCATTGATGATGGCCGCACCTCTTCGAGGCGGAGCCGGCCGAGAACCGCGGCCTTTGCCACCAAGCTCCCTAAAAACGCGCACCCCATAAAGCACCTGCCACGACCGGCGAGCACATGGTCGGTCAGGGGCCGCACAGACAGTGGCAGACCAAATCGCGTCTCCCTCGAAACTCGCACGGTTGCTGGCCGACCACAAGCGTGAAGATGAATTTTTTGAAATGGCGTTGCATTTTGTTAAATGACATGTAGGCTGTGGCGACATTGAGAAAGCGGCAGGCAAGCGCCGGGCAAGCACGCCCTGCGCGGCGCGGAGCCGCAATCTGCGGAGGATGCAGTGCAGAAAGAATTCGTCGTGATCAGTGCCCATGTGGGCGATTTCGTCTGGCGGTGTGGAGGAGCCATCGCTCTTCATGTTGCCGCTGGCTACAAGGCGACGATCGTCTGCCTGAGTTACGGGGAGCGCGGTGAATCTGCGCGGCTTTACGAAGAGCCGGGAATGACTGCCGAAAAGGCCCGAGCCCGCCGCCGGGCCGAAGCCGAGGCGGCCGCAGACGTCCTTGGTGCCACCATCGTCTTTCTGGACGGCTCGGACTACATGCTGCGCGTCAACGATGAGATGCTGCACAAGACAGCCGCTGTGCTGAGAGAAACCCAGCCGGAATTCATCTTGACCCATCCGGCCGCCGATCCGTCAAATCTGGATCACGTGACGACTTTCAACTTCGCGCTTGAAGCGCGCATGGTCGCTCAGGCCCACGGTCATCCCGGTGGCGCGGTCATCGGTGCGCCGCAGGTCTATTCTTTCGAGCCGCACCAATCGGAACTCTGCCTGTTCAAACCCGATACCCTACTGGACATCACCAGCGTCTGGGAGGTCAAGCGCAAGGCTATGGAATGCCTCGCTGGCCAGAAGGCGCTTTGGGACTACTACGAAAGAGTCGGCCTTCAGCGCGGGGCTGTGTCCCGGCGTCGGCAAAAGGGCAAAGCAACCGGCCCGATCTATGGAGAGGCGTTCCAGAGCGTCTTTCCTGCCCGTGTCGATCTTCTGTGACGGCCATGATCAGGGCAATCAGTCACTTGAGTGCGCCCAAGGGAACAGCATGATGATCACCGCACTTCTGGGCGACTACCCCGGCACGAGAGAGATGAAAGACGGCCTTGGGTTCGGCGCTGAGTGCAGCTTTCTGCCCGGGCGACCGGTCAAGCATTTCCGTGCCTTTATCGAACGCCTGCACATTCACATCGCCGAGGCACCCATCATGACCGTGCTGATGGCGCATGAGCGCGCCGTGCCGCTAGCTCTGTTGCCCGTTGTCGTTCTGGGCGGCACGCAGCATCGCTTTCTCTACAGCCTCACCGATGGGCCTATTCGTCATCCCAGGGATCTTGTGGGCAAGAGGATCGGTGTCCGGGCCTATACAGTGACGACCGTGGTTTGGTTGCGCGACATTCTGGAACAGGATTACGGAATTGCTCGCGACGCGATCACCTGGGTGGTATTTGAGCCGCCTCACGTAGATGGCTTTGTGAACCCGGACAACGTTGTGCAAGCGCCCCCGGGCGCCAACGCCGAAGACATGCTGAGAGACGGTTTGCTGGATGCGGCGATCCTGCGGGCCGATCCTGTTGGCGACGACGTTTCACCCGTGATCAAGGCGTACGAGCAAGCCGGAGACGCCTGGCGTCAGAAACACGACGCCTTGCAGATCAACCACGTCATGACGGTGCCGCGAGCCTTCGCGCAGCAGCGCCCGGATCTGGTTGCACAGTTCATGCAAGGACTGGAATCCAGCGTTGCGCGGGCGGAGGAGACGCCAGGCGAGGAGACCCTGATCGGTCGCGACGCCGTGGACCGCAGTCTCGAACTGGCCGTCGCTTGCGCTCGCCGTCAGGGGATCATCACGGCTACGCCGGATCTAGAGGAACTCTATCGGGGAAACGGCTTGATGTGACACAAGGCCGCCGGGAATACAACGGAAACTAAACGGGAGGAAGACTATGAAAAATAAACTTAAATTCGGGATGATGGCCATCGCGGGAGCGATCCTGACAGCCACCGGGTCACAAGCTCAGGACTGGAAGCCCGAGCAGCCGGTGCGCATGATCGTGGCCTTTGCGCCGGGCGGTCCTGTCGATCTGGTGGGGCGTGAAATTGCCCAACGTCTTGGCGAATACCTGGACCAAACGGTCATCGTCGAAAACATGGGCGGCGCTGGTGGCATCATCGGGGCACAGCATGTGGCGCAGGCCGATCCGGACGGTCAGACGATCTTTTTCGCCGCGGCCGGCAACGTTGTGATTCGCCCCTTGGTGGACAACAACACTGATATCGCAAAGCAGTTGCGCTCCGTTGGGTTGGTTTCCAAGAGCCCGCACGCAATGGTGGTCCGCGATGGCCTTGATGTCCAAACCGTCGAAGAGCTGATCGCCTACGCCAAGGCGCACCCGGGCGAGCTCAACTTCGGCTCTGCCGGAACCGGCGCCGCGGCGCATCTGGGGTTTGAAATGTTCAAGCAGGCCACCGGCGTCGAGATCGAGCACATCCCCTACAAGGGTTCGGCCCCGGCGATCGTGGATCTGGCTGCCGGCGCCGTCGACATGTCGCTCAGTTCGATCCCATCGCTCACCGCCATGCTGGAAGCGGGTAAGATCCGCATGATCGCCTTGACCGATGAAGCGCCGACCGACATGGGCGTGCCAAAGGTTTCTGACACGGTCGAGGGCTATGCCTACTCGACATGGTACGGCGTCATGGCCCCTGCCGAGACGGCCGGCAATATCGTGGAAACCCTGAACAAAGGTCTCGCTTTTGCCGTATCAGACAAAGCGCTGGCAGAACGCTTGGCCAAGATGGGCGCCAAGCTGGGCCATTCGACGCCTGAAGAGATGGAAGCGTTTTTCGAACAGGAAGTGACGCGTTGGGATGCAGTGATCGAGGCGTCGGGCATCCGGAACTGACCCTAGCCACCAGTTCTTGAAATCACCGGGCTTGCGGTCGCGATAGGCGATCGCAAGCTCTTTTCGTTTCGAAAATCTGGTCGGCTAGGGCGCGCTCAGGTGGCTTCGCCGTCGGTGGCTTCTGCCCCGACCGAGCCTCCGGGTTCCCCATAAAAGGCGGGATTTCCGCCAAGCGACCGGGTCAGCTCCGCTCCGACCGATCGCAACGCTTTGAGGTGAAGAGCGACCGCATCCGGAGAGAACCGGTTTGGCGGTCCGGTCACGGCTAGCGCGCCGAACAGGACATCGCCCCCCTGGAACAGGGGCACTGCCATGCTGGCCACCTGCGGATCAGTCTCGCCGAAGGTGTTGTAAAACCCCTGGGCGCGGATCTCGTCGTAAAGCCTGCCCTCTTCTCCGGTGAAGGCCAGAATGACACGCCCCGGAGAGCCGAAATTTAGCGGCAGCAGGGTGCCCACCCTCACGTGATGGCGAATGGACTGACTAGACTCGTGACGAAACAGGCAAATCCGGTGATCACCCTCGCGGACATAAAGGGCGGCCGTTTCTCCGGTCAATTTTGACAGCTGTCGCAAAGCCGGTTCGGCGGCATCCCGGATGTTGAAGTTGCTCTGGTAGATCGCCCCCAGCCGAACAAGCGCAGGCCCGAGCCGCCAGCTTGAATCCGGGTTCTGGATCAGGAAATGCCGGTTGGCCAAGGTGCGCGCGATCCGCAACGCCGTCGCCTTGTCCAATGAGGTTTTGCGGGCAAGCTCTGCAAGGCTAAGCGTGGTGTCCCCTTCTTCGAAGGTCTGCATGATCGAGAGCGCGCGCTCGACAGCCGAGACGCTTTCTGGTCGTTTTGCCATGTACCAATCCTTGTCCGTGCAATAATTAAATAAAACGCCGTTTCGATCTATGCAACTCTTTAGCTCCTTGGTATAGCATTATCACATCGGAGCCGTATGCAAACGCACCTGTTGAGATTGCACCGCAGAAGCATCGCAGCGCCAAGGGGAAAGACGACATGCCTGTTCGAACCGTATTGGTGACAGGGGCGAAGCTGCACGAAGAGGCTGCGCGCATGCTGAAGGATAACGGGGTCGAAACCGTCTATTCAGAGGACAACATAGACAGCCGCGATATCGCGATGCTGGCGCGGCGCCATCAGGTCGAAGGGATCATCGTCCGCCAGGGGGTCATCGATGAAACGGTCATTGCCGCCTCTGACAAGCTGATCGTCCTGTCCCGGCATGGCGTCGGCGTCGATCTGATAGACCTCGAAGCGGCCACGCGCCGGGGTATTCCGGTGCTAAAGGCCACAGGTGCCAACGCCAGTTCCGCCGCAGAGCACACGATCGGACTGATCTACGCGCTGATCAAGGATTTCTTCGGGCTGGATCGTTCGGTGCGGCAGGGGCTCTGGCCCAAGCAGGGCTTCATCGGTCGTGACATTGTCGGCGTGAAACTGGGGCTGGTCGGCTATGGTGCCATCGGCGCCAAAGTCGCGCACACCGCTAAAACTCTGGGCATGGAGGTCGAGATTTACGACCCCTCGGCCCAGGTGAGCGAGGGGTTCAGTCAGGTCGGCTCTTTGGATGAATTGCTGGCGGGGAACGAGATTATAAGCCTGCACTGCCCATTGACGACGTCCAATCGGCACATGCTGAATGCTGATACCATCTGGCGGATGCCCCGGGGCGCTTTTCTGATCAACACCGCACGCGGCGGCCTGGTGGAAGAGGACGCACTGATCGCAGCGTTGCAGGCTGGCCATCTCGGGGGCGCAGCTCTCGACAGCTTTGCGCAGGAACCACCGCCCGAGAACCATCCGCTGTGGCAGTTGCCGAACGTCATTCTGACCCCGCATATCGCGGGCGCGGGGCGTAGCGGTATCAAGGCGATGGCCGTGACCAGTGTCAGAAACACGCTCGACGCCTTCGCCGGTCGGCCGCTGCGCCGTGAAGTTCTTGCGAACCCTGCGGTTGTCAGCCGGCAGCCTTCAGCGCCTCAAATCACTTACGAATAAAGGGAAGAGACGGTTTCATGATCGGATTCAGGATTGAGCAGCGAAAGGCAGTTGTCGCATCGAAATGGGTCGAGGCCTTTCGCGGCCTGCCGGTGGCCAATATCAGCGACTCGATGCACCGGATGTTCGGCGGCGGAGCGGGCCTGCGTCCGGTGCACAAGTCCGGCTATCTTTGCGGGCCGGCCCTGACGGTCGCGACGCGACCAGGCGACAATCTGATGCTGCACAAAGCCATCGACCTCGCGGACCCCGGGGACGTCATCGTCGTCGATGGTGGCGGCGAGACATCCAACGCCCTGATTGGAGAGATGATGATCGCCCATGCGATCAACCGAGGCGTCGCAGGCGTGGTGATTTACGGCGCGGTCCGCGACATCGACGTCATCAGCAGAGGCGCCTTTCCGGTCTACGCCTCTGGCGTTACGCACCGGGGCCCTTACAAGGACGGTCCCGGAGAGATCAATACGACGATCCGCGTCGACGGGCTGGTCGTTCATCCAGGAGACCTCATTGTAGGGGATGCGGACGGGCTGCTGTCCGTCCCGATGGACGCCGCAGAGACGATCTATCACGCGACACTTCGCAAGCAGCAGGCAGAGGCGGCGCAGATGGCGCGCATTGCTGACAGGACCAACGACCGATCCTGGGTGGATGCCGCATTGCGCGAAAAGGGCTGTACGACGGGCCAGTAACGGCCCGCAGGGCTCGGGCCCGACAAAAGAAACGAAAGGGGGGAGCGCATGAAGCGAGTTGACACCGCTGACATAATCACCGGAGCATTGATCAGTGCAACCGGGATATTCTTTGCAACCTACTCGGTCACGCAATACGATATCGGGACGATCTACCGGATGGGACCGGGGATGTTTCCGCTGGGCATCGGGCTGGTGCTCACTGGCCTCGGCGTTCTGATCACGGTGCCTGCGTTTTTCCGAAGCGGCACCCTGCCACAGGTCGACACACGGTCTCTGGTGATGGTGCTTCTGGGCATCGCGGCCTTTGCACTGCTGGTTGGTCCATTGGGGCTGGCCCCGGCCATCTTCGCCTCGACGATCTTGTCGTCCTACGCAGAGCGCAAGGTTAAGCCCCTGACCCTCGCAGTTCTTTGTGTGTCTCTTGCCTGCTTGGCGTATCTGGTCTTTCTAGTCGGTCTGGGTCTGCCTCTTTTCATGTTCAAGTGGCCGTTCTGATGGATCTGGTTTCAAGCATTTCCATCGGGCTCGAAACGGCTCTCTCGGTCAACAACCTCGCCTACTGCTTTCTCGGCGTCTTTCTCGGCACGCTTATCGGCGTGATTCCGGGGATCGGATCGCTGGCGGCAATTTCAATGCTGTTCCCGCTGACCTTTCATCTGGAGCCGACAACGGCGCTGATCATGCTGGCGGGCATCTGGTACGGCAGTTCCTACGGCGGCAATACTGCCTCCATCCTGCTCAACATACCCGGCACGACATCAAGCGCCGTGACCTGCCTGGACGGATATCCGATGACCAGGCAGGGACGTGGCGGCGTCGCCTTGCTGATGACCACAGTCGCTTCGTTTATCGGCGGCACGATCGGCATCGTCATATTGATGATCTTTTCGCCAACGATTGCGGAATACGCGCTGAATTTCGGCTCGTCCGAATACTTCGCTCTGATGCTCCTGGGCCTGGTCGCGGCCTCGACGATCACCTCGGGAGCGCCCGCCAAGGGACTTGCCATGGTGGTGCTAGGGCTCGCTTTCGGAGTGGTCGGCACCGACATCTACTCGGGTGTCCCGCGCTTTACCTTTGGCTCTCTCGATCTGATGGATGGGCTCAGCCTGGTCGCGCTGGCGATGGGGCTTTTTGGCGTGACCGAGGTAATTGCCAGCATCGGCAAGGTCGACTTGACCACGATTGATCGCAAGAGCGTTAGCCTCAAGGCGATGACGCCCACGAAGGACGACATCAAGCGCTCGGGAATGCCGATCCTGCGTGGCACAGGGTTTGGCGCCTTCTTCGGCACCCTGCCGGGAACCGGACCGTCCATTGCGGCCTTCATGGCATACGCAATCGAGAAACAGGTCGCCAAGGACCCATCGCGCTTTGGCAAAGGCGCGATCGAGGGCATTTGTGCGCCCGAGGCCGCGAATAACGCCGCGGACCAAACGGCCTTTATTCCGACCCTTACGCTGGGCATTCCCGGCAGCGCCACGATGGCCATCATGCTTGGCGCCCTGATGATCCACGGCATCAACCCCGGCCCGGGTCTGATGACGGAGCATCCGGACCTGTTCTGGGGCCTCGTTATGAGTTTCTGGATTGGCAACCTGCTGCTGGTCCTGCTCAACGTGCCGATGATCGGGCTTTGGGTCCGCCTCTTGCTGGTGCCATACCACCTGCTGTTTCCGGCCGTCCTGATGTTCATCTGTATCGGCACATACACTGTCCACAACAACGTGGCGGATGTCTGGATGGTCGCCTTTTTCGGAGCTCTTGGATACCTGATGCGGTATCTTTCCCTACCTGCCGCGCCGCTTCTGCTGGGGTTTGTGCTGGGCCCGCTGATGGAAGAGCACTTCCGCCGCGCCATGCTGTTGTCGCGGGGCGACTTCATGACCTTCGTTGACCGGCCCATCAGCAGCGCCGTGATGTTTTTGACTGCCACGCTTTTGCTCTGGACGGTCTGGTCGACACTGCGGATCAAGTCCGCGTCGCGGCGCACACGCGTTCACCAGTAAGCGCAATCTTCGTAGCGCGAAACAAGCTGTAGCGCCGGAGGCTCCGTTACCCTGTCTGCATGGCGCAATTGGGTGTCAGGCAATCCTCTTCGCCGGATCGGTGGGTCGGCCGCGCAGGAGCGCGATGCCGACGGCGATGAACCAGGCAATGGCGCCGAGGCCGAAGATGGCGCCGGCGATGTCTCCCAACGGCGGCAGGATTGTCACCAGCCCGGCAAAGCCGCTCAGCGCGCCTATACCGGCGGTGATGCGGCCCAGGGAGCCGCTTGCGAGGCCTGCGAGGCTGACCGCGAGGATCCATGCTCCGCCGGCGATTTCGTTGCCGCCTCCGAGGCCCAGTTCAACCGCGTGGAGCGTTTGCCAGAGCGCGGCGGCGGCCTCCGGGTCGGCGGCGAGCGCGTGGGTACGTTCGACGGAGACATTGGCGATCATCCCGGCGCCGAGGACGAGGGTGGCCCAGATCAGGCCGATTGCGTTGGTCAGGGCGGCGGCGTCGGGCCGCGCGCGGGCGATCTCCTGGCGCAGGGCGACAACGAGCACCGCGAGCGCGAGGGCGTTGACGATGTAGATCGTGGTGTTCCACGCGATAAGCGTGCCCGGGCGCTCGGCGATGAAGGCGACGACCGCCGCGGGGTCGATATCGCCGGTTCCGAAGCCCAGCGGGGCGAAGAGGGTGACGAGGAGCGCAAACCCGACGAGGTAGGTTGCGGCGCAGGTGAGGGCGGCGAGGCCGCCAGCAGAGCGAAGAGTCATGTGCGGGATCCTTGAGGTTGGCGCACCTTATCGGTGGCGAGGGTTGCAAAGTGGTCGGCGAGGTGCCGCGTCCCGAAACGGGGCGCGACCATGTCGCGGCCGAGCGCGGTCAGAAAAAAGCGCGCCGGGCCGCCAAAGCGGCGCGGCAGGGCCGGGAGGATGGCGAGCACGGCGCGGCGCAGGGCGTCCGGCACATGGGTGATCCGCGGCTCTGTCTCGAGGGCGGCGAAGGCGGCGCGCGCGATTTCGCCTTGGGTCATCACGTCGGGGCCGCCGATCTCGACCCAGCCCAGTCCCGCATCTGTCGCATCGGCGATGGCCGCGGCCAGATCGGCGCCGTGGATCGGGTTCAGGCGGTGCGATCCGTCGCCGAATAACCAGACACGGCCCCTGCGGGCCATCGACAGGATCTCGGCCATGTCCGAGAAATACCCCGTGGGCGCGATCACCGTCGCGGGCATGTCGGAGGCATGGAGCGCCGCCACGAAGGCGGATTTGGCATCGACGAGCGGCACACCGGCCATGGCATCGGCGTTCAGCACATGCACGTAGGCAAAGCGTCCGGCGCCCGCCGCCTCGGCCTCGCGCAGCAGGTTGAGGTTGGCCTGAAAGTCGACCTCCCGGTAACCCAGCCCATCCGCCTGCCGCGTGATCCCCAGCGAGGAGACCACGAGGCCCACGCCATCCATCACGCCCTTCAGCGTCTCGGGCCGGGTGGCCTCGGCTTCAACCAGGAGATCGGCAATCCCCTCGGCCCGCCCGGCATCGCGGACCAGCGCGGTGACATGGTGCCCGCGCCGCGCATATTCGGCGCAGAGGTAGCGCCCGAGATAGCCGGTCGCGCCGGCAACGAGAACATTCATCGTTCACCTCCGGTGATTACAGCAGGGCCACGCCAAGCGCGGCGGCAGCCATGAGAAAGAGGACAGGCGTCCAGAGCAGGCGCTCGGGGCGCGACGGGCTCGCGGCATTCGCGGCAAGGGACATCACGGTGAGCGCGATGGCCGGCCAGAACAGCGGCGCCAGTGGCGATGCGCCGACACCGGCCCGCGCCAGAACCGCCCCGGCCATTGCCCCGAGCAGCGCCGCCTGGACCAGAGCCAGCGCACGCCACGCGGGGGGCAGACGGCCCGGAAAACGGCCGCCGACCGTGAAGCGGCCGAGCGGGGCGCCGGCGGCGACGGCGAGGTGCATCGCCACGGGCAGCGCGGCCAGGCCGGCATAGGCGAGGGCGAGTGCCTGGGTCATGGCCGGACCCTCACCACCGCGTCTTGCGGGACGGTGCCGCGCGGCGTGCGGCGCGGGCCCGGCCATCCGGCAAGCCGAGATCGCCCCAGAGATGCCGGGGCGGGTAGGTGCAGCGCCAACGTGGTCGAGCGCCGGTCAAAAGGCGGTAAAGGCCGCCCATACGGGTGCGTGGATCTTGCATGGTTTCCTCCCTCATCCGACGACAGCATGGCCGCGGCCGCGCAGACAATTCAGCACGATCTCCTCGCGCGCGTCACTTGCGTTGGAGACGCCCGCCGCCGCCCCCGCCAGCGCGCCGACTACGGCGCCGCCAAGCGCATCGCCGTCCTCGTCCACCTTGCCCAACAGACCGCCGATCCCGGCCCCGAGGGCAGCGGAGGCCATCGTCTCGTGGTCGAGCTGCGACTGGTTGCGGGCAAGATCGCGGCAGGCGGCGAGATCGCTCTCGAACCGGGCATTCGGCGCGCCGTCGAGGATCGGATCCACATCCGTGCCCATTTCGGCGCAGGCCCCCAGAAGCGCGGTCAGGGCCAGAGGGGTGAGCAGTATCGATTTCATTGTCGTGTCTCCTTCGACGGTTGTGCGTGTCGAAGGGGATCTACCGTGCCAAACCCGCGCGCGGCATGACCGCAGCGCTCAACCGATTGACCCCGGGTATCAATTGGCGAGCCACGCGGTCGGGCTCATCCCGGTCCACCGCCGAAAGGCCCGGACAAAGGCCGACGCCTCGGAAAACCCCAGAAGATAGGCCGCCTCACCGACCGAGACCTTGCGCGCGCCGAGGTAATCCATCGCCATCCGGTGGCGCAGGTCGTCATGAACCTGCGCGAAGGTCGCGCCCTCGTCCTTGAGGCGGCGGTAAAGCGTCTGGCGGCTCATCCCGAGATCGCGTGCGATGCGGTCCATCGAAAGCGTGCCCTCGTGCAGGTCCGCGAGCATCCGCGCCTCGACGGCTGCGCGCACCGTGTCGTTTGACGCAAGCTCAGTCAGCAACCCGTCGGCATGGCGCGTGAAGACGCCGAAGACATAGTCCTTGCCGCCATCGAACGGCACATCGAGCCAGACCGGATTGATCCGAAGCGCATTGCGCGCCGCGCGAAACGTCACCGGGACCCGGAACAGGTCGGGGTAGCGATTGGCGTGCGGCGGCGGCGCGTAGGAGACCTCCAGCGCCTGTTCGAACGGGAACTCCGGGGCCGAGCGCCGAAACTCGGAGATGAACCGCGCGAAGCTCGCCTCGGTCGCCATCCAGTTCCCGTCGCTGGGCCGGTGATCCACCAGCCAGACAGCGCCCGCCTCCCGCTCAAGGGCGAACCGGTCCCGCCCGCCGGGGATCGGCACATCGGCCATGAGGCGCGCATAGCGGTTCAACTGGTCCAGACTGTGGGGAAACGAGGAGGAGGCATGCACGATCTGGCCGACGATCGACATCGTCTCGAGCCGGGTTTCCAGCACGTGACGGAGAAGCAGCGAGGTGTCGCCCGTGGCCGCGATCGCGGCGGCGATAAGGGTCTGGTAGGAGTCGGTTGGAATACGGCCATCCTGATCGGCGAGAGCCTCCGTCGTCAGCCCCGATGCCGCCAGAAGCCCGCCCCGCGAGGCCCCCTCGGCCACCGCGTAGTCGAGAAACGCGTTCGCGAAACCGGCGGCCATGGTCTGATCAGACATGCGGCAATCTCCTCGGGTTAATGTCCTCATGCGCCCGGTCGTGCCGCTGCAGCGCAGACAGATTGCCTTGAGATATGACGCTAGGGCAACCCACTTGCCGCGTCGGCGCCTGATTAGCCGGTCCCCGGGGTCAAGGGCCCCGGCGCTAACCCCGGATCACATGCCGTTTCGGAGCATCGTGTTTAGGGCCGTCTCAACGCTGCTCTGCCAGACGGCATTGGTTTGCAGCGCCTCGGGGATGAGGCCGGGGAGGCTGTTTAGATGTGCGATGAGGGCGACCGCGGTCTCGGGGGCGGGGTCGCGCTGCAAGGCCGCGCCCAATGGATCGCGCAGATCGTAGGCGTGGCCATCGTCCCTGCGCCCCAGCGTGTACCGCATCCAGGCCGCGGTGGCGAAGGCGAAAGCGTCTAGGGACTGGCCACGCCGGAGGGCGTCGAGCGCCGGAGCGAACACCCGTTGCGGCATCTTTTCCGAGCCGTCCATCGCGATCTGATAGGTTTCATGCGCCAGATGCGGGTTGGCGAAGCGCTGTGCGAGGTCCTCCGCATAGGCCGCGAAATCCACGCCGGGCAGGGGGTCGAGCGTGGCGGCCGCGGCGGCGAGATGGCGCCGGACGAGGGGCGCGAGCGCGGCGTCGGCCATCACATCGCGCACGTATTTGTGCCCGGCCAGAAACCCGGTGTAGGCCAGCATCGAATGCGCGCCGTTGAGCATCCGCAGTTTCATCTCCTCAAACGGGCGCACATCCTCGACAAAGAGCGCCCCGCCCGCGGCCCAGTCGGGGCGGCCGGATGGAAAGCGATCCTCGATCACCCATTGATGAAAGGCTTCGGTCTCCACGGCGGCGGCGTCCTGAAACCCGGTCAGGTCTTCGGCGAGCTGCAGGGTTTCCGGTCCGCGCGCCGGGGTGATCCGATCGACCATGGTGGCGGGAAAGGCGACCTCGGTTTCGATATGGTCCACGAGTTCGGGCGCGGCGCGGCGGGCAAAGTCGGCCAACAGAGCGCGGACCATCGCCCCGTTTTCCGGCAGATTGTCGCAGCACAGCACGCTAAAGGGGGCGATCCCGGCGGCGCGGCGGGCCTTGAGCGCCCAGACCAGCAACCCGGCGACGCCCGTCGGCGCGTCCGGGTTGGCCAGATCTGCGGCAATCGCCGGGTGTTCGGGGTTCACGCCCCCGGTCCGCCGGTCGATGCCATAGCCCTTTTCCGTGACTGTCAGGCTGACGATCCGGGTCGTCGGGGCGCGGAGCGCGGCGAGCACCGCCGCGCGGTCGGTGCGCAAACTGAGCGCGGCGGCGAGGGAGCCTATGACACGGGCCCGGGTGCCGCCACTGCTGCGCTCCAGAATGGTGTAGAGCCCGTCTTGCGGGGTCAGTTCCTCGGCCGGGGCGGTGCTGCGCAGGCTGACGCCGATGATGCGCCAATCCCCGGCTGACGCGGCCAACGCATCGTCGGTATAGACCGCCTGATGGGCCTTGTGAAACGCGCCCAGCCCGATGTGGACGATGCCGGGCCCATGGGCCTCGCGCCGGTAGGCGGGGCGCTGGACCGTGTCGGGCAGAGCGGCGGCGGAGGTCAGGCGCGTCGTCATTCGGCGGCCACCCGGGGCTCCAATGCGGCGATGATGCCGCGCAATTCCGCCAGCCCCTTGAGCCGCCCGATCGACGGGTAGCCCGGTTGGGCGCGCCGTCCCAGATCGTCGAGAATGTCCTGCCCGTGGTCGGGGCGGAAGGGGATCGACCAATCAGCACGTCCGGTTGCCTTGCGGCGTGCCTCTTCCCTCAGCGCGGCTTCGACCAGCGCGACCATATCGGTATCGCCGCCCAGATGCTCGGCCTCGTGGAAGGAGCCCCGGACCTCGCTCGACTCCCGTTTGACGTTGCGCAAATGCAGGAAATGCACCCGGTCGCCCAGCCGCTCCATCATCCCGGGCAGGTCATTGTCGGGCCGCGCGCCGAGCGAGCCGGAGCAGAGCGTGATGCCGTTCGCGGGCAGATCCACCGCCTCCATCACCGCCCGGTAGTGCGCCTCGGTCGACATGATCCGGGGCAGGCCGAGGAGAGAGAAGGGCGGATCGTCGGGGTGGCAGCAGAGCCGCAGGCCAAGTTCCTGCGCCACCGGCGCGACCTCGGCAAGGAAATCGACGAGATGGCTCCGAAGCGTCTCTTCGGGCATGGCCGCATATTCGGCGAGATGCGCGCGCACCTCCTCAAGGCTGAAATTCTCCGCTGCGCCGGGCAGGCCGAAGACCACGTTGCCGGCCAGTTGCTCGGCCTCTGCCTCGGTCATCTCGGCAAAACGCCGGGCCGCGGCGTCCAGTTGCGCGGCATCGTAATCGGCCTCGGCGCCCGGGCGTTTGAGAATATTGAGGTCGAAGGCGATGAAATCGATCAGGTCGAAGCGCATGCAGGTGGCGCCGTTGGACAACCGCCAGGCGAGGTCGGTCCGGGTCCAGTCGAGCACGGGCATGAAGTTGTAGCAGATCACCTCGATCCCCGCCTCGGCGAGGTTGCGCAGGCTCGTCTTGTAGTTGGCGATATGCGCGCGCCACGCGCCCTGCTGCTTCTTGATGTCTTCCGAAACCGGCAGGCTTTCGACAACCTCCCAGCGAAGCCCGGAGGGCGCGCCGTCGCGCATGCGCCCGATCTCATCCTGGCGTTTGCGGATGTCCTCCAGCGTCCAGGCCGTACCCGTCGGCACGTGGTGCAGAGCGGTGACGATCCCTTCCGCCCCCGCCTGGGCCACATCGTCTGTGGAAACGAGGTCCTTCGGACCAAACCAGCGCCACGTCTGCTTCATGATATCCTCCCGAGTCGCGTTTGTGGGTAACCGTATCATTTACCCCGATTGCTGCCTAGTATGGAAGTATGGTAATGACACGGCGGGGGGACGACGAATCATGCGGATCAAACCGATTTCAGATTGGCGGCTGGACCCGGCGACGCCCATCGTGCCGCAGATAACGCGTATCTTGCGCGAGCGCATCATCCGCGCCGACCTCAAACCCGGCGACCGCCTGACCGAATCCGAGGTCGCCCGCGTCTATGAGGTCAGCCGGCAACCGGCCCGGGAAGCCTTCATCCGCCTCGCCGATCAGGGCCTCGTTACCGTGATGCCCCAGCGGGGCACGTTGGTCAGCCGCATCAGCTATGTCTCGGTGCTGGATGCGCGCTTTCTGCGCGAGGCGATCGAAGCCGATATCGTCAAGATTCTCGCCCAGTCGCCGGACAAGGTCGCGATTGCCGAGCTTCGCGCCCAACTGGTGAAGCAGGAGGAGATCGGCCCCAGCCAGCCGGAGAGCTTCATCCGCCTCGACGATCTGTTTCACCGCACCCTGGCCGACGCCGCGGGCAAGGGCGGGGCCTGGAAGCAGATCGAGGGGATGAAATCCCAGATGGACCGTGTGCGCTTCCTGTCGCTTGGCGCCTTCCCGACCAAGAACCTCATCGGCCAGCATCGAGACATCGTCGATCAGATCGAACGCGGCGACATTTCCGGCGGCAATTCCGCGATCCGTCACCATTTGCGCGAAGTGCTCGCCGACTTGCCGCAGATCGTTGCAGCCAACACCAGTTTTTTCGAATTGCCGGAGGGCGAAACGCCCGCTCCGGTCAATGCGCCCATCCAAGGAGGAGATATAGGATGAAACTTTCAGTCAAATTTGCCGCCGCTGCCGCGGTCGCGAGCTGCCTCGCCGCACCGCTTGAGGCTCAGGAAATGACGCTCAAGCTCGGCCACCTCGCCAACGAGGACAACCCGTGGCACCTCGCGTCGGAAAAATTCGGCGAAGAGCTTTCGGCGCTGACCGATGGCCGGATCGCGGTCGAGGTTTTCCCCAACGAGTCGCTCGGCAAGGAAATCGACCTGATCAACGGGATGCAGCTCGGCACCGTCGACATGACGATCACGGGCGAGAGCCTCCAGAACTGGGCGCCCAAGGCCGCGCTGTTGGCGGTCCCCTATGCGTTCCAGACAATCGAGGACATGGACGCGTTTGCCTCTGGTCCGGTGGGCGATGAAATCGAAGCGCAGATCGTCGAGAAGGTCCAGATCCGCCCGATCGCCTATTTCGCCCGTGGCGCGCGCGATCTGACGTCAAATCGCCCGATTGCCCACCCCGATGACCTCAACGGCCTGAAAATGCGTGTGCCCAACGTGCCGCTCTTTGTTGATGTCTGGTCCGCGCTTGGCGCCAACCCCGGCCCGATGGCCTTCTCCGAGGTCTTCACCTCGCTCCAGAACGGCACCATCGAAGCGCAGGAAAACCCGCTCGCGCTGATCCGGTCGGCAAGCTTCAACGAAGTGCAGAGCCACGTGAACCTCACAGACCACGTGCGGTCCTGGATCTACCTGACCATCGCCGAATCTACCTGGAACAAGCTCAGCGAAGAAGATCGCGCTGCCGTGACCGAAGCCGCTGCGCGCGCGCAGGCCTATGAGCGTGAGCTGTTCGAAAAGAGCCTCGCGGATGACCGCGCCTACCTCGAAAGCAAAGGCATGACCTTCGTCGAAGTCGACGCCGCCGCATTCCAGGCCGCCGCGAAGGACGCGGTTCTCGCGAACGTCAATGACGAGATCAAACCGATCGTCGAAGACCTCTTCTCCAACTGATCGAGATCCGCTCCGGCGCCGGAGACCCCCGGCGCCGGAGCAAATTTTTCTCATGAAATCCCGAGGTCCGATGTGCGACGCGCAGATAAGATCATCCATCTGATCACACGGCTTGCCCAATGTGGCGCGGGGCTGTCATTCGCCCTGCTGATCCTCGCCGTTCTGGTTCAGATCACCGGACGCCTGATCGGCTTTTCCGCCGTCTGGACCGAAGAACTCACGCGCTACGCGTTGCTATTCACGGTGTCGTTCGGCGCTGGCCTTGCGTTCCGCTCCGGCGATCTGGTGAACGTGGATGTGGTCTGCGAATTCCTGCCGGGCCGGGCGCCTTGGGTCCTGCGCCTCGTCGCAGCACTGAGCACCGGCGGCCTCGCGCTCTACCTCTTGCCGCATGCGTGGCGCTATGTCTCCATCGGCAAGATGCAGACATCTCCGGCGCTCGGGGTGCGCATGGATTACATTCATTTCACGGTCTGGCTCCTGTTGCTGTTCCTTGCGGTCTTCGCCGCGCTGCGGGTGCTGGGCATGCTGACCGGGGCCGAAGACGGCAAGCCCGTCAAACCCGAAGAGGACCTCTGAGCCATGGAAGTCGCTGTTCTGTTTCTCGTTTTCGTCGGCGGGCTTGTCCTGGGCATTCCCGTGGCGATCACGCTCGGCCTCTCTTCGCTGGCCTATCTTCTGCTGACCGGCACACCGCCGGTGGTCATGCCGCAAAAGATGTACGCGGGCATGGACGTGTTCGTCCTGCTCTCGATCCCGGGTTTCATCCTCGCCGGCAATCTCATGAACCAAGGCGGGATCACGGGGCGGATCATCCGCTTTGCCAACGCGCTGGTGGGTTGGATTCGTGGCGGCCTCGGCCTGACCAATATCGCGGCCTCCATGCTCTTCGGTGGCATCACCGGAACGGCCGTGGCTGATGCGGCCTCGATCGGCGGAGTGATGATTCCGGGCATGAAGAAGGCGGGCTACCCGGCGGACTTTTCCGCCGCCGTGACCGCGGCGTCCTCCACCGTCGGGCCCATCATTCCGCCGTCCGTCCCGATGATCATCGTCGGGGCGCTGTCGGGGATCTCGGTGGGCCAGATGTTCCTCGCCGGGGCGGTCCCGGGGATCCTGATGGGCGTGGCCATGATGGTAACGGCCTATGTCATCTCCGCCCGCCGCAACTTCCCGCGCCAAAGCTGGCAGGGGCTGGGCGAGGTCTCGCGCGCGTTCTCCGGGGCCTTCTGGGCGCTCGCGATGACGTTCCTCATCATCTACGGTCTGCTGTCGGGCCTCGCCACGCCATCCGAGACTGCCGTCGTCGCCTCGGTCTACGCCTTCATCGTCGGCGCCTTCATCTATCGCGAGTTGCCGATCTCACGTGTCCCCGCCATCCTCGTCGAGAGCGCGACCTCGGCCGCCGGGATCCTCGCGCTGGTGGGGTTTGCGAATGTCTTCGGCTGGATCCTCGTCTCCGAGCGCATCCCACAGGCGATTGCCGATGGCGTCCTCGGGATCACCGACAACAAGTTCCTGGTGATCCTCCTGATCAACCTGCTGCTGCTCTTCGTCGGCATGTTCATGGAGACCATCGCCGCGCTCATCATCCTCTTCGTGCCGCTTCTGTCGCTCGCCGAGGCGGTGGGCATAGAGCCGCTGCACTTCGCCACCTTCGCGGTGCTCAACCTGATGATCGGGCTGACGACGCCGCCGGTCGGGGTCTGTCTCTTCGTCTGTGCCGGGATCGCGCGCCTGCCGCTGATGCCGGTGGTGGTCGCCATTCTGCCGTTCTTGCTGAGCAACATCCTCGTGTTGCTGGCGGTGTCCTACTACGCTCCGCTGGCCACCTGGCTGCCGCGGCTCCTGATCAACTGAGGCTTTGTCATGAAAACCCGCGTCTGCCGTCTCTACGGCCAAAACGATTTGCGCATCGAAACCGACGAGACGACCGATCCCGGCGCGGGCGAGGTCCAGCTGGCGATCGCCGCGGGCGGGATTTGCGGCTCGGACATGCATTATCTCTCCGAGGGCGGTATCGGCACGATCCGCGTGCGCGAGCCGATCATTCTCGGCCATGAGGCCTCTGGCCGGGTGGTCGCGACGGGCGCGGGCGTGGTCGGGCTGAGCGCGGGCGACAAGGTGGCGATCAACCCCTCGCGTCCCTGTGGGGCGTGTGACTACTGCGCCGAGGGGTTGCCGATGCATTGCCTCAACATGCGCTTCAACGGCTCCGCCATCCGCCTGCCGCACGAACAGGGGCTGTTCCGCGACCGGATCAACGTGCAGGCGAGCCAATGCATCAAGCTGCCCGCCGCTGCGGACGTGGGCGCGGTGGCCTGCGCCGAGCCGCTGGCGGTCTGTCTGCACGCCGCGCATATGGCGGGCGAGATCGCGGGCAAACGGGTGCTCGTGACCGGGGCGGGGCCGATTGGCCTGCTCTGCGCCGCGATCGCCGCCGATGCGGGCGCTTCGGAAGTGGTTGTCACTGACCTGCATGACGCGGTGCTGGATGTGGCGCTGACCATGGGCGCGACGCGCGTGATCAACGTGGCCCGGGATGGGGCCGAGATGGACCGCTACGCCGACAACAAGGGCTATTTCGACATCGCGTTCGAATGCTCCGCCGCCGCCCCCGCGATCAGAAGCGCCATCGCCGCCCTGCGCCCGCGCGGCGTGCTGGTGCAGGTCGGGGTCGTCGGCGACACGCCGATGCCGATCAACGCGATGGTGGCCAAAGAGCTCCGCGTACAAGGCACACACCGGTTCCACGAAGAATTCGCCGCGGCCGTCGAGGCCATCAGCTCGGGCCGCATCGACGTGCGCCCGATCATCACCGAGCGATTTGCCCTCGAAGACGCGGCCGAAGCCTTCCGCGTCGCCGGGGACCGCACCCGGTCGGTCAAGGTGCATCTGACCTTCGAAGGCACCTGAAGCGCGCGCGCCCCGCGTGTTCGGGGTGCGCCAGCCTATCGCGACAGACTAACCGCTTGCCGCTGGACAGCGATAGAATTCAATTTGACATGTTCTGTCATTGCGTCGCCGGATTTTCCACCGATGCCGCCACGTTCATTGTGTGCGCTGCATACGGGATTGCCGGTGCAAGTCCCCAATGCGCATGTTTTAGACGGCCCGGCGCCGCGCCGATCCTTTCCCGGTTGGTGATGGCCTTTCCGGTTTGCCACCGCCCGTCGAGCCCTTCAATCATCCCGCTGCGGACTGGCTCTTTGCTCAATGGCGAGGCCGGGGAGTATCAGGAGGCGCTGTACACATGAGAGTTCTGTTGATGAACCCCAACGCCAGCCGCGCCGTGACCGAGATGATGTGCCGCATCGCCGCCCGATCCCTGCCACACCCGCCAGAGCCCTGGACGGCGCCGCGAGGCCCGGATCTCATCTCCACACCGGACGCGCTTGATGCGGCGGCGGCTGGCATCAGCGCGGCCGTGCTCGAACCGGGGCTCGACGGCATCATCGTTTCGGCCTTCGGCGATCCGGGCGCGGCGGAGCTTGCGCGGCGGATCGAGATTCCGGTGGTCGGAATCGGAGCCGCCGCCGCTCGGGCCTGCGCCGCGCCGTTTGCCGTCGCCACGACCACCCCGGCGCTGGCTGGCCGGATTGACGCGCTCATGGCCGCGCAGGCGGGCCGAAACCCCTATCTCGGGTGCTTCCTGACGGAAGAGGACCCGGACGCGTTGATGGCCGATGAGCGTGCCCTCGACGGTGCCCTCTCGGACGCGATTCGCCGCGCGGCCTCGGCGGGGGCACAGCAGGTCATCATCGGCGGTGGGCCCTTGGGCGCGGCGGCGGACCGCCTCGCGCCGTCAAGCCCCGTCACGTTGGTCAATCCGATCCGCGCGGCGGCGGAAGAGATCAGGGCGCTCTTGTCCTAGCTGCCCGCGCCTCAGAGAAGCGCCGCAACGGTATCGCCAGTGTGTAGAAGATGCGTGCGCCATATCCGGGCCGCGCGCGCCGGATCTTTCTGCCGCAGCGCCTCCATCAACGCATCGTGCTCTTTGATCGCCTCGGTCAGTCGCTCCGGCCGCATGATCGCGAGGAACCGTCCCCGCCGCGCCCGTGCCATCAGCTTGCGATGCTCACCCGCGAGGATCTCGTTGCCGCAGCGCTGCACGATGGCATCGTGGATCTCTGTGTTGGTGTCGAAGTAATCCGTGTGATTGCCGATCTTGTAATACGTCATCATCCGGTCGTGCATCTCCTCGAAAACATCGAGAGTTTCGGCGTCCATCCGCGCCGCGAGCCGCTCGGCGGCGAGGCTCTCCAGCGCGGCGATCACGTCAAACAGCGCAAGCGCGTCCTCCGCCCCGTACTGGAGCACCTGCGCGCCCTTGTTGCGGGAAATGACGATCAACCCATCGGCGGCAACCAGCTTGAGCGCCTCGCGCACCGGCGTCCGGGAGACATTGAGCTCGGTGGAGATGGCCCGCTCGACGATCCGCGACCCCGCCGGATAGACGCCCTTGACGATCCGATCGCGCAGGGTCTCGGCAACCCATTGCGCCGTTGCCGTCGGCGTCTCATGCGCGGGGCTGTCGAAACTCTCAGTCATGAGCGAAAACTTTCAGTGGTTCAAATGGCATTCAACCTGCGCAACGCGCCAACAACTCAACAAACCCGCTTACGCAGAGTTGGGCCTGCGAGCGTGGCTGTCAACGATCCCAAACGCATAGGGTAGCGGTTTACTTAAGAAAGACGCCAAAACTTGCATCGCTGAAAACAGCAGCATCGCGCAGGTCGGGCCAAGCGCCTCCGCGGCGAATCGCTAGCCTCGATGGCATCCCAAAGCAATTTTCCATCGTTCCGACATGCGGATCGAGGTGTTTTATACCACGGCGATCATCCCCGAGCCGGGCCGCGTCGCGACCAAGATTGCTGAAAAATGTTGCACTGCAGCAAATCCGCGCCGCCTTCGTGGGCAACAGCGGCGATCAGCGGAAGAGCCCCCCGCATTGATACATTTCGAGGCTGGCCAGTCCAAAACCGGGCTTGTCAGCATTGCCCCACGGATGCGCCGAAGCTCGGCCTTTCGGGCAAGGCCGCGCGAAGCGGTGCGTCACATGACAGAGAGGTATAACCGATGAAACTGCAACGAGGCGTCAGCGCCTTAGCCACTGCCGTTGCGCTGTTCTGCGCCACGTTCGCTCACGCCGACGGCACCTTGCGTGTCGGCATGACAGCCGCCGACATCCCGCTCACCACCGGCCAGACCGACCAGGGCGGCGAGGGGATGCGCTTCATGGGCTACACGGTCTATGATTCCCTGATCGAATGGGACCTGACCAGCGCCGACAAACCGTCCGTTCTGATCCCCGGCCTTGCCACCGAATGGACGGTCGGCGAGGACGAGCTCACCTGGACATTCAAGCTGCGCGAGGGCGTCACGTTCCACGACGGCTCGCCGCTCACCGCCGAGGTCGTTGTCTGGAACCTCGACAAGCTGCTCGACGACAGCTCCGAGCAATATGACAGCCGGCAAGCCGCGCAGGGCAAATCCCGTATTCCCGCCGTCGCCTCCTATGAGGTGGTGGACGATCTGACCCTCACCATCACCACCAAGACCCCCGACGCGACGCTGCCCTACCAGCTCGCGTGGATCCTGATGTCCTCCAAGGCCAACTGGGAAGCGCTGGACAAGGATTGGGAAAAGGTCGCCGCCGCGCCCTCGGGCACGGGCCCGTGGAAGCTGACCGAATTCGTGCCGCGCGAACGTGCCGTGCTGGTGCCGAACGCGGAGTACTGGGACGAAACGCGCATCCCGCAGCTTGACGAGATGATCCTCATTCCGTTGCCCGAGCCCAACGCGCGCGCCGCGGCGCTGATGTCGGGGCAGGTCGACTGGATCGAAGCCCCCGCGCCGGACACCATCCCGGCCATGACCGGCAACGGCTTCGTCATCTCCTCCAACGCCTACCCGCACAACTGGACCTGGCACCTGTCGCGTCTCGAGGGCTCGCCCTGGAACGACATTCGCGTGCGCAAGGCCGCGAACATGGCGATCGACCGCGAAAGCATGATGCCGCTTCTCGGCGGGCTGATGGTCCCGGCCAAGGGCTTCCTGCCGCCGTCGTCGCAGTGGTTCGGCAACCCCTCCTTCGATCCGTCCTATGACCTCGACGCCGCCAAGGCGCTGATGGAAGAGGCCGGCTACGGGCCCGACAACCACCTCGAAGTCAAGGCGCTGATTTCGCCGTCGGGCTCGGGCCAGATGCTCCCGCTGCCGATGAACGAGTTCGTCCAGCAGAGCCTCGCGGAGGTCTGGATCGATGTGGAATTCGTCGTCGTCGAGTGGAACCAGATGATCAACCTGTGGCGTGCGGGTGCGGCGGATGAAGCCGTGGAAGGCGCGCAGTCGATCAACTTCACCTACTTCATCCAGGATCCGTTCACCGGGCTTATCCGGCACCTCGACGAAGGCCTCATCGCGCCGAACGGCACCAACTGGGGCCACTATTCGGACCCGGAAATGCAGGAGCTGTTCACCCAGATCAAGACCACCTTCGATCCGGTCGAGCAGGACGCGGTGCTCAAGAAGACGCATGAGAAATACGTCGATGAAGCGCTCTTCCTCTTCGTGACGCATGACGTCGCGCCGCGCGCCATGTCGCCCAAGGTGAAGGGCTTCGTGCAGGCCCAGAACTGGTACCAGAACTTCTCCTCCATCACGATGGAATGACCTGTCGCCCCCGCCCGCCATTGTGGTGGGCGGGGGCTTTCTCATATTTCGGAAGGCCGCCCGTTGCTTACCTACCTGATCCGTCGTTTGATCCTTGTCCTGCCGGTTGCTTTCGGCGTCTCGGTGATCTGTTTTCTGCTGGTGCAGATTGCGCCGGGCGATCCGCTGACCGCGATCATGCCCGTCGATGCCACCGCCGAGGAACAGGACGCGATGCGCGCCGCCTACGGTCTCGACAAGCCGCTTCCGGTCCAATACGCGATCTGGATCGGCAACCTCGTCCAGGGCGATATGGGCAAATCCATCGCCAGCGGCCGGCCGGTCGCGGGAGAGGTCTTCGGCGCGGTGCAGAACTCGCTCGTCCTCGCCCTCTCAGCCGCCGTCATCGCCTTTCCGATCGGGATTTTCCTCGGCTTTCTGGCTGGTTACTTCCGCGATACCTGGATTGACCGGGTCGTGACGGCGATCTCCATCGCGGGCGTCTCGGTGCCGAATTACTGGCTCGGGATTGTGCTCGTCATCATCTTTTCGGTCAATCTCGGCTGGCTGCCCTCCATGGGCGCGGGGCCGGGCGGGTCTTCGGAATGGGAGTGGAACTGGCTGCATATACGCCACCTGATCCTGCCCGCCGTGACGCTCGCCGTCGTGCCCATCGGCATCGTCGCCCGGACCGTGCGGGCGTTGGCGGGGGATATCCTGACCATGGATTTCGTGCAGGCGCTCTACGCCAAGGGCATGAGCCGCGCCGACGTGCTGCGTCATGTGGCGCGCAACGCCGCCGCCACGGCGCTCTCGGTCATGGGGCTGCAACTGGGCTACCTTCTCGGCGGGTCGATCCTGATCGAGACGGTGTTCAACTGGCCCGGCTCGGGCTTCCTGCTCTCCAACGCCATTTTCCAGCGTGACCTGCCGCTGCTCCAGGGCACGATCCTTGTGCTCGCGCTCTTCTTCGTCGCGATGAACCTGATCGTCGATGTGGCCCAGGCCGCAATCGACCCCCGCATCCAGAGGACCTGATCCATGGCCCTTGCCGAAACCCTCCCCACCGAGCCCGCTCCGGCCGCCAAGCCTCAAGGCTACTGGTCCGGCGTCGGGGCGCGGCTGATCCGCGATCCGCTGACGCTGTTCTGTTCCGCAGTGATCCTCGGGCTGATCCTCGCCGCGATCTTCGCGCCCTGGATCGGCCTCGCCGACCCCTACAAGGGCTCGATGATCGCCCGCCTCAAGCCGCTCGGCACAGAGGGCCACATCCTCGGCACCGATGAGCAGGGGCGCGACATGCTCGCCCGGCTGATCTACGGTGGGCGGCTCACGCTCTTCATCGGGCTCATGCCGGTGGTCTTTGCCTTCTTCATCGGCTCGGCGCTCGGGATCGTCGCGGGCTATGTCGGCGGGCTGACCAACACCATCATCATGCGCACGGTCGATGTCTTCTTCGCCTTCCCATCGGTGCTGCTGGCGATCGCGATCTCCGGCGCGCTCGGGGCCGGCATCGTCAACAGCCTCGTCTCGCTCACCATCGTCTTCGTCCCGCCCATCACCCGCGTGGCCGAAGCCGTGACCTCGGGCGTCCGCGCGCTCGACTACATCGACGCCGCCCGCGCCACCGGGGCCGATGCATTTACCGTGATCCGCGTGCATGTCATCGGCAATGTCCTGTCGCCGATCTTCGTCTATGCGACCTCGCTCACCTCGGTCTGCATGATCCTCGCCGCGGGCCTGTCGTTCCTCGGCATCGGTGTGCGCCCGCCCGAGCCGGAATGGGGCCTGATGCTCAACACGCTCCGCTCCGCGATCTACGTGAATCCATGGCTGTCGGCGCTGCCCGGGGTGATGATCTTCATCACGTCGCTGTGCCTGAACCTGCTGTCCGACGGCCTGAGGAGTGCCATGAATGTCCGCGATTGATCACGCCCCCGACACCGCCGGCACCGCGCCCGAGGGCCCTCTCCTCGTCGTGCAGGACCTGCAGAAACACTTCCCCGTCCGCGGCGGCCTTCTGGGGCGCACCCAGGCGAAGGTGCAGGCCGTCGACGGCGTCTCCTTCGAGGTCAGCAAGGGCGAAACCCTCGGTATCGTCGGCGAAAGCGGCTGCGGCAAATCCACCACGGCCAAACTGCTCATCGGGCTGACCGAAAAGGACAAGGGCGACATCGTCTTCGACGGCCAGTCGCTCGGCCCGGACCTGTCGCTGAAGGACCTGCGCAAGAGCGTGCAGATGGTGTTTCAGGACAGCTACGCCACGCTGAACCCGCGCCTGACCATCCTCGACTCGGTCGCCTTCGGCGCCAAGGTGCTGGGCCTTGAGGATCCCGCCGGGCTGGCCAGCAAGATGATGGACCGCGTCGGGCTCGACCCCGACCGTTTCGCCCACCGCTATCCGCACGAGCTCTCGGGCGGTCAGCGCCAGCGGGTCAACATCGCCCGGGCGCTGGCCATGTCGCCGCGTCTCGTCGTCCTCGACGAAGCCGTCTCCGCCCTCGACAAGTCGGTGGAGGCGCAGGTGCTCAACCTGCTCAACGATCTGCGCGCCGAGTTCGGCCTGACCTACATCTTCATCTCCCACGATCTCAACGTGGTCCGCTACATTTCCGACCGGATCCTCGTGATGTATCTCGGCGAGGTGGTGGAGGTCGCGCCGGTCGACAGCATCTGGGCCGCGCAGGCGCATCCCTACACGCGCTCGCTCTTCTCGGCGATGCCGTCGATGGACCCGGACAACCGCACCAAGGTACCGCCGCTCACCGGCGATCCGCCCAACCCGATCAACCCGCCCTCCGGCTGCCGGTTCCACACGCGCTGCCGCTTTGCCTCCGAGGTCTGCAAGGCCCGGGCACCGAAGCTCGCGGGCCTGTCCGAGAACGCTGCGCACCTTGTCGCCTGCCATCTACACGATCCCGCCTCGGGCCACCCCGACGCCGGACAGGGCCTGCCATCATGACCAACCTGCTGGACATCAACAACCTCACCATCCGCTTCAACGGCAAGCGCACGGTGCACGCGATCAACGACGTCTCTCTCTCGATGAAACAGGGCGAGACCCTCGCGCTGCTTGGGGAATCGGGATCGGGAAAATCGGTCACACTCAAGGCGCTCCTCGGGCTGCTGCCCCCCAAACGCACGCAGATCGAAGGCTCGATCCACGTCAACGGCACCGATGTGCTTTCCCTCTCCGGCAAGGCCCTGCGCCGCTACCGGGGCGGCGAGGTCTCGATGGTGTTTCAGGAGCCGGCGCTGGCGCTGGACCCGGTCTACACCGTCGGTCATCAGATCGCCGAGGCTGTCATGCGTCACAAGGGCATCTCGCGCGATGACGCGATGTCCACCGCGCTCGACATGCTCGACCGCGTGCGCATTCCCTCCGCCAATCGCCGGCTGCACAACTACCCGCACGAGCTCTCGGGCGGGATGCGACAGCGGGTGATGATCGCGCTCGCGCTTGCGTGCCGGCCCAAACTCCTGCTCGCGGATGAGCCGACCACCGCGCTCGATGCCACGGTGCAGATCCAGATCCTCCTGCTGCTGCGCGAGTTGCAGAAGGAGTTCGGCATGGGCGTGATCTTCGTCACCCATGATATCGGCGTCGCGGTCGAGATTTCCGAACGGGTCGCGGTGATGTACGCGGGCCAGATCGTCGAGGAAGGCACCACGCGCGAGATCATCCGCGAGGGCCGCCACCCCTACACCCAGGGCCTGTTGGCGGCGAACCTGCACGACGTCGCGCGGGGCGAGCGGCTCAACGCCATCCCCGGCGCGCCGCCCGCGCTGGAAACCCGGCCCGAGGCCTGTTCCTTTGCCCCGCGCTGCCCACATGTGCTGCCCGCCTGCCGGGAATGCCGGCCGCCGATGGTAGATCTCTCCGAGCGCCGCCGCGTCGCCTGTCTGCGCGCGCAAGAGACCATTGCGGCCGAATGATATGACCAGCCCGCACGATCCCTATCACTGCCTCATGCCCTATCCTCCCGCCGCGGTTCCAAACGGGGACGGGCCGCTGACCGGCCTGTCGCTCGCGGTCAAGGATATCTACGATGTCGCGGGATACCGGACCGGCAACGGCAACCCGCTCGCGCTGGCCATGTCCGAGGTCAAGACCCGCACCTGCCCCGCCGTCCAGACGCTCCTCGACGCCGGCGCGCGCTTCGCCGCCAAGACCCACACCGACGAGCTCGCCTGGTCGATGTACGGCATGAACGCGCATATGGGCTACGTCCAGAACCCCGCCGCGCCGGGGCATATCTCGGGCGGCTCGTCCTCGGGCTCGGCGGCCGCGGTTGCGGGCGGATTGGCGGACATCGCGATCGGCTCGGACACCGGCGGCTCGGTGCGCGCCCCGGCGAGCTTCTGCGGCGTCTGGGGCCTGCGGCCGAGCCACGGGCTGATCCCGCTGGATGGGGTCATGGCGCTCGCGCCGAGCTACGATACCGCCGGGCTCTTCGCCCGCGATGGCGAGACGCTGCTGCGCGCCCATTCCGTGCTCCAGACCGACGCGGCCCCCTTGCCCGCAACCCCGCGCCTGTTCTGGCCGGTAGAGATGATGTCCCAGCTCGGGCCCGAACAGCGCGCGCTTTGCGAAGGCGGGTTTTCGGGGCTGGAGGCGGCGGAGCTGACCGGGCTCTATCCCGACGGCGTGGAGGCGGTCTACCAGACCTTCCTGACCACCGTGGGTGCGGATGCCAAGGACGCCATCCTGCCCTTCATCCGCTCGTCCGGGATGCCCCTTGTGCGCGGTATTCGCGAACGCGCGGCGGCCGCCGAGGCGCTGACGGAGGCGGAGGTGTCAGCGGCGCGCGCCGCACGGGCGGAGTACACCGCCCATCTTGAGCGGCTGCTCGGGCCGGATGGGGTTATCCTCGCGCCCGCCTGCCACGACGCGCCGTTTCGCCATGACGACCCGGTCGAGGTGTTCGACACCTATCGCCACCACTCGCAAAAGCTGCTCTGCGTCGCCGGGCTTACGGGGCTTCCGCAAGTCGTCTTCCCCGGCGGCCGCGTCAATGGCGCGCCTTTCGGCCTGTCGCTCATCGGGCCGCGCGGATCCGATCTGTCGCTGATCCGACTGGCCATCACCCTCACACACGTGGAAAACCCCGCATGAGCATCGAAGACAAACTGGCAGAGATTGGCCTCGCCCTGCCGCCCTCCGCCCCCTCCCGCGCGCTTTTTCTGCCGGGCAAGATCACCGGCAACCTGCTCTTTCTCTCGGGTCAGATCTGCGAATGGGAGGGCGTGCCAAAATACTTCGGCCCGGTTGGCGACGGCTTCGACATGGAGGAAGGACAGGCCGCCGCGCGCATGTGCGCGCTCAACCTGCTCTACTGCATCAAGGCCGTGGCCGGCTCGCTCGACGCGGTCGCAGAGGTCGTCCGTCTCGGTGGTTTTGTCGCGGCGCCGCCCGACTTCGGCCAAGGGCCGTTTGTCGTGAATGGCGCATCGCAGCTCTTCATCGATCTCTACGGCGAGAGGGGCCGCCATGCCCGGACGGCGGTCAATGTCGCGTCGCTGCCCGCCAATGCGCTGGTCGAGGTGGATGCGGTGATCGAGCTTCGCTGATCATCCCTTTGGTGCGGTGATCAGCCCGTAATCCCCCGGCTCGCGGTGGGCCGCGAAGTTGAAGATATTGGCGCGGATCTCGGCGCAGCGGTCGAGATCGACCATCGCGGTAACGACCTCGTCCGCCACCGTCGCCGCGCTTGCCACGATCTCGCCCGTGGGCGCCACGATGCAACTGCCGCCGATCAGATCACAGCCCTCCTCCCGCCCCGCTTTCGCCGCCGCGACGACCCAGAGCCCGTTCTGATAGGCCCCGGCCTGAAGCGACAGCGCGTTGTGGAAATGTTGCAGGTGATCGTGCTCGGGGGCGGGCGGATAGTGCTGCGGCGTGTTGTAGCCAAGCATGACCAGTTCCGCGCCGCCGAGCCCCAGCATCCGCCACGTCTCCGGCCAGCGCCGATCGTTGCAGATGCACATCCCGAGCCGGCCATCGGCCCCATCGAAGACCGGAAACCCGAGGTCCCCCTTCTCGAAATAGCGCTTTTCAAGGTGCTGGAACGCGCGCCACTCCTCGTTCTGCCGGTGTCCGGGCAGGTGGATCTTGCGGTATTTTCCCACGATCACCCCGTTTTCGACAAAGATCGCGGTATTGAAATAGCGCCCCTCCGGCGTCTTTTCCGCATAGCCGAGATGGAAGGCGATGCCGAGGTCGGCGCTGAGGTCAAAGAGCGGCTGCACAGCGGCGTTGGGCATCTCGGTCTCGAACCACGCATCGATCTCCGCCGGGCCGTCCATGTACCAGCGCGGGAAGAAGGAGGTCAGCGCGAGTTCGGGAAACACGATGAGGCGCGCCCCGCGCTTCGCCGCCTCCTCCAGCATCGCGCAGAGCCGTGCCACGGCGCTCGCCCGTGGCTCCTCCCGGGCGATGGGGCCAAGCTGGCCGAGGGCGACGATATAGCGGCGATGGCTCATCTTTGGGCTCCCTGATCGGTCTTGCGATCAGAGCACGGAAGCGGTCGGGGATGGTTCGGGGTCAGCACGAACTTCGCCCGCAAAGCTGCCACGTGATGAGATTGATGCGCCGCGCCCGCCGGTTGCCCGATAGAGAGGCACTTGCCGGACGCTATCCCGGAACGATCCGGCAGGCGATCGGGCCGAACCCTTCGATGTGGCCATCGACGCGGATCTCGGGGCGGAACCAGCGCAGGCCGGAGACCGATCCGGTGATGAGGATCTGGCCGGGCTTGAGCCCGCCGCAATGCGCGCCGAGATGGTCGACAAGTGTCCAGAGATTGCCAAGGGCGGAGCCGCCGGGGATGGCGGCCTCGCCGCTGGTCACCACCTCCTCACCGCAGCGCAGCCGCGCGGTAATCGTGCTGAAATCCCGACCGTCCCACCCTTGCAAAGCGGGCCCGACCACGAGCCCCTCGTTGAGTTGCATGTCGGCGAGCTTCAAGACCGGATCGAGGTCGTCTCCGGCCAGACGCTGCCCGCAAAGCTCGATCACGATGCGCGGCCGGAAACAGGTCTGGGGCATGTCACGCGCCTGAGCGTCCGGCAGGTGCAGGACTTCGAACCCGATTTCCAGCTCGATCCCGATCTTGCCGCGCGCGGGAATATCCGCGCCGCTCTCGAAGGTCCGTTCGGCGGGAATGGGCGCGAGGGCAGGTTGACCCGGTCGAAAGGCGCCGACCTTGAAGCCGCTCACCGCGCCCAGATCCGGCATCATCAACTGCTGGACGGCCAGCGCCTCTTGGTAGGAGATCGCCTCCGCTGTGCTGATATTCTCCGCCGCGTCGAAATCCTCGGGCGCGCCGGTCCGGCGCGCGCGGCGCAAGACGTTCGCGAGCCGTTCTGCTTGGGGCGTGGTGTGCATAGGCTGGCCTTTCCGTGTCGCCCCACACCTACCTGACGGCGGCCCGTGATTCCAGTGAGGCGGCTCAGGCGGCGCTTCCCGGGGCAAACGCTTTGAAGCCGCGAGCTGATCCGCCGGAGGCTGGTGCAAATCAAGCCCCTCGGCGCCCCCTCGCAGGGGCCGCGCTGGCGCACTCCTGCGGTGGCGATCCACCATGGCGCGCGGCGAGCGGCCTGACACAATACCGAAAATGCGGTTTTACCAAAACGTTTGACAGGCGTGGGTTTGCTCCATAACCTACTATATGGTAGATAACGGAGGAGATACCATGTCAGCCTTTTCAAGGGTCGCCATTTTCGCGGCGACCGCGGCGTTTGCCGCCCCGCTTTCCGCTCAGGATTACGCCTGGAAACCGGACCGTCCGATCAACATCATCGTGCCGTGGTCGGCGGGCGGATCGACCGATCAGGTCACCCGCGTCGTTGCGCCCATCCTGGAGGAGGCATTGGGGACGGATGTCGTCGTGGTCAACCAGCCGGGGGCATCCGGCTCCACCGGCACCAAGGCCGCGCTCGACGCGCCGCGCGACGGCTACACCTGGACCGCCAACGCCATCGCCAACAATGCTACCTACGCGGTGACCGGGCTCATCGAGGACACCTCGATCGAGGATTATCACATCTACCTGCATGTCGCGAATGTTCCGGTGGTCAGCGTCAATGCCGACGCGCCCTATCAGACCTTCCCGGAACTTCTGGAAGACATGCAGAACGGCTCGGTCACGGTCGGCACCGCGGGGGTGAACTCCTCGGGCGGCATGGCGCTGGCGGCGATCAAGGAAAGCGCCGAGGGCGATTTGTCCGGCGCGCGGATGATCACCTATGACGGGGGCAACCCGGCCGTGATCGCGGCGGCGTCGGGCGAGGTTCAGGTCACCACCCAGCTCGCGGTGGAGCAGACCGAGATGATCCGCGCCGGGCGTCTGCGCGCGCTCACGGTGCTGTCGGATACCCCGCTCGAGGTCGAAGGCATCGACCCGGTTCCGCCGATCACCGACTTCATGCCGGATTTCCACGTGGCCGCGGATTACTTCGGGGTCTTCATCCCCGTAGGCGCGCCGCAGGAAGTCTATGACACCGTCGATCAGATCTGGCAGGATCACGTCATGAACAGCGAGGCGCTCAAAGCCTATGCCACCGATCGCGGCGCCGTCTTCGCGCCGAGCTTCGGTGATGGCGCGCTGGAGAAGGCGATGCCGGTCGTGGTGGCCGAGGCCTGTGCCCGCGTGACCCGTGGCGAAGCGGTTGTCGATCCTTCCGAGATCGGCATCGACTGCCCCGCAGAATAACAACGCCGTCCGGGTGGGGCGTCGCGGCTCCACCCGGAGATTTTGAGTTTTTGACAAACGAAAACAGGTAATCCCATGCACATGGCCTTGGCGGACCGCCTTTCGGCGCTTCTGCTTTTCATGCTCGGACTGGCGCTTCTGGTGGGCGGCTACACGATGGACCGGCTCGAGATCCGGCAGATTCACCCGGCCTCGATTCCCGGTCTCGTGCCGATGATCCTCGGCGTGCTGCTGGCGCTCTGCGCGGCGCTGCTCTTTCGGTCGACCTACAAGGCCGAGGACCGCAACGCGGCACCGGTGCTCTCGGGCGGATCCTGGGCGCGGCTGGGGATCACGACGGCGATCTGTACCGTCTACGCGCTGGGGCTTGTTGGCTGGCTGCCGTATTTCTGGGCCACCTTCGTCTTCACGGCGTGTTTCACTCTGGTCTTTTCCTTCCCGATCGACGGCGCGCGGCGGGCGCAGCTCACATCCCTCGCCGGGGCGCTCGCCTTGGGTTTCGGCGTGGCGCTGGGCTCGGCGCTATTGTTCGAGAAACTCTTTCTGGTGAGGTTGCCATGAGCGGGCTGGGAGATCTGATCACCGGGCTGGGCACGCTGCTCACGCCGATGATGCTGTTTCACGCGGCCTGGGCGACGCTTCTGGGCATCGTGGTGGGCTCGCTGCCCGGGCTGACCGCGACGATGGGCGTGGCACTGATGACCACGCTGACCTATTCGCTGGATTCGACCGCTGCGATCTTCGTGCTGATTTGCATGTACGTGGGCGCGATCTATGGCGGGTCGCGCAGCGCGATTCTGCTCAATATCCCCGGCACACCGGCAAGCGCGGCAACCTCGCTCGATGGCTATCCCCTCGCCAAACAGGGGCGCGCGGGATACGCGATGGGGCTGGCCACCGCCGGGTCCGCATTGGGGACGCTGGCCGGTGTCTTCATGCTGGTGCTGATCGCGCCGCCGCTCGCTGAGGCCGCGCTGAATTTCGGCAGTTTCGAGTTCTTCTGGCTCGCGGTCTTCGGCATCCTGATTTCCGGCCAGTTGACCGCCGACACCACGCCGCTCAAGGGCTATATCGCGGGTCTGCTGGGGCTGGCTGTTGCGATGATCGGCTCGGAGGGGATCCACGCGCATGTGCGCTTCAACCTCGGGGTGCAGGACCTCAACGCCGGCATCGCGCTGATCCCGGCAATGGTCGGGGCCTTCGGCTTTGCCGAAGTTCTGACGGCGATGTGGAACAAGGCTGGCGAGCTGGCGGTCAAGAAGGACAAGAGCGACCGGACGATACCGGACCTTGCGGATCTCTGGCGCTACAAGTTCACCATCGCGCGCTCCGGGCTGATCGGCACACTTGTCGGCATCATTCCCGGCGTGGGCGAGGATATCGGTGCCTGGGCGAGCTATGCCGCGGCGCGCAAGACGTCCAAGGAAAAGGAAAAATTCGGCCACGGGAGCCACGAGGGGCTCATCGCCGCGGAAACCGGCAACTCCGCCGTGGTGCCCGGATCGCTGATCCCCGCGATCACGCTGGCGGTGCCCGGATCGGCCTCGTCGGCGGTTCTGATCGCCGCGCTGTTCATCCATGGCATCCGCCCCGGGCCACTGATCATGATCGAACAGCCGCATTTCGTCGGCCTCATCAGCGCGATGGTGGTGATCGCCACGGTGTTCATGGCGTTCTATGGCCTGACCCTGACCAAGGCGTTCGTTCAGGTCCTGCGCGTGCCCTACAGCTATCTGATGCCGGTGGTCTTCGTCTTGTGCGTCATCGGAACCTATGCCCTGAGCCAACGGATCTTCGACATCTGGATCATGGTGTTCTTCGGGCTGGTCGGCTTTGTCCTGAGGCAGATGAAATACCCGATGGCGCCGCTGGTTCTGGGGATCATCCTCGGCGACCTGCTCGACAAGAGCCTGCGTCGCGGACTCACGTTGAGCGATGGCGAGCTGGCGCCGTTCTTCACGCGCCCGGTCTCGGCGGTCTTCGTGGCGCTGATCGTGCTGTCCATCGCAATGAACCTGCCGCAGGTCCGGCGCGTGGCCCTCGCACCGTTCCGCCGACTCGGGGCGCGGCTCAATGCTTGACTATACCTTATGCAACGAGTTGCTGGCCGATGAGGGCAGAGACCTGGGCGAACAGGCGCGGATCGCCGCCGCATTGGGGTATTCGGGGCTGGAACTCGCGCCAGCGACTTTGGGCGAAGCGCCGCACGATCTGACGGCGCAGGAGATCACCCGCATCCGCGCCACCATCGAGGCCGAGGGCATTCGCGTCACCGGATTGCATTGGTTGCTCAGCGGGTATCCGGATCTGTCGATCACCGATCCGGCGAAACAGGGCAGGGCGCAGGCGATCCTGCTGAAGCTGGTCGATCTCTGCGCCGCGCTCGGCGGGGATGTCCTGATCCACGGCTCGCCGAAACAACGTGTTCGGCCCGAGGGGATGGACGATGCCGCATTCCTGGCGCTGCTTGCGGAGTTCTTCGCGCCGGTGGCCGAGGCGGCCGAGAGCTCTGGTGTGACCTATTGCATCGAGCCGCTGTCGCAGGCCGAGGACGACGCGATCAACACCGTGGCTCAGGGGGCGGAGCTGGCCCGCGCCATCGGCAACCCGGCCTTTCGCACCATGATCGACATCAGCGCATCCGGCCAGACCGAGCCGCCGGTGGCCGACCTTATCCGACATTGGGTGCCGACGGGAATGATCGGTCATATCCACGCCAACGACACCAATCGCGGCGCGCCGGGGATGGGCGATGACCCGTTCCCTCAGATCGTCGCCGCGCTGGTCGAGACCGGCTGGGCCCGGCCCGTGGGTGTCGAGCCATTCCGCACCCTGATCGACGCGCCGGTCACCGCGGCCACCGGAATTGCCACCTTGCGAGCCTGTGAAAGGGCCTGCTCATGACAACGCTCACGATCCGCTCGGCCACCTGGTCGGAACGCCCCGTGACCATGCGGCTGCCGTTTCAGTTCGGCAGTACCGAGGTCCGCGAAACCGCCGAGGCGCATGCGCGCGTCGAGATCGACGTGAACGGCATTCGTGAAACGGGCGTGTCGGCGCAACTCATGGTCCCGCGTTGGTTCAACAAGAGCGCGGAGATGAGCAATGCCGATACGATCGACGAATTGCGCCGGGTCGTGGACACTGCAGTGGCCGAGGCCCCGGGGCTGCGCGGTACCGCGCTGGAGGTGACGCGCGCCTTGCGCGCAGGTTTGGACCGGGCCTTGCCGAACACCCCACCGCTGGCGCGGGGTTTCGGACCCGCGCTGGTCGAAATGGCCGTGATCGACGCGCTTTGCAAAGCGCTCCAAGTGCCTTTCTGGACGGCCGCGCGCGATGATGCCTTCGGGCTGGTCAGCGGCTGCCCGGGTGATCTCTCCCCTGCGGATCTGTCCTCCTCCCTGGCCACGATTTCCGCGCCGAAAACGCTTGTCCTGCGTCACACCGTCGGCTTCGACGCGCCACTGCGGCAGGCGGACGTCGGCGAGGATCGTCCGAAGGACGGCCGACCGGTATCGCTGGACGAGGTGATCTCGGACACCGGCGTGTCGGCGTTCAAGATCAAGCTGAAGGGCGACCCGGAGGCCGATCACCGCCGTCTGCGCGACATCGCCGGACTGCTGGACGGGGGCGGTGACTATGCCGTGACGCTGGACGCCAACGAGCAATATGCGCCGGAGGACTTCGGCGCTTTCCTCGGGGCCATTGCCGCGGATACGGCGCTGTCGCGCTTCTTCCCGGCGGTGCGTTTCGTGGAGCAACCCTTCCCGCGCGAGGTCGCCCTCACCAACCCGGTTGACGCGCCGCTTCCGCTGATCATCGACGAAAGCGACGACCGCGAAGATGCCTTTGCGCGTGCCCTGACCCTCGGCTGGTCGGGCACTTCGATCAAAAGTTGCAAGGGTGTGCTCCGGGCGCTGATCAACAAGGCGCGGGCCGAGGCGTCGGGGACGCTTCTGTCGGGCGAGGACCTTACCTGTCAGCCCGGCATCTGCTGGCTTCAGGACGCGGCGATGATGTCGGCTTGCGGCGTGCGGGACGTCGAGCGCAACGGCCATCATTTCGCTGGTGGACTGCAGGGCGCGCCGGAGGCGGAACGCGCCATGTTGCTGGAGCGCCACGGCGATATCCTGTCGCAGGATGACAACGGCGTCGCGCTCCGCATCGCCGGGGGGCGGGTCGAGATCGGCTCTCTGGCCCGCCCGGGTTTCGGCTGCTAAAGAGGAGGGCACCCCGGGGCGGGGACCGCACGACCAGCAAGAGGGCGCATGGCCAAGCAAGTTACCCCGATCCGCAAGGACCGAAAGCGCAACCCGGAAGTGACCCGGGCCGCCATCCTGAACGCCGCGCTGGAGGAGTTCAGCGAGGTTGGCCATTCCGGCGCGCGCGTGGACCGGATCGCCGCGCGGGCGGGGGTCAGCAAGCCGATGATCTATGACTATTTCGGCGACAAGGACGCAGTTTATTCCGCGGCGCTCCGCGAAGCCTATGTGCAGATCCGCCAGGGTGAGATGACGCTCGAACTCGATACGCTGGAGCCGGAAGAGGCAGTGCGCGCGCTGGTGCATTTCACCATGAACCACTTCTGGAACAATCCGTGGTTCATCCGGATGCTGAACACCGAGAATCTGATGGGCGGCGAAACCGTTCGGACGCTCGACGATGCCACCGAAATCCAGTCGGTCCTGCTGCGCCGCGTCGAGGAAATCCTACGGCGCGGCAACAGCTCGGGCCAGTTCCGATCCTCCATTGATCCGGTGGAGCTTTATATCTTCATCGCCTCGGTCTGCTGGTTTCCGATCTCCAACATGCACACGCTCAAAGTGGTGTTTCACGCCCCGATCTCGGAAGGCTGGGTGAAGGACCATGCCGACAAGGCAGCCGACATGATCATTGCCTATTTGCGGCCGTCCGAGACGGACGCTGATCAACCCCACGCCTGACCCTCCACAGTTCATTTCGGCAGACCGAAAATCGCGGCGTCGCACGCATCGATCCTTGACTCGATTCCGTTAACCTACTAGTTGGTAACTTATAGATTACCAGACGGTAGCTTGCGGGAGGGTACATGAACGGCATCGCGGTTTCCTGTTTTCGCCCGTGCAGATCAACGGCACCCAAGCGCCGCGCGCGCCCGAATGACGCCAAGAAAAAGGAAGCAAGCAAATGACCACACAACGCATCGGCATCATCATGCACGGCGTCACCGGGCGCATGGGGATGAACCAGCACCTGATCCGCTCGGTTCTGGCGATCCGCAACGAGGGCGGGATGCTGCTGAAGAATGGCGATCGGCTTGTTCCGGATGTGATCATCGTCGGGCGCAACGAGAAGAAGATCGCCGCATTGGCCGCGCAGCACGGCGTCGAGCGGTACACGACCGATCTCGATGCAGCGCTGGCCAACCCCGACGACACCATCTTCTTTGACGCCGCCAGCACCCAGATGCGCCCCGGTTTGCTGCGCAAGGCGATCGACGCCGGTAAGCACGTGTATTCGGAAAAGCCGGTCTCCGAAGGGCTCGATGAGGCGGTCGCGATTGCGAAGCACGCCAAGGAGAAGGGCGTTAAGAACGGCATCGTGCACGACAAGCTGGACCTGCCCGGCCTGCTGAAACTCAAGCGGCTGCGCGACAGCGGGTTTTTCGGCAAGATCCTCAGCGTGCGCGGCGAATTCGGCTACTGGGTCTTCGAAGGCGATTGGATGCAGGCGCAGCGCCCCTCCTGGAACTACCGCAAGCAGGATGGCGGCGGCATGGTGTCTGACATGCTCTGCCACTGGCGGTATGTGCTGGATAACGTGGTTGCGCCGGTCAAGGCGGTGAACTGCACAGCCGTGACCCATATCCCCGAGCGTTGGGACGAGAATGGCGAGCGTTACGAGGCCACCGCCGACGATGCGGCCTATGCCACCTTCGAGCTCGAAGGCGACATCATCGCCCATATCAACAGCTCCTGGTGCACCCGGGTGCGCCGCGATGACCTCGTGACCTTCCACATCGACGGCACCCATGGCAGTGCCGTCGCCGGGCTGCACACCTGCTACAGCCAGGCGCGGGTCAACACGCCCAAGCCGGTCTGGAATCCGGACCAGAAGCAAACGATGAACTTCTTCGACGACTGGGTCGAAGTGCCGGACAACACGGTTTTCGACAACGGCTTCAAGGTGCAATGGGAGCAATTCCTGCGCCACGTGGTCGAGGACGCGCCGTGGTCCTACACCCTCGAAGAGGGCGCCAAGGGCGTGCAGCTCGCGGAACTGGGCTATGAAAGCTCCGAAAAGCGCTGCTGGCTCGACGTGCCGGCGCTGGACATCTGAGGGGGCGGACATGGCACAACTCATCCTTCCCACAGCAGGCGGCAGCACCGCCCGGTTCGAGATCTCCGCCGGACCGGTCCCCGCCCCGGGCGGCGGGTGGACCCGTACGGCCTATGCCGCCGCGCATGTGGTCTCTGATCCTTTGGCCGAGGTCGATCCCGGGGACGGCGTCGCCGTCGACTGGGACCGCACGCTGGCCTTCCGCCAGCACCTCTGGTCGCTGGGTCTGGGGGTGGCCGAGGCGATGGACACCGCGCAGCGGGGCATGGGCCTCGACTGGCCAACGTCGTTGGAGCTGATCCAACGCAGCATGGACGCCGCCCCCGCCGGCGCGCTGATTGCCAGCGGAGCAGGGACCGACCACCTCGTCCCCGGCCCGGATGTCACCCTCGACGACGTGATCGCCGCCTACGAGATGCAATGCGAGGCGGTCGAGGCCACCGGCAGCCGCGTGATCCTGATGGCCAGCCGTGCGCTTGTGCGGGCGGCGACGGGGCCGGAGGATTACGCCAAGGTCTATGGCCGGGTGTTGTCTGGCTTGCAGCAGCCAGCGATCCTGCATTGGCTGGGCGAGATGTTCGACCCGGCGCTGGCGGGCTACTGGGGCAATACCGATCACATGGCCGCGATGGAGACCTGCCTCAACGTGATCTCCGAGAACGCCGACAAGATCGACGGCATCAAGGTCTCGCTGTTGTCGGCGGAGAAAGAGATCGCCATGCGCCGCCGACTGCCCGACGGCGTGCTGATGTACACCGGCGACGACTTCAACTACCCCGAATTGATCAAGGGGGATGAGCAGGGCTATTCCCACGCGCTGCTCGGAATCTTCGATCCCATCGCCGGGGCCGCCTGCCGCGCGCTCAACGCGCTGGCCGAGGGCGATGACGCGCAATACCACGCGGTCTTCGATCCGACCGTGCCGCTGGGCCGCCACATCTTCAAGTCGCCGACGCGGTTCTACAAGACCGGGGTTGTGTTCCTGGCCTACCTCATGGGCCATCAGGATCACTTCACCATGATCGGCGGTCAGGAAAGTGCCCGTTCGACGCTGCATCTGGCCGAGGTTATCCGGCTGGCGAACGCGGCCCGGCTCTTCACCGATCCCGATGAGGTCCTGCGCCGCGCGACGCCGGTGTTTCAGGCGCGGGGGGTCTGGGCATGAGGACGCTGACAGCCGCCGACCTTTCGCTGAACACCGCCACGGTGTCGAAGCAATGGACGCTCGAAGAGTGCATCTATGGCTGCAGCCGCCACGGCATCGGCGGCATCTCCCCCTGGCGCGACAAGTTGCAGGACTGCGGCGTGGAGCGCGCGGCGAAACTGATCCGCGACGCGGGGCTCGGCGTGTCCGGCCTCTGCCGGGGCGGGTGGTACACCGCCGAGGCTGCGTTGACGCAACAGGTGATCGACGACAACAAACGCGCGGTCGACGAGGCCGCGGCCATCGGCGCGGAGACCCTTGTCATGGTGGTCGGCGGGTTGCCTGAGGGCTCCAAGGATATCGTCGCGGCGCGCGAGATCGTCACCGAGGGTTTGGGAAAAACGCTCGACTATGCCCGCACCGTCGGGGTGAAGGTTGGCATCGAACCGCTCCACCCGATGTACGCCGCCGACCGCGCTTGCGTGAATACCACGGGGCAGGCGCTGGATATCTGCGACACGCTCGGCGAGGGCATCGGCGTGGCGCTTGATGTCTATCACATCTGGTGGGATCCGGCGATCGCCGCTCAGATAAAGCGCGCCGGCAAGGAGCGCATCCACGCCTTTCATGTCTGCGACTGGATGAACCCGACGCAGAATATGCTGACCGACCGCGGCATGATGGGCGACGGGGTGATCGACATCCCGGCCTTCCGTCAGATGGTCGAGGCCGAAGGCTTCGACGGCTTGGTCGAGGTCGAGATATTCTCGGCCGAAAACTGGTGGACCAAACCGGCGGACGATGTGCTCGCCGCCATGGTGAAGGCGCTTCCGTCGATCTAGGTATGGCAACGGGTACAACCCAAATTACCGCGACAACCTGCACCGCCCTCCCGTTCTATCAAGAACAGGGAGGGTGTCCGAAGTCTCGTCCGGAGGAAACGCACGGGTGAGACGGGACGACCTGCCCATGTCAGAACGGGCCCGGTGCATGCCGGGCGCCGCTTTCGTCGTCTTGATCGACGCTTGATCCAGCGCAAGGTGCGCAGAGGCCCCGAAACGTATAGACTACCGGGATCGCCTGGCCCCTGTGTCCTTGCGGCGCCGAAGGCCCGGCACAAACCTCGATTGAACCGCGTACCATGCCCGATGAGCCGATCACCTCCGTTGATCTTCCGCTGGAGGACGCCGGTCTGACAAAGCCCGAACCGGCCCCCCCGCCAGAAGGCGATGGCTGGTCCCGACTGCTTTTGATTCCGCTGGTCATGATTTCCCTCTTCACCGGGGCCGTGATCGGCATGTATTTCCAACCGCCGGGGTTGCGGGCTTTTTTCAACACGACGGGATTGGAACCCGGGGCAGGTACGTCCACGCCGATCGCCGTGGCGATCAAGCAGGTGGAGGACCACGAACAGGTCGCGGTGATCAGCGAAGGCGATGTTGTCGCCCTTGGCCGGATCATCCCGCGCGGTGACGTCATCAGCGTTGCGACGCCGTCCGGCGCAGGCGACGCGCGGATCGCGCAATTGCGGGTCGCGGTGGGGGATGAGGTCGAAGCGGGCGACATCCTCGCTGTTCTCGATAACCTGCCCCAACTCGAAAGCGCCGTGAACGCGGCGCGGGCGGAGCTGCGCGTGCGCCAGGCCAGCCTTGACCGGACACGCGCCTCCAACACCGCCAGCCGCGCGGAGGCGCAGGCCTCGCTCGACCGGGCGCAGGCCGCCTCGGATGTGGCGCAATCGGAACTGGCGCGTGTCACCACCCTGTTCGAACGCGGTGTGACGACCCGCGCGGTCTTCGATCAAACCCTGGCCGCCGCCACGCAATCCATGCTTGATGTCGAACGCGCAAAGGCCACTCTGTCGCGCTACACCACGCAATCGGAGATCGTTCAGGCCGATATCGCCGTGGCCGAGGCCAATCTGGATGCCGCCCGCGCCGCACTCGCCAGCGCCGAGCAGAACCTCGACCGCGCCTATGTGCGCGCGCCGGACCGCGGCAAGGTTCTGGATATCAACGTCCGCGCAGGGGAACGCCCCGGCTCGGCAGGGATCATCCACCTTGGCGACACCTCGCAGATGACGGTCGAGGCCGAGGTCTATCAAACCATGATCGGGCGCGTCACGATCGGCGATCCCGTCATCGTCAGCGCCGATGCCCTGTCACAGGATCTGACCGGAACGGTCACCGCCATCGGGCTCGAGATCGGACGCCAATCCATCACCTCGAACGACCCGGCCGCCAACACGGATGCACGCGTCGTCGATGTTATCGTGACTCTTGATCCGGCCTCTTCGCCCATCGCGGCGCGATTCACCAATCTTGCGGCCGTTGTACGGATCGACGCCGGCCGCGCACCATGAGCCAACTTCTGACCCTGGTTTTCGGCCGCCTGCCCATCGGTTGGCTGCAACTGACCCACAATCGCGGCCGGTTCATCGCCGCCGTGGCGGGGGTGGCCTTTGCCAACCTGCTTGTCTTCATGCAGCTTGGTATCATGGGCGCGCTGAACTCTTCCACCGTGGCCCCCTATGCCATGCTCAACGCCGACATCATCCTGTCGTCCGAGGACGGCAACACCCTGACAGACGGCGGCCATATCCCGCGCGTGCGCATGTTTCAGGCCCTCGGGGTGGCCGGTGTGGCCGATGCCACCCCCCTCTATATCGGCAACCTGCCCTTCACGCTGGACGACGGGTCATCCGTGTCCCTGCTCAGCTTTGGCATGGACGTGGCCCAACCGTCCTTCGCCAGCCCCGGAATCGCGGCGTCCCTGAGCAGGCTGACCCTCGAAAACACCGCCCTATTGGACGAAGGCACGCGCGGTATGCCCGCCTCCGTCATCGCCAAACTCACGGATGGCGGGCGTTACAGCTTTGAGACCGGCGGCACTACCCTGACCGCGATCGGAACGATGGATGTTGGCGGCGGGTTTCTGGCCGACGGAATGGTGATCATGTCCGACCAGACCTTTCTGCGCCTGTTTCCCAACCGCACCAGCGGCGCGCCCAACCACATCCTGATCCGCACCGCCGACGGGGTATCACCGGACGCCGTGGTGGCCCGCCTGCAAGCGGCCTTGCCCAAAGGCAACATTCGCATCCAGACCATGGCGGGGTCAGCTGCCAACGACCTCGCCTACATGGCAACCGAACGCCCGACCGGGATCATCTTCGGCTTTGGCGTGTTCATGGGCATTCTCGTCGGATTGGTCATCGTCTATCAGGTCCTGTCCACGGACGTCGCTGACCACCTGCGTGAATACGCCACCTTCAAGGCCATGGGATATGGACAGCCGTTTTTCCTTGGGATCGTCTTTGAGGAGGCGATGGTCCTTGCCGTCTTCGGCTTCATTCCCGGCGTCTTTGTCTCGATGGTGCTCTATGCCGGGCTGGTGTCGGTCACCGGCTTGCCTGTCGTGATGGACGCAGGCCGCGCAATCCTCGTGTTCTTCGGCACACTGGCGGCCTGTAGCCTGTCCGGCGCCATTGCCACGCGCAGGCTGGCCAATGCCGATCCGGCGGACTTGTTCTGATGCGCGACGCCCCGATCATCACGCACGGGTTGAACCACTTTTTCGGGACCGGGGACACCCGCAAGCAGGCCCTCTTTGACATCGCGCTGGAGGTGGATCGGGGCAGCCTGACCGTCCTGATGGGGCCGTCCGGATCAGGCAAGACAACGCTCTTGACCCTGATCGGCGGTCTGCGCGCGGTGAAAGACGGGGACGTGCGCATCCTTGGCCAACAGTTGATGAGGGCGGATGAGGCGACGCTGGTTGCCCTGCGCCGCCGGCTGGGGTTCATCTTTCAGGCGCATAACCTGCACGAAAGCCTGACTGCGACGCAGAACGTGTTGATGGGGCTGCAGGTGCATGGCGCTGGTGACGCCAGAAAACAGCGCGCCGCGGCGCACCACCTTCTCGACCTGCTTGGCCTTGCGGATCGGTGCGACTACCTGCCCGGAAACCTGTCGGGCGGCCAAAAACAGCGCGTTGCCGTGGCGCGCGCATTGGTGTCGAACCCCGAAATCGTCCTGGCTGACGAACCGACCGCTGCTCTCGACAAGGCGTCCGGGCATAGGGTCGTCAAGATGCTGAAGGGTCTGGGCGACGCACGCGGCACGACAACCGTCATGGTCACTCATGACCCCCGCATCCTTGAAATGGCCGACCGCATCATCACGCTGGAGGACGGCCGCATCACCGCTGACAGGCGTCAAGTGTCCTGACGCAACGCCTCGAACTCCGGCAAGAGCCGTTCCAGCGCCATCCTATTCGGAGACAGTCACCTCTACCGTTTGGTTTTGCAGATAGACCTGACCGAAGCTGGACAAGAACGACACTTCCGCGGCGTCCGCGCCAACGCCGATCCGTGCGATCTGGTTGGCGGCAGCCATCCCCGTTGCATCGACGAGATGCCATGTGCCGTCGAGATAGACCTCGGCGACCGCGTGAAAATCCTGCGGCGTGACGTAGGGCGCGTAGGAGCTGGCAAATCGCGCTGGAATCGCCGAGGCGCGAGCCAGGGCAATCATGACATGGGCATAGTCACGGCACACGCCTTGGCGCTGGACGAAGGTATCCAGAGCGGTCGTCTGCGCGTTGCTCGACCCCGGAACATATTTGAACCCCTCAAAGATCCAGTCCCGGATCTGAGCGATCCGCGCGCCGCCGTTGAGTGATCCGAATTCCGCCGCGACAAAGTTCTGCAATTCATCGGACGGGCAATAGCGCGACGGCATCAGGTATCGGATCGCATCGCTCGGCAGCTGATGCGGCGGCACGGCCGGAAGTTGTGAGATATCCAGGGCGGGGCGATCGACCTCGACGTGCGTGACGTAGCTGCACTTGAAGTCCTTGTCGACCTGCAGCAGCCTGCGGTGCCCGAGGCCTTCCTCTGCCGACACTTGTGCCGAGTCCAGAGTTTCGCTCAACTCGATCTTCTCGTGGACGACCCGCTGATCGGCAAAGCTGGGAACCTCGATCTGCAAGATGATATCCGTGGCGGACTCGACTGCGTAATGCAGCTCAACGCCGATCTGGAGTTTCATTGATACTTTCCTTTGGAGAGGGCCGGACGTATCCGGGCCATTTGCATCGGCGATGACGGTCCAACTATCTTGCGAGCTCGCAAGTTCCCCGCAATGTTTTCACATTGGCGCGCGCCATTTCCAGCCAATGGCTGGAAACCCGGGTGGATCAGTCCAGACACGCGGCTGAAATCGACAGAGTTCGACTGTAGCGAAAAGAGTCAGGGGCAACGACCCTGAGCGATGATCCCCAGAAACCCATAGGCATCTGAAAATATTGGTCGGAGTGAGAGGATTCGAACCTCCGGCCCCTGCCTCCCGAAGACAGTGCTCTACCAGGCTGAGCTACACTCCGACCGTGCGGGCGCAGATACCCGAGCGGCTTGGGTTTGACAAGGGCAAACCGGCGGGCGCGGTGGGGGGTCAGTCGTTGGGTGTGCGCCGGTCGAAGATCGTGTTGAGGCGGGGGGTCGTCGTGACACCGAAGCGGGTGCGCGTGCGCAGGACCGGGGTGTTGGCCGATTGGCCGCTACGGCTCTCGCGCAGGACGATGTAGACACCGCTGGCGATGACGATGGCGGCGCCGAGGATGGTCGGACCGTCGGGGAACTCGTCGAAGAGGAGCGCGCCGAAGAGCGTTGCCCAGATGATCTGGGAATACTGCATCGGCGCCACGATGGCCGCCTCGCCGTTGCGATAGGCCGAGATCACGAAACTCGCCGCCAAAAGGCCCAGCAAAGCGATACCGGCGGCCCCGGCCATGTCCGTCAGCGGCATGGGTCGGTAGACGAAGGGCAGGGCGAAGGCCATCAGGATGCAGTTCGCCGCGAGCGGGTACAGGAGCAGCACGACGCTGCGCTCGTCGGATCCGATCTTGCGCACGATGATCGAGGCAAAGGCACTTCCGCAGGCGGCGGCGAGCGCCGCGAGGTGGCCCAGAGAGAGCTCGGCCGTGCCCGGCCGGAGGACGATCACCACCCCGGTGAGCCCCACCAGAACCGCGATCCAACGGCGCAGGCGCACCGTCTCGCCGAGGATCGGTATCGCGAGGACCGTGATCAGGAGGGGGGCGGCGAAGATGATCGCATAGACCTGCGTCAGGGGCAGGGTCGAGAAGGCGTAGAAGGCAGAGATGCCGGTCACCACGGTGGCGCAGGTGCGCGCCGCCGTCCACCACGGATGCACCGGAAGCAGGTTGCCCTTGGTCGTGCTGCCCATGAGCATCATCGTGATGATGGGGAAGCTGAAGAGCGCGGTGAAGAAGATGATCTGGAACGGCGAGTAGGTGCCGCCGAGAAACTTCACGACCGTGTCATGCGCCGAGAAGATCGCGAAGGCCGTCAGTGCGTGAAGCGCGCCTTTGGTGTTGCCGCCCATGGATGGGTACCGCCGTTTCGAAGCTGCCTGCGCACAGGGTTGCCCCAAACCGGCGGTACACTCAAGGGGATCAGAGGCTTGCGTCGAGCGCCGCGAGGATCCTGTCGCCCATTTCAGCGGTTGTCACCGGGGTGACGCCCTCTTCGCCGAGAAGATCGGCCGTCCGGGCGCCATCCGCGAGCACCGCTTCGACCGCGTTCTCCAGCCGCGAGGCCTCGTCGCCCTGGTCGAAGGAATAGCGCAGAGCCATGGCGAAGCTGAGGATACAGGCGATCGGATTGGCCTTGCCCTGACCCGCGATATCGGGGGCGGAGCCGTGGACCGGCTCGTAGAGCGCCTTGGGGCGGCCGTTGGCCATCGGCGCGCCGAGCGAGGCCGAGGGCAGCATCCCGAGCGAGCCGGTGAGCATCGCCGCCGCGTCGGAGAGCAGATCGCCGAAGAGGTTGTCGGTCACGATGACGTCGAACTGCTTGGGCCAGCGGCAAAGCTGCATCGCGCCGGCGTCCGCGTACATGTGCGAAAGCTCGACATCGGCGTAATCCTCGTCGTGCACCTTCTGGACAACCTCGCGCCAGAGGATGCCCGATTCCATGACGTTGGCCTTTTCCATCGAGCAGACCTTGTTGCCGCGCCGCCGCGCCAGCTCGAAGGCCGACCGGGCCACGCGTTCGATCTCGCTTTCGGTGTAGCGCTGCGTGTTGATCCCGACGCGCTCGTTGCCTTCCTGGATGATGCCGCGCGGCTCGCCGAAGTAGATGCCGGAGGTCAGCTCGCGGACGATGACGATATCGAGCCCGGCCACCACGTCGCGCTTGAGCGAGGAGAAATCGGCAAGCGCGTCAAAGCATTGCGCGGGGCGCAGGTTGGAGAAGAGGTCCATCTCCTTGCGCAGGCGCAACAGCCCGCGTTCGGGCTTCACCGAGAAATCCAGATCGTCATACTTCGGGCCGCCGACCGCGCCGAGCAGGACCGCATCCACCGATTGCGCCTTTTCCATGGTCTCGTCGGTCAGCGGGACGCCGTGCACGTCATAGGCCGCGCCGCCCACCAGATCCTCGCTCACGTCAAACGCGAGGCTGCGGTTCTCGCCGTACCAATCGATGATCCGGCGCACCTGCGACATGACTTCGGGGCCGATGCCGTCCCCGGCGAGGATGAGAAGCGAGGGGTTGCTCATGGTATTTGGTCCTGTCTGCGTTGGTCGGCCAACGGCCTATCGGCTGCGGCTTGGGGGGTCAAGAAAGCTCACGGGGTCTCGGGCACGACCAGATCGGCCCAGACGATGCGGTGCCGGCTGGCGGCGATGGCGTCAGCATTTGCGGGGGTTTCTGCGGCGGGCCAGTGAACGCCCGAGCGCGCAATGCGCCAGTGCTGCGAGGGCCAGACGTAATCGACCCGCATGAGGCCCACATCGATCGCGCGCCAGTCGGCGGTGGCCATCGGGCGGCCCGCGTCCGTGCCGCCGGGGCTCTCGGGGCGCGGGTCCTGAATGTCGGAGCGCGCGAGGAACTCCTGCATCACCGGGCGGCGGCCATCGCCGGCCGAGGCGTCGAGGTTGGCGTCACCGAGGATCACGAAGGGCCCCTCCGGGGGCGCCGCGCCGCCGGGCACATCCGCCAAGGCGCCGTCCAGCAGCGCGGACCAGAGGCGCAATTCGTCCGCGTTGCGCAGCCCGTTGCGATCTTCGGGCCCGTCGAAGACGGGGGGCGTGGCGTGGAAGGTCATGACATCGACGCGCCCGCCCTCCGGCAGCTCCACCGGGATGATCCAATGCGCGATCGTGGAGAGCCGCTGGATCGCGATGATCTCCGCGCTCAACTCGGGCATCTCCGCGCCCGGCAGGTCGCGCCAGAGGAGCGTGGAGAGATCGGAGACCTCAGCCTCGATGATGGGGAAGCGCGATAGCAGGGCCATGCCTTCGGAGCCGGAAAACTCGCCGTAGCCTTGCGCATCCCCGGGCCCGCCGAGCCGCCCGTCCCCATCGAGATCGAGCCCGGTGGTCCGCCCGCTGTTGGGGCGGCGGGCGAAACGGTGGGGGTAATCCGCGCCGGCCTCGGCGATGAGATCGGCCAGCGCGTTGAGCGCGTGGCTCTCGGCGTCGAAATCGATGCCCTGCAGCGCGATGATATCGGGGGAGACCTCCGCGATGACCCGCGCCACGGCGGCGGCCTGATCATCGCCCTTGAGGATATCGCGCAGGAGCAGGCCGGGGCCCTTGCGGCCAAGTTCGGCGTTGAAACTGGCAACGCGGATGGTCTCGGCCGCGCCGAGGGGCGCGACGGGAAGCAGCGACGCCAGAAGCGCCGCCGCGACGCAAAATGCCCGGATGCTCAGACCCAGGGGCGCTGCACCGACATGGAGGATTCGAACGTGTCGATGCTCGCCGCCTTCTCCATGGTGAGCGCGATATCGTCGAGCCCGTTCAGCAGGCAGTGCTTCTTGAACGGATCGACATCGAACGGGATCACATCGCCATCGGACGTGGTGATTTCCTGCGCTTCGAGATCGACCGTCATCCGCGCGTTCGCGCCCTTCTCGGCGTCCGCCATGAGGATGTCGACCTGCTCTTGCGGCAGGACGATGGGCAGGATGCCGTTCTTGAAGCTGTTGTTGAAGAAGATGTCGGCAAAGCTCGTCGAGACGACGCACTTGATCCCGAAATCCGCGATCGCCCAGGGCGCGTGTTCCCGCGAGGAGCCACAGCCGAAGTTGTCGCCCGCGATCAGGATCTCGGCATCGCGGTACTGCGGTTTGTTGAGGACGAAATCCGCCACCTCGGTGCCGTCGCGGTTGTAGCGCATTTCGTCGAAGAGGTGCTTGCCGAAGCCGGTCCGCTTGATCGACTTGAGGTGCACTTTGGGGATGATCATGTCCGTGTCGATATTGACGAGCGGCATGGGCGCGGCGATTCCGGTAATTTTCTCGAACTTGTCCATTACATCATCTCCCGCACATCGGTGAGGCGGCCGGTGATCGCCGCGGCGGCGGCCATGGGCGGCGAGACGAGGTGCGTCCGGCCCTTGTATCCCTGCCGGCCTTCGAAATTCCGGTTGGAGGTCGAGACGCAGCGCTCACCCTCGGAGAGCTGATCGGGGTTCATCGCAAGGCACATCGAGCAGCCCGCGAGGCGCCATTCGAAGCCCGCCTCCTGAAAGATTTCGGCAAGCCCTTCTTCCTCGGCCTGGGCCCGCACAAGGCCGGAGCCGGGCACGATCATGGCGCGCAGCCCCTCCTTGATCTTCTTGCCCTTGACCACATCCGCCACGGCGCGCAGATCCTCGATCCGCCCGTTGGTGCAGGAACCGATGAAGACCGTGTCGATCTCGATCTCGCTGAGCTTCTGGCCGGGCTTGAGCCCCATGTATTCCAGCGACCGGCGCGCTGCGTCGACCTTGCCGCCCTTGAACTGCGACGGATCGGGCACGACGCCGGTGATCGGCAGCACGTCCTCGGGGCTGGTGCCCCAGGTCACGACCGGCTCGATATCCTCGCCGCGCAGCGTCACGACCTTGTCGAACTGCGCGCCCTCGTCGGTGTAGAGCGTCTTCCACCATGTCAGCGCGGCTTCCCACTGGGCGCCCTTGGGCGCGTGGGTCCGGCCCTTGACATACTCGAACGTGGTCTCATCCGGTGCGACGAGCCCTGCGCGCGCGCCGCCCTCGATCGCCATGTTGCAAACCGTCATCCGGCCTTCCATCGACATGTCGCGGAACACCTCGCCACAATATTCGATGACATAGCCGGTGCCGCCGCCGGTGCCGGTGGCGCCGATGATCGCGAGCGTGACGTCCTTGGGTGTCACGCCGGGCTTGAGCTTGCCGGTCACTTCGACCTTCATGTTCTTGGATTTCTTCTGGATCAGCGTCTGGGTGGCGAGCACGTGCTCGACCTCGGAGGTGCCGATCCCGTGGGCCAGCGCGCCAAAGGCGCCGTGGGTCGCGGTGTGGCTGTCGCCGCAGACGACCGTCATGCCCGGCAACGTCCAGCCGTTTTCCGGGCCCACGATATGCACGATCCCCTGACGGATGTCCGAGACGGGATAGTAATGGACGCCGAATTCCTTGGCGTTGCGATCGAGCGCATCGACCTGAATCCGGCTCTGCTCGTTGTCGATGCCCTTGGTCCGGTCCAGCGTGGTCGGCACGTTGTGATCCGGCACGGCGATGGTCTTGTCCGGCGCGCGCACCTTGCGGCCAGTGAGCCGAAGCCCTTCGAAGGCCTGCGGCGACGTCACCTCATGCACGAGGTGGCGGTCGATATAGAGAAGGGTGGTGCCGTCTTCGGCTTCATGCGCGATATGCGCGTCCCAAATCTTGTCGTAGAGCGTCTTGGGGGACATGGGTCCTCTCCCTGGATGACATGTTTTGAAAATAGACGGAATGCGGGCGTCGCGGCCTTATAGCCGTGCGAGTACCGACCGCGAAGCGCCAAAGAAACGCCACGGGAGAAACGCTCGATCGTCCATGTCAAACATTCTCTTCATAGCGCGTCACATAACGGGTCTTGCCCGCCCCATCAAGTCTTCTGCCAAGCCTTCTGAAACGTCCACCCGCTCCGAGGGGGGCTTCGGCGCTGGCGGACGGGCTCGGGCCTGTGCTACCGGGGGCGCGCGATCCCGCGACCCTGACGACCGGAGCCTGACATGCCCTTCACCCTCGCCACATGGAACATCAACTCCGTCCGGCTGCGCGCCGAGCTGGTGGCGCGGCTGCTGCGCGAGGAGGCGCCCGATGTGCTCTGCCTGCAGGAATGCAAAAGCCCGGTGGACAAGATCCCCCGCGAGGTCTTTGCCGCGCTCGGCTATCCCCACATGGTCGCGCGGGGGCAGAAGGGCTACAACGGCGTGGCGATCCTGTCGAAACTGCCGCTTGTCGATGCGGGCGAGCAGGATTTCGCCCGGCTCGGCCATGCGCGCCACGTGGCGGCGCGGCTGGAGAACGGCACGACGATCCACAACTTCTACGTCCCCGCAGGCGGCGACAAGCCGAACCGCGAGGTCAACGAGAAGTTCGGCCAGAAGCTCGACTACCTCACCGAGATGCGCGACTGGTTCCACGCCGAGACCCCGCGGAAAGCCATCCTCGTGGGCGATCTCAACATCGCCCCGCGCGAGGATGACGTCTGGGATCACAAGGCGCTGCTCAAGATCGTCTCGCACACGCCGGTCGAGGTCGAGCATCTCGGCGCGGTACAGGAGGCGGGCGACTGGGTCGACATCACGCGGCAGGATGTGCCCGAGGGGCGGCTCTACAGCTGGTGGAGCTATCGCGCGCGGGATTGGGATGCGGCCGACAAGGGGCGCCGGCTCGACCACATCTGGGCCACGTCGGACATCTCCGGCGCAGGCCATTCCAGCCGCGTCCTGCGCCCCGTGCGCGGCTGGGAGAAACCGTCCGACCACGCGCCCGTCTTCGCCACATTTGACCTCTGAGCCCGCGCGGGCCGCCGCCGCCTCTTGGCAGACGGGGGCCGCCGGGCCATATAGGGGCCAACGCCAAACACACTCACGCCATCAGGAGCGACCCGATGCTCGGACTGGACAGCACCGCCGATACCACCCCCGCCGCCGATCTCATCAAGGACGGCACGGAGGCCACCTTCATGGCCGACGTGGTCGAGATGAGCGATACGATCCCGGTGATCGTCGATTTCTGGGCGCCGTGGTGCGGCCCTTGCAAGACGCTCGGGCCGGCGCTCGAAGCCGCCGTGACGAAGGCCCGTGGCGCGGTGCGGATGGTCAAGATCAACGTCGATGAAAACCAGATGATCGCCGGGCAGTTGCGGGTCCAGTCGATCCCCACGGTCTATGCCTTCTGGAAGGGCCAGCCGGTCGACGGGTTCCAGGGCGCGGTCCCGGGTTCGGAAATCGACGCCTTCGTTGCGCGCGTGGCCGAGATCGCCGGGGGCGAGGGTGACGGCGGGCTTGGCGATGCGGTCGAGGCGGCCGAGCAGATGCTCGCCGAGGGCGCCGCGGTCGATGCCGCCCAGACCTTCTCCGCCATTCTGGGCGAAGATCCGGCCAATGCCGCCGCCTACGGCGGGCTCGTGCGGGCGCACCTTGCGCTGGACGATCTGGATCAGGCCGAGGCGATTCTCAATGGCGCACCGGCGGAGATTTCCACCGCCCCGGAGCTTGAGGCCGCCGCCGCCGCTGTCGAGCTGGCGAAGCAGGCCGCGAATGCCGGGCCCGTGGCCGAGCTGACCGCCAAGGTCGAGGCCGATCCTGCCGATCACCAGGCGCGCTTCGATCTCGCCCAGGCGCTGCACGCCCATGGCGACGTGGAGGGCGCGGTCGATCAGCTTCTGGAGCTGTTCCGCCGGGACCGTGAGTGGAACGACGGCGCCGCCAAGGCCCAGCTTTTCACCATCTTCGACGCGCTCAAGCCGCAGGATCCGATCGTGCTCAACGGGCGCCGCAAGCTCAGCTCGATGATATTTGCCTGACGCCGGGCGCGGGCTAGGTTCTCGCTCATGATGAAGCTGGCAGACCTGCCCGACAAGATACCCGTGTTTCCGCTGCCGGGTGCGCTGCTGTTGCCGCGCGCGCGGTTGCCGCTGCATATCTTCGAGCCGCGCTACCTCGCGATGCTTGACGACACGCTCAAGACGCCGCACCGCCTTATCGGGATGGTCCAGCCCAACCCGCTCTGCACCGGCAAGGAAAAACAGCTCCACGCCATCGGCTGCGCCGGGCGCATCACCCAGTTTTCCGAGACCGAGGACGGGCGCTACATGGTCACGCTGGCGGGCATCAGCCGCTATCGGATCACGCGCGAGGTAGAAGGGTTCACCCCCTATCGCTGCTGCGAGGTGAGCTGGGCGAGCTTCGAGCGCGATCTCGACCAGACGCCGGAGAAAGACACCGACTTCTGCCGCACAAGCTTTTTTGACCTTCTGCGCCGGTATTTCGACGTGCATGACCTGCAGACCGATTGGGACAGCATGAAAGATGCCGAGAACGAGATGCTGATCGACGCGCTCTCGATGCTCTGCCCGCTGGAGCCGGAGGACAAGCAGGCCCTGCTCGAAGCGCCCTCGCTCTCGACCCGCCGCGAAACACTGGTCACGCTGATCGAGTTCGCGCTAAGAGGTGGCGACGAGGAGATGATCAAGCAATGACCGAGACCGCTAACCCCGAGACCGAAGCCCGGCCCGCGCCGGCCTTTGACCGCCGGATGCTGGAGGCGCTCATCTGCCCGCAAACCCACGCGGGCCTTGAGTATGAATCCGAGGCGCAGGAGCTCATCTCCCGCCCGGCCGGCCTTGCCTTCCCGATCCGCAACGGCATCCCGGTGATGCTGGTGGACGAGGCGCGCGCGCTCGACGACTGAGCCGCCCCGGCCCTTTTACACCCATTCGCAAGACATCGCCCGGAGGCCGCCCCGGTCGCAGGCCCCGTGCGGCCCTGAGTCTGGCGTCCGGGCAACAAAAAACCCGGGCGCGAACGCCCGGGCAGTTGGTCCGAAAGGCTAATGGAAGGAGGAGTTAGCCTTTGGAGAACTCGGGGTAGGCCTCCATGCCCAGCTCGGCCATGTCGAGCCCCATGATTTCGTCTTCCTCGCTCACGCGGATGCCGACGATCGCCTTGAGGATGAACCACACAACCAGGCTGGCCACGAAGGTGAAGACACCGTAGGCGATGATGCCAGTGATCTGTGCGCCCCAGTCGCCGGTGTAGAAGGCAACCGCGAGCGTGCCCCAGATACCTGCGATGAGGTGAACCGGGATGGCGCCGACCACGTCGTCGATCTTGAACTTGTCGAGCATCGGGACGGTGAAGACCACGATCACGCCGCCGATGGCACCGGTGATGAGCGCCATGAAGAGCGAGGGCGCGAGCGGTTCAGCGGTGATCGACACAAGGCCGGCCAGTGCGCCGTTGAGCACCATGGTGAGGTCCGGCTTGCCATAGACGATGGTGGTCAGGACCAGCGCGGCAACCGAACCGGCCGCAGCGGCCATGTTGGTGTTGGCGAAGATACGCGACACGTCAGACACATCGCCGACCGTGCCCATGGCGAGCTGGGAGCCGCCGTTGAAGCCGAACCAGCCGAGCCAGAGGATGAACGTCCCCAGAGTGGCCAGCGCGAGGTTGGAGCCGGGCATCGGAGTGGTTTTGCCGTCTTTGTATTTGCCGATCCGCGGACCAAGCACGATACAGCCAGCCAGCGCCGCCCAACCCCCGACGGAGTGCACAACGGTGGACCCTGCGAAGTCGGAGAAGCCCAGTTGGCTCAACCAGCCGCCGCCCCACTGCCAGGAACCGGAAATCGGGTACATCACGCCAGTCAGGACCACGACGAAGATCAGGAAGGGCCAAAGCTTGATCCGCTCAGCCACAGCACCGGACACGATGGAGGCGGTCGCCGCGACAAAGACGAGCTGGAAGAAGAAGTCCGACCCGACAGATGCGTAGTCGAGCGCCGCATCGGCCGCCGCAACGCCCACGGGATCGAGGACCGTCGGCGAGAAGAAGCTGCCGACGTAGCCGTTGAAGTCGCCCGGGTACATCAGGTTGAAGCCGATGAGCCAGTACATGATCGCCGCGATCGAGAAGAGCGCGATGTTCTTGGTCATCTGCATCGTGACGTTCTTGGAGCGTACCAGCCCGCCTTCGAGCATGGCAAAACCAGCGGCCATGAAGAACACCAGGAACCCTGCCATGCAGAACAGCAGAGTGGTCATGATGTAGGGCCCGATCTCGTCGAAGCCCGGCGCCGCGGCGGCGTCCTGTGCGAGGCCCATGGACGGCAACGCGGCAAGCGCGGCGACCGGGGCGAATGTTTTGAGAAGTTTCATTGGATCAAAAGTCCCTAGTTCGCGCGGCTCAAAGCGCGTCTTCGTTGGATTCACCGGTCCGGACGCGAACCGCCTGTTCGAGGTCCAGCACAAAGATCTTGCCGTCGCCGATCTTGTCGGTCTTGGCGGTCTTGGTGATGGTATCGACAACCTGTTCGGCCATTGCGTCCGCGACCGCGATCTCGAGCTTCACTTTCGGCACGAAATTCACGGCGTATTCGGCGCCACGATAGATTTCCGTATGGCCCGATTGCGAACCGAACCCCTTGATTTCTGTCACCATCATGCCGCGCACACCGATGGCGGTCAGCGCCTCGCGGACCTCCTCCAGCTTGAACGGCTTGATTGCAGCGATGATGAGTTTCACTGTGTTCCCCTTCGTTCCGCGCATGTCGCGCCCTTTGGTGCCCAGCACTCAGACGCTGATTGGCGCCGCGCTCAACCTGACGACGCCCAAATTCAGACCAATCGGACAGGCAAAATGCACATTTTTTGCACATTTAATAATTAATGCTCAAAAAATGAGCGGTATGAAAACGCGCTCTCGGTGGGTCCTTGCCTAAACATGGGCGCCGAAAGCGGCTATCTTGCCCGCGAGGCATGACAACAGGCAGTTCACGTCAATGAGTGATTCACCAAGGTCGGGACGTCGGCTTGTGGCCGACAAGCGGCGATCCCCGGCATCATCCAAGGCGCCCTCCAAGGCACGGGCCAAACCCGCCAAGCGCAAGGCGCCCCGCAAGCCGGCGGCCATCAAGCGCGGCCCCGTGGCGCGCGCGCTGCGTTGGGTGATCCGCTGGACGATCGGTCTGGCCTGGTCGGTCCTGTGGCGATTGGGCGCCGTCACCGCGCTGCTCGTGCTCGGCGCGGCGGTCTACTTCGTGACGACCCTGCCGGAGCTCGATGCGCTGATCGACGGGCGTGCGCGCGGCTCTGTCACCATGCTCGACCGCGAGGGCGAGGTCTTCGCCTGGCGCGGCGAGCAGTTCGGCGGGATGATCACCGCGGATCAAATCTCGCCCCACCTGAAACACGCCATCCTCGCGACAGAAGACCGGCGCTTCTATTACCACCCCGGCGTCGATCCGATCGGCGTTGCGAGCGCAATCCGCATCAACCTCAGCGAGGGCCGCGGCCCGCTCTCCGGTCATGGCGGCTCGACCATCGCGCAGCAATCCGCCAAGCTTCTGTGCCTCGGGGTCCCCTTCGATCCGGCCCGCTGGGAGAGCGAATCCGCCTATGAGGCCGACTGCCGCGAGACCTCGCTCTGGCGCAAGATCAAGGAAGCGACCTACGCACTTGCCCTGGAGCTCAAGTTCACCAAGGACGAGGTCCTGACGATCTATATCAACCGGGCCTTCCTCGGTTCCGGCGCACGCGGCTTCGAAGCGGCGAGCCAGCGGTATTTCGGCAAATCCGCCGCCGATGTCAGCCCCGCCGAAGCGGCGATGCTCGCCGGGCTCCTCACAGCGCCAACCCGCTACGCGCCGACCAACAACCTCCAGCGCTCGCAGGATCGCGCGGCGGTCATCGTCGGGCTGATGGAGCGTCAAGGCTATCTCGACGCCACCGAGGCCGCCAATGCACTGGCCCGCCCCGCCCGGCTCTCGGAAGCTGCCGAGAAGCGCGCTGGCGGGTATTTCGCCGATTGGGTGATGTCATCCGGCCCGGAGTTTTTCACGCGCGACACCACCGAGGACGTGCTCATCCGCACCACCCTCGACCAGCGCCTCCAGACCGCGGCGGAAGAGGCGCTGCGCACGGTGTTCGACGAAAAGGTGCGCGAGGGCTCCAAGGCCCAGGCCGCGATCGTGGTGATGAGCGCCGACGGCGCCGTGCGCGCCATGGTCGGCGGGCGCCAGACGGGCGTCCCCGGCCTCTTCAACCGCGCCACCCAAGCCCGCCGCCAGACCGGCTCGGCCTTCAAACCCTTCGTCTACGCCGCCGCGATGGACTTCGGCTATTCCCCGCTCGACACGATCGTCGACGAGCCGCTGACCATCAACATCCCCGGATCCGGCCCCTGGTCGCCGCAAAACTACACCAACCGGTTCTACGGCCGCGTGACGCTGACCCGGGCGCTCCAGGAGTCGCTCAACATCCCCGCGGTCAAGATCTCCGAGCTGGTCGGGCGCGATGTGGTCCAGACCGTCGCCTCGGAATTCGGCATCCAGAGCGATCTGGCCGAAGGCCCCGCCCTCGCCCTCGGCGCCTCCGAGTCCACCTTGTTGGAAATGACCGGCGCCTACGCCGGTATCCTCAACGGCGGCTCCTCGGTCGAACCCTACGGATTGACGGAGCTGACCTTGCTCGGCGATGACAGTCCGCTGATGGACGCCGCCGGCGGCGGGATCGGCGAACGGGTCATCCAAGAAGAGGCCGCTCGCAAACTCACCTACATGATGGAAAAGGTCATCAGCGAAGGCACCGGCACCCGCGCCCGCCTCCCCGACCGTCAGGCCGCCGGCAAGACCGGCACATCCCAGTCCGCCCGCGACGCCTGGTTCATCGGCTTCACCGCCGACTACGTCGCAGGCGTCTGGATGGGCTATGACGACAACACCCCCCTGACGGGCGTGACCGGCAGCGGGCTGCCCGCCGAAATCTGGCACGAGACTATGGTCCGGGTGCATGAGGGCATCCCCCCCAAACCCCTGCCCATGATCGTCCCCGAACCCTCAAACCGCACACCGGGCACAACGACGACGTCCCGCTCCGGCCAAAGCTCTTCGCAAAAATCCCCGGAGAAGCCCGACAACATCGCCGAAAACATCCTGCGCGACGTGCTGCGCGGGATCTTCGGCGGGAACTGAGCCGAAGATCTTTCGCCCCGCGCCAATCCGAGTGCTCCGGCCGCAAGGCCGGGGCGCGAGAGATCGCGTGCGCCGCAGGCGCTCCTTGTAAAAACGTCTAGCCGGCGCTGCGCAGGTCGCGGATCATCGCGTCGATATCCCCGCCGCGCGCATCGATCATCGCCCCGATCTCGGCGCGTTCGGTCAGCCCCATGTTGATCCCCTCGACAAACATGTTGAAGAAGAGGTCCGAGCCGGTGCGATCAGAGACCAGAAAGCTGACCTCGAACGGCGCCTGCCCCTTGAGATAGGCCGTCGTGCGCACCTCGACCGCGTTTGTCGCCGGCACCACGTCGCGCACCTCCAGCCGCCCGCCGATGAACTCACGGAACCGCCGCCCGTATTTCCGCGCGAGGTAGCCGACATAGGCATCGGTGAAGGCGCGCTTCTGTGCGTCGCTCGCGCTGCGCCCGTCAGCGCCCATCGCATAGGCCGCGACGTAGCTCGTGTCGGCGTAGCGCCGGAAGATCGTCTCGAAGGCGTCGAACATCCCCGCCTCCGAGGCGCCCGATGCGATCACCGTGTTGATCTCTGCCACCACCCGGTCGATCAGCGCGCGGCCGCTGGCTTCGGTCAGTGCGGCAAGCGGGCGTGCCAGTGTGAGAGCGGGCGCGGCGGCGAGGGCGGCGAGCCATTGGCGTCGGGTCAGCATCGAGCCTAGAATCCTTCGGTATCGAGAGCCATTGGATCTTCATCTGGGGTCGCGATGTCCGTGTGCAATGTGAAGCGGCGATTTTGCAGGTAAAGAAGCCGCGATTGCGCGTAGCTGTCCGCGCTTTCATAGAGCACCCCGTCGATCATGACCGCATAGCGATTGCGCGTGTCGACCACCTCCCCGACCTCGATCGCCGTGACCACGCGGCGGGTCTCGTCAGAGAGCATCGGCCCGAGTGGGTTGAGCACGATATCGACCACGGTCCCGAGCGCATCGCGCTTGTTTGACGGGCCAAACACCGGAAGCTCCACATATGCCCCTTCGGGCACGCCCCAGACATGCAGCGTTTCACCGAAATCGGTGTCCGCCTCCGCAAGCCCCATCTCCCCGGCCGGATCGAAGAGCCCGCCAATTCCCAGCGTGGCGTTGATGGTAAACCGCGCGCTGTTGCGCGCCGCGGAGGGCAGGTCGAGCTGCAACAGGTTGTTGACCACCGTCCCTGGCAGATCGAGCGTATTGGCCACATTGCGCAGCCCGGTCTGCGCCACCCCCGGCACCACGGCGCCATAGGCGCGCGCCACCGGCCGAAGGACGGCGCGGTCAATCCCCTTGTTTGCGGCATGAACCCGGCGATTGCGCTCCTCGAAGGGGTCTTCGATCCCGGCGGGCGCTGGTGCCTCGGGCAGCGCGCAGCCGGCCACAAGCGCCAGCGCGGGCAACAGGCAGAGCGCAATAAACAGTCGCCGACAGGGGCGAGACAAACCCAATCCAATCATGCTACCAACCGCCATGGCGCACCGCTCTGCCCTCCGGCATTGCTCCGCGCGCCCTATTTGCAAATTAATTTGACCGCACAACTTGCACAACATATTGCCAATTGGAAGAAAGGTTTTCGGTTAGAGCCCATGGCAGCACCCTCTCCCCATGACGGTCGCGAGGAATTGCGCGCCGCCCGCGCGGATAGCCGCGCGCTGTACTGGTCCGTCGCGATTTTCAGCTTCTTCGCCAACATGCTGATGCTGACCGGCCCGATCTACATGCTTCAGGTCTATGACCGCGTTCTCGGCTCGCGCTCCATCGAGACGCTGATCGCCCTGACCGCGCTGGTGGCCTTCCTCTACGGGGTCATGGGCCTGCTCGATTATGCCCGCGGCCGGATCATGGCGCGGGTCGGCGCCCGGTTCCAGAACCGGCTTGAGGGCCGGGTGTTCGACGCGGTGCTCCGCCAGGCGGGCAAGGGCGCGCCGGAGGAATCCGCCCGCACCGGCCTGCGCGATCTCGAATCGGTGCAGCGCATGCTGTCCTCGCCCGCGCTCATGGCGCTGTTCGACCTGCCCTGGACTCCGCTTTTCCTCGCGGCGATCTACCTGTTTCACCCCTATCTGGGCTATCTGGCGACCATCGGCGGCGGCATCCTGATCATCGTCACGCTGCTCAACCAGACCACCACCAAACGCCCGCTCACCCGCGCCAACAGCGCGACCTACGTGGCCGAACAGCTCGGCGATCAGATCCGGGGCGAGGCCGAGATGGTCCAGAGCCTCGGGATGCGCGGCGCGACCTTCTCCCGCTGGCAGCGCGCGCGCGATGTCGCGCTGAGCGAATCCGTGGGTGCGGCCGATCTCGGCGGGACCTATTCGGCCATCACCAAGACATTCCGGCTCTTCCTGCAATCAGGGATGCTCGGGCTCGGCGCCTATCTTGTGCTGCAGGGCGAGGTCACGCCCGGCGTCATGATCGCGGGCTCGATCCTTCTGGGCCGGGCGCTGGCGCCGATCGAGCTGCTCATCGGCCAGTGGCCGGTGATCCAGCGCGGGCTCAAGGGCTGGTCCTCGCTCGGCGAATTGCTCAGCGCCGCGCCGCCGCAGCCGCCGCGCACGCAGCTCCCCAAGCCGCGCGCCAAGCTCGATGTGCAACAGGTCACTGTCATCCCACCGGGGCAGCAGCAGGCGGTCTTGCGCATGGTGTCTTTCTCGGTCGAACCGGGTCAGGCGATCGGCGTGATCGGCCCCTCGGGCTCGGGCAAATCCACGCTCGCCCGCGCGATCATGGGCGTCTGGCGCCCGGCCGGCGGCAAGGTCCGGCTCGATGGTGCCTCGCTCGACAATTACGATCCGGACGTGCTCGGTCAGCATATCGGCTACCTGCCCCAGCGGGTGCAGCTTTTCGACGGGACCATCGCCGAGAACATCGCCCGCATGTCGACCCAGCCGGATGCGGACAAGGTCATCGAGGCCGCGCGCAAGGCCGCCGCCCATGACATGATCCTCAAGCTGCCCGATGGGTACGACACGCGCGTCTCCATCGCCGGATCGACGCTCTCAGGCGGGCAGATCCAGCGCATCGGGCTGGCCCGCGCGCTTTATGGCGATCCGGTGATCCTCGTCCTCGACGAGCCCAACTCCAACCTCGACAACGAGGGCTCCGAGGCGCTGAACGTTGCCATCCGCACCATGAAGAAAGACGGCAAGTCGATCCTGATCATGGCCCACCGCCCCGCCGCCATCGCCGAATGCTCGCACCTGCTTGTGCTCGATCAGGGCGCCCGGCGGGCCTTCGGGCCCAAGGACGAGGTGCTCAAGGAGGTCGTCACCAACGCGCGCGACATCCAGGCCTCGCCCAATCCCGGGGGGGTCTCATGAGCGCCGAAAGAACCTGGTCGGCCAAGCGGCCGCTGATCCTCGGGGCCTTTGCGCTGCTCATCCTCGTGGGCGGTTTCGGCACATGGGCGACGCAGGCGATCATCTCCGGGGCGATCATCGCCAATGGCCGCATCGAGGTCGATCGCAACCGCCAGATCGTCCAGCACCCCGATGGCGGGGTGGTCGAGGAAATCATCGTCGACGAGGGCGACACGGTGAAGGCGGGCGATCTTCTGATCCGGCTCGATGCGACGCTGCTGCGCTCCGAGCTCGCGGTCGTCGAGAACCAGCTCTTCGAGATCCTCGCGCGGATCGGGCGGCTCGAGGCCGAGCGGGACGACACCGAAGAGATCGCCTTCGCGCCCATCCTGCTGGAGGCCGCGGCGGAGCGCGAGGAGATCGAGACGCTCGTCGCCGGCCAGCGCCGTCTTTTCGAAAGCCGCCGGATTTCCATCGCCAACGAGGTTGAACAGCTCGGCAAGCGCCGCTTGCAGATCAGCGATCAGATCGTCGGCATCGACGCCCAGCAAGACGCCCTGACCACCCAGCTCGACCTCATCCGGGAGGAACTGGTGGGGCAGGAATCCCTGCTCGAACGCGGGCTCACCCAAGCCAGCAGCGTGCTCGCCCTGCGCCGCGAAGAGGCGCGGCTTTCCGGCACGGTGGGCGAGCTCAAGGCGCAAAAGGCCCAGGCCGAGGGGCGCGTCACGGAGATCGACATCGAGATCATCAAGCTCGCGAACCAGCGCCGCGAACAGGCCATCACCCAGCTTCGGGACCTGTCCGTCAACGAGCTCGAATCGCGCGAACGCCGCCGCAGCCTGCTCGAACAGCTCAGCCGTCTGGACATTCGCGCGCCGGTCTCCGGGATCGTTTACGGGCTCACGGTCTTCACCCCGCGCTCGGTCATCCGCGCGGCCGACCCGGTGCTCTACCTCGTGCCGCAGGACCGCCCGCTGATCATCGCCGCCCAGATCGAGCCGATCCACATCGACCAGATCCGCCTCCAGCAGGAGGTCGTCCTGCGCTTCTCGGCCTTCGATCAGCGGACCACGCCCGAACTCAACGGCACCGTCGTCCAGATCTCCGCCGACGCCTTCACTGATGACCGCTCCTCGCTCTCCTACTACCGCGCGGAGATCGTCCTGACGGAAGGGGAGCTGGCCAAGCTGCCGGATGGGATCGCGCTGGTGCCCGGAATGCCGGTCGAGGCGTTCCTGCGCACCAATGACCGCACCCCGATGGCCTACCTCGTCAAACCCCTGACCGACTATCTCGCCAAGGCCTTCCGTGAAGGCTGACGGCCCGATGCGCAGACCTGCTTCAAAGGACCAGACACTATGACCAACCCGATCGAAACCCGCCTTGCCGAGCTCGGCCTGACCCTGCCCGATGCGCCCGCGCCGGCGGCCAACTACGTGCCCTTCGTGCAGGTCGGGGGCCTCGTTCATATCTCGGGGCAGGTTTCGGCGAATGAGAGCGGCCTCATCTGTGGCAAGCTCGGCGCGGATCTGAGCGTCGAGGACGGCGCGCTTGCGGCAAAGCACTGCGCGCTGAGCCTCCTGGCGCAGGCGCGCGCGGCCTGTGGCGGTGATCTGGGCCGGTTGGTGCGGCTGGTGAAGCTCACCGGTTTCGTGAATTCCACCGCGGAGTTCACCGACCAGCCCAAGGTCATCAACGGCGCCTCCGATTTCTTCGTCGAGGTGCTGGGTGATGCCGGCCGCCACGCCCGCTCCGCCGTCTCCGCCGCCTCCCTGCCGTTTGGCGTGGCCGTGGAGATCGAAGGGATTTTCGAAGTCCGATGATCCTGCCCGACGCGTTTCTCGCCAGGCCCATCGCGCACCGTGCCTTGCATGAAGTCGCCGAGGGCCGGCCCGAGAACAGCCGCGCCGCCGTCCGCGCCGCGATGGAGCGCGGGCTTCCCGTCGAGCTCGACCTGCAGCTCAGCGCCGACGGTCGGGCCATGGTGTTCCACGACTACGAGCTCGACCGGCTGACCGCGGAGACCGGCCCGGTCGCGCTGCGCCCCGCCGATGCCCTGCGCCAGATCACCCTGCGCGGCGGCGCGCAGGGGATCCCGAGCCTGCGCGATATTCTCGAGCTGGTGGACGGGCGCGTCCCGCTGCTGCTCGAAATCAAGGATCAGGATGGCGCCATGGGCCCCGGCGTGGGCCGGCTCGAGGCCGCACTCGCGCAGGACCTTGCCCCCTACGCCGGGCCGGTTGCGATCATGTCGTTCAACCCCCATTCGGTGGCCGAGATCGCCCGGCTTCTGCCCGACCTGCCGCGCGGGCTGACGACTTGCGCCTACGATGCCGAGGATTGGCCCCTCCTGCCCGAAGAGACGCGCCGCCGCCTTCGCGGCATCCCCGATTTCGAGCGTGTCGGCGCCTCCTTCATAAGCCATCAAGCGCGCGATTTGAGCGCCCGGCCGGTGGCGGCGCTGCGCGAGGCCGGGGTACCGATCCTGTGCTGGACAATCCGCTCGGAGGCGTCTGAAACAGAGGCGCGCGCTCTTGCCGACAATATCACATTCGAAGGCTATGATCCGGGTTGAACCGGGCCCGAAACGCGCCACGTAGCAGGGTATGGAAGGGCCGATGCAGGACATGATCGAAATCGCGACCGCGTCCGGGATCGACGCCATCGGCGAGACGGACTGGAACGCCTGCGCCTGCCCCGAAACGCAGGACGGCGGGCCGCCCTGCGACCCTTTCACCACCTACGCGTTCCTCAAGGCGCTGGAGGACAGCGGATCGGTCGGGCCGGGGACCGGCTGGCAACCGCTCTACCTCTCGGCACGCGCAGCCGGCGAGATCATCGCCGTCGCCCCGCTCTACGCCAAGACCCACAGCCAGGGTGAGTACATCTTCGACCACAACTGGGCCCATGCCTACGACGCCGCGGGCGGCCGCTACTACCCCAAGCTTCAGATCGCGGTGCCGTTCACCCCGGCCACCGGGCGGCGCTTCCTGACCCGGCCCGGGCGGGATGCGGAAGGGGCCACGGCGCTGATACAAGGGGCGGTCCAGGTCGCGGCGGACAACGAGCTCTCCTCGCTCCACGTGACCTTCTGCACCGAGGCCGAAGCGGCGGCGGGCGCGGCGATGGGCTTGCTGCGCCGCAAATCGCAGCAGTTTCACTGGCGCAATGACGGCTATGCGGGGTTTGACGATTTCCTCGGCTCGCTCAGCTCGCGCAAGCGCAAGAACATCCGCAAGGAACGCGCCCAGGCGCAGGGATTCGGCGGGCGGATCATTACCCTGACCGGCGATGAGATAGAGCCCGAACACTGGGACGCCTTCTGGCAGTTCTACATGGACACCGGCGCGCGGAAGTGGGGCACACCCTACCTCACCCGCGCCTTCTTCGACGCAGCACAAGAGAGCCTGCGCGAGCATATCCTGCTCGTCCTGGCGGAGCGCGACGGGCGATACATCGCCGGTGCGTTGAACTTCATCGGGCGCGAGACGCTCTACGGGCGCTATTGGGGCTGTGTCGAACACCATCCCTGCCTGCATTTCGAACTGTGCTACTATCAGGCGATCGATGCGGCGATCCGGCGTGGTCTCTCGGCGGTCGAGGCGGGCGCACAAGGCGAGCACAAGTTGGCGCGCGGCTATCTGCCGGTGGAAACACACTCGCTGCACTGGATCGCGGACCCCGGCCTCTCCCGCGCGATCGCGCAGTTTATCGACGCCGAAGCGGAAGCGGTGGATCAGGAAATCGAGATCCTGACCGAGTACGGGCCGTTCCGAAAAGCAAACGTGGAGGAGCAAGAATGACCAAGGATCAGCTGACCGAGGCCGACCGCGCCGAAGCTCTCCCGGAGCTGTTGGCCGCGGGCTGGACAATGGCCGAAGACCGCGACGCCTTGCAGAGGCGGTTTGCGTTCAAGGACTTCCGCGCGGCCTTCGGCTGGATGACACAGGTCGCGCTTCTGGCCGAGAAGTTCAATCATCACCCCGAATGGTCAAACACCTACAACCGTGTGGAAATCACCCTGACCTCGCACGACGTCGGCGGGCTGAGCCAGCGGGACGTCACCTTTGCGCGCAAGATCGACGCCATCGCCACCGGAAAATGATCAATCATTTTCCGGCCCGTTTTCTGATTAATCAGAAAACGGCGTGGCGGCGCGGTCAGAGCTTTAGCTTGACCGGCGAGCTCGCGTCGTCGTGCTCGAGGAAGGCAAAGCCGTTTGGTCCGAGTTTGAGTTGTCCGTTTCGCACGCTTGCGAATTGGTTGTGAGCCAGCCGCGCATCTGAGGTCACGGAAACCGAAGTTGGCGACGTCCCGAGGTTGAACACGCATGTCAAAGCGTCGCCGTCTGCGATGCGCTGAAAGGCAAGCAATGGCGGTTTGCAGTCGATAAACTCCGTGCGCCCCTCGACGAGGGATGGACGGGATTTTCGAAAACCGATCATCGCGCGATAGGCCGCGAGCACGCTGCCCGTTTCGCCGTCCTGCAGATCGACGGCGCGCGCGATCTGGGGCACTTTGACCGGGAGCCAGGGCGTGCCGGTGGTGAACCCGGCATGCGGGGCGTCGTTCTGCCAGACCATCGGCGTGCGGCAGCCGTCCCGGCCTTTCTGCTCGGGCCAGAACCGCAGGCCCGGCGGGTCGGTCAGCTCGTGGTATTCCATCTCGGTCTCGGGCAGGCCAAGCTCTTCGCCCTGATAAATCCCGATCGTTCCCTCGAAGGACATCAGCAGCGCCACCGTCTGTTTTGCCAGCGCGTCCTGATCCTCGGCATGGGTTGCCCACCGCGTCACATGGCGCGGGACATCGTGGTTGGAGAAGGACCAACTCGGCCAGCCGTCCGGCGCGCCGTTGAGGAAGCCTTCGATCACCCTGCGGAAGTGGCCGGCGGAGAAATCGGGGCCGAGCATCTCGAAGCTGTAGCACATGTGCAGCCGCTTCGTGCCCTTGGTGTAGGCCGCCATCAGATCGATGGCCCGCTGGCCGCCGTCGCCCACTTCGCCCACCATCATTCGGTCGTCAAATTCATCGGTAAGCGCCCTGAGCCGTTCGAGGAAGGCGAGGTTTTCGGGCCGATTCTTGGAGTAGATGTGATCCTGCATCCCGTAGGTGTCGGTCGCCATTTCCTGCGATCCGTCGGGATTGGGCGGGTTGCTCCGCAGATCCTGATCGTGGAAATAGTAGTTCACCGTGTCGAGCCGGAAGCCGTCGACCCCGCGCGCGAGCCAGAACCGCATCGTCTCGAGCAGCGCGTCCTGCACCTCGGGATTGTGCATGTTGAGGTCGGGCTGTTCGATCAGGAAATTGTGCAGGTAATACTGCCGCCGCCGCGGCTCCCACTCCCAGGCCGGTCCACCGAAGACGCTGGGCCAGTTGTTCGGCGGGGTGCCGTCGGGGTTGGGGTCTGCCCAGACGTACCAATCTGCCTTCGGGTTGTCCCGGCTCGTGCGGCTTTCGACGAACCAGGGATGCTTGTCGGAGCTGTGTGAAATCACCTGATCGATGATCACTTTCAGCCCCAGATCATGGGCGCGGGCAAGCAGCGCGTCGAATTCCGCGAGCGTTCCGAAGAGCGGGTCGATGTCGGTATAGTCTGACACATCGTAGCCCATGTCCTTCATCGGCGAGGTGAAGATCGGGCTGAGCCAGATCGCGTCGGCCCCGAGCGATGCCACGTGATCCAGCCGCCGGGTGATCCCGTTCAGATCGCCGATTCCATCACCGTTGCTGTCCTGAAACGATCTGGGATAGATCTGATAGACAATCGCGCCGCGCCACCAGTCAGACATGCTTCGCTCCTTGCAATTCCCGTCCACTCTGACGGGCTTCCGGCGCGCAATGCAAGCGGTTTGGCCTATAGCCGATCGACGAGCCCGAGCCCGGCGTAGACCGGGCGGAGAAGGGCGCGCCGGCGCAGGCCGAGGCGGAAGCGGCGGGGCGGCGCGTTCAGCACCGGTGGGATCGGGGAGGCACTGGTGATCGCCTCGGCCAGAAGGCGGCCCGTATAGCTGCCCATCGCAACGCCGTTGCCATGATACCCCAGACCGGCCCAGAGCCGCTCGTGGCCGGGCACCCGTCCAGCGAAGGGTAGCCCGCCCCGCATCAGGCAGACGAGCCCGGACCACATATGCGTCGCCTCGACCCCGGTCCAGGCGGGAAAAAACCCGTCGAAATCATGCCGCAACCGCCGACGGACGGCGGCCTCCTCACGCGGGGTCGCGCGAATGCCGCCGCGCATGCCAAACAGCATTCGGTTCTCGGGCAGGAGCCGGAAATAGTGCAGCAGGTTGCGCGTGTCGTAACACATCTGCCGGCTGCTCCAGCCCTGCGCCGCAAGCTCGGTCTCGCTCAGCGGGCGCGTGACCATGACGGCCGACATGACCGGCAGGAAACGCGCGCCCATCCAATCGAATAGCCCGTCTGCGCTGTAGCCATTGGTGGCGAGGATGACCTCCCCGGCGCGGACGGTCCCCCGCCCGGTGGTAAGCGCGCCGGGCTCCGGGAGGCCTTTGACTTCGGTCATCCCATGGACGCGCACCCCGGCCCGAAGACAGGCCTCCAGCAACCCGGCAACATAGCGCCGCGGGTTGAGCGCGAAGCCTTCGGGCGTGATCCGCGCGCCGTGGAACGGGCCAGTAATCCCGTGCGCGGCAAGCTCCTTGCGCTCGATGATCTGTCCGCCCGCGTGGCGCAGACGCGCCATCCCCAGCCGCGAATGCGCGAGCTGGGTCTCCCCGTTGGAATGGGTCTCCGCGTCAATGCTGTGGCGGTCGATCAGGTCCCGCACCAGCGCAATCGCGCCTGACTGCGCCGCTTGCCAATCCGCGAGCCCCACGGCGCCGAAGCGCGATGCGATCGCGGCATCGCTCAACATGCCGCCGCCGATGCAACAGAACCCGCCGTTGCGCCCCGAGGCCCCGAAGCCCGGGGTCTGGGCGTCCAACACGATCACGTCGCGCCCGGCTTCGGCGAGATGCAACGCGGCGCTCAGCCCGGTGAAACCGGCCCCCACGATCGCCACATCCGCGCGCGCGTCCCCCTCCAGTGCCGGACAGCGGGGAAGCTCGGCCGTGCCGCTCCAATAGCAATCATCGTATGACGCGGCCTCATAAGCCGCGGGCTCATACAGACGTTTCATCGCGCAGCGCGACCTGTTCATCCATCTGACGCTGCACGGCGGTGCGTTTGGTGATGAGTGAGGCGGTGATCACACCGATCGCGACGACGCTGATCATGATGGTGGAAAGCGCGTTGATCTCGGGGCTGACCCCGAGACGGACCGAGCTGAAGATCTTGATTGGCAGGGTGGTCGCGGAGGGGCCGGCGGTGAAGGAGGCGATGACCAGATCGTCAAGCGAGAGGGTAAAGGCGAGGAGCCAGCCGGAAATCACCGCGGGCGCGATGATCGGCAAGGTCACGAGGCGAAAGGTCTCCCACGGGGTCGCGCCGAGATCGAAGGCGGCCTCTTCGAGCGAGGTGTCGAAACTGACGAGGCGCGAGGAGACCACGACGCAGACGTAGCACATTGAAAAGGTGGTGTGGGCAAGCACGATGGTGACCACGCCGCGATCGAGACCGATGCCGATGAAGAGAAGGAGCAGCGAAAGGCCGGTGATCACTTCGGGCATGACCAGCGGCGCGTAGACCATGCCGGAAAACAGCGAGCGTCCGGGGAACCGGCTGAACCGGATGAGCACCCAGGCCGCCATCGTGCCGAGAACGGTCGCGATGGTCGAGCTGATGACCGCGACGCGCAAGGTGACCCAGGCGGCATCAAGAAACGCCTCGTTGCGCAGCAGCTCGCCATACCACTTCGTGGAGAACCCGGCCCAGACGGTGACGAGTTTGGAGTCGTTGAACGAGAAGATCACGAGGATCAACATCGGGAGATAGAGAAACGCCAACCCGAAACTCAATGCCGTGACGCTCACCCAAGACAGTCGTCTCATCGCGATGCCCTCTCCGCGGCGCCGATTTCTGATCGATCAGAAATCGTGCCGGAAAATGATTGATCATTTTCCGGGGTGAGCCGGTGACAACGTGTGTTCGGTATCAACTGTCCGCCTCCCGTTGCCGTTGTTCGTTTCTCTGGAACAGGATGATCGGGATGATCAGGATCAGGAGCAGGATGACGGCAACCGCGCTGGCCACTGGCCAGTCCCGGTTCGAGAAGAATTCTTCCCAAAGTACCTTGCCGATCATCAGTGTGTCCGAGCCGCCGAGCAGTGAGGGGATCACGAATTCGCCGATGCTCGGGATGAAAACGAGGAAACAGCCCGCGATGATCCCGCTGCGCGACAGCGGCAGCGTTACCAGCCAGAAGGCGGAGGTGCGCGAGCAGCCCAAATCCTCGGCGGCTTCCAGCAGCGAGCCATCGAGTTTTTCGAGCGCCGCGTAGATCGGCAGGATCATGAAGGGCAGGTAGGTGTAGACGATCCCGATGAAGACCGCGATGTTGGTGTTGAGGATCGTGAGCGGCTCGGAGATCAGCCCGAGTTTCAGCAAAAGCTGGTTGAGATAACCCTCAGAGCTCAGGATGCCCATCCACGAATAGACGCGGATCAGGAAGGACGTCCAGAACGGCAGGATGACCAGCATGAGCAGCGTCGGGCGCCATTCCTCGGGCGCGCGCGCCATCGCGTAGGCGATCGGGTAGCCGACGAGAAGGGTCAGAAACGTCGCGATTACCGCGATGCGAAGGCTGGAGAGGTAGGCTTTCCAGTAAAGGTTGTCGCTCGCCAGGAAGGCGAAGTTCTCGAAATCCAGCTCGGAAACGAACCTCATCAGCCCGCCCCAGCCTTCCGAGAGGTCGAGCTTGGGCGCGTAGGGCGGGATCGCCAGGACGGAATCGCTCAGCGAGATTTTCAGAACGATCAGGAAGGGGACGAGGAACAGCGCGAGCAGCCACAGGTACGGGATGGCGATGACGAGGGCCTTGCGCATCAGTCCGCCAACAGGACGGCTGCGGTTTTCGTCCAGCTCACCCAGACCTCGTCCTCCCAGGTGAAGCTGCGCCGCGCGATCCGCTGGGTGTTGGCTTCCTGCGCCTTGATGATTTGCCCGTCCGGGAGCTCGACGTGATAGGTGGAGAGGTTGCCGAGATAGGCGATATCGAGGATTTTCCCCTGCGCCGCATTCGCGGTCTCGGGCCGGTCGGCGCTGATCGAGACCTTCTCAGGCCGGATGGCCAGCGCGCAGGATTGCCCGTTGTCGAGCGCGGTGTCGCTCTCGCTGATCAGCGGCGCGCGGCCCTCGCCCCAGAGGATCTCGTAGCGGCCGGGCGCGGTCTGGCGAGCCGTGCCGCGCAGGATGTTCACATCCCCGATGAAATCGGCGACGTAGACGCTGCTCGGAGCTTCGTAGATGTCTTCGGGCGTGGCGATCTGCATGACGCGCCCCTCATCCATGACGGCCACGCGGGAGGCGACGGTCATGGCTTCCTCCTGATCGTGGGTGACGATGACGAAGGTCGTGCCGGTGGTTTCCTGGATCTCCATCAGCTCGAACTGGGTGTCCTGCCGCAGCTTGGCGTCGAGCGCGCCGAGCGGCTCATCGAGCAGCAGAAGCTTGGGCGCCTTGGCGAGCGATCGGGCGAGCGCGACGCGCTGGCGCTGGCCGCCGGAAATCTGATGCGGTTTGCGCCCGGCGAACCGTTGCAGCCGGGTCAACCGAAGCATCTCGTCGACCCGCGCGGCGAGCTGGTCCTTGGGCATCCCCTCGCGCCGCAGGCCGAAGGCGATGTTCTCCCAGACCGAGAGATGCGGGAAGAGCGCATAGCTCTGGAACATCATGTTCACCGCGCGCTTGTTGGGCGGGACCGGGGCGATGTCCTGCCCCGCGAGCCAGATCGTCCCCTCGCTCGGCGTGTCGAACCCCGCGAGCATGCGCATCAGCGTGGTCTTGCCGCAGCCCGAGGGCCCGAGCAGGGCGAAGAACTCGCGCTCGTAGATCGCCATGCTGAGATCGTCGATCGCGGTGAAATCGCCAAACCGCTTCGTGACCCGGTCAAATTCGATGAGCGGCTTTTCGGCGGGATCGGTCCAGGGCGCGAATATGGTTTGCGTCATGCGGGCTTCCGAATTGGACGGCCCGAGCGAAAAGCCCGGGCCGGATCGCGGATCAGGTGCCGGACTTGATCTTGGTCCAGAGCCGGGTCACCGTGCGCTGCACGCGGGGTTCGAACGGTGTGGTGATGTAGAGGTTTTCCAGCGCTTCGGGCGAGGGGTAGATCGCCGGATCGCCGATCACGTCCTCTGCGAGGTACTCCTGCGACGCGAGGTTGCCATTGGCGTAGTAGACGTAGTTCGACGCCGCCGCCATGTTCTCGGCGTCCATGATGAAGTTGAGGAAGACATGCGCGCCCTCGGGGTTCGGCGCGTCCACCGGGATGGCCATCTGGTCGAACCACATCTGCCCGCCCTCGGTCGGCGCGTTATAGGCGATCTCGACCCCGTTGTCGGCCTCGGCGGCGCGGTCACGGGCTTGCAGCACGTCGCCGGACCAGCCGATCGCCACGCAGATATCGCCATTGGCGAGCGCGTTGATGTATTCGGAGCTGTTGAATTTCTGGATGTAGGGCCGGACCGCCATGAAGACGTCTTCGGCCTTGGCGATGACATCCGGGTCGTGGCTGTCGGGGTCTTCGCCGATATAGGTCAGGGCCGCGGGGATCATCTCGGCCGGCGCATCGAGGAAATGCACGCCACACTCGGCGAGTTTTTCCATGTTGGCCGGATCGAAGACGAGAGACAGGCTGTCGATCGGCGCATCCGGGCCGAGCAGCTCCTGCACCTTGCCGACGTTCACGCCGATCCCGGTGGTGCCCCACATGTAGTTGATCGAATAGGCGTTGTCGGGGTCATAGCCCGCGGTCCGTGTCGAGATCACATCCCAGAGGTTTTCGGCGTTGGGCAACTGCGACATGTCGAGCTTCTGGAACGCGCCGGCGGAGATCTGCCGTTGCAGGAACGTCCCGGTCGGCACGACGATGTCGTAGCCGGAGCCGCCGGCGAGCATTTTGGTCTCCAGCACTTCGTTGCTGTCGAACACGTCGTAGATAAGCTCAAGCCCGGTTTCTTCCTCGAACTTGGTGAGCAGTTCCTCATCGATATAGTCGGACCAGTTATAGACCCGAACCTCATCTGCGGCAGCCGCGCCGGCGATGAGCGAAATCGCGGGGGCAATGGCCAGGAATGTCTTCTTCATCAGTATCTCCCGTTGGTCCCGAGTATGCGGGCTCCTGAGCGACGGCCGTCCGTGGTTGAATCTGATCAACTCTGGCAATTCGGGTCGCGACAAGTATGTTTCCACGCCAGAGGGCGGTGCGCAAGCGGTGCAATAGCGGCGCGCGCGGAAATGGAGTGGAGCGGGGGTGGATTGATGGAAAAGCGAGCGCAGGACCGGCCCGTTCCCGCCCATGAGCAGACCTATCTCGCGATGCGCGACGCGGTGCTCTTCGGGGATCTCGTACCGGGTCAACCGGTGACGATTCAGGGGCTTTGCGATGCGCTCGGGGCTGGATCGACCCCGGTCCGCGAAGCGATCCGTCGGCTCATCAGTGAAAACGCGCTGGAGCTGCGGGGCAACCGCCGCGTCTGTGTGCCCGAACTTGAGGCGGGCGATCTGGCGGACCTGCTGAGCGCGCGGCTCTGGGTCGAGGCGGAACTGTGCCGCAAATCATTGAGACATATGACAGATGTCGACATCGGCGCGCTCTCGCGCATCGACGCCGAGGTGGATGCCGCGATCGCGCGGGGGGATCTGCAGGGGTACCTGCGCAGCAACCACGCCTTTCACCATCATATCCATCATCTGGCGGCCTCTCCGATCCTCTCGTCGGTCGCAGATACGCTCTGGCTGCGATTCGGCCCCTCGATGCGCGTCGTCGTCGGGCGGCTGGGCACGCTCGGGCTGCCGGACAACCACAAGCTTCTGATCGACGCGCTGCGCTCGGGCGATGAGGCCGGCGCCGTGGCGGCGATGCATGAAGATGTGGCGCAGGGCATGGCCCTGATCGACACGGCGCTGGTCGCCGTCCGCTAGACGGTGATTCGATTGACAGCGTGCAATTTGATCATATTGTCGCCCCGAGTGTTTCTCCCATCCGGAGCCCCCCATGCCTGCCATCACAAATCACATGCCCACCGCCGAATTGCAGCGGCTCGACGCCGCGCATCACATGCATCCCTTTACCCATGGAAACGGGCTGTCCGCAAAGGGCGCGCGCGTTATCACCCGCGCCGATGGCGTCTGGCTCAATGACAGCGAGGGCGCGCGCATTCTCGATGCGATGGCGGGGCTGTGGTGCGTCAATATCGGCTATGGGCGCCACGAACTGGCCGAGGCGGCCGAGCGCCAGATGCGCGAGCTGCCGTATTACAACACGTTCTTCCAGACGACTCACGTCCCCGCCATCGCCCTCGCGGCGCGGCTGGCGGAGCTCGCGCCGGGCGATCTGAACCACGTCTTCTACGCAGGGTCCGGCTCTGAGGCGAATGACACCAACATCCGCATCGTGCGCCAGTATTGGGCGGAGAAGGGCAAACCGTCCAAGCGCAAGATCATCTCGCGCAAGAACGCCTATCACGGCTCGACCATGGGTGGCGCGTCGCTGGGCGGGATGGCCGGGATGCATGCCCAGGGCGGCCTGCCGATTCCGGACATCCACTATATCGACCAGCCGAACTGGTGGGCCGAGGGCGGCGAGATGACCCCGGAGGCGTTCGGGCTCGAACGCGCGCGCCAGCTCGAAGCCATGATCAATGAGCTTGGCGAGGAAAACGTCGCGGCCTTCATCGCCGAACCGGTGCAGGGGGCGGGCGGCGTCATCGTCGCGCCCGACAGCTACTGGCCGGAAGTTCAGCGCATCTGCGACAAGTACGAGATCCTGTTCATTGCCGACGAGGTGATTTGCGGCTTTGGCCGGACGGGCCGCTGGTTCGGCTCCGAAACGCTCGGGCTGCGGCCCGATATCATGACCATCGCCAAGGGGCTCTCCTCGGGCTACCAGCCGATCGGCGGCTCGCTTCTGTCCGATGAGGTCGCGGCCGTGATCTCCGGGCATGAGTTCAACCACGGCTACACCTATTCCGGCCACCCGGTCGCCTGCGCCGTGGCGCTCGAAAACCTGCGGATTCTCGATGAGGAAAAGATCGTCGAGCGCGTCGCCGAGGATACCGGCCCCTACCTGCGCGAGAAGTGGGAGGCGCTGGCCGATCACCCGCTCGTGGGCGAAGCGAAGATCGTGGGCATGATGGCCTCGCTGGCGCTCACGCCTGACAAATCCGCCCGCGCGGCCTTTGCCTCCAGCGCCGGAACGGTGGGTTTTGTCTGCCGCGACCGGTGCTTTGCAAACAACCTGATCATGCGCCATGTGGGTGACCGGATGATCATCTCCCCGCCGCTGGTCATCAGCCGCGACGAGATCGACATCCTGATCGAGCGGGCATGGAAATCGCTTGATCAGTGTTTGCAGGATTTGCACGAAAAAGGCCTGTTCAAAGCGGCTTGAGTCGCGCGCAGCCCCATTCCGCCGCCCCGAACCGCCTGAAAACTCGCGGTTTGGGGTGTATTTCCATGCGAACCCCGGTCTTATCCGGGCGATACGGTTGCAACCTGCGGTCTGACGCGCTTTATTCCCCCATGACAACGCCGGGAAAACCGGGATGCAATGAATGGGGAGTATCGCTTGGCCTATGACGGTGGGGAGGACGCGTTTGTCGCGTTCGAACATGTCCAGAAGAGCTATGACGGCGAAACGCTTGTCGTAAAAGACCTTAACCTGACGATGCCGAAGGGCGAGTTTCTCACGATGCTCGGGCCCTCGGGTTCCGGAAAGACCACCTGCCTGATGATGCTCGCGGGCTTCGAGACGGCGACCCATGGCGAGATCAAGCTCGGGGGTGTTTCGATCAACAATATCCCTCCGCACAAACGCGGGATCGGGATGGTCTTCCAGAACTACGCGCTGTTTCCGCACATGACGATTGCCGAGAATCTCGCCTTTCCACTGGAGGTGCGCAAGCTGGGCAAGGCCGAACGCGAGCAGAAGGTCCGCCGCGCGCTCGACATGGTTCAGATGGGCGAATTCGGGAGCCGCCGTCCGGCGCAGCTTTCGGGCGGGCAGCAGCAGCGCGTCGCGCTGGCGCGGGCGCTGGTGTTCGAGCCGGAGCTGGTGCTGATGGATGAGCCGCTCGGCGCGCTGGACAAGCAGCTCCGCGAGCACATGCAGTTCGAGATCACCAACCTCGCGCATGACCTTGGCATCACGACCGTCTACGTCACCCATGACCAGACCGAGGCGCTGACCATGTCGGATCGCGTCGCTGTCTTCAACGATGGCCGAATCCAGCAGCTTGCCCCCCCGGATGAGCTCTACGAGGCGCCGGGAAACAGCTTCGTCGCCCAGTTCATCGGCGAGAACAACACGCTCGCGGGCCGCATCAAGAGCATGCGCGGCGAGGATGTGACCGTCGAGCTCGACACCGGCGAGATCGTCGCGGCGAAGGCCGTGAACGTGACCGGCGCGGGCGAGCGGACGCTGGTTTCAATCCGGCCCGAGCGGGTCGAGATCGACACCGAAAAGCTCGGGCCCGACGCCCAGACGATTCGCGCCGAGGTTCTCGAATTCATCTACATGGGCGATATCTTCCGCACCCGGCTTCGCGTCGCGGGGCGCGACGATTTCATCATCAAGACCCGCAACTCGCCCGATCAGCGTAGGCTGAAGAAGGGCGAGGTGATCTCGATCGGCTGGCTGCCGCGGGATTGCCGCGCGCTTGATGCCTGACCCGACGCACACGACCACTCACCCGGTCCACACATCCGGACCGGATGCCGGCGCCGCCTGACCCGGGGCGCGCCGTGCTGCTTACGACCAAACGGGGAAATACAGGGAGACCTACATGAGACTCACCAATACCCTGATGGCCACATCCGCCCTCACACTCGCTCTTGCCGGCGCCGCGACGGCGCAGGACATGTCCGACAGCATGACCGCAGTAAGCTGGGGCGGCGCCTATCAGTCCTCGCAGCAAAAAGCCTATGTCGAGCCCTACCAGGCGGCCAATGATGGCCTGTCCTGGTCTTGGGACGAATCCTCCAACGAGGCGGTCGCCAAGCTCCGCGCGATGGAAGAGGCCGGCAACGTGACCTGGGATATCGTCGATGTGGTTGCCTCCGACGCGATCCGCCTCTGTGACGAGGGGCTTGCCATGGAGATCGATCACGACGATGTGCTCGCCAAGGGCGACGATGGCTCCGATCCCTCCGACGATTTCGGCGACCTGATCGTCTCCGACTGCTTCGTCCCGCAGATCGTCTATTCCACCACCGCGGCCTACCGCCCGGACCTGCTGCCCGATGGGGCGGAAGCGCCGACCAGCATCTGCGCCTTCTTCGACATGGACGCATATCCGGGCAAGCGCGCGCTGGAAAAGCGGCCGATCAACAATATGGAATGGGCGCTCTACTGCGACGGCGTGTCCAAGGACGAGCTCTATGACGTGCTCGCGACCCCCGAAGGGCAGGAACGCGCGCTCGCCAAGCTGGGCACGATCAAGGATCAGGTTGTCTGGTGGTCCGCCGCCGCCGAGCCGCCGCAGCTTCTGGCCGATGGCGAGATCGTCATGGGCTCGTCCTACAACGGCCGCTGGTTCTCGGCGATCGAGGAACAGGGTCAGCCCTTCGCGATGCTCTGGGACATGCAGGTCTTCGACCTTGATGGCTGGATCGTCCCGGCGGATCTTCCCGAAGACCGGCTTGCCCGGGTGATGGACTTCCTCAGCTTCGCCACCGACACCCAGCGTCTGGCGGATCAGGCGGCCTATATCTCCTACGGTCCCGCGCGTCTGTCCTCGGCACCGCTCGTCGGCCAGCATGCCGAACTTGGCATCGACATGGCGCCGCACATGCCCACCGATCCGGACAACGCGGCCAACACGCTGCTCTACAACTATGAGTTCTGGGCGGATTATCGCGACGACATCGACGCGAAATTCCAGTCCTGGCTGGCTCAATAAACCCCTCGCGGCGGGGCGCCTTGTCCCGCCGCACCCCAACCACGCAGGGAGGCGCCGCGCCATGGCAAAAGGTTACATCATCGGGCATATCACCGTGAACGACCCCGAAGCCTACAAGGAATATGTAGAGCGCGATACGCCGATCCTCGAAGGGCTTGGTGGGCGGTTCATCGTTCGGGGCGGCCCCTCTGAGGTCAAGGAAGGCGAGACCTTCCAGCGCCATGTGGTGATCGAATTTCCCAGCTACGAGGCCGCGCTCAAGGCCTATGACGACCCCGAGTACCAGGAGGTTGCCGCGATCCGCTGGCGTACCGCCGACAGCGTGATCCTCGTTGTGGAGGGCACTCAATGAGCGCGACGGCTTCGGATCAGAGCGATGCGGCCGACAGCGGCCCGGTGCTGGCCGCCGATGGCACGCCGCTCAAGAAATCGCTCAACCGCGCCTTGCGCGCGCAAAAGCTCCGGGCGCTCGCGCTGATCGCTCCGCTGCTGATTTTCGTTCTGATGGCGTTCATCGCGCCCATCGGGGACATGCTGTTCCGCTCGGTGGAAAACCGGATCGTTTCCAATACGATCCCGATGACCGCCCGCGTGCTCGAAGACTGGGACGGGGAGAGCGACCTTCCGCCCCCCGCCACGTTCGAAGCGCTCTACTATGATCTCTTTCTCGCCGCCGAAGCCCGCCGCCACACCCGGCTGGGCACGCGGCTGAACTACGAACAGACCGGCCTGTCGTCGCTCTTCCGCTCCTCCGGCCGCGGGGTCGATGACGTGGGCGAAGACCAGAGGGACCTGCTGGAAGACCTCGATCCGCAATGGGAGGAGGCCGGCTTCTGGCATGGCTTGATGCAGGGCAATGGCGACTCCGACCGGGCCCTTCTGCTCGATCAACGCGCCCGGCTCGCCGCGCTCGCGGGCGAGAGCTTCCAGGGCGATATCGGGTTCACCCCGGGCGAGGACATCGTCGCGCTCCTGCCGCAGACCGCCCGCGAATACACTGCCTTCGCGCTCTTTACCGTGATCGAGGACGAGGACGTCGTCGCGGAGGAGGAGCCGTGGGAATCGGTCTACACCGCGCTGGTGCAGGATCTCCGCACCGCCGATCTGAGCCTGTATTCCGGCCCCGGTGCCGCCGAGCTCACCCGCGCGCAGGCCGCCCTCGCCGAATTGCCGCCCATCGATTTCGCCGCCGCCTTCGAGCAGATCGACGAGGATTGGATCGCCCCGCCGGTCTGGGACACGATCAAGATGTACAGCCCCGATTACACCACGGGCTATTTCCTCAACGCCGTCGACATGCAGAAAACCACCGACGGCCCCGAGATGCGCCCCGAGGGCGAGCGGATCTACGCCACGCTCTTCAAGCGCACGCTCTTCATGAGCCTGATGATCACGTTTTCCTGCATCCTGCTCGCCTACCCGGTGGCCTTCCTGCTGTCCAACCTGCCGATGCGCTCGGCCAACATGTTGATGATCCTCGTGCTTCTGCCGTTCTGGACATCGCTTCTCGTGCGCACCAGCGCGTGGAAAATCATGCTCCAGCAACAGGGCGTCATCAACGACGTACTCGTCTGGCTCGGTCTGGTGGGCGATGATGCCCGGCTCGTGATGATCAACAACCAACTCGGGACGATCATCGCCATGACGCATATCCTGCTGCCGTTCATGATCCTGCCGATGTATTCGGTCATGTCGACCATCCCCGAAAGCTACACCCGCGCCGCCAAATCGCTCGGGGCGACGAACTGGACGGCCTTCTGGCGGGTCTATTTTCCGCAATCCGTGCCCGGGATCGGGGCGGGGTCGATCCTCGTCTTCATCCTCGCCATCGGCTATTACATCACGCCCGAAATCGTCGGCGGCACAACGGGGACATTCATCTCCAACCGCATCGCCTACCATATCTCGTCCTCGCTCAACTGGGGGCTGGCGGCGGCCTTGGGGTCGATCCTCTTCGCGGTCGTTCTGGTGCTCTACTGGGCGTATGACCGGATCGTCGGCATCGACAACGTGAAGCTGGGATAAGCGCCATGACCAAGTTCAAACGCCCGCTCTCCTTCGTTGCCTCCACCGCCGCCGCCTTCGGCGCCTTCGCCGGCCTGCTCGTCGGCACGGCGCAGGGCTCCGGCCTCATCGGGCTTGTCGCCGGCGCGACCCTCGCGGCCCTGCTCGCCGCGCTCATCATGCTCGCCAACCCGCCCGAACGCGTCGCCCGCTGGGGCCTTGCGCTCCTCGCCGCCGTCGCCGGGTTCTGGTCTGGCGGGCCGATGGGCGGGGTGATCGGCGCGCTCTTCGGCTGGTTCTTCGGCTGGCTCATCTACTGGCTCGCCACCAATCGCTACCGCGCTCATCTCGTGCCCTATCTCACTTCCGGTCAGGTGCTGTGGCACTACACCTTCCGCGTGATCTGCGGCGCGATCTTCATCTTTCTCATCACGCCGATCCTCGTGGTCATTCCGCTGTCGTTCAATGCCGAGGATTTCTTCACCTTCACGCCCGAGATGCTGCGCTTCGACCCGGACGGCTACTCGCTCAAGCACTACCGCGATTTCCTGACCAACCCGGAATGGACGTCTGCCGTCTGGAACTCGATCCGCATCGCGCCGCTGGCCACGCTCATCTCCGTCACTCTCGGCACCCTCGCCGCCATCGGGTTGAGCCAGTCCCATGTGCCCGGCCGCCGCACGATCATGGCCATCCTGATCTCGCCGATGATCGTCCCGCTGATCATCTCGGCCACGGGGATGTATTTCTTCTACTCCAAGATCGGCCTCGTCGGCACCTACTGGGGCGTCGTGCTCGCCCACGCGGTGCTCGGCATCCCCTTCGTGATCATCACCGTGACGGCAACGCTCGTCGGCTTTGACCGTTCGCTTACCCGCGCCGCCGCCAACATGGGCGCCGACCCGATCACCACCTTCTTCCGCGTGCAGATGCCGCTCATCCTGCCCGGCGTGATCTCGGGCGGGCTCTTTGCCTTCATCACCTCGTTTGACGAGGTCGTGGTCGTTCTCTTCCTCGGCTCGGCCGAGCTGCAAACCCTGCCGTGGCAGATGTTCACCGGCCTGCGCGAGCAGATCAGCCCGACGATCCTCGCCGCCGCGACCATCCTCGTGACGATCTCGGTGCTGCTGCTGACCAGCCTTGAGCTTCTGCGCCGCCGCTCCGAGCGGCTGCGCGGCATGTCCCCGGGTTGACAGACGCCCCAGAATCGTTAGCGAAGCCGGACGATTGACGGGCCCCGCCGGGCCCGTCGCTTGCAAGAGGGATGCCGATGGAAGAGCAGTTCGAGGCCGCGTTGGAATTTTTCGATGACAACCGCGAGACGTTCCTGATCGTGCAGGGGCTCGTGGTCAACATCTTCGCCGCGCTGGTGATCTTCATTGTCGGCCTTGTCGTCAGCGGCTGGGTCAAGCGGCGGATCCTGCGGCTCGGGGCACGCACCCGCCACTTCGACCCGACGCTCGCCAACTTCCTCGCCAATGTGGCGCGCTACGCGGTTCTGGCCCTCGCGCTCATCTTCGTCCTCAGCCGCTTCGGCATCGAGACCACCTCGCTCGCCGCGCTCATCGGTGCCGCCGGCCTCGCCATCGGCCTCGCGCTTCAGGGCACGCTGAGCCACCTCGCCTCCGGGGTGATGCTGGTTGCCTTCCGCCCGATCCAGATCGGCCAGTTCGTCGAGGCGGCGGGCCAGAGCGGGACTGTGTCCAACATCTCGCTCTTCACCACCGAGCTCACCACGGTCGACAACGTGCAGCTGATCCTGCCCAATGGCGAGGTCTGGGGCAATGTCATCAAGAATTACTCCGCCCACCCGACGCGCCGCTGCGATCTGGTCGTGGGGGTTAGCTATGATGCCGATCTGAAACGGGCCGAGACGATCCTGTGGGAGCTCATCCGCGCCGATGCGCGCGTGCTTGCCGAGCCCGAGCCCTTCTGCAAAGTCACCAATCTCGGCGACAGTTCGGTCGATTTCACCCTGCGGCTCTGGTGCAGCGCGGATGATCTCTGGGGGCTCAAGTTCGACATGACGCGCGCCATCAAGGACGCGTTCGACGCCAATGGGATCGGCATTCCCTTCCCCACGCGCACGCTCGTTGTCGAAAAAGGGCAGGCGGTCGGGGCCGACTGATCGCTGCCCGCGCGACCCCGCGACAATCGGGCACGCGCTCGGGTACACCAGTTTGAAATCATTTGATGTGAACTCTCGCCGGGTGACTGCGCGGCGGCTCTGCCCTTGCGCGAAATCCGAACAACGGAGCGATATCGGTGACCTGGCTGCAAACTCTCTGGACCGCCCGAACCCCCAGCACCTCAGCGGAGATGATCTGGCCCGGCGGCAGCGCGGCGGGATTCAGCTTTGACCTGGTGGTGGATTGGGAGGGCACGCGGCCCTGGACCTACCAGCTGAAATTCCGCGACGATGCGGGGCAAGAGGTCTTGCGCGTGGCGCAATATGATGACGGGCGCATGGCGGTGATCGGGCTCTCGGAGGGCGAGATCACGTCGCGCGCCGTGACCGATACGACCGACCAGTTCCGCTGGAGCAGTAGCCTGAAGCTCTACGATCACAGCGGTCAGCCGACGTCCGACACGATGGTCTACGACGATGGGCGCGTGGTGACGACGCTCTACTCAGACGGGGCGCTCAGCTCGCGCCAGATCGAGGACGCCGAGGACGCCTTGGCGTGGGAGACCATTTCGGACATCTTCGATGCGGATGGCGCGCTCCTGTCGCGGCTCAAGGTCTATGACGATGGGCGCGTATCGGAGGCGCTCTACGCGGACGGGATCAAGCAGAGCGCGGTGACGACGGATGTGGAAGATGCGTTCGTCTGGCGGGAGGTCGCGCGCGACTATGACGAGGCCGGCGCGCTCGCCGAGCAGCGCACGCTCTACGACGATGGGCGCGAGATGGTGGCGGAGTTTGACGGCGGCGTGCGGACCCTCATGACCATGACCGACACTGCCGATACGCGGAACTGGTCGCACTATGTGGACCGGTTCGACGACGAAGGCACGCGGCTGTCGCGCGAGAAAGTCTTTGATGACGGGCGCGTGGTTGTCACCGAATTCGACCCGATGTCCTGACCGGCGGCCGGGGCCGTCAGTCCAGAAGCCCGGCCAGCGCGTCTAGCGCGTTGCGCCAGCCGGCCTCGCCCGGGCTGCCCGCCGGAACACCGCGATGCACCAGCACAATGCGGGTGCCGCCCGACAACGGGGCGAGATCCACGCTGACCTCCGTAACCTCGGGCGTGCCCTCCGGCATGCCCATTGCCTCAGGCGAGAGGATCGCGCCCTCCGCGTCGCACATCGCCTCGGTATAGACCAGCCGACCGGGCGCATCGATCTCGGTGAAGGCCCCGGTGAAAAACATCGACATCCCGCCCCCCGGCCCGGGCCGCTTCATGCGGATCCGCCGCGCGCCGTTGATCGTCGGGTCCATCTCGATCACGCTGACGGCCATCCCGCCCGGCCCGTACCACCGCACGAAGTGCGCCGGATCGGTCCACATGCGCCAGACCTCCCCGATCGGGGCGGTCAGCTGCCGTTCGATCTTGATCCAGTTGCCCTCAGCCATGGCTCTCACCCTTGATGTACCGCTAAACTGCGAGGCCGCTCGCCCCGCGGGCGTCAACCGCCCGCGGCGAGTAGACACTCCTGTAGCCGGGCCCCGCGCCGCGCGCTGCAGGGCCACGGCGAATTACATGGCTTCGAGCAGCGCCTCGCCCGCGGAGACATCGCATTGCCCCGGCGCGGCCTCTTCGTGGAGAAGGCTCACGACCCCATTCTCGACCAGCATCGCATAGCGCTTGGAGCGCGTGATGAGACCGGCAGGCGGGGCCGAGAACTCCATCCCGATCGCCTTGGTGAAGGCCGCTTCGGGATCGCCCAGCATGGTGATCCCGGCCTCGGTCGCGCCGGTCGAGGCGCCCCATGCGCCCATCACGAAGGGATCGTTGACCGAGATGCAGATGATCTCGTGCACGCCCTTTTCCACAAAGCTATCCTTGGTGCGGATGAAGCTCGGCACATGGGCGGAATCGCAGGTTGGCGTGTAGGCCCCCGGCACGGCGAAGATCACCACCTTGCGCCCGTTGAGCAGGGTCGACAATTCGACCGCTTCCGGCCCCTCGGCCCCCAGTTTCACCAGTGTTGCATCCGGCAGAGTGTCGCTTGTCTTGATCGCCATAATACCCATCCCTCGGCTTGGTTGCTGATTGCGTTTCGCACTCCCAGCGATATAGCCTGCGCCGGCAAAAGGCCAATCGGGAATGAGGGCGCGCGGATGGAACGGATCGTGATTGTGGGTGGTGGACAGGCGGGCGCCTCACTGGCCGCGCGGCTGCGCGCCAAGGGGTTCGACGGGGCGGTCACGCTGCTCTGCGCCGAACCGGTCCCGCCTTATCAGCGCCCGCCGCTGTCCAAGGCCTATCTTCTGGGCGAGATGGAGGAGGAGCGGCTCTACCTGCGGCCCGAAAAGTTCTATGCCGAAAAGGACATAGAGCTCCGGCTCGACTGCGCCGTCGAGGCGATTGACCGGGCGGCGGGAGAGGTCGTGACCAGCCGCGGCCGCATCCCCTATGACCAGCTCGCGCTTTGCACCGGCTCGGCGCCGCGCCGTCTGCCGCAAGCGATCGGCGGGGCGCTCGGTGGCGTGCACGTGGTGCGCACGCTGGCGGACGTGCAGGCGCTTGAGCCGGAGGTGTCGCCCGGCCGCAAGGCGCTCGTGGTCGGCGGCGGGTACATCGGGCTGGAGGCCGCGGCGGTGCTGATCAAATCCGGGCTGACGGTCACGCTGGTCGAGATGGCCGACCGTATCCTCCAGCGCGTTGCGTCGCAGGAGACATCGGCCTATTTCCGGGCGCTGCACGAGGGCCACGGCGTCGATCTGCGCGAAGGGATCGGCCTTGAGCGGTTGCTCGGCGAGCGCCGTGTGACCGGCGCGCGGCTCACCGACGGGAGCGAGGTCGCGGCGGATCTGGTGATCGTGGGTGCCGGGATCGTGCCCGACACCGCGCTCGCCGAGGCCGCTGGGCTCGCGCTCGACAACGGCATCCGCACCGACACGTCGGGCCGCACCTCCGATCCGAAGATCTGGGCCGCGGGTGACTGTGCCTCCTTCCCGCATGGGACGGGGCGGATGCGGCTGGAAAGCGTCGGCAATGCCATCGATCAGGCCGAATGCGTGGCCGACAACATGCTCGGCGCCGAGCGCGACTATGCGGCCAAGCCGTGGTTTTGGTCCGATCAGTATGACGTCAAGCTCCAGATCGCGGGGCTCGGCACCGGGCATGACCGGGTCGTGACGCGGCCGGGCGAGGGCGGGGCGGTCTCATTCTGGTATTACGCGGGCGAGACGCTGCTCGCGCTTGATGCGATCAATGATCCTCGCGCCTACATGGTGGGTAAGCGATTGATCGAAAGCGGAAAATCACCTGCGCCGGATGTGGTGGCCGATCCGGAGACCGATCTCAAGGCGCTGCTCCGGGCATGAGCGCGTCATGAGGATCGTCGGGGGCGAGTTTCGCGGAACGGCGCTGGCCGGGCTCGGCAAGGGCGATCCGGGCGCGCATTTGCGCCCCACGACGGACCGGGTGCGCGAGACGCTTTTCAACGTGCTGGCCGGCGGGAAGTTCGGCGATCCGGTGAGCGGGGCGCATGTGCTGGATCTTTTCGCAGGCACGGGCGCGCTCGGGCTGGAGGCGCTGTCCCGGGGCGCGGCGGGGGCGGTTTTCGTGGATGACGGCGGCAAGGCGCGGGGGCTCATTCGCGACAATATCGCCCGCACGCGCACCGAAGCCTTGACCCAAATCCTCAAGCGCGATGCAACGCGGCTTCCCGCGAACACCGGCGCCCCGGCAACCCTCGTCTTCCTCGACCCGCCGTATGGCAAGGGGCTCGGCGGCAAGGCGCTGGCCTCGGCGGACGCCGGTGATTGGATCGCGCGCGGGGCGTTGATCGTCTGGGAGGAGAGCGCCGCACAGAGCGCGCCCGCGGGGTTCACCCGTCTTGATCAGCGCCGCTATGGCGATACCACGGTCACGTTTCTAGAGCGGGAGTGAAACCGCCGGGGCGCGCGTCCCCGGCCTTCGGTGATCACTCGGCTTCGGCGGCCGCCACCGCGGCTCTGGCGTCGTCATAGAGCGTCTGCGCGTCGAGCCCCTTGGCGCTCATCTCCGCGATCCACTCTTGCGTCACCGCCTCGCCAAGCGCCTTGATCTCCTCGGTGACCTCCGGGCTGATCTCGGCGATGACATTGCCGGCGGCCTTCATCGCGTTGAACCCGTCCTCGTCGCCGGTGTCATGCGCGCGGCCCGCCCAGGCGGAGGTCTCCAGCCCCGAATTGGCGTCGATCACGGCGCGAAGGTCATCGGGCAGGCCCTCGTATCTGGCCTTGTTCATGACCCAGACGAAGTAGAGGTTGTAGAGCGAGCGTTCGCCGGCGACATCGGTGTGGCTGTCGGTCAGTTCGTCGAGCTTGAGCGAAGGCGACATTTCCCACGTGATCACGCCGCCATCGACCACGCCGCGCGCGAGCGCTTCGGGGAAGGCGGGCACGGGCATGCCCACGGGCGTCGCGCCGAGCTTCTTGAGCAGGAGCGTCGCGGGCCGCGAGGGGCCGCGAAGTTTGAGCCCGTCAAAATCGGCAAGCGCCTCGATCGGCGCGCCTTTCTTGTGAACGAGGCCGGGCCCATGCATATGCGCGGCGATGACGTGGACATCGGCGAAATCATCCATCAAGTGCTTTTGCGTAAAGGCCCAGGCCGCGCGGCTCGCCTCTTCACCGGATTTGGAGACCATGAAGGGCAGCTCCATCGCCTCGGCTTCGGGGAAACGGCCCGGCTGATAGCCGGGGATAACCCAGCCGCCGTCGATCACGCCGTCGCGCACGAGGTCGTATTGCCCCGGGGCGGAGCCGCCGAGCTGCATCAGGGGATAAATCTCGACCTTGATCCGGCCGTTGCTCTCCGCCTCGACCTTTTCGGCCCAGGGTTCGATGAAATACTTCGGGTTGGCCGAGTTCGGCGAAACGAAATGCTGGAACCGCAAGGTCACGTCCTGAGATGCCGCGGGCAGCGCGATGGCGCTGGCGAGCGCCGCAAGCGCGGCGGCGAGACGGAATTTCATGCTGGTTTCCTCCATTTGCAGCGTCAAAACGCCCGCGATGGGGCGCAGAGTGCAAAATTTGGTGCGTGTTGCAACCAGACAGGCCCGCTTCGCGTGGCTTCGCCGCACCTTTCGAAACACTGACACGGATCTAGGGTCAGGCCGTCGAGCGCCTACTATATAAGGTGTCAGTAGGTCGGATGGAAGGTCCCGGCGGGAGAAAGCGTGAAAATCTCGCAGCCATCCGCGGTCACGCCTATGGAGTGCTCGAACTGGGCCGAGAGGCTCTTGTCGCGGGTCACGGCTGTCCAGTCATCGGCCAGAACCTTGGTCTCGGGGCGGCCGAGATTGACCATCGGCTCGATGGTGAAGAACATGCCTTCTTCGAGGATCGCGCCGGTTCCGGGGCGGCCATAGTGGAGGACGTTGGGCGGCGCGTGGAAGACGCGGCCGAGCCCGTGGCCACAGAAATCGCGCACGACGCTCATGCGATTGGCTTCGGCGAAGCTCTGGATCGCGTGGCCGATATCGCCAAAGGTCGCGCCGGGGCGGACCGTCTCGATGCCTTTCATCAACGCGTCGTGCGTGATCTGGATCAACCGCTCGGCCTTGCGGCTCAGCTTGCCCGCCACGTACATCCGCGAGTTGTCGCCGTACCAACCATCGACGACCACGGTCACATCGATGTTGAGGATATCGCCGTCCTTGAGCTTCTTGTCGCCCGGGATCCCGTGGCAGACCACGTGGTTCACGCTGATGCAGCTCGCGTGTTCGTAGCCCTTGTAGCCGATCGTGGCCGAGACGGCACCGGCGGCGTTGATCTTCTCTTCGATGATCCGGTCGATCTCGCCCGTGGTCTGGCCGGGGAAGATGTGTTCGGCGATGTCGTCGAGAATGGTCGCGGCAACCGCGCCGGCGCGGCGCATACCGGCGAAGTCGGCCTCGGAATGGATGCGTATGCCGTCCCGTGTGAGGCGGCCCGTGTGTTGATCGTTCAAACCGCCCCTCCTTCAGGGTGCGCTGGAATTGAAGGTGTCTGTGATTTATTTAGTTGCAAATGCAGCATTGTGCCAGTCCTCAGAGATCGCAGGGGATCGGAGCGCCGAGCGTGATGCCTTGGGTGTCGATATCCGTGCCGAAAACATGGAGCCCGACCCCGGCCGCGCGCGCCTGCGCAAAGCGCGCCGCATAGGCCGGATCGATGTCGGCCGCGAGGGCAAACCGCCGGCAATCGGTGCGCTGGACAAGGTAGAGCATCGCCGCCCTGTGGCCCGCCCGCACCATGGCGGAGAGCTCGGCGAGGTGTTTGGCGCCGCGGGCGGTGACGCTGTCGGGAAACTCGGCGAGCCCCGGCTCGCGCGAGAGCGTGACGCTTTTGACCTCCAGATAGAGGTCGGGCTCCGGCCCGCCGCCGAGGAGGAAATCAATCCGGCTCCCCTCGCCATATCTGACCTCGGGGCGCACCGTCTCATAGGGCCCCAGCCCCGGCACCGCGCGCGCCTCCAGCGCCGCGCGCAGAGCGCGGTTGGGCACGGAGGTATCGACGCCGGTGAAATGTCCGTCCTCGTGCTCGACCAGCCGCCAGCCGTATTTCAGCTTCTTTTTCGGGTCATCGTTGGGCTCCAGCCAGATCCGTATCCCCGGATCGGCCAGCCCCATCATGCTGCCCGGATTGGCACAATGAGCCGTCACCTCGCGCCCGTCATCGAGCCGGCAATCGGCGAGGAAACGCTTGTAGCGGCGGATCAGGCGGGCGGGCACGAGCGGGGTTTGAAAGCGCATGGGTTGGCCCTATACCTTGCCAGACAGGAGCGTGCCAGATGGGCGCGCAAGGAGGGCAGCGATGGGCAATCCAACGGCGGCGATGCTGGTGATCGGGGATGAGATCCTCTCGGGCCGGACGCGCGATGCCAATATGCATTACCTTGCCGGCGAGTTGACGAAACAGGGCATCGAGCTGCGCGAGGTGCGCATCGTCTCCGATGATCACGCCGGTATCGTGGACGCGGCCCGCGCCCTCTCAGGCCGCTATGATCATGTCTTTACCTCTGGCGGCATCGGGCCCACCCATGATGACATCACCGCCGATGCAATCGCCGAGGCGATGGGCGCCGCGATCGATATTCGCGAGGACGCCCGCGCGCTGCTGGCCGAGCACTACCGCGCGCAAGGATCGGAACTCAACGCCGCGCGGCTGCGCATGGCGCGGATCCCCGAGGGCGCGGCGCTGATCGACAATCCGGTCAGCATCGCGCCGGGGTTCACGATCGGCAATATCCATGTGATGGCCGGGGTCCCGACGGTGTTTCAGGCGATGGTGGCGAGCGTCTTGCCGAGCATCGCCGGGGGCAAGCCGCTGCTGTCCCAGAGCTTGCGGATCTACCGCGGCGAGGGCGATATCGCGGGGCCGCTGGCCGATCTTGCCGGGCGTTTTCCCGCGCTGTCCTTCGGCTCCTACCCGTTCCAGAAAGACGGCGTTTTCGGCGCGCAGATCGTCGTGCGCGGGTTCGACGGCGGCCAGATCGACGCCGCCATGGCCGAGCTGGCGCAGTTGCTGGAGGCATGACGGACGGGGCGCAGCCCTGGCTGGAGGCGATGGAGGCGACATGGCCCCCCGCGCGCACCGAAACCCATGCGCCGATCACGCTCCGGGACGGGCAGGGCGGCGGCAAACGGGTGAGCGCGGCCAGTGTTGCCGGCGCCGGGGCGCTCGCCCCCGAGGCGCTCCGGGCCGCGGAAGACCACATGCGCGCGCGCGCTCAGGCGCCGCTCTTCATGATCACCCCCAATCAGCGGGCGCTCGACGCCCAGCTTGAGGCCGAGGGTTACGGCATCGTCGATCCGGTCCATCTTTATGGCGCGCCGGTGGCGGCGCTTGCCGGTCTCGACCCGGGCGCCCATCCGATCACCGACGCCGAGGCCCCGCTCGCGATCATGTCCGAGATCTGGGCCGAAGACGGGGTTGGCGCGTCCCGGCGGGCGGTCATGGCGCGCACGGGTGGCCCCCGGTCCCATCTGCTCACGCGGCACGGCGACCGCGCCGCGGGGGTCGGTTTCATTGCCGCCCATGGCGAGATCGCGATGATCCACGCGCTCTACGTCCGCCCGATATTTCGCCGCAAAGGGCAGGCCCGCGCGCTGCTGCGACACGCGGCGCTCTGGGCGCGGGAGAGGGGCGCGGCGCGGATCGGCCTCGCCGTCACCCGCGCGAACGGGCCGGCCAACGCGCTCTACCGCGCGCTGGGAATGGAAACCGTGGGGGGCTACCACTACCGCCTCCGGGATGCCGCGCGCGATGCGGCGTGATGGTCTTGCCGCCCTCGCGCTGATCGGCGTGCTTGCCGCGAGCCGGGCGTTTGCGCTGGATCTTCCCTCCGGGGCCGAGCTCATCTCGGAGCAGATCGCGCCGGATCGCTACCAGCTGCCGATTGCGGCCTTTGACGGCGAGCGCGTTCCGACGGAGCGGATCGAGGGGCTTGTCACGCGCCAGATCTGGCGCTTCCCGCGATCGAGCCATGGGACGTTCCGCGTCCTTTCCGCGCTGCGCGACGATTTTACCGCCCGCGGGTTCGAGGAGGTCTTCCTCTGCCGCGCGACTGTCTGCGGCGGCTATGATTTTCGCTTCGGGATCGACCTCGCCCGGCCGCCGGAGATGATCGTCAACCTGCAGGATTTTCGCTATGTGGCCCTGCGCCACTCCGATGGCCGGGTGGCGAGCGCTTTGGCGAGTCGGTCGGGCAACACCGTCTATCTCCAGCTCATCACCGCGGCGCCGATGGACGCCGTCCCGCGCGCGGAGGTGGCGGCGCCCGATCAGATCGGCCCCATGCCCGACGGGGCCATCGCCCGCGCCATTGCCGCCGAGGGCCACGCCGCGCTCGACGATCTGACCTTTGAGACCGGATCGACCGCGCTCGGGCCGGGGCCTTTCGCGTCGCTGACCGAACTTGCCGCGCTGATGGCGGCGGATCGGGCGCTGCGCGTGGTGCTGGTCGGGCATACCGACTGGGTCGGGTCGCTGGACGCCAATGTCGCCCTCTCGCGCGCCCGTGCGGATGCGGTGCGCGCGCGTCTGATCCGGGACCACGGCGTCGCGCCGGACCGGATCATGGCCCGCGGGGTGGGCTACCTTGCGCCGCGCGCGAGCAACGAGACCGACGCGGGCCGGATGCGCAACCGACGGGTCGAGGCCGTGCTGGAGCGCGCCCCGTGAGCGGGGAGACCCGCGTCCTCGTGCTCGGCGCGAGCGGCCGCGTCGGCAGGCTCCTGCGCCGCGCCTGGTTTCTCGCGCCGCCCCCGGCGATCCGGCCGATCTACCAATCGCGGCAGCCCGGGAGCGGGCCGGATGTGGTCTGGAGGCCCGGCGCGCCGATGGATGACCTGCCGCCCACGGAGGCGATCCTCGCGCTTTGGGGCGTGACCTCGGGGGATGACCTGACGCAGAACGCCGCGCTCGCGAGGGAGGCCGCCCGCATCGCGTCGCACATCGGTGCGCGGCGCGTGCTGCACCTCTCCTCCGCCGCGGTCTATGGGCCGGGATGCGATGGCGCGCACGAGGAGGATGCGCCGCGCCCGACGACCCCTTACGGGCGGGCCAAGGTCGCGATGGAGCGGGAGGTGGCGACGCTGAACGGCGGCTCTGCGCATACCTGCCTGCGGCTGGGGAATGTGGTGGGGGCCGATAGCCTCACCGCGGCCCTCGACGGGACAGTTCCCGCCCGGATTGACCGCTTCCCCACCGGCGCGGGCCCGCTGCGCAGCTATATCGCGCCCGGCGCGCTCGCGCGGGTTCTTGCCGGGCTGCTGCGACTGGACGCGGGCAGCCTGCCGCCCGTTCTCAATATCGCGGCGCCCGAGCCGGTCCGGATGGAGGACCTGCTCCGCGCCGCCGGGCGCCCGTTCGACTGGCAGCCCGCGCCCCCCGGCGCCGCGGAACGCGCCACGCTCTCGACCGACCGTCTCGCCACGCTCCTCCGCGGCGCCCTGCCGCGGAGCACGGCGGCGGAGATGATCACCGACTGGCGCGAGGTGCGGCCGCGATGACCCCGGGCAAACGCCTCACCGATGTGATCCTGGCGGGCGCGCTCCTGCTGATCTTTGCCCTGCCGATCTGCGCGATCGCCCTGCTGATCGCGCTGCGCGATGGCCGGCCGGTGCTCTATCTGTCGGAGCGGATGAAGACGCCGGAGACCGGGTTCACGCTGTTGAAATTCCGCACAATGAGCCGGGCGCGGGCCGATACCGGCGTTTCCGGCGGCGACAAGGCGGGGCGGATCACGGCCACCGGGCGCTGGCTCCGGGCGCTGCGGCTCGACGAGCTGCCCCAGCTTGTCAACGTGCTGCGGGGCGACATGAGCTTCGTCGGTCCGCGCCCGCCCCTGCGGCAATATACCGAGCGCTTCCCCGACCTCTACCGCGCCGTTCTGACGATGCGCCCCGGCATCACCGGCCTCGCGACCCTGCTCACCCACCGCCGCGAAGAGGCGCTTCTGGCCGGCTGTGCCTCAGCGGAGGAGACCGATGCGGTCTACGCCCGGCGCTGCGTGCCGCTCAAGGCGCGGCTCGATCTGCTCTATGCCGCAAACCGGACGTGGTGCTGGGATATGGTCATCCTGCTCCGGACAGTATGGCGCGCTGCGCGGCGTTGAGGCGACAGGGCGGGAGGAAACCTGCCGATTTGCACACTCTTGCGGTAACGGCTTGCCACTCCGGGAAAATTCCCGGAATAGTTGAAGCGTTATGGTTTCGCGCGTGTTGCGGGCCAGTTCGGGTGGGGCATTTCAGCGTATGAAGCTTTACGAAATTTGTATCGGTCTGCAGAATCCGCAAAAGCAGGCAATCTTCCTGTTTCTCGATTTTCTCGCGATCGTTCTGTCGTTTGCGCTCGCGCGCGGTGTGACGGGGGCGGCGCTTCCGCTTGAGAACGGCGAATGGGCCTTGCTCGCGGCGCTGCTCTTTTCGGGGCTCGGCCTCTCGGTCTGGTTCGGGCTGCACAAGATCAAGCTCAACGCCTTCGAATCTCACGGCATGGTCGAATCTCTCGGCATGGCGGCCGGGACCGCCGCGCTCGGTCTGCTCTTTGCGGTTGTCGCGCTCCCCGAGCCCCGGAGCGGGTTTTTCGTGGTCTTCGGGCTGAGCTTTCTCGTGGCGACGGTCTCGGGCCGCCTGACCCTGCGCCAGTTCGTGCGCAAGATCTACGATCAGGGCAAGCCGCGCCGGCGGATCGTGATCTATGGCGCGGGCCACGCGGGCCAACAGCTTGCCATGGCGCTGCGCTCCGATCACGAGGTCGAACCGGTGGCCTTCGTCGATGATGAGGTCGCGCTGCAGCGGATTTCCATCTGCGGGCTCAAGGTTTACCCCTCGACCAACATGACCCGGATCGTGCGGGAACGCAGCGCCGATCTCGTCGTCCTCGCCATGCCCACGACGACCCGCCCGATCCGCGCGCGGATCGTGCGCCAGCTGCGGGATCTGGGCTGCGAGGTGCGCGACTTGCCGTCCTTTGCCCAGCTCGTTCTGCGGGAAAACCTCGCCGAGGCTGCGACCGCGAGACGTGTCTCCGAGCTTCTGGGGCGCAACCAGCTGGAGGCCGAGCTTCCCGGCACCAGCGACAGCTATTCGCGCAAATCCGTCCTCGTGACCGGGGCGGGCGGCTCGATCGGGGCGGAGCTCTGCCGTCAGGTCCTCGCGCTCAAACCCGCGCGGGTAATCCTCGTCGATCATAGCGAGCTGGCCCTCTACAACGTGGAGCGGGAACTGGCCGCGGCGGCGCGCGCGGTGGAGATCATCCCCGTCCTGGGCTCGATCTGCGAGGAGGCGCTGGTGCGCGATCTCTTCGAGCGGTTCGAGATCGACGTGGTGTTCCACGCCGCGGCCTACAAGCATCTGCCGATGGTCGAGGGCAACGTGGTGGAGGGCATGCGCAACAACGTGCTCGGCACCAAGACCGTCGCCGAAGCGGCGCGCGATTTCGGGGCCGAGCGGTTCATCCTCGTCTCGACCGACAAGGCCGTCCGCCCCGAGAGCATCATGGGCGCGTCCAAGCGCATCGCCGAAATGGTCATTCAGGATCTCGCCACGCGTTCGCCCAACACGTTTTTCTCCATGGTCCGCTTCGGCAATGTGCTCGGCTCCAGCGGCTCGGTTGTCCCGCTCTTCGAGGAACAGATCGCCCGCGGCGGCCCGGTGACGCTGACCGACTGGGAAGTCTCGCGCTATTTCATGACCGTGACCGAGGCGGTGCGGCTGGTGCTTCTGGCCGGATCGCTGTCGCGCGGGGGCGATGTCTTCGTGCTCGATATGGGCGATCCCGTCCCGATTCGCCAACTGGCGCGACAGATGATCGAAGATGAGGGCTATAGCGTGCGCGATGCGTCCAACCCTTCCGGCGATATCGAGATTCAGGTGACCGGTCTGCGCCCGGGCGAAAAGCTTCACGAGGAGCTTCTGATCGGCTCGGACATGCTCACCACGCCGCACAACAAGATCCTGCGCGCGCAGGAGCGCCACCTTTCGGAGATTCAGATGGCGAAGCTGGTGCGCGAGTTGCGCCGTGCGATCGAGGGGCGCGATAGCGGCGAGATTCGCAAGCTCGTCAGCCGGTCGATCGAGACGGGGGATGATTCGCAGGCGGCATTGACCAAGTCGCCCTGAGGTTCTCACAGCCGTGGGTTGATTGTGCGGCAAACGCGTCAATTGGCAGATTGAGTGGAGTGCGCGGGCAGCGGCTGTGGTATTTTTCCGCCAACCTGAGAGATTTGGGACTTTTTCCTTGGCGAACGGGGCCGGACCTGTTCTTAGTTGGGTGATGAGGTGGCGCCGCTGCCATCTTTTAGTTGGAGACCGTTATGAAAAAACTTGTACTCGCCGCTGTCGCCGCATCCGCGCTCAGCGCCGCCGCTCCCGCCGCTGCAACCGAAGCGGAAGTGTCCACCGATCCCTTTGCCAGCACGGCCTTTCTCGCGCTGCCCCTGCTGATCGTCGGCGGCACCTTCGCGCTGATCACCGTCGCGGCGGCCTCCGGCACCTGATCCTGCCGACATCAAGATATAGAGAGGGCGGCCATTGGGCCGCCTTCTTGCGTTAGAAAAAGCTCTGCGGATCGATGTCGATGACAAGGCGCAGATCGCCGGTCAGCCGCTGCGCGCCTGCCCACTCGGCCAGCGCGGGCTGAATCGCCGCCGCTTTCGCCGCTTTCACCAGGAGCCGCACCCGGTGCCGGCCACGCACCCGGGCAATCGGCGCCGGGGCCGGGCCAAAGACCGTCGCCCCCGCGCGCCGCAACGGTCCATCGTTGCGCGCCAGCGCGTTGCCCAGCTCGAACACCTGTTGCAGATCGCTGCCGCTCAGGACAATCGCCGCGAGCCGCCCGTAAGGGGGCATCCCGGCGGCGCGGCGTTCCTCGGCCTCGGCGGTCCAGAACGCCTCTTCCTCGCCAGACAGGATCGCCCGGATCACCTTGTGCTCCGGCTGGAAGGTCTGGAGCAGCGCGAGCCCGCGTTTTTCGGCCCGGCCGGCGCGTCCGGCCACCTGCCGCATGAGTTGAAACGTCCGCTCCGCCGCGCGCAGATCCGAGCCCTGAAGGCCGAGGTCCGCGTCGATCACACCAACCAGCGTGAGGTTGGGGAAGTTGTGCCCCTTGGCGACGATCTGGGTGCCGATAATGATGTCGGCTCCGCCGGTGGCGATCTCCTCGATCCGTTCCTTGAGGCTGCGGGCCGAGCCGAAAAGATCCGAACTCAGCGTCGCGATCCGCGCGTCGGGAAAGAGCAGCTGCGCCTCTTCGGTCATCCGTTCCACCCCCGGCCCCACCGGGGCGAGCCGGTCCTCGGCCTCGCAGGAGGGGCAGGCGCTGGGGATTGGCTTGGTCTCGCCGCATTGATGACAGACGAGCCGTTTCTGGAACCGGTGTTCGACCATGCGCGCATCGCAGTGATCGCACCCGATCTGGTGCCCGCAGGCGCGGCAGATGGTGACCGGGGCGTAGCCGCGCCGGTTGAGGAAGATCATCGCCTGTTCGCCGGCTTCGATCCGGGCGGTGATTTCGCCCTGAAGTGTCGGTGAAATCCAGCGCGAGCCGGGCAGCGTCTCGGCGCGCATGTCGATGGCCCGCATCTGCGGCAGCACCGCCTCTCCGAACCGCGAGGTCAGCTCCAGCCGCGCGTATTTGCCCGCATCCGCATTGGCCCAGCTTTCGAGCGACGGCGTCGCAGAGGCGAGGATCACCTGTGCCGCACAGATCGACGCCCGCAAGACGGCCATGTCGCGCGCGTTGTAGTTCACTCCGTCGCTCTGTTTGTAGGAGGTGTCATGCTCCTCATCGACGACGATCAGCCCAAGATCGCGAAACGGCAGGAAAAGCGCCGAGCGCGCCCCGACGACAAGTTCGGCCCCACCTTCGCCAACCATACGCCAGATGCGCCGCCGCTCGGTCATGGTTACGCCTGAATGCCACTCGGCGGGCCGCGCGCCGAACCGCGCCTCGACCCGGGCGAGGAATTCCGCCGTCAGCGCGATTTCCGGAAGCAGGACAAGCGCCTGCCGCCCCTGCCGCAGACACTCGGCCACGGCTTCGAGGTACACCTCGGTCTTGCCCGACCCGGTGACGCCGCGCAGCAGCGTGGTCGCATAGCTCCCGGCGCGGGCGCGGGTGACGAGCTCCGCCACGGCGGCGGCCTGATCCTCGGTCAGGTCCTTGCCGCCGCGCTCCGGATCCAGCCGCGGGAAGGCGGTATCCCGGGGGGCGTCCTCCTCGCGAACCGCGCCGAGCTTGACGAGCCCCTTGACGACCGAGCTCGTGACTCCGGCCATATCGGCCAGTTCCTTGAGGGTGAAGGCAAGCCCGCCGAAGTCATCGAGCGCCGCGATCACCCGGCGCCGCGCATCGGTCATCCGCTCGGGCAGCCCCTCCCCGCGCCGGTAGACCTTGCGCATCGACGGCGGATCCCCGAGCCCCGGTGCGCGGGTCGCAAGGCGCAGCATCGCGGGCATGGGCGTCAGGGTGTAAGCCGCGGCTTTTTCCAGAAAATCCTGAAGCTCCTCGCGCATGGGCGCCACATCGAGCACGCGGTTCACCCGGCGAAGTTTCGCCGCGTCGAAATCCCCCGTCCCCGGCCCCCAGACAACGCCGATGACCTTGCGCGGTCCCAGCGGCACCTCGACAAAGGCGCCGAGATGGCAGCCGCCCTCGGGCGCCAGATAATCCAGAGCGCGATCAAGGGGTTGAGTCGTCAAAACGGCGACGCGATCGCCTTCATCAAAGTACAAGGCCGTGGGTCCTCTCGCATCTTGGGGGGTTCCCGCGCCCCCATGCTTGGGCTACACGGAGGGCAAACGGAATGCCAGTCAAAGGACCCCGGTATGAAATTCTTCGTAGACAGCGCAGATGTCGAGGCGATCGCCGAACTCAACGCCCTTGGCATGGTCGACGGGGTGACGACGAACCCCTCCCTGATCATGAAATCGGGCCGTGATATCATCGAGGTGACCAAGGAGATCTGCGATCTGGTCGATGGGCCGGTGAGCGCCGAGGTGGTCGCCACCGAAGCCGAGCAGATGATCACCGAGGGCCGCAAGCTGGCCGAGATCGCCGAGAACATCACCGTCAAGGTCCCGCTCACGTGGGACGGGCTCCAGGCCTGCAAGACGCTCTCGTCCGAGGGCCATATGGTCAACGTAACCCTCTGTTTTTCGGTAAATCAGGCGATTCTCGCGGCCAAGGCCGGGGCGACCTTCATCTCGCCCTTCATCGGCCGGCTCGACGATATCAACATCGACGGGATGGAGCTCATCGCCGACATCCGCACCGTCTACGACAACTACGCCTTCGAGACCGAGATCCTCGCGGCCTCGATCCGCACGGCGAACCACATCGCCGAGAGCGCGCGCATCGGCGCTGATGTGATCACCGCGCCGCCGGCGGTCATCAAATCCATGGTCAGCCACCCGCTGACCGACAAGGGCCTCGCCGCCTTCCTCGCCGACTGGGCGAAGACCGGGCAGAAGATCCTCTGAGATTAACCCTGCGGCGGGGGGCTTTCCCGGCCATTTCCGCGCCGCCGCGTCCCCGGAGCCGGCGGCGCGGTGCGTTTGTGGGCACCGGCTCCCGCGTCCGGGCAGGGGGCTGGACGTACTCGCCCAAAACGATCCGGTTTCATGCTATATTCCCCGCAATCCGGCGCGATGGATTGCTAGCCGCGGGAGTGTGAGCATGTGGGCTCGCTGTGGGAGGGTCATGGCGTTAGGCCTTACGCTCTTGCCCGTAGGGCTTGAGCGGGTGAGCCGGGCGGCCCATTGGGCGCGGCCTTGGTGTCATGCGCGCAACGCCTCGGGCCAATCGTGCGGCGCCGGGCGGAATTCCCTCGGCGGGCCGGGCGGGGCTTTGCTAGGCTTTGGCCAAAACAGGCAAGACCAAACGACCCGAAAAGAGGCACCTATGAGCACCGACCCCCTGATTGATGACGCGCTGCGGGCGCGGATCATCGCCGAGCCCGAGTCCATTCTCGAAGACGGCGCCGTGATGAAAGCCCTCGTGACGGCAAGCGAGGAGGCGCGCGGCGACAATGTCATCGATCTGCGCGGCATCGCGATGGAGCGGCTGGAGCGCCGGCTTGACCGGCTCGAAGACACTCACCGCTCGGTCATCGCCGCCGCCTATGAGAACCTTTCGGGCACGCATCAGGTCCACCGCGCGATCCTGCAAATGCTGGAGCCCGCCGATTTCGAGGGCTTCCTCGCGGCGCTGAGCGGAGAGGCGTCGGCGATCCTTCGGGTCGACGAGATGCACATCATCCTCGAATCCGCCGATGCCGAACAGGGCACTGCGCTGGTGCCGGTGAATTCGGTGATCTCCACCGCGCCGCCCGGCTTCGTCACGCGGCTTCTGAGCGGGCTCGGCGGGGCGGAGACGCGCGTTGTGCTGCGCAATCTGCAACAGGGGCTGCCCGCGATTTACGGGCCGATTTCGGTCGAGATCCGGTCCGAGGCCTGCCTGCGGCTCGATCTGGGGCCCGACCGGCTGCCCGGGCTTCTGGTCATGGGCGCGCGCGATTCCAAGACCTTTGCGCCGCAACAGGCGACGGACCTGCTTGATTTCTTCGGTGGGGTGGTCGAGCGGCAACTGCGCGGCTGGCTGGCGTGATCACCGGCGCCCCCGCCGCGATGGACGCGCTCCAGCGCTGGCTGGAGGCGGAGGCGGCGCTGAAGGACGCGAGCGACAACACGATCACCGCCTATCGCGCCGATGTGGCGGGGTTTCTGGGCTTTCTTGCCGGTCATACCGGCGGCGGGCAGGGGCTCGCGGCGTTGGCGCGGGTCAGCGTGCAGGACATGCGCGCCTGGATGGCGCAGGAGCGGCGCGCGGGGCTTGGGGCCCGGTCGTTGGCGCGCAAGCTCTCGGCGGTCAAGACGTTCTACCGATGGCTCTCGGAGCGCGAGGGCTTTGACGCGAGCGCGGTGCTGAGCGCGCGCAGTCCGAAGTTTCAGCGCAAGCTGCCCCGGCCGCTCTCGATCGAGGGCGCGCGGGATATGCTCGGCACGGTCGAGCTTCAGGCGCGCGAGCCCTGGGTCGCGGCGCGGGATGTGGCGGTGGTCACGCTGCTTTATGGCTCGGGTCTGCGGATCTCCGAGGCGCTTTCGCTTACCGGGGCGGACCTGCCGCTGGGCGAGAGCCTGCGGATCCGCGGCAAGGGCGGGCGCGAGCGGATCGTCCCGCTCCTGCCGGTCGCGCGGGCGGCGGTGGAGGAGTACCTGCGGCAATGTCCCTATGGGAGCGCCCCGGGCATGGCGCTGTTTCGCGGGGTGCGCGGCGGCGCGCTTTCGCCCCGGCCGATCCAGAAGGCGATGCAGGCGGCGCGGATGCAGCTCGGCCTGCCCTCCGACGCCACGCCCCACGCCCTGCGCCACAGCTTCGCCACGCACCTGCTTTCGGCGGGCGGGGATCTGCGGGCAATTCAGGAGCTTCTGGGCCATGCCAGCCTCTCCACAACCCAGACCTATACCGCCGTCGATCAGGCCCGCCTGATGGAGGTTTATGCCAAGGCTCATCCCAAAGCCTGATTGCATCACGCGCGCGCCTCGGCCATGACAGGGGGATGAAACTCACCACCAAGGCGCTCCTCGTTCACCTCTTCACCGCGACCGGCGCGGTCTTTGCCATGCTCGCCATGCTGGAGGCGGTCAAGGCCGACTGGGCGATGATGTTCCTGTGGCTTGTGGTGGCCTTCGTGGTTGACGGGATCGACGGCCCGCTCGCCCGGCGCTACGACGTAAAGGCCAATGCGCCCACCTTCGACGGCGTGTTGCTCGACCTGATCATCGACTATCTGACCTACGTCTTCATCCCCGCCTTCGCGCTCTTTCAATCCGGCCTCCTGCCCGGCTGGACCGGCTGGGCCTCGATCATCGCCATCACCTTCTCCAGCGCGCTCTATTTCGCCTTCACCGGCATGAAAACGGCCGACAATTCCTTTCTCGGCTTCCCCGGCTGCTGGAACATGGTGGTCCTCGTGCTCTTCGCGCTGGAGCCGAATTTCTGGGTCATGTTCGCGATCATCGTGCTGCTCGCGGTGGCGATGTTCCTGCCGCTGAAGTTTATCCACCCGGTCCGGACGGCCCGCTGGCGGGCGGTCTCGCTGCCCATGGCGATCGGCTGGACGGTCTTTGCCGGCTGGGCGGCCTGGGTCGGATTTCATCCCGAAAGCTGGGCCCACTGGGGCCTTGTGATCACGACGCTTTACCTGCTCTGCGCCGGGATCGTGCAGCAGATCGTCCCGCGCCGCCGCCGGCGCGCGGCCTGAGTTGCAACGCCTCGCCGAGCCGGGCGGCAATCGGCCACCTCGAAACCCGCCGGATATTTAAGCTTCCCGCAGGCGGAAATTCTGACTAGGTTCCGCACTACTCAAACGCGAAACCGCGACAAGAACACAGCGGTGCAACAGTGGAGACAGGGATAAGCATGGGAAAGCGTGACGACCTAATTGCGAAATACGCCGAGGACCTGAAGGACAAATGCGGGATGGACCCCGACATGGCTCTTCTCACCAAGGTCACAATCGGCTGCGGCCCGGCGATCTACAACGCCGACGCCTCGACCGTCGCAGCCTCGCAGGATGGCGAGCTCGAGACGGTGAAGGAGAACTTTCTGAAGAAGAAACTCGGCCTCGCAGAGGGCCCGGAGCTCATGGACGCGATCAATTCCGTGATCGAGACCTATGGCCGTTCGGAGCGCAACAAGTACCGCGCCGTGATCTACTACATGCTGACCAAGCATTTCGGCAAAGAGAGCGTCTACGGCTGAGCCGAGACCCGGACCGGACCAGACACAAAGGCCCGCGCCATCCCGGCGGCGGGCCTTAATCTTTGCCTCGGTCAGCGCGAACGGCGCGCGATTTGCTTATCAAACCCTCAACGGTTCACATCCATTTCTAACTACTTGCGGCTTGGTGATTCAGGGCTTTGCGGTGTATCACTGATGCAACGGCTAGGATGGCCGGGATCCAGTTTCAAGAAACGCGTGTGGTGTTTGTGGGAGCACGCGGGGTGAGGAAGGGTCTCGGTCATTGCGATCGGGACCCTTCTTTCAATTCAGGCGACGCGCACGGCAGGCAGAGCAGCTCCGTTGCCGCGCCGTATGTCCGGGCTTTGCCGCTGCCGGGGCGGCAGACGCGCCGTCAGAAAAGCGTCAGCACAATCCCGATGACCATGCAGCCGAAGGTGGCATAGCCGCCGTCGATGAGGATCAACTTGAGCGGACGCCCTGCAAATCCGTAGCACGTCACGATCCAGGGTGCGGCGATGAAGAGCCCGGCGCCAAGACCGGCGAGACCGCCTGCGCCGAGTGTCGTGATGCCCGTCCCCGCGAAGATGTGGCGGATCATGCCCGCGACAACGATCATGCAGACCATCGACGCGATGTAGGGCACGGGGTTCTTCTGGTTGACCGGCGCGCCATCCTCTCCGAGCGCCACGCCCGAAGCCTCTTTCCACGCCTGCGCCAGCACGCTGTACCAGATCGCTCCGAAAACCCACGCTGCGGCCCCCGCCGCGATAACACTGACCACACCCATCGGCTCTTCTCCTTCGGCGGTGATTGGCGTGAGTATGCGCCGGGCGCGGGGATCTGCCAAGGTTTTGCGTGCCCCTACGGCAGGGGCGGGTTGGTCACATCGGCGTGACGCCCGCCATCTCGCAGACGATCCGCCATTCGGCCTCCGTCACCGGCTGCACCGAGAGCCGCGAGTTGCGCACGAGGATCATCTCGGCCAGCCGCTCATCGGCCTTGATCGCATCGAGCGTGACCGGGGTTTCTACGCTGCGCAGCGCCTTGATGTCGACGCACTCCCAGCGCTTATCCTCGGTGGTGCTGTCGGGATGGGCTTGGGCGATAACCTCGACGAGACCCACCACGGCCTTCTCGCTCTGCGAATGGTAGAAAAAGCCCCGGTCCCCCACGGCCATCTCGCGCATGAAATTGCGCGCCTGATAGTTGCGCACCCCGTCCCACTCCTCGCCCGCGTCGCCCTTGGCGCGCTGGTCCTCCCAGCTCCAGGTCGACGGTTCGGATTTGAAAAGCCAGTAGCGCATCGGGGTCCCTCATTCCGGTTTCAGCGGCCGCGACAGCAGCGCGTCGATGGTGTCGTTCAGCGCGCCGGGATCCTCCAGCACGGCCACCACGGCGGCGAGTACCGGCATGTCGAGCCCGTGTTGCCCGGCGAGCCGGTGCGCGGCGCGGGCGGTGGCGGTGCCCTCGACGGTGATGGTGCTCGCGAAATGCTCCCCCCGGCCGAGCGCCTGACCGAAGCTGTAGTTGCGCGATTGCTCGGAGGTGCAGGTCAGGATCAGATCGCCCAGCCCCGAGAGACCGGCGAGCGTTTCGGGCTCCGCCCCGAGCGCCCCTGCGAGGTTCTGCATCTCGGCGAAGCCCCGGGTGATGAGGGCCGCGCGCGCGCTCGCCCCGAGCCCCGCGCCGATCACCACCCCGGCGGCGATGGCGATCACGTTCTTGAGCGCCCCGCCAAGCTGTGCGCCGATCACATCCGTGCTTCGGTAGAGCCGCAGCGTTGGGGTGGTCAGGGCCTCCTGCAACGCGCGGCCAAGCGCGGGATCGCGCGCCGCGAGGGTCAGGGCAGTGGGTTTGCCCTCGGCGATCTCGCTGGCAAAACTCGGGCCGGTCAATTGCGCCGCGCGGCAGCCCGGCAGCCGCCGTTCGATAAGGTCCACCGGCCCCGCGAGGCTGTCGAGATCGAGCCCCTTGCAGGTCGCCACCAGCACCTTGCCGGCAAAGCGCCCGGCGTGGTCTGTGAGCATGCCCGAAAGCTGCTGCATCGGCAGGGCAAGGAGCAGGATCTCCGCCTCGGCGGCAAGGGCCAGATCCTGCGTCGGTACGACCCGTTCCGGAAGGGCGATTCCGGGCAGCCGGGCGTGGTTTGCCCGGTCCGCGCGCATCGCGGCGACATGATCGGGGTTGCGGGCCCAGAGCCGGACTTCGTGCTTGCGGGCGAGCGCAACGGCGAGCCCGGTCCCGAAGGCCCCGGCACCGATCACCGCGATCATGCCTTGGCCCCCTTGCGCCCGCTTCCGATGAGTGGCGCGGCGCGTTCGTCCAGCGGCCAGCGCGGCCGTGCGGCGAGGGTCATGTCATCGCGCGCGCCCGCGGCGAAGCGCTCCAGCCCGGCATAGGCGATCATCGCGGCGTTGTCGGTGCAAAGCGCGAGCGGCGGCGCGGTGAAGGCGACCCCGTTTTCCGCGCAGACGGCGCCGAGCCGCGCCCGGATCTCGCCATTCGCGGCAACGCCCCCGGCCACCGAAAGCGTCGGATCGACCGGACCGGCCTCGTGCAAGGCGGCCAGCGCCCGGCGGGTCTTTTCGGCGAGGATATCAGCGACGGCGCGCTGGAACCCGGCGCAGAGGTCATCGCGATCCTGCGCCTTGAGCACGCCGTCCACCATCAGCTGATCGCGCTGGCGCAGCAGGGCGGTCTTGAGCCCGGAAAAGGACATGTCGCAGCCGGGCCGGTCCAGCAACGGGCGCGGCAGGGAAAAACGCGCGGGATCGCCGCGCCGTGCGGCGGCCTCCACCGCGGGCCCGCCCGGTTGCGGCAGGGCGAGGATACGGGCGGCCTTGTCGAAGGCCTCCCCCGGCGCGTCGTCGATCGTGCCGCCGAGGCGGGTGAAGGTCGCGTGATCATGCGCGATGAGAAACTGGCAATGCCCGCCGGAGACCAGCAGGACGAGATAGGGGAACGCCGTGCCATCGGTCAGTCGCGGGGTGAGGGCATGGCCCGCGAGATGGTTCACGCCGACGAGCGGCAACCCCGCCCCTGCCGCGATCCCCTTGGCGCACATCACACCCGAGAGCACGCCGCCGATCAAGCCGGGCCCGGCGGTGACGGCCACCGCGTCCATGTCGTTGAGCGAAAGCCCCGCGCCGGCGAGCGCTTCGGCGACGCAAAGATCGAGCTTTTCCGCATGGGCCCGAGCGGCGATTTCAGGCACCACTCCGCCAAAGGGCGCATGGAGTTGCGCCTGTCCCCGGACCACCGAAGCGCAGATTTCGGCGCACCCGGGCACCCCGCGGACCACCGCTGCGGCGGTGTCGTCACAGCTGCTTTCGATGCCGAGAAGGGTGAGCGGGCGGGTCATCAAGATTGCTCGAACTGGTGGTAAATCGGAGCAGGGGCTGGCGTGGGGCGCGCGCCGGGAACGTTGCGCAGGCCGTCGAAGAGGCGTAGCACTGGTCGGTAGGTTTCACAATCCCGGGTCACCCCAATGGTGCAACCACCCATCGTGCTGATCACAAGACCCGAAGCCGCTGCCCGCCGGTTCGCGCTGACGCTCAAGCGCGCGCGGGTGATTGTCTCGCCTCTGATGCGGCTGGCGCCGGCGCCGCCCGAGGAGGTTTCGGCCCTGCTGGCCGAGCCCTTCGATGCGCTGATCTTCACGTCCGAAAACGCGGTGCACGTGGTGCGGGATTTGCCCGGGCTTGCGGGGCGGACGGCCTTTGTCCCCGGACCGCGCACCGCGGAGGCGGCGGAGGAGGCGGGGCTGACGGCGGTTTGTGCGGAAGGCGATGCGCGCAATCTTCTGGCGCTCTTGCTGCTGCGCGCGCGGGATCTCCGGCTGCTCTACCTGCGCGGCGCGGAGGTTGCCCGCGATCTGGCGACGCCGCTGCTCGGGGCGGGCATCTCGGTGCGCGAGAAGGTCGTCTATCGCCAGATCGAAGTGCCGATCAGCGCCGAGGCAAAGGCCGCGTTGGAGGGCACGCAGCCGGTCATCGCGCCGCTTTTTTCCGCGCGTAGCGCGGCGTTGCTGCTGCCGCATCTGTCGGCCCGCGCCCCGGTTCGGCCGATCGCCATCAGCGCCGGGACCGCCGCCGTCCTGCCGACGCCGTTTCGCGAGCAAACCGTTGTGGCCGCCGCGAAAAACGGCAGCGCGATGTCCGAGGCGGTCCAGAGACAAATCGACGCTCTAGTCCGGGTTGAGCGCCCCCAACGCCCGCGCTAAGCTGCGCCGGAGGTCGGTGTGGCACCCGGCGGGAATCGTGGGAGTAAGAGTGTGGCATCGGACGGCAAGGACAAGACGGACGCGGGTTCGGACACGGAAGACGCCCCCGCGATCTGGCCCCGGGACGATGCGGAGATTTCCGCGGAAGATGCCGCGGATCTCGAGGCGCTGGACGGGGTGAAAACATCCCCGGACGAGGCCGGGTCAGGCGACCAACCTTCTGAAAACAAAGAGATATCTGGGGTGTCCGGCCCGGAGAGCGAGCGCGCGAGCGCCGATCCTGAGGGCGCGGGAGCGAGCGATGCGCCAGACGGCAACCCCGTCTCGCCGCCGCCGCGCGAGGTGCTTGTGGGCGGCGATCCGCTGGATGCCGAGGCCACCCGGACCGAGCGGCCCGAGGCGGTTTCGGCGGAACAGACGGGCTCTGCGCCAGACGCCGCGCCGGCCGCCACCGCGAAGCGGGGCGGGTTTGTGCCGCTGGTTCTGGGCGGCGCCGTGGCGGCCGCGTTGGGATTCGGGGCCGCGACGATGACGGAGTTGCCGTTTTTTACCGGAGCGGGTGGCGATGATCCGCTTGCCGCGCGCATCGATGGGCTCGCCGCCGAGCAGGAGGCGCTTGCCGCTGCGCTCGATGCGAAAATTACCGATGCTGTTGCCGCCGGAACCGGGCCTCTGCGCGATGAGATGGCCGAGCTTGCGGGCTCAGCCGCTGAGGCGAGTCGCGCCGGGGTCGCCGCTCTGGAGGAGCGGGTCAGCGAGCTCGGGCAAACGCTCGGCGCCGTGGAAGAGCGGTTGACCGCGATGGAAAAACGCCCGATCGCCGACAATGTCTCGCGCGAGGCAATTGCCGCATATGAGCGCGAAATCAATGCGATGCAGGAGACGGTCGCGGCTCAGCGCGCGGAATTCGAAGCATTGCTCGAAGAGGCGCGCACGGTCGAGGCCGGCGCTGAGGAGACCGAGCGCATGGCTGAGATCCGCGCCGCGCTTGGCAAGATCCGCGCGGCCGTTGACACCGGCGCCCCCTATGCCTCGGACCTCGCCACGCTGGAAGATCTGACCGGGGCGGAGGTGCCCGAGGCGCTGGTCGATCCGGCGGAAAACGGCGTTCCGACCTTGCCGGTCCTGCAGCGCGATTTCCCCGATGCGGCGCGCGCGGCGCTCGCCGCCACGCGGGCCGACGCGGCGGAGGGCGGCGGCGTCGGCGCCTTCTTTGCCCGCCAGTTGGGCGCCCGCTCGATCACCCCGCGCGAGGGCGATGACCCGGACGCGATCCTGTCGCGGGCGGGCGCGTCGCTCAGTGCCGGCGCGCTGGAAGACGCGCTGGCCGAGCTTGCGGCCCTTCCGGACGTCGCGTCATCGGCGATGGCCGATTGGACAAACGCGGCCCGGGCCCGGCAGGAGGCCATCGCCGCCGCCGAGACCCTGGCCGCAGATTTCACTCAGGACTAGGGGCGCTCATGCTGTGGTCACTCGTTAAAATCGTCGTTTTCCTCGCGCTTGTCGTTGCCCTGACGCTCGGATCGGTCTTCCTGCTGGAAAGCGAGGGCGGCGTGCAGGTCACCGTCGCCGGCACGGAATTCACGCTCGGGCCACTGCAATCGGTCATCGCGCTGGTACTGCTGCTGCTGGTGGTCTTCGTGCTGCTCAAACTCGCGGGGCTGTTGGTTGCGGTGCTGAAGTTCATCAACGGCGACGAGACGGCGATAACCCGCTATTTCGACCGTAACCGCGAACGCAAGGGGCTTCTGGCGCTGACCGAGGGGCTCGTCGCGCTCGCCAGCGGCGATGGCAAGGAAGCGATGGCCAAGGCGGCCCGCGCCGACAAGATGCTCAACCAGCCCAACCTCGGCCGGCTCATCACCGCCCAGGCCGCCGAGATCGCGGGCGATCGCAAGACCGCCGAGTCGGCCTACAAGGCACTGCTCGTCGATGAAAAGACCCGCTTCGTCGGCATTCGCGGGATCATGCGCCAGAGGCTCGAAGCGGGGGATACGGACACGGCCCTGAAGCTTGCCGAACGGGCTTTCGCACTCAAGCCGAAGCACGGCGAGATTCAGGACACGCTGTTGCAGCTTCAGGCCCGCAAACAGGATTGGTCCGGCGCGCGCGACACGCTCAAGGCCAAGGCGCGGCAGGGGCAGATCCCGCGCGATGTCCACAAGCGGCGCGACGCGGTGCTCGCCTTGGGGCAGGCCAAGGGCGTCCTTGCCGAGGGGGCCGATATCGAGGCGCGCGAGAAGGCGATCGAGGCCAACCGGCTCTCGCCCGATCTGGTGCCCGCCGCCGTGCTCGCCGCGCGCGGCTATATCGAACAGGGCAGTCATAGGCATGCCGCGCGCGTGCTCAAGAAGGCGTGGTCCGTGCGGCCGCACCCTGACCTCGCCGCCGCCTTTGCCGAGATCGAACCGGGGGAGACGCCGGAGGCCCGGATCAAGCGGTTCCGCGCCTTGATCAAGCCCCAGCCCGATCATCCCGAATCGCGGATGCTCATGGCCGAGCTCAACATCGCCGCCGAGAATTTTCCCGAAGCGCGCCGCGCGCTTGGTGATCTGGTCGAGACCGCGCCGGATGCGCGCGTCTTGACGATCATGGCGGCGATTGCCCGCGGCGAGGGCGCCGATGACGCGATGGTCAAGGGTTGGCTTGCCCGGGCGCTGAGCGCGCCGCGCGGGCCGCAGTGGGTCTGCGAGAACTGCAAGACCGCCCATGCGGAATGGGCGCCCGTCTGTTCGGTTTGCGAAGGGTTCGACACCATGAGCTGGACCACCCCGCCGTCGCCGGACGTCAGCTCCGCGACCGGTGTCGGGATGCTCCCGCTGATCGTGGGGCAAAGCGCCAAGCCCGCGGCGCCGGAAGATGACGCCGATGTGGTCGAGGCCGAAGCGGAGCGGGTCGAGACGGAGGAGGCCGCCGCGCCGAAACCAGCCGGCTAGAGGCGGACGGCGCGGCCCGCGCGCCCTTCACCTTGCCCCGTCGCCGCGCTATCTCTGGCGCCGGATGCAAAGGATGCCAGCATGAATGCCGCCACACCAACAGAGATCGCCCGCGAGGTTCTGCGGATCGAAGCGGCGGCGCTGGCCCGGTTTTCCGAGGATATGCCGGCTGATTTCGATGCGGCGGTGGCGCGGCTGCTGGATGTGCCGGGGCGCGTGATCGTCTCGGGTATGGGCAAATCGGGCCACGTGGCCAACAAGATCGCCGCCACCTTCGCCAGCACGGGCACGCCCGCGCAAGCCGTCCACCCCGGCGAGGCGAGCCATGGCGATCTCGGCATGATCACCGGGCAAGATGCGGTGATCCTGATCTCCAATTCTGGCGAGACGCGCGAGTTGGCCGATATCATCGCCCACACGCGCCGCTTCCGCATTCCGCTTGTCGCCGTGACCAAACGGCCCGCCAGCGCGCTGGCGCAGCAGGCCGATTTCGTCCTGACCCTGCCCGATGCGCCGGAAGCCTGCGCGGTTGGAATGGCGCCCACTACCTCGACCACCTGCACCATGGCTCTGGGCGATGCGCTCGCCGTCGCACTCATGAAACAACGCGGGTTCGAGCGGGAGAACTTCCTCGCCTTCCACCCCGGCGGCACGCTCGGCGCCCAGCTTCTGCGCGTCTCGGCGGTGATGCACCGGGGCGATGAGCTGCCGGTCGTCCTTCCCGAAACGCCGATGGGCGAGACCCTGCTGGAGATGACGGCCAAGAGCTTTGGCGTTGTTGCCGTGCTGCGCGAGGGACGGGTTGCCGGGATCATCACCGATGGTGATTTGCGGCGCAATCTCAGCGGGTTGATGGAGCGGCGCGCCGGCGATGTGGCGACGGCGGACCCGCGCACCATCGCGCCGGACGCGCTGCTTTCCGAAGCGCTTGGCGAAATGAACGCGCGCAAAATTTCGTCGCTGTTCGTGACCGAAGACGACGGCCGGCTGGTCGGGCTTGTCCATATCCACGATGCGCTCCGCGCGGGCGTGGCGTGAGCGGGCGGGGCGGCATCCCCGAGGCGGCGCTGGCCGAAATCCGCGCCGGCGGCCAGGTCGCGCTCGCGACCGTGATCGAGACCTGGGGCAGCGCGCCGCGCCCGGTGGGCAGCCAACTCATGATCGCCGGGGACGGCGCAATGACCGGCTCGGTGTCGGGCGGCTGCGTCGAGGGGGCCGTGGTGGCCGAAGCGCTCGACGGGCTCGGGCGCGGCGATTGCCGGGTGCTGGAGTTCGGCGTCGCCGACGAAGACGCCTTCGCGGTCGGGCTCGCCTGTGGCGGGCGCATCCGCATCCTTGTCGAGCCGGTGGGGATGGGCGAGGGCCTGCCCGTGACGCTGCTCGAAGAGCTGGTCGCCCGCCGCGCCGCGCGCCGCCCTGTCGCGCTGCGGACGCGGCTTTCCACATGGGAGCGCCGTCTCGTCGGGGCGGAAGACGAGAGCGCCGCGCGCGGATTTTCCACCGACCGGTCGGCGCTCTCCGGTGATGTTTTCCTCGCCGTGCACAACCCGCCGCTGCGCCTCGCCATCGTCGGCGCGGTCCATATCGCTCAGCCGCTTTGCACCATGGCGCGGCTCGCGGGACATGACGTCTCGCTCATCGATCCGCGCGACAGTTTCGCCTCCGAGGCTCGCTTTCCCGGTGAGGTGCTGATCGGTGACTGGCCGGATGCGGCGCTCTCCGCGCTCGGGCTCGACGCGCGCACCGCGGTGGTCACGCTGACCCACGATCCCAAGCTCGACAACCCGGCCATTGAGACCGCGCTGCGCTCGGACGTCTTCTACCTGGGCTGTCTCGGCAGCACGCGGACCCATGCCAAACGGGTCGCCCATCTGGAGGCCGCCGGGTTCGGCGCCGAGGACATCGCGCGGATCCATGCGCCGGTCGGGCTCGACATCGGCGCGGCTTCACCGGCCGAGATCGCCATCGCGATCATGGCCGAGCTGACCGAACGGCTACGGCGCCCCGAGACGCGCCGGACCGGATGAAGTTCGGCCCGCTAGCGACCGCCGAGGCCGAAGGGGCGATCCTCGCCCATTCGTTGCAGGCCGGGGCGCTTCGGTTGCGCAAAGGGACGCGGCTGACACCGGAGGCCATCGCCGCCCTTGCGGCAGAAGGGGTTGAAAGCGTCGTCGTCGCGCGGCCCGATCCGGAGGATCTTGACGAAAACGCCGCCGCGGCCCGGCTCGCCACCGCGCTTGGGGACCATGGGTTTGACGTGACGGCGCCGTTCACCGGGCGGGTCAACCTGACCGCACCGGCGGCGGGGCTGGTCACGCTGGACGCCGCGGCGCTGACCGCCGCCAACAGCATCGACGAGGCGATCACCATCGCCACCCTGCCCGATGCGGCGCGGCTCTCGCAAGGCGCGCTGGTCGCGACGATCAAGATCATCCCCTACGCGGTGCGCGCAGCACGGCTGGCGCAGGTGGAGGCGGCGCTTGGATCAGGCGCGGCGCCCTTGCGGTTCCACCCGTTTCGCCCGCGCGATGCCGCGCTCATCCTGACCGAAACACCGGGCATGAAACCGGGGCTTTTCGCCAAGGCCGAAGCGGTGACAGCGGCGCGGCTTGGCGATCTCGGGGCCCGGCTCAGGCGTGTCGCCCGCGTGGCGCATACTGAAGACGCCGTTGCCGCCGCGCTGGCTGAGGCGGATGAGGCGCTTGTTCTGCTGCTCGGCGCTTCGGCCACATCGGACCGGCGCGATGTGATCCCTGCTGCATTGGAACGGGCGGGCGGCGAGGTGGAACAGTTCGGGATGCCGGTCGATCCGGGCAACCTGCTGTTGCTGGGGCGGCGCGGGGCACAGCGGATCGTCGGGCTGCCAGGCTGCGCGCGCTCGCCCGCGCTCAACGGGGCCGACTGGGTTCTGGAACGGCTGGCGGCGGATCTGCCGGTGGGGAGCGCGCAAATCGCGGCGATGGGCGTCGGCGGGTTGCTCAAGGAAATCCCGCAGCGGAGCCAGCCGCGCGCGGCCCCACGGCCGGCCCCGCGACCGGCGGCACAGCGGATCGAGGTCCTGTTGCTCGCGGCGGGGGCCTCGCGCCGGATGGGCGGCGAGGACAAGCTTCTGCGCCCGGTCGACGGTGAGCCGCTCCTGCGCCGCGCGGCCAAGGCGGCGGCGGGGTCGAAGGCCTCGGCGGTGCGCGTGATCCTTCCGCCTGCGGCCGAGGCGCGCCGCGCCGCTCTGTCGGGGCTCGACGTTGCGTTGACCGACGCGCCGCAGGCCGCGCGCGGCATGGCGGCATCGCTGCACGCCGGGCTCCTCGCCACCGCGCCGGACACCGCGGCGATCATCATCGCGCTGGCCGATATGCCGGAGATCACCGCCGAACATTTCAATCGCGTCATCGCTGCCTTCGATCCGCGCGAAGCGCGCGAGATCTGCCGCGCGACCTCGGCCGACGGCGTGCCCGGCCACCCGGTCCTCTTCGGCGCGCGGTTCTTCGAATCGCTCAAGGGGCTTCGGGCCGACGAGGGCGCGCGCCGTGTGCTGGAGGACAATCGCGAGTTTGTGACCCTCGTCCCCGCGCCGGGGCAGGGGGCGGTCGTGGACCTCGACACGCCGGCCGCCTGGGCCGCGTGGGAAGCGGCGCAACCGAACCAGCCGGGCTGATCGGCGGGGTGCCCAAATCCGCGCCAGCCGCGCGGCGGCTGCCCGGCCCCTCGCGTCTTGCCTCTTGCCCGGTGGCTGTCGGTTCGCTAACAGGGAATTAGACGTGACGTCGGGAGAACCGGTTCAGCCGGTGCCGAAGGAGCAACCGCCCCGGAAACTCTCAGGCCATGGGACCGACGCCATTTGACACTCTGGAGAGACCCCGCAGACCGGGGCGCCGACGGGATAGCGATCTCAGGCAAAGGGACAGAGGGGGCATCGGGCGGGCCGGTTTCGGACCGCAATTGATGCCGTGGTTCCACAGAACATCGGCGCAGGCAGGGAGATGGGGATGACCGATCTGAAACGCGTGCCGCTGCACGATCTGCACGTTGAACTGGGGGCCAAGATGGTCCCGTTCGCCGGCTATGAAATGCCCGTGCAATATCCCTTGGGCGTGCTCAAGGAGCATCTGCACACGCGGGGGAAGGCGGGGCTGTTCGACGTGAGCCACATGGGGCAGGTCCTGCTGCGGGGGGCGGATGCGGCGCGCGCTCTGGAGCGGCTCATCCCGATGGACGTGGCCGGGCTTGGCGTGGGGCGTCAGCGCTACGGGTTTTTCACCAATGAGACGGGCGGTATTCTCGACGATCTGATGTTCGCCAACCGGGGCGATCATCTGTTCCTCGTGGTCAACGCGGCGTGCAAGGACGCCGATATCGCGCATCTGCGGGCGGCGCTGGAGCCGGAGGTGTCGGTCGAGGTGGTGACAGACCGCGCGCTTCTGGCGGTGCAGGGACCGGCGGCGGAGGCGGCGCTTGCCAGTCTCGCGGCCGAGGTGGCCGGGATGCGCTTCATGGATGTGGCGGACGTGACGCTCGCGGGCGCGGCCTGCTGGGTCTCGCGCTCGGGTTACACCGGCGAAGACGGTTATGAGATTTCCGTGCCGGTGGGCGCGGCAGAGGCTCTGGCGCGGGCGCTGCTCGATCACGAGGCGGTCGAGCCGATCGGACTCGGGGCGCGGGATTCGCTCCGTCTGGAGGCCGGTCTTTGCCTCTATGGCCATGATATTACGACGGAAACCACGCCTGTTGAAGCCGGGCTGACCTGGGCGATCCAGAAGGCGCGGCGCGCGGGCGGGGCGCGGGAAGGCGGCTTTCCCGGCGCCGGTGTGATCCTCGAAGAACTGGCCGACGGCCCGGCCTTGCGCCGCGTTGGCCTCATGCCCGAAGGGCGCGCGCCGATGCGGGAAGGCGTGGCGCTTTTCGCCGCATCCGAGGGCGGCGATCCGGTTGGCACCATCACCTCGGGCGGGTTCGGCCCAAGCGTCGGCGGGCCTGTCGCGATGGGCTATGTCTCGGCCGACTATGCAGGCGGCGACGCGCTGCTCTATGGTGAGGTCAGGGGGCGGCGGCATCCGGTGCGCATCGCGCCGATGCCTTTCGTCCCATCCAATTTCAAACGCTGATGAGGGATCAGATGAAATACACCGAAGAACATGAATGGCTTCGCCCCGAGGATGATCTGATCGTCGTCGGCATCACCGAACACGCCGCCGAACAGCTGGGCGACATTGTCTTTATTGAGCTGCCCGAAGAGGGCGACGAGATCGCCAAAGATGACGAGGCGGTGGTCATCGAAAGCGTCAAGGCCGCGAGTGAGATCCTCGCGCCGATCGACGGCGAGATCGTGGAGGTCAACTCCGCGCTGGTCGAGAATCCGGGGCAGGTCAACGACGACCCGCAGGGCGATGGCTGGTTCTTCAAGATCAAGCCAGCCGATCCCAGCCAGCTGGACGATTACATGGACGAAGCGGCTTACAAGAAGATGATCGGCTAAGCCGCTTGCCTTTCGCCGCGCCGGCCCCGGCGCGGCACCCGAGTCATCAAGCCCTTACACGGCGCGTTGCAGGAGACGGGCATGCCCTTCACACCGACAGATTACCTTCCCTACGATTTCGCCAACCGCCGCCATATCGGGCCGTCGCCCAAGGAGATGGCGGAGATGCTTGAGGTGCTGGGCATCGACAGTCTCGACGGGTTGATCGACGAGACGATCCCGGCTTCGATCCGGATGGAGGGGGGGCTCGACTTCGGCAAGCCCCTGTCGGAGCGGCAGCTGCTCTACCATATGCGCGTGGTGTCCTCCAAGAACCGGGTGCTGACCTCGCTCATCGGGCAAGGCTATCACGGGACAGTCACCCCGCCCGCGATCCAGCGCAACATCCTTGAAAACCCGGCCTGGTACACCGCCTACACGCCCTATCAGCCGGAGATCAGCCAGGGGCGGCTTGAGGCGCTTCTGAACTTCCAGACGATGATTTCCGATCTCACGGGCCTTGAGATCGCCAACGCCTCGCTGCTCGATGAATCCACCGCCTGCGCCGAGGCGATGACGATGGCGCAGCGGGTGGCGAAATCGAAGGCCGGGGCGTTCTTCGTCGATGAGAATTGCCACCCGCAGAACATCGCCGTGATGAAGACGCGCGCCGCGCCTCTGGGGATCGAGGTCATCGTGGGCGCCCCCGAGGCGCTCGATCCGGCGGCGGTTTTCGGCGCGATCTTCCAGTATCCTGGCACCTATGGCCACGTCCGCGACTTCACCGACCAGATCGCCGCGTTGCATGGCGCCGACGCGATCGGGGTGATCTCGGCCGACCCGCTCTCGCTCACGCTCCTGAAGGAGCCGGGCGCGATGGGGGCGGATATCGTCGTGGGTTCGGCCCAGCGGTTTGGCGTGCCCATGGGCTATGGCGGGCCGCACGCGGCTTACATGGCCACGAAAGACGCCTATAAACGCGCGATGCCCGGGCGGCTGGTCGGGATTTCCATCGACAGCCATGGCAACAAGGCCTATCGCCTCGCGCTCCAGACCCGCGAGCAGCACATCCGGCGCGAGAAGGCGACATCCAACGTCTGCACCGCGCAGGCGCTTCTGGCGGTCATGGCGTCGTTTTACGGGGTGTTTCACGGCCCCGAAGGGCTCAAGGCCATCGCGCAGCGCATTCACCGCAAGACCGTCCGGCTCGCCCGCGGGCTTGAGGAGGCGGGGTTCACCATCGAGCCGGAGGCGTTTTTCGACACCATCACGGTGGATGTCGGGCGCTTCCAGAAGGGCGTGATGCAGGCCGCGGTCGCGGAGGGGGTCAACCTGCGCAAGGTGGGCGAGAGCAAGGTCGGGATCACGCTCGATGAGGCGACGCGCTCGGGCGTGATCGAGAAGGTCTGGCGGGCCTTCGGGATCGAGCGGGCCGATGATGATCTCACCGCGGAATACCGCGTGCCCGAGGCGCTGCACCGGCAGACGCCGTATCTTCAGCACGAGGTGTTTCACATGAACCGGGCCGAGACCGAGATGATGCGCTATATGCGCCGCCTCGCGGACCGCGACCTCGCGCTCGATCGGGCGATGATCCCGCTTGGGTCCTGCACCATGAAGCTCAACGCGGCGGTGGAGATGATGCCCGTCTCGTGGCGGGAGTTTTCGCTGCTGCACCCCTTCGCGCCAGCCGACCAGGCCGAGGGCTATCGCGAGTTGATCGACGATCTGTCGGCCAAGCTCTGCGCCATCACCGGCTATGACGATCTGTCGATGCAGCCCAACTCCGGCGCGCAGGGGGAATACGCCGGGCTCCTGACCATCGCCGCGTATCACCGCGCGCGGGGCGAGGGGCACCGCAACGTCTGCCTCATTCCCACCAGCGCGCATGGGACAAACCCGGCATCGGCGCAGATGGTGGGCTGGAAAGTGGTCCCGGTGAAATCGGCGGCGAACGGGGATATCGACCTCGACGATTTCCGCGCCAAGGCGGAAAAGCATGGCGAAAATCTCGCCGGTTGCATGATCACCTACCCCTCGACCCACGGGGTTTTCGAGGAAACCGTGCGCGATGTCTGCGCCATCACCCATGAGCATGGCGGCCAGGTCTATATCGACGGGGCCAACATGAACGCGATGGTCGGCCTCTCGCGGCCCGGCGATCTGGGCGGCGATGTGAGCCACCTCAACCTGCACAAGACCTTCTGCATCCCCCATGGCGGGGGCGGGCCCGGAATGGGGCCCATCGGGGTCAAGGCGCATCTCGCGCCGCATCTCCCCGGCCACCCGGTCACCGGCGGCGAAGAGGGGCCGGTCTCGGCCGCGCCCTTCGGATCGCCCTCGCTGCTGCCGATCTCCTGGGCCTACATCCTGCTGATGGGCGGCAAGGGTCTGGCGCAGGCGACCAAGGTCGCGATCCTCAACGCCAACTACATCGCCAAGCGGCTCGAAGGGGCTTATGACGTGCTCTACAAGGGCGGCAAGGGCCGGGTTGCGCATGAGTGCATCCTCGACACGCGTCCCTTCGAGAAGAGCGCGGGCGTGACCGTGGAAGATATCGCCAAACGTCTGGTCGATTGCGGTTTTCATGCGCCGACCATGAGCTGGCCGGTGGCCGGGACGCTGATGGTCGAGCCCACGGAGAGCGAAACCAAGGCCGAGCTTGACCGGTTCTGCGATGCGATGCTGGCGATCCGCGAGGAGATCCGCGCGATTGAGGAAGGCAAGATCGACCGCGAGAACAACCCGCTCAAGAACGCGCCGCATACGATGGAGGATCTCGTGCGCGAGTGGGATCGGCCGTATTCCCGCGAGCAGGGGTGCTTCCCACCGGGCGCCTTCCGGGTCGACAAGTACTGGCCGCCGGTCAACCGGGTCGACAACGCCTATGGCGACCGCAATCTCATCTGCACCTGCCCGCCGATGGAGGATTACGCCGACGCGGCGGAGTAAGGGGCGGCGCAGCGCACGGTGGTTTTCGAGACTGTTAAGGGATCGAACGGATGAATGGCCATTGAGACGCGGGCATCCGCGTTCAGAGCCATGGCCGTTGAAGGATCCTGCAGATGACCCAGATCACCCCCGCGTTGAGCCTGCCCTATATCCAGCCGGCACAGGCGCAAAAACACGTGACCCACAACGACGCGCTGCGCGTGCTTGACGCGTTGGTCCAGCTCAGCGTGATCGAGGAGCCGCTCGCCGAGCCGCCCGCCAACCCCGACCAGGGCGCGCGCTACATCGTGGCGCCGGGGGCGACCGGCGTGTGGGACGGGCAGGATGGCGCCATCGCGCTCTTCGGCCCCTCGGGCTGGGAATTTCACGCAGCGCAACCCGGCTGGCGTGCGGATGTGCAATCGAGCGGCGAGGTCTATCGCTTCGACGGCGCGACCTGGGCGCGCGTTGCGACCGAGAGCACCGACAAGCTCGGCGTCAACACCGCCGCCGATGAGACCAACCGCCTTGCCGTCTCGGCATCGGCGACGCTTCTGACCCACAGCGGCACCGACCATCAGCTCAAGATCAACAAGGCCTCGGGCGGCGACACGGCGAGCCTGCTGTTCCAGACCAACTGGTCGGGCCGCGCCGAAATGGGCACCTCGGGCACCGATGATTTCGCGATCAAGGTGAGCGCCGATGGCGCGACCTGGAACGAGGGCCTGTCGATCGGCGCGAGCGATGGGGCGGTGACAACCGGCGCGGACCTGACCGTCGCCGGGATCGCGCGGCTGCTGCCGATCGCGCTGGCCGACCTGCCCGCCGCCGCTCCCGCCGGCTCGCTCGCGTTTTGCCCCGACACCGGCGCGGGCGCGCAGCTGCTGTTTTCCGACGGCAGCGATTGGCGCGGCGTGGGCACCGGCGCGCTCGTCTGACCCCGGCCGCACCCCGCGATGACCAACACCCGCTTCGGCGGGTGTTTTCTTTTGCGCGCCGTCTCTGAGGGCCGCGCCGCGAAAGATGCAGGCAGCCCGCCGCGGCGCCGGCCCCAATATTTACCTCCTCCGCCCCTGCCGCGTGACATTCAAGCGGGGCGTTGCTACACGGTCAGAGACATTTCACGCGGACGGAGATTTCCTTTGCAAGTCATTGAAACGGCGTTGCCCGGTGTCCTCATCATCATCCCGGCGCGGTTCGGTGACGAGCGCGGATTCTTCAGTGAAAGCTGGAACAAGGCGCGGATGGCCGAGGCCGGCGTGACCACCGAATTCGTTCAGGACAATCACTCGCTCTCCAGCGCGGTCGGCACGGTGCGCGGGCTGCACTACCAATCCCCGCCCCACGCCCAGGCCAAGCTCGTCCGCTGCGGACGGGGCCGGATCTTCGATGTGGCCGTCGACGTGCGCCGCGGCTCCCCGACCTACGGGCAATGGATCGGCGAGGAGCTCAGCTTCGAGAATGGCAAGCAACTGCTGATCCCCGCCGGCTTCCTGCACGGCTTTTCCACCCGCGCGCCGGAGAGCGAAATCATCTACAAATGCTCCGATTACTACGCGCCGGAGTGTGACGGGGCGGTGCGCTTTGACTGCCCCGAGATCGGCATCGACTGGGGCCTTGAGGGCGCGCCATTGCTCTCGGCCAAGGATGCCGCCGCGCCGACCCTCGCGGACTGGACCTCGCCCTTCACCTTCGGAGAGACCGCATGAAACTCCTCGTCACCGGCGGCGCCGGGTTCATCGGATCCGCCGTCGTGCGTCTGGCGGTCACGCGTGGGCACGAGGTCGTCAACCTCGACGCCCTGACCTATGCGGCCTGTCTTGAGAACGTCGCGCCTGTGGCGGACAGCTCGCTCTACAGCTTCGAGAAAGCCGACATCCGCGATCGCCCCGCGCTCGACCGGATTTTCGCCGCGCACAAGCCCGACGCGGTGATGCACCTTGCCGCCGAGAGCCACGTGGACCGCTCGATCGACGGGCCCGCCGCCTTTATCGAGACCAACGTCACGGGGACGTTCAACATGTTGGAGGCGGCCCGGAGCTATTGGGAAAGCGCGGGCCGGCCCGAGACGTTCCGCTTCCACCACATCTCGACCGACGAGGTCTTTGGCACATTGGGCGCGACGGGGCAGTTCACCGAAGAGACGCCCTACGCGCCCAACAGCCCCTATTCCGCCTCCAAGGCCGCCTCTGATCACCTCGTCCGCGCCTGGCATGAGACCTATGGCCTGCCCGTCGTCCTGACCAATTGCTCCAACAATTACGGGCCCTATCACTTCCCCGAGAAGCTCATCCCCGTGGTCATCCTCAACGCGCTCGCGGGCAAGCCGCTGCCGATCTACGGCGATGGCTCCAACGTGCGCGATTGGCTCTACGTGGAGGACCACGCCGACGCGCTCCTGCTGGTGCTGGAGAAGGGCGCTCTGGGGCGATCCTACAACATCGGCGGCGAGAATGAGCGCAGCAATCTGGAGCTTGTCCAGACGCTCTGCGACATCCTCGACGAAAAACGCCCGCGCGAGGACGGCAAGGCCTATGCCGCGCAGATCACTTTCGTGAGGGATCGCCCCGGCCATGATGCGCGCTACGCCATCGACCCCGAGCGCATCCGGACGGAGCTCGGCTGGCGGCCCTCGGTCACGGTCGAGGAGGGGCTCGCCCGGACGGTGCAATGGTATCTCGACAACGAGGACTGGTGGCGCCCCTTGCTAAACCGCGATGGCGTCGGCAAGAGGCTCGGCGCATGAGGCTTCTGGTCTTCGGCGCGACGGGGCAGGTGGCCCGGGAATTGCGCGCGCGCGCACCCGAGGCGCGGTTCCTCGCCCGCCAGGACGTGGATCTCACCGATCCCGCCGCTTGTGCCGCCGCGATTGCGACGAGCGATGCGGAGGCGGTGATCAACGCCGCGGCCTACACCGCCGTGGACAAGGCCGAGAGCGAAGAGGCGCTGGCGCTGGCGATCAACGGCGCGGCCCCCGGCGCGATGGCCGAAGCCTGCGCCGCGCGCGGGCTGCCTTTCGTGCATATCTCCACCGATTACGTCTTTGACGGCTCGGGCGACGCGCCCTGGACCCCGACAGACCCCACCGGCCCGCTCGGCGCTTATGGGCGGACCAAGCTCGCGGGCGAAGAGCGCATCCGCGCGGTGGGCGGGGTCTTCGCCATCCTGCGGACATCCTGGGTCTTCTCCGCGCATGGCGGCAATTTCGTCAAGACGATGCTCCGGCTTGGGGCCGAGCGCGACAAGCTGACCATCGTCGCCGATCAGATCGGCGGGCCGACGGAAGCGGGCGATATCGCCGAAGCCTGCCTCACCATCGCCGCCGCGCTCGCCGCCGACCCGGGCAAGAGCGGGACCTATCATTTCGCCGGCGCGCCGGATGTCTCCTGGGCCGATTTCGCGCGGGAGATCTTCGCGCAGTCGGGCCTCTCCTGCGCCGCCGAAGACATCCCCAGCTCGTCCTACCCGACGCCCGCCGCCCGTCCGGGTAACTCCCGGATGGACTGCTCCGCCACCACCGCCGCCTTCGGCATCCCGCGCCCCGACTGGCGCAAAGGCCTCGCGCGCGTGCTCACCCAACTCAACGAGGGCTCCTCATGACAAAGCGCAAGGGCATCATTCTGGCCGGCGGCTCCGGCACGCGGCTTTATCCGATCACGGTCGGCATCTCCAAGCAGCTCCTGCCGATCTACGACAAGCCGATGATCTATTACCCGATCTCGGTGCTGATGCTCGCCGGCATCCGCGACATCGCCATGATCACCACGCCCGAAGACCAAGCCCAATTCCAGCGCACGCTGGGCGACGGCAGCCAATGGGGCCTGAGCCTGACCTACATCGTCCAGCCCTCGCCTGACGGGCTGGCGCAGGCGTTCATCCTCGCCGAGGAGTTCCTCGACGGGGCGCCCTCCGCCATGGTGCTGGGGGACAACATCTTCTTCGGCCACGGGCTGCCTGACCTGCTGGCCGAGGCCGATCGGCAACCGGGCGGGACGGTCTTCGGCTATCACGTCTCCGATCCCGAGCGCTACGGCGTGGTCGCCTTCGACGAGGCCGGGCAGGTCCGCCAGATCATCGAAAAGCCCGAGGTGCCGCCCTCGAACTATGCGGTCACCGGGCTCTATTTCCTCGATGGCGATGCGCCCAGACTCGCGCGCGAGGTCAAGCCCTCGTCGCGCGGCGAGCTGGAGATCACGACGCTCCTTGAGATGTACCTCGCGGCCGGCAAGCTGAACGTCCAGACCATGGGCCGCGGCTTTGCCTGGCTCGACACCGGAACCCATGCGAGCCTGCTGGATGCGGGGAATTTCGTGCGGACACTGGAAAACCGGCAGGGGCTCCAGACCGGTTGCCTCGACGAGATCGCCTACGAAAACGGCTGGACCAGCCGCGAGGAGCTTGAGCAACAGGCCGAGCGCTACCGCAAGAATGCCTATGGCCGCTACCTCACGTCGCTTTTGAAATAACGCGCGGGTCCGGGCCGAAACCGGGGCCGTCGCGGCAATGCGATGGACAGGACCGGTGCGCTTGCCTAAACCTGTGACGGGACAGGAACATTCTGGGGGACATCATGCGGCGGTTGGCTTGGATTTGCGCGGGTGCGCTGTGCGCCGGTGCCGCGTTCGCGCCGGTCTGGGCCCATGCGCGGCAGAGCCTTGAGGGCGCGCCGCGGCTCTCCTTTTACGGTGTGCCCGGCCTCGTCGAGACGCCCGATGCCGCGGTGATGCCCGATGGCACGCTCTCGGCCACGCTGAGCGCCTTCGGGTCGATCCGCCATACCGCGATCAACTACCAATTTGCCCCGCGCCTGAGCGGGACATTCCGCTACAGCCGTTTCGAAGGGCTCTTTCCCGAGGGCCGAGAGGAAGACGCCTATTACGACCGCAGCTTCGATCTCAAGTTCCAGATCCTCGAGGAAACGGCGCGCCGCCCGGCCCTCGCCGTCGGGCTCACGGATTTCCTCGGGACGGGCCTTCTGGAGAGCGAATACCTCGTGGCGAGCAAGACCGTTGCGCCGGGCCTCACGCTGAGCGGCGGCATCGGCTGGGGGCGGCTCGGGGGCGACGGGGCGCTTGGCCGGATCGGCTCCCGGCCCACGGCGCTGCGCGGCGAAGGCGGCATTCCCAATGTCGATCGCTGGTTCCGCGGCCCGGTCAGCGGCTTCGGCGGGCTGCGCTATGCCCCGCCGGACGCGCGCTGGAGCGCGGTGCTGGACTACTCCCCCGATCCTTTCGAGGCCGAACTTGCCGACGGGATCATCGAGCACGAGACCCCCTGGAATTTCGGGCTCGACTACCGTTTCCGCAACGGGGCGCAGCTCTCGCTCTACTCGCTGCACGGCGCCGAGATCGGCGCGCAGCTGAGCATCCATCTCAACCCGCATGTGCATCCGGTCCCCTCGGGGCTTGAGCCCGCGCCGCTCCCGGTTGCGCCCCGCCAGAGCGCGGGCGATCTCGGCTGGGTGAGCGATGGCGCCACCGCCGCGCGCAGCCGCGACGCGCTCGCGCAGCTCCTCGACGGGGAGGGCATGCGCCTTGTGGGGCTCGAACTCGCAGACACGCGCGCAACCCTTCGCCTCGCCAACGGGCGTTACAGCGCCGAGGCCCAGGCCATCGGCCGCGCCGCCCGGGCGATGAGCCGCACCTTGCCCGCGTCGGTCGAAGAGTTCCGCATCGTCCCCATCGTGGATGGGATGGCGCTCTCGGCGGTGACCGTCCGGCGCAGCGATATCGAGGCGCTCGAATTCGCCCCCGCAGAGGCGATCCGCGCCCGGGCCGAGATCGCCGAAGCCGACCTCGCCGGAGCCAACGCCGACCAAGAGATCGCGCCGCGCCTCTCCTGGTCAATCGCGCCCTATCTCCAGCTCAGCGTTTTCGATCCCGAATCGCCGCTCCGCTCGGACCGGGGTCTGCGCTTCTCGGCGGCCTACCGCCTTGCGCCGGGGCTGGTGGCGTCCGGGGCGATCAATGCCAAACTGGCGGGCAATCTTGACGATATCTCGCGGCGCGACGAAAGCGGATTGCCCCGGGTGCGCACCGATGCCGCGCTCTACTCCAAGGAGGGCAATCCGGCGCTCTCCTACCTGACGCTGACCCAATTCACCCGCCCCGCCGAGCATCTCTATGCCAAGTTCGAGGCCGGGTATCTGGAGCCGATGTTCGCCGGGGTGGCGAGCGAGCTGCTGTGGAAACCGGTGGACAGCCGGCTGGGCTTCGGCGTCGAGCTGGCCTGGGCCCGCCAGCGCGATTTCGACCAGAGGTTCGGGCTGCGAGACTATGACACCGTGACCGGCCACGCTTCGGCCTACTACGATTTCGGCAACGGCTACCTCGGGCAGCTCGACGTGGGCCGCTACCTCGCCGGTGACTATGGCGCGACCGTTTCGCTCGACCGGGAATTCGCCAACGGCTGGCGCGTGGGGGCCTATGCCACGCTGACCGACGCGGAGCCGGAGGATTTCGGCGAGGGATCCTTCGACAAGGGCATCCGCATCACCATCCCGACGAACTGGACCCTCGGGACAGCATCGCGGCAGGACAACACCATCGACATCCGCTCGTTGACCCGCGACGGCGGCGCGCGCCTCAATCTGCGCAACCGGCTGCACGACAAGGTGCGCGACTACCACACGCAGGAGATCAGCGAAAGCTGGGGGAGGTTCTGGCGATGACACGGCTCTTCACCGCGGCGCTCGCGCTGGTCTTGCTCGCGGGCTGTTCGAGCGATCCGAACTATCGCTCGCCCATGGTCACGGTCGTCCAGCAGCTTCGCACGCAGCTCACGCTGATGCGCGAGGCGCAACAGCTGCCCCCTCCCGAAGCGGTACTTGCGGCGACCGAAGCGCCGGTGATCCTCGTAACGAGCGAGAGCACCGGGCTGGCGGGGTATCTGGTGGAAATCGAAACCAACGGGCCGGTGCACACCTTCGGCACCTCCGACCGGCGGAGCATGAGTTTCAATGGCGGTCTGCTGGTGGCGACGCGCGGGCTTGGGGACGATCTGATGTCGACCGATGTGACGGCGGCGCTGGCCGCGTTGCGCGGGGCCACAGGAGCAGTGACCGCGGGGCCAGAGTTCACGGCGCGGCGCGAGGTTCTGCTTCTCGGTGGCGCCGGGGGGAGCGAGCGTTTTGTCTTCGATTGCACCTACGCGCGCGTCGAAGACGGGGTCGTGACCGAGCGCTGCGCGGGGCCGGAAGCGCGCTTCACCAACAGCTTCAGCGTCGGACCCGACGGCCATCTGCTCCGCTCGCGCCAGTGGATCAGCCCCAATCTCGGCTCGGTCGACATCCAGCACCTGCGGCACTGACCGCCGCCCGCCGCGCTATCTCTCCGGGGCCGCGCCGCAGCGTTGCCAGCCATCCGCGCTGACCTCGTAGCGCACCGTGCCCGCCGGGCGGAAGCGCCCGCGCTCGCCCACCATCCGCGTGGCCGAGACGGCCCGGCCCGAGCAATCGAGGATGGCGAAATCGTTTGGCGTCCCGCGCCGGCGGGTTGAGAGGCCGGTCCCGCAATGGAGTTGCAGCGTCATGTCCGCGCCCTTGCGGCGGATGAAGGGCTCGAAGAGCCACTGGTGCAGATGGCCCGAGAGGATCATATGCGGCCCCGCCGCGGCCCAGGTCTCCAGCGCCTTGGGCGCGCCGACCATCAGTTTCTTTTCGACCTCGGGCGCATGGTGAAACGGATGATGCGCGACGATGATGGGCAGCCGCCCGCCCGCGCGCGCGATCGCCTCGGCGATCCGCTCCCGGTCCGCGCGCCGGACGCGGCCGCGCTGATGGGCGAAGGGGTCGGCGGTGTTGAGCCCGAGGAGCAGCACATCGCCAAGTTCCTGCTGCGGGGCGAGCTCATGCGCGATCCAGCGGCGGTAGGGCCCGTAGGGCGCGAGGAGGCGCAGGGGCAGATTGAAGAGCGGAATGTCGTGGTTGCCGGGCACGCCGATCCACGGCCGCCCGAGCCCGCGCATGAAGGCGCGCGCGGCGCGAAACTGGCTGGCGCGGGCGCGCTGGACGAAATCCCCGGCCATGACCACGAGATCCGGCGCGGCGGCCTCGATCGCCTCCGTCAGCGGCCCGAGGAGCTCGGGGTCCTCGCGCCCGAAATGCAGATCGCTGATCTGAACGAGACGGATCACGCCGTCGCGGCCTCTGGGCGGGTGTCGCTTTGGGCGCCTGCGGCCCGCTCGGCGGGGATGCGCACTCGGAGCGCATCGCGCAGGATCTCGAACTCGAAGGGCGCCTTCATCCGGCAACGCTCGCCGTCGAGCGCCACGAGGCGCGCGGCGCGGCGCGTTTCGACCACCACCCTCTCGCCGGTCAGGAGCGTGTAGTCGCGCCCCTGTCGTACGCCGCCAAAGGCGATGCGCAGCGCCTTCCAGATCAGCAGGAACCGCCCGCAATCGGGCGCGAGCAGGAGGGCGAACTTGCCATCGCGGATCGCTTCGGCGCCTTTGAATCCGAATTGCTCAAGCTGGTAGGCGCTCATCGCCGCGAAGATCATCGGCGCGCGGGCGCTGCGTTCCGTGCCATCGACGGTGATGCGCATCTGGAGCGGACGATAGACCGTCACCATCGCCACCAGCACCGACCAATAGGCGGCCAGCCGGGAGCGGCCCCAGCGGTCATAGACCGTCTCGCGGATGCGCAGGATGAGCGGGTAGAGGCCGATGCTGGCGTTGTTGATGAAGATCTCGCCGTTGACCGAGCCGAGGCTGACCGGCGCGCTCTCGCCGGTGCAGATCGCGTCGATGGCCTCGTCGAGCTCCAACGGGACGCCGATGCGGCGCGCGAAATAGTTGAACGTACCGCGGGGCAATACGCCGAGATCGGTGCCACGCCCGGCCAGCGCCGCGGCCACGGCGCAGATGGTCCCGTCGCCGCCGGCGGCAATGACGCACTCAGGCTCAGCGCGCTCGACGGCGGCGATGACCTGCGCGCCGATGTCGCTGTCCGGCGAGAGCTCGACCAGCTCGGCGCGCCAGCCGTGTGTGGCAAGCCGCTCCTTGATCCGCGCGCTCTCGGTGTCATCCGTTCCGGTGCCCGAGGCGCGGTTGAGCACCACGAGGCAGCGCGGGCCGGTGGTGTCTTGGGCGTTTGCCATGTTGGTCTCTCCTGCTGACGCAGGACAAACGCGGGTGAGGCCGGTCCGTTCCCATGGGTCAGAGATAGACTGAATTTGAGCCGCTGGCGTCAATCCGATCCGAGCAGTGTGGCAAGTGTGCGCTGATCTGGAAGTCCGGTGACAGGCAATCCGCGCGCCGTTTGGAACGCGGTCAGGGCATTGGCGAGCTCGGCGTCTTCGGTGCCGGGGGGGATGCCAGCATCGGCCAGCGCATCCCGGACCTGGGCGAGAACCGCCTCGTAAAGCACGGTGATCTGATCACCATTGCGCATGGCCACGAATTCCGACGGCTCGGTGAGCGCGCCGGGCGCAAGATAGCGCACAAGCTCTTGCGCCGCACGTTCGACGCTCGCATCTGGCTGCGCGCTACAGAATTGCCGGATCAACCCCAGCGTGATGCCGGGCGTTTGCCAAGGGCTGAGATCAAAGATTTCCGGCATCAGCCGGTGATGTGCGGTGAGATAGCCGGTGAGCCAGGCGGCGGTTTCGCGCAGTTCGGGCGCGGCCGTGTCCATCGCCCTGAAGGCGGCGCAGCTGGTCCGGCCCGGGCCTTCGACGGCGTAGCTTTGCGCCGGGCTTTGCTGCGCCTGGGCGAGGAGGAGCGCCGCGGCGATGAGCGTCGCGGGGCCGCGCGGGCTGGACATCGTGATCAGGAAGCGCGGCGGCGTATGCGCGCGACTGCGAGCCCGCCAAGGCCCGTGAGCAGGAGACCCATCCCCGCGGGAAGCGGCACCGTGGACGGTGCGCCGACGGTTTCGACCAGTGCGGTCTGGGTGATGGCCGTGTTGGTTCCCGCGCCGGCGAAGCCGAATCCGGCGACGAACGTCACGAAATCGCTCGGGTCGATGGCGTTGGCAGTCCAGATCCCTTCGAGCTTGAGCGCGCGCACGCCGTCCGCTTCCGCGAAGGTCAGCGCATTGGCCGCAAGGTCGCCCGGATCGGAGGGCAGGACGTTGAACACCTCGCCATCCCGCGCGCCGCCCACAACTGTGACCTTGTACCCCGCGAAACCGGCGGGGACGGCCACGGCGCCTTCGGACGGGGCGATGAACGTGGTGATTACGCCATCGCCTTCCAACGCATAGAGGTAACCCACGGCGATTTCGGGATCGATGAAGACGATGTCCCCGGCCCCGGCACCAGCCACGTCGAAGGAAAATACCGGCGCGTCATCGCCGTCTCCAGCCGCGCTGGGCAGGAGCGGGCTCTCTTCGCTGCTGCCATCGGCGGCGCCGAAGTTGGTGAAGCTGAGATCGCCCGCGACGATCTCGCTGGAGACGCTGGTTTCATACTTCAGATGTCCCGCCGCGTAGGAAACGCCGGTCGGGAGTGTGCCGTCTTCTGTGTAGTGGCTCGATTCTTCGTATTCCATCATGGTGACGCGCAGGCCCGAGAAGAAGCTTTCATGGCTGTCAAAATCGCCCGCGTCATATTTCTCGAACCAGTCGTCCTCGAAGCCCATGAAGAGCGTGACACCGGAGGACTCGATGCCCGGTTCATCTTCAGAGTTGGCGTTGATCGCGAGGATATCGAGCGCCTCACCACCCTCGCCAACCACGGCGTTGTTGAGCGCAAAGACCTTGGAGCTGGTCATCAGGCCGGTGTCGACGACCGCGCCGCCGACGCTGACTTTGAAGATCGCGACGTCTGCACTCTCGCCGAGGAACTGGGCGTCGTCGGTGCTCGGGTTGGTTTCGAGAACGTCGATCGACTCGATGAAGCTTGCGTCGAAGGTCCATGTGCCGGTGACGGAGGCGCTGCTGGTCACAACCGAATCCGCCGTGGTCGGGCTGGTCGGGATCACGGAGCTGTCCCAGACACTGGCTTCGTCCTCCAGAATTCGGAGGTATTCATCGAAGAGGGCGTAACCCTCATGGATCGGATCAAAAACGCCCTGGTTGTCGTGGTAGTAGCTGGGGGACCAGCCGACCGCGACGTCCTGCGTGACGTCAAATGATCCGGTGACCTGAAAGGTCGAGGCGCCGGCAGCCGAAGCTGTCAGGCCGAGGGCGATCACGGCGGTACGAAGCAGGACGGATCGGGAAGTTTGTGTGTCGGAAAAATGCATTGCGCCGTCCTGACTTTGCCATCTCGTTCAATTGGTATCTAAAAAATCAACTTCGGTCAAAAGTGGTAACCGGCGCGCAATCGCGTGGAATGAGACTGTACACGACTGGATCACACGCAGGCGCGCCCTACTGAAATCCAAATGCCAGCAGGCTCGAAGCGCTTCAAGGATTTCGGTGTTTGCGGCAGGCAGCCTCCGGCAAAACTCAACCGACGTGGTCAAACTTTCCGCAAGCGCAGGCGCCGATATCGCTCACAGAGGGCGATTCGACGGTCGCGGGGGGATCGAAGTTCGGGATTCCGGGGAACTCTGAGGCCCCCCGGAATCCGGGAATAGGCTCAGTAGCGGTAGTGCTCGGGCTTGAACGGGCCTTCGGGCGTCACGCCGATATAGGCGGCCTGATCCTTGTCGAGCGTGGTGAGACGGGCGCCGATGCGGCCAAGGTGGAGCCGGGCGACCTTCTCATCGAGATGCTTGGGCAGGATGTAGACCTTGTTGTCGTACTCATCGCCCTTGGTCCAGAGCTCGATCTGCGCCAGCACCTGGTTGGTGAAGGAGGCCGACATCACGAAGCTGGGGTGGCCGGTGGCGTTGCCGAGGTTCAGCAGGCGCCCCTCGGAGAGCAGGATGATGCGGTTGCCCGAGGGCAATTCGATCATGTCCACCTGTTCCTTGATGTTGGTCCACTTGTGGTTCTTGAGCGCCGCGACCTGAATTTCGTTGTCGAAATGGCCGATGTTGCCGACGATGGCCATGTCCTTCATCGCGCGCATGTGCTCCAGCCGGATCACGTCCTTGTTGCCGGTGGTGGTGATGAAGATGTCGGCGGTGTCGACCACGTCTTCCAGCAGCACGACCTCGAACCCGTCCATCGCCGCCTGCAGGGCGCAGATCGGATCGACCTCGGTGACCTTCACGCGCGCGCCCGCGCCGCGCAAGCTCGCGGCCGAACCCTTGCCCACGTCGCCATAGCCGCAGACCACGGCGACCTTGCCGGCCATCATCGTGTCGGTCGCGCGGCGGATGCCATCGACGAGGCTTTCCTTGCAGCCGTATTTGTTGTCGAATTTCGACTTGGTCACGCTGTCGTTGACGTTGATCGCGGGGAAGGGAAGCTGGCCGTCGCGGACCAGTTGGTAGAGGCGGTTGACGCCGGTGGTTGTCTCTTCGGAGACGCCCTTGATCTGGTCGCGGGTCTTGGTGAACCAGCCCGGGGACGCCGCCATGCGCTTGGCGATCTGGGCCTTGATGACGGCTTCTTCCTCGGATTCCGGTACGGGGATGATGTCCTCGCCCGCCTCGGCCCGCGCGCCGAGAAGCACGTAGAGCGTCGCATCGCCGCCATCGTCGAGGATGAGGTTGGGGCCGTCCTCGAAGAGGAAGGATTTGTCGAGGTAATCCCAGTGCTCTTCGAGCGTCTGGCCCTTGATCGCGAAGACCGGAACGCCGCTTTCGGCGATGGCCGCCGCCGCGTGGTCCTGGGTCGAGAAGATGTTGCACGAGGCCCAGCGGACATCGGCCCCGAGCGCCACGAGGGTCTCGATCAGCACGGCGGTCTGGATCGTCATGTGGAGCGATCCGGTGATGCGCGCGCCGGCGAGCGGCTTGGCCTCGCCATATTCCTCGCGCAGCGCCATCAGCCCGGGCATTTCGGTTTCGGCGATATCGAGCTCCTTGCGGCCATAGGCGGCGAGGGCGATATCCTTCACAATATAGTCACCGGACATGTTACAAACTCCGAAATCCAGTTGGGTTGGCGCGACGGGTATCATCCCGCGACCGCGCCCGCAACGGTTGTCGCCGCGCAGGGTTGAGGCTTCATTGACGGGGGCGCTGCGCCGTTCAGGAGGCCTTGGGCATGAGCCGCGCCGGCAGGTTGTTGGCCCATGTGCTGATGGTGCCCGCGCCGAGGCAGACGACCATGTCACCGGGCCGCGCCTGTTCGCGCACCAACCGTTCAAGCTCGTCCTCGCTCTCGACGGTGCGGGCGTGGCGGTGGCCATGCTGGACGAGCCCGGCCACCAGATCGCGGTGGCTGGCGCCGGGGATCGGGTCCTCTCCCGCGGCAAAGACCTCGGCGATGCCAACCACGTCGGCCTCGTTGAAACAGGCGCAGAAATCCTCGAAGAGTGTCGAGAGGCGGGAAAACCGATGCGGCTGATGCACGGCGATCACGCGCCCCTCGCAGGCTTGACGCGCGGCTTTCAGGACGGCGGCGATTTCCACGGGGTGGTGGCCGTAGTCGTCGATGATGGTCACGCCATTCACCTCGCCCACGCGGGTGAAGCGCCGGTTGACGCCCCCGAAGGCGGCCAGCGCGCTGCGGATCTCGTCCTTGCGCATCCCAAGGTGCCGGGCCACGGCAATGGCCGAAAGCGCGTTGGAGACGTTGTGATCCCCCGGCATCGGCAGGCTACAGCCCTCGATGGCCGTGTCCTCGCCCTGCAGCGCCACGTCGAAATGCGCCACGCCGCCTTTGTAGTGCAGGTTCACCGCCCGCACATCCGCCTGGGCATTGAAGCCGTAGGTGATCACGCGCCGGTCGCTGATCTTGCCCACCAGCGATTGCACCTCGGGGTGATCGGTGCAGCAGACGGCGAGGCCGTAGAACGGGATGTTGGAGACGAAATCGAGAAAGCCTTGGCGCAGGTTCTCGATCGAGCCCCAATGCTCCATGTGCTCGGGGTCGATATTGGTCACGATGGCGATGGTCGCGGGCAGGCGGTTGAACGTCCCGTCGCTTTCATCGGCCTCGACGACCATCCACTCGCCCTGGCCCATCCGCGCGTTGGAGCCATAGGCATGGATGATGCCGCCGTTGATCACCGTGGGGTCGATCCCGCCCGCATCGAGCAGTGTGGCGACCATCGTCGTCGTGGTGGTCTTGCCATGGGTGCCGGCGACGGCGACGTTGGATTTCAGGCGCATCAGCTCGGCCAACATCTCCGCGCGGCGCACGACGGGCAGCCCGCGGGCGCGGGCGGCATCAAGCTCGGGGTTGCCCGGCTTGATCGCCGAGGAAATGACGACGACAGAGGCATCGCGCAGGTTCTCGGATTGCTGGCCCACGAAAATCCTGGCGCCAAGCTCGCCGAGCCTGTCGGTGATCTTGGAGCGTTTGAGATCCGAGCCCTGAACCGTGTAGCCGTGATTGATCAGCACCTCGGCGATGCCCGACATGCCGATGCCGCCGATCCCGACGAAATGGATCGGCCCGACGTCGGAGGGGAGTTTGGTTGCTGGGCTCATCTCGTACCTGCCTCGATTGTTACCTTACCACGGTTTTGCCCGCCGCGCCGGGCGCGCTTCTTTCCTGCCCCGCGAGCGTTTCGACAAGGGCCACCAGCTTTTCCGTCGCGTCGCGGCTGCTCACGCTGAGCGCGCCATGGGCCATCTGGACGGCGGCGGCCGGATTGCCGAGGATGCTGGCGATGGTCCGGGCCAATGCCTCGGGGGTGAACTGGCTCTCGGGGATCAGCACGGCGGCCTCGGCCTCGACCAGCCCGCGGGCGTTGGCGGTCTGCTCATCGCGGATCGCGGCGGCGAGCGGCACGAGGATCGATGGCCGGCCGATCACCGAAATATCGGCAACCGAGGAAGCCCCGGAGCGGGAGATCACAAGCTGCGCCTCGCTCATCCGGCTCGGCAAATCGGTGAAGAAGGGCTGGACATCGGCATCGATCCCGGCCCCGGCATAGGTCTCGGCGGCGCGTGCGCCGTCCTCTTCGCGGGCCTGATGGCTCACGCGGATGTTGCGGCGCAGCGCCTCGGGCAACCGGGCCACCGCATCGGGGACCACATCGCTGAGGATCTTCGCCCCCTGACTGCCGCCGATCACCAGAAGGGACATCGGATAGTCGCCGGGCGGAATATAGGGCGCGCCCTCGCGCTCCATCACCGCCCCGCGCACCGGGTTGCCCACGTGAATCCCCTCGATCCCCTCGGGCAGCGCCGTGGGCCACGTCCCGCAGGCGACCGCATCAACGCGAGAGGCGAAAAGCTCGTTCACCCGGCCCAGCACGCCGTTCTGCTCATGGATCATCCGCGGCAGTTTCAAAAGCCAGGCCGCCGCCATCGCCGGGATCGCCGGATAGCCGCCGAAGCCCACGACAACCGCGGGCCGGTCCCGCCGAAACTGACGTAGCGCCGAGGCGACGCCGCCGAGGATGCGAAACGGCACGCGGGCCTTGGCCGCCAGCCCGCCGCGCGCGAAGGTCGCGCTCGGGACGACCTCGATCGTGACCGAATGGGGAAACCCGCCGGTATAGCGCGCGCCCCGCTCATCGGTGCTCAGCACCACCCGCCAGCCACGGCGCAGCATCGCCTCGGCCAGCGCCTGGGCCGGGAACATATGCCCGCCCGTGCCACCCGCAGCGATCACCATAAGCGGTGCGACCATGCCTCTGTCTCCTGATGTCCGGCGTCGGCCCGCTCCCTATCCCGGGTTGGGCGGCGCCGCAATTTACCTGTAGCGCCCGCGCAAGATATCGCCGATCTCACCCTGCGGACGTGTCCGCGTGAAGGCCAGGAGCATCCCGATCGCGATGCCGCCCGCGATCAGCGACGAGCCGCCATAGCTCACGAAGGGCAGGGTCATCCCCTTGGCCGGCAGCAGCCGGACCGCGACGCCCATGTTGATCATCGCCTGAACCCCGAACATCGCCGCGAGCCCGGTGCCCGCCAGCCGGATGAACGGGTTGCGCTCGCGCATCAGGCGCAGGAACGACCGCACCACCACCGCCGCGTAAAGCGCGATGATCGCCAGCACGAGCACCAGCCCGTATTCCTCCGCCGCCACGGCGATGATGAAATCCGTATGCGCATCGGGCAAGGACCACTTGACCTCGCCCTCGCCCACGCCCACGCCGAAAAACCCGCCCTGCTGGATCGCGTTGGTGGCATAGCCGAGCTGGGTCGTGGGATCGACCTCGGGGTTGAGAAACCCGTCGATCCGCCGCGCGAAATGCTCGCTCCCGCCATAGGCGACCATGCCGCCAAGGATCACGAGCCCCGCCATCCCGACCAACAGGATCATCGGCGCACCGGCCACGAAATACATCACGCCCCAGCCAAAGAGGATGAGACAGGCCTGCCCGAAATCGGGCTGCATGGTCAGGAAGCCCACGATGACAAGAGCAAGCGCAAGGCTGATCTTGATCCCCGGCGGCCCGTTGATCTCCTGACTGGCCCCCATGAGCCAGGCAGCGACAATGACGAACCCGGGCTTGAGAAACTCCGAGGGCTGCACCGAGGCAAACCCGAGACTGTACCAGCGTACGGCTCCCTTGCCGAAATCGGTCCCCAAAACGGGCAAGAACATCAGCGCGATGAACGCCCCGAGAAACCCGATAACCCCAAGCCGCCGCACCAGATCGGGAGACATCATCGACGTCACCAGCATGACCAGAAGCGCCATCCCGCCGAAAATCGCCTGCCGCTCGACATAGTGAAACGGCGCGAACCCATTGCGCGATGCCAAGGGCGGACTCGCCGCAAGCCCCAATAGGATGCCGATCCCAAAGAGGATCAGGATGCAGGACAGCGACCACCGGTCAACCGTCCGCCACCACTTGGGAAGAATCGGATCAACGACCCGCGCCGGGGCCGTCCCGTAGACCATTTCCGTCATGGAAATCCGCCTGTTTTGCTCTGCCTCATGATGCGGGTCAGTGCCCGCGTCCCCTCTCATCGGGGGTATTGCCGGAATCCTAGCCCAATTTCGCCCCACAAGACCAGAAAAAACCAGCGCCGTGCCCGCGCCCGACGCTCAGGCGCTCCTCGCGCCCCTTCTTCTCTTGCAAAATACTCCGGGGGAGGACGCGCCAGCGGCCGGGGGCGGAGCCCCCAACCTGCCTCAGAGGTGATCGACCTGCGGCATCCCCAGCACGTGGAACCCGCCATCCACCCGGATGATCTCGCCCGTGGTACAGGCCCCGGCCTCCGAGATGAGATAGACCGCTGTCCCGCCGACCGCCTCCAGCGTCGCATTGCTGCGCAGGGGGGCGTTCTGGTCGGTGTGCTTGTAGGTCTTGCGCGCGCCGCCAATGGCCGCGCCGGCGAGCGTCTTCATCGGCCCGGGCGAGATCGCGTTGACGCGGATCCCTTCGGGCCCGAGGTCATTGGCAAGATAGCGCGTGGCCGACTCCAGCGCCGCCTTGGCCACACCCATCACGTTGTAAAACGGCGTGACCCGATTGGACCCCTGATAGGTCAGCGTGAGAAGCGTCCCACCATTGTCCGTCATCAGCGGCTGCGCCCGGCGCGCCACGTCGATGAAGCTGTAGGCCGAGATATCGAGCGATGTCTTGAAGTTGTCGCGGCTGGTGTCGATGATCCGGCCCGAGAGTTCCGACTTGTCGGAATAGGCGATGGCATGGACCACGAAATCAATCGTCGGCCAGCGCTCGGCGAGCTGGTCAAAGGCGCGGTCCATCGCCGCGTCGTCGGTGACATCCACGTCGACCATGAAATCCGAGCCCACGCGCGCCGCCAGCGGCTCCAGCCGCTTGCCAAAGGCCTCGCCCTGGTAGGTGAAGGCCAGTTCGGCCCCCGCCTGGTGACAGGCCTGGGCGATGCCCCATGCGATCGAGCGCTCGTTGGCAACGCCCATGATCAGCCCGCGTTTGCCGTTCAGTGACAAGCTCATGGCACCCTCACCCGTGATATTTGCTCAACAGCATCGAGCCATTCGTGCCGCCGAAGCCGAAGGAATTGGTCATGACCGTCTCAAGCCCTGCGTTCTCCACCAGCTCGGTGGCGATTTCCGCCGGGTTCAGCGCCGGATCGAGCGTCTCGACATTGATCGAGGGCGCGATGAAATCGTGTTCCAGCATCAGCAGGCAATAGACCGCCTCCTGCGCGCCGGTCGCGCCCTGGCTGTGGCCGGTCATGGATTTGGTCGAGCTGATCGGCGGGGTGCTGCCCTCGCCGAAGACGCGCCGTACCGCCTCGACCTCGCCCACATCGCCCACCGGGGTCGAGGTCCCGTGCGCGTTGATGTAGCCGACCTTGCGCTCGCCCAGAGTCTCAAGCGCGACACGCATCGCCCGCTCGCCGCCTTCGCCCGACGGGGCGACCATGTCGTGCCCGTCCGATGTCGCGCCGTAGCCCGTCACCTCGGCATAGATCTTCGCGCCGCGCGCCTTGGCGTGCTCCAGCTCTTCGAGCACGAGCATCGCCCCGCCGCCGCCGATCACGAACCCGTCTCGATCCGCGTCAAAGGCGCGGGAGGCGCGCTCGGGCGTGTCGTTGAATTTCGAGGACATCGCGCCCATCGCGTCGAAGAGGCACGAGAGCGTCCAGTCCAGTTCCTCACCGCCACCGGCGAACATCACGTCCTGCTTGCCCAGCATGATCTGCTCGGCCGCGTTGCCGATGCAATGCAGCGAGGTGGAGCAGGCGGAGGTGATGGAATAGTTCACGCCCTTGATCTTGAAGGCCGTCGAGAGGTTGGCCGAGATCGTCGAGCTCATGCATTTCGGCACGGCGAAGGGCCCGATCCGCTTGGTCGCGCCGGTTTTCAGCACGGTCTGGTGCGCGGCGAACATGGCCGAGGTCGAGGGCCCGCCGGAGCCGGCCACCACGCCGGTGCGCGGGTTGACCACGTCGCTCTCTTCGAGCCCCGCATCGGCGATCGCCTGGGTCATGGCGATATGGGCATAGGCCGCGCCCGGGCCCATGAAGCGCAGCGTACGCTTGTCCACATGCTCGGCCACATCGATCTTGAGATCGCCGGCCACCTGGCTGCGAAACCCGTGTTCGGCCATGGCCTCGTTGAACCGGATGCCGGATCGCCCGGCCTTGAGCGAGGCGAGAACCTCCTGGGCATCGTTGCCGATCGACGACACGATCCCCAGCCCTGTCACTACAACGCGACGCATGTTGCCTCCCTAACTTTGGTCAGGAGCTATGTAGGCTGGATGAGGGGGCGGGTTCAAGGCGCGAAGCCTGCGCGGGCGGAGCCGCCGCGCCGCAACGGGCCCCGCGGGCTCTCGCCGCGCCGGAGTTCGGGCCCCGGGCGATCGCGGGGCGCGCGACGAATTGGTTAAGAAAATCTGGACAATTGGTAAATTTGCCTGTTTGTTAAGCAAATTGAAAACAAGGGGAGAGTGTTATGAGAGTTTTGAACTCTGCTATTGGGGCAATGGCTTTTGCGATGACCTTTGCCGCCGCCGCCGAGGCCTCGACGATTACGCCAGACATCATCTGGGGCAGCGGCAACGTCAACCGGGGCTTCACCGTCGAAACCACCGGCAGCCTCGAGCTCGGTATCCGCGCCAAGCAGCGGTTTCCGGCAAGCGATGCGATCGGCGTCGGGATCGTTCAGGATGTCGCCGGAAACTATCTTTTCGACTCGTCGACCTCGACCGCACCCGCAGGCCGGGCGATGTGGTCCTTTGACTGGTCCGTCAACACCAATGTCGATGGCGTTGGCGGCAACCTCAACATGTTCACCTACCTGATCGAGTTCGACACCGACGCGACGGTCAACGAAAACTACTCGATCGCCTATGATCCGTTCTCGAATTTCTTCTCGGGCTACTACCTGGGCACCAACGCCACGACCAATGGCGAGGAAGACGGAAACGAATACAATATCCTGTCGCCCGGCGACCTCGCGCTCCACAACGTGGCCCAGAACTCGGTTCAGCCGCAATGGATTGGCGGGCCGACCGGCTCGGGTCAGTTCGGTGTCCGCCTGTCGGCCTTTGACGGCGGTGTGTTGGTCGGATCGGTCGAGATTCAGGCGATCGTCGACGATCCCGCGCCGATCCCGCTGCCTGCGGCGATGCCGCTTCTGCTCGCGGGCATCGGGGGGCTGGGCGCGTTCGCGCGGCGCCGGCGCAAGAGCTGATCGCCGGGGGCGTGGCCCAATTGCCATGACTGAGATTGCAGCGGGGCGCAGTGATGCGCCCCGTTCTTTTGTTCGTCCTGTGCTGATCGGGCGCCGAGACGCGCCAGTTCCTCAGGTCTCGCTGAGCGCGACCTTCATGTCCTTAACCTGATAGATCACCTCGCCATCGGCCTCGACCGTGCCATCGGCCACGCCCATGGTCAGCCGCCGGGTCTGGACCGCCTTGGTGAAATCGACGTGATAGGTAAGCAGCTTGCGGTCCGGACGGACCATCCCGGTGAGCTTCACCTCGCCCACGCCGAGCGCATAGCCGCGCCCCTTCCAGCCGCGCCAGCCGAGATTGAACCCGGTGAGCTGCCACAGCCCGTCGAGCCCGAGACAGCCGGGCATGATCGGATTGCCGGGGAAATGGCACTCGAAGAACCACAGGTCCGGCGTGATGTCGAACTCGGCGCGGACATGGCCCTTGCCGTGGCTGCCGCCATCGCCGGAGATCTCGGTGATCCGATCCATCATCAGCATTGGCGGGGCCGGAAGCTGGGCGTTGCCCGGGCCGAAGAGCTCGCCGCGCGCGCATTTCAGCAAGCCTTCCTTGTCGAAACTCGTCGGATACTCCGTCATCTGTCCTGCCCTTCCCAAATCGTGCATCTTTTATAGCGCAACCGCGCGTTGTGAGCCCTCTAGCATCGCAGCGGCGCGCAAGGCAACAGCCGCAGCCGACCGCCCCCTCGGGATGGCGGCGGCGTCAAACCGCGACAATTGCAATTGAATTTCGCCGCAGGGGCGCAGTATAAGATGCATTGTAGCAGAGTGAGGCATTGGAATGTCACAGGACGCCAAACAAGACTGTGCCCGGTCGGAGGCCGCCCGGCGCGGAGCCGATTGGCTGACGCAGGCGGGCCTGCGCCCGACGCGGCAGCGCGTGGTGCTGGCCGAGCTTCTCGTCGGGGACGGCAAGCACCGGCACGTGACGGCCGAGAGCCTCTTTGCCGCGGCCCAGGACAAGGATCAGCCGGTCTCGCTCGCCACGGTCTACAACACGCTGCGCGCCTTCTGCGAAGCCGGGCTGGTGCAGGAAGTCATGGTCGACGGGACCAAGAGCTACTTCGACACCAACACCCACGATCACCCGCATTTCTTTTGGGAAGACAATGGCCGGCTGAGCGATGCGCCCGCCGACCAGCTCAAGATCGCGCGGCTGCCCGATATCCCCGAGGGGGCCGAGATCGCCTCTGTCGAAGTGGTGATCCGCCTGCGCCGCAAGTAGGCCCGCGGTTTTTCCGAAGAGCGGTTTTCGAAAGTTTCCCCTCAGGCGAGGTTGAGCGAGCGCGCGATGGCGGCGGCGTGGGTCCGGTTGCGGGCGGCGAGTTTGCGGCTCAGCGTGCGCACGTGCAGCTTGACGGTCACCTCCTGAATGAGCAGCTCCCGGGCGATTTCCTTGTTCGACTGCCCCGCGCAGATGCCGCGCAGGACCTCGTGCTCGCGCTTGCTGAGGTTGACGGTGTGCGCCTCCTCCTCGCGGTTCATGAACTCGAACGGCACGAAGACATCCCCGCCGATCATGATCTGTGCCGCGCCATAGATGGACTTGGAGGGCAGCGTCTTGGGGACGAACCCCGCCGCCCCGGCCTCGACCGCATCCTTGGCGACCGCGGGCGCCGCCGTGCCGGAAATCAGCGCCACCGGCTGGCCCTCGTTGTGATCGATCATCTGGCGCAAGCCGGCCAGCCCGCTCATCCCGGGCATGTTGTAGTCCAGCAGAACCAGATCAAAGGGCCCATCCGTCCGCACCAGATGCATCGCCTCCTCGAGGTTCTTGGCGGCGAAAACCTCCTTGGCCCCTTCGGCGAGCAAAAGCGCGGCGATAGCGTCTCGGACAAGGTTGTGATCGTCGGCGATCAGAAGTCGCATGGGCAGCCCTTGGACAGTGGTGTTGCACGTTGGTAGCCGTTGCCGCGACGATTGCGAAGTGGGCGCAGAAAAAAAGGGCACAATCCCGCCGGTTTGGTAAATTTTACGCGCCCCGAGGTCGCGCGCGCGCCCAAATAGCACGCCGGACCTATCCGAAAGGTTAGGTGCCTATCCGATTGCGCCGGTGACCGGCCGCGCCCAACCATGCAACAATTTTTCATGTTCTTTGTTTTAGTCCGCCGATACCGGAGCCCGATTTGATGACCAGAGTAGCGCAGTTTCTTTCCATTTGCGTCTTTCTGGTGTCGGGCCTCGCGGCGGGAGCCGAGCAGCACGACGCGACACTCGATCAGCCGCAAGGTGAGGTGATCCTCACCATCTCCGGCCAGATCGCGCGAACCAACGGCGAGGGGGTCGCCCGGTTCGATGCCGCCATGCTCCGGTCACTGGGACAGGAAACGGTGAAGACAAGCACGCTCTGGACAGAGGGCGTGCAGGAATTCACCGGCACACCGCTTGCGGCCATCATGGAGGCCGTCGGGGTGCAGGACGGAAAGATCGTAGCCACGGCGATCAACGCATACTCGGTCGAAATACCACTCACGGATGCGATCGAGGGGGGGGCTCTTGTTGCGTATGAACGCGAAGGGGAAGCGATGAATATACGCGACAAGGGCCCCCTTTGGGTCATATACCCCTATGACGACAACCCCACCTATCAGAGCGCTGTGGCCTATGCCCGCAGTATCTGGCAGCTGGAAAAAATGGAGATTGTTCCCGATTGAGGCGCAGCCGCCTTCGCGAGATCCTGAACGGCCTTGAGGTTCCTGGACGGCTCAAGGCGCTCACGGCCACCCGGTCCGGTGGTGTGCTGCTGCTCGGGACCGTGCTGCTCCTTGTGATCGGGATCACCCTGCTGAGCACCCACGCCCGCAACCAGATCGACAACCTCACCGCCGCCAACTCCGGCGCGCGACAGTGGTCCATGGCCCAGGCGGAGGTGGAGTTTCTCAACTACCAGACCGCGCTGCTCACCGGGATCAGTGACGAGACGCCTGACCTGCGCGCCCTGCGCCGCGCCTTCGACGTCTTCTACAACCGCATCGCCATCATCGCGAGCGGCCGGACCTTCGAGCTGTTGCACGAAGATCCCCGCAGCGCCCGCGACATCGCGAACATCGAGCGCTTCATCGCGCGGACCATGCCTCTGATCGACGGGCCCGACGCGGCGCTGCGGGCCGCGCTCCCCGAGATGCTGGTCGAGGCGCGCGCGATCCGGCCCAGCGTGCGCGAGCTGACGGTGCGCAGCATGACGCTTTATGCGCGCTCCTATGACAACGGCCGCGCCCGGATGGCGGGCAACCTGTCGCAGATCGCGCTGCTGACCGGTGCGCTCGTGGCGCTGCTTATGGCGGGGCTTCTCGCGCTCACGGCGCTCTCCCGCGTCGCGCAAATCCAGGCGCGCGAAATCACCCAGGCGAGCGCGCGGATCACCGCGATCGTCAAGACCTCCCTCGATCCGATCATCGTGGTGGGCCCCGACGGCCGGATCCTTGAATTCAACGACAGCGCCGAGGAAACCTTCGGCTATTCGCGCGACGAGGCCACGGGCGCAAACCTGCTTTCGCTGCTGGTCCCGCCCCACCTGCGCGAGGAATACGCCGCCGGGATCAAACGCTTCCTCCGCGAGGGGGGCGAAGATCTGACCGACAATGGCCGCATCCGCATCGAGGGGATGCGCCGCGACGGCAGCCATTTCCCGGTCGAGGTCTCGCTCACCTCGTCGCAAACGGCAGACGGCCAGATCCTCATCACCTATGTGCGCGATATTTCGGCACGCGTTGCCGCCGAGCGAGAGCTGATGCAGGCCCGCGACCGCGCCGTCGCCGGGGAGCAGACCAAGGCGAACCTCCTCGCCGTCATGAGCCACGAGATGCGCACCCCGCTCAACGGGCTTCTGGGGACGCTCGATCTGTTGCAACGCACCGCGCTCGACCCGCTGCAGGAAGACTACGTCCGGATCATGACCCGCTCGGGCGGCAGCCTGCTGCACCATGTCAACGACGTGCTCGATGTGCTCAAGATCGACAGTGAACGGCCCGAAATCGAAAGCGCGCTGTTCGACCCGGTCCCCCTGATCGCTGATGTGGTCGAGGAGCAGGAAGAGACCGCCCGCGCCCGCGGCAACACCATCCGGCAGGACCTCCCCGATGCGGGCACGCTCAGCGTCGTCGGCGACGAGATGCGCTTCCGCCAGGTGCTCCAGAACCTGCTGAGCAACGCCATCAAGTTCACCCGCAATGGCGAGATCGCGCTGGGCACGGATTTCGACCCGCACCGCGCGGAAATCACCGTCACGGTGACCGACACCGGCGCAGGGATCGACAGCGAGAACATCTCGCGCATTTTCGACGATTTCGTGACGCTCGATCCTGCCTATAATCGGATCAACGAAGGCACCGGGCTCGGGCTCGGCATCGCCCGGCGGCTGGTCGAGGCGATGAACGGCTCGCTCGGGGTCGAGAGCGAGCCGGGCGAAGGGTCGGTCTTCTGGTTCCGGCTGCCGGCGCTGGCGCAGGTCACGAACGAAGAGGTCGAGGGGAGCGAGGGCGCCGACACCCGGCTCGATGCGGCGCCGACCCCGCTCGATGTGCTGGTGGTGGAGGACAACGAGATCAACCGTTTTGTGGTGCGCGAGATGCTCAAGCGGCTGGGCCATCGGGTCACCGAGGCCAAGAACGGCCACGAGGGCATCGCCTGGACCAAGGCGCGGCGGTTTGACCTCATCCTGATGGACATCAGCATGCCGGTGATCGACGGGGTGGAGGCGACGCGCCACATCCGTCAGGGCGGCGGGCCAAACGCGCACCAGCCGATCATCGCGCTCACTGCCCATGCGATGCCCGAAGATTTCGACCGGTTCCGCGAGGCGGGTGTGAGCGAGACCGTGACCAAACCCATCGATCTCGGGGCGCTCTCCGCCCTTCTGGGGCGCATCCCGCAGGGCGGCGCGGGGGAGCGCGACTGGCCGCGGGAGGATCCGCGCGCGCTGCTCGATCTTGAGGTGCTCGAAGATCTGCGCCGCGCGCTGGGCGAGGCCAATTTCACCCGGATGCAGTCTCAGTTCCTGCGCGAAACCGAAGACGCGCTGGAGGCGGTGCAAGGCTCGGCGGAGGGGACCACGGCGCAGGATTACGCCAGCGAAGTCCACCGGATCGCCGGCTCCACGGCGATATTCGGCGCGCGCCGGTTGCGCGAGCTTCTTATCGAGCATCGCCAACTGGTCCTCGATGGCGGGCTGGACGCGGCTTGTGACCAATGGCTCGAAATCTGGGCGGTCTGGAAGGACACCCGCGCCGGGCTGACGCAGGAAGCGCCCGCCGTCCCTGTCCGCATCAGCGCCTCATGATGGACGCGGGTCACGCCGCGCCTATAGCCTGAACCTATGGCCCGACACGGCAATTCGATTTGCCCCCGGCACCCCACCCATGAGACACAGACCCGGGCGCGACAAGGAGGGTGACGATGTCAGCCAATACAACGGCTCTCGTGATTTCAGCGCATTCGGCGGATTTCGTCTGGCGCTGCGGCGGGGCGATTGCATTGCATCAGGAGCGGGGCATCGACGTGACGGTCGTCTGTCTCAGCTATGGCGAGCGGGGCGAGAGCGCCAAGCTCTGGAAGCAGGAGGGCATGTCGCTCGCTGCCGTCAAGGCGGCCCGCCGGGATGAGGCCGAGAACGCCGCCGCCGCGCTCGGGGTCTCCGACATCCAGTTCTTCGACGTGGGCGACTACCCGCTCGATCTGGGTCGCGAGACGCAGGATCGCATGGTCGATGTGATCCGCAAGGTACAGCCTCAGTTTATGCTGACCCATTCCCAGTGGGACCCCTACAACACCGACCATATGAACACGATGCGCTTCGCCCTCGACTGCCGGATGATCGCCCAGGCCTGGGGCCATAACCCGGGCGAGAAGGTCCTCGGCGCGCCGCAGCTTTACCTCTTCGAGCCGCATCAGACCGAGCAGATGCAGTGGAAGCCCGACACTTTTCTCGACATCACCCCCGTCTGGGACAAGAAGCGCGCGGCCATCGAGTGCATGCAGGGCCAGGAACACCTCTGGGACTACTACACCAACGTGGCTCAAAACCGCGGGAACCATTTCCGCCGCAATTCCGGCGGCCAGTCGGGCGGGCGCGATTGCCGCTATGCCGAAGGGTTCCAGTCCGTCTTTCCCCGCACCGTGGATCAGCTCTGATGGGCGGCGTGGTCAGGACCAAACTCGCGCGCGCGGATGCCGATGTCATCGCCGGGCTCGCGGAATGCGGTGTCGCGACGGTGCATGAGGCGCAGGGGCGCAAGGGGCTCATGGCGGGCTACATGCGGCCGATCTACGGCGGGGTCTCCGTCGCGGGATCGGCGGTGACGATCAGCGCGCCGCCGGGTGACAACTGGATGATCCACGTGGCCATCGAACAGGTCGCCGAGGGCGATATCCTCGTCATGGCGCCCACGAGCCCCTGCGACGACGGCTATTTCGGCGATCTGCTCGCCACCTCCGCCATGGCGCGCGGCGCGAAGGGCATGGTGATCGAAGCGGGCTGCCGCGACATCCGCGACCTGACCGAGATGGGCTTTCCCGTCTGGTCCAAGGCGATCTTCGCCCAAGGCACAGTCAAGGAGACGGTCGGCTCGGTCAACATCCCCATCGTCTGCGCCGGGGCTGCGGTCGAGGCGGGCGACGTGATCGTGGCCGATGATGACGGGGTCTGCGTGGTGAAACGGGCCGAGGCGGCGGATGTGCTGGAAAAGGCGCGGGCGCGGATGGCCAACGAGGAAGACAAGCGGAAGCGCTTGGCCTCGGGCGAGCTCGGGCTCGACATGTATGGTTTCCGCGAGCGGCTGGCCGAGAAGGGCCTCACGTATGAGTGACGGTATCCGCGCCATGTGGATGCGCGGCGGGACATCGAAGGGCGGCTACTTCCTCGCCTCCGATCTCCCCGCCGACCCTGTGGCGCGGGATCGCGCTCTGCTCGGGGTGATGGGCTCGCCCGATCCGCGTCAGATCGACGGGATGGGCGGCGCCGATCCGCTGACGTCAAAGGTCGCCGTCGTGCGGCCCTCGGCGCGGGCGGGCGTCGATGTCGACTACCTCTTCCTGCAGGTCTTCGTGGATCGCCCCGTGGTCTCGGATGCCCAGAATTGCGGCAACATCCTCGCCGGGGTCGGCCCGTTTGCCATCGAGCGCGGGCTCGTTCCGGCGCGGGAGGGTGAGACCCCGGTCACGATCTTCATGGAGAACACCGGCCAGATTGCCACCGCCCGGGTCCAGACGCCGGGCGGCGCGGTCTCTTATGCGGGGGCCGCGCGGATCGACGGGGTGCCGGGCGCGAGCGCGCCGGTGCCGATCGAGTTTCGCGACACGGCGGGCGCCTCCTGCGGCGCGCTTTTGCCGAGCGGCAATGTGGTCGATGTGATCGACGGGGTGGAGGCGACGCTGATCGACAACGGCATGCCTTGCGTGATCCTGCGGGCGGCGGATCTCGGGATCAGCGGCGCGGAAATCCCCGCCGAGCTGGAGGCCGATCAGGGCCTCAAGGCGCGGCTCGAAGCGATCCGGCTCAAGGCTGGCCCGATGATGAACCTCGGCGACGTGGCCCAGAAATCCGTGCCCAAGATGACCATGCTCAGCGCCCCCCGCGCGGGCGGCGCGATCTCGACCCGGACCTTCATCCCCCACCGCTGCCATAAGACCATCGGCGTGCTTGGCGCCGTCTCGGTCGCGACGGCTTGCCTGACCGAAGGCGCGGTCGGCCATGAACTCGCCGCGCTGCCCGGCGGCGCGACGCAGGCGCTCAGCATCGAGCACCCGACCGGCGAGATGACCGTCGTGGGGCATCTGGAGGATGGAGTCGTGGCGCGGGCCGAAGTGCTGCGCACGGCGCGCAAGCTCATGGACGGGCTGGTGTTTCCCGCCGCGTCCGACGACCACAACGATTGAGGCAGGAGGAGGCTCTAATCATGCGCATCGCGTTCATCGGACTGGGGGAGGCGGGCTCAGCGCTGACCCAAGGGTTCGGCCCAGACCGGGCGGGCGACATCGCCACCTATGACATCAAGCTCGACGATCCGGCCACAGCGCCGGAGATCGAGGACCGCTGCGCCCGGCTGGGCATCGCCGCCCGGCCGAGTCTCGCGGAGGCGCTCGCGGGCGCCGAGCTCATCTTCTCCACCGTGACCGCCGATCAGGCCGTCGCCGTGGCCGAGGCCGCCGCGCCGCACTTGGCCCCCGATGCGCTCTGGTGCGATCTCAATTCCTGCGCGCCCGCGTCGAAACAGGCCGCCGCCGGGATCGTCGAGGCCGCGGGCGGGCGCTATGTCGATGTGGCCGTCATGGCGCCGGTCCACCCCAAGCTCAACATGGTGCCGCTGCTGGTCTCTGGGCCCCACGCGGGTGTGGCCGTGCCGCTATTGGAAAGCCTGCCCATGGCGCCGAAGCTCGTAGAGGGGCCGGTGGGCCGGGCCTCGTCGATCAAGATGATCCGCTCGGTCATGGTCAAGGGGATCGAGGCGCTGACGGCCGAATGCGCGCTCGCGGCCGTGGCCGCCGGGGTCGAGACGGAGGTCTTCGCCTCGCTCAACCGCAGCCACCCGGGCAAGGAGTGGAGCGCGCAGGCGGCCTATAATTTCGAACGCTCGCTGGTCCATGGCGCGCGCCGCGCCGCCGAGATGGAGGAGGTGGCCAAGACGCTACGCGACCTCGGCCTGCCCGACCGGATGGCCAGCGCGACGGTGGACTGGCAGCGCCAGATCGCCGAAACCGGCCTGCCAGCGCCGGGCGCGGAGGCGACGGTGCGCGAGATCGCGGAGGGCCTGCTTGCCGTCTTGCGGGGCTAAGGCTCAGCTCACCCGCGCGACGACGAAATCGGCCAGATCGGAGAGCAGCTTGCGGACCGGGTGATCGGGCAGCGCCGCGAGCGCGGCCTTGGACCGCGCCGCATGGGCCAGCGCATCGTCGCGCGTGGCCTCCAGCGCACCGTGTTTGGCCATGAGCGCCAGCGCCTGTTCCAGATCGCCCGCGCGCTGATCGCCCGCTTCGATGACCCGCGACCAGAAGGCGCGTTCCTCATCGTCCGCCGCCGCCACCGCCTTGATCACCGGCAGGGTCAGCTTCCGCTCGCGGAAATCATCGCCCACGTTCTTGCCGATCGTGCCGCTCTGGCCGCCGTAATCGAGCAGGTCATCGACGATCTGGAAGGCAATTCCGAGCGCGTCGCCATAGTCGAAGAGCGCCTTGACCTGGTCCTCCGGCGCGCCGGCGATCACCCCGCCGACCTCGGTCGCCGCGGAGAAAAGCGCCGCCGTCTTGCCCTTGATCACCTGCAGGTAAACCCCCTCGTCCGTCGCGAGGTTGCGCGCGGCGGATAGCTGGAGGACCTCGCCCTCGGCGATCGTGGCGGAGGCATTGGCGAGAATGTCGAGAACGCGCAGGCTCCCGGTCTCGACCATGAGCTGGAAGGAGCGGGCAAAGAGGTAATCGCCGACCAGAACGCTCGACGAATTGTCCCACAAAAGGTTGGCCGTCGGCCGCCCGCGCCGCTGTTCGCTCTCATCCACCACGTCATCGTGCAGCAGCGTCGCGGTGTGGATGAATTCGACCGTGGCGGCGAGATGGATGTGATACCCGCCCGCATACCCGCAGAGCCGCGCCGCCGCCAGCGTCAGCATCGGCCGCAGCCGCTTGCCGCCAGCCTCGACCAGATGCGCCGTGACCTCCGGGATGCGCGGCGCGTGCCGCGAGGCCATGCGCGTGCGGATCAGCGCGTTCACCGCGCCGAGATCCTCGGCCAAAAGGTCCGCCAGTGCTTCGTGCGGTTTGGTCACGATGTGATCGAGTCCCATAGCTGCTTTGTCCCTGCCGCTCGACAAGACCGCGTCATTGCCGTTTAAGTCCCCGGTATGAAAGAGCTGCTGCGCACAACCAACCCCGCTGAGATGGCCTTCGCCAAAGCGCTCCTTCAAGGCGAGGGTATAGACTGCTTTGAAATGGACGTAAATATGAGCGTGCTGGAGGGCGGGATCGGGCTGTTTCCCCGCCGCTTGATGGTGCGCGATGCCGATCATTTCCTCGCGTCTCGCGCGCTTCAGGACAACGGGATCGAGACGCGGGCATGACCGAAGCCGAGGGCGCGGCGACCACGCGGGATGCTTTCCTCGGCGGGCGGATCACTTTGCATCAGCCGCGTGTGGGTTATCGTGCGGGTATCGATCCCGTGCTGCTCGCCGCCGCCGTTCCGGCGAAGCCCGGTCAGTCGGTGCTCGATCTGGGGTGCGGCGTCGGCGCGGCGCTCTATTGCCTCGGGGCGCGGACGCCGGGGCTTGAGCTTCACGGGTTGGAGATCCAGCCGGACTATGCCGCGCTCGCCCGCCGGAACGGGGCCGAGAACGACCTGCCCGCGGAGATTCACCTCGGCGACGTGGCCGCGCCGCCGCCCGGCCTCAAGGCCCGCCGCTTCGATCATGTCTTTGCCAATCCGCCCTATTTCGAGCAGGGCGCGGCCACCCCGGCGGAGGAGCCGGGGCGCCGGGCCGGGCGGCACGAAGCGACCGCGCTTGCGCTCTGGGTCACGCAGGCGGCCAAACGCTGCGCGCCGCGCGGGACGGTCACGCTGATTTTCCGCGCCGACCGGCTGGAGGTGTTGCTCGGCGCCATGGCGTCGAGGATCGGCAGCTTGCGTATTTTGCCCATCGCCCCGCGCGCCGGGCGCGATGCGCGGCTCATCCTCGTGCAGGGCCAAACGGGGGGCCGCGCCCCCACGCGATTGCACGCACCGCTCATCCTGCATCAGGGTGAGTCGCACCAGCGCGACGGCGAAAGCTACCGCCCGGAGGTTTCTGCGCTGCTGCGCGATTGCGCAGCGCTCCCTTGGCCGCGCTGATTTTCGGCAGATTTCAGCGGCTTCGCCCCGTTGTGCAGGCGCAGCGTGACAGTTTTGTAAAAATATGCTGGACTGCATGTATCGCTAACAGTGGAGGTACGATATGAGCTTGAGTTCGCATGTGACTGAACTGAAGAAGAAACACGCATTCCTCTCTGAACAGGTTGAGATGGCCCAACGATCACCCGGCATGGATGATCTGAGGATTTCCGAACTCAAGAAACAGAAACTCCTTCTCAAGGAGGAGATCCAGAGACTGAGCGCCTGATCACTCGCAGGCTAGGCACATCTCTGATCCGATCCCAAGGCAGAGGCCGGTAGATCGGTCAATCCGCCTTGGCAAAACTGGCGCGCGCGGCGATACCCGCGCCCGCCGTTATGAGCAGCGCCGCCAGTCCGAGCGTCCAGCTCGGCGCGGCAATCCCCGACAGAACCAGCACGGCCGTCGAGAGCAACGGCGCGGCGTAGGACGCAACGCCGAGGAGCTGGATGTCGCCGCGTTTCACGCCGAAATCCCACAGGAAAAACGCCAGCCCCACCGGGCCGAGGCCGAGGCCCGCCACCGCCGCCCAGCCAAGCGCGCCGTCTGGCCAGACCGTCTCTTCAAAGAGCGGATGCAGCAGGGCCGAGAGCAGCGCGCTCCCGAGGCAAAATATCGCAACTGCGTCGGTCGGCACCGCCCCAAGGCGCCGCGAGCCGACCGAATAACCCGCCCAGGTGAGCGCGCAGGCAAAGGCGATGAGGTAGCCGGGCAGGGCGGCGGCATCAAACGCCGCGCCGCCACCGACGATCAGAGCTGCGCCGGAGAATCCGGCGAGCGCGCCAACCAAGTGGCCCGGGCGCAGCCGTTCGCCGGGGAGTAGCCCCGAGAACAGCACGATCAGGAGCGGCCAGAGATAGGCGATGAGCCCGGCTTCGGCCGGCGGGGCGAGGCGCAGGGCGGTGAAGTAGAGCGCGTGATACCCGAAAAGCCCGGCGATCCCAAAGACATAGACGCGCCAGCCGACCGCGCGCAGCGCCCCGAGTCCACCTGACCGCGCCGACCAGAGGAGCCCGAGCGTCCCGCCGATGGCAAAGCACATCGCGTTGAGTTGGAGCGGGGGGACGGGGGCAGAGCCCACTGTGAAAAGTGCCAGAAGCGCCCAGAGCAGAACCGCCCCGAAGCCGATGAGCGTCGCCCGTCCTGTCATGCCTTGTCCGCCTCTCGCCAGTGTCCAAGCGAAGCCCTAGCGGCGGGCGGGGGCCGGCGCAAGCCGCCCCCCGGTCAAGCGTGTGTCAGGCGAAGAATTGCGCGCCGTTGGCCGAGATCGTGGAGCCGTTGATGAAGCTCGCATCGTCGGAGGCGAGGAAGGTCACGCAGCGCGCGATTTCCTCCGGCTCGCCGAGCCGCCCGGTGGGGATCATGCCGATGATCTTCTCGCGCACCGCTTCGGGCACGGCCATGACCATTTCGGTCGCGATATAGCCGGGGCAAATGGCGTTGGCGGTGATACCCTTGGCCGCGCCCTCCTGCGCGAGGCTCTTGACGATGCCGAGATCGCCCGCCTTGGTCGCCGCGTAGTTGACCTGCCCGAACTGGCCCTTCTGGCCGTTGATCGAACTGATGACGATGACCCGCCCGAAACCGCGCTCGCGCATCCCCGGCCAGACCGGGTGCACGGTGTTGAACACGCCGGTGAGGTTGGTGTCGACCACCTCGCTCCATTGCTCGGGCGTCATCTTGTGGAAGGGCGCGTCGCGCGTGATGCCGGCATTGGCGACCACCACCTCGATCGGCCCGAGATCGGCTTCGACCTTGGCAATACCGTCCTTGCTGGCGGCATAATCGGCCACGTTCCACTTGTAGGTCTTGATGCCGGTGGCCTCGGTGAAGGCCGCGGCCTTCTCATCATTGCCGGCATAGGTCGCCGCGACCGTGTAGCCCTCGGCCTGAAGCGCCTTGGAGATCGCCTCGCCAATGCCCCGGCTCCCGCCGGTGACCAATGCAATTCTTCCCATCCTGTCCTCCCACTTTTTCGTTCGGGTCTTGTCTGTTCGGGCGGCCGCGCTCCTCCGAGTGGCCGCCCGCCAGAGGTCGTGCGGTCAGGGGCGCTCGATGCACATTGCAACGCCCATGCCGCCGCCGATGCAGAGCGTGGCGATGCCGCGCTTGGCGTCCCGGCGTTGCATTTCGAAGAGCAGCGTGTTGAGTACCCGGCAGCCCGAGGCGCCGATGGGGTGACCGATGGCGATGGCGCCGCCGTTCACGTTCACGATCGCCGGATCCCAGCCCATCTCCTTGTTGACCGCGCAGGCTTGAGCCGCGAAGGCTTCGTTGGCCTCCACGAGGTCGAGATCGTCCACCGTCCAGCCGGCTTTTTCCAGCGCCTTGCGCGAGGCATAGACCGGGCCGACGCCCATGACCGCCGGGTCAAGTCCGGCCGTGGCGTAGGAGACGATCCGCGCGAGCGGAGTGATGCCGCGCTTCTCGGCGTTGTCCGCGCTCATGAGCAGCGTCGCCGCCGCGCCATCGTTGAGGCCGGAGGCGTTGCCCGCCGTGACCGAGCCTTCGCGTGCGAAGGCGGGGCGGAGCTTCTGCATGTTCTCGATGGTCGCGCCGTGGCGGATGTATTCATCCTGATCGACAACCGTCTCGCCCTTGCGGGTCTTGACGGTGAAGGGCGTGATCTCGTCGGCGAACTTGCCGGCCTTCTGGGCGGCTTCGGCCTTGTTCTGGGAGGCCAGCGCAAACTCGTCCTGCGTGTCGCGGCCGATCTGCCATTGCTCGGCGACGTTCTCGGCCGTCTGGCCCATGTGATAGCCGTTGAACGCATCCCACAGCCCGTCGCGAATCATCGTGTCGATGTAGCTCACGTCGCCCATCTTGTGGCCCGCGCGCAGGTGTGCGGCGTGGGGGCTGAGCGACATGTTCTCCTGCCCGCCGGCGCAGACGATATCGGCATCGCCGAGCTGGATGTGCTGGGCGGCGAGCGCCACGGCGCGCAGGCCCGAGCCACAGACCTGATTGATGCTCCAGGCGGCCGCTTCCTTGGGAAGGCCCGCGTTGATATGGGCCTGGCGCGCGGGGTTCTGGCCCTGCGCCGCGGTCAGGACCTGGCCGAGGATCGTCTCGGAGACCTCGGACTTGTCAATGCCCGCGCGCTCAACAACCGCTTCGAGAACGGCGGAGCCCAGATCATGGGCGGGGGTGCCCGCAAAAGCCCCGGTGAAGCTGCCGACAGCGGTACGGGCGGCAGATGCGATCACGACATTGGTCATGTGGATGTCCTCTTGATTCCCTCCGGCGGCCGCGCCGCAAAATACGCGCCTTGCTCTGCAAGTCCGGGCCACCCTGCCCGACCCTCGCACAATCCACGGCGCCTCCGCAACAATGTTTCGCAGTACGATTGCGGGGCTTGGTTGCCGCAAGGTCATTTCGTTGGGAAAGAGGGGAGTTTCCGCGCTTTGGGGGGGCGGATTTTACCGGGCGCGCAGTCGGTGGCGCGCGCGCGTCAGCGCATCAGGCCGAGCGGCTTTCGGGCAGCAGCGGCGCAAGCGCGGTGGCCGACGGCGCGCCGTAGAGATAGCCCTGAAGGCAGTCGATTCCGATCGACAGGAGATAGGCCGCCTCTTCGGGCGACTCGACGTTTTCGGCCACGATCATCATCTCGAAATGCCGCGCGAGGCCGACGAGTGCCTTGGTCAGAACCTGGTTGTCGCTGTCCTCGTGGATGTTGCGGATGAAATGCCCGTCGATCTTGACCGCGTCGAAGAAGAAATCCTTGAAATACCGGAAGGCGGTGTAGCCCGAGCCGAAATCGTCGAGCGCGAAGGCGACGCCGCGCGATTGCAGCTCATCCATGAAGCTGACCACCAGTTCGGGCATGAGCATGGCCGAGCTTTCGGTGATCTCGAGGATCAGCCGCTCGCCGAGCGTTGGCGTCTGGTCGAGCGCATGGCCGAGGATCCGGTGCCACGCGGCATATCCGATGGAGCGGGCCGACATGTTGATTGATATCCGCAAGCCCGGGTCGTCGCGCAGCGCGGCGAGCCCGTGTTGCAGCGCGATGCAGTCCATCCGCCGGCCGGTCTCGGTCCGTTCGATGCTGTCGATGAAGCTCTTGGCGGGAATGGTGCGGCCGGTCTCGTCGAGAACGCGGATCAGCCCTTCGTGAAAGGCGATTTCCTCGGGGCGGTCGGCCCGGACGACGGGCTGGTAGTTGAGCGCCACGTCCCCCGCCTCGATCGCGCGGCGCACCATCTCGTAGGTATCTCGGTCCCGCAGGGCGATGGCGTGGTCGAGCGGCGAGTCGTTTGCCGCCGTGGTCGGGATATCTTCTACACCAACAAAACCCATTATAGCCGTCCTTTTTACGTGCCGCCTGACCCTAGGACGCTGGAAACTAACAAACCGTGAACAAACATCCGCGCCTCGCCCCATGCGCGAGTGTGAATCGCGCAAAAAGAGTGGGAATTCCAGCCCTTAGCGGCCGAAAAACCCAAACCAGGCTTAACAGGAGGTTAACGCACGCCCGCGCCCGGGGCTCACTCGGATATCAGCGCCCCGATCAGCGCCAGAGCTTCCTCGGAGGCCCAGTCGGCATCGCCGGTCAGGCGGGCAATTTCGCGGCCCTCAGGGTCAAGCAGGACGGTCACGGGCAGGCCCAGAACGGCCATGGTCCGGGCGAGCGCCTGTTTCGGATCACGGTGCTTGGGCAGGTTCTCGACGCCGATCTCCGCAAAGAACCGGTCGATCCCGTCCACAAGGTTGCGCCCGGTCGCGATGGTCACGACCTCGAACCGATCGCCGCCGAGCTGCGCCTGAAGCGCCGAGAGCGCCGGCATCTCCTTGCGGCAGGGCGCGCACCACGTCGCCCAGAAATTCACCAGCCGGTACTTGCCGGCGCTGTCGCCAAGCGTGATGGGCGCGCCGTCACGGGTCTCGAAGGTGATATCCGCATCCACGGGCTTGGGCTCGGCGTGAACCGCGAGCTTTTTCATGTCCCCCGTGCGATACTCCGCAAGGTCGGTCGGCGCAGCGGCGTTTGCACCGAGGGCCATGGCCGTATAAAGGGCGGCGGCAGCAAGGACTTTCATTTTCCCTCCGAGGGCAGGACATGAGCAACGATAGTGCAAACCGGATGTGGGGCGGGCGGTTTTCCGCGGGGCCGGACGCGATCATGGAGGCGATCAACGCCTCGATCGGGTATGACCGCCGCCTCGCCGCGCAGGACATCGAAGGCTCGCGCGCCCATGCCGCCATGCTGGCTGCCACGGGCATCCTGAGTGATAACGACGCCGAGGCCATCCGGGAAGGGTTGCTCACGGTCTTGTCAGAGATCGAGGGCGGGAGTTTCGAATTTTCCACCGCGCTGGAAGACATCCACATGAACGTGGAGGCCCGGCTGAAGGAGATCGTCGGCGAGGCGGCGGGGCGGCTGCACACCGCGCGCTCGCGCAACGATCAGGTCGCGACCGATTTCCGCCTCTGGGTCCGCGATCAGCTCGATGCGGCCGAGCAGGGGCTCACCGCACTCATGCGCGCTCTGGTGGCCCAGGCCGAGGCGGGGGCCGACTGGGTCATGCCCGGCTTCACCCATCTGCAGACGGCGCAGCCGGTCACATGGGGGCATCACATGATGGCATATGTCGAGATGTTCGCGCGGGATCGGGCGCGGGTGCGCGATGCGCGGGTGCGGATGAACGAATGCCCCCTCGGGGCCGCGGCTCTTGCCGGGACGTCCTTCCCCATCGACCGGGAGATGACGGCGCAGGCGCTCGGCTTCGACCGGCCCGCCGCCAACTCGCTCGACGCGGTTTCGGACCGGGATTTCGCGCTGGAGTTTCTCTCGGTCGCCTCGATCTGCGCCATGCACCTGTCGCGGCTTTCCGAAGAGCTGGTGATTTGGTCCTCGGCCCAGTTCCGCTTCGTGGTGCTCTCGGATCGATTCTCCACCGGCTCGTCGATCATGCCGCAAAAGAAGAACCCCGACGCGGCCGAGCTCATCCGCGCCAAGATCGGCCGGATCTACGGCGCGCAGACGGCGCTGATGATGGTGATGAAGGGCCTGCCGCTCGCCTATTCCAAGGACATGCAGGAGGACAAGGAACAGGTCTTCGACGCGGCCGACAACTGGATGCTTGCGCTCGCCGCAATGGAGGGCATGGTCCGCGACATGAGCGCGAACCGCGAGGCGCTCGCGGTGGCGGCCGGGGCGGGGTTCTCGACCGCGACGGACCTTGCCGACTGGCTCGTGCGCGCGCTCGGCCTGCCCTTCCGCGAGGCGCATCACGTGACCGGGTCACTGGTGGCGAAGGCCGAGGCGATGGGCTGCGATCTCGCCGACCTGCCGCTGGCCGCGATGCAGGAAGAACACGACGGGATCACCGAGGCGGTATTCGACGTGCTCGGCGTGGAAAATTCCGTCGCAAGCCGTACATCATACGGGGGCACCGCGCCGGAACAGGTCCGCGCGCAGGTGGCCATCTGGAAGGACAAGCTGGGATGAAACTGGTTTTCGCGCTCGGGATTGCGGCCCTGATCGCCGGCTGTGGCGCCGACGGCGCGCCGGTCCGCCCCGAGGTCAGCGCGCAAACAACGGTCGGGGTGAACTCGAAATCGGGGGTGTTCTCGCGCAACTCCGTGGGCATCGAGGTCAACCTCTGATGTCGCGCCTGCGCTGGCTCTGGCTCGCGCTCGCCGCATGGGGCGCGATCCATCCGATGGTCTGGTTCGTCACTTGGTTTCGTCAGAACGGTGTCGATCTCGCGGGGATGCTCGACGCCTGGCACGTGAATGCCGCCACCAGCGGGCTGGTGTGGGATCTGACGATCGCGGCGGTGACGCTGACGCTCTGGATCCTCGCGGAAGTCTCCGTCCGCCGCAATTGGGCCGCCCTCCTCGCCATCCCCGCGACCTTCCTCATCGGCGTGAGCTGCGGCTTGCCGCTCTACCTCTACTTTCGGGCTCGCCCTGTCTGAGCCGGGCGCGTCAATGGCGGCTCCACACCCCGTTCCCCAGGGTCAAGATCGTGGACAAAGACCGTCGCGACCGGATAGGAAGGCACAGTTTTTACCTGGTTTCATTTTCAACATCTCATTGGAGGACTTGAGAGATGCGCAAGTTATTGACGATCCTGGCCCTGCTTCAAGCAATGGCCCTGCCCGCGACGGCGGCGACACTCGAGGGCGATTCCGTGACCATTCACCTGTTCGCGGAATTTAGCTGGGGTACCTATACTCGGACCGTGGGACCCGGTGAGGACGGTGACATCAGCTCTCTGTCCTATGATCTCAATGCGGGACCGGATGGCGATCTTTTCACGCTCCGCTCGAAGGGGGCCTATTGCGGACTGAACTGTTCAACTCCCCCGACTCCGGTGGTCTGGACATTGCTCGGTCTGGACTTTGTAGGGGGGCAGCCGCTGACAGATTTCGAGATCGTTCAAGGCTTCAGTGACGCGACTGTGTCATTCACCGATAGCAGTGTGACGATCACCTACACCGACGACAGTCTTTCACCTGGTATCTTTTTTCAGGGCCGTTTCGTAACCGAGCCGCTGTCCGCAGTCCCCCTCCCGGCGAGCTTCCCGCTCGTGCTCGCAGGGCTCGGCGGTCTGGGGCTGCTGCGCCGCAAACAGCGCAGATCTCAGCTGAGTTCCTGAAAACAGCGTTATCCCCACGCGCGGGTACCGGAAAATGATCAATCATTTTCCGGCCCGTTTTCCGATTGATCGGAAAACGGCGACCGTTCCGCGCGCGGTGCCAATTGCGCAGGGCGGCGATTCCCACTAGAGCGCGGTCTATGGATCATTTTCTCTATCGCGACGGCCTGCTGCATGCCGAAGACGTCTCCGTGGCCGAGATCGCCGCCGCTGTCGAGACGCCGTTCTACCTCTATTCCACTGCCACCCTGACCCGACATTTCAAGCTCTTTGACGAGGCGCTTGAGGGGCTTCCGCATCTGGTTTGCTACGCCATGAAGGCCGCCTCCAACCAGGCGATTCTCAAGACGCTCGCGGCTCAGGGCGCCGGGATGGATGTGGTTTCCGGCGGCGAATATGCCCGTGCGCGCGCCGCCGGTGTGCCCGGGTCGCGGATCGTGTTTTCCGGTGTTGGCAAGACCAATGCCGAGATTCGCGCCGCGCTTGAGGGCGGAATCCGCCAGTTCAACGTGGAATCCGAGCCCGAGCTTGAGGCGATCTCGCGCATTGCCGCCGGGATGGGCGTTGCGGCCCCGGTTGCCATTCGCGTCAATCCGGACGTCGATGCCAAGACCCATGCCAAGATCGCGACCGGCAAGTCCGAGAACAAGTTCGGCATTCCCATCGCCCGCGCCCGCGCCGTCTATGCCCATGCGGCCGCTCTGCCGGGGCTCAAGGTCGTCGGGATCGATGTCCATATTGGCTCCCAGCTCACCGATCTCGCCCCGTTCGAGGCGGCTTACCGCAAAGTCGCCGATCTGACCGAGGCCCTGCGCGCCGACGGCCATGAGATCACCCGGCTCGACCTCGGCGGCGGCCTCGGCATCCCCTACACACGCTCCAACGAAGCGCCCCCCCTACCGATGGATTACGGCGCGCTCATCAAGCGCACGGTGGGGCATCTGGGCTGCGAGGTGGAGATCGAACCGGGCCGCCTCATCGCCGGCAACGCGGGGATCCTCGTGACCCGTGTGATCTACCTCAAATCCGGTGAGGGGCGTGATTTCCTCATCCTCGATGCGGCGATGAACGATCTCATCCGCCCGGCCATGTACGAGGCGCATCACGATATCGTCCCGGTGATCGAACCCGCCCCGGGCATCGAGCCGCAGCCCTTCGACATCGTCGGCCCCGTCTGCGAGAGCGGCGATACCTTCGCCCGCGCGCGCCCCATGCCGCCGCTGGGGCCGGGCGATCTTGTCGCCTTCCGCAGCGCGGGCGCCTATGGCGCGGTCATGGCCAGTGAATACAACACCCGGCCCCTCATCCCCGAAGTCATGGTGCATGGCGATCAATTCGCGGTTATCCGCCCGCGGCCGAGCTTTGACGAAATCATAAACCGCGATACCATACCTCAATGGCTGTAGCGTGATGCCGATGCATGATCGGCGCGACTACGGCGCAGGATGATGCATGGCACAGCAACCGACGGCCCGCCCCCCGGGCCGCAAGACCACACGATCCGATCCCCTGCGCCGGTTGCGCTGGCCGCTGGCGCTCACCCGGCTGGGGATGATCTGCGAGGCGCTGTCGCTGGCCTTCTGGCCGTTGGCCGCCCTTCTCGCCGCGACGCTCGGCGCCGTGCTCCTCGGCCTCTACCAACATCTGCCGCTCGCGGCGGTCTGGGCGCTTGGCGCGGGGCTTGGTCTTGCCGCCCTCGCCGCGCTGGTCCTCGGGCTGCGCCGCCTGCGCTGGCCGACCCGGTCCGCCGCGCTCCACCGGCTCGACGCGACGCTCGGCGGCCGGCCCATCGCGGCGCTCCTTGACGAGGCGGCCATCGGCCCGGACGATCCGGAGGCCATGGCGCTCTGGCGCGCGCATCAGGCGCGCATGGCGGAGCGGACCCGTGGCGCCAAACCGGTGCGCCCCGACATCCGCCTGCGCCGCCGCGACCCGTTCGCCCTGCGCTACGTCGCGCTGCTTTTTCTGCTCATCGGCGGGCTCTTCGGCTCGGCCCTCCACATCGTGGGGCTCTCCGAGGTCGCCCCCGGCGGACAGGCCCGCGCGGCCACGGGGCCAAGCTGGGAGGGCTGGATCGAACCGCCCGCCTACACCGGCCGCCCCGCGCTCTACCTCGCCGATCAGGGCGGGGAGACGATCGAGGTGCTGGAAGACAGTCAGGTCACGCTGCGGCTCTACGGCGCGGACGGCGCGCTGCGCGTGATCGAGACCGTCTCGGGCCAGCCGCTCGCCACGCCCGACAGCGCCGAAACCCAGGCCCGCAGCTTCGCCATCGCCCGCTCGGGGCGGCTGGAGATCGACGGCGCGGGCGGGCGCGGCTGGGATATCGTGATGACCCCGGACGCCGCCCCGCGGGTTGAACTTATCGCGCCGATCGAGGCCGAGGCCGATGGCGAGATGCGACAACGATTCGCCGCCGAGGATGATTTTGGTGTCGTCAGCGGCCGGGCCGTGATCGCGCTCGATCTCGCCGCCGTCGACCGACGTTATGGCCGTGTCCCCGATCCCGAACCGCGCCCTGCGATCGAGCTGGACCTGCCGATGCCGATCACCGGCGACCGCACCGGCTTTGAAGAGGTGCTGATCGACAACCTCTCCAAACACCCCTTCGCCAACCTGCCCGTGACCTTCACGCTCACCGCGACCGACGCCGCCGGCCAGACCGCCCGCAGCGCGCCCGAGCCGCTGATCCTCCCGGGCCGCCGCTTCTTCGACCCGATGGCCGCGGCGGTGATCGAACAGCGCCAGTCGCTGCTCTGGTCACGCCGCAACGCGCCCGACGTGGCGCTTCTTCTGCGCGCGATCTCGCACCGCCCCGAGGACATCTTCCGCGACGAGGGCGATTATCTGCGCCTGCGCACCATCCTGCGGCGGATCGAAGCCGCGGGGCCCGAGATGTCGGACGCCGAGCAGGAGGAGTTCGCCGAGGCGCTCTGGGGTCTTGCGATTCTGCTCGAAGAGGGGGACCTCGATGACGCCCGGGAACGGCTCGCCCGGGCGCAGGACCGGCTGAACGAAGCGATGGAAAACGGCGCCTCCGACGAGGAGATCGCCGAGCTGATGAACGAGCTGCGCGACGCGATGCGCGATTTCATGCGCCAGCTCGCGCAGGAGATGCAGCAAAACCCCGACAGCCAGCAATCCCAGCAGATGGACCCGGACTCGATGGAGCTGTCGCAGCAGGACCTGCAGGACATGATGGACCGCATCCAGGAGCTCATGGAAGAGGGCCGGATGGAGGAGGCGCAGGCGCTGCTCGAACAGTTCCGGCAGATGATGGAAAACATGCGCATGGCGCAGGGGCAGGGCGGCCAGAGCCCGGGCCAACAGGCGATGGACGGGCTCGCCGAGACCTTGCGCGAGCAGCAGGGTCTTTCCGATGAGGCGTTCCGCGATTTGCAGGAGCAGTTTGGCCAAGGCCAGCAACCGGGCCAGCAGCCGGGCCAACAACCCGGGCAGCAGCCGGGTCAGGGTCAGCAGGGACAAGGCCAAGGACAAGGCCAAGGACAAGGACAGGGCCAAGGACAAGGGCAGGGCCAGCAAGGTCAGGGTCAACCGGGGCAATCGGGCCCGCCCGACGCGGGTTCGCTCGCCGACCGGCAGCGCGCGTTGCGCGAGGAGCTTGACCGCCAGCAACAATCCCTTCCCGGGCTCGGCGGCGAGGCGGGCGAGGCAGCGCGCGAGGCGCTCGACCGCGCGGGCCGGGCGATGGACGGGGCCGAAGAAGCGCTGCGCGAGGACGATCTGGCCGGCGCGATCGACCAGCAGTCGGAGGCGATGGAGGCGCTGCGCGAGGGAATCCGCAGCATGGGCGAGGCCATGGCGCAGGAGCAGCAACAGGGCGGCGGCCAGCAGGGCGACGCCATGGGCCAGCCCGGCAACCAGCCGCGCGACCCGCTGGGCCGCAGTCTCGGGCAGGGCGGCCGCACCGGCAGCGAGGAAGACATGCTGCAGGGCGAAGACGTCTACCGCCGCGCGCGCGAGCTGCTCGATGAAATCCGTCGCCGCTCGGGTGAGATCGGCCGTAGCGAGGAAGAGCTGGAGTACCTGCGCCGGTTGCTGGACCGGTTCTGAGCCAAGGCCCGGCGTGCGGCCTCAGGGCTCTCCCAGCCGCGTCATGACATCCCGCACCGCCGAGACCGCCCGCTCAATGAGCGCATCGATCTGGCGGGGAAGCTCTTTGGTGAGCTCCTCTGGAAGCTGGGCCTTGGCCGCGTCCACGGCCCTGACATAAGGCTCAAGCGCCGGGGTAAGGCCGGGCAGGTCGGCGGAAATCTGCGGCGCGAAGCGATAGAACAGACCGGCGATGAAGACGATTGCGCCCAAAGCAAGCAGGGCCTTGACCCCACGGCCGAGCCTCTTGCGATCCTCGCGGTTCCGGCGCGCGGGCTCGGCCCGGCGGGCTCTGGTCCCGGCCTTCGCATCGTGGCGGCGCAGGCGCGCGCCGGCCTCTTCGGGCACGCGGGGCGGGGTCACGGCGGCGGGCGCCTTTGCGGCGGGTGCGGGCGTCTCGCCCGTCATCGGGCCGGAGTTGGGCGCTTGCGGCGCGGGTTTCTCCGGCGCGGCGGCGTCTTCCGTGGCGGGGGCGGGTTTGGCGCCAAGCGCGGTGCCGCCAACGAAATCGAGCCGTTCGCGAGAGACCTCGTCTTCGCGCGCGCGCTGCGCCGCTTCGAAGGCCGCCTCTTCCTTCAGGATCCGCGCCACGGCCGGATCGAGCGTGCGTTTGGGGGGCGTTTCCGACGGCGTTTCGGACGGCGCATCCGCCTCTTCGTCCTGAGGAGCCTGTCGCCGTATCGCGGGGTGAGGCACCGCGCCGGAGGACGCGTCGAAGACCGTATCGGGTGCCGTCTCACGCACGGGCAGGGTGACCACCGGGCTCGGGGCCTCCTCCGCCGGATCCTCCTCGGGGCGCGCGTACCAAACATGCTCGCAATGCGAGCACATCACGTCGCGCCCACGGGTCGGGATCGCTGCATCGGGGATGTCATATGTCGCGCCGCAGTCCGGGCAAGTGAGCCGCATGGCCTCAACCTCGTCGTCAGTCTTGGCCGCACCCTAGCCGCCCCGCACACAGGGCGCCAGCCCCCGCGCGGCCCCGGCCCGCCGCCACAGCCGATTGCAACCGGCGCGTGGCTGGGGCAGAAGGATTGGGGGCGGCCGGTGAGGAGAAACAGGCGCAATGGGACAGGCGGTGCAGTGGCTGCGCTCGATGGCCTTCGTGATCCAGATGTACGCGGCGATGGCGCTGCTCGGCGTGCTGATGGCGCCGATGGCGGTGCTCGATGCGAAATGGGCGCGGTTGGCCTGCCGGACCTACGCGCGCTATGTCCGCTGGACGGCGGGCTGGATGGTCGGGCTCAAATCCGAGGTGCGCGGGCAGGTGCCCACCGGGCCGGTCCTCGTGGCGGCCAAGCACCAGTCGTTTTTCGACATCATCCTGATTTTCGCCGCCCTGCCCTATGCGCGCTTCGTGATGAAAAAGGAGCTTCTGGCGGCGCCCTTCCTCGGGCAATACGCGCGGCGGATCGGCTGTGTGGCGGTGGATCGGGGCAAGCGCGGCAAGGCGATCAAGCACCTGCTGAGCGAAGCCGGCGCGTTGCAGGGCGACCCCGGCCAGTTGGTGATCTATGCTCAGGGCACGCGCGTCGCGCCGGGCCAGAAGCTGCCTTACAAGGTCGGCGCCGGGGTGCTCTACGAGGCGCTCGAACAGCCTTGCGTGCCTGTGGCCACCAATGTCGGCGTGTTCTGGCCGCGGCGCAGCATCCTGCGCAAACCCGGGCTCGCGGTGGTGGAATTCCTGCCGCCGATCGCGCCGGACCTTGCGATCGCGCCGTTCATGCAGCGGCTGGAGACAGAGATTGAAACAGCCTCCGATGCGCTCATGCGCGAGGCGGGATTCGATGGAGTAGGCGATGAACAGGATTGACAGCATCGAGGCGCTCGACGCGCTCTACAGCCAGCCCCACGCCACCTCGCTGCGCAAGGTCGTGGCGCAACTGACCCCCGCGTATCGCAAGTGGATCGCCGCATCTCGCGTCTGTATGCTCTCTACCGTGGGCCCCGAGGGGACCGATGTGAGCCCGCGAGGCGATGACGGCCCGGTCGTGCTGGAGCTCGATCCGGGGCACCTCGCGCTGCCCGACTGGAGCGGCAACAACCGGCTCGACAGCTTGCGCAACATCGTCCGCGACGGGCGCGTCTCGCTGCTCTTCCTCGTGCCGGGGGACAACGTCGTGGTCCGCATCAACGGCACCGCGATCGTGACCGATAACGACGCGATGCGCGCCCGCTTCGAACAGCGCGGCCGCCACCCCAGGACCGTCATCGTCATCCGCATCAAGGAGCTTTACGCCCAGTGCCCCAAGGCGCTGATCCGCTCGGGGCTCTGGGGGCGGGACGACAGCGCGGACCTGCCGACGCTGGGCGATTTCCTCATGGAAGCGACGGACGGAGACATCGGCGGCCCTGACTGGGATGCCGCCTACCCGGCGCGGATCGAAGAGACGATTTGGTAGGGGCTGTCGCGAGGGGTCTTTGTAAGACCTGACACGCCCGGCAAAGCCGGGCGGCGCCCGACCCTCCCCCCGGGAGGGCGCATCTGCGCCCACCCGAGGCTCAGGCGCGACATCGGAAAGGTCACGCTCGAGGGAGGGTATTCCGGTGCTTTACGCGTGGATCGCCCCGTCGCCGCAGGCGAGCGCCGCTTCGCGCACGGCTTCCGAATAGGTCGGATGCGCGTGGCATGTGAGCGCGAGGTCTTCGGCAGAGGCTCCGAACTCCATCGCGACGCAGACCTCGTGGATGAGATCGCCCGCCGCCGGGCCGATGATGTGACAGCCGAGGATCCGGTCCGTTTCCTTGTCCGCGAGGATCTTGACGAACCCATCCGCGGCGAAATTGGCCTTGGCCCGCCCGTTGCCCATGAAGGAAAACTTGCCGACCTTGTAGGCCCGGCCCGCCTCCTTGAGCGCCTGTTCGGTGAGGCCCACATTGGCGACCTCGGGATGGGTGTAGATCACGCCGGGGATCACGTCATAGTTCACATGCCCCGCCTTGCCGGCGATGACCTCGGCCGCCGCCATGCCCTCGTCCTCGGCCTTGTGCGCGAGCATCGGACCCACGATGGCATCGCCGATCGCATAGATCCCGTCAACATTGGTGCGCCAGTGCCCGTCGGTCTTGATCTGGCCGCGCTCGGTCATCTCGACGCCAAGCTCGGCGAGGCCGAGCCCGTCGGTGTAGGGCTTGCGCCCGGTCGCCACGAGAACCACGTCGGCATCGAGCGTCGCCTCCGATCCGTCCTTGCGCAGCGCATAGCTGACCTTGGCCTTGGTCTTGAGCGTCTCGACCCCGCTCACCGCCGCGCCGAGGATGAACTTCAGCCCCTGCTTGGCGAGGATCTTCTGGAAACTCTTCTGGACCTCGGCATCCATGCCCGGGGTGATCGCATCGAGATATTCGATGACCGTGACCTCCGAGCCGAGCCGGGAATAGACCGAGCCAAGCTCCAGCCCGATCACGCCCGCGCCGATGACCGCCAGCCGCTTGGGGATCTTGCCCAGCTCCAGCGCGCCGGTCGAGGTCACGACGATGCTCTCGTCGATCTCGATGCCCGGAAGGCTCGCGGCTTCCGAGCCGGTCGCGATGATGATGTTCTTGGCCTCATGGACCTCATCGCCGACCTTGACCTTGCCCGCCGCGGGGATCGAGCCCCAGCCCTTGAGCCAGTCGATCTTGTTCTTCTTGAAGAGGAACTCGATGCCCTTGGTGTTCTGGCCGATCACATCGTCCTTGTAGCCGAGCATGGTCGGCCAGTCGACGGAAGGACTTTTGCCCTTCAGCCCCATCTTGGCGAAATTGTGCTCCGCCTCGTGCAGCTGGTGGCTGGCATGCAGCAGCGCCTTGGACGGGATGCAGCCGACGTTGAGACAGGTGCCGCCCAGCGTCTCGCGCCCCTCGACACAGGCCGTCTTGAGCCCCAGTTGCGCCGCCCGTATCGCGGCCACGTAGCCGCCGGGTCCGGCGCCGATTACGATAACGTCATAGCTTGCCATGGGGTGTCTCCCTCAGGTCGATTTGGGCAGGGTTGCGGCGATGGTTGAAACATAGGTCGGGGTAGCGCGGACGTCGTGCGATGTACAAGACCGCGCGCGCAGATCCGGGCGGGGCAGGGCATCCGTCATATCAAAGCCGATACGAGCAGCGCCACGGTCGCGGAGAAACCAACGGCCCAGATATAGCTCCGCCATGGCACCCAGCCGAAGGCATAGGCCGGGATATAAAGCACCCGCGCGGCGAGGTAGATATAGGCGCAGGCGGCGGTGAAGCCGCTCGATTGTCCGCTGATCGTCACCACGACGCAGGCGATGGTGAAAAGGATCAGCCCCTCGAAATGATTGTCGAGCGCGCGGTAGAGCCGGGCCGTCCGGGTGCTCACCTGCGCGCGCAGATCGCCGACGCGATCGGGATCGCGCGGCCCCATGGTCTTGCCTTGCCCCAGCTCCAGATTGGCCGGGACCGCCATGAGCAGGAACTGCACGACCTGCAGCAGCGCGGCGAGGGTGAGGGCGGTGAGCTCGTGGGTCATCAGAGCGTCGTCAGGAAGCTGGCCGAGGCCACCCTCCCGCCCGAAAGCTGCGCCGCGCCGTCAAGCCAGCCCTGCGCCTTGGCCCGGTCATTGACCCCGTAAAGCGCCCAGACCGTCCCCGGCTCATCCGCCGCGCGCCAAAGCTGAAGTTGCGTCAGCCCCGCCTGCGCCCGCGTCTCCGCGCTCTGGTCATAGGCGGCTTGCCAGCCATCATCCGTGGCGGTGAAACTGCAGAGAAGTTGGAGGGTCATGGGTACTGTCACTGTCCGCTAAAGATTGAAGTCTATGCGCCAAACATAGTTAGAGACCTAAACTAATTGTATTGTGCGACTTCTCGTTTGTTCAGTTCTTCTCGAAGTGCATGAAGCTCGTCTAAAACCGCTTTGTCGGTTTTGCTCGCAACAATGAGTAAAACAATATAGCCGACACCAGGAATCAAGCACGCTAAGAAGTAACCAGTCCCCAATCCCTTACGCCTTACCATGGGCCAGGAAATTCCCGCCATTATAGCAGTTATGATAATCAGCGGCACGAATTGGGCAATTGCTACCCCGATATCACCTTGCATTGGTTATCCTCGTTCCTTGTTGCTCGCAGGTTGATCTTATCCTACGAGCAACATGTTTTCCTGCGATCAGCTAGTGGGGGGCGTTTTCTCAACCATGCATAAATACATAGCCGCCCAATAGAGCCCTCTTTACAAATCCATCAGCAGCCGTTGCGGATCTTCCAACGCTTCCTTGACCCGCACGAGGAAGGTCACGGCGCCTTTGCCGTCGACGATGCGGTGATCGTAGGAGAGCGCGAGGTACATCATCGGGCGGATCTTGATCTCGCCGTTGATGACCATGGGCCGGTCCTGGATCTTGTGCATGCCGAGGATGCCCGATTGCGGCGGGTTGAGGATCGGCGAGGACATGAGCGAGCCGTAGACGCCACCGTTGGAGATGGTGAAGGTCCCGCCCTGCATTTCCGCCATCGAGAGCTTGCCGTCACGGGCGCGGCGGCCCTTTTCGGCGATGGCTTTCTCGATTTCGGCGAAGGACATGGCGTCCGCGTCGCGGATGACCGGGACGACGAGGCCGGAGGGCGTGCCCGCGGCGATGCCCATGTGGACGAAGTTTTTATAGACGATGTCCGTCCCGTCGATCTCGGCGTTGACCTCCGGCACTTCTTTCAGCGCGTGGCAGCAGGCCTTGGTGAAGAAGGACATGAAGCCGAGGCGCGCGCCGTGCTTCTTTTCGAACTCGTCCTTGTACTGTTTGCGCAGGGCCATGACCGCGGTCATGTCCACCTCGTTGTAGGTGGTGAGCATCGCGGCGGTGTTCTGGCTGTCCTTGAGGCGCTTGGCGATGGTCTGGCGCAGGCGCGTCATCTTCACCCGCTCTTCCCGCGCCTCGTCATCGGCGGCCACGGGGCCACGCGGCGCTGCTGCCGGAGCGGCGGAGACGGGGGCCGCGCTCGCGGCGGCGGCGGCCTTGGCCACGTCTTCTTTCATGATCCGCCCGTCGCGGCCGGAGCCGGTGACCTGATCCTTGGAGAGCCCGGCCTCGGCCATGGCCTTCTTGGCAGCGGGCGCGTCTTCGACATCCTTGCCGGAGGCGGTGGCGGAGGGTTCGGGCGCGGAGGGGTGCATCTCTTCTTCAGAAGGTTGCGGCACGCCGCCCTCGGTCGCGATCACCGCGAGCTTGGCGGAGGCATCGACCACGGCTCCTTCCTCGGCGAGGATTTCGCCCAGAACACCGGTCGCAGGGGCGGGCACTTCGACGGAGACCTTGTCGGTCTCCAGCTCGCAGAGCATCTCGTCGGCGGCCACGGCGTCCCCGACCTTCTTGAACCAGGTGGAGACGGTCGCCTCGGTCACGCTTTCGCCGAGCGTCGGCACCATCACGTCAACGGATTTACCCGACGGCTTGCTATCGCCGCTCTCCTCGCTTTTCGCCGGCGCTGAGGCCGGAGCCGCAGTTGCAGGCGCAGTCGCAGGCGCGGAGGCGCCGGCCTCGCCCGCCGCGGTGATCGTGGCCAGCAACGCATCGACCCCGACGGTTTCGCCCTCTCCCGCGACGATCTCGGCCAGAGTGCCGGTCGACGGGCTCGGGACCTCGACGGTGACCTTGTCGGTCTCCAGCTCGCAGAGCATCTCGTCCTCCGCCACCGGATCGCCGGGTTTCTTGAACCAGGTCGCCACGGTCGCTTCGGTCACGGATTCGCCAAGTGTGGGCACGCGTACTTCAGTGGTCATCGTCTCAGTTTCCCTCGATGGCAAGCGCGTCATTCACGAGCGCCTGTTGCTGTGCTTTGTGTGCGGAGGCAAGCCCGGTCGCAGGCGATGCCGCGGTGGACCGCCCGACATAGACGGGGCGCTTGTGTTTCGCCTTGATGCGCCCCAGGACCCATTCGATGTTGGGCTCGATGAAGCTCCAGGCGCCCTGGTTCTTGGGCTCTTCCTGACACCAGACCATCTCGGCGCCTTTGAAGCGCTCCAGCTCCTTCACGAGGCTGATCGCCGGGAAGGGATAGAACTGCTCGATCCGCAGCAAGTAGACGTCGTCGATCCCGGCGGCGTCGCGGGCTTCCAGCAGGTCGAAGTAGACCTTGCCCGAACACATCACCACACGGCGGATCTTGTCATCGGCCACGAGCGTTGTGTCGGAGTTGCCGTGCTGGGCGTCGTCCCAGAGCACACGGTGGAAGCTCGATCCGTCGGTGAAATCCTCCGCGCGGGAGACCGCCAGCTTGTGGCGCAGGAGCGATTTCGGCGTCATCAGCATGAGCGGCTTGCGGAAGCTGCGATGCAGCTGGCGGCGCAGGATGTGGAAATAGTTCGCCGGCGTGGTGCAGTTGGCCACGATCCAGTTGTCCTGTCCGCACATCTGAAGGAACCGTTCAAGCCGGGCCGAGGAGTGTTCAGGGCCCTGCCCCTCGTAGCCATGCGGCATGAGGCAGACGAGGCCCGACATCCGCAGCCATTTGCTCTCGCCCGAGGAGATGAACTGGTCGAACATGATCTGTGCGCCGTTGGCGAAATCGCCGAACTGAGCTTCCCAGAGGGTCAGCGCGTTGGGCTCGGCGAGGCTGTAGCCGTATTCGAAGCCGAGCACCGCGTATTCCGAGAGCATCGAGTCGATGACCTCGTATTGCGCCTGCCCCGCGCGGATGTTGTTGAGCGGATAGTAGCGCTCTTCGGTGTCCTGATTGATGATGCCGGAATGGCGCTGGCTGAAGGTGCCGCGCGTGCTGTCCTGACCGGCGAGGCGAACGGGGTAGCCTTCCAGCAGGAGCGAGCCGAAGGCCAGCGCTTCGCCCGTCGCCCAGTCGAACCCTTCGCCGCTCTCGAACATCCTGGACTTGGCATCCAGCAGCCGCCCGACCGTCTTGTGCAGCGGGAAGCCCTCGGGCGTTGAGGTGAGCGCCTTGCCGATATCGGCCATCGCCTCGGGGCTGATGGCGGTCGCGCCGCGCTGGTAGTTGTCCTCTTCAACCCGGTCGAGATGCGACCAGCGGCCATCGAGCCAGTCGGCCTTGTTGGGCTTGTAATCCTTGCCCGCCTCGAACTCGTCGTTGAGATAGGACTGAAACTGGGCCTTGAGATCCTCGATCTCGCCCTCGGGGATGAGCCCGTCCTTGACCAGCCGTTCGGTATAGAGGCTGAGCGTCGTCTTGTGGCCCTTGATCTTCTTGTACATCAGCGGGTTGGTGAACATCGGCTCGTCGCCTTCGTTATGCCCGAACCGCCGGTAGCAGATCATGTCGATGACGGCATCCTTGCCGAATTTCTGGCGATACTCGGTGGCCACCCGCGCGGCATGGACAACCGCCTCGGGATCGTCGCCGTTCACGTGGAAGATCGGCGCCTCGACCATCAGCGCGATGTCGGTCGGGTAGGGCGAGGAGCGCGAGAAATGCGGGGCGGTGGTGAAGCCGATCTGGTTGTTGACCACGAAATGGATCGTCCCGCCGGTGCGGTGGCCGCGCAGGCCCGAGAGCCCGAAACACTCGGCCACGACCCCTTGCCCGGCAAAGGCCGCGTCGCCATGCAGCAGGATCGGCAGGACCTTGGTCCGGTCGCTGTCATTGAGTTGGTCCTGCTTGGCGCGGGCCTTGCCCAGCACGACCGGGTTGACCGCCTCAAGGTGCGAGGGGTTGGCCGTCAGCGACAGGTGAACCTCGTTGCCATCGAAGGTCCGGTCCGACGACGCGCCGAGGTGGTATTTCACATCGCCCGAGCCGTCCACATCCTCGGGCTTGAAGCTGCCGCCCTGGAATTCGTTGAAAATCGCGCGATAGGGTTTTTCCATCACGTTGGCCAGCACCGAGAGCCGCCCACGGTGGGGCATCCCGATGACGACCTCCTTGAGGCCGAGCTGTCCGCCGCGCTTGATGATCTGCTCCATCGCCGGCACCAGCGATTCGCCGCCGTCCAGCCCGAAACGCTTGGTCCCCATGTATTTGACATGCAGGAATTTTTCGAAGCCCTCGGCCTCCACCAGCTTGTTGAGGATCGCCTTGCGCCCCTCGCGGGTGAAGCGGATTTCCTTGTCGAACCCCTCGATTCTCTCTTTGAGCCAGGCCGATTGCTCGGGGTCCGAAATATGCATGTATTGGAGCGCGAAGGTCCCGCAATAGGTCCGTTTCACGATCGAGACGATCTCGCGCATCGTCGCGATCTGGAGGCCCAGCACGTTGTCGATGAAGATCGGCCGGTCCATGTCGGATTCGGCGAAGCCGTAGGAGCGCGGGTCGAGCTCTGGGTGCGGCTCGGGATCCTTCATCCCCAGCGGATCGAGATCGGCGGCGAGATGGCCGCGGATCCGGTAGGCACGGATGAGCATGAGCGCGCGGATCGAGTCGAGCACCGCCCGCTTGATCGCTTCATCGGTGACCTCGACGCCCTTTTCCGCCGCCTTGGCCGCGATCTTCTTGCCTGCGTCGCGCGTTTCCGTGTTCGCCTCCGCCCATTCTCCGGTCAGCGCGGCGGTCAGCTCATCCTGCGGTTGCGGCGGCCAGTCGCCCCGCGCCCAGGAGGGGCCCTGCGCCTCTTTCCGGACGCTGATCTCATCATCGCCAAGCTGCCGGAAAAACGCCTGCCAGGCTTCGTCCACCGCACCCGGATCGGCGGCGTAGCGCGCGTACATCTGCTCCAGATAGGCCGCGTTGTGGCCTTGCATGAAGGAAGAGGCGTGGAACTGGTCGTTGGGGCTTTGCTCGGTCATCATGACACCTCGCTCGGAAAGGGACCGGTGTGGGCGGGGAGGAGCGCTGTCCCCTCCCTCGGATTTATGAAGCTTTCAGCCGCGGATGCAACAATGCACGGAATTCGCGGTAACTGTTGCGCGTTTGACAGCCGGGACCGGGCCGGCGCCTGGGCCTTGCCGGTCCCGGATATGTCGCCTGCGCGGTTCACCTACCCGATGGCCTTGAGGACGGCTTCGCCGAGGCCAGCGGGGCTTTCGGCGACGACGATTCCGGCGGCTTGCATGGCTTCGATCTTGTCTTCAGCGCCGCCCTTGCCGCCGGCGACGATGGCGCCGGCGTGGCCCATGCGGCGGCCCGGAGGGGCGGTGCGGCCGGCGATGAAGCCGGCGGTCGGCTTCCAGCGGCCGCGCTTTTTCTCGTCGGCGAGGAACTGGGCGGCTTCTTCTTCCGCCGAGCCGCCGATCTCGCCGATCATGATGATCGAGGTGGTTTCGTCATCGGCGAGGAACCATTCCAGCGTGTCGATGTGTTCGGTGCCCTTGATCGGATCGCCGCCGATGCCGACGCAGGTGCTCTGGCCGAGGCCGACGTCCGTCGTCTGCTTGACCGCCTCGTAGGTCAGCGTGCCGGAGCGCGAGACGACGCCGACCGAGCCGCGCTTGTGGATGTGGCCGGGCATGATGCCGATCTTGCAGGCGTCCGGCGTGATGACACCGGGGCAGTTGGGGCCGATGAGGATCGACTTCGACGTCTCCAGCGCGCGCTTGACGCGCATCATGTCGAGCACCGGGATGCCTTCGGTGATCGCCACGATCACCTCCATCTCGGCGTCGATCGCCTCGAGGATCGAGTCGGCGGCGAAGGGGGGCGGGACGTAGATCACCGTGGCGTTGGCCTCGGTCACGTGCTTGGCCTCGTGGACCGAGTTGAAGACCGGCAGGCCGAGATGCTCCTGCCCGCCTTTGCCGGGGGTCACGCCGCCGACCATCTTGGTGCCATAGGCGATGGCCTGTTCGGAGTGGAATGTGCCTTGGCTGCCGGTCAGACCCTGGCAGATGACTTTGGTGTTTTCGTCGATGAGGACGGCCATGTGATTGGCTCCTGATATCTGTGTGGCGTCTTACGCGCGCCCGGAGTTGAAGTTCTGCCCGGCGGGGACCGCCGGGCTGCGCCGACCCGCCCCCCCGGGGCGGCGCATCTGCGCCTTCCCGCGGGTCGGCGCAGCCCTCTGCGCCCGGTGGCGATGTGTCGGCATCGAATGCATTCCGATCAGCCTTTCACGGCTTTGACAATCTTCTCCGCGCCGTCCTTGAGGTCGTCGGCGGCGATGACGTCGAGGCCGGAGGTGTTGATGATCTCCTTGCCCTTCTCGACGTTGGTGCCTTCGAGACGCACCACCAGCGGGACCTGCAGGCCGACCTCCTTGACCGCCGCCACGACGCCCTCGGCAATCACATCGCAGCGCATGATTCCGCCGAAGATGTTCACGAGGATGCCTTTGACGTTGGGGTCCGACGTGATGATCTTGAACGCCTCGGTGACCTTCTCCTTGGTCGCGCCGCCGCCCACGTCGAGGAAGTTCGCCGGCTCCGCGCCGTAGAGCTTGATGATGTCCATCGTCGCCATCGCTAGCCCTGCGCCGTTGACCATGCAGCCGATCTCGCCGTCGAGCGCGATGTAGTTCAGGTCATACTGCGAGGCCGCCAGCTCCTTGGGATCCTCCTCGGAGGTGTCGCGCAGCTCGGCGATGTCGGAGTGGCGGTACACGGCGTTGCCGTCAAAGCCCATCTTGGCATCGAGACACTTCAGATCGCCCGCGTCATCGACGATCAGCGGGTTGATCTCCAGCATCTCCATGTCCTTCTCGAGGAACATCTTGTAGAGCGTGCCCATCAGCGCCACGCATTGCTTCACCTGCTTGCCCTCGAGGCCCAGCATGAAGGCGATGCGGCGGCCGTGGAACGGCTGGTAGCCCGTCGCCGGATCGACCGAGAAGCTCAGGATCTTCTCCGGGGTCTCGGCGGCCACTTCCTCGATGTCCATGCCGCCCTCGGTCGAGCAGACGAAGGACACGCGGCTGGTCTGGCGATCGACCAGCAGCGCGAGGTACATCTCGGTGGAAATCCCCGCGCCGTCCTCGATATAGATCCGACCCACCTGCTTGCCCGCGGGGCCGGTCTGGTGGGTCACGAGCGTGCGCCCGAGCATCTTCTTGGCCTCGGAAGCGGCTTCCTCGACCGATTTGGTGATCCGAACGCCACCCTTCTCGCCCGCGTCGGCCTCCTTGAACGTGCCCTTGCCGCGCCCGCCGGCATGAATCTGCGCCTTCACGACCCAGATCGGACCATCCAGCTCACCCGCCGCCGTCTTCGCCTCTTCCGCCCGCAATACCGCACGCCCATCCGATACAGGCGCCCCATACGCCCGCAACAATCCCTTCGCCTGATACTCGTGTATGTTCAT
>NZ_FOYI01000016.1 GCF_900116005.1 Poseidonocella sedimentorum
AAGCCCGGACAGGCCCCTGAGCGGCAGCATGAGCGCCCCGATCAGCAGCGGCGCCACGAGGTAGAACTGCCATTCCAGCGAGATGCTCCAGGCCTGGCCCAGAAAGGCGAAATCGGTATCGGGCAGCCAGTCGGCCGGGACCACCCCGTGCAGCGCCACGAGATGGGCGAGGCTGTGCGGCAGGGCGTTGTCGATCGAGTTCTGCGCGATGTCGACGCGGCGGGCGTTCATGTAGCCCTCGCCCGCGGCCATCTGCCAGGTGTCGAGCGCGACCCCGGCGAGCAGGATCGAGAGCCCGAGATAAAAGAGATAGATCGGAAAGATTCGGAAAAAGCGTTTGCCGAGGTAGTCGGGATAGGGGTCCGAGCGCTTGAGCAGCATCGCGGTGATGGCGAAGCCGCTGAGGATGATGAAGACATCGACCGCGTAGCCATTATAGAGCTTGGTCTGACCGATGGCGGTGGGGATGTCGGCGGTGGTGGACCAGTGGCCGATCACGACCCAGAGCGCCATGATGCCGCGCAGGCCTTCGAGTTCTTTTACATATTTCATGCGTCAATCCGAATTCAGGAAATAGCTGTCGTCCAATCGCAGGGCGACCATAGCACAGGGCACCCGGAACCCGGCACGGGAAATGCAGGCGGCGGGGGCGCCGCGTGCGTGGAGCCTCGCGCTGCCTGTTAAGCGCTCACCCCGGGCTGCGGGCGAGCCAGTCGAGGAAGGCGCGGTCGGGGGTGCGGGGGGCGGTGCGGAGCGTGGCGCGCCACTGGGCCTCGAGCGCGTAGACGTCCTCGCCGGGGCGGCGCTTGCGGGCGGCGTCGAGCGTCTCTGGCGCGAGGGGGGCGGATGCGGGTTCCGTTACAGCAGTTTGAGCGGCCGCGCGCGGGGTGACGGCGATGATGTCGCCGGGCTCTTCGGTGAGCTGGTAGTCGGGCAGGGTGTCGGCGCGGATGATCTCGCGCAGCATGGCGCGGAAGACGCGGCGGGGGCTTGAGGAGCCGGACTTCTTCAGCAGCGTCTCGACCGAGGCGCGCCATTCGGGTTGGCGGCCGCAGTGTTTGCGCGCGAGCTCGTAGAGCCGCCGCTCCAGCGGTTTGCGCAAGGTGAAATAGTCGCGGCTCAGCGTGAGCACCGATTTCGACAGCACCGCGCGGAAGAGCCAGTCGGAGAGCGTCACGCTCACGCTGACCATCCGCCCCGCCCGGGTGCGGCGCACGATCTCCCAGCTTTCGATCAGTCCGAAGCCCGAGGTCACCTCGGTGCGGTCGCTCTTGGGCCCGGTGGCGATGTTGGTGGTGATGCGGGTGCCGGCGAGCCGCTCGAAGGCATCGCGCAGCCGGCGGTAACCATCGCCGGAGGTCTCGCGGCGGGTGGCTTGCAGAAGGTCATGCGCGGTGAGGGTGAGCGTGCGCGAGACCGCCCGCCCGGCGTTGATCCCGGCCATGAGCTGGGAGATGCAGAAGATCAGGATGTCGGCGTCGAAGATCGTCGCGCGGCCCTTCACGCTGGGGGTGATGGTGATCTCGGCGTCGTTGTGGGTGTAGCTCAGGATGCGCCGGTCGGGCCGGGTGGAGAGCGAGAAGATCGGATGCTCCATGCTGGCCAGATCGTGTTTCGGGCTGACCCCGAAGAAATCGCAGACGAAGAAATCCCGCGTCTGCTGCACACCGTGCAGCGATGAGGCCAAAGCCCCCTGCCCTGTCGTCGCGGCCATGCCGTTCGTCCCGTTACCTGCTCAAGCGCGATCCCGGTTACCCTCTTGGCGGGGCCCGTTTGGGATTCGTCGTTTCATTGACGCCCAGCCTAGTTATCCACAAGGCCCCCGTCCAGCACGAGCGCGCGCGCCATCGGGGGATCGGAGTCACAGCAGCGGGGTTTCAGAGTCGCCTTATCGTGGGATCAGAGTCACCCCGCAGTTCGAAAAGAGCCCTATTGCCCTGATTTCACGGAAAATCCAAAGAGAAGGCTTGCCCCGTAACTCTCATATAACCCAAATATAACCAGAAATTCTTTTCCGCACCCGCGCCCCGGCCGGGCACACGGATAAAACCCCCCTGAAATTGCTAAGAAAAGACAGAGCATGTGACATCGCTCCTTGCGTGTGACGCGTTTCGCGGTACACTTTGGAAAACACATAACATCGAGGGCGACATGAGCAGCGACACCCCCCCTCCCTATTTCAACATCTCGCCCGATCGGGCACTCTCGGAACTTGGGGCGCCGACCGATACGGGCGGGTTTGCCGCCATCGCCGAAGCCTGCCAGCGCGGGCGGCAGGATCTGGTGGACCGAGGGCTGAACGAGGCCGGGCGCAAGGAGCTGCGCCTGTTCTCGACCTGGGAGATCACCAAGTATCTCATCCCCGTGGCCGCCGCCCATTTCCGCCGCGTGCTGCGCCAGAACCCGGACCTGCCCCAGGGCATCGCCAAGACCGAGGGCGGGGCGAAGTGGTTCACCCTCGACGAGGTTTTGCGCCTGCGCGCCCATTTCGGCGCCGAGGGGTCCAAGACCAAGGACTATGTCCCCTATCGCCCCGAGGGTCAGCCGGCCAAGATCGTGGCCGTGGCCAATTTCAAGGGCGGCGTCGGCAAGACCTCGACCTGCGCCCATCTGGCCATGTCGGCGGCGCTCGACGGCTACCGCGTGCTGGTGATCGATCTGGACAGCCAGGGCTCGATGACCTCGATCTTCGGCGGCACGGTGGAGGATGAATGGTCCACCGTCTTCCCCCTTCTGGCGCGCCACTACGCCCGCGCCCAGCAGGCCGACAACCAGCGCCGGATCGACCGGGGCGAGGCCCCCGTGGCGCTGGACGACACGCTCTCGGAGGCGCTGAAGATGCGCGCGGGCGCGCTTGTCCAGCCCACCCACTGGCCCAACATCGACCTCATCGGCGCCCAGCTCAACCTCTACTGGTCGGAGTTCCAGATCCCGGTCTGGCGGATGCAAAGCCGCGGCTGGAAGCTCTGGGACGCGCTGGTGGAGGGGTTGGAGGCCGACGGGATCCTCGATGACTATGACCTCGTCTTTCTCGACACCCCCCCTGCCCTTGGCTACCTGACGATCAACGGGCTCTCGGCGGCCGATATCCTGCTGGTACCGATGGGCGCGTCTTTCCTTGAGTTTGACAGCACGGGCCGTTTCTTCGACATGCTGCATTCCACGTTCCAGTCCATCGAGGAGGGCGAGAACATCGCCGCCCGGGCGCTTGGCCGGCCCGAGATGGCCTTCGAGTGGGACGCGGTGCAGGCGGTCATCACCCGCTATGACGGGGCGCAGCAGGCGGAGATGGCCGGTCTCATCCAGGCCTATCTGGGCCGGACCCTCTCGCCCTTCCGGCAGGATTACACCGCGCTGATCGGGCAGGCGGGCGAGAGCGTGAACGGCATCTACGAGGCCGATTACCGCGATTTCAACCGCGAGACCTATGCCCGCGGCCGCGCGACCTTCGATGCGAGCTATGCGGCCTTCAAGACGCTCCTTCTGGGGATCTGGCGGCGCGATGAGCTGGCCGCCCGGGATGCGGGCGTGACGGCGGCGGAATGAGGGGCCCTGCCCTGCTCTTCCCGCCCACCCCTCCGCGCGCCGCGTTTTCGCATGCGAAACATTTCGACCGAAACATGTCGCCCGCAACATTTGAGGCAGCCCCTGCCCGCTTCTGAAAGGATCCCGCCATGGCCAAGCGCAAGAGACTGACCCCCGCGACCCGCCCCGCAGAGGCGGCGCCCGAGAGTCTGGCCGACACGCCGCCCGCCGATCTGGAAACCAAGTCGGTGTTCCAGCGCTATCCGATGGGCGTTGCGCCCAAGCCGCGCGCGCCGATTGCCCAGGTGGCCGGCGCCAGCGCGGCGCAGGCGGCGCTCGAGGAGCTTTCGGCCGAGATGAGCCGTGCCCGCGACGAGGGGCGGATCGTGCAGCGGCTGGCGCTCGATGCGATCACCGCCGATCATCTGGTGCGCGACCGGCTGGCGCTGGACGAGGCCGAGCTTGCCAGCCTCAAGGCGAGCCTGAAGGCGCGCGGCCAGCAGACGCCGATCGAGGTGGTGGACCGGGGCGGGGCGGGCTACGGGCTGATCTCCGGCTGGCGGCGGCTTCAGGCGATCAAGGCGCTCCGCGAGGAGACGGGCGAGACCCGGTTCGACAAGATCGACGCGCTGATCAAGCCGATCGGCTCGGTCTCGGAGAGCTACGTGGCGATGGTCGAGGAAAACGAGATCCGGGCCGCCTTGAGCTTCTACGAGCGTGCGCATCTGGCCCATGAGGCGGCGCGGATCGGGGTCTATCCCGACACGGCCACGGCGATCGCGACGCTCTTTGCCAACGCGGCCCCGGCCAAGCGCTCCAAGATCGGCAGCTTCGTGCGGCTGCACGGGGCGCTCGGCGGCGCGCTGCGGTTCCCCGAGGCGATCCCGGAAAAGCTGGGGCTGGCGCTGGTGGCGGCCTGCGAGGGGCAGGAGGGCTTCACCGCGCGGCTCAAGGACGCGCTGCGCAAGACCCCGCCCGAGACCGCCGCCGAGGAGCGCGCGGCGCTGGAGGCGGCGCTGCGGCGCTCTGGTGCGCGCTCTGGGGGGCGGGCCGAGACATCCACAGCCACACCGGAAAAGGGCCGCGCGCGCCGCGAGGTTGCGCCGGGCGTCACGCTGGAGGCCCGGGCGGGCAGGGTGGTCCTGTCGGGTGCGGCGGTGACGCCGGAGCTTGTTGAGGATCTGGAGGCCTGGCTCGCGGGGTGCTAGGGTTTCGCATGCGAAACCCGTCAACCTAAAGTAGCGGTTTCGCGTGCGAAATCCGCCGGCATACAGGAGCCGTTTCGCATGCGAAATCCAGATCACGCGACAGGTTTCGCATGCGAAACCTTGGGGCGGCGATGGGATGAACCGAGCAGGGCCCCGGCGCTCCGTTTTGTAAGGGTAATTCCGGTTTTTTACTCCGAAAAATTTTTTATTTTCAATGACTTAATGGGGCGTCTTTCGCGCGCGAAACCTCAGGGCAGCAGGAGCGGCAAGGCATCGCGGTTGAGCCAGCAGATCGCCCCGTTGAGCGCAAGCCCCCCCCCGAGAAAGAGGATGTCGCCGGTCAGGTCCAGCGCCTTGTAGGGGCGCATGAAGCGGATCAGCAGCGGGTAGGTCGCCAGCGCGGCGATGCCCGGCGCGAGGATCGCCGCCATGATGCCGAAGGGGCCGATCGTGGCGATTATGAACCCCACCTGCACGATGGCGGTCACCGACTGGATCTGGAACATCCGGCGCGAGTCGCCCATCGACATGAGCGCGTTGGCATAGCCCTCGAAGACGATCTGCGGGATCGCCGCGAGACAGATCATCACGATGATCGGCCCGGCGAGCGCGTAGCGCGGGTCATAGAGCAGATCGACCAGATCGCGCGCGATGAGGGCCAGCACCGCGTTGCAGCCGAGGATCGCGAGGATCAGCAGCCGCCGGGCGCGCAGCATGTGTCGCGCGTTCTCGGCGCTCTCCCGCGGCGGGCGCTTGCGGTAGAGCGGAAAGATCACCGCCCGCGTCACCACCCGCATCAGCGTGAAGGGCAGCACGCCGAGGATATAGCCGATGTTGTAGATCCCCAGCAGCGCGGTGGAGATGTAGACCCCGAGGATCGCCTTGTCGCTCTGGGTGATGGCGAAGGTGGCGAGCGTGCTGAGGAAGATGAACTTGCCGAAATGGAACACCTCGCGCACCGCCTCGGGCTCCCACCGCAGCCGGTTGCGCAGACCGGGCAGGTAGATCTGGTAGAGCACAAGCCGCACCGCGACGGTGAAGAGGCTGCCGAAGACCAGCGCCCAGACCGAGCGGAAGGCGAGCGCGAAGAGCACCATGAAGACGATGCCCGCCGCCTGCGAGACGAGCTGGATCACCGTCTGGCGCATCAGGTGGAGATTGCGCCGCGCGGTGGCGAGGTTGGTGGTCACGAAACCCGACATCAGCGGGCTCAGCCCCATCGCCAGCAGCATCGGTATCAGCAGCGGCTCGTCGTAGATCCGCGCCACCGGCCAGGCGAGCGCGGCGCAGGCAAGGCAGAGCACGATCCCGCGCAGGATCTGCATCGTCCAGACGGTGTTGAGAAAATCGGGATCGTCGCCGCGTTTGCTCTGGATGATCGAGGCCTTGAGGCCAAGGTCCGAGAACATCTGCACCCCGGTGGTGAAGACGCCCACGATCGCCATCAGCCCGAAGGCCTCGGGGAAGAGCAGCCGCGTCAGGACGATGTTGGACAGCAGGCGCAGGGCGTTCTGGCCGCCGAAGTTGAGCACGGAAATCGCCGTGCCGCGCAGGGCGAGCGCCTTGAGGCCATCGCCGCGCATCAAGGCCGACAGCCGGGCCGTGGCGGCGCGCATCAGGCGGCGCTCTCCGGCTGGGCGGCGGCGAGCGCGGCCTTGAGCGGCTCCAGCCCCGAGACCTGCGTCACCAGCCCGTCGGACCCCCAGGCCTCGATATAGCGCTGGATCTTGCCGTACATGTTGTCGAGCGAGATGTGGGGTTTGCGCATCAGCCCGCAGAGCAGGTGGGCGTGCAGCCGGTCGCTGACCACCAGCTCGCCGCGCGCCAGAAGCCGCACCCCGTAATTGACCCGGTACCACGCCTGGCGGCGGTACATCGCCTCGCGGCGGCGCATGAGCGCGGTGCTGCGGGGCAGGGCGGGGGCGAGGACTTTCTCCACCACCCGGTCGAGCGGCGAGCGGGCGCGGAACTGGGGCCGCCAGTCATCGACCGGGCCGCGGGTTTCGAGATAGGGCAGGATATCGTCGTTGACCTTCTCCTTGTCGAGCCGCAGCAGCGACAGGATCCGGGCCTCGGGCGCGGCGGGGGCCTTGAGGTGCCACATGTTATGCGCCGCGTCGGGACACATCACCACGGGGCAGTCGAATTCGCGTTCCACGAACTCGAAGCTCGGGGTGTCGCGCACGAGCATGGTGAAATCGGGGTGCTGGCCGATGAGGCGTTTGGTCTCTTCCAGCGTCTCGCCGTCATGGGCGGCGTAGTGGACCGACTGGGCCATCTGGATCACCTGGCGGTGGCGGTAGCGGTCGATGATGGCGTGGCGGAACATCTGGTGCTTGCGCCAGACGCTGCCGAAATTGCCGCCGCCGTGGATGAAGAGCGGCCCCTCGGGGCAGAAGTCGTCCACGTCCTCGCGGTAGCTGGTGAGCGAGCAGACGTAATCGGCGGGGCGGCCGGCGTGGGCGTCGAAGAACTCCAGCTCGCCGGTGTAGATCGCGCTGTCGCCGACGTTGGGGTGATCGGGGAAATCGAGCAGCGCATAGGGCGCGCCGGGGGCGAGGAAGCCGGCCACGGCCCCCGCGAAACGGTCGATCATGGCGCGGGTGTGCAGATCGGCGGGCGAGGGGGCGCCGCCGGTGGTCGAGGTGGCGCCAGCGGCCACCTGGGGGGAGGGCGCGCTTTGGCCCGTCTCGGTTTGCATCTGCGGCTCCTTTGCCCGGCTCGCCCGGGGGTCATGTGCGCGGCGGGGGGCGCCGCCCGATGTGCTGCGGGCCCCGCCGGTATCCGTGGCCATCTATCGTTGCGATTTCGTGAAGGTCAACCGAGCCCGCGGCGCGCGCGCGGGGCAGGGGGCGGGGCCGTGTCCATCCTGCCCTATCCGGGGCGTTTGCCCGCCGCGTTTGCCTGTATGGCTTGCGCCCGTTTGCGCAACAGCCCCAGCCCCGCGATCCCCGCCACCATCAGCGGCAACCCCCCGGGCAGGGGCATGTGCGGCGGCTCTTCCAGCGGTGCGGCATCATCCCAGCGGGCGAGGTTGATGATGTCCCATTCGTACGTCGGGCCGGAGTAGAGGTAGTGTCCGGTGTGGTCGGAGGTGTATTGGCGGTCATCGCTTGTGTAGGTGTAACTCATCCCTTGGGGCGAGAAGAACCCCCAGGGCCCATCGGTGAAATTGTACCTCCCGACGCAGCAGCCGTAGAGGCTCGAGATGTGGAATAAATCCACATCGCCGGCGATGTAGTCATAGCGGCCCAGATCGCGGCAATCGGTGAAGCCGCCGATACAGCGTTCGAGCATGTCGAGATTGCCCGTGATGTCATCGAAGGTCGCGCGCAGGCGCTGGCCGCCGCGGATCTCGCCGTAGCGGTCGCCGGTGACGTCGTAGTCGTAGATAATCGGAGGGCCATAGCCGTAGCGCGGGTCATCGGGGACGATGGCGCGCTCGATCCAGTCGTAGGTGATGGCGCGGAGCTGGAGATCGAACTCGTAGGTGATGGTGCGGGCGGTGCCGGCCGTGGCCAGCAGGCAGACCACAAGAGCGCCCAGAAGGCGGATGACAGCCGTACTCATGACCCACGGCGGCGCAGCAGACGCCATACCAAGCTCCCTTCAAAGTCTTCAAAAAATACCTATCCGAAAGGATATAGTGATTCCGCCGCGAAGACAAAAAACTTGCAACCTTTGGTTAACCATCCCCCGGCGGCGGGGCGCGCGCGCGGGGGGGCGCGAAACCGCGCGGGATGGAGGGGCGGGGAAGACCGGCTTATAGGCATGTTAAACAAATCTCTGACAGGGTCGCGCGCGACCCCGCGGCGCGGCTTTTGCGGCTGGGGGAGTTGTGATACCGCAAGGGCATGAAAAGGCAGCACCATGTTTGACTGGTCCAACCTGCGGGGCGGCTCCGAGGCCGAGCCTGGTCCCGAATCTGGCCCCGAATCCGGCCGCGTATCTGGCCCCGAATCCGGTCCCGAATCTGGTGACGGCTCTGGTGATCCCGCGCGGCGGGTGGCGGTGAACATGGCCACGCGCGCGGGGTTTCTGGGCGATATCGAGGCCCATCTGCGCGAGGGGCGCGGCTTCACAGTAGCGACGCTCAACCTCGATCACGTGGTCAAGCTCCAGCGCGATCCGGCCTTTCGCGCGGCCTATGCCCGCCACAGCCACATCACCGCCGACGGCAACCCGATCGTGTGGTTCTCGCGGCTCGCGGGGCGCGAGGTGGAGCTTCTGCCGGGCTCGGAGCTGATCGCGCCGGTGGCGGCGCTGGCGGCGGCCCATGGGGTGCCGGTGGCGCTTCTGGGGGCGACGGAGGCCTCGCTGGCGGAGGCGGGCGCGGCGCTCGAGGCGGCGCATCCGGGGCTTCGGGTGGCGGCGCGGATCGCCCCGCCGATGGGGTTCGACCCGACCGGCCCGGGCGCCGCGGACTGCATCGCCGCGCTCCGCGAGAGCGGCGCGGGCCTGTGTTTCCTCGCCCTCGGCGCGCCGAAACAGGAGATTTTCGCCGCTCATGCGGCTGCGGCCCTGCCCGGCATGGGGTTCATGTCGATCGGCGCGGGGCTCGATTTCATTTCCGGGGCGCAGGTGCGCGCGCCGCTCTGGGTGCGCCGGATCGCGGCGGAATGGCTCTGGCGGCTGGCGCAGAACCCCTCCCGGCTGGCGGCGCGCTATGGCGCCTGTATCGCGCTCCTGCCGCGGCTCACGGTGTTGGCGCTGCGCAGCCGGCGGGCAGGGGCCGCACAGGGCGCCGAACAGGGCGGATGACAGCCGGATGATCCCGCCGCTTCCCGTTCTCTTCGTCTGGCCCGTCGTCGCCTATATCCTGTTCCAACGGTTCGACCGGCCGCGGGCGCTGGTGCTGACGATCCTCTTGGGCTACCTCTTCCTGCCCGAACATGTGGGCCTCAACCTGCCGGTGCTGCCGACGCTGGAGAAAAGCTCCATCCCGTCGCTCGCGGCCTGCGCGATGCTGTTTCTGCTCCGGCCCCAGGGCGCGGCGGCGCGGCGGCGGGCGGGGGAGGCCGGGCTGGCGGGGCTGGTGCCGCGCAGCCGGCCGATCCAGGTCCTGCTGCTGATGATGGTGGGCGGGGCCTTCCTGACCCCGCTGGCCAACGGCGATCCGATCCGCTTCACCGCCGGCGGGCTGCCCGGGCTCGGGATGTATGATTCCTTCTCCTCGGTGATGACCGCGGTGATCGGCCTCCTGCCGCTGCTTCTGGCGCGCAAGTATCTCGCCACGCCCGAGAGCCACCGGATGCTGCTCGGGATCCTCGCCATCGCCGGGGCGGGCTACGCCATTCTCGCGCTGTGGGAAATCCGCATGTCGCCCCAGCTCAGCGCCCAGATCTACGGCATCGGCGCGCGCAGCTGGGACCAGCAGCTCCGCGCCGGGGGCTACCGCCCGCTGGTCTTTCTCGAACACGGTCTCTGGCTCGGGATCTTCTTTGCCTGCGCCACGCTCGCGGCCTTTGCCGCCTGGCGCGCCGCGCCGCCCGAGACGCGCCCGCGCTACCTCGGGGCGGGGCTTGTGCTGCTGGTGACGCTGGGCCTGTCCAAGACGCTCGGCGCGCTGATGATCGTGATCGTGCTGCTGCCGGTGATACTTTTTCTGAGCGTGCGGCTCCAGATGCTGGTCGCGGCGGCGATCGCGGCGCTGGTGATCTTCTACCCGCCGCTGCGCAGCGCCGATATCGTCCCGGTGGACCGGGTGGTGGAATTTGCCCGCGGCATCTCGGCCGAGCGCGCCGGCTCGCTGCAATTCCGCATCAACAACGAGGACGCGCTGCTCGACAAGGCGATGGAGCGCCCGGTGCTGGGCTGGGGCGGCTGGGGGCGCGCGCGGGTCTATGACGAGGACGGGCGCGATCTGTCGATCACCGATGGCCGCTGGGTCATCGCCATGGGGCTCGGCGGGCTCACGCGCTATTTCGGCGAATTCGGCCTGCTGGCCGGGGCGCTGCTGCTGCTGGCGCTGCGACGGCGCAGCTTCGAGATCGACGCGGCGACGGCGGGGCTCTGTCTGGTGCTCGCGGCCAACCTTGTGGACCTTCTGCCCAACGCGGGCCTCACCCCGCTGACCTGGCTGCTGGCCGGGGCGCTGATCGGGCGGGTCGAACTGGCGCGGGTCCAGCCTGACGATGCCATGCCCGCCCCGGTCTCGCTGCGCGCCGGGCGCCGCTGGCGGGGGGGCGCGCCCGCCGCGCCAGACGCCAGCCCCGATCCCGGCCTCGTGACCGCCCGCGATCCCGCCGCCGACCCGCCGCGCCGGACGCGCTACACCCGTTTCGCCGGCCCCGCCACCGGGCGGGCGCGCAGCCCGCGAAAGGCCTGAGCCCATGCCCTATGAGACCTCCCCGACCCGCATCGGCGCGGTGGTGATCGGGCGCAACGAGGGCGCGCGGCTGGAGCTTTGCCTGCGCTCGCTTGGAGGGCTCGCGCGGCTGGTCTACGTGGATTCCGGCTCCACCGATGACAGCGTCGCCGCCGCAAGGGCGCTCGGGGCCGAGGTGGTCGCGCTCGACACCGACATCCCCTTCACCGCGGCGCGGGCGCGCAACGCCGGGCTCGCGCGGCTGACCGAGGGCGGCGAGCCCCCCGATCTGGTGCAATTCGTCGATGGCGATTGCGAGGTCCAGCCCGGCTGGATCGCCGAAGCGGCGGCCTTCCTTGCGGTGCGCCCGGAGGTGGCCGTCGTCTGCGGGCGCCGGCGCGAGCGCTTCCCCGAGGCCACGCTCTACAACCGCCTGACCGATATGGAATGGGACACGCCCGTGGGCGAGGCCCGCGCCTGCGGGGGCGACGCGCTGATGCGGCGCGCGGCGCTGGCGGCGGTGGGCGGCTACAACCCCGCGCTGATCGCCGGAGAGGAGCCCGAGCTTTGCGTGCGGCTGCGGCTGGCGGGGTGGAAAATCTGGCGGCTCGATGCCGAGATGACCCTGCATGACGCGGCCATCACCCGCTTTGGCCAGTGGTGGAAACGCACCCGCCGGGCAGGCCATGCCTATGCCCAGGGCGCGGCGCTGCACGGGAAGGGCCCCACGCGCCACAACGTGGCCCAGACCCGCCGGGCGCTGCTCTGGGGCGCCGCGCTGCCGCTCCTGACGCTGCTCGCCGGGGCGCTGAGCCCCTGGGGCTGGCTGCTGCTGCTGGTCTGGCCGCTGCAGGTGCTGCGCCTGATGCGACAGGGCAGACCGGCGGCGCAGGCGGTCTTTCTCACGCTGGGCAAGATCCCCGAGGCGCTCGGGGCGGCGGAGTTCTACCTGAGCCGCGCGCGCGGCCGCCAGAACCGGCTGATCGAGTACAAGTAGGAGCCCGCCACCAGATGTCCCAGATGCCGCAGCCCCTGTTGCCCTTGACCCCGTCCGCGCCGGACAGGCCCCCGCGCTCATGAGGGCCACCGCCGATCTCGACCGGCGCGCGGGCGCGGCGATGGCGGGGCGCGCCCGGCCGGTGGCGGCGCGCTGGCTCGCCCGGCCCTTCCCGCGCGGCGCGCGCTGCCGGGTGCTGATCTACTACACCACAAGCGCGATCTGCTGGTCGCAGGTCTATCCCTTCGTCCACTACGCCGAAGCCTTCGCCCGCCGTCATGGCGCCGCCGTCCGCTGCCTGCCGGTGGAGCGGTTCCTGACGGGGGCGCGGGGGCCGGAGGCCGATGTGGTCCTGATCCAGCCGTGGTTCACCACCCCGCCCGAGGCGCTGGCGCAGGCGCTGGAGCGCTTCGCCGCCCACCACCCGCGCGCGCGGCTCTCCTTCCTCGATTCCTTTGCCCATAACGATCTGCGCCTCGGCCCGGTGCTGGCCGATCACATCCGGTTTTACCTCAAGAAATCGCTCTTCCGCGACCGGCGGCTCTACCTGCGCGCCTGGCGGGGGGACACCAACCTCACCGAATATTACAGCGCGCTCTACGGCATCGATCCGGGCCCGCCCGTCGAGCGGGCCGTGCCCGAGGCGCTGCTGGACCGGCTTCGGCTCTGCCCCAGTTTCTTCACCGCGCCGCGCTTCATGAGCGGGTTCGACACGCCCCCGCCGCCGCAGGCGGGGCGGGGGCTCGACGTGCAGTCCCGGCTCGGCGCGCGCGGCACGCCCTGGTACAGCGCGATGCGGGCGGCGGCGCAGGCGCGGATCGCGGGGATCGAGGGGCTCAGCCTCTCGCCGCCGGGATCGCTCTCGCTGCCGGAGTTCATGGCCGAGCTGGCCGATGCGCGGCTCTGCTTCAGCCCGTTTGGCTATGGCGAGCTTTGCTGGCGCGATGTGGAGGCGTTTCAGGCCGGGGCGGTGCTGGTCAAGCCCGACATGGGCCATCTGGAGACCGCGCCGGAGCTTTACGATCCGGGCGAGACCTACCTGCCGATCCGCTGGGATTTCGCCGATCTGGAAGAGACCCTGCGCGGCGCGCTCGCCGATGAGGAGACCCGGAGCCGCATCGCCCGCACCGCCCACGCCCGGATCGCCGCGTATATCGCCGAAGAGCGCTTCGTCGATGACATGGATTTTCTGTTTTCAGATCAGTGACTTGATCGGATAAAGGCCGCGCCCCGCGCCGACCTGAGATCAGCGCGGGGCGGCCATTCGGGCCCGCCTCCGGGGGCGGGCGTCAGTCGGAGCCGAAGAGATCCCGGGTGAAGATCTTGTCCGCCACATCGGCCAGCTCGGGGGCGTGGCGGTTGGCGATGATCACGTCGCAGCTCTGTTTGAGCCGGTCGAGATCGTGGGTCACTTCGGAGCCGTAGAAATCCTCGTCGGCCAGCTCGGGCTCGTAGACGATGACCTCCACACCCTTGGCCTTGATCCGCTTCATGATCCCCTGGATCGAGCTCTGGCGGAAGTTGTCGGAGCCTTCCTTCATCACCAGCCGGTAGACGCCGACGCGGGCGGGGCTGCGGGCGAGGATCTGTTCGGAGATGAAATCCTTGCGGGTGCGGTTGGCGTCGACGATGGCCTGCATCAGGTTCTGCGGCACGGCCTGGTAGTTGGCCAGCAGCTGCTTGGTGTCCTTGGGCAGGCAATAGCCGCCGTAGCCGAAGGAGGGGTTGTTGTAGTGATCGCCGATGCGCGGATCGAGCCCCACGCCGCGGATGATGTTGCGGCTGTCCATGCCATGGACGAGCGCGTAGCTGTCGAGCTCGTTGAAATAGGCCACGCGCATGGCGAGGTAGGTGTTGGCGAAGAGCTTGATCGCCTCGGCCTCGGCAGCGGAGGTGTAGAGCACGGGCACATCCGTCTTGATCGCGCCCTCCTGCAGCAGGGCGGCGAAACGGTGGGCGCGGGGGCTGTCCTCGCCGACCACGATCCGCGAGGGGTGGAGGTTGTCGTAGAGCGCCTTGCCCTCGCGCAGGAACTCGGGGCTGAAGATGATCTGGCCGCTGCCGGTCTCGCCGCGGAGCTTGTCGGTATAGCCCACCGGGATGGTGGATTTCAGCACGATCACCGCCTCGGGGTTGATGCGCATCACATCGGCGACGACGGCCTCGACCGAGGTGGTGGTGAAGAAGTTGGTCTGGGGGTCGTAGTTCGTGGGGGTGGCCACGATGACGTAATCGGCCCCCGCATAGGCGGTTTCGGGGTCGGTTGTGGCGCTGAGGCGCAGCGGGCGCTCGGCCAGATACTCCTCGATCTCGCGGTCGCCGATGGGGCTCTGGCGCGCGTTGACCTGGGCCACCTTACCTTCGTCGATGTCGATCGCGGTGACATCGTTGCGCTGCGCTAGCAGCACGGCCATCGACAGGCCCACATAGCCGATCCCGGCGACCGCGATCCGCAGGCCGCCCTCGGGGGCGCGGGTTTGCTCAGCTCCGGGCATATGCATCCTCGTATCGCACGATATCGTCCTCTCCCAGATAGGCCCCGGTCTGGATCTCGATCAGCGCCATCGGCACCTTGCCGGGGTTTTCCATGCGGTGCACGGCGCCTAGCGGGATGTAGACGCCTTCGTTCTCGGTGACCAGACGGACCTCGTCGTCGATGGTGACCTTGGCGGTGCCCTCCACGACGATCCAGTGTTCGGAGCGGTGGTGGTGGCTTTGCAGGCTGAGCGAGGCGCCCGGGTGGACGACGATGCGCTTGACCTGGAACCGGCCGCCGATCACGAGGCTCTCGAACCAGCCCCAGGGGCGGTGGTCGATGGGGAAGTCCATGGCCTGTTTGGCGCCCTTGGCCTTGAGCGCGGCGACGGCCTCCTTGACGCGCTGGCCGTCGGATTTGCGCGCCACGAGCACCGCGTCGCGCATCGCCACGGCGACGATGTCCTCCAGCCCGATGCCCACGACCTCGAGCGCCTCGGACTCGCTGCGCAGCAGGGTGTCGCGGCAGTCGATGGCGGTGGCGTTGGTCGAGCAGACGTTGCCGCTCTCGTCGGGGCCGCTTTCCAGCCAGACCGCCTCCCAGCCGCCAAGGTCGGACCAGACCCCGGAATAGGGCATCGCCGCGAGGTTGCCGGCGCGTTCCATCACCGCGTAGTCGATCGAGATATCCTCCAGCCCGGCCCAGGGTTCGGGCGCGAGGCGGGTGAAGCCGAGATCGGCCGTGGCCCCCTCGACCGCGGCGCGCACGCCGGCCATGAGCCCGGGCGCGTGGGCCTCGAAGGCGGCGAGGATCGTCTTGACCGAAAACAGGAAAATGCCCGCGTTCCACAGGAAATTACCCGCCACGAGCATCTCGGCGGCGCGGGCGGCATCGGGTTTCTCGACAAAACCCGCGAGGGTCTGGGGCGCGCTGGCGCCCGCGTCCGCCCCGGGGGCGAGCTCGAGATAGCCGTAGCCGGTTTCGGGGCGCGAGGGCGCGATGCCGAAGGTCACCAGATCGCCCGCTTCGGCGCGGGGCAGGGCGGCGTCCACGGTCTCGCGGAAGCGCGCGGCATCGGGGATCACGTGATCGGAGGGGGCGACGAGCATCATCGCCTCGGGGTCGCGCGCCGCGAGCCAGAGCGCGGCGGAAAGGATCGCGGGCGCGGTGTTGCGCCCCTCGGGCTCGATCAGGATCGCCTGCGCGGGCTGGTCGATGGCCGAGAGCTGTTCGGAGACGATGAAGCGGAAGGCGTCGGCGGTGACGATCACCGGCGCTTCGAAGCCGGGCCCCGAGAGCCGTCGGGCCGAGGCCTGAAACAGGCTTTCGTCGCCGATCAGTTTGGAAAACTGCTTGGGGTAGGATTTGCGAGACAGCGGCCAGAGGCGTGTGCCCGCCCCTCCGCAGAGCAAGATGGGATGAACCCGCGCCATGTTGGTCCTCTGTGTCAGTGCGTCTCGCGAAGGTCTGACGGGAAAATATCTTTGAAGCGTAAAGACAAACCATAAAGACCCTTGAGGGGGTTCTAGGGGAAGGGGCGGCGGGCCCGCAAGCGCTTTGCCGCGCCGGGGGGCGCGCGCGGGGCAAAGCGTGGCAATTGCGCCCGCGCGCGGCTCAGATGATGTGCATCCGCCCGGTGGCGAGCGCGGCGGCGAAGACGATGGCATTGGCCAGCGCATGGGCCGCGATCGCATCCCACACCTCGCCCCGCCGGCGCATCACCCAGGACAGCGCGAGCCCCGCGGCAAACGCCTCGATCCAGCGGTCATGCAGCGCGGCGAAGAGCCCGGCCGTCACCAGCGCCGCGAGCACCGGCCCGACGCGGGGCCGCAGCTTGCCGTCGAGATAGTCGCGGAAGAACAGCTCCTCGATCACCGGCACCAGCAGGATCGTGCCCGCCGCGCGCAGGACCATCCAGCCCATGAGCCAGAGCCCGGTGAGCCCGGCATAGGACGGGGTGGGATCGTCCACGGGATAGGGCAGGGCGACCCAGCCGATCCCGATCGCCGCGCCCACCGCGAGCGCGGGGAGGGGGAGGGTCGCGGGGCGGGGCGGCAGCACGTGGCGGAAGGCGAAGAGCGCCGCCGCCATGGCCAGAGCGCGCAGCGGGTAGACCACGCCGGGGGCGGTGCTGAAGGCCTGGGCCAGCAGGGCGCTGAGCATGAAGATCGCGAAGGGCAGGATGCGCGCCGCCTGCGGATCGCGCAGCAGCGGCGGCGGCGCGAGGGCAGGGGCCGCGGTGGGGCCGGTTGTGGGGCCGGTTGCGGATCTGGTTGCGGGAAATTTCTGGAGCGCGGGCACGGAGCGCGCGGTGATCACGATGCCGATGGCGACCAGGGTGAACATGAGCCAGCCGGCGTGGCTGTGGAAGCCGCCGACGGCGAGCTCGGGGAAGCCCTCGATCCCGAGGATCAGCAGCGCCGAGATCCGCACCACGTTGAGCACCATGCTGACCGCGAGCCCCACCGGGTAGATCAGCAGCGCATGGGGAAAGCGCAGCTCGGCGCGGAACAGCACGAAGAAGATCGTGGAGAAGAGGGTGACAAGCGCGAGCCCCTCGATCCCCGAACAGACCGGGGCCACGTTGATGAAGAAGCCCTCGGCGCCGATGACCCGCGTGGCCGGGTCGGCGCCGACCTCGTAGCCCAGCGATTGCACCAGCGCCGAGACCGCGGCGAAGGTCAGGCCGGAGATGCTCTCGAGGTTCCACAACGGGCGCACGGCGATGGCGAGTTGCGGCGCGGCCACCCCGGCGAGCCCGATGGCCAGAAGCGTCCAGCCGTGGCCGGCCCAGAGCGCGCGCCAGCGCCGCGGCGGCGCCACGTAGCGCAGCATCCCGCCCAGCAGCAGCGCAAAGCCCGGCACCCAGAAGCCGAAGGTCAGCCGGAGCGTCGAGGTCCCGTCGCCCTCGCGCAGGAAGGCCACCGGGATCATGCAGATCGCCAGCCCCACAAGGCTCAGGCCCAGCGGCCAGCGCCCGGCCTGTCCGGCCTCGGCCAGAAGCGCGCGGATCGGCGCCGGGGTCAGCAGGGCGAAGAAGCACAGCACCGCCGCCAGCCCGTAGAGGCTCAGCATCGAGGCATTGGCCGCCCGGCAGGCCACGCCGGGCCAGTTGAGGTGACAGGTGAAATCGATGCCGTGTTTGTAGACCATGGCGATGAGCGCCAGTTCGGCCACCAGCAGCGCTCCGGCCAGCACAAGGGCGGAGGCGGGGGCAGGGCCGTCGGAGATCGGCATGTCCGTGGCCATCCTGCTCTCCTTCTGTCTCGGGGCCGGGCCGGTGCTGTCCTGCGCGCCCCGCGGCGGGGGCGCCGCCCGAACCGGACCGCGATCGGCCGGACTTGTCAATGCCGCGCGCGCAAGGGCCTGCCTGCGGCGACGGCGGTCAGCGACGGGGCGTCAGGCGCAGGGTCTCAGGCCAAGGTCTTAGGCACAGGATCTCAGGAGGAGCGGCGGGCGCGGGTGAGGGCGGCCAGACCGCCCAGGAGCAACAGCCCGCTGGCCGGAAGTGGCACGCTGGAGGGGGTGGGATCGGGGTCGTCCGGCTCGATTTTCTCGAGCTCGGTCACCACGAACACCGCCTCGCCCGTGTCGATGTCATTGGTCAGGCTCAGCCCGGGGGCGGCGATCTCGAACAGGACCGCGCCGCCGTCATAGCCGGCGAAGACCCCGTCCCCGAGGACGTTTTCGAACAGGAACTGGAAGATCCCGTCGCTGCCGGGCGCGCTGGTGCCGGCGGCCTCGTCGCCAAAGGCGCTCGCCCCGCCATCGTCGGTCAGGCTGTCGAGGAGCGCGGCGCTGTCGAAGAGGACGAAGGTGGCCTCGCTCGGGTCGGTCAGATCAAAGCTTTCCAGCGAGATGGTCAGATCGCCGGAGGTCGCGGCGAAGAAATCGGGCAGGAAGGAGAGCGCCTCGCCCGGCTCGACGCGGGCGATCTCGCTGCCGCGGCTGTAGCCGAAACTCTCGAGATTGAGCAGCGCGGCCTGCCCCGGCAGGATCAGAACCCCCAGGGTCCCGACAAAAGCGATGGCTGAGGTGAGGGCCGCGGTAGCGCCCAACGACACCTTACCGAACAAAATTCGACCGATGGAAAACACAATACGCCCCCGCGTTCTTAGCCCGTGGTCCGGGGCTGTCTTGGCTTGGAACCTAGACGCGCCCGGAGCCTAAAACAACCGATCTTCGCCAAATTACAGCAGAAAATCGTCGTCGAAAGTGTTGATGCCTTTCAGAATGACAGTATCGCGCTCCTCGCCCACGTAGAGCAGGGTGCGGGTGCTGGCGACGCGCACGGCGGTGATCTCGTGGCCGCCCAGGTCGAGCAGGTCCTCGCCGGGGGTGAAATCGGCGATGGTGCGGCTGTTGCGCGTGCCGTCGCCGAAGGCCGCAGTGAGGTCGAACACATCCGCGCCGCCGCCGCCGGTCAGCGTGTCGGCCCGGCCGCCCTGGGAATCGATGACCTCGTCGGCGTCGCTGCCGATCAGGAAATCGCGCCCGTTGGTGCCCTCCACCCGGTCGAGGCTGTCGAGCCAGGTGCCCACGGTGATCGACACGGTGGCGCTGTCCTGCCCGCCGCGCCCGTCCGAGAGCAGGTAGGTGAAGCTGTCGGTGCCGCTGAAGCCGGCATCGGGGGTGTAGAGAAAGCCACCCGCCGCCCCGAGCCGCAGCGCGCCGTTGGCCGGGCCGGTCTCGATGAGGGTGGCGAGGGTGTCGCCGTCGGGATCCGCGTCATTGGCCAGAAGCCCGCGCCCGGTGGTGATGACGAGCCGCTCGCCATAGCCGGTCTCGTAGCTGTCCGCCGCCGCCTCGGGCCCGGCATTGGGGACCCAGCCGTCCTCGTGGGTGGTGGAGATGGTGAGCGTCCCGCTGCCCTTGGAGGCTTCGCCGAGGGTGAGGGACACGGTGTCGTGTTCGTAGTTGTAGGCCAGCAGCGCGTCGCGCTTGGCGCCAAGGCCGACCAGCTTGATCTCGCCGAAACTGCCGCTCAGCGCGTCGACCTCGATCAGCGTCTGGGTGGTGGTGGCGGTGAAGGCGCTCACGTCGAGGGTCAGGGTCGCGCCGCCCAGCTCCAGGGTGGAGTGGATCTCGGCGGGGGCGGAGAAGTGGCCGCTGTAGAATTCGGTCAGGCTGGAGAAGCCCTCGGCATCGGCGATGAAGCGCAGCGCGGCGGCCTCGTCGAAGACCAGCGCGGCCTCGCCGTCCTCGGCGCCGTCGACGCCCGCGGTGAGCGCGCTGCCCGCAAGGGTCAGGCTGCTGCCGGCGCCCAGCGAGAAGAGCCCGCCCGCGCTGGCCAGGATCGCCTGGGCGTTGTCGGAGAGGGTGAGTTCGGCCCGGCCGGTGAAATCGCCGGTGTTGGCAAAGCGCCCGCCGGCCACGTCGAGCTCCAGCAGGCCCGCGCCGCCATAGGCCCCCGACCAGAGCTGGCCCGCGCCGTCGATCTCGACCCGCGCGGTCCCGCCGCCGGTCGAGAGGCTGCCGGTGGCGAGGTAGCCCTGGCTGACCGAGAGCCGGCCGCCCGCGCCCAGATCGAGCCCGTCGAGCGTGGTGGTGCCGCCGTAGGTGACCCAGTTGCCGGCCAGCGCGACGCTGTCGCCTGCCACCGTGCCGGGCAGGTCCTCGGTGCTCCAGTTGAGGCGGTTGTCCCAGCGGATGCCGTCGCTCAGCGGGTTGGGCACGAAGCGCAGCGTCTCGGCCTCGGTGCGGGCCTCGGGGGCGATGCCGAACCCGGCCTGGAAGAAGGCGATGATGTCATCGGCGCTCAGGCTCTCGCCATCGGCGGTGGCGCGCAGGTACTCGGCCAGATCGGCGATGCTGGCGGTATCGGTGCCCAGAAGGGCGGCGGTGAAGAGCTGGATCGTGGTCGCGTCGAGCAGGTCGGTGTCGAGCCCGTCGATGTTCTGGTGCATCTCGTCGGCGTCGTCGATGTGTTTGCCGCCGACCCAGTTGTAGACGATCGTGTCGTTGTAGACCGGGTGCTCGGCCACGCTGCTGAGCTGGAGCGCGGTGTGGGTGATGTATTTCTCGAGCTGTTCGGCCGCGTTGGCGGGATCGGCCAGATGGGCGATGATGGTGTCGACCATGCCCGACAGATTGCCGAAATCCCCCAGCCCGAGGGTCAGCGCGCCCTGCAGCTCGGCGATGGTCTTGTGGGCGCCGGAGGTGATGAGGTTGTCGGCATAAAGCGAGTAGTTGCCGATATAGCCCGCGCCGCCGTAGTTGCCGCCGAAGTTGTTCAGCGCGGCGTTGTTGTCGAGAAAGACGTTGTCCTCGATATAGCCGCCCGAGCGGATCTGGGCGCCGAAGGAGGCGGCGCGCATGGTGATGTTGTCGCGGAAGGTGACGTCGGTGTTGTTGTACTGGATATAGACGTTGTGGCTGTAGATGCTCGGCGGCTGCACGCCATCGGTGGAGAGGTTGTAGTCATAGCCCTCGACCCAGCCGTTGTGGTCATAAAGCGTGGTCTCCAGCAACACGCCCGAGCTTTGCGAGACATAGATCCCTGATTTGCGGTTGGGCAGGGCGTCCCAAGTGTCGGAGTCGTTGACGGGCGTGTCGTGCACCACGTCGAGCACTTCGGAATTGCGTAGGGTGAAGCCGTCCATCTTCTGGACATTGAGTTCGTCGCCGCTGATCTGGACGTTGTCGAAGAGCACGTTGTCGGAGCCGAAGACCATGGCGCCGTCGGTGAGCGCCAGATCGCGCACCACGATATTTTCGCTGGCATCCTGGAAGAGCTGGACCTGCGAGGCGATGACCGGGCGGTCGCCCTCGCCATAGGCGCCGATGAGCTGGGGGTGGAGCTCGGATTCGCCCATCGCGCCCCGCGCCACGAGCCGGCCCACATCGCCGTAGTCATAGCCGCGTTCGAACAGCAGCCAGTGCGAGTTGGGATCGTTGTCGCGGTCGGTGATCTCGTACCACAGCGCCATGCCCGCATCGGCCTTGAGCGCGGTTGCGGGGCTGCTGCCATAGCTGGGATGCTTGGAGAGCCAGTTGCCGGTGATGTCGCTCTCGTCGAGCCCTTCCATCGCGGCGATATCGGCGCGCGAGAGCGCGGCGTCGCTGTCCGAGACATAGATCTTGCGGTGTTCGGTGCCGTGCTCGACCACCACATCGCCCGCGGCGTCGGTCTGGAGCATGTAGTGATCGCCCTCGCCCCAGCCGGCCTCCTGCAGCGTCGGCGCTACCGTGAGGGCGATGTCGAGCTGGCTGGTCGTGCCGTCGGCGTGGATCACCTCCAGCTTGGCGTCGAGCAGCTCGGTCTGGCTGTTGTTGTGGCCGGTCATGACCAGCGCGAGGCTGTTGTCGGGATTGACCGTGAGATTGCCCGCCTCGGGCGCCTCCAGCACGCGCACCCCGACGATATCCGCCGCGAAGGCGGACTGGGGCAGATCCAGCGTCGTGACCCGGCCGCCGATGACGCTCGCCACGAGGGGGACATCCGGCAGCAGCCCGGAGACGAGATCGCCGGCGATGCCGCCAAGCGTATCGCCGAGCGCGTCCTCAAGGGTTTCGGGCAGCAGGGTGACGGCGGAGATGGCATTGTCGAGCACGGTGTCGCTCGCAAGGTCGGTCTGGAGGCTGTCGGTCATGTCGGCGGGGCTTCTTATCTTGGATACTGGTCAGGGTGACGGCGGGCGCAGCAAGGCCACGATCAGGGCCACGATGCGGAGCGGGCGGGCGGCCTCGCGCCGGATCGTGGGCCGCAGATCGTGGGTCGGGAGATCATGGGCCGGGAGTTGATGGGTCAGAACGGGGTCTTCGTGCGTGGTCTCTCCAACTGCGAGGCAGGCCCGAAGCGGGGCACATCCTGCCGGGTTCCGGGGTCGGCCGAAGACATGGCCGATGCGGAGGTATGGTTTGGGCACTCGTGAAGAGCGCGCTATAGACCGAAAAACCCAAAACAAGAAAACGACAGATTAACGCTCACCGTGCGGGACGGGGGGCGAGATGCACCGGGCCCCCGCTATAGGGGCGGTTTTTCAATAAGATGAAACTGTTAACCAAGTCGCGCGCATTGCGAATAAATAGGCGGATTGTTGCCGGAAAAGCTACATTTTTGGGCGAATAGGCGCGATTCAGGGGGTTTTTGGGGGAAAAAATCGTCGAAAATCCCGAAGCTGCACGATTTGTGTCGTAACGTCACTTCGCCCCGCAATTAGCATAAGAACGATTACCGGACTATTATCCCTGCGTTCGGTGCCCCTTCGGCGCCCACGGGCCCGGCCGGCTCAGGTCTCGCCCGCTCCGGCACCGCCTCCGGCTCCGGTCCCGTCGGTCTCGGGCGGCTGGCCGCGCGGGTCGATCAGCAGCGCGGTGATCCAGCCGAAGACGAAGCCGCCGAGGTGGGTCTCCCAGGCCAGCAGCCCGTTCATCAGCCACCACAGCACCAGGTTGAGCAAGAGCAGCCACGCCACCCCGCGCAGCACCGGCCAGAGCCGCTCGCGGGCGGTGAAGCGATCGACGTAGTTCCAGGCGAGGATCCCGCCGGCGAGGCCGAAGAGCCCGCCCGAGGCGCCCACCATCGGCCGCACCGTCTCGGCCAGAAGGCCGAAGCCGAGCCCGCCCCCCAGAACCGCCGCGACATAGAGCATCACGAAGCCGCGCCGCCCGACCCGCGCCACCACCGGGGCGCTCAGGCTGATCAGCGTGAGCATGTTGACGGCCATGTGGACGGGGCCGCTGTGCAGGAAGGCATAGGTGAGGAACATCGCGTAGGGCTGGAGCGGGTAGTTGGGCTGCCAGGTGTCGAGCAGCCCGGGCCAGAAGCCGGCGTATTCATAGACCGTCTGGCGCAGCCGCGGCGGGCCCAGGAGGCCCAGATCGCTCAGCATCAGCAGCGCTTCGACCAGCACGCAGCTGCCCGCGATCACCAATAGGGCCGCGTTGCGCCAGGGCGGCGCGGGCGGGCTCATCTGCGTGGCGGCGGGCGCGCGCGCCGCGTCACGGCCGGAAGGCAAAGCTCTTTTGCAGGCCGAGGTGGATGCGGCTGCTGTCTTCGTCCTCGGCCCCCTCTTCGCGGGTGCGGGTGAAACTGTAGCCCGAGACCAGCCGCCAGTCGGCCCCCACCGCGTGGCTGTAGGAGAGGTTGAGGCGCATCGAGCTTGCGTCGCCGTCGCGGCTGTCGAGCACGTCCTCCTGCACCAGCGCCAGCCCGGCGCTCAGCGCCGCGCGCGGCGAGAGGGTGTGGTCGTAGCTGACCGAAAGCCGGGTGGCGACGGCCTCGTCATCGTCGGAGTTGGTGGTCGCGGACTGGCTCAGCGCGACGCTGAGCGCGCCCAGCCGGTCGATCCGGTGTTCCAACTCGACCCCGGCCAGCGCGTGGGTGGTGAAGCCCTCGGTCCGGGTCGCGCCGAGCGAGAAGGACAGGGTCGTGCGCGGCAGCGAGAGGCTGCGGCCGAAGCGGATCTGGTGGCGGGTGCCGTTGTCGCTCTGGGATTGCGAGACCGAAAAGCTCAGCGACCCGTCCGGCAGCGCCCGGGTCAGGCCGAGCGAGAGGCCGAGCCCCTCGGTGCGGCTGGTGTCGCCATCGGTCTCGGTGCGCTCGGTGTCCTGCTGCGAGAGGCTCGCCGAGACGCGGGTCAGCCGGTCGATGTCATACTCGGCGCTGGCCCCGTAGGAGAGGCTTTCGCTGTCGGTCGCCCCGGCGCCGCTCTCGTCGGTGCTGGAGTGGCGGACGAAGAACCGCGCGGTCAGGTTGGGCATGCTGCGCAGCACCAGCGCGGCGCGCAGGCTCTCGACGGTGCTGTCGTTGAGCGAGCTGTCATCGCTGTCGTAGGTGAGCACGCGGCGGCTGGCGCCGAGCTCCAGCCCCAGCGGCCCGGTGGTCCAGAGGTCGAGATCGGCCCCGAAGGAGAGCGACTCGCGCGTGCCCTCCGAGAGCACGACGATCTCGTCGGTTTCGGTGTCGAGCGCAAAGACCGCGTCGCGGATGTCGGCCTGGCTGTAGGCGCCGGTGAGGGCCAGCTCGGCGTCGCGGGTGCGCGCGGTATAGCCAAAGCGCAGAGCGCTGCTTTCGGTGTCGAAGGAGTCCTGCGGCGGGGTCGGATCAAAGTGATAGGCCAGCGACGTGGAGGCGCTGACGGTGAGCTCCTGGCCGCGGGTGATGCTCTGGAGCCCGAAGCCCAGCGTGGTCAGGGCGCGCAGGCCCTCGTCGCTGTCACCGTCGGAGCTGCTGGTCTGTTCGAGCCGCTGGGCGATGTCGACGGTGGCGGTGAGCCCCTGATCGGCCCAGCCCTGCTCGGCGCGCAAAAGCGCCACCGCCGAGACCGCGGCGAGCCCGCCGGCGAGCACGAGCGGCCGCAGCGGGCGCGGCCGGGCGGATCCTGAAAGCGGCGGCATGGCGGCGCCTATTCGAAGAGGCGGCGTTCGGGCACGAGGATCACATCCCCGTCCCGCAGCACGATATCGCGCGGCATGGCGGCCCCGTCGGAGAGCGCGCGGTAGTTGATGACATAGACCGCCTGGCGCAGGGTGCTCGGGTCTGTCCGGCGCAGCTGCACGCGCTTGGTGGCGGCGAACTCGGTCAGCCCGCCGTTGAGCGCGAAGGCCTGCAGGAAGGTCGTGCCCGGCGCGACCTCGATCAGCCCGGGCGAGCGGACCTCGCCGGTGAAGAAGACGTTGATCGTCTCTTCGGTCTCGAGGAGGGGCGCGCTTTCGGGCACCAGCCCGCTGACGGTGACGAAGACGGTGGGGGGCGAGGCGAAATTCGGGGCGATGCCGCTGGTGATCGCCTGCTGGACCTGGCCCACGGTGCGGCCCGCGGCGCTGACCTGCCCGGCAAAGGGGAAGTTGATGCTGCCATCGGGCAGGACCAGAACGGAGCGGTTGAGCTGGGGATCCTCCAGCACCTCGACGGTGAGCGTATCGCCCGGTTTCAGACGATAGCTGTTTTGCGCGCTGACGGAGACGACCGACAGCAGCAGCGCGAGAACGGCGAATAGAAACTGTTTCACGGGGGCGCCTCAAAGCTTGTTTTGGGGTTTGTTGCCCTTGTGATAGCCCCGCCATCCGGGTGAGGGAAAGGCAAAACCCGGCCCCGCGCCCATCGCGGGCGCTACCGTGCCCGGCAGGGCACACACGTTTATAGTATAGGGGCCCCTTGGTGGCTCGTCTCGGGGCGCGCCTCAGAGCGCGGCGATCGCCGCCTCCAGCCGGGCCGAAACGGTGCGGGGGTGCAGCGTCTGGGCAAGGCCGAGCGCCTCGGCGCGCAGCGCGGCGCGCTGCTCCCCGGGCATCGCGGCGGCGGCGGCCATCACCCGGGCGAGGTCGGCGGCATCGCCGGGGGCGAAGAACAGCGGCCGGAAGGGCGCGGGCAGCACCGCGCGCATCGCCGGCAGGTCCGGCACGATCGGCACCGTGCCGAAGGTGAGCGCCAGCATCAGCGAGCCCGAGGTCAGGATGCTGGAGAAGCCGAAGACGCAGAACTCCGCCGCGCTGAAGAGGCCTGCGATCGCCGTATCGGGCACGAAGCCGGGCGAGAGCTGGAGCGCGACCCCCTCGGCGCTGATGCCGGGGGCGATCTCGGTGGCGCGTTCGGCGCCGCGCCCGGCGATGTGCAGCCCGCCAAGGTCGGTCTGCTGCGCGGCCCGGCGCGCGCCCTCGAGGATCAGGTCCAGCCCTTTGTTTTCGCGGAAAGCGCCGAAGGCGAGGAAGCGCGCGGCGGGAACGTTGGCCCCGGGCGCGGGCGCGGAGTACCAGCCGGTATAGGCCGGGTGCGGCAGGAGCGCGACCCGGGCGGGATCGGCGCCGTAGCGCTCGCAGATCAGCTCCCGCGCCTGGGCGCTGTGAACGTGGATCAGGTCCGCCTCGCGGCCGAGGAAGGCGCGCCCGGCCTCGAAGAGCGCGGCGCGCTCGGGCGTCATGCCGCTGTGGGCCTCGGCGTTGTGCACCGTCCAGACCAGCCGCCCGCCCCGGGCGCGAAACGCCGCCAGCGGCGCGCAGTAGTCGGGCCGGGCGCCGTCGGATCCGGGCCCGGGCTCTGGCGCGAGGTGAAACTCGTCCCAGTGCAGGTGATAGACATCGGCCAGCCCCAGCCGGCGGTAGAGCGGCGCGCGCTGCGGGCTCGCGGGGACGACTCGCCCGCCGAAGGCGCTGTAGAGCAGGGTCTGGTAGGGGTTTTCGAACACCGCCGGGCCGAAGAGCACGACCCGCCCCCGCGGATGCGCGGCCTTCCAGGCGGCGGTGCGCAGGATCTGGCGCCCCTGCCGGCGGCGGGCGTGGTCGTCCTGCAGACGGGCGGCAAAGGCGGCGGCGTCCTGAGCGGTATCGGGATCGGATCGGGAGGACACGGGCAGCGGCTTGACCCCCTCGGGCGGCGTTGCGGGAACAGCCCGTTAATGCCGTTTCGCAGGCGGCGGTGTCAACGTGTGGGCGGGATGGGGCATCGCTTTGTCAGAAATCGCTTTTCTCCCGCGCATGGGGCGGGCAAAGATGCGCCCATGACACAGCCAGAGATCGCCTGTTGGAATCCCGTCAAACGCCGTTTTCGGGGCCGTATCGGCCGGCGGCTGCCGTTTTACGCGCCGCTCAACAATTTCGGTGACCTGATCGGGCCGATGGTGGTGGCGCGCCTGCTGGAGCGGGCCGGGATCGCCGGGCCGGCGCCGCTCTCGTTCGAGGAGATCGGGACCCGGCGCAAGCTGCTCTCGGTGGGCTCGGTGCTGCATTACGCCCAGGACGGCGATATCGTCTGGGGCGCGGGCCGCAACGGCAAGGTCGGCGCCGAGATGCACCGCTTCACCACGCTCGATGTGCGCATGGTGCGCGGGCCGCTGACCCGGGCCTTCCTCGAAGAGCGCGGCATCGCGGCGCCGGAGATCTATGGCGATCCGGCGCTGCTGATCCCCGAGCTGTTCGCCGACCGGATGCAGGGCTGGCAGCGCGGGCGGCGCGGGCTCACGGTGGTGCCCAACCTCAACGATCCGCGGCCCAAACTGCGCGAGGGGCGGCTGCTGGATGCGCGGCGCCCGATCTGGGAGGTGCTGCGCGCGCTTTACGAGAGCGAGATGGTGGTGGCGACCTCGCTGCACGGCTTCATCATGGCCGAGGCCTTCGGCGTGCCCGCGCGGCTTTTGCGCTCCTCGGCGGAGGCGCCGTTCAAATACGAGGATTACCTGCGCGGGACGGGGCGGGACGCGTTGCCGCTCTATGACAGCCTGCCCGAGGCGCTCTCGGCGCCGGCCCATGCGCCGCCAGTGATCGAGGCCCAGCGGATGATCGGGGCCTTCCCCGCCGAGCTCTTTTCCTGAGCCCCTGCCGGCCGGGCGCGCTGGCCCCTCCCCCGTGATCAATATCCGTAGTGGCTGTCTTCGCGGCTGACGTTGCGACAGTCATTGAGCGCGACGCCGAGCACGTTGGTGTATTCGGCGATCTCGCGTTCGCACTGGTCGAGCCGCGCCATGCGCGTCTTTTCCGAGCGCACCACGATCAGGGCGCAATCGACGTTCTTCAACACCGCGCGGGCATCATCTGTGACCAGCATCGGCGGCAGATCGAAGATCATGATGTCGGGATCGAAGAGGGTCTCGACCTCCGAGAGGCTGCGCGCCGTGCTGTTGGCGAGCAGGACCTGCGAGGGGTCCTCCACCGGGCTGCGCGTCAGCGACAGGGCGACATTGTCGCGCAGGCGCAGGAACTGTTCCTGCGGGCTGACCTCCCCCGAGAGCATTTGCGGCAGGTCATGCTCGGGCGTGCAGCCGAGCACCTTGGAGATGTTGGGGCGGCGCAGATCGGTATCGAAGAGCATCGCGCGGACCTCGCGCTGGCGGGCGAAGCCGACGGCGAGGTTGCACGCGATCGTGGTCTTGCCGCAGCCCACGTCCGGCGAGGTCACGGCGAGGCGCTTCCAGCCGTTCTCGCGCATGGCGAGGAAGATCTTGGTGCGCAGCACGTCGAAGGGGTTCGCGTCGGGCCGGGCGCTGTAGGTCATGACCATGTTTTCGGTCAGATGCGCGTCGTCGAGCTCGATCGGGGCGAGCCCGGCCCAGGCGGCATCGGTGGCCGAGGGGGCCGGGGCGCGCGCGGCGGCGGAGGCCGCCGGGGTGTCCGGGGCGGCGCGCCGGGGGGCGGCGCCCTGGGCCGCGCGGTCCTGCCGGGCCTTGCTCAGCGCTTTTTGCAGTTTTTCCATGACGGGTGCCTATCCGGGGCCTGTTGCGGGAAGGGGTGGTGTGCTGGAGCGCGGCGCGCTTACAGCAACTTGTTCTTGAGCTTGGCGAAGAGCACGTCGAGCGGCATGTAATGGGTGTCGATCGCCCAGAGCGCCACCGGCACCAGCACCACCACCACGGCGGTACTGCCCAGAAGCGCCACCCGCCGCCAGTAGCGGTGCGAGGCGGATTCGAAGCTCGGGATCGTGACCAGTGGGGTGATCTCCAGCGAGCTCTCGATCTCCGAGGGGCGGCGGATCGACTGGTTGAGGATCTCCAGCAGCAAGAACAGCCCCCCCGCGAGGCTCAGCCCCACGAAAATCCCCATGCCCGCGATCTTGAGCCGGTTGGGGCCCGAGGGCTGGGTCGGGACGGCGGCGGGCTCCAGCACGGTGATGCGCTCGCCGCGTGCCGAAAGCTCGATGCGCTCGCCCATGCGCGCCTCCGACAGGCGCTGCACGGCGCTGTTGTAGAGGTTGCGGGTGTTTTGCTGGTCGCGCTCCATCGCCTCGAGCGCGATGCGGATGGCCGGGGTGCGCTCGATCGAGCCCTGAAGCTCGGTCAGCTCCTCGTTGATGGTGGTGATCTCCGCGCGCAGCGTGTCCATGCGGGTGTCGATCTCGGCGAGCGAGATGTCCAGCGGGGTGGCCGGCGCGGGGGGGCTTTCCCCAGGCGCGTCTTCGGGCGCCTCGGCCTCGGCTTCGGCGTCCTGGGCCTGGATCTGCGCGGCGAGGGCGTTGATCTGGTTGCGCAGCAGGACCACGCGCGGGTTCTGTTCGGAATAGATGCTCAGCGCCCTGCGCAGATCGTTGCGCAGGGCGCGCAGCTGGGCTTCCTCGGGGCTGTCGGGGGCGGCATTGGCGCTCACCAACCCGCTGTTTTCAAACAGCCGGATGGTGTTGGCGCGCTGCGCGGTGAGCGCATCGAGATCGCGCTCGGCGCGGGCCAGCCGCTCTTGCAGGAAGGACTGGCGTTCGAGCCGGAAATTCAGGTTCTCGGGCAGCGCGTCGGCGTTCTGGTTCTTGAAGGAGACGATCTGTTCGCTGCGGTTGTTGAGCTCGGCGGAGAAGTTGCTGACTTCCTGTTCGAAGAAATCCAGCGTGTTTTCGGCCCGTTCGGCGCGGAAGCTGCTGTTGGCCTCCAGAACGATGGTCACGTACTGGTTGACCACCGCCGCGACCTGGCGCGGGCTGTCGCCGCGAAAGCCCAGGGTCATGAGCGTGGCGCGGTCGCGTCCGCTGCTGCGGCGGATGAAGGTGCGCGACTGCATCTGCGAGACCACCTCGTCGGGGCTCATCTCCGACTGGTTGGGAAAGACATTGCCGGCGCGCGCCACGTCGAGCAGGTTGGTCCGGGTCATCAGCCGCTGCTGGATCACCTCGAGCTGCTCGGTGGCGTTGGTGTCGATGGTGGAGCGGACCATGCTGTCGGGGATCTGCTGGGCCTCGACGAGGAGCGTGGCGCTGGTGGTGTAGGTGGTGGGCTGGCGCACCGCCACCAGAAGCCCGATGCAGGAGGCGAGCAGGAACAGCGCCGCCATGGCCGGCGAGCGGCGCACCAGAAGCCGGAAGTAAAATCTCAGATCGGGGATCATTCTGCGGCCTTGTTCATCTGATTGATCGGGTTTTGCAACAGGTAGACATCCTGGTCCTCGGCCGTGGGCGGGCGGGTCTGGATGAAGAGCCCGTCGGCCACCAGCTCGCGGATCACGTCGATGCCCACCACGGGCCGGGTGCCCGAGGCGGCATAGACCAGCGCGAGATCGCACATCTTGTTGACCAGCCGCGGCACGCCGCCGGTCTCCTCATAGATGCTGCGGATGGCATAGGGCGAGAACTCCTCGCCGGTGCCGCCGGCGTGGCGCAGCCGGTGCTGGATGTAATCCTTGGTCGTTTTCTCATCGAGCGGGCGCAGATGATAGGTCGCGGTGACCCGCTGGGCGAACTGGGTCAGCGAGGGGCTGGCGATGATGTCGCGCAGCTCGGGCTGGCCCACGAGGATGAGCTGTAGCAGCTCGTCCTTGTTGGCGTTGATGTTGGTGAACATGCGCAGCTCTTCGAGCGCCTCTACCGAGAGGTTCTGGGCCTCGTCGATGACCAGGACCACATGGCGGCCCTTGGCATATTCGCCGATCACGAAGTCCTGGAATTTCTTGAAGGTGACGATGTAGTCGTCGGTCGGCTCGCAGTCGATGCCAAGCGCATAGAGCACCCAGCGGAGCAGATCGCCGCGCCCGCCCTGGGCGTTGGAAATGAGCCCCACGGTGATGTCGTCTTCGAGCGAGGCGAGGAGCTGCTGGATCAGGGTGGTCTTGCCCGCGCCGACCTCGCCGGTGACGACGGTCAGCGGCGCGCAGGTGGCGATGCCGTATTCGAGGATGGTGAAGGCGCGCTGGTGCTGGTCCGACCAGAACAGGAAATCGGGATCGGGCAGCAATGTGAAAGGCCGCTCCGTGAAGCCGAAGAATTCCGTGTAAAGCTCCGCAACCATGGTGTTTCCGTTCTTAACCCTTCATCAGCACATCCGTGCGCGCCGGCACTGTGCCATGACCGAAACTACAAACCCTTAACCCGCACACCACAACCCGAACGCCGCCGCAACCCTCTCCGGAATTTACAGGAAATGTGCCGGCTCGGGTGTTTCGACCGCGTTCGCACCCCCGAATGCCTCTATACAATGCAATGTCTGCAACAGTTTATATAGGACTGTGCCCGCCGATAGGGAACACCCGTTGCAGTTGGGCGACGCCGGCAGGGGCGCGCTGATTCGGAAAAATGCGCGCCGGTGCGGGCCTGCGGGGGCGGCATTTCTCCCATAGCGGGTATCGCATCGGGGCGCCCACTCCCGGGGGTGGTGCGGCGGTGCGGCGTGACCCAACGTCACCCATGGTGCCCAAATTTCCGGCAAGCGCCTGGCGGCGCGGCTGCGGCCCCTGCCCCGCGCGGCAAAGGCGCCCCTCGGGCTTCCCGCGTCCGGCGGTCCGTCGGAGGGGCTGCGGCCCGGCTCGCGGCCTCGCTGGCGGCGGGCTCCGGCGGGGCAATCGGAGCCCGGCCCGATCCGGCCCGCGCCGCGCCGCGCGAGAGGGGTTCCGGAGCGGCCCGTGCCGCCGCGCTGGCGGGGGCGTGCCGGGGCCGGCGCGTGCGGATGAGCGCCGGCGGCCCCCTGCCCGATCTGAGGCAATCTGATCAAAATATCAGCAAAGGCGCGGATTTCAGGCTGCGCAAAGCCGCGCCCGCCCGGGCTCAGGGCCCTCCGCGCGCCGCCTCGACGCGGCGATCCCCCGGGGGCCCCGGGGGGCGGACCGATGCGCCCCGCCCGGCGATCCGCGCGGTCCTGAGGGGGCGATCAGAGCGGCCGGGCCACCGCCCCCGACCGACCGCGCCCGCCCCGCGCCCCGGGGCGCCGCGCAGGCCCCGCCCGCAAAGCGCCGCCGCAACTTGCGAGTCCGCCGCACGCCCCCGATCGGGCCGCCCGCGCGCCCGGAAGCGCGGGCGGGCGCGGCAAGCGCCGGCCAAGGGCCCGCTGCGGGCCCCTTGTCGTGAAAATTTTACGATAATCATTTCAGGTTGAGACCAAACCTTGCTATATGATTAAGCGTGCTCGAAAAGTTTGCCGAAGTGAGAGGCGTTTTCCAGTCTCTGAGTGCGTACTGTGAAGATAGGCTCTTTTTTATCCGGAGTTGTTTATGCCATTTGATAGTCAAGACACCGCATTGAAGATGAAGATTGGGGCTCAGCCCATGGCACTTGCCCACGTTACGCAACAACCTTTTCCGAAGCTTTCCTACGCCGCGATTGGCAAACGGGCCTTTGATGTGGCCCTGGTCCTGCTCAGCCTGCCCTTCGTGATTCCGGTGATCGCGCTGATGGCGCTGCTGGTCGCGCTCGACGGACATTCGCCCTTCTACACGCAAGCCCGGGTCGGCCGTCATGGCCGCCAGTTCCGGATGCTCAAGATCCGCACCATGGTCCACAACGCCGATGCGATGCTGGCGAAATGCCTCGAGCAGGACGCGGCGCTGCGCGCGGAATGGGACGCGACGCAAAAGCTCAAGAAGGACATGCGCATCACCCGCATCGGCCGCATCCTGCGCAAGACCTCGCTCGACGAGCTGCCGCAGCTCTTCAACGTTCTGACCGGCTCCATGTCGCTGGTCGGCCCGCGCCCGATGATGCCCTCCCAGGAAGAGCTCTATCCCGGCCGCAGCTACTACCGCCTGCGCCCCGGCATCACCGGCTTCTGGCAGATCTCGGACCGCAACCACTGCGATTTCCGCGACCGCTCCAAGTATGACGCCGTCTACGAGCGCGAACTGTCGCTGGTGACCGATCTTGCGGTCATGTGGCGCACCTTCTCGGTCGTGCTGCGCGGCACCGGCTACTGAGACCGGGCCGCCGCCACGGGCCCGGCCCGGGCGGCCCCCCACCCAAGTCTGCCGCTCAAATCTGCCACTCAGGCGACCGCTCAAGACAGTCTGACACAGCAGTCTCACCCTGATCCGGCGGCCTCGGGCGCGCCGTTTGCGTCATTTTCGGGGCCCCTTTTCAGGCGGCCAGCGCGGAAACGGCGGGGTAAAAACCGTGAGGGTTTGTCAAAAATCCTGTGTTTTCCATCACATCTCTTTTAAGATAGGTCCCCTATTAAGCGGTAGAAAGCACCCGGCGCTCTCCTGTAGACTCGCCTCAAACACGTTTTTTGGAAGGTTATTTCCCGTGACACTGCGCAATCTTGTCGTCTCGCTTCTTCTCTGCGTCTCCCTCGCGGCCTGCGACTCTCCGGAGGAAAAGGCCCAGGCGCATTACGAACGCGGGCTTGAGCTGCTCGCCGAGGGTGATACGGCGCGGGCGCGGGTCGAGTTCCGCAACGCGCTGCAGGAGGTCAACACGCTGATCGAGCCGCGGCTGGAGCTGGCCCGGCTGGAGCTGGAGGCCGGAGCGCTGCGGCCGGCCTATCGCGAATATCTGCGCGTGGTGGAACAGGACCCCGAGAACACCGAGGCGCTGGTCAACCTCGGCCAGATCAGCTTCCTGACCAACAGCTGGGAGACCTTCGACCGCTACGCCCCCGATGCCATCGCCAAGGCGCCCGACGATCCCGATGCGCGCATCCTCGCGCTGGCGACGCGCTACCGCGAGGCGGTTCAGGCCGAGGACAGCCCCGCGCGCAGCGCGATCGTGGCCGAGGCCGAGGCGATCGAGGCCGAGCGGCCCGACCATGAGGTCATCCGCCGGATACTGCTCGACGGCTATCTCGCCGATCTGCGCTTTGACGATCTGCTGGAGCAGCTCGACAAGGCCATCGCCGCCGATCCCGACGAGCGCAACTATTTCAATCTCAAGCTGCAGGTCCTCAGCCAGATCGGCGATGAGGCCGGGCTCGAAGCCCAGCTGCGCGAGATGGTTGAGATCTTCCCCGAAGACACCGCCGTGCAGGGCAACCTGCTGCGCTACCTGGTCTCGCGCGAGAAGATCGACGAGGCCGAGGCCTTCCTGCGCGCGCGGGTCGAGGCCGCCCCCGAGGGGGACGATGGCGCGTTCGTGAATCTGGTGCAGTTCCTGCTGCAACTGCGCTCGCCCGAGGTCGCCATGGCTGAGCTCGACAGCGCTGTCGCCGCGCGGCCCGAGGCCTATACCCTGCGCGCGCTGCACGCGTCGCTGCGCTTCGATGCGGGGGCCCGGGACGAGGCGATCGCCGATCTCGAGGAGATCATCGCCAGCGCCTCGGCGACGGATGAGGACGGGGCCGCGGCCCTGCCGGATGCGGATCTTGAAAACCTGCGGGTGACGCTGGCCAACATGCTGGCGCGCAACGGCAACGAGGTCGGCGCCCGGCGGCTGGTCGAGGAGATCCTGAACACCAATCCCGAAGTGGTGGGCGCGCTGAAGATGCAGGCGCGCTGGATGATCGCCGATGACCAGACCGACGAGGCGGTCAACGCGATGCGGCTCGCCCTGGCCAAGCAGGAGCGCGATTTCGAGGCGATGACGATCATGGCCGAGGCCTATCAGCGGGCCGGCAAGCAGGATCTGATGATGGATTTCCTCGCGCTCGCCGCCGAGGCCTCCAACAACGCGCCCGAACAGGCGCTGCGCTACGCCGCCGCCCTGCGCGCCGACGAGCGGCACCTGCAGGCCGAGACCGCCCTGATCAGCGCGCTGCGGCTGCAGCCCGACAATATCGACCTGCTCTCGGCCCTGGGCCAGGTCTATCTCCAGATCGATGATCTTTCGCGGGTGCGCCAGGTGGTCGATGCGCTGGAGAAGCTGGAGGATCCGCGCGCGGCAGGCATCGCCTCGAACTTCGAGATCGAGCTGATCGCCCGGGATTCCAGCGGCCGGACGGTGATTTCCCGCCTGCGCGAGCTTGTCGAAGAGGACGGCGAGGGCGACAGCGCGCGGATCGCGCTGATCCAGGCCCATATGCAGAGCGGCGAAGCGCAGGAGGCGCTGCGGCTGATCAACGATCTGATCGCCGAGAACCCCGAGAACATGACCTTCGTCTATTTCAAGGGGCTCGCCGAGGCCATGGCCGGCGAGATCGAGGCCGCGACGCAGACGCTGACCGAGCTGGTCGCGCAGGCGCCCGATGCCGATCTCGCCTGGATCCAGCTGGCGCGGATGCAAAGTGTGAGCGCGGGGAACGACGCCGTGGCCGAGACGCTCGACGCGGGCATCGCCGCCAACCCCGCCTCGCCGGATCTGCTCTGGGCCAAGGCCTCGCTGTTGCAGGAACAGGGCGATATCGACGGCGCGATCGACATCTATCAGCAGCTGTATGATACGGATTCCAGCTCGATGATCATCGCCAACAACCTCGCCAGCCTGCTCGCGACCTATCGCGAGGACGACGAGAGCCTTGAACGCGCGCGCCTCATCGCCCGGCGGCTCAACGGCACGACGATCCCCGCGCTGCAGGATACCTATGGCTGGATCCTGTTCCGGACGGGGGATGCGGAGGCGGCGCTGGATTATCTCGAACCCGCGGCCGAAGAGCTGCCGAAGGATGCCACCGTGCAGTTCCACCTCGGGGTCGTCTATGACGCGCTTGGCCGCAAGAGCGAGGCGCTGACGCAGATGCGGCGGGCGATTCAGGAGGTGGGCCCGCTGGGTTCGGCGGTCCTGACCGACGACATCAACGCCTATATCGCTGATCTGGAGGCCGCCGTGGCCGCCCAGTAGGCCCCTTGCGGCGCGCGCCCTGAACGCCCTCCGGGGAAAAGGGTTAACGCCCCAAGACTCTGATCTCAAAGCGCTTACACCCGGGGCGTTGAGGCGTTTTCCGCCCCAACGCCCCGGGCGTACGCACGGGTTGGAATTTCTTATCTTTGCTGATGGCTAGATGGTGCGGACGGCCGGGCTTCGCCGCGGGGAGGCTGCGGGCTGTGTGGGTGGCAGGGCGCTGTGAGGCGCCGTGCCGCTCGTGGTGAAGACGACAGTTCGTAACAAAAGGATCGAGAAATGACCGACAAGTTCAGCCAGTTTTCCGAAGGTCTGTCGAGCCCTCCGTCGCGCATGCTGGAGGTGACACCCGATGACAACGCCGATCTCCCGGTGGCGAGCCGCTGCTGCAACGTGACGACGTCGGGCACCCTGCGCATCACCACGGTGCACGGCGATACCGCGACCCTCTTCGTCGCGGCCGGGATCGCCTTCCCGATCCGCGCCCGGCGGATCTGGGCCACCGGCACCGACGCCACCGGCATCGTCGCGCTTTACTGATGAATATCAGCGTCAGCCTCGATCTGGGCAGCACCGGCACGATGGTCAGGCCCGGTGTTGTCACATTGATCCTCGACGGTCTCGTCGGGGAGGTCAGCCCCGCAGGCGGGGCGGCGGACCTTCGTGCGTCGCTCTCCGACGGCCGCCCGATCGACAGCCTGTCCTGGGGCGCGACGCCGCAGGGCGACGAATACGGGACCGGCCCGGCGCCGGCCTATACCGGCGCGGCAGATGGCACGCTGCTGTATGTCACCGCCTGGTCGGGCGGGGCCCGGTTCGAGACCACCGCGCCGATCGCCCAGACCGCGCTGGAAATCAGCGCCCAGCCCGCCCCCGTGGGGCCGCTGACGGTGGGCCAGGTGGTCGCGCTCGACACCGGCGCCGCAGGGCCCGGCGCAAGCGCGCGGATCGTGCTTCTGACGCTCGACGGTGTCGACCGGAGTGCTACCCTGTCCGGCACCAGCTGGGACAGCGCGGGCGAGGCCCCGGGCCTGCTGCGCTATCAGGTGGAGTGGACCAACAGTTTCGGCACGCGCCTGTCCGATGTGGTCGAGGTCGCGCTGGAGGCGGCGGCGTTCAGTGCCGCGCAGGTTCCCGCGATGGCCCCGATCTGGGACGGGCTCAGCCTGGAGCAGATGGACGGCTACGCCGAGATGGTCGCCCCGGAGAATTTCACCTCGCCGGCCGCGCCGATCGCCGATGTGGTGGTCAGCGTCCTTGGCGATGCCACCGCGCCAGACGCCCCGCTCGCCGAGGATCAGCAGGCGGGCTTTTCCGTCACGGTCACCGATACGCTCGGCAACAGTGCGAGCTTTGTCGCCGCGCCGGTCACGGTCGAATATGCCCTGCGCGCCCAGATCGTCGACGCCGATATCGAACTGGAGCGCAATCCGATTGCCGTCCGCGGCCTTCAGACGCTGGATTTCACCGGGTCGGACGCGCCCTATAACGGTGTCTATTCCCTCGATCTCGCGGACTACGTCACCCGCCCGATCCTCCTCGATACGGCGCCGATCTCCGGCATTCCGGTCATCGGTCAGGCGCTCACCGCGCCCGATGCGCTGGCGGTATCGGAAGGGTCCGACGGCGTGGAGAGCCGGGCCTACCAGTGGTATCGCTACGATCCGGCCATCGAAGGGCCGGAGGATCGCGTGGCGATCGCGGGCGCCGACGAGGCCGTCTACACGGTCGCGCCCGGCGATGCGGGCCTGTGCCTGCTGCGCGAAGAGACCGCGAGCGACAGTCTCGGCACGAGCGACGCCGCGCTGACGGCGCCGGTGGAGATCGCCACCACCGCGCTTGCCGACACGTTCACCGCCGCGAGCGGCACCGGGCTGGAAGCGCATTTGGGCGATACCGGCCACGGCTGGAGCCTCGCGCTTGGCAGCAATGTCGAGCCGGTTGTCTCCGGCGACGCGCTTGCCCTCAACGCCACCAGCGGCGGCAGCGTCTACTACCTTGCGGGGGGCGTGACCTTCGACGATGTCCGGGTCTCGACCGAGGTCTTCACCGGCACGGGCGGCGGCGCGGCGGGGATCGTCGCGCGGGCATCGGGCAGCGAGGACAGCTTCGGGGCCTATCTTGCGCGCTACAACCGGGCGATCGGTCGCGTCGATCTCTACGTGCTGGTCAACGGCACGGCGACCCTTCTGGCCCAGAGCGCCATCGTGGACGCCGAGGACAATGCGACCTATCCGCTGGTGCTCGAATGTGTCGGCGACAGCCTGAATGTGCAGTGGGACGGCATCACCGTGATCAGCCGCACCGACACCCGGCTGACCGGCCTTGGTTCGACCGGGATCTCACATTACCGTGGCGCCACCATGCGCCTGGACAATTTTTCAGCGGAGGCTCTGTGATGCCTGGAAGACGAGGTTTCATTTCCGGGCTGCTGTCCGGTACCGCGGTCACGATGACGCTTGGCAAATCCGCGGTCGCCCAGTTGAATTACCAGTCGCGCGCCTCGATGCTGGCGGCACCGGCGCCCGAACAGTGGACCCTGACGCCCGAGCCGAGCCTGACCGGCGATACCGCGCTGGTCGATCTGAAGGCCCTGCCCGTCGAGGAGGGCTACGAGCTCGAGGGCTTCCGCGTCCGGGTCAACGGGGTGGAGGAGCAGCCCCTGCGCTTCGCGACCCGCACCGGCAAGCCGCGCCACATCCGCATCCCCGCCACGGGGTCGGGCCATACGGTCGAGATCGCCTCGATCTGGCGCGATCCGGACGCGCGCGGCACCGATATCCGCGGCGCATGGTCCGCGCCCAAGAAGGTCGATCCGGCCCAGACCGACACGCCGAGCATCGAGATCTATTGCCACCGCACCTCGGGCACCGCGCCCGCCGGCTTCGTCTTTACCGCCGAGGTCTTCGGGTTCGGCTGTCTCAACCCGTCGCACGATCTTCACTGGGAGTGGAACTACGGCGATCCGGGCAGCACGCACAGACGCATGCGCCCGGATTTCGAGACCGTGCACGGGACAGGCGCCAACACCTCCTACGATCACGTGGGCGCCCATACCTATGAGACACCAGGGGTGTTCGATGTCACCCTGACCGTGACCGACCGCGCGGGCAACAGCGTCACCTCGGCCCCCTACCCGATCACGGTGTGGGATCCCGACGAGATCTTCAGCGGCACCAACACCATCGTGGTGGCTCCCAGCGGCATGACCGACATCGGTCCGCCCTTGTGTCGCTACGTGACCAGCCTGTCGGAGGCCAAACCCTACTGGACCAACACCGACGGCGCCTTCCGCATCCTGCTCGAACGCGGCTACAGCTATGATCTGACCCAACGACTCAACCGCCCCAACAAGATGCATATCGGCCCCTGCGGCACCGGGCCCGACCCGGTCATCACCGAGTCCCTGACCTATTTCTGGGGCGGCGGGGGCGAACTTGACTACGCGCTCTACGGTCTTGATTTCGTAGGCCACTATGATCCCTCCGATCCCGGTACGGTCCGCCCTGACGTGGCGGTGCGGATGCAGGGGCTCGACGATCTGACCGTGCACGACTGTTCGTTCAGCGGCTGGGGCATCGGCCTCTACCCCAGCGACGGGCTGAAATGGGTCATGTCGAGCTGCGCGATCACCAACTGGCTCGATTACGGCATCTTCCAGAGCGTCTCGGACCGCCATGCGGTCATCGGCTGTACCATCGCGCAAAACCCGATGACCCTGCGGGTGCACGACTACAAGGGGGCCAACCCCGAGGACGGTCGGTTCTACGCCGACCACGGCCCCTACCGGACCAACTACAACCGGGGCGACGCGGCGATCCTGCAAAGCGATCTCTTCAGCAGCAACAACTGGGGCTCGACCTCGGCGATCCAGCTGTGCATGCGCGTCAACGCGGTGGGCGATCCGGGCTATGCGCTCAACATCAGCCAGATCATGACCGAGGGCTCCAGCCTCAGCGTCGGGCCCACGGCGGGCACCACCGGCTCGCCCTTCATGGATCTCAAGATGTCAAAGTGCCTGCATGTGATTGCGTCCGGCGGGTTCATCTCGACCAACCACGGCGGGCTCATCGAAAACAACGTCGCCATCTACGGGGACCAGACCTCCGAAGGCTACGCCGTCGAGCAATACCTCAACGTGCGCGACGTGTTCGATCACGAGGCGCCGATCACCGCCGATTACTACCGCGAGCGGCCCAACAAGGGGCTGGCCTATGACTTCCCGGTGGTGCTGCGCAACAACACCTGCATCGACCTGCGGGGGGCGAGCGCGATCCCGTCCAACTTCGTGCCGACACGGTCGGCCGATTTCCGCGACGTGAGTTTCAGCGACAACCTCTTCCACGGGCCCAACGCGCCCGGGGTCGGGGCGGTGCCGGGGATCGATCTGACGCAGAAGTTCACCCCGCGCTATCTCGGGCGGCTCGCGCCGTTTGACGGGTTCGAGACGATCGACACCTCCTACAGCAACGAGGCCAACGGGTTCGTGCCGGCGCTGCTCAGCGGCTGTCCGGCGATCGGGACGGCCGAAGGCGCCACCGCGCTCGATGATTTCACCGGCACCCGCCGGGCCGAGATCCTCGCCGGGCTTTCCCGCGAGACCGCCTCGCCCGGGGCCTTCGAGCCCGCGCTCGAAAGCTGAGACCGCGCCCGTCTGACAGGACGACGCCAACGCCCCCCGGCCCGCAACGGCCGGGGGGTTTTGCGTCTTGCGGGGGGGGGACCGGCTCAGCCGGCGGCGCGCAGCCCGGCCCGTTCGGCCTCGATCTCGGCCACCGCGCGGGCCTTGCCCTTGAAAAGCGCCCGGCGCTGGTAGTCGCGGATGAAGGCCCGGAGCTCGGGGTCGTCAAGCTGCCGCTCGCCGCGCCACCAGGCCCCGAGATAGCCCTGCATCATCGCCAGCCCGCCCAGAACGTAGGGCCGCTCGGCCATGCGGAAGGCGCAGGTCGCGGCGTAGAACAGCGGATCGGAGCCCATGAACCACTGGCCGAACCCGTGGCGGCGCTTGCCCGTCCAGATCGAGGTCTGGCTGGAGCCCATGGGCCGCAGGTGCTCGAACCGCAGCTCCGGCTCGTCCCAGCTCACCGCGCGCCAGCCGCGCATCCGCGCCGTGTGACAGTCGATCGCGTCCCACATCACCTCGCGGACATAGCCGCTGATATCCTCGAAACACTCCCGCCGGTAGAACTTGGTCATCCCCACGCTCATCTCGTCGCCGCGCCGTTCGGAGACGAGCGCGCCGCCGTGGCGCACATAGGGCTTGCCCGAACAGGTCCCGATGCGGGGATCCTCGGCCATCCGCGCCATGAGGATCTCGAAGTAGCGTGGCGGCAGGTCGAGATCGAGATCGAGCTTGCAGGAGAAAGCATAATCGCCCGGATCGATCGTTGCGTAGCCCGCATAAAACGCCTCGATGACGCCCGGCCCCACGGCGCGATGCCCGCGGTCGGGCTTGGCCACGACGCGGATCCAGTCATGGGCGGCGGCATACTCGGCGAGGATCGCGGGGGTTTCGTCGGTCGAGCCGTCATCGACGATCACCCACAGCGCCGGGGTCACCGATTGCGCCACCACTGAGTCCAGCGTGCGGCGCATGTACCCGGCCTCATTGCGGCAGGGCGAGATGAGGACGTAGGACGTCGGTGCGGGGGTCGTCTCTGACATGAAAAGGCGCCTCTCTCTGCCCGTCACGGGCCTTTGACGATCCGCTCCTGATGGGCGGGATACCAGGTTTCGAGCGCCTCGGGCGCCATGGACCAGACCGCGCGCGCCTGGCGCCAGGCGGCGAAGGAGCCGCGCGACTGGGGCAGGCCGAAGCGGCGCATGCCCAGATCCTTGAGGAGGTCCACCGCCATCCGGTGGGCCATTCGCCGCCGGTAGGCACGTCGCGCCCAGCCCTGATCGGGGGCATGGCGGCGGAGCATCACCGCGAGGTTGAGCGAGAGCAGATAGGCCACCTGGTGCCGGTTGAGCCGGCCCGCGGCGCTCACGAAATGGTGCAGCTTGGCGGTGTGGCAGGTGAGCAGAAGGCCTGCGCGCGAGATCCGGTAGCTGCCGTCGAGATCCTCGATCGGGCAGTAATAGCGCAAGGCGGGCTCGAAGGGCGAGGCCAGCACCGCGCTGCGCCGGAAGGTCATCCGGAACCCCCCGAACAGCGCCGTCGGCACGACCTTGAACCCCGCGAGTTCCGGCGGCACCGCGCCTTCATGATAGGTCTTGTCATAGGGGATGAAGACGGCCGTCTTGTTCATCATCAGAAGCTTGCCCAGCACCCAATGCAGGAGCGCGGATTTCTTGCGCACCCCGTCGACGTTGATGTTGGTCTTCTGCGCGCCTTCGATCCCCTGCCCCGGCTGATGCGGCGATTCAGAGGCCTGGATCCCGGCCACCTTGCGCCCTGTATCGGCGGCATAGACCGCCATGATTTCCGCCGCGCAGTCGGGGTGCATCAGGGAATCGTCGTCGATCATGAAGAGGATATCGGCCTCGGCCGCGCGCGCCGCCTGGTTGCGCTGGACCGTGAGCGAGGGCGCCTCGCCCTGCATGTAGACCAGCCGCGTGTCGGGGCGGACGCGCGCCACGATCTCGCCGATCACCTCCGCGTGCTGGGCCCAGTCGGCGCTGGAATCGGCCACCACCACCTCGACCGGCGGCCAGCTCTGGGTCAGCGCCAGCTCGACACAGCGCCGGAGCACCTCCAGCCGGTCCTTGGTGGCGATGGTCAGGCCCCATGTCAGGGGGGGTGTCGGCGTGTCGGTTGCGGCCTCAGCCATCGGTCTCGCTCCCCTCGGATGGGCCCCGGGGCGCAAAGGGCGGGGGCCGCAGATGCGCGCCCGCGCGGCCCGCCATCAGCGTGGCCATGCGCGCGGCCTCGGTGCGGATGTCGAACTCCGCCGCGACCGTCTCGCGGCCCGCGGCGCCCATCGCGGCGCGGGCCGCGGGGTCGGCGGCCAGCGCGCGGATCCGGTCCATCAGGCTCTCGACGTCCCCCGGCGGGACCATGAACCCGGTCTCGCCATCGCGCACCAGCTCGCCCACCCCGGCGACCTGCGTGGCGATCACCGGGCGGCGGCTCGCCAGCGCTTCCATCAGCACCACGGGCACGCCCTCGGCGAAGCTCGGCAGCACGAAGATATCGGTCTTGGCCATTTCCGCCGCGACCTCGCCTTGCGACATGTAGCCGGTGAAGCGCACCAGATCGCCCAAGGGCGCGGCGGCGGCCTCGAGCCCCGCCCGGTCCGGCCCGTCACCCACCAGCGTGAGCCGCAGCCCCGGCATCTCGGGCGCGAGCCGTTTCACCGCCTCGAAGAGCACGCGGATCCCCTTGACCGGCGCGAGCCGGCCCACGAAGAGCAGCTCGGTGCGATCGTCTTTGGTTTGGCCGACCTCTTCCGCCACCTCTCCCGCCTCATAGCGCTCGGGGTGGACGCCGCAGTGGATGATGCGGATCTTGTGCCAATGCTCGGGGTCGGAGAAGAACATCACCTGACTGCGGGCGAAATGGCTGATCGTGGCGACGAAGCGCGCGCGCGCGACCTTCTCGGCCAGCGCCCAGCGGTAGGGCTCGAAGAGGTCGGCCGGCCCGTGCAGGGTGAAGCTGTAGGGGATGCCGGTGAGCTCGGAGGCGAGCATCGCCACGGTGGCGCTGCCGAAGACGAAATGGTTGTGCAGATGCCCGACCTTTTCGCGCTCCAGATGGCGGGCGAGGACGGTCGCCTCCAGAAAGAAGATGAGCTGGTAGAGCGTGGCCTTCAGTCCCGGCGAGCGGGTGGCCCAGGCCAGTTTGAGCGCGCGAAAGTACCGCCCCGGCCGGGTCAGGGCATAGCTTTGGGCCGCGAGGAGTTTCAGCGGGTTTTTCGCGGTGGCCAGCACGTGGAATGTGGCGCGGGCCTCGGCCTTTTCCTCGGGGCCCGGGTGCTGTTCGGGCGGGGTGCGCCGGATCGAACAGGTCAGCACCTCGGCCCCCAACTCGCGCAGGGCCGCGATCTCGCGCTGGATGAAGGTCAGCGAGACCTCGGGGTACTGGCCGGTGAGATAGGCGATGCGGGGCAGAGCCCCCTCGCCAGCCGTCATGATCCGGCCCTCGGGCCCGGTGTCTGCCTGTCCGTCCATGGATCAGCCTCGTGCGGAAAGGAGTTTCTGGAGCGTCCGCGGCAAGGCGGCGGGGCGCATGTAGGGGCGGTAGTCCGGCGCGTGGCGGCGGGTGGCTTCGGGCAGGGCGATGGGCGCGAAGCGGGTCTCGATGTCCTGGCTCGCGCCGTCGGGGCCGGCGCCCTGAATCGCGAGCGTCAGCTCGGTCAGGTGCAGCGTGAAGTCGGGCGGCGGGAACTGGGGCCGCTCGGTGCGGATCGCCTCGGCGAGCTCGGCAAGGCCGAGGCATTTGTCCTGCTGGCCGCGCTGCGCGGCGCGCAGCCGGGCGATCCATGTCTTGGGCGAAAGCGGGTTGCCGCCATCGCGGGGGATGCGGGTGTTGCCCGGGGGCGGGGCCGCCACCAGCGGCAGGCGCCGGCCGCCCACGCCAAAGAGGCTCTGGAGAATCGAATTGGTTCGCACGGCGCGCAAGTTGCGGGCCTTGAGCGAAAAATTCGTGAACGGCTCCAGCCGCACCGGGCAGGTATAGTCGCGGTAGGTGTCGGCCTCGAGCACGCCCTTCTCGCCGATGATGCGCATCCGGTGATCGGTGGGCGCGGCGATGGAACAGGTCAGCCGCCCCACCACGCCGCTTTCGAAATCGAGCGTGGCGACGGAGAAATCGGGCGTGTCGGCCGGGTCGAGCGGCTGGTCGGTCTTGTCCGGCAGCGTCACCTTGGAAAAGGCGGTGACCCGGCGGACGGGGCCGAAGAGCGCGCACATCCATGTCAGGTGATAGCCCGCGTGCTCCCAGGTGCAGCCCATCTCGTATTCATGAAGATACGGCCACGGCGCGCCGGAGCGGCTTGCCCATGTCTCGGGCTGGAGCAGGTAGACGGGGTTGTCGTCAAACTCGGCATAGACGATGCGCGGGGGCCCCACGACGCCATCCTCCACCGCTTTCCACAGGGTCTGGACCGTGGGCGAGAGCGCGTTGGACGGCGCGCAGGACAGGCGCAGGCCCCGCGCCTCGGCCAGCTCGGCCAGCGCGCGCGCCTCCGCCATCCCGGTGGTGAAGGGCTTTTCGGAATAGACATGCTTGCCCGCCTCCAGCGCCGCGCGGCTCACGTCGAAATGGCTGCCGATGGAGGTGAAATTGGCCACGATCTCGACCTCGGGATCGGCCAGAAGCGCCGCCGCATCGGGGTAGACATGCAGCCCGTAGAAGGCGCCCGCCTGCTCGGCGCGGGCCATGTTGCGATCGGCCAGCCCGGCGATCTCGATCCCCGGGTGGCGGCCGAGCGTGGTCATGTAGTGATCAAAGACATAGCCGCAGCCGATCACGCCGATCTTCATGCCTCGTCCTTTCCGGTTGCGCCCTGTGCCGGGGCCCATGCGGCGCGCGCCGCGTCGATGATGTCGAGCACCTCGGCGCTCTCCTGCGGGGTCATGCGCGGATCCTGCGTCCGGCCGGCGCGCACCGCCTCCATGACCGCTTCGGCCTCGTGGCGATAGCCGTTGCCGGCAAAAGGCGCGCGGATCGCGGCGGGCGGGCGGATCAGCCCGCGCAGCCGCGCCAGCGCCCCCGAGAGCTTCAGCCCCGCCCCGCTCTCGCGCAGCCCTTCGAGCCGCCGCGGCCCCCCGGGCCCGGCCGAGCCGGGATGCGCCGGGTGCAGCCGCGCGCCGGTGGGCCGCCAGACGGGGCCCTGAATTTCCAGCGTCGCGGCGGTGCCGTAGATCCATGTGCCCGGATGGCCATTGGCGCGCAGGCTCGCGCGCAAGGACGAGAGCGCGCCGTTTTCGTGGCGCAAGATCAACAGGCTGTCCTCATCCACCCCGGTCGCGCCGATCCGGCCCAGGGTGCGGAGCTCGGCCACCGGGCCAAGCAGGAACCGCGCGAGCGAGAGCGGGTAGATCCCGCGGTGCAAGAGCGCGCCGCCCGCCTGGGCCGGGTCAAACAGGCTCACCCCCGGCTCGGGCCGGTTGGCCACCATGAACTGGCCGTCGAGCCCGCGGATCTCGCCAAGCGCGCCCGCCTCGATCCGGGCCTTGAGCGCGCCGGGCAGGGGTTGGAACCGGGTCCACATGGCCTCCATGCAGAAGACCCCGGCGGCGTCTGCGGCCGCCGCGATGCGCCGGGCGGCGGCGGCATCGGGGGCGAGCGGCTTTTCGATCAGCACGGCCTTGCCCGCGCCGATCGCCATGAGCGCATGGGCCTCGTGCAGCGCGGCGGGCGTGGCGATATAGACCGCCTCCACATCCGCGCGCAGGGCGGTTTCATAGTCGGGCGCGGCCTGCCCCACCCCCAGATCGGCGGCAAAGCGGCGGGCGTTCTCGGCGCGGCGCGAGGCGACCACATGCAGCGCCTCCGGCCCGGCCACGGCGCGCAGATCCCGCGCGAATTTGCGCGCGACACCGCCTGTCCCGAGAATGGCCCAGCGGAACGGGCGGGCCTGAGGCTGGGCTTGGGTCATGGCTGTGTGGGGTGTCTTTCGCAAAAGGGGTCTGGTGAAGGGCTCGCGCCGGTGCAATTGCCCCGAACTCTATAGAAGACCGGCGCAGGTTCAACAGCCGAGCACGCCCCGGACCGGGTCCGCCAGCCCGGGCCCCGGCGGCTGCTCCTCTGCTGGGCAGAGGGGCCCCGAAACGGCGCGCCGGGAGGGCCGGGCGAATCATGCGGCCCCGGCCCGGGGGGGGGGCTGGATGCCTGTCGCCATGCGAAAAATGCACTTTGCGCCGCCCTGCCCGAGGTTGTGCCCGAATAGCGGGCAAGGCGCGGCGGGCGACGCGTGATTCCCTGCAATTTTACGGTTTTGCCATCGATTCAACTGCTTACAATTTATGCAAACCCGACGCATAATTGCAGAACCGTGAACGGTGTTCGCCTCAAGCGGGTATTGTCGCCGGCCACCCCCGAAAAAAATCATGCTGCGTTGCCGAAAGGTTAAGAACTGGTTGATGCGGGTCGGGGGATTTGATAGTTTAAATCCACACGGAGCGCGGGGTGCGTTGTCCGAAGTGAAAGTAATAAGCCGGTAAGCGGTAAAACGTATAGGAAACCACTATGAACCTTTTGAAAACTCTCACGGCCAGTGCCATTATCGCGCTCAGCGCGGGCGCTGCCTCGGCTGCAACCATCATCTACGCCGACAGCGTCATCTCCTCCACCGACAGCGATGTGAGCGATGGCATCTCGACCGGCGGTTCCCGGACCGACATCGACAACGCGCTCGGCGCGCCTGATGGCCGCTTCTTCTCCATCGGCCTCGGCCAGGAAATCGTTCTCGGCTTCAGCGGCCTCGGCGGCGTCAAGGCCACCGTTTGGGAAGTGACCTTCGGCGATGTCGCCAAGCACGTCGAAACCGCAGACGTCTTTGCAGTCCTCGGCGGCGTTGCAACCTACATCGGCTCGGTCTCCAACAACGCAGGCTCCGCAAGCGCATCTGGTGAAACCCTGAGCTTCACCGGCCAACTCGACTCGATCAAGATCGTCGACACCTCGCCTGTCGGCGGTGGTTCGCTCGATGGCTTCGACGTCGACGCCGTTGGCGTCCAGGCGGTTCCGCTGCCCGCGTCCGCGCTGCTCCTGATGGGCGGCCTCGCCGGCTTCGGCGCCCTGCGCCGCCGCAAGGCAGCCTGAGCCCAGCTCTCGCGACGAAAATCCAGCCCCCCGCGGCTGACAGATCCTGCCCTTCGGGGCAGGATTTTTTTATGCGCCGTTTACGGGCACCGCCCCCCGGGGCCGCTGCGCCCGTCGCGCGTCTTTACCAGAACCCCGCGCCCCGCCCGCGCCACATGCGCAGGCTCGCCCGCAGATAGACCAGACCATCCAGCCCGGTGCCCGCCAGCGCGATCACCAGCGGTTTCAGCCCGCGCGCGCCCTGGCGGCGGAACCGGGTGAGGCGATTGGTGGCGAAGCTGAACGGCACATAGCCATAGGGCCGGCGCGGCAGCTCGGCGTCGAGCCGCGCCGGGAGCCAGCCCTCCTCCTGCGCCGGGCCGCGCAGGACCGCGCCGAGCGCCTCGCCCCGCAGCCCCTCGCGGTTGAAATAGCCGTAAAGCGCGGCGTTGATCGCGCTGCCGACCACGAGCCGGGTCTGGTGGTGCAGCAGCTCGCCGACGCCCCGGATCGACTCGTAGACATGAAACACCGCCGGGTCGCCGTCGATCCGCGTGAAATCCTCCGGCCCGGTGAACAGATCGGTCAGCACCATCGCCCGCACGAATCCATCCTCCACCGGCAGGCCCGCGGGCAACGCCATGCGCCGGGCGAGCCCCGCGCGCATCATGTAGAGCTGGCCGCAGATCGAGCGGCGGAAATCGGTGAGCCCGTCCCCGGCCGAGGCGATGAGCCGCGCGACCGGGCCGACATCGAGCTTGAAATGGGTCACATCCTTGACCGGCCGGCTGACAAAGACCTGCAACTCGGGCCGGGCGATGAGCGCCGCGGCCATGCGCTCCAGCGTATCGGGCGCGGGCAGGAGGATATCGGCATCCATGAACCCGACGAGATCGGCCTCGGGCCGGGCGCAGTCGCGCAGAAAGCGGGTCACGGTGCGCGATTTGCCGCCCTGGGGGAAATCATGGATCACGATCCGCGCGCCCATCGCCTCGGGCAGCGCGGCGCGGGCGGCCTCGGCGGCGGCGGCTGTCCCGTCGGTGCAGCCATTGGCCAGCACGAGCACGCGCAGATCGATGCCCTCCGCGTCAAACAGGCTCTGGCGCGTCAGCTCGGCGAGGAGCCGGGGCAGCGTCTGTGCCTCGTTATGGGCGAAAATCCCGATATCGAGCCGGATCGCCCCGCCGTTCTGCGTCATGGCCGCGCCCCTTCATGCGTTTACGACAAACTCACAACATCATGATCTGATGCGGCCAATGGGTTGTATTCCCGGCCACTTCTTTTCTAGGTGAGCTTGGCGTAACAAGGTAGCCATAGCTTGCGTTTATTTGAGGACATGGAATGTCGGTCACAGGTTCCCTCGCTCATCCCGCGGCCGGTCCGCGCGATTTCGCTTCCTGGGGAGTGTTCTGGTTCCTGATCGCCCTGATCGGCGCCGGGGTGTTTTTCGCCGACGGGCTCGACGCGCTCTTGCGCGCCTGGAGCCTGCCGGAATACAGCCACGGGCCGCTGATCCCGATCCTGTCGTTGCTGCTCTTCCTGCGCCACTTGCGTCAGGTGCCCGCCGAGCCGGGCCCCAAGCGCGACCGCTGGCCGGGGGTGGCCGTCATCCTGCTGTCGATCGCGCTCGCGACCCTGGGCAAGCTGGCCAATATCTCCGATCTGGTGGCCTATGCCACGATCGTCTGGACGGCGGGCATCCTTCTGGTGAGCTTCGGCTGGCGCACGGGCTGGGTCTTCTGGCCCTCGGTGCTGCACCTGGTCTACATGCTGCCGCTGCCCGGCGTGGTTTACTACAAGCTCTCGACCTCGCTGCAATATATCTCCTCCGAGCTCGGCGTCTGGATGCTTCAGGCGCTCTCGGTGCCGGTGTTCCTCGAAGGCAACATCATCGACCTCGGCGTGCTCAAGCTGCACGTGGCCGAGGCCTGTTCGGGGCTGCGCTACCTGTTCCCGATCCTGAGCTTTTCCTACATCTTCGCCGTGCTCTATCGCGGCCCGGGCTGGCAAAAGGCGGTGCTGCTGATCTCGGCTGTGCCGATCACGGTGCTGATGAACTCGGTGCGGATCGCGGTGGCGGGGCTGCTGGCGGATCGGCTCGGGGTCGAATGGCTCGAAGGCTTCACCCATTTCTTCGAAGGCTGGGTGATCTTCCTGATCTGTATCGTGCTGCTCTTCGGGCTGGCCTGGATCATGCTGCTGATCAACCCCAAGAAGATGAGCCTCTCCGAAGCGCTCGATCTGGAAACCGAGGGCATGGCGGCACAGGTCTGGCGGCTGGGCTATCTGCGGCCCTCGCCGGCGATGATCGCGACGGCTCTGGCGATGGTTCTGGCGGTGGGCGCGATGGCGCTGATGCCCGAGCGCGAGAGCGGCCGCATCGCCCGCGACGGCTTTGCCACCTTCCCGCGCACGCTCGGCGCCTGGGAGCAATCGGGCCCGCCGGAGATCCTGAGCCCCGATGTGGCGCGCACGCTCGGCGCCGATGATTACCGCTCCGTCACCCTGATCCGCCCCGGCGCTGCGGCCACGGTCGGGTTCTTCTCCGCCTGGTACGAAGACCAGAGCCGCGGCGGGGTCCACAGCCCCGAGATCTGCCTGCCCGGCGCGGGCTGGGAGATCGCCTGGCTGGAGCGGACGGACGTGGCCCCCCGTCTCGGGCTCGACACCGATTTCAACATCAACCGCGCGATCATCCAGAAGGGCGAGACCCGGATGATGGTGTATTACTGGTTCGACCAGAAGGGCCGGAAGATCGCCTGGGATTTCGCCGCCAAGTTCTACCTCATGGTCGATGGCATCCGCACCGGGCGCACCGATGGCGCGCTGGTCCGGCTGACGACGCTGATCCGCCCCGAAGAGACCGACGCCGCCGCCGAGGCGCGGCTGATGGAGGTGCTGGGGGAGGTGCGCGGCGTGCTGCCGCGTTTCATCCCCTGAGATGGCGCGCCCGCCGCGGCTCTGTCTGCCTGCCGGGCGCGCAGCCGCCGCCCGGGCCCCCGCGCCCGCGCCCCGGGGCGAGAGAAATCGCTTGCCTCCGGGCTCCGTTCCCCTAACCCCTTGAGCTGATCGATGCCCCGGGCGCGCGCCCGGCTGTGCGCCCCTGCCCCTGCGTCGAAGGATGACACGCCATGACCTCCCCCGCTTCGGACGCACCGGCCCAGATGGCCGAAATCTCCGTCATCATCGTCAATTACGGCACCGCCGATCTCACTATCGAGAGCGCTCAAAGCGTGCTCGGTCATGATCACGGTGGGCGGCGGGTGGATGTGCATATCGTCGACAATGCCTCGCCGGGCGATGACGCGGCCCGGCTGGAGGCGGCCTTCGGCGGGCCGGAACATGCGGGCCGGGTGACGCTTTATCTCGAGCCCGACAACCACGGCTTCGGGCGCGGCAACAACCTCGTGATCCGGGCACTGGCCGAGCGCCCCACCCCGCCCGCATTCGTCTTCCTGCTCAACCCCGATGCGCGGCTCGACAACGAGGCCGTCGACATCCTCGCCAGCGCGCTGGAGGCCGAGCCGCGCGCCGGGGCCGCCGGGGCGGGGATCGCGCTGCCCTCGGGCGAGGCCGTCACCGCCGCCTTCCGCTTCCCCTCGGCCGCGGGGGAGTTTTCCCGCGCGCTGAATTTCGGCCCCGTCGACCGGCTCCTGAACCGCGCGCGCGTGGCGCTGCCGCCCGATCATCCGGAGGGGCCGGTGGACTGGGTCGCGGGCGCGGCGGTCATGTTCCGCTGGTCGGTACTGGAAGAGCTTGAGGGCTTCGATCCGGCGTTTTTCCTTTATTTCGAAGAGGTTGAGCTGATGCACCGGATCGCGCGGGCCGGCTACCAGACGCTCTATGTCCCGCGCGCGCAGGTGATTCACGCCGAGGGCGCCGCGACCCAGGTGCGCAGCGGCGAGGCCCGCAGCCGCCCGCGCCCGGCCTATTGGTACCACTCCTGGCGCCACTATTACGCCAAGACTTACGGGCGCGCGGGCGCGCTGCTGGCCGCGCTCTCATGGATGCTGGGGGCCGCGCTCAACCGCGGGCTCGCCGCCCTGCGCCGGCAGGTCCCGCGCGCGCCGCAGCGGTTCTTCGGCGACATGACGCGCGAGGTGCTGCGCCCGCTGATCTCGGGGCGCGCGCTGCTCTCCCCGCCGGGCGAGACAGAGGACGGCGCGGCAAAGGAAACCCTCTGCGCCCGCGCCGCCGAAGACCCCCGCTTCGCCCCCAACCCGGGCACCGAAAACGCCAACCCCCCCGGCCTTGGCTTCCGCGCGCTGGTGGCCGAGGATTTCCGCACCCACGGGCGCGACTGGGGCGCGCAGGGGTTCTGGGCGCTCTTCTGGCACCGGTTCGGCAACTGGCGGATGGGGGTGCGCTCGCGGCTGCTGCGCGCGCCGCTGACGCTGCTATACCGGGCGATGGCCAAGCGCTGCGAGATCCGCGGCGGCATCATGCTGCCCTATACCGTCCGGGTCGGGCGGCGGGTCAAGCTGGAGCATTTCGGCGGCATGGTGCTGGTGGCGCAATGGATCGGCGATGACGTGACCCTGCGCCAGAACACGACGCTGGGCATCCCCGACACGGGGCGGCTGCAGGATCGCCCGGTGATCGCCGATGGCGCCGACATCGGCGCGGGCGCGGTGATCCTCGGCGCGGTGCTGGTGGGCGAAGGCGCGGTCATCGGGGCCAATGCGGTGGTGCGGCGCGACGTGCCGCCCGGCGCGGTCGCCGGCGGCGTGCCCGCGCGCATCCTGCGGGAGGGGCCGGGCGGCTGAACCCCCCCGACCTTCTGCACCCCCCGACCTTGGCCCCCCGAGTTGCACAACTCTGGGGCAATCGCCCCGCCCCGACCCCGCGCGCCGCGCCTCCGTAGTCTTGCCCTCTTGGCACCATCCGCCCGACGCGGCATTCTGATCTCAATATCCTCGACTTCTGTTGCCCTGCGCCACCACCGAGGATTGCTGCCTGTGATCCACATCAAGCACCTCCCGGCCATCTTTCGCAAACAGATGCGCCAACTCTCCCGGCCCCGCCGCACGGGCGTGCGCGTCTACGGGCTGGGCGCCTCCAAGACCGGAACGCACACGCTCTCGGAGATGTTCGACTCCCGCGTCCGCTGCGGCCACGAGGCCGACGCCAACCGGCTGATCCCGCGCATCCTGCACAAGGCCGAGACCGGCGACGGCGCCCCGCTCAACCGGGTCTTGCGCCTGCGCGACGCGCTGCGCGGGCTCAAGATCGACAGCTCCTCGGTCAACGCCTACCTGATCGACGAGTTGCTCGCGCTCTTCCCCGACAGCCGCTTCATCCTCACGGTGCGCGCGCCGGGGCTCTGGCTGCGCTCGATGGTCGACCACAGCGTGCTGCACGATCCGACCGAGGCCTGGAAACGCTTCCGCACCTGGCGCTTCGGCCCCCGCTCGGGCCACCCGCCCGAAGAGGCCGCGCTGGCCGCCGCCGGGCTCTACCCGATCTCGGCCTATCTGGGCTACTGGCAGCAATCGGTGGGCGCGGCGCTTGACAAGGTTCCGCCGGCGCAGCTTCTGATCCTGCGCACCGAGGAGATCGGCCCCCGCGCGGCCGAGATCGCCGCCTTCTGCGGGCTGGAGCCGGGGCCCGCCCCCAAGACGACCCACGCCTATGCCACCAGAGTCCGCTCGGGCCTGCTTGACGGGCTGGAGGACAGTTACCTGGAGGGCCTGCTGGAGCGCGAAACCGGCCCCCTCGCCCGCCGCGCCCTGCCCGGCTGGAGCGCCAAGGCAGACATCGCCCGCCTGCGCGCCCCAAAACCCGCCAAGGCCCCCGCCTGAGAGGGCGCCCCGCTGCCTGCTGCTATTCGCGCAACGGCGCGCCAAACCCGCCGCCGTCCGGGGCCCTGCTCTTTTCCGGCGCCATGGCTACACCCCGGTGGATCTCTGGCGCGGGCTGTAGCGCAGTTGGCGGCCGAAATCGTTGAAGGGTTTCTCGATCCACAGGTAGCTCAGCCACGAGACCAGCAGCGTCACCGGCACCAGCAGCCCCAGCAGCAGCGCCGCGCCGAGCCAGCCCTGGGAGAGGCCGAGCATGTGCAGCAGCCGCACCAGCAGCACGATCAACAGCATGTGCGACAGGTAGACCGAATAGCTCATCCGGCCCAGCCAGAGCGTCGGCCGCGCGGTGAGGATGCGCGATCCGAACCCGGCCAGCGCATTGCCGCCCATGTGCCAGGCGCAGATCGTCCACATGCTCCAGTACCAGACGCCGTAGGGTAGCAGCCATTTGCGCTCCAGCACCGAAAGGGTCAGCACAAGGCCCAGAGCGAAGAGCGCCGCAACGACCCCCCGCGAGAGCCGCCAGCCCGCGCCCATGGCCCGGTCGAGCGCCAGGGCCGAGAGGATGCCGAGCGCGAATTTCTCAAGATGCAGCCCGAGGAAGCCGCGCGGCGCGATGTAGCCCCCCGCCCCGCCGGCCAGCGCAAGGAGCGCCCCGCAGAGCGCCGCCGACAGGAGGAGACGCCCCCCCCCCCCC
>NZ_FOYI01000017.1 GCF_900116005.1 Poseidonocella sedimentorum
CTGCCCGCACGGGTCTGCCAGTCTCGGTCGCGGTATCCGTTCCGTTGCGCCAGCCGATCGCTGCTTTTCTCGCCGTAATCGGCACCGGTCTTGGCGCCGACCTCAAGTTCCATCAGCCGCTCGGCTGCGAAGCCGATCATCTCACGCAGCAGGTCGGAATCGGCACTCTTTTCGACAAGCGCACGCAGGTCCATCATAGGTTTGGTCATCGGGTGTCGTCCTTGGTTCAGGTTGGTTGTCGCAACCCAACCCTACCGGGAAACCCGATGGCCACCGCCAGCTACACCACGTCCGTGGACGTCACCGCTTGGCTTCCGGCGTTGGCACCATTCCTATTTTGTGCGCCGCGTCCATTGCTTCTTTCAACGCAAGCGGAAAATCGGCGTTGGCATCGGAAGGATCAAGGTTCAACCGTTCGCAAGCGGCCAAATACTCCGACAATGTCGCGCGGAATACGTGCGTGTGCAGGCCGAAATCAGACACGACATAGTCAGCATAGTAGTCGTCGTCGGTTCGTGCGCTTTCACCGATATGGGCAAGACGCGGGTATTCCGGCTCGTAGTCAGGGTGGAAAAGCTCACCACATTTTTCCCAGTAGTCCTCGTCGTGATCTCCCACATAGGCAAGTGCATCGCGCTCCGCTTGGCACATTGCTTCCTCCGGCGGGTCTTCTTCGACCTGTGGGGTTGGCTGCGCGTCCGCAACGATCACCTTACCTTCAACACCGAGCGCCTTGCGCAAGTCCTGTTCCAAGATGCGATAGGCGCGCTGCTTGACCCCATCGGGAAAGCTGGACGCTGGCCCGTGGGCGATTTTTTCGATCAGAGAACGAAAATGTTTGGCCATAGTCATCGCTATGGCGTCCATCATGTCGGTATCAAATTCGTGTTCGTTCATCACTGCCTCGATCATCGCCCACGCACGCTCAAAATCTGCAGAGATGAAGGCACCGAGAATGCGGGCCTCTCTCTTGGAGCGGGTGCGCAAGCTCACAGCCATATGGCCCCGCGCTTGCAGGCTGGTCCCATTGTCGCAACAAGACACTGATATTTGGTTTTTTTGTGATGATTGGATGACAATAACTGGATAACGGCGGCGATACCACCGTACGGCTCCGCGTTTCGTAAGGTAAGCAATGCGTCCCATCTTTGGCTCCGACTCTTTGTGCGCAGTAAAAATTGCGCTTTGGGGCACAGAGGGATGATAATGACATCGCCAAGAAAAAAGCCCAGCTAAGTCACTGACTTTGCTGGGCTTTTTTGATATTGGCTCCGGCGGTAGGGATCGAACCTACGACCAATTGATTAACAGTCAACTGCTCTACCGCTGAGCTACGCCGGAACTTGGCGGCGGATATAGCAATGCCTCAGGGCAGCGTCCAGAGCGATTTCACAGAAAGTTCACTCTATTTTCCCCGCGCGACGCGACGGTAAGTGACGTCTTGTCCCCATGGTCCTGTGGGGGCGACAAGACCGCGTCTTGAAAGGTCGATGAGGTGGGCCAGAACATTGCGCTCGGCGGCGGGCAGGAGGGCCGGGACGATTCCGTCGTAAACCGAGCGGGTCAAGGCCGAGAGGGGCATTTCGCTCTGCTCCAACCTTGCCAAGATGGCCGCTTCGCGGGCGTTTCGGTGGGCGATGAGCCAAGCCAGTCTCGACTGCGGATCGAAGAGAGGGGCGCCGTGTCCGGGAAAGAACACCGGCTCAGCGCGGCCTTGCAGTTTGCGGCAGGAGGCCATGAAGGCCGTGAGGTCGCCGCCCGGTGGTGAGACGATCGAGCTGGACCAGCCCATCACGTGATCGCCGCAGAAGAGCGCATCATCGCTGGCGAAGCACAAGTGGTTTGACAGGTGTCCCGGCGTCCAGATGGCTTCGAGCGTCCAGCCGCCGGCCGTGATCGTTTCGCCATCCATCAAACAGTCATCCGGCGCGAAATCGTGGTCCACCCCGTCGTTTCGATGATCGTCAAACTGTTCGGCAATGGCCGACATGTCTGCTGACCGCCCTGTGGTCGCAGAGCCGAAGGCCAGGATCCGCGCGCCTGTTTCTTCTGCGAGATCCCGGGCGAGCCCGGAATGATCGATATGAGCGTGGGTCACGAAGATATGGGTGATGCGCTGGCCGAGGGTGAGCGCCGCAAGAATGGCCTCAAGATGGCTCCGGTCTCGCGGGCCGGGGTCGATCACAGCCACGTCTTCATCGCCGAGCAGGTAGGTGTTCGTTCCCCAGTACGTCATGGGCGACGGGTTGGGCGCGAGGATGCGGCGCAGGCCCGGCGCGATCTCTACGACAAGCCCCGTTGCGGGCGCCGTCTGCTCGCCTTTCTTCATCCGACCGCCTTTTCTCTCGCCGCGCTTGAGCATAGCGTTAGCGCATGTTCTTCGCCTGGCTCAAACAGTATATGCCGCGCAGCCTTTACGGGCGCGCCGCGCTCATCCTTCTGTTGCCGGTGGTCAGCCTGCAACTCATCGTGTCGGTGGCCTTCATCCAGCGCCATTTCGCCACCGTGACGGAGCAACTGACCTCTGCGGTCGTGCTCGAACTTGCCTATCTCGATGAGGCTGTGTCGCAGGCCGAGGCCCCTCAGACAACGCTGCGCGCGCTCGGTCGCGCCTTTGATGTGGGCGTGCGATTCGTGCCCGCCGATACCGTCCCCGAGGCGGACGCCTACAGCTGGTTCGATCTGACGGCGCGGCGCGTCATGTCCGAGCTTCATGCCGGGCTGGACGGGCTCGCGGCGGTGGCCCTGCCGGACGACAGGCGCGTGGTCCTGTGGCTCGAAACGGGCGCGGGCGTGGTGGAAGCGCGGCTACGGCGGGACAGGTTGTCCGCCCCCAATCCGCATCAGCTTCTGGTGATCATCGTGGTGCTCGGCGCCTTTCTGTCTCTCATATCGTTTCTCTTCCTGCGCAATCAGTTACGGCCGATTTACCGGCTGGGTCAGGCGGCGGAAGCGTTCGGGAAGGGGCGGCATCTGCCTTACAAGCCTGCGGGCGCCAACGAGGTCCGTGCCGCCGGCGCGGCGTTCCTCGATATGCGCGCGCGGATTGAGCGGCACATCGAGCAACGGACACTGATGCTCTCGGGCGTGAGCCATGATCTGCGCACGCCGCTGACGCGGCTCAAGCTGGGGCTCTCGATGCTCGACAGCGACGAGCGCGAGCCTCTTGAGCGCGACGTGGAGGAGATGAAGCAGATGATCGATGCGTTTCTGGAGTTTTCCCGCGGCGCTGCCGAAGGGGAGGCGGAGCGCGTCGAGCCGCGCCAGATCGTGGCGCAGATCGTCGAGGATTTCGCGCGGATGGGCGTGAACGTGGAGCTTGGCGTGGTGGAAGAGACGGGCCCTGTGCGTTTGCGCGGCGCTGCGGTCCGCCGGGCGATTGAGAACCTGATCCGCAACGCGGTGCGCTATGGCAATCGGGCCGTTGTCTCGATCACCACGACCGAAAGATCGCTCTGCGTTTCGGTGGAGGATGATGGGCCGGGAATTCCCGAAGAGCATCGCGCGGATGCGTTGCGCCCGTTCACGCGGCTGGATCCGGGCCGCAACCAGAACAGGGGCGCGGGCGTGGGCCTGGGGCTGGCGATCGCGGCGGATGTGGCGCGGGCGCATGGCGGGTCGCTGCGCCTTGGCGAGAGCGAGGCTCTGGGCGGCTTGCGGGCGGACCTGTGGCTCGGGCGCTAGCCGGGCGACTTAGGTCATGACGCGTGGCGGGGCGCGCGCACGAGCAGCCAGAGCAACGCGACGCCAGCGAGCGCGAGCAGGGGCGCCATGGCGAGGTTGACCGCCGTCCAGCCCTCCACGGCGTCGCCGCCCGAGCAGTTCATGAGCCCGCCCGAGGACAGGGACGCGACCGTGACGCCGCCGAAGACGATCAGGTCATTCAGACCCTGCAGCCGGCCGCGTTCGGCGTCGGTATGGGCGCTGGCGAGCATCGTGGTGGCGCCGATGAAGCCGAAGTTCCACCCCAGCCCCAGAAGCAGCAGCGCACCGAAGAAATTCCACAGTTCGACGCCCGTCAAAGCGATGCCGCCAGCCGAGGCGAGGATCACGAGGCCGAGCGCGACAATTCGCTCGACACCGAAACGTGCGATCAGGTGACCGGTGAAAAAGGACGGGGCGAACATGGCCAGCACATGCGCCGAGACGACGTTGGCCGCATCGGCCGTCGCGAAGCCGCAGCCGACCACGGCCAGCGGAGTGGCGGTCATGACGAGGTTCATGAGCGCATAGGTGACCATGCCGCAGATGATCGCGACCGCGATGCGCGGGGTGCGCAACAGCTCGAGCCGGCTCCGGCCCCGGGCGGCGCCCTCGGGCGCGGGCTTGGGGCGGGGGATGTCGAGCCCGAAGAAGAGCAGCGCGCCGGTCAGGTTGATGGCCACAACCGCCATGTATGTGCCGAGGAAGGGGATGACGAAGGCATCGACCGTGAGCTTGACGATTTGCGGGCCCAGCAGCGCCGAGACGAGCCCGCCCGCGAGCACGTAGGAGATCGCCTTGGGCCGGAAGCTCTCGCTGGCCGTGTCTGCGGCGGCGAAGCGGAAAAACCCCTGGGCCGACATGTAGATACCGGTCAGGAGGCTGCCCGCGAGGAAGAGCGGAAAGGACGCGGTATAGAGCCCGATGGCGCCGACGATGCCGCCCATCGCGCCGCCTGCTGCGCCCAGAAAGAAGCCCGGTCGGCGCCCGAACCTTTGCATGAAGGCCGCCATCGGCGAGGCCGAGAGCATCGAGCCGAGGACAATGAGCGAGATCGGCAAGGTGGCGAAACATGGATTGCCCGCAAGGCGCGCGCCGGCGAGCCCCGCGATGGTGAAGATCAGCGGCATCTGCGCGCCGAGAAAAGCCTGGGCTGCGGCGAGGATCGCCACGTTTCGCCGTGCGCGGCGGTCGTAGGAGGAGGTGGTCATGGGCAAGCCGTACTGCCAGCGCCGCATCTGCGCAAGTCCAACTGACCTCTTGGGTTTTCCGCTGTCGCCCAATACGGTCTCCGAGAAGGAGGGGCGGGGGTCATGACGGTTCTGGTCATTGGAGGAAGCGGTGAGACGCGGCAGTTGGCTCAAGGATTGAGCAGCTGCGGGATCGCGGCCGTGCTCACTCTGTCCAAGCCGATGTCCGGTCTCTCGACAGAGGGTGCTGACTGTTATATCGGCCGCTTCGACAGTTTGACCGATTTCGAACAGTTCGCCCAAGATCGAAACGTCCGGGCCATCCTCGACGCCGGTCATCCTTTCGCCGCGGGGGTGTCGGTCTGTGCCGCGCGCTTCGCCCGGCAGACCGGGCGGGGCTATCTGCGGCTCCTTCGCCCGGCTTGGCGCGCGGGGCGTCATGACCGCTGGACGGAGATCGACACGCCGGCCGAGGCGCTGTCGACTATCCCCCAGGGCGCGCGGGTGTTCGTCGGCACCGGGCGCGGGAGCCTGAGCGACCTCGAGGGCCTTGATCGGGGGCGGACGGTGTTCGTCCGGGTGCGGGACGCGGAGGCAGACCTGCCGGGCCTCCCCGGCGCGCGCGCCTTGACGGAACTTCCCCCCTTTACAGTGGCGCGGGAGTGCGCGCTGCTGCGGGAACTCCGGATCGACTGGATGGTGGTGCGCAACGCGGGCGGGGACGGGGCTTGGCCCAAACTCGAAGCGGCCCGGACAATCGGAATATCGGTCGCGATGCTGCGGCGGCCGGAAATGCCGGGGCCGCAGGTCTCGACGGTGGAGGAGGCGGTGCAATGGGCGCGGCAGTATCGGAGCGGATAATCCTCGGGCCGGACTGCGTCGCAGAGGGCGCGGCGTGGCTCGGGGCGCGGGATCCGCGCTTCGACAGAGCCCTCGCCGTGACCGGCCCCCTGCCGACGCGGCTGCGCGAGGACGGCTTCTCGCGCCTGCTCGGCGCGATCATCAGCCAGCAGGTCAGCGTTGCGTCGGCCGACGCGATCTGGGCCCGTCTGGAGGCGGCGGGGCTGACCGGGCTCGCCGCGGTGCGGGCCGCGGGCGAGGATGATCTGCGCCAATGCGGGCTCTCTCGGCAAAAGGCGAGCTATGCGCTGGCGCTCGCCCATGCGGGCATCGATTTCGCAACGCTTCGACAGAGGCCGACAGGGGAGGTCATTTCGACATTGACCGAAGTGAAGGGGATCGGCGTCTGGACGGCCGAGATCTATGCGATGTTCTCGCTCGGCCGGGCGGATGTCTTTGCGGCGGGCGATCTGGCCTTGCAGGAATCGGCGCGGATCTTGTTCGATCTCCCCGAACGCCCCAAGGAAAAGGCCCTGCGCGCGATGGCGGAGGACTGGTCGCCCTGGCGCGCGGTTGCAGCGCGCCTGCTCTGGGCCTACTACCATGTCGAGAAGAACAGGGAAGGACTGCGATGACACGGGTTTTGCAGGCCGGGCGGGTCGAGCCGCAATCGGGCGCGATGCGTTCGGCGGTGGTGTTTCTGCACGGGTATGGCGCCAATGGGGATGATCTGCTGGGGCTCGCCGAGCCGCTGGCGCCGCATTTGCCGGACACGCTCTTCGTGGCGCCCGACGCGCCCGAGGAGATCCCCGGCATGCCCGCCGGGCGGCAATGGTTTCCGATCCCCTGGATCGACGGGTCGAGCGAGGAAGAGGCCGAGCGGGGCCTCCTCGCGGCGGCGGATGATCTCGATGCCTTCCTCGATGCGCTGATGGTCGACGAGGATCTGCTGCCCGAACAGGTCGTGCTTTTCGGCTTTTCCCAAGGGACGATGATGAGCCTGCATGTTGCGCCCCGCCGCGAGGATCCGGTGGCGGGCATCGTCGCGTTTTCGGGCCGGCTTTTGCGCCCCGATCTGCTGGAAGACGAGGTCGTCTCGCGCCCGCCGGTTTTGCTGGTGCATGGGGATCAGGATGACGTGGTGCCGCCGCAATCGCTGCCCGATGCGGCCGACGCGCTGCAGCAAGCGAAATGGGAAGAGGTCTATGCCCATGTGATGAAGGGGACCGCGCATTCGATTTCTCAAGACGGGCTCTCGGTCGCGCTGGCCTTCATGCGCGACAAGTGCAGCCTCTGATCGCCGCCGCCGCCGCCGCCGCCAATGTCGCATAGGGGGCGTGCCGCGGCGCTGAAAACGGCGCGAATTTGGGCGGTCAATTCACTGTTACAAAACCGATGTAAGCCTTTGCCCGAGAGCTACTAGATGCAGGGCTTGTCAGATGGAGAAGCCGATATATAGTGACACCAAGCGCCCGGCGCCTCGGCCTGTCAATGGGCCGCGCGAGCGCTGTGACGACCGGAGGATGGGGACGTGAAAGACGGCGAGTTCAGGACGGACTTTGTGCGGGAGCCTGCCGGGCTCAAACACCACCCCGCGCTCGTTCTCAATGCGGATTACCGGCCGCTTTCCTACTATCCCCTGTCGCTTTGGCCCTGGCAGGAGGCGGTCAAGGCGGCCTGGCTCGACAGGGTGGATATCGTGGCCGAATACGACCAGATCGTCCGGAGCCCGAGCACCGAGATCCGAATACCGTCGGTCGTTGTGCTCAAAGACTATGTGAAACCGAGAAAGCGCGTGGCCTTCACGCGCTTTAATCTTTTTCTGAGGGACGAATTTCGCTGCCAGTACTGCGGCTCGAAAGGCGATCTGACCTTTGATCACGTGGTCCCGCGCGCGTCCGGCGGGATCACAAGCTGGGAAAACGTCGTTGCGGCTTGCGCGCCATGCAACCTCAGGAAGGGCTCGAAGAGCCTGCGCCGGGCGGGCATGTCCTTGCGCAAGCCGCCGCGCCCGCCGGCGGCCGAAGAGCTCCGCAACATGGGGCGAAAATTCCCGCCGAACCATCTGCACGACAGCTGGGTCGACTTTCTCTACTGGGATGCCGAGCTCGAAGCCTAGGCTCAGGAGCTTGCGATATAGCGGTCGCGGCGGTGGTTGGTCAGGATGATCACGTTAAGGATCACCGCGCCGAGCAGCGACCAAAGCACCGTGGCCAGCGGGAGCAGAAACAGCGCCAGGGTGAAGACGACGAGATCGAAGCCGAGCTGGACCTGTCCCGCGCGCAGTGTGGTGCGATCCTGTAGCCAGAGCGCGAGGATGCCCACGCCGCCCAGCGTCGCGCCATGGCGGAAGAGCACAAGCAGCCCGACCCCGGCGGAGATCCCCGCAAGCACCGCCGCCGCGCCGGGATGCACGCCTGACAGGCTGAAGGCCCTCGGCATCAGCTCGACCAGCGCCGAGAGGAGCGCCACGGCGAGGAAGGTGCGCAGCGTGAAGCGCCAGCCGATCTGCAGGATGGCGAAGACATAGAACGGTAGGTTCAGCAGGAAGAAGACGAGGCCGAAGCTCAGCCCCGTGGGGTAGCTCGCCACGAGCGAGAGGCCCGCGATCTGGCCGGTGATGAGCTCGGCGGCTTGCAGGAACTGGACCGAAAGCGCGACCATGGTCACGCCGGTCACAATGCCCTGCAGGTCTTCGAGCGTGGTGTGGCGATCGGTGGGCGCCTGGGGCAGGAATTGCATCGGTGATCTCGGCCTGAAAGAGGGGCGGCCGCGCGACCGTTTCGGCGCGCGGCCCGAAGCGGGGCCTAGCCCGCCAGCGCCTTGTTGAGGTTTTCGTCGATCTTTTCGAGGAAGCCCATCGTGGTCAGCCAGCCCTGATCCGGCCCGACGAGCAGGGCGAGATCCTTGGTCATCGAGCCGCTCTCGACGGTCTCGATGATCACCCGCTCCAGCGTTTCGGCGAAGCTGGTCAGCGGGGCGTTGTCGTCGAGCTTGGCGCGGTGCTTGAGCGCGCCGGTCCAGGCGAAGATCGAGGCGATCGAGTTGGTCGAGGTGGCTTCGCCCTTCTGGTGCTGGCGGTAGTGGCGGGTCACGGTGCCGTGGGCCGCTTCGGCCTCCATCGTCTTGCCATCGGGCGTCAGGAGCTGCGAGGTCATGAGCCCGAGCGAGCCGAACCCTTGCGCGACCGTATCGGACTGCACGTCGCCATCGTAGTTCTTGCAGGCCCAGACAAACCCGCCATTCCACTTCAGCGCGCAGGCGACCATGTCATCGATCAGCCGATGCTCGTACCAGATGCCCGCCGCCTTGAACTTGTCCGCGAACTCCTCCTCGTAGACCTTCTGGAACAGCTCCAGGAAGCGCCCGTCATATTGCTTGAGGATGGTGTTCTTGGTCGACAGATAGACCGGCCAGCCGATGGTGAGCCCGTAGTTCAGCGACGCCCGCGCGAAATCGAGGATCGACTGGTCGAGGTTGTACATCGACATGAAGACACCGGAGGAGGGGGCGTCGAAGACTTCTTCCTCCATCACCGTGCCGTCCTCGCCGACGAATTTCATCGACAGCTTGCCCGGCCCGGGGAATTTCATGTCCGTCGCGCGGTACTGATCGCCATAGGCATGGCGCCCGACGACGATGGGCTGGGTCCAGCCGGGCACGAGGCGCGGCACGTTGCGGCAGATGATCGGCTTGCGAAAGACCACGCCGCCGAGGATGTTGCGGATCGTCCCGTTGGGCGAGCGCCACATCTTCTTGAGCCCGAATTCCTCGACCCGCGCCTCATCGGGCGTGATGGTCGCGCATTTCACCGCGACGCCGACCTCCTTGGTCTTCTCGGCGGCGTCGATGGTGATCTGGTCCTCGGTCCGGTCGCGCTCCTCGATCCCCAGATCGTAGTAGAGCAGATCGATGTCGAGATAGGGGAGGATCAGCTTTTGCTTGATGAAATCCCACATGATGCGGGTCATCTCGTCGCCATCCATCTCGACGATGGGGTTGTCTACCTTGATCTTGGACATCGAAGAGGCTCCTGTCGCCTGTCACCGGGGGCTGTTGCTCTGGTCTTAGCGGATGCGGCAGGTGGGGTGAAGCGGCTTGCGGCGCGTTTGGGCGGGCAATGTGGAACCGGCGCGTGAGCGGGCAGGCGCGTTCACACACGTCGCGTTTTGTCGCATAAAATTCACGCGATTTCCGAGCGTTTCGTTTTGACGTTGGGTCACGAAGCGGTTAATTGAATTTTTACTTTTAAAACCGGTTTGGGCCGATATACCGAGCGCGTTATGTCTGTGATCCGGCCATGCGGATTTGGTTTATCTCCTGGGGAGCAAGTTTATGAAGTCACTGTTTTTCGCCGCGGCGCTCGCCGTTTCCGGGGCCGCTGCGCAGGCAGCCACGCTGAGCGCCTCCGAGACGCTTGAGCAGTTCGTTCTTGTCACCGAGGGCGATCTGACCGGCAACAGCGTTCACGTTCATGGCCGCTCGCTGATCGGCGGCGACCTGAGCACCGACAACTGGTCGGATTTCTTCAACGTCAATGCCGATGAATGGCCGAAAATCGGCGCGTCGGTTTTTGCCGAGCTGATCGTGGCCGGCAACGCCACCAGCAGCTTTAACGTCAACCAAGGCGGTGATCTCGCCGTCGCGGGGGCGATCAGCGGCACATTCAACCTCAATGATGGCGGCAGCCAGGTCGCGTTTGACGCTCCGGAAAACTACTGGATCCAGATGGAAGCCATGTCGGCGGATCTCTCCGCCGCAGCAGCAAGCGCCTCTGCGATCACGCTGGTGAAGAACGCCGAGAACAAGCTCGCGATCAATGCCGGAGGTGTCTACACCATCTCCGCAACCGAGCTTGCGGGCGTGGGCGGGATTTCCTACGGGTTCGCCCCGGACGAGACCGTGATCATCAACGTGACCGGGGATGCCGCGGTGCTGAGCGCCAACATGGAAGGCACTGACAAGGGTCTGGCGCAGAACGTGATCTGGAACTTCGAGAGCACCAATACGGTCACGCTCAACGCCTCGATCTTCGGCACGGTTGTGGCCACCGATGCGAAAGTCACGTTCCATAGCGATATCGAAGGCTCGCTGATCGCGTCGCTTGTGGATGCGAATGCGCAGATCCACGTGCAGACTTTCCTCGGCGAGTTGCCCGAAATCGGGCAGGTTCCTCTGCCCGCGGCGCTGCCGTTGCTGCTGGCCGGGCTTGGGGTCTTTGGAGCCGTCGCGCGCCGCAAGAGCTGACCCCCGCGTCTGCGCCGGGCGCCCTCCGCGCCCGCGCCGCATCGAGACACAGTCAAAACGGTCCGCGCACTGCGCCGGGCCGTTTTTTCGTCTGTGGCACCGGGTGCGGAAATGACAAAAGAAAAGCGCCGCTCGGGAGCGGCGCTTGGCGTATTCTCAAAGGGCTTGGTCGCCTCAGCGCGAGGATTCGGTCAGCCGCCGTTTGACGTAGCCGGTGACCGTGTCGATCATCTGGTCCATGTGATCGTCCTCGAAGAAATGGCCCGCGCCTTCGACTTCCTCATGCGTGATCGTGATGCCCTTCTGCTCGTGCAGCTTGCTGACGAGCGAGCGCGTATCGGCCGGCGGCGCGACGCGGTCGGCGGTGCCGTTGATCATCAAGCCCGAGGACGGGCAGGGCGCGAGGAAGGAGAAATCGTACATGTTTGCCGGTGGCGAGACGGAGACGAATCCGGTGATCTCGGGGCGGCGCATCAGCAGTTGCATGCCGATCCAGGCGCCGAACGAAAACCCGGCGACCCAGCAATGCTTGGAGCTTGCGTTGAGCGATTGCAGATAGTCGAGCGCGGAGGCGGCATCGGACAGCTCGCCCACGCCCTGATCATACTCGCCCTGACTGCGCCCCACGCCGCGGAAATTGAACCGCAGCACGGTGAAGCCCATGTTGTAAAAAGCATAATGCAGGTTGTAGACGATCTTGTTGTTCATCGTCCCGCCGAACTGCGGGTGCGGGTGAAGCACGATCGCGATCGGCGCATCGTTGTCTTTCTGGGGGTGGTATCGGCCTTCAAGACGTCCTTCGGGACCGGGAAAAATGACCTCGGGCATTGGTCTTCGATTTCTCCTCGTAACGGTCCGGCGTTTCTTGACGGGTTCCGACCGTTAAATTAGAATATTTCTAAAACCCCTGCGGCTGCGCGCGGTGCAGGGTCCGTGGGGTGTACGCATTCCCGTTAACAAGGTCAACGGTCCAAAGCTGGCCGGAAGGGAGACGCCGATGAAACTGTCGACGAAAGGCCGCTACGCGATGGTCGCGCTGACCGATCTGGCCCTGCAACCGGGGGACAAGCTGGTCTCACTGGGCGAGGTCGCCAAGCGCCAGAACATTTCGCTGCCCTATCTGGAGCAGCTCTTCGTGAAACTGCGCCGGGCCGAGTTGGTCGAGTCGGTGCGCGGCCCTGGCGGCGGCTATCGGCTTGCCCGGCCGGCGAGCGATATCAGCATCGTTGATGTCCTCACGGCGGTCGACGAGACGGTCTCGGCCATGCACACCGGGGCGGGCGCCAAGGGCGCGAGTTCGGGCAGCCGGGCTCAGAGTCTGACCAACCGACTTTGGGAGAGCTTGTCGGCCAATGTCTATGTCTTCCTGCATACGACCAAGCTGTCGGACATCGTGAAGAACGATCTGGCCCCGTGTCCGGCGGTGCCGAACCTCTTTGAGGTGGTGGACTGACGCCCATGGGTTTGGCCGCGCCGGGCGCGTCACGCGTCTATCTCGATTATAACGCAACCGCGCCGCTGCGACCGGAGGCGCGCGCCGCGATGATTGCGGCGATGGATGTGGCCGGCAACCCGTCCTCGGTGCATGCCGAGGGGCGGGCGGCCAAATCGATGATCGAAAAGGCCCGGGCGCAGGTTGCGGCCGCGTTCGGCGCGGATGGCGCCGAGATCGTGTTCACGTCCGGCGCGACCGAGGCGGCGGCGCTGGCCTGCGCGGGGCGGGGCTTGCGCGGCGCGGCGATCGAGCATGACGCGGTTGCGGCCTGGGTGTCGGCTGATTTGCCGGTGAATGCGCAGGGCGCGGTGACTGTGGCGGAGCCGTCGCAATCGGCCCTGCAACTGGCCAATTCGGAGACCGGCATCCTGCAGGATCTCCCCGACGGGATCGCGGTCAGCGATATGACTCAGGCCTTCGGCAAGATCCCTCTCGCGTTCAACTGGTCCGGCGCGAAAATGGCGCTTATCTCGGCCCACAAGCTCGGCGGGCCCAAGGGAATCGGCGCGCTGGTCTTTCCCCGCGGGACCGATATCGCCGCCCAGATCAAGGGCGGCGGGCAGGAAATGGGCCGCCGGTCGGGCACCGAGAGCACCATCGCCATCGTCGGCTTTGGCGCGGCGGCCGAGGCGGCGGCGCGCGATCTGGCGGATGGGGTGTGGGATCGGGTTGCAAAACTTAGAAATATTCTAGAAAAGGCCATTGAGACGGTTTCGCAAGAAACTATTTTAGTAGGCAAAGAGGCCGGACGGTTGCCCAACACCACCTGCATGATCACGCCCGGTTGGAAGGGCGAGACGCAGGTGATGCAAATGGACCTGGCCGGGTTTGCCATTTCGGCGGGCAGCGCCTGTTCGAGCGGCAAGGTCAAGGCCAGCCGGGTGCTCGGCGCCATGGGCTTTGACGAGGGCGCGGCGGCTTCGGCCATTCGCGTCTCGCTCGGGCCCGAGACCCGCGAAGAGGATGTGCTGCGCTTCGTCGAAACGTGGCAGGCAAAACTGGAACGACACCGCGCCCGCGCGGCGTGAGAGTGAAGGAGAGAGACCATGACGGCTCTGGATGAGGTAGAGGTCAAGGACGGCGTCGATCAGGAGACCGTGGATGCGGTCCGCGGTCTGGCCGGGGCCTACAAGTACGGCTGGGAAACCGATGTTGAGATGGAGTACGCGCCCAAGGGCCTGACGCCCGATATCGTGCGCCTCATTTCGAAAAACAATGACGAGCCGGAATGGATGACCGAGTGGCGCCTGCAAGCCTACGAGCGCTGGCTCCAGAAGGAAGAGCCCGACTGGGCGATGGTCGACTATCCCCAGATCGATTTCCAGGATCAGTATTACTACGCGCGGCCCAAGAGCTTCGACCAGAAGCCCAAGTCGCTCGACGAGGTTGATCCCAAGCTGCTCGAAACCTACGCAAAACTCGGCATTCCGCTCAAGGAGCAGATGATCCTTGCCGGTGTCGAGGGCGCCGAGGCCGCGCCCGCCGAAGGCCGCAAGGTCGCGGTCGATGCGGTGTTCGATTCCGTCTCCGTGGGCACCACGTTCCAGGCGGAGTTGAAAAAGGCCGGCGTGATCTTCTGCTCGATTTCCGAGGCGATCCGCGAGCACCCCGAATTGGTCAAGAAATATCTCGGCTCGGTCGTGCCGGTGAATGACAATTTCTACGCCACGCTCAACTCGGCCGTGTTCTCCGATGGCTCGTTTGTCTACGTGCCGCCCGGCGTGCGCTGCCCGATGGAGCTCTCGACCTATTTCCGCATCAACGCCGAAAATACCGGCCAGTTCGAGCGGACGCTGATCATCGCCGACAAGGGCTCCTATGTGTCCTATCTCGAAGGGTGCACCGCGCCGCAGCGCGACGTGGCCCAGCTTCATGCGGCGGTTGTCGAGATCATCATCGAGGAAGACGCCGAGGTGAAATACTCCACCGTTCAGAACTGGTTCCCCGGGGATGAAAACGGCAAGGGCGGGATCTACAACTTCGTGACCAAACGCGCCGATTGCCGCGGCGATCGCGCCAAGGTCATGTGGACGCAGGTGGAAACGGGCTCTGCTGTGACATGGAAATACCCGTCCTGCATCCTGCGCGGCGATGACAGCCAGGGCGAGTTCTACTCGATTGCCATCACCAACAACTATCAGCAGGCCGACACCGGCACCAAGATGATCCACCTCGGCAAGAACACCAAGAGCCGGATCGTCTCCAAGGGGATCTCGGCGGGGCACGCGCAAAACACCTATCGCGGGCTGGTCTCGATGCACCCCAAGGCGAAGAACTCGCGCAACTATACCCAGTGCGACAGCCTGCTGATCGGGAGCGAATGCGGGGCGCACACTGTGCCTTATATCGAGGTGAGGAACAACTCGAGCCGTGTGGAGCACGAGGCGACCACGTCCAAGGTTGACGACGACCAGCTCTTCTATTGCCGCCAACGCGGGATGGATGAGGAAGAGGCCGTGGCGCTCGTGGTCAACGGGTTCTGCAAGGAGGTGCTGCAAGCGCTCCCGATGGAATTCGCCATGGAAGCGCAGCAGCTGGTGGCGATTTCGCTGGAAGGCTCGGTTGGCTGAGGCCAGCCGTCCGGCGCTTTGAGATGACGATGAACCCCTGGGGGAAGACGGACATGATCGTGACGACAACACCCTCCGTCGAGGGCTACCAGATCGCGGAGTACAAGGGCATCGTCGTGGGCGAGGCCATCCTCGGCGCGAATGTCTTCCGCGACCTGTTCGCGGGCATCACCGATATCATCGGCGGCCGGTCCGGGGCCTATGAGCAATCGCTCGGCGAGGCGCGGGACACCGCACTGCGCGAGTTGGAGGAACGGGCCGCCGCCCTTGGGGCGACCGCGGTCGTGGGTGTCGATCTCGACTACGAGGTCATCAACAACATGCTGATGGTGAGCGCCTCGGGCACCGCCGTCATACTGGGATAAACCGCGCCGGTCGCGGACAGATGGGAAACGGAAAAAATGCTGGAAATCAAAAACCTGCACGTCAAACTTGAAGAAGAGGATAAAGTGATCCTCAAGGGCGTCGATCTGACCGTCGAGGCCGGCAAGGTGCATGCGATCATGGGGCCGAACGGGTCCGGCAAATCGACGCTGTCTTACGTCCTCTCCGGCAAGGACGGCTATGAGGTGACCGATGGCGCGGCCACGCTCGAGGGCGAGGACGTGCTTGAGATGGAGCCTGAAGAGCGCGCGGCGGCAGGGATCTTCCTTGCGTTCCAATACCCGGTGGAGATCCCCGGCGTCGGCAACATGACCTTCTTGCGCACCGCGGTGAACGCACAGCGCAAGGCGCGCGGCGAAGAAGAGATCAGCGCGGCGGATTTCCTCAAGCTGGTGCGCGAAAAGGCCAAGAGCCTCAAGATCGACGCCGAGATGCTCAAGCGCCCGGTCAATGTCGGCTTTTCGGGCGGTGAGAAAAAGCGCAACGAAATCCTGCAGATGGCCGTGCTCGAGCCGAAAATGTGCATCCTTGACGAGACCGACAGCGGGCTCGATGTGGACGCGATGAAGCTGGTGGCTGAAGGCGTGAACGCGCTGCGCGACGAAGGCCGGGCCTTCCTCGTCATCACCCACTACCAGCGTCTGCTCGATCACATCAAACCCGACGTGGTCCACATCATGGCCGATGGCCGTATCGTGAAGACGGGCGGGCCGGAGCTTGCGCTCGAGGTCGAGCAGAACGGCTACGCGGGAATTCTGGGGGAGGTGGCCTGATGGCTCTGCCGCAACTCAAACAGGACACGACCGAGGCGCGTCTCGCGGGGCTGACCCGCCCCGAGGGCGCGGGCTGGCTCACCTCGGCGCGGGCCGCGGCGGAGGCGCGCGTGCGCGCCATGGGCCTGCCGGGTCGCCGCGACGAATATTGGAAATACACCCGCCCCGACACGCTCACCGCGCCTGTCGCGCCGAAAGCGGCCACGTTCGAGAGCGGCGAGACGCCACTTTTTGATGCGATCGACAGGCTGCGGGTCGTCTTCGTCGATGGTGTGTTTTCTGCCGAAGAAAGCGATAACATCGCGCTGGAAGGTATTGAAATCGAGCGGCTTTCCGATGCCGCCGGGCGGGACATCCATTGGGCCAAGGATCTCTATGGCGCGCTGGAAACTGCCGGTCAGGATCCGGTGGAGCGCCCGCTCGCCGCGCTCAACACCGGTTTCGCGACCGACGGCGTGGTGATCCGCGTGACGGGCAGGCCGATCCGCCCGGTCAATATCGTCTACCTGCACCGTGACGACAGCTCCGACGCGATGCTCCACCACGTGATCCGCGTGGAAGAGGGCGCGTCGCTCACGCTGTTGGAAAACGGCCCGGCTGCCGCGCGTCTCAATGTCGTCACCGAGGTGGATGTGGCCGACACCGGCGCGTTTCACCATGTTCGCACCATGGGGCGCGACCATGAGCGCCGCGCCGCCACCCATATTTTCGGGCGTCTGGGCCGGGAGGCCACCTTCAAGTCTTTCACCGCGACCATGAACGGACAGCTCACGCGCAACGAATGCGTGCTGGAGCTGATCGGCGACGACGCGATTGCCCATGTGGCGGGTGTCTGTGTCGGCGACGGCGATTTTCACCATGACGACACGGTCTTCATCACCCATGACGCGGTGAATTGCGAAAGCCGTCAGGTCTTCAAGAAAGTGCTGCGCAACGGCGCGACGGGCGTTTTCCAGGGCAAGATCCTCGTGAAGGACGGCGCGCAAAAGACTGATGGGTATCAGATTTCCCAGTCGCTCCTGCTCGATGAAGACAGCCAGTTCCTCGCCAAGCCCGAGCTTGAGATCTATGCCGATGACGTGGCCTGCTCGCACGGCTCGACCTCGGGGGCGATCGACGAGACCGCGCTCTTTTACCTGCGCTCGCGCGGGGTGGCACAGGCCGAGGCGACCGATCTTCTGACGCTGGCCTTCCTTGCCGAAGCGGTTGAGGAAATCGAGGACGAGGCGCTCCGCGACGAGATCGTCAACCGGCTCGAGCACTGGCTCCTGCGCCGGCGCGGCTGAGGGGCCGGCCATGCCCGTCGCGCAGAATATCGTCCGGATGTACCGCCGCCCCCGGGCGGTGGTCTCTCGGCTCCTTGCGCAGGGCCCGCGCGAGGATCGAGCGCTCGCCTATCTCATGGGCGGTTGCCTGCTGACCTTTGTCTCGCTCTGGCCGCCGATGGCGCGCGAGGCCTACATCGCGCAGGATGAGCTCCAGCCCCGGATCGGCGCCGCGCTCCTTGCCTGGCTCTTCATCGCGCCGCTGGTGTTTTATGCGCTCGCCGGGCTTTCCACGCTGGCGGCCCGCGTCATCGGGCACCGCATCGGCGCCTATGCCGGGCGGCTCGCGCTGTTCTGGGCCTGGCTCGCCGCCACGCCGCTTTTGCTGCTGCACGGGCTGACCGCCGGGCTCGTCGGGCCCGGCCCGGCGCTGAGCCTTGTGGGCGCGGTCTGGCTCGTCGTCTTCCTGTGGTTCTGGGTGTCCGGTCTGCGCGAAAGCGCGGCGGGGGTTGAGACCGCCCGGGGCGCGGCTTAGGAACGGGCCCATGGATCTTACCCTGTCCTCCATCGGCCGGCTCGCGCTGCGCTCGCTGATCGCTCCGCGCGAGGCCGCTGATACGCTGCTGTCGCTCTCCGTGCCGCGCAATGCGCTGTGGATGATGCTGGTCATTGCCGCGCTCATCGCGACCCTCTGCACCTCGATCCTGATCCAGATCATCGGCGCCATGATTCCGAGCGATCTCGAGGGCGGGCCCGAGATGATCTTCTCCGGTCTCGCCCCGCTCGCGCTTGCGGCGCAGACGGTGTTCTCGCTCTGCCTCATCAGCTTTCTGCAATTCTGGATCGGCGCGCGCCTTCTTGGCGGCGGGGCGACGCTGGAGGATGTGGTGCTCGTCAACATCTGGTGGCAGAGCCTTGCATCGGTCTCGATCCTTCTGAGCTTCCTCGTCGTCCTCGCCATTCCCCTGCTGGGCGGCTGGCCTGCGCTCGGGTTGCTGCTGTACCTGGTCTGGATCTTCCTGGTGTTCCTTGATCGCGCCGAAGGGTTCGGCTCGGTCCTCAAGGCGCTGCTGCAGGTGATCGTGTCGGGCTTTGCCATGATTGTTGTGTCGATCCTGATTTCATCTCTCTTCGCGCCCTTCCTCGGCGCGCCCGTCTGAGGTCCCTGACATGTATGACGTAACCGCCTTGCGCGCCCAATTCCCGATCCTGAGCCGCGAGGTGAACGGCAAGCCGCTGGTCTATCTCGACAACGGGGCCTCGGCGCAAAAACCGCAGGTGGTGATCGACGCGATCTCGCGCGCCTATTCGCACGAATATGCCAACGTCCACCGGGGGCTGCATTTCCTGTCGAACCTCGCCACCGAGCGCTATGAGGCGACGCGCGGGATCATCGCGCGGTTTCTCGGCGCGCCGGAGAGCGCGATCATCCTCAATTCAGGGACCACAGAGGGGATCAACACGGTCGCCTATGGTTGGGCCATGCCGCGCTTCGAGCCCGGCGATGAGATCGTTCTGTCGGTCATGGAGCACCATTCCAACATCGTACCCTGGCACTTCCTGCGCGAGCGGCAGGGGGCGGTGCTGAAATGGGTCGATGTGGACGCGCGCGGCGATCTTGATCCGCAAGCTGTCATCGATGCGATTGGCCCCAGGACCAAGCTCGTCGCGATCACCCATATGTCCAACGTGCTCGGCACGGTGACGGACGCCAAGGCGATCATCGCGGGCGCCCATGCCAAGGGCGTGCCCGTGCTGCTCGATGGCAGTCAGGCGGCGGTGCACATGCCCGTCGACGTGGTCGATCTCGGCGCGGATTTCTATGTCATCACCGGCCACAAGCTCTACGGCCCCTCGGCCTCCGGCGCGCTTTACGTCGCGCCCGAACGGCTTGCCGAGATGCGGCCCTTCATGGGGGGCGGCGAGATGATCCGGGAGGTCACGAAAGACGCCGTGAGCTATTCCGACGGGCCGATGCGGTTCGAGGCCGGCACGCCCGGGATCGTTCAGGCGATCGGGCTCGGCGCCGCCTTGGAGTTCATGATGGACATCGGGATGGAGGCCATCGCGGCGCATGAGCGGTCCTTGCGGGATTATGCCCGCAGCCGGCTTGACGGGCTCAACTGGCTCAATGTGCAGGGGCAATCGGAGACCAAGGGCGCGATCTTCTCCTTTACGCTCGACGGTGCGGCCCATGCCCACGATATCTCGACGATCCTCGACAAGAAGGGCGTCGCGGTGCGCGCGGGCCACCATTGCGCCGCGCCGCTCATGCAGCATCTGGGCGTGACCGCGACCTGCCGCGCCTCCTTCGCGATGTACAACACCGAGGCCGAGGTCGATGTGTTGGTCGAGGCGCTTGAACTGGCGCATGAACTTTTCGTCTGATCTGCGGATCACACGCTGAGGTAAACGGCGAGCCAGGGGTCGGCCGGGTCCAGATCCGCGTAGTCCAACCCTTCGGCGCGGAGCCAGGGGCCGAGCGCACTCAAGAACTCCGCGGCGCTGTGCTGCGCGGGCCGGAAGCGGGGCGACCAGCCCGGCCCGGACCAGGCGTCCCAGAGGGCATCCGGGCTGAGATGGGCGCCGAGCCGGGGCGCAATCAGGATGCATTTGCCGACCGCTTCGAGCGTCTCGCGGCGGATCTCGCCCGCCTGTCCGTCGAGCCGGTTCCGGTCCGACAGGCGCGTTGCGTATCCGGGCAGGCTCGGCGCGCCGTAGGGCGTTGCGCGGACGCCTTCGAACCATTGCCGTGCGAGGAAGGCGCGGGGCCGGCCGTCCGGCCCGGGCTGCCCATCGCGCCCGAAAGGCGCGCCGTCATGGGTGAAGCGGCAGCTCTCGAATATGAAACCAAAGGGCTCACGGATCGCCGTGCTTGGCGCGGCGGCCCAGCTTCGTGCGCCGCGCGCGCCGCGCGTGCGGATCTCGCACGTCCGGAAATGCGCCGTGCCGCCGCCGAAGATGAAATCCACGTCCCCTGAGATGATGCAGCCGGTGAGGGCAGTGCGCGCCGGGCGGCCGTCCGGGGCGGCGGCGAGATAGAGCGTGTCCTGAAAGCTCTCCAGCGTCATATCGTGCAGCGCAAGCCGGTCCGCCCCGCGCGACTGGAGGGCCACGGCCTGATGCTGACCCTGCGCGTAGCGGCCCGTTGCGTCCGGCTCGGCCCCCTCGGGCGCGGCGTCGGGACGGTCGCAGGAGTAGTCGTTGCGGATGGTGAAGCCCCGGAGCGCGACATCGCTGCGCGCGACGGTGAGCACGGCGCTGTGGCCGGTGCCGATCCGTGTGCGCGCGGCGCGGCGGGCGGCCTCTTCGGCCACGGGGAGGGGCGCGCGGGCAAAGCGCGGCCAATACCGGCGGCGGAACTCTTCGCCCGGCATCATCGCGTCGATCCCGGCGGCAAGGGTCGCGCGGGCGGCGCCCGGGCCCTCGATCACAAGCGGCGGGGCTTCGGGCGGGATGATGACCGGGCCTTCGTGAAACCCGGGCGCGAGGCGGATGCGGCGGGGCGCGGTGCCGCCGGCGCGGATCGCGGCATTCACCGCGTCCTGGAGCGTGGCCAGAGAGCCGCCCTCTGGTGCGGCCTGCGGGTCGACCAGATCGTCCACCGGCCCGCCGGTCTGCGGCGCCCACCAGTTGCCGCCGAGGCTCGCCGCGCGGCTGTAGCGGGTGCGGATCTCATCGCTGAGCGCGGCGATCATTGCCCGGCGAGTGACTGCGCCGTCCGGCCGCTGCGTTCGCGCTCGGCCGCCACGGCCATCATCAACGGGCCGACGCCCTTGACGTCATCATCGCGCAGCTGCTCGGAGATGTAATAGGCGGCCGTGCCGTCGCGAAAGCGCCCCTCGTACATGCCGAGCCCGGCCACGTGGCAGATCCCGGTCATGCGCAGCACGCCATTCGCGTCGGCGGTCAAGGCCTGTTGCTCCAGCGTCTCGAGCAGCCCGTCCAGCGGCCCATCGTAGAGCCCCAGCACCGCCCCGCGCGCGAGCGCATAGGTGAACATCGCCGAGGCTGAGGTCTCGGTGTAGTTGCCCTCCAGATCCGGCGCGTCGATGACCTGAAGCCAGAGGCCGCCGGGCTGGCGCAGCTCCGCGATCCGGGCCAGCAGCTTGCGCGTCCGCTGCTTGAGCGGGGCGAAGCGTTCGGGGCCGACGAGCTCGGCCACATCGACCAGCGCCATGGCGAGCCAGCCGATCGCGCGGGCCCAGTGGGCGCGCGTCTGGCCGGTCGCCGGATCGGCCCAGGGCTGGCGCTTCGCCTCGTCAACCGCATGGGCATAGAGCCCGGTTTCCGGCACGAAAGCCGCATCCAGCGCGGTGGACACCTGCGTCAGCGCATCGTCGATGAGGCGCGCGTCGCCGGTGGCCAGACCGTAGCCGATCTGAAACGGCGGACCCATGTAGAGCCCGTCGAGCCAGATCTGCCAGGGGTAGCGCAGCTTGTGCCAGTAGACTCCCGAGCGGGTGCGCGGATGGGTGGCGAGCTGGTCGGCAAGCAGGGCGGCGGCGGCGAGGTAGTCGGGCTGGCCGGTGACCTCATGAAGATAGAGCAGCGCCTTGCCCGAAAAAATGTTGTCGATGTTGTAATCGTTGCGATCGTAGCCGGCGAGCGCGGGCCCCTCGAGCAGCTGCGGGCCAATCAGCCGCTGGAGATGCTCCAGCCAATGGGGCGCGCCGGTCGCCCGGTGGAGGCATTCAAGCCCGCGATAAACCAACCCGTCCTCATAGCACCACGCGCCGCCCTTGTAGGGGGTGTGGCTGCGGGCGTAGTCGTCGAAAAACTGCATCAGCATGGGGTCAGGTCCTCCTCCTGCGGGGGCGCGGGGGTGAGCGCGCCGGTGATTTCGGCGAACTCGGCCCAGACGGCAGCATGGCGCATCTCGGGGCATCCGAGGGTCATCAGCGGCGCGGCGGCCTTGGCGCCTTCGGCAAAGCTCACGCGGAAATCGGAGATCTCGATGCCCGTGACCGGCGCCTCGGGCAGGCCGAGCAGCGCCGCCGCCGCGATCTCGACGCCGCGCGCCTCGATGCGGCGGAGCGAGATGTCGCGGATGCGGGGGGTGGTGTCATCCACCGGCGCGGGCGCGCGGGACTGGACCCAGCCGTCCTTGCCGTCGGGATCGCAGAAATAGAAGGCGTTGACCGCCAGCGGGGTGGGCACGCCGCGCATCACCACGTCCTCGACCTTGAGGTTCGAGATCTCGCCGCCCCGGCCGCGCCTCGTCTTGAGGCGGATGCCGCGATCCGTCCGGTCGAAGTCGCAGGCGCGGATGGTCACGTCATGGATGCCGCCCGACATTTCCGAGCCGAGCACCACCGCGCCGTGGCCGCGCTCCATCAGGCAGTTGGCGATGGTGAGGCCTCGGGTCGGGGCGAGGTGGTCGGTCTGGCCCGGCGCGCGTTTGCCCGCCTTGATCGCGATGCAGTCGTCGCCCACCGAGATCGCCACGCCCTCGATGCGCACGTCCTCGCAGCTTTCGGGGTTGAGCCCGTCGGTGTTGGGGCTCTCGGGCGGGTTCTCGATGCGCAGGGCGGCGACGGTGAGGTCGCGGCAGCGGTAGGGGTGGACGGTCCAGGAGGGCGAATTGCGGATGGTGACGCCGCTGATCGAGGCGCGGTCGCAATAGGCGAGGTGGAGCGTGCGCGGGCGGCGGGCGCCCTGCCGCGTCTCCTTGGGCCAGGACCACCAGTCGCCCCGGTCGCCGCCGCCGTCGATGATGCCGCGGCCGGTGATCGTGAGGTCATGGGCGTCTTGCGCGGTGACGAGGGCGGCGAAACAGGGTTCGGGCAGGCCTTCCCAGCTTCCAAGCGGGCGGCCGGCCGCATCGCGCGCGGGCAGGATCGGCCAGTCCTCGCGCCCCGCGACGGCGGCAAGTTCGGCCCCGTCCAGAAGAAGCGTCATCGCGGATTTGAGAAAGATCGGGCGGCTTTCGAAACGGCCGGGCCCGAGGCGCAGCGTCCCGCCGAGGGGCGTTGCAGCGATCGCCTCCTGCAGGGCGGGGGCGTTGTCGGCGCGCGCGGGATCGGCGCCGAACTCCGCCGCGTCGATCATCCCGGCGCAGGGCGCCGTCCGCAGATCGAGCGTGCCCAGATCGCAGCGCAGCCGGTAGGCGCGATCCGGCTCCAACCCGCCGAGAAAAAGCGCCGCGGTCTTGAGCGTGCCCTGTGCCACCGGTCCGCCGCCCACCTCTTCCAGCGACCAGCCGATGGGCCGGGGCAGGTGGTAGCGCGTGCCGGGCGGGGTCACGAGGAGGGAGAGTGTCCTTGCGCTGGTGGCAAGAACGCGGAGCGGGGCCATGGGATGTCTCTTTGTGGTGAAGGGTCGAGGGGCGGGGCAAGGGCCCCGCCGCAGCGACAGGTCAGGGCTACGATCAGGAGCGGATGTCTTCGAGGGCTTCCTCGATCGCCATGATCATCTCGTCCGCCGCTTCGGAGGCATCGAGCTCGCCGTAAGCAAAGAGCTCGAGGTTGTCCTGCATGGCTGAGCGCACGGAGGGGAACTCCATCATCGGGTGGATCCCCGGGCCTTCGGCCTCGATGACCTTGGCCTGCGCTTCGATCTGAATCGGCTGGATCGCATCGGCGGAAAGAAGCTGCTCACGCGCGGTGGCCGAGGCGGGTACGCCGCGGGTCGAGCCGAGCGCCGAGACGCCTTCGGGTTCGTTGAGCAGGCAGTTCAGCACTTCCGCCGCGGCCTGTTGCTTGTCGGAATTGGCCGAGATCGAGAAGACCATCGACGCCTTGCGATAGATACCCGGCGTCTTCATCCCCGCCTGCCCGAGCAGGTCGACATAAACGAGTTCCTGATCTTCGCCAAGCGGGTCGGAGATCTTGAAGTAGGTCGAATCCCACTGATAGGTCCCGGCGATCTTGCCCGCGGCCCATTTCGGGTTTTCATGCAGCGGCACGTTGCCGGCGGAGGCCACGTCCTGCCAGGCGGGGATCACGCCGGAGTCCACGAGCTGGCCATAGAATTCGATGGCCGAGACGAAATCGTCCTTGCTCCAGGCGATGGAGTTGGTCTTGGGATCGATCAGCGGGTTGCCCGAGCGCTGCGTGCCATAGAGCGTCATGATCAGCGCGGCGTCGAGCGCGGCGGCTTCGAAGGGGTAGTAATCCTCGCCGAGCTTTTCCTTGAAGACCGGGCCGGCGGCCAGAAGCTCGTCCCAGGTGGTGGGCAGATCGAGCCCGGCGGCGTCCCATGTGGTCTTGTTGAAGGCAAAGAGCCGCCCGGTGGTGGAGACCGGCAGCCCGTTGAGCGCGCCGTTCATCGTCCCGGCTTCGATCTGGGAGGCTTCCCAGTTGCTCAGGTCGATCGTGTCGGAGAACTTGTTGAGGTCGGCCAGCCCGCCGCCATCGGCGGAGTAGAACGACAGCCAAGGCCAGTTGACCTGCATGAGATCGGCCTCTGTGCGGCCGGCGATCTGGGTGGTGAGCTTTTCGAAATGGCCCGACCAGCCGGTGTATTCGGGGCTGATGGTGTGGCCGTGTTTGGCACCGCAGGCCTCCAGCGCGGCCTGGGTCGCGGCGTGGCGGCTGTCGCCCCCCCACCAGCTCATGCGGAGATCTTCGGCGCCTGCGCTTGTCACCAGTGCGGTGGTGGCCAACGCGAGGCTGAGCGTCGTGAGTTTCATTGTGGTATCCTCCCTTGGAACTCAGGTTGCAGGTCAGTCGAGCGACTTGTTCTCGCCGCTTTCGACATCGAAAATATGGATATTGCGGGGCCGGGGGCTGAGGCCGACCCGGTCCCCGCGCGCGAGTGCGGTGTCGAAATTCTCCGAGGCGATCACCGCCACGAAACCGGCGCCTTCGGCCTCGGCGTGCAGGTTCACCTCGTGGCCCATGAACTCCAGATTGGTGATCGTGGCGTCAAAGGCGCCGACTGTGCCCGGGGCCACCACGTCGAGATGCTGGGGCCGGATGCCAAGCGTCACCGGGCCATCGGGCGCGTGGATGCGGCCGGCGCACTCGGCGGGCAGGGCGATCGACTGGGTGCCGAGGGTGAGCATCGCGCCATCGCCGCGGGTGAGCACGGCGCGGTTGAGATTCATCTCGGGCATCCCGATGAAACCCGCGACAAAGGCATTGGCGGGCCGCTGATAGAGGGTCGCGGGGTCGGCGATCTGCATGATGTGGCCGTCCTTCATGACGCAGATCCGGTCGCCCATGGTCATCGCCTCGACCTGATCGTGGGTCACATAGACCACCGTGGCCGGGCGGCCTTCGTCGCGCAGGCGCTTGTGCAGGTCGGTGATGCGCACGCGCATGGAGGCGCGGAGCTTGGCGTCGAGGTTGGAGAGCGGCTCGTCGAAGAGAAAGACCTCCGGCTGCTTGATGAGCGCGCGCCCGAGCGCCACCCGCTGGGCCTGACCGCCCGAGAGCTGCTTGGGCAGCCGGTCGAGCAGGGCCTCGATCTCCAGCACGCCGGAAACCTCCTCGGTCGCGCGCTCGATCCGGTCCTTGCGCAGGCGCTTGAGGCGCAGCCCGAAGGAGAGATTGCGGCGCACTTTCATGTGCGGATAGAGCGCGTAGTTCTGGAACACCATCGCGATCCCGCGCTTGCCGGGCACGAGGTCATTGACCACCGTATCGCCGATGCGCACCTCGCCGCCGGTGATCGTCTCCAGCCCCGCGATCATCCGCAGCGTGGTCGACTTGGCGCAGCCCGACGGCCCCACCAGCACCATGAACTCGCCTTCTTCCACGGTCAGGTCGATGCCGTGCACCGCCTTGTAGCCGTTGCCGTAGGTCTTCTCGACGGACTTCAGTTGCAATTCGGCCATCAGCCCTTCGTACCTCCGGTGGATATGCCTTCGATGAAGGACTTCTGCGCAAGGAAGAACACGACCAGCGAGGGGGTCAGCGCCAGCACTGTCATCGCGAGGATGGAGTTCCAGTTGAAGGCCTCGGTGGCGTCGATCGAGAGCTTGAGCGCGAGCGAAATGGGGTATTTCTCGACCGTCGAGATGTAGATCAGCGGCCCGAGGAAGTCGTTCATCGTCCACATGAACTGAAACAGCATGACCGAGACGAGCGCCGGCAGCAGCATCGGCACGACGATGTAGATCAGGACCTGAAACGTGTTGGCCCCGTCGACCCGGGCGGCCTCTTCCATCTCGCGCGGGATCGAGCGCATGAACTGGATCAGCATGAAGACGAAGAAGGCCTCCCAGGCAAACCAGGCCGGCACGATCATCGGCAGGTAGGTGTCGAGCCAGCCGAGCTCGCGGAAGAGCAGGTATTGCGGGATGCGCGTCACCACGTCGGGCAGCAGGAGCGTCGCGATGAGGATCGCGAAGAGGATGCGCTTGCCGGGGAAGTGGAACCGGGCGAAGCCATAGGCCACGAGCGTGGCCGAGATCGCGGTGCCGATCACCTTGGGGATCACGATCTGCATCGAATTGATGAAGAAGGTCGCGAAGGTGTAGGGCGTCGAGGTGGTCCAGCCGTCGATATAGCCCTGGATCGTCGGGTTTTCCGGCCAGAACCAGGGCGAGGCGAACATCTCGGCGTTGGTCTTGAAGGACGCGCCGATGAGCCAGAGCAGCGGGTAGACCATGATGAAGCCGACCACGATCAGAAGCGAGTAGCGGATCGACGCGTTGAGCCGCGCCCGGCGGCGGAGTTTGAGCTCCTGCGGCGAGAGACGGGCCGGGGACTTGGCGGGCATGGTCTCGACCACGGGGGTCTGGGGGGTGGGATCCGAGAGGCTTGTCATGACATCAATTCCTCTCGTCGCCGGCATAGTAGACCCACTTCTTCGACGACCAGAAGGCGAGCAGCGTGAGCACCATGATGATGGCAAAGAGCACCCAGGAGATCGCCGAGGCATAGCCCATGTCGAAATCCTTGAACGCCTCGTCATAGATGTAGAGCGGGAGCAGATAGGTCGATTTGAGCGGGCCGCCCTGGGTGATGATGTAGGGCCCGTTGAACTCCTGGAAGGCGTGGACCGTCTGCATGATCAGGTTGAAGAAGATCACCGGGGTGATGAGCGGCAGGGTGATGTTGCGGAACATCTGCCATGGGCCCGCGCCGTCGATCGCGGCGGCCTCGTAGAGCGATTTGTCCACCGATTGCAGCGCGGCGAGGAAGATCACCATGGCCGAGCCGAACTGCCACAGGCGCAGCAGCGTGATGGTGAAGAGCGCGTTCTCGGGATCGCCGAACCAGTTGATCGGCTCGATGCCCACCGCCATCAGGATCATGTTCATCAGCCCGTCGCCGGCGAAAATGTAGCGCCAGAGCACCGCGATCGCGATCGAGCCGCCGAGGATCGAGGGCACGTAATAGGCCGTGCGGAAGAGGTTGATCCCCTTGAGCCGGTAGTTCAGCACCACCGCGATGAAGAGCGCGAAGACGAGCTTCAGCGGGACGGTCATCGCGACGTAGGTGAGGGTCACGCGCAAGGATTTGTCGAAGGTTCGGTCGCGGGTGAAGAGCCGCTCATAGTTGTCGAGGCCCACCCATTCGGGGCTGGAGAGCAGATCGTAATCGGTAAAGCTCAGATAGAGCGAGGACAGGAACGGGAAGGCGGTAAAGAGCAGCAGCCCGAGCGCGTAGGGCGCGACATAGGCGAGCCCGAGATATTTGCTGTCACCGCCCATTCACATCGCCTCCTTGAGCGCCTCGGGGATGAGCCCCTCGGTCGCGGCGCGCATCCGGTCGAACATCGCCCGCGCCTGGCCGGGTTGCAACGCGCGGACTTGGGGATCGCTGCGGAAGAGATCGTAGAGCGCCTCGCCCCGGCCGGTCATCACTGCGCGCAGGAGCGCCGATTGCCGCTGCGCGTGATCGCTGACAAGCGCGGAGAGCGGCTCGGGCAGGCGCCCGGCCAGCACCGGCTCGATCCCGCCGCCGTGGAAAACCGCGTTGCTTTCCACGATGGCGCCCTCGGGCAGCCCCGCGATCTGGCCGCGATTGGGCAGGTTGACGTTGCTCACGAAGGGCGCGCCGCCCATCAGCGCGGCGATCTGGTCGACCAGCGCCTCGTCCGAGCGGCGGATCTTGGGCGCGACATCGCCCACGCGCATCTCCTCGGCGCGGGCCTGTTTCGCGGCGCGGTCGCGGATGCGGTAGTCAACCGGCGTGAGCGAAAACCCCCAGCGGTCCGGGTCCGCGAGATAGTCGGCCATTGGCAGGAACTCGGCGAGGTGCCGGTCCCCCGCCGCCCCGGGAATGCCGAACCGGCGCAGCAGGTCGAAGGCCACGAGGTTGCGCGTCCCGAAGTAGCGCTCGTGCTCGGCGTCCGCGCCGGGCTCGCTCTGCGACCAGCCGCTCTCGGCGTGGGCCTCGGCGAAGGCGCGATAGGCGGGCATCATGTCCCGCCCTTCGAGCGTGATGCGGTCGACGAAGGTGAAATGGTTGATCCCGAGCACGTTGACGGCCACATCGCGGTGGCTGTAGCGGTCGTCGCCCGCCTCGCGGTTGGCGATCCAGGCGACCTGTTTGCGGATCTTGGTGACCTCGTGGCACTCGCCCCAGGCGCGGATCTCGGGATGGGCCGCATAGAGCGCGCCGGTCAGCACGCTCATCGGGTTGGTGAGGTTGCAGGTCAGGGCGCGGGGGGCGTGATCGCGGATCGCCCGGCCGATCTCGGCGAGCATCGGGATCGCGCGCAGGGCGCGGAAGAACCCACCGGGCCCGACCGAGTCGCCCACCGACTGGCCGATCCCGTATTCCGCCGGGATGTCGATGTCCTTGGCCATGTCCTCGAACGCGCCGGGCAGGATCGAGATGACCACCACGTCCGCGCCCTCGAGCGCCTCCGGCAGGCTCGCGGCGGCGCTGTAGCGCGCGGGCACGCCGCGCGATGTCGCGGCATGGCGCGCGCCGATTTCGGCGTTGCGCGTGGCCGCCGGCGCGTCGAGGTCATAAAGCCGGACGTCGGCGGCGAGGCGGGTGTCATATGCCAAATCCGCCATCAATGTGTGGGCCCAGTTCAAAGAGCCCCCGCCGATGACGGCGATTTTTACGGGTATGGCTGCGGCGAATTCGGTCACGTATGATCACTGGTGCACTGGCTCAGGGCCCGCACACACGTCTCCTCCCGGTTGCGCCGCCCGCTCTCGGCGCCGAGGGGCATCGAGGCGGGCGATCTGTCTTGATCTCAGACTAATATGCTAGTCCGCCCAACTGAATGCTGGTAAACATACAAAATGATGGACAAAATCGAATATAACTTTCTGGCGCATATTCCGCCGCGTTCGATGTCGCTGCGGCTGGCGCGGGCGACGATCCGGATGCGGCACGACCGGCGCTGGCGGGTGGACAAGATCAACCCGGCGCATGACCTCATCATTTGCCTCTCGGGGCGCGGCTGCTACCAGGTCGGCGAAGATCCCGAGGAGGTCGAGATCGGGCCGGGCGAGGCGCTGCTGATCCCGGCCTATACCCGGTTTCGCGGGGCTGCGGCCGACACCGAGCAAGGCGCGGCCTACACCGGCATCGCCCAGCATTTCACGCTCGATCTGTTCGGCAAGGGCGACATGATCGAGCAGATGGCGCTGCGCCGGGTCGTGCCGCTGCCCAGTTTCGCGGCGCTTGCGCCCCTCCTGCGGCACTACCGCGACACCGCGCCCCACGGCAGCACGACGCTCGCGCAGCATCACCAGTTCATGGTCTTCCTGCTCGACTACCTTGAGGCCGCCTTCATCGACTGGCGCAGCGCGGACGAGACGCCCGACGCGCAGGATCACCTCTCGGTCCAGATCATGCTGGCGGCCACGCGCCTCTCGGCCGATCCGCTCGGCAGCGGGGTCGAGGAGGTGATGCGCGACGTGCCCTACAATGCCGATTATTTCCGCCGCGCCTTCAAGGACCGGCTCGGCCACACGCCGCAGAAATTCCGCGAGCTCAAGCGGATGGAATTCGCCGCCAACCGGCTCGGGATGGGGCTTTCGGTCAAGGCGGTGGCGGGCGAGCTCGGCTATGCCGATCCCTATTTCTTCAGCCGGATGTTCAAGCGCTATCTCGGGGCGAGCCCCTCGACCTATCGCGACAGGCAGGTCCGCCGCTGAGGCCTGCGCTTACATCACCGCGCCGATCTGCCAGGGGAGGAACTCGTTGTCGCCGAGCCCGAGCGCCTCGCTTTTCGAGCGCGCGCCCGAGGCGGTCTCGACGATGAGATCGAGGATCTCACGCCCCTTGTCCGGGATGCTCACCCCCGCACTCACGATATCGCCGCAGTTGAGATCCATATCGCCCCGCATCTGGGCGAAGAGCCGATCGTTGGTGGCCAGTTTCAGGGTCGGTGCGGGGACCGAGCCGAAGGCCGAGCCGCGACCGGTGGTAAAGACGATGATCTGCGCGCCGCCGGCGATCTGGCCCGTGGCCGAGACCGGATCGTAGCCCGGCGTGTCCATGAAGACGAGCCCCGCGCCCTCGGGCCGCGCGCCATAGGCCACCACCTCGTTGAGCGGCGTCGCCCCCGCCTTGGCCACCGCGCCGAGCGATTTTTCGAGGATCGTGGTCAGCCCGCCGGCCTTGTTGCCGGGGGAGGGGTTGTTGTCCATCGAGCCGCCGTTGAGCTCTGTGTAACGCTCCCACCACGTGATCCGCTCCATGAGTGCCGCGCCCACCTCGGGGCTTGCCGCCCGGCGCAGGAGTAGGGATTCCGCGCCGTAGATCTCGGGCGTTTCCGACAGAAGGACCGTCGCCCCGTGGCCGACGAGCAGGTCACTTGCGGCGCCAAGCGCGGGGTTGGCGGTGATGCCGGAGAGCCCATCCGAGCCGCCGCATTGCAAGCCGATGGTGAGGCCCGCAAGCGGGCAGGGGCTGCGGTGTGCGCCGTTGATGCGCGGCAGGAGTTCGGTCACATGGGCGACGATGCGCTCGATCGTGGCGGCCGTCCCGCCGCTGTCCTGAATGGTGAGCCCGTGGAGCCGTGCCTCGTCGCCCGCGCCGAAGCGCGCCTTCATCCGGGCGATCTGCATCACCTCGCAGCCGAGCCCGACGAAGACCGCCGCGCCGACGTTGGGGTGCGTCGCGTGGCCCCAGAGCACGCGTTGCAGGTTGTCCCAGCCAGGGCCCTCGGCCGCCATGCCGCAGCCCGTTCCGTGGGCGAGGGCGACGACGCCGTCGATGTTGGGATAGGCCTCCAGCACGCCCGAGCTGCGCAGCGCCTCGGCCGCCTTGCGGATCACCGTCGCCGAGCAGTTCACCGTGGCGATCAGCGCGATCATGTTGCGCGTGCCGACCCGGCCATCGGGGCGGGCGTAGCCCATGAACTGGCGCGGCGCGACATCGGGGATCGCGGCGCGGGCAGCGGCAAGGTCCGCCCCGATCTCGGCCCCGCCGTCATGTGCGCCAAAGGCGCAGTTGTCGACATGGACATGCGCCCCGGCGGGGATATCTCGGGTCGCGTAGCCGATGATCTGGCCGAACTTGAGGATCGGCGCGCCCGCCGCGATTTCGGCCCGCGCGATCTTGTGGCCCGCTCCGAGACCGCGCTTCAAGGCGGGGCCCTTGCCCAGCGGGCGCGCGCCCGCCTTGGCCGGAGCGGTCAGGATCGCGACACTGTCGCCGGGATGCAGCGTGAGCAGGGTCATTGGCCGAGCAAAACCGCAACCGCGCCGCTGGCGCCAAGGCTCAGGAGCCGCTCGTATTGCAGGGTGAGCGCGCTGCGGAACCCCGCATCGGCGGGCAGGTCCGTGCCGAAGATCGCCTCGAACCCCAGCAGCGCATCGACGGTCTCCTCCGGCGACGTCGCCCCCTCGCTCGCGGCGCGGAGGGCCTCGGCCAGCGGGTCACGCACGTCGATCTCGGCGCCGGTCTCGTCGCGCCCGCCGACGTAGCGCATCCAGGCTGCGACCGCGAGGCAGAGCCCCTCGGGCGTCTGGCCCACGGCGCGGCGATCGCGGATCGTCCCGAGCAGCCGTTGGGGGAGTTTCTGGCTCCCGTCCATCGCGATCTGCCATGTGAGGTGGCGGATCGAGGGATCGCGGTACCGCGCCATGAGGCTTGCGCAATAGGCGGGCAGGTCTTCGCCCTCGGGGCGGGGCACGGTGGGCAGGATCTCGGCCTCCCACAGATGCCGGACAAAGCGCGCCATGACCGGGTCGGCGACGGCCGCGGAGATGGTGTCATGCCCCGCGAGATAACCGAGGTAGGCCAGCGCCGAATGGGTCCCGTTGAGGCAGCGCAGTTTCATCGTCTCATGCGCGTCCACGTTGGCCACGAATTGCGCGCCGGCGAGGTCCCAGCGGGGGCGACCGGCGGTGAAATCGTCCTCGATGACCCACTGGCGGAAGTCTTCGTGAAAGACGCAAGCGGGATCGTGATAGCCGGTGATCTCGGCGAGGGCGGCGACGCGTTCGGGCGTGGTGGCCGGGGTGATCCGGTCGACCATCGTCGCCGGGAAGCGCACCGTCTCGGCGATCCAGTTGGCGAGGTCGGGGTCCCTCCGGCGGGCGAAGTCGCTGATGACGCCCCGCGCGAGGGCGCCGTTGCCGGGCAGGTTGTCGCATGACAGCACGGTGAAGGGCGCATGGCCAGCCGCGCGCCGCCGCGCCAGGGCCGAGACGATGAAGCCGATGGCCGAGCGCGGCGCGTCGGGGGCCGCGAGATCGTGCTGAATGTCGGGGTGATCGGGCAGGAGCGCGCCGCTGCTTGGTGCGTGGCAGTAGCCCTTTTCGGTGATGGTGAGCGAGACGATGCGGATCGCGGGATCGCTCATAGCCGCGAGCACCGCGCCGGGGTCTTCCGGCGCCACGAGCACCTCGCGGATCGCGCCGATCACCTGCGGCTCCATGCCCGTTTCCGAGAGGGTCACCGAGGTGTAGGCGCCCCCTTGCGGCGCGAGTTGGTCGCGCGCGGTGGGGCTGCGCAGGCTGACCGCGATGATGCCCCAGTCGCCGCCCGCGGCCGCAATCGCCTCGTCTGTGTAGACCGCGTTGAAGGCCCGGAAGAAGGCGCCGGGGCCAAGGTGGACGATCCCGGGCGCCGGGGCAGGGGTGGGGCGTGTGAGGCGCGGGCTATCGGGCAAGCCAGCCCCCATCGACATTGAGCACCGCGCCGGTGACGTAGTTCGCCGCGGGCGTGCACAGGAACGTCACCGCGCCCGCGATATCGGCCGGATCGCCCCAGCGGCCGGCGGGAATGCGCTCCAGGATCGCCTGATTGCGCGCGGTATCGGCGCGCAGGGCCTCGGTGTTGTTCGTCGCGATATAGCCCGGCGCCACGGCGTTGACGTTGATCCCGCGCGTCGCCCATTCATTGGCGAGGATCTTGGTCAGCCCCGCGACCCCGTGTTTCGACGCGGTATAGGACGGCACGCGGATTCCGCCCTGAAAGCTCAGAAGCGAGGCGATGTTGACGATCCGGCCCTCGGCCTTGCTCGCGAAGACATCGCGGGCGAAGCGTTGGCAGAGCTGGAACACGGCTTTGAGGTTCACATCCATGACCTCGTCCCAGTCGGCCTCTGCGAAATCGACGCTGTCTTCGCGGCGGATGATGCCCGCGTTGTTGACGAGGATGTCGAGCCCGGAGGGCAGCGCGGACACTGCCGCCCGAAGATCGCCGAGGTCCATGACCAGCTCTTCGCCCGTCCCGCCCGCGGCCTCGATCAGCCCGACCGTTTCGCCGCAGGACCGCCGCCCGGCGCAGACCACATGGGCGCCCGCCTCCGCGAGCCCCACCGCGATCGCCTGGCCGATCCCGGTATTGGCCCCGGTGACCAGCGCGCGCTTGCCCGCAAGACCGAAGACGCTCATCGCAGGCTCTCCATCGGCACCATGTCCATGTCGGTGAAATCGACGTTGTCGCCCGCCATCGCCCAGCAGAACGTGTAGGCCGCCGTGCCCGCGCCGCAATGGATCGACCAGGGCGGCGAGATCACGGCCTCTTCATTGCCCATGACGATGTGGCGCGTTTCCTCCGGCTGGCCCATGAAGTGGAAGACGCGGGCGTCGTCGGGCAGGTCGAAGTAGAGGTAGGCCTCCATCCGCCGGTCGTGCAGGTGGGCGGGCATGGTGTTCCAGATCGAGCCCGGCGCGAATTGGGTGTAGCCCATCAGAAGCTGGCAGCTCTCGCAGACCTCGGGGTGGAGGAACTGGATGATCACGCGCTCGTTGGAACTCTCGGCCGCGCCCATCTCGACGCGACGGGCGTCTTCAAGCCGGATGAGCTTGGTAGGGCAGGCGCGGTGCGCGGGCGCGGAAAGGATGTAGAATCGGCCGTTGCCCTTGAAGGTCACCGGGCCCGCGCCGAGGCCAACATAGAGCACTTCGCCCTTGTCCAAGCTGTGGCTCTCGCCGCCGACTTCGATCTCGCCGGTTTCGCCAATGTTGAGGAAAGCCGCCTCGCGCCGGTCGAGGAAGCTCGGGGTGCCCGTCTCGGGCACGGCATCGAGCGTGAGCGCGCCGCCGGCGGGAACGGCCGAGCCGAGGATGAGCCGGTCATAATGGGAATAGACGAGCGAAATCGCCCCCTCGCCAAAGAGATCGCCGACGTGGAAATGCTCCCGCAGCGTGTCGGTGTCGAAGGTCTTGGCCGTCGCGGGATCGATGGCGTAGCGGGTTTCGGTCTTGGTCATGTGACGTCTCCGATCAGAGGTTGTAGGCGTTTTTGGCGAGGGTGTAGCTCAGGTCGCGGGCCAGTTCGAAAGCCTCTGTCTCGCGCAGCCGGCCGGTGCCGATGAGCGTGGCGAGATAGGCGCAGTCGCTGCGCCGCGCGACATCGTGCCGTGCGGGGATCGAACAGAAGGCGCGCGTGTCGTCGTTGAACCCGGCGGTGTTGTAGAAGCCGCAGGTCTCGGTCGTGGCTTCGCGGAATCGGCGGATGCCTTCGTAGCTGTCGAAGAACCACCACGGCGGCCCGAGCGTCAGCGCAGGATAGGCGCCTGCGAGCGGCGCGAGTTCGCGCGCGTAGCTGGTCTCGTCGAGTGTGAAGAGAATGATGCGCAGGTCCGGGTCCATCCCGACCGCATCGAGCAGGGGCTTGAGCGCGCCGACGTAGTCGGTCCGCCCGGGAATATCGAACCCCTTGTCGCGCCCATGGCGGGCAAAGACCTTGGCGCTGTGGTTGCGCCGGGCGCCGGGGTGGATCTGAAGGACGAGCCCGTCGTCGCGGCTCATGCGCGCCATTTCGGTCAGCATCTGGCCGCGGAAGGCCTCCGCGTCCTCGGCACTCGCCCCGCCCTTGAGGACGCGCAGGAAGAGCGCCTCGGCCTCGGCGGGGGGGAGGTCTTCGGTCCGCGCGCTCGGGTGGCCGTGATCGCTCGCCGTGGCGCCCATCTCCTTGAAAAACGCGCGCCGCTTGCGATGGGCCGCGAGATAACCGGCCCAGCTTTCGGTGTCTTCGCCGGTAAGCGCGCCGAGCTCGGCGACGTTGGCCTGAAACCCTTCGAACTCCGGATCCACGACCGCATCGGGCCGGTAGGTGGTGATCACCCGCCCGGACCAGCCGCTGTCACCGATCGCGCGGTGGGCGTCGAGCGGATCGAGCGCGCCTTCGGTGGTGGCCAGCACCTCGATGTTGAACCGCTCGAAGAGCGCGCGCGGGCGGAAGGCATCGGTCGCCAGTGCGCTCTCGATGTGGTCGTAATAAGCGTCGGCTGTCTCCGGCGTGAGCGGAGTGTCGAGGCCGAAGACGTGCTCGAACGAATGGTCAAGCCACATCCGCGAGGGCGTGCCGCGAAAGAGATGATAGCCCTGGGCAAACCGCCGCCAGATCGCGCGCGGGTCAGTCTCCACCGGCCCGCCGTCCTCGCGCGGGACCCCCAGATCGGCCAACCGGACGCCCTGGCTCACCAGCATCCGGAAGACGTAGTGATCGGGGATCACGAAGAGCTCGGCCGGGTTGGGAAAGCGCGCGTTTTCGGCAAACCACTGCGGATCGCAATGGCCGTGCGGGCTGATGATGGGCAGATCGCGCACGCTCTCATAGAGCGCCCGGGCGCGGTCTCGGGTCTTGGGGTCGAGGGGAAAGAGGCGGTCCGGGTCGGTGAGGGTCATGGCATATCCTGAGCTTCTAGTCTGGTAATATGCTAGATGTCTAGTTGTGTCAAAGCGCAAGCTGGGCTAGGTTGGCCGAAACCATTTGCCCGGATGCTTCATGGCTCAGCTCGCAATCCCACCGCTCGAAATCGCCGCCGCCTCCACCACCGATCAGGTCTTTGACGCGCTGTATGACGCGATTGTCTCGCTCAAGCTGGAGCCCGGGGCGAAAGTGTCGGAAAGCGAGATCGCCGCGCAGCTGAACGTCTCGCGCCAGCCGGTGCGCGACGTGTTTTTCCGCCTGTCGAAGCTCGGGCTCATCGCGATCCGCCCCCAGCGGGCGACGCTGGTCACCCGGATTTCAGAGGCCGCGCTGGTCGAGGCGGTTTTCGTGCGGACCGCGCTGGAGGTCGAATGCCTGCGGGCGGTGATCGCTGCGGGCCGGGCCGAAGATGTCGCGGCGTTTCGCCGGGAGATCGCCGCGCAGGAGCGGGCCGCCGCAGACCCCGAAGCCGGCCCGTTTCACGCGCTCGACGAGGCCTTCCACGCCCAGATCTGCACCCGCGCGGGCCACCCCCACGCCTGGGCGCTGATCCGCGATCAAAAGGCCCATATGGATCGGGTCCGCTACCTCACGCTTTCGCTCGAACGGCGTCAGTTCGTGCTCGAAGAGCACCGCGGCATCGTCGATGCGATCGCGGCCGGGGAGGCCGCTCTGGCCGATGCGCGGCTGCGCGCCCATCTGGGCGGTGTGCTCGATGTGGTCGGCCGGATACGGGACGGCAACCCGGAGTATTTCGAGCCGCCCGCCTGAGCCGCGAGTGGCCGTCGCTAGCTGCGGTCCAGCGCCTTTTCGCAGAGCGTGTTGACCGCGGCGTGCAGCAGGACCGTCAGCACAGCGAGCACGATGAGGGCGGCGAACATCAGGTCCGTCTTGGCGCGGCCGTTGGCCAGAAGCATGAGGTACCCCAGCCCCTTGGACGCCCCGACCCATTCGCCGATGATCGCCCCGATCGGCGCATAGACCGCCGCGAGCCGCAGGCCCGAGGCAAAGCCCGGCAGCGCCGCCGGAATCCGGATGTGAAGCATGATCCGCCCGGGGCGCGCGCCCATGACGCGGGCCATCCCGATCCAGTCGCGGTCGGTGCGCATGAGCGCGTCGAAAAACGAGGATGTGACCGGGAAATAGATGATGAGCAGCGCCATCGCGACCTTGGACCAGAGCCCGAAGCCGAGCCAGAGCGTCAGGATCGGCGCCAGCGCGAAGACCGGGACGGCCTGACTGAAGACCAGCATCGGGCGCACCAGCGCGCGCGCGAGCGGCGAGGCGGCAAGGGCGATGGCCGAGACAAACCCGAGCGCCGCGCCAAGCGAGAGGCCGATCAGCACTTCGGCCATGGTGATCGCCGCATGTTCGGCCAGAAGCGCGCGGCTGGTCCAGATCGTCTGGGCCACGAGGAGCGGCGGGGGCAGGATGAAGCGGGGCGCGCCAGTCGCCCAGATCACCGCCTGCCAGAGCGCGAGTGCCAGAAGCGCCGCCGCGAGACCCGCGCGCCAGCCCGTCATCGCGTGACCGGAAAACCGGCCCAGGCCGCATCGAAGAACGCGCGTTCGAGCGCCACGGCGCGGGTGAAGACCTCCGCGACCTCATCCCGCGCGGGCGCGTCGAGGGTCTCCCAGGCCGCGTCGAGCTGCCCGCGCAGATGGGCCACCACGCCGGCAAACCCCTCGCCGGAATGCAGGGTGATCCACTCGCCAAACCAGAACGGCAGCGCCTCGGCGCGGGGAGCAAACGGCGTCGCCCAATCGAGATAGGTCCATTCGGCAACGACCAGAACGGCGAGCATCAGCTCATACCGCCCGGAGCGGCGAGACGCGTCCATCAACTCCTGAAAGGCGCGGGTTTCGGGCGCGGCAGAGCCCGCTTGCGGAACATCGAGCGCGGCGAGGGCGCGCAGGAAATAGGTGTTTTCCGGCCCGCAGATCAGCCCCAGAAACCGCGCCCCTGGCACCGCATCGCCAAGCGTCGGGGCCTCGGCGACGGCGGCGGCAAGCAGGCGCACGAAGCCTTCGACGAAGAGGTAATCCTGTTGCAGGTAGCCGGCCATCTTCTCCGGCTCAAGCGCGCCGGATGCGAGGGCGGTGGTGAAATCGTGGGTCGTGGCCGCGTGCCAGTCATCGGCAGCGCGCGCCTTGAGGGTTTGCGTGGCGGTCATTGGGGTCTCCGTAGCTCATTGAGAAGGGCGGCCTGCGCGGCCAGCACATCCGCCGCATCCGGGGGGCGGGGGATCTCGCCGCGCGGCACGGCGACGTCGCGCGCGCCTGCGGTGGTCATGATCACGATGCGCTCGCCGAGCCGCGCGGCCTCCGCCGGATCGTGGGTCACGAGCAGGACAGTGCGCCCGCGCAAAAGCTCGGCCGTGAGCTCCTGCATCCGCGCGCGGGTCAGCGCGTCGAGCGCCGAGAAGGGCTCGTCGAGGAGCACGACGGCGCGGTCCTCCATCAGCGTGCGGGCAAGCGCCACACGCTGGCGCTGCCCGCCCGAAAGCGCCGCGGGCCGCTTGGCGGCGTGATCGGCGAGCCCGACCTGCGCCAGCCTGTCACGCGCCCGCGCCCGGTCCGCGCGCGCACCGCGCAGCCGCGCGCCGAGGAGCACGTTGTCCAGAACGCTGAGCCAGGGCAGCAACAGATCCTGCTGCGCCATGAGCGCAACGCCGCCGGGATCGCTGAGCTCGCCGTCGAAGGCGACCCCCTCCGCCAGCCCCGCAAAGAGGCGCAGCACGGTGGATTTGCCAACCCCGCTCGCGCCCAGAAGGCAGGTCCAGCGCCCCGGCGGCGCGGTCAGCTCAAGGCCCGAGAAAATCGGCGTGTCCCCGATCCGCGCCGAACCACTGAGGCGCAGCGGCACTGTCACGGAGCGAGCCCCATGTCCCAGAAGCCGACCTCAAGCGCCGTGGCCATGTCGAACCGGGCCTGCAGCGCGCCCCAGCGCGGGCTGGACATGGGATCATCGCCCAGCCGCCGCGCCACCGCGCCGTCGATCAGCGCGCCGACATCGTGGCAGAGGGCCTGATAGTCCGCGCCCGCGTAGGTGTCGATCCAGCCGGCATAGAGATCAGAGCTCCGGCGCGCGGCCAGATCCGCGCCGATCTCCCCGTAGCCCATCACACAAGGCGCGAGCGCCGCCAGAAGATCGAGCAGATCGCCCGAATGGCCGGCATCGAGCACGTAGCGCGTATAGGCGAGGTTTTCGCGCCGCTCCCGGGTCGCGAACAGCGTCGCCTCATCGATCCCCGCCTCGGCGCAGGTCTGGATGTGCAGCGCGATCTCGTCATTGATCAGCCCGTTCACCGTCCCCGCCGCGAGCCGCATTTCCGCGACCGTTTCGGCCTTGGTCACCGCAAGCGCCCAGGCGCGGGAGAAGTGGATCAGGAAGACGTAATCCTGTTTGAGATAGTGCAGGAACGCCGCGCGCGGCAGGCGACCGTTGCCGAGCCCCTGCACGAAATCGTGCCGGGTGTAGGCGGGCCAGTCCGGCGCCGCGTCGCGCCAGGCCGGAAAGATGCGCCCATAGCTCATTGCGCGCCAAGGTCCACGGCCAGCGCCGAGACCGGGCGCGTGCCTTCGACCAGACCACTGCGCGCAAGGAAGGCCTCGAACCGCGCGTAGCGGCCCTCGTCCAGCGCCTCGGGGCGCAGGGCAAAGCGGGGCAGGGTGTCCTCCCAGGCCTTTGCGTTGAGCGCATCGTCCAGCTCCGGCGCGTAGCCCTTGAAGAGCGCCCAGGCGGCCTCGGGGTTGTTGACGATATATTGCGTCGCCAGCTCCGTCGCCCGCAGGAACCGGCGGATCCGATCGGCATCCATCCGCTCGGGATTGGCGACGTAGATCAGCTCGTCATAGGTCGGCACGCCCTCTTCCTCGACGTAGAAACAACGCCCGTCGATGCCTTCGATCTCCATCTGGTTGAGCTCGAAATTCCGGTAGGCGCCGATCACCGCATCGACCTGACCGGACATGAGCGAGGGGCTGAGCGAGAAGTTGACGTTGACCAGATCGACCTCATCGAGCCCGACGCCGTGTTTGCCCAGCATCGCCGAGAGCACGGCCTCCTCCACGCCGGCGACGGAAAAGCCGATCTTGCCGCCCCTCAATTGGGCGATCTCCGCGATGGGGCCGTCCTTCAGCACCAGCAGGCAGTTGAGCGGCGTCGCCACCAATGTGCCGACGCGGATCAGCGGCAGCCCCTCGGCCACGTGCAGATGCTGGCTGGGCTGATAGCTCACGGCGATATCGCCTTGACCGGCTGCCACAAGCTTGGGCGGGGCGGAGGGATCGGCGGGCGGGATGATCTCAATCTCAAGGCCCTGATCGGCGAAATAGCCCAACTCCTGGGCCACGATGATCGGCCCGTGATCGGGGTTGATGAACCAGTCGAGCAGCAGGGTCATCCTGTCCTGGGCGAAGCTCGGGCTCGCCCCGATGAGGGCCAGCGTGAATGTCAGCAGCCGTAGCATGTCGGTCTCCTTAGTCTCCGAGGGCGAGGAGCTTGATCTCCCCAACCCAGTGGTGTGAAAGCCGCTCGGCGGCCTGCCACGCCCGAAGCCCGGAGCGGCAGGCCAGAACGGCGCGTTGGTTGGGCTGTGGCATCGGCCCCTCGGGGCCGAAATCGCTGACCGCGTGGCGCGCCGCCTGCGGCAGGGCGGGGCCGTCTTCCCCGGCGGCGCGCAGATCGACGAGGAAGTCACCCGGGGCGATGTCGGCGGCGGCGATGAAGCCGGGCTCCGGGGCGGGGTCGGGGGCCGCGTCGAAGCGGAAGCCCCCGAAGCGCAGCGCGCGCGCGTCATAAGTGATGAGCCTGCCGAGGGGCGCCCGGTCGCCGGTCAAGATCTCCAGCGCCATCTGCGCCTGCAGGCTGCCGATGACGCCGACGCTGGGGCCGAGCACGCCGTCGCTGTCGCAGGAGCCGAGCCGGTCCGGCAGTTCCGGGAACACCGCGCGCAGCCCCGGCGCGCCGCCGCAGAAGCCCCCGGTGTAGCCCTCCGTCCCCACGACGCTCGCGCTGATCAGCGGCTGGCCAGTGGTCAGGCACAGGTCGGAGGCGATGTAGCTCGCCGCGAAACTGTCGGCGCAGTCAATGACAAGGCTCATCCCGTCGCAGAGCGCCCGGGCGCTGGCGGGATCGAAGCGCTGGCGGATTGGCTCGATCGTCGTCTCGGGGTTGAGCGCCGCGAGGGTGTCGGCGGCGATCTCGACCTTGGGCCGGCCGATGTCGGCCTCGCGAAAGAGCGTCTGCCGATGCAGGTTCGACAGGCTCACCACATCCGCATCGACCAGCCGGATCCGGCCCACGCCCGCCCCGACGAGATATTGCAGCAGCGGCGCGGCAAGCCCGCCCGCGCCGATCACCAGCACCGAGGACGCGGCGAGCCGCGCCTGGCTGGCGGCCCCGAGGAGCGGCAACTGGCGGGCATAGCGGCTCATCCGCAGGCCGCCAGCCAGGCGCGCGTGCGCGCTTCGGGATCGCTGTGAAGCGTGATGTCCGTCACGGCCGAGACGATGTCCGCCCCCGCGGCAAAGGCGCCGCCCGCGCGCGCCACGCTCATCCCGCCAATCGCCACGAGGGGGATCTCTCCCACCCGGGATTTCCACTCGGTCAGTTTCCCGACGCCCTGCTGGTGCCACTTCATCTTCTTGAGGATCGTGGGGTAGATCGGCCCGAGCGCGACATAGTCGGGCGCCAGCGCCAGCGCGCGCTCCAGCTCCGCACCGTCATGGGTCGAGACGCCGAGCTTGAGGCCGGCGCGGCGGAGGGCGGCGAGGTCCGCATCGTCAAGATCCTCCTGACCCAGATGCACCCAGTCGCACCCCAGCTCGACCGCCAGCTGCCAGTGGTCGTTGACCACCAAAACCGCGCCGTGAGCGCGGCAGAGATCGCGCGCCTCGGTGATCTGCGCACGCAGCGCGTCCGGCGGCGCGTCCTTGATCCGCAATTGCACCAGCCTGACCCCGAGCGGCAGCATCCGCCGCAACCAGGAGACATCGTCGAAGATCGGGTAGAAGCGGGGCAGGGTCACAGGAAGGCCTTTCCCAGAACCGGGGTGGAGGGGGCGGCCATGTCGCGCGGGTCCATCGGATCGGCCTTAGCCGCGAGCGCGCCGGCCTCGACCGCGCGGGCAAATCCGCGCGCCATCGCCACCGGATCGCCCGCCCTGGCCACGGCCGTGTTGAGCAGCACCGCGTCATAGCCGAGCTCCATCGCCCGCGCCGCCTGCGAGGGCAGGCCGAGCCCGGCATCCACCACGAGGGGGATATCGGGAAAATGCGCGCGCAGGCTGCGCAGCCCGTAGATGTTGTTGAGCCCCAGCCCGGTGCCGATCGGCGCGCCCCAGGGCATCAGGACCTTGCAGCCCGCCTCCACCAGCCGCTCGCAAAGCACCAGATCCTCGGTGCAATAGGGAAAGACCTCGAACCCCTCCGCGCAAAGCTGCGCCGCAGCCTCCAGCAGGCCGAATGGGTCGGGCTGGAGCGTGTCGGCGTGGCCGATGACCTCCAGCTTGATCCAGTTGGTCTCGAAGAGCTCGCGCGCCATCCGGGCGGTGGTGACCGCCTCGCGGGCCGAATGGCAGCCGGCGGTGTTGGGCAGGACCGCGACACCGAGCTCCTCGATCAGGGACCAGAACGCCTGTCCCGCCCGCTCGCCGCCCGCCTCGCGGCGCAGCGAGACCGTGGCGATGCCGGCGCCAGACTGGCGGAAGGCCTCCGCGAGGATCGCGGGCGAGGGGTATTGCGCGGTGCCGAGCATCAGGCGCGAGGGGATGTCCTTGCCGTAGAAGACGGGCATCTCAGCCTCCCTGCCTGGGGGCGACGATCTCGACGCGGTCGCCATCCCGCAGGGCCTGTTGCCCGCGCGCGCCCCGGGGCACGAAGGCCTCGTTGATGGAGGTGGCCACCTTCGCCTCGCCCTTGCCGAGCTCGGTCAGGAGCGCGGCGAGATCCGGCGCCGCGCTCTCCACCGCCTCACCGTTCACGATGATCTTCATACCAAACCTCCGGTGTTTTGCCCTCCAGCAGCAGATCCGCACTCATCCGCGCCAGCGCGGGGGCGAGCAGAAATCCGTGCCGAAACAGGCCATTTGCATAAATCCGATCGCCGATCCGGCGGAGACGCGGCTGGTTGTCGGGAAAGGCGGGGCGCGCATCGACGCCGATCTCCAGCAACTCGGCCTCGCCAAACGCCGGGTGCAGGGCGTAGGCCGCGTTCATCAGCTCCATGACCGAGCGCAGGGTGGCGCGGTGGCGCTCGCCGCTCTCCAGCTGGGTCGCGCCGAGCATGAAGATCCCGTCTCCCCGTGGCACGATGTAGAGCGGAAAGCGCGGGTGCAGCAGCCGGACCGGGCGCGAGAGCGTGACGTCGGGGCTGCGCACCACGAGCATCTCGCCCTTCACGCCGCGCAGGTCCGGGAGCCGATCACGGGCGGCGAGACCGCGGCAATCGATGACCTGCCCCTCGCGCGCGCCACCAAGCGCGCCTTGAAACGTGACGCCGGCGCGGGCCAGCCGGGCGCGCAGCGCGGTGAGGGTCTCGCGGGGGGCGAGATGGGCCTCATCGGGCAGGAAGAGGGCGGCGGAAAACTGGTCCGCGATCTGCGGCTCCAGCGCGGCGAGCCCGTCGCGGTCCAGCGAAACGGCGCCGGGCGCGCGCCGCGCGAAGGTCGCAAGCTCGCCCTGATCGCGGCGCAGGGCGACGACAATCGTCCCCTCCCGGGCGACACGCGCCCCTTGCGCCTCCCACCAATCGGCGGCGCGCCGGCCCTGCCGCACGACCTCCGGCTCCGCGCTCACGCCCTCGCAGTCGGGGGCCAGCATCCCGCCCGCCCACCACGAACAGGCGTGATCGCCCGGCGGGCCGGCCGGGTCGGTCACCGTGACTTCGGCGCCCCGCGACGCAAGCTCGGCCGCCATCGCCAACCCGCAGACACCGCCGCCGAGTATGTCGAACCGCGCGCTCATCGCCAAAGCTGGTGGAAATGGTGGACCGGCCCGTGGCCGCGGCCGACCCCCAGCTCATCGGCGCGCGAAATCGCGGTATTGAGCCAGCGGTGCGCGCGCTCGACCGCTGCCTCCAGCGCCAGCCCCTGTGCCAACCCTGCCGCGATGGCGGACGCGTAGGAGCAGCCGGTCCCATGAGTGTTCTGGGTGTCAATGCGGTCGGCGGCAAAGGTCTGCGTGCCCGCCGCCGTGACCAGAAGATCCTCACAGATCGTGCCCGCCGCATGTCCGCCCTTCATCAGCACGGCGCCCGCCCCGAGAGCCAGGAGCCTCTGCGCCTGCTCCTGTGGAGCGCCCGGCCCGACGAGTTTTTCGGCCTCCGGCAGATTGGGCGTCAGCAGCGTGGCGCGCCCGATGAGATGGGTTTTCAACGAGTCAATCGCCGCATCCGCCAGCAACCGATCCCCGGATTTCGCCACCATCACCGGATCGAGCACCACCGGGCCTTCATACCGCGCCAGCGCCTCCGCCACCGCCACGATCAACGCGGGCGTGCCCAGCATCCCGATCTTGATCGCGGTGATGTCGATGTCATCGAGGACCGCGGCGATCTGCGCCGCCACGACCTCCTCCGGGATGGCATGGATCGCGGTGACCGATCGGGTGTTCTGCGCGGTCACGGCGGTGATGACCGAGGCGCCATAGACCCCCATCGCCGAAAACGCCTTCAGATCGGCCTGAATGCCCGCCCCGCCCCCGGAATCCGAGCCCGCAATCGTCAGCGCTTTCGCAACCATGCCACCGCTCCTGGCGTTCGGGGTCAGGACATGGATGGGGGGCGATCAGAGCGGAGCGGGGCCCGCGACCTGTTCCCTCCGCCGGTCCTAACCGGTTCAGGTTCAATGGGTTCGCGCGCTGCGCATCTCAGCCCGTAAAGGGCACCCCAACAGATATCGAGCAGACGTTAGATCGGCGAAGTCGCGACGTCAAACGGTTATGCGGGCCACCCCCGGCGCGTGCGCATCGGCTGTGGAGCGGGGCGCCGCAAGAGCGCCGTTTCCGCCCTGCGCCCCAGAGCGCCGAGCGGTGGCGAAGGGCTTTGGCGCTGCGTGGTTGAGACCGGGGCGGAGCTACCCGATTGCGTCGCTGCGCCCTGCCGCGCGGCCCGAGAAGATGCACCCGCCCAGAAACGAGCCTTCAAGTGCGTTGTAGCCGTGAAAGCCGCCGCCGCCAAAGCCCGCAACCTCGCCCGCGGCAAAGAGCCCGGGGACACAGGCGCCATCAGCGCCCACCATCTGGCTATCGAGATTGGTTTGCAGACCGCCAAGCGTCTTGCGCGTGATCAGGTGCAGCCGCACCGCAATCAGTGGGCCGTTCGCGGGATCGAGGATCTTGTGCGGTTTCGCCGTGCGGACCAGTTTGTCACCGCGATACTGGCGCGCGGCGTGAATCGCCGACACCTGAACATCCTTGCTGAACGGGTTGTCGATCTGCGCGTCGCGCGCGGCGATCTGGCGGCGCAGGGACACGCCGTCGATCAGAGGCGCGCCCGTCAGGGCATTCATCCGCAGGACCAGATCGTCAAGCGTATCGGCCACGATGAAATCCGCCCCGTGGGTCTTGAACGCCTCCACCGGATCGGTGGCGCGCGTGCCGGAGAGGATCCGCTGCCTGATGACCTCGCTCCATTTGCCGGAGGTAAAGTCCGGGTTCTGTTCCGACCCCGACAGCGCGAATTCCTTCTTGATCGTCTTTTGCGTCAACACGAACCAACTGTAGTCATGGCCGCTGTCCAGAATGGCCTTGAACGTGCCGTTGGTGTCGAAGCCGGGCAGGGCGGGCGGCGCAAAACGCTGCCCCGTCGCATCGAACCACATCGAGGACGGGCCGGGCAGGATACGGATCCCATGGCGCGGCCAGATCGGATCCCAGTTCTGGACCCCTTCGGTGTAGAACCAGAGCCGGTCCTTGTTGATGATATGGCCGCCGGCCGTCTCGGCGATGCCGAGCATCCGTCCGTCAACATGCGCGGGCACCCCGGACAGCATGTTGCGCGGCATCGGGCCAAGGCGGTCGGTCGGCCAGACGCGTTCGATCAGCTCGAAATTGCCACCGATCCCGCCCGACGCCACGATGATAGACGACGCGCCGTAGCGGAAATCACCGGTGACCTCTCGGGTTGTCGGCGCGCCCCGGAGCGCGGAATCCTCGGCAAGACCCTTACCCGAAATGCCCACCGCGGCGCCGTTTTGCATCTCGATCCGGTCGACGCGGTGGCGGTGCTTGAAGGTGAGCAGACCCGCCTCGGCATGGGCGCGGCAACGGCGGATGAAGTGCTCCAGCACGCCCGGCCCGGTCCCCCAGGTGATGTGAAACCTCGGCACCGAATTGCCGTGCCCGTCGGCAAAGCCCCCGCCGCGTTCGGCCCAGCCGACGACCGGAAACCAGCGCAGCCCCATGGCATGAAGCCAGGGCCGCATCTCGCCGGCGGCGAAATCGAGATAGGCTTCGGCCCATTTGCGCGGATAGGCATCTTCGGGGCGATCGAACTGCGCCGATCCCATCCAGTCATTCAGGGCGAGCGCGTGGCTGTCCTTGATCCCCATCCGGCGCTGTTCGGGGGTGTCGACCATGAACAGACCGCCCAGCGACCAGAACGCCTGACCGCCCAGGCTCTGGGGCCCTTCCTGGTCGACAATCAGAACCGATTTGCCCCGATCCCCCAGTTCCGCCGCCGCCACGAGGCCGGCAAGACCCGCCCCCACGATGATCACGTCAGATTGCATGTCAGCGACTCCGGAGCCAGAGAACGAAAGGAATGGCGGTCACATACATGATGACGCCGTACAGGGCAGAGGGCAGGCCGATCGTCGGGATGCCCCCGGCCACACCCGCGATCAGCGGCGCCAGTGTGATGCCCAGCGTGCCGTTCTGGATGCCGACCTCGATCGAGATGGTCTTCTGTTCCGGCCAGGACATGCCAGTCGCGGCGCCGATGAGAAGCCCTGCGAGCATGGTCACGATATTGAGCAGCGCCAAGGCCGGACCCAGCGACGCGATGTTGGAGAGCAGCAGATCCCAGTTCGAGACGATGGCGGCCAGGATGATGAGAACGAACAGAAGGCTCGCGAGCGCGACCAATCGCGGCTCGATCCTGTTGGCAAACCCCGGCGCGATGTGCCGGATCGCCATCCCGACCGATACCGGCAATGCCGTCAACAGGAACATCGCGATGGCCAGCGACACGACCGAGACAGCGGGCGCATCTTCGCCCATGAAATGAACGACCGACCAGCCGACCAGAAATGGCACGGTGACAATCGAAAGAAGAGAGATCAACGCGGTCAGCGACACGGACAGAGCAACATCGCCGCGCGCCAGCCGGGTGACGACATTGGATGTCACGCCGCCCGGGCAGAACGCCAGCAACATGATCCCCGCGGCGATCGCGCCGCTCAACCCGAACGCAAGGACGATGACGTAGGCCACAACCGGCAGCAAGAACAGCTGGCAGATCGCGCCGATGGCGAAGACCCATCCCCGCTCGGCAACCCGCCGAAAATCGGCCGGCGTCAGCCCGATGCCAAGGCTCAGCATGATCACCGCAAGTGACAGGGGCAGCACTATATTTACCAGAATATCCAACGCCGCTCTCCCTCCCTGCCGCGTGGCGCATCCCATTGGAGGTCAGCCATCAAGTCAAGGCGCGACATTGCCCGAGATCTCGATAAATTCTTGCGGCCGTCTTGCCATTTCAGGATGGCATTCCTCTTCAATTCGGACCAGTGATCGCTGATCACCTTTCGAGGACAACCGCGCGTTCGGGGAAATTCACTCTTGGCGCTCTGACGCCGCCTGCGAGCTTGTGGGGGCCGCTTGCAGCGATGATTGAGCCACCCCCCGAAAATCGGGCAGTGACGGAAGCTACAATCTGACGTCTGCTGGTCTCCAAGCACGAGGAGATCAGAACATGTCGAAACGCAGGAACCATGATGCGGGCTTCAAGGCTCGCGTGGCGCTGGACGCCGTGAAGGGCGAGCGCACTGTGTCGGAACTGGCCGCAGAATTTGGCGTGCATCCGACGATGATCCACCAATGGAAGAAGGCGTTGCTTGAGGGGGCTTGGGACATCTTCGAGCGTGGCAGCAAGAAGAAGGCCGAGCTCGACGAGGAGACAGTGCGATCGCTGCACGCCAAGATCGGAGAGCTGGCCGTCGCCAACGATTTTTTGTCACGAAAGCTCAAGCCCTGGACCGGCAAGCGAGGCGCGGGATGATCGAACGCCACCACCCCACGCTGTCGATAGGGGTGCAATGCCGCCTGCTGTCGATCTCGCGGTCGTCGTTCTACTACGCGCCGCAGGGCGAGACCGAGATGAACCTCGCCCTGATGCGG
>NZ_FOYI01000001.1 GCF_900116005.1 Poseidonocella sedimentorum
GATCAAAACGGTCTTCTCTTCGACCTGTTCTGCGGCCAAACCAACCATCATTTGCGCGAAGATGCCCTTGTCGCTCCAGCGCTTCCAACGATTGTAGAGCGTCTTGTGAGGGCCATATTCCTTCGGAGCATCCCGCCAACGCAACCCATTGCGGTTGATGAAGATAATCCCGCTCAGAACACGACGATCATCGACGCGTGGCTTGCCGTGGGACTTCGGGAAGTAAGGCTCCAGGCGCGCCATCTGCGCGTCGCTCAACCAGAAAAGATCAGACATGTCACCGCTCTGTTTTCGGACGGTGAATCATGACGCCTCAATGAAATCAATGGGTCCTGACCCTAGAGGAAGGTGCGCGCGGACCTGCGCGCGCTGACTTCAGCGAAGACTTCCCCTTGCGCGGGTTTGTCACCTGTAGCGAGTGCGGCAATCACATGACCGGCGCTTGGTCGAAGGGCAAATACAAGCATTACGCCTATTACCGCTGCATGACGCGCGGCTGCTCTCAGAAGAGCAAGTCGGTTGCACGCGCTAAGCTGGAAGGCGGCTTCGAGGATATCCTCAAGCGCCTACAGCCAAGCAATCGGCTGCTCGATCTGGCTATCGCGATGTTCAAAGATGCCTGGAACAGCCGTTTGGAGCTGGCCCAGGCTGAACGCGACGAGTGGCAGCGTCAGGCCGAGGCTGCTGACAAGAGCTTGTTGGAACTCATCGACCGCATGGTCGAGACCAAGAACGCCACAGTCATCAAGGCCATAGAATCCAAGATCGAAAAGCTCGAACGGGAGAAGATGTTGCTCGTTGAGAAGGCCTCTGAACCGCTGCCAAATGCGGGCAAATTTGAAGAGTGTATTGAACTCTCCTTGCGATTTCTCTCAAGGCCTTGGGATATATACAAAAATGGGAGCTATGCGGTCCGTCAGACGGTGCTCAGACTGGCATTCTCTGATCCGCTGACCTACACGCCAGAAGGTGTGTATGGAACTCCAAAAACGACCTTACCTTTCAAGGTGTTAGGAGGGTTATCCGGAAAAAAGTGTGAGATGGTGCTGCTGGAGAGAATTGAACTCTAGTTACATCTGTCTTTATCGTTGATTTTAAAGCATAAAAATTAGAGCAGGGCAACCGCTGTGTAGGAGTGATGTGTAGGCCTCAGCTTTGGTTTAATCCGGGAAGTGGACCAGCGGTTGGTAGTTTGAGCGATCCCCTTGTACACTCGAATAAGCAAAAATCGATCTACGCCCCTGCGCACTTGACTGTTGCTAGTTAAGGGAAACAAGCGACTCAGCGGACCCCGGCAGAGTTTCCACCGGGGGTCCTGTCATTGTTGTTCTATAGGATTTAGAGTTTCTTTTCGGCCCGACGCGCAGCGGCGTATGCCAGACGGTCAGCTCGTTCGTTGTTCTCAGAGCCGTTGTGCCCTCTAACCCACTTCCACGTAATATGACGCCCTGATGCAGCTTGTTCCAGCCGCTGCCAGAGGTCGCGGTTTTCGACGGCCTTGCCGCCGCTTCGCTTCCAGTCGTTGGCTTTCCATGTTGCCAGCCAGCCGTTCATGGAGTTGGGAATTAGATTTGCGTCAGTGAAAACCGTGATCGGCTCATCAGTGACCCGGCCGAGATTTTCCAAGGCCACACACACGGCGATGAGTTCCATTCGGTTGTTCGTCGTTCTTAAGGCGTAGCCGCTTCCTTCTCGGGACTTGATGACCTTACCCGTTGATGCTTTGCGGAGAGTCACAGAACCCCAGCCGCCATGGCCGGGGTTTCCAATGCAGGAGCCGTCAGTGAAAATTTCAATGTGGGTCTTGCCCACTTCGACTTGGGGATGGCGTGCACGATCTGGATTCTGCACAGCGTTCGTCTTTGTACTCATGGTTAACTTTCTTGATAGTCACTGACGATGCGTATTGGCCCGTGCGACGTGTCGTCGACGGTTCCTCGTCAGATTGGTTGTGGTTGGTTTCTGTTCGGGTAGTCGGGTTCGGGTAGCCCGCCTGGCGACTTGGGTGCGTGGTCCTGCCGGAGTATCGGACCCTTGAAACACGCAGAATGCGCGTTCCTATGAAATGCGTGTTTACTGAGTCAGAAGTCGCTGTCGTCTGTGGCAGTATCGGGTTCTTTAAGGTTGCTCCCGAGTGAGCCGTTTTTGTTGTCGTCCAACTCATCGGCGAAATAGAGCCACTCAGCCATCGACCGCAGTTTGATTGCCCCGACTGCAAACTGGATCGCCTCGGCGGCAATTTCCTCGTTCTGCCAAGGCATCTTCCCGAGGGCCTCGCGAATTCTCGTTGCGATCTTCTCTATCTGTGCTCGTCGCACTGCATCGGAGATATCGGGACGGTCTTCGCGTTCTAGCAAGTCATCCTGACGATCTCGCCACCATTGCCCGGTCGCTTCATTTTCCGCTGCGACCATCATTTTCCATCTCTGTCGCATGTTGTCTACGGAACGGGGTCCGACGCCGGAGGCTCCGGCAATCTCCCTAACCTTGAGACGTTCGCCGGGAAGTCTAACCAATCTCCAAGCGGCGTCCATTCTCTCGCTTTTGGACAGCGGTAATCGTTCACGTGAATTCGCCTTAACGGCAGCCAACATGGCCACCGACCTGTCCCCTTGTAGTATGGCTGCGGGCACGCTCTCTCGGGGCTTCGCGGTGGCGTAGGCAGCAAGTCGGTGATGGCCGTCGAGAAGGACGATGCGATCTGTCGTCTGGCCGGTAACATCAACCTCCTGCCAGACAAGAACGGGGTCGAGTTCTCCCAGATTGCGGAGCGTTTGGGTCAGTCCGCGAACGTGACCCTTATCGGTGGCGATTTGCCGAAATAGGAACTCCGGGTCGCTGGTGATCTCTCTGGGCTGGAGCATCCGTAAAGTGGTGCGGGTCTGGCTCATATCGGGCTGGGCACCGCTGGGCGTGGTTGAGTTCTGCATGTCGTTTCTCTTCTGTATTAAAAATCGCAAAGCCCCCGGCGGGCAGGGCGAGGGCCTTTCATTGGTTGAAGTCATTTGTTGGTTGGCGGCGGCAGTCTTCGCCTTCGTCGAGTGAAGAAAATCATCGAGGTGCCGGGAGGTTCGCCGTGTACGTGGGTCGTTCCCCTTGCCGGTTCGAGCTCTATTCTTCTAGTATGTGCGAAAATGGGCCTATGACCTGTTTACATTCCCCAGCGGAAGAGCTTCGCTTCGGCTTCGTTTAGGTCATGGCGGATGCGAAGGACCGTCTGACGGCTAAGTCCTGACGCGCGCGCGACTTCGGACGTTCCCGCGCCAGTACCAGTCATATCCCGCACTAGGTTCAACTGTTGTCGGTCGTAGGACGGCTTGCGGCCCCGGTAAGCCTCGGGTTTTTTGGCTTTAGCGTGCTCGATGCCTGCCCGTTGAGCCTCCTTAGTCGCTTCGGCTTGGGCCTGCGCTGTGGCAGCCATGAAGGCAATGAGCGCATCCCGGACGGCCTGTTGGGTGGGGTCGGTCGTTGTTCCGTCAAAGGTCATCGAGTTGATCACTGTTTTAATGGTGACCCCTGTTCGGATGAAGTGCCGGATAGTGTCTGTCACGTCCTGATAGTTACGCCCCAACCGGTCTACCCAGCGAACTACGAGAGTGTCCCCTTGGCGGAGCTTGTCGTAAAGGCGACGGCCTTCTGGCCGTTCTGCCAGCACGGTCGAGAGGCCAGACTGCCCACGGTCCGACACAACTTCGTCAATCGGAATGCCTGCTTTGCGAGCTTGATCGACCTGGTGGTCGAGTGTCTGATCAGCGGTGGAAACGCGGGCATAGAAAATCGTGGTCATAGAATTCCTCTTGGGGCGTACCTATGGGTGGTGACCGTATATTTAGATGTCCGAAAGCATAAAGCAACCCTTGCGTACACCAAGCGGGCGGTCCCTTGAGGTGTATTTTGAGGTATACCCTTGCGAGCAACGGCTTTCTGTTCACGTTCTCCTGCCCCTAATCGAACTTGAACCGCCTTCGTCTCCACACCAAGTTCAACTCATTCACATCGAGGGAGAAGAGCATTGAAGCGGAAGAAAATGAGGAAGGACGGAACCGAGGTAGAGTTCGTTTTAAAGAACTTTGAAAAGATGGGGCCAATTCGTGCAGAGATCGCCGTTGCAGACTTGGATGATCTCCGCAAGCTGCACAAGGCGGGCAAACTGAAGTCGGTGCGGATGGAAGGGCCACCAAACAAAGGCCGCAAGCAGAACCAAGTCAACCTAGTTCCATGGCAAGAGATCGAAGACTTCAATTGGGACCCATAGTTCCGCATCGGGGGGCAACAAACCGTTTCGTTGAAAAAGCAGGATTTGCCCCGCCGGGGGGGAATGCGCAAACCGTCTTATCTATCTTGGGCGCTCAGATTTTTTCGGTGAAACAAAACGGCCTCCATAAAATAGCCAAGGGCGTATTGGCAATGATCTCAAGAGCTTGTTGGCGAAGATGAGATGCTCGCGCTACGGCTGCACCCAAGGGCGAGACCCAAATCAATTCGGGCGTGAGGAACGAGCATGGTCGATGGAGACGTGGAGAAGAGGCTTTGGTCAGCAGCAGACCAGCTACCGGATGCTGAAGTGCCTCCGTAACTTGATTTGTCAGAGGAGGCGCGCAAACGTTTGACTCTGGGATTGGCAAGAAGATCTGCTGGCATTAATGACATACAACTACCAGTGCTGTTTCTTGTGTGTCAGAAGAATCGCAAGTAGGCTCACCATCGATCCAGTAGGAGCAATAAGGTGCCTCGTCCAAAGTCCAGCAACCCACGAACGCGCGTCACAAACATCAGACTTACTGAAGAAGAGCGTTCAGAGTTCATGAAGGCGGCATCTGCTTGCGGCTTCGATAGCATAAGTGAGTATGTCCGCCACCTGCATTTTCGCAATCAAAGCTCACCGCCTCCAGGGACAAACAATGACTTTAAGAAAAAATTCCCAGCCAAAACTGTAAGAAAGTTCTATGAAGCTGAGTATGGGAAAATTCTTTGGGGTGACTCACGAGCTTACGCATTGAACATTGCCGAACCTGCCAGCGTAGACTTAATAGTAACCAGTCCACCATTTGGACTTGTTAGAAAAAAAAGCTACGGAAATGAGGACGCCGATAAGTATTGCGATTGGTTTCGGCCCTTTGCCGAAGGTTTTCACCGGATACTCAAGGATAGTGGCAGTCTTGTAGTAGACATCGGTGGAGCATGGGTCCCGGGCCAGCCAACTCGAAGCCTATATCACTTCAAGCTTCTCGTCATGTTAGTCGAGGAATTTGGTTTTCACCTTTGTCAGGAACATTACTGGTGGAATCCTTCCAAACTACCCACGCCTGCAGAATGGGTTAATATTCGTCGAGTTCGCGTCAAAGACGCTGTCAACAGCATTTGGTGGCTCTCGAAAACGCCATTTCCCAAAGCAAACAATAAGCGCATCCTTCAACCTTACAGCAAGTCCATGGAAAGCCTGCTAAAAAATGGATACAAGGCGAAGCTCCGACCATCAGGACATGATATCTCGACGAAGTTCAACCGTGACAACGGTGGGTCAGTTCCGCCAAACTTACTTGCGGTTGCGAACACGGAATCCAACGGGAGTTATCAAGCTCATTGTAGAAACGAAAATATTCCAATTCACCCCGCAAGATTCCCAAGCCAACTCCCTGAGTATTTTATCCGCTTTCTCACAAATCCTGGTGATCTGGTGGTGGACCCGTTTGGCGGCTCATGCGTAACTGGAGTAGTTGCAGAAAACCTTAAAAGGCGCTGGGTTTGTGTAGAGATGTCTGAAGAGTATCTTTTGGGTGCAAAGGGTCGCTTTGTGCCACAACTTCAACCGCTTCTAAGGGACAGTAAAATGTCTTATCAGATTCCGGCACCCTGCTCGCAAACTGTGGATGAGAACGAAATAAAGCTGTTTGAAGACGGAGGCAGGAAGCGGCCCACAAAACGCTCAAAGGAAAAGATAGACTCCGCGTCGCAAGAAAATGATGCGTGATTGCTTAGATTTTGGCGAGTTCCTGTCGGGGATAGGCCGTTTCAAAAATGAATAGATCTGCCCAAAAACTGACTCCCTTTGAACTACACAGCGCCTTTCTCGAGCCGCTTGTAGATCTTGTGGTCACGCACTCTGACTGCAACAAAAAACCGTTGCTTATCGACGGCATGTTACCGCTTCCGAAGCGTCTCAGAGTCTACCTTTTCAATGTAACAAGCCCACCGGGTGGTCGAACGGTCGGTGAACATAAGGTTCAGCTAATTGTCCCAGGGCAAAGCCGGGGGCAACGAGGCAACTTTGACCGTAGCGAGAACCGTCTAGTCCTTCTTGGCGGCTTCTGCCCAGAAGAGAAGGTCTTTGTTCTGTGGGACGCTGACCTTTATTATGATTTCTCTTGGTCACGGAACGTGCAGGCAAATGCTGAAACTGTGTTTCGTGCGGCTGCAGGTAGAATAGTAGAGCAGGAGCGGGTCTTGCGGCCCAGCACCGGCAGAACAGTGCGAGAGACACTTATAGCTTGCCCAACTCCGCGTCTCTTGGAGGCCATTGAAAAGAGGGTTCAAATTCGCCGACGTAGGCTCATTGGAGAAGAGTAGCGTGAATTTGAGCAGCTATAACTTCGGCAGATCATACCACAAGCCAGCCGACGATCTTGCTCAGGATTTCTACCTGCCTGCCCTAGAAGCGTCGGTTTCGTATGATCGTGCCGTTGGGTTCTTTTCGAGCACAATCTTCATAATCGCTTGGAGCAGCCTTAAGGCTTTCGCGAAGAACGGCGGCAAGATGCGGCTTATTTGCTCCCCTATTCTATCCGAAGGTGACCATGAGGCACTGCGAGAGGGTTATTCAAGGAAACTTGAAGAAAGCACCAGCCAATCTTTGTGCCAGTCTTTTCAAGATCTACTGGATAACGACACCTTTCATAAACCCGCCGTCGTTTTGGCGTCGCTGGTCGCCGAAGGAATAATTGACTGTAAGATCGCTTGGATAGGAAAAGATCTGTCAGGCCGACCTAGGCGGCTTTTTCACGACAAGCTCGGGATACTGACCGATAAAGTGGGGAACAAAATTGCTTTCAAGGGGTCAATGAATGAAACCTGGCCTGCTCTTTCTCAAGACGGCAACCTCGAATCTGTAGACGTCTTTGCTTCTTGGCGCGACGAGGGAGAGCAAGCGAGAGTGTCGGATGAAGCAAACTACTTTGATCAACTCTGGGACAATGCCTATCCCGGAGTAGAAGTGCATCCTTTTCCAGAAACAGCTAGAAACAAGATCATCTCGTCTGCAGAGGCAGGACACTGGCCCGAGCTTGTGGATGAAATTTGCCTTGAACTAGAAGAGGCTGCTCGTTGGTCACCAGACGCATCTCGGATGGGTGGCAGGAAGCCGCGCCCGCATCAAATTCAAGCCCTAGATGAATGGGAGCGACAAGGTAGGCGCGGTGTGTTCAAGCATGCGACAGGCTCAGGCAAAACCTTCACCGCCCTTTGTGCCATTGGTGACGCGCTTAGTCGCAACGAGGTGCCATTAATTCTAGTTCCCGGAGAGCTATTGTTGGATCAATGGCTCGAGGAGATCAAAGGAACTTTCGAAGGCTCCAATCTGGCGATAATGGTTTGCGGTGGAGGGCACAATAAGTGGAGAAAGAACAATAACTTAAGAAGATGGACTAGGTCCAACCACACTACGCCGAGGGCAGTCCTTTCCACCATTCAGACCGCTTCTGGTAGCGAATTTCTTTCCCAGATTTCTCAGGGAGAGCACATTTTCCTAGTAGCCGATGAAGTCCACAGGCTAGGCGCAACAAAGGCTCAGAACATTCTCACAACCGTCGTTGGGCCGAGATTAGGGCTCAGCGCAACACCAGAACGGGCTGGGGACCCGACTGGGACGAAAGCAATTTTTGACTACTTTGGACCAATTGTGCCCCCAGTCTTTGGTCTAAAGGAGGCAATAGCCGCTAAAGCCTTAACCCCCTACTTCTACAACGTTCATACGGTCCGCCTTACATCCGATGAAGGGGATCAATGGAGAAGCTATTCAAAGAGAATTCAACGTGTTTATGCGCGGATTCTATCGGGCGGTGATGAGGAGGGGGTCAACCTTTCTCGACAACTGCAAAATCTCCTCATTCAGCGAGCGCGAATCGTAAAATCCGCAGAAGGTAAGACGGAACTTGCAGCGCAAGTCCTGAAAGAGAATTTCTCAGATGGACAGCGTTGGATTGTTTATTGCGACGACCAGTCTCAAATGCATGAAGTGACATCTTCTGCGAAATCCGGCGGACTAAAGAGTGTTTTTGAATATCACTCGGAGATGGAAGGAGACAAACAAGAGACGCTGAAGTTCTTCTCCGAGAGGGGCGGGATAGTGGTTTCCATTCGCTGCTTAGATGAGGGCGTGGATATACCTTCTGTGACGCATGCACTCATTCTTGCTTCCTCTAAGAACCCGCGCGAGTTCGTCCAGCGGCGGGGACGCGTTCTCCGTCGGCACGCGCAGAAAAACTTCGCACATCTTCATGATGTCTTAGTCTTGCCCGAAACGGACGACGAGGACCAACCAGAGGTCTCTTTTCTCAAGGGAGAGCTTGCACGAGCAATCGAATTTGGCTCGAATGCTCAAAATCCTGCCGCAGTGTTCGACTTGAAGCGTATTGCTGCTCAAGCAGGTGTTGCTTGGGAGGACCTAACAACGGTTGGGTTTGAAGATGATGAGGAGGAGGCAGAGGCCTCCGAATGAACGAGATAGATAAAGAGGCGAAACGTGACCCAGTCTTCTAGCCATCGAAATGAAGCAACCCTGACAGACACGGTCGAACGCATCAGGTCCGAGAAGTATCCTAATCTAGACCGGACGCTGGTTTTGGAATTCCTCAGTTTACATGCCCATGACCTACCAGACAGCCTTCCTGCGAAAATCGATGAGCTTGTTGCTGCTTACGCTAAAGGGGTCAATTGATGCTTGCTATTGAGTCCCTTACTCTCAAGAACTTCGGTGCCTTCAAGGGCGAGCAGCGGATCAATTTTCCGAAGGCACCCGGAATTCTCGTCTTTTACGGCGAAAATATGCGAGGAAAAACTACTCTACTCAACGCAATCCGCTTTGCATTGTTTGGAAAAGTTGTAGGACGAGGGCGACGCCCCGTTCCATTTCATGCTTTGGTCAATCTAGAAGCGCGAGCCGCAGGCGAAAATGAGTTTGAAGTGCAACTTGAGCTTAGATACGCAGGGACACATTATCGACTTACTCGAACTGGCGTGCCTAAGGCCATGGCTTTAGACGAGCAGGACGAGGTTGAATACACAGCGCAATACTACTTAGAAAGGGGAGGCCACATATTGCCTCCCGAAGAAGCCAGGCGGGAACTAGGGAAGATCTTGCCCGAGCAGATTTCGCGGTTCTTCCTGTTTGATGGCGAACTGCTGCAAGAATACGAAGACCTACTTCATCAAGATACTGATACCGGGGAAAAAATCAGCCAAGCGATTGAGCGAATTCTCGGCTTGCCAATACTTACAGGTTCTCGTCAGAGCGCCAAAGAGGCTCTTGAGCGAGCTGAACGTGCCGTGGCGAAGGCTGCCCAGAACGACAAACAGACAGCTGAATTTGGTTCGGAATTAGTGCGTTTGAATGAGGAAAAAGCAGAATACAACTCGGATATACTTCGTCAAAAGGAGGATCTCGAGGAACTTAAAGCGCAACAACTGGAAGTTGAAGAGGGGATGCGCCGTAATGCGCGAATGGACTCTCTGATGAAAGATCGTGATAGGATCAAAGGGGAAATTGCCCGATTGGAGGATCAAAAAAGGGAAGCGATTGAAGATTTGCAGAAGGCTATGGCTACGGGGTGGTCTTCTCTTATCCATGAACGGTTGGCCACACTCGCCGACCAGCTTCGATCTCGTGAAACTGATTTCCAGGCAGTTGTTACCCGTTCAAAAGTCCTTAACGATCTTGCTAGTGGAGCTTCTGATAACTGCCCAACATGCATGCAGGAAATTGGCCCCAAGGCGTTGGAAGCGCTTAAGAAACAACTGGTTGGACATGACGCCGAAACTGGTGACATATCCGAGGAGCTTTCCAACGTGCGTCAACGTCTTCATGCAATCAACAAACAATTGAAAGTGTCGAGCCCGCAGATCTTGGAATTGCTTTGGCAAAAGTATGACGGCTTGGAAGATCAACTCTATGAACAGTCTATAGAACTTGATGATGTCGTATCTAAGATTACAAGCGATGCGGAGTCCGAAATTCGAGATTTGATAAGAAAGTATGAATCTACAGTTGGAGAGATTACCGCACTCAAGGGCGGAATAGAGGCAACTCAGGACAAGCTGGCTGAGAACGAAAGCTATAGACAAAAACTTCAATTAAAACTCGAGAAGATCTCTGGTGGCGGTATAACCGATGAACAACGCCGACGGGATATTTCGCGCGATTTATATGATCTTTTCTGTGAGTCTGTTGATACTTACAGAAATGAATTGCGACAGTGCGTAGAAGACGATGCCAGCGAGTTCTTTAGACAAATGACCACGGAGCCAGACTATGCTGGCCTGCGTATCAACGACACCTACGGCTTAACCATCATGCACAAAGATGGAAGTCCTATCCCGGTTCGTTCAGCCGGGGCTGAGCATGTAGTTGCTATGTCCTTGGTCGCAGCACTTCAAAACAACGCACCTCTAAGAGGTCCAATTTTCATCGACTCGCCATTTGGACGCTTGGACGCTGGTCACCGGCAAAATGTGCTGAAAACACTTCCAGAAATGGCGGACCAAGTTGTGTTATTGGTTTACGAAGGCGAGATGCCTCCCGAAAATGCACGTGAGACACTAAAGCAAAGATTGATTGCGGAGTGGAAACTCGTGCGAAAGTCAGCCCGCCATACTGTTCTTGAGAGCCAATAGGTAAGTCGTCATGCAAGAGCCAAAAGCAGACAAGAAGACTATCGGAGTAGCCCCTTCCAATGAGACCATTCTGAACGCATTGGCAGAATCAGGGCATTTTCAAACGGACGCAGACGCTGCCAAGTTTGCAATGGCATATGCAGTTGACTGTGAAGTCGGTCGCGGCGTGGCCGAAGGTTCAAACACCAAGTGGAATGTTGGGACTTTTGATGACTCAGATCGCACGATTCGCGCCTTCGTTGAAGCCATGTATCCAGATGAGCAAAACCCGTATCGACAGGTCGAATACTTGATCAACGAAGGACTTAATCTCCTGAAGCAAAAGTATGCGGATGGCGCCGTGCCAGATGTTGCCGAATTGATTTACTCCAAATCTGGAGACTAGCTTGCAAGGTTCTTGGGCTCTGCGTCCGCTGCCGTGTCAGAGACCCGTATTGATGGCCCATTTCTGGAACTCGATCAGACTAGCTTCGCGCCCGCCATATACACTTTCGGCGATGACCTGACTAGCGTGCCTAAGGAAGCCTTGACGGACCTCTGGAGGTGCCCCGCCTCCCGCAGCTTGTCGTTAACACGATGTCGGAGTCCATGGACTGAAAGTCCTTAGCTCCTTTGTGAGTTTCGTTCAGTTGCGCAGGGAAAAACAGGGCGAGCCTTTTGTGCTCTGTCGCTTGGTTGCCTTCCGAACATCTCAAGGCACTTGAATGCGCGGAAGCTTGCAAATTTCGCGGTATAACGTTTCGACCGGATATTCACCGTAGTCTTCCCCAGCGGTGCGACCGGCATGGCCTTGGATGGCTCCGAGGTATTCTGGGGCGATATCCGAATTACGGCCTACTGTCTTAAACCTGTGTCGCCACGCATGGTTTGGCTGGATGCGCTCATCGGTGATTCCGGCGCTATCCCTCACCCAGACGGCGATCTTGTCTCTCGCGTTGCCTGAGCGTTTTGCTGCCTCTGCCGGGGTTGATGATGGCCCAGAGTGGAACAGATATCCGCTCTTCGCGTCACTGATGAAGTCCAGAAGGCCAATCTTTTGTAAGTGAGGATGGACCGGAACGTTCCTATACATACCCGCCTTTACGCTTCCGGCTTCCGGCGTGATTGTAAATTGCGGAATGCCGTCTACAACGGTCAGGTCTTCCTTACGCAGTTGCGTTATTTCGCCCGCTCTCGCTCCTGTGTAGGCGCATATCCAAGGCACCCAACGGCATGCCAGCTTGTTATGATGCGCCATGTTCGATGGCTGCTCGAACACTTTGTTTGCGGCGGACAAGACGCGCTTTGCCTCTGCTTCGGTGAAGCCAGACGACCGTGATTTGACCTTCGGGGGAATTTTTACGCTGACGCTTTGCGCAGGGTCACTCTCTATCAGGAATTTAGAACGGGCCAGCCGGAACACGGTTTTGACCGCAGCCAGGTATTTTCCGCTGACCGTCTTGGGGGTGAGGCCCTGTTCGTGCCGCAGATGATCTGTCCATTCGGAGATTTCTCGCGGGGCGATGCGATCTACATCTTCATGCCCCAGGTAGTCTTTCAGGGCTTCCAGCTTCTGTCGGAAGTCCTTGACCGTGTTTTCGGATTTTCCGTTGGCAAGGTGATCTTTCTTCCACCTGTCGAACAGGTCTGAAAGTGTTGGCCCGGAAGATAGTTCTGAGGGATTCTTCTCGGGGGACCATTCTGGGAACCGATTGGCGTAGGGGTCACGTGAGAAGTCGCCCTGAGACCGCTTGTGCTGTTGTTCCGTCGCTTGTTCCCATGCGCGCTGGACTGCTTTCAGCAGGCGTGTTCGGCTCGACGGGTCCGTTGCAATACCTTCTTCGATAAGAAGTTCGTCGACCGTCGGGCCATACCATTGCTCGAGCGCCTCGTCGTTGTCGGCCGCCTGCGCATTCAAGCGGCTGACCTGCTCCCAGACTGTAGGTTCACCGGGTTCAATGTCCAAGCTCGCCATGAGGCGCTGATAGACTTGACCTGCCAAGCCAACGATCTGCTTCAAGGGGAGCGGCTCAGGCATCGCTCGTAGCGCGGCCCAGCGCTTTTGTATCGCCGCATACTCGACGGCAAACCGCTCTTTCGCTTCGGCAGGTTCGCGCGTCCTAAGCGATTTTGACACCTCAGCACGACCGAATATCCCCACAAGGTCTGCGGGAACTCGCACGCGGATGTAGTAAATTCCGCTCTTCGGGTCTTTCACGGGACGGGGCATGATTAAGGTCACTGTGTAGGACTCCTGTGTAGGAGTCGATACATGGAATTCGCTGATTTCGCGCAAGTATCTGTGCTTTTTTGGGAAATCATGGTGCTGCTGGAGAGAATTGAACTCTCGACCTCTCCCTTACCAAGGGAGTGCTCTACCTCTGAGCTACAGCAGCGCCGTGGGCGGGTCTTTAAGAGCAAACGCAGCAGGGTGCAAGGGCAATCTGGACGGGGTCTGGCGGCTGGGTTAGAGAGAAGAAGATGAGTGAAAAATCCGACAACAAACAGGGGACCGGGCCGGGTGCGAGCCGCGAGGACAGGCTCAAGGCGGCGCTCAAGGCGAATCTGGCGCGGCGCAAGGCGCAGGCGCGCGGGCGCGCCGTGGCGGATCAGGACCCGGCGGAGAAAGATCCGCGCGAGGATAGAGGGTAGCAGGGTATGGATTCGATTCTGGTGACAGGCAATGGCGCGCTTTCGGGGCAAATCCCGATTGCGGGGGCCAAGAATACCTGTCTCAAGCTTATGTGCGCGGCGCTTCTCACCGAGGAGCCGTTGACGCTGACCAATGTGCCGCGTCTGTCGGATGTGAAGACGCTCTCGGAGCTGCTCGAAAGCCTTGGCTGCGAGGTGGCACTGGTTCAGGGTGGGCAGGCGATGATGCTGAGCGCCGCCAAGATCGACAACCTCACGGCGCATTACGATATCGTGCGCAAGCTGCGCGCCTCCTTCAACGTGCTCGGGCCGATGATCGGGCGGTTTGGTGAGGCTGTTGTTTCGCTTCCTGGGGGCTGCGCGATCGGGGCGCGCAAGGTGGATCTTCACCTCAGCGCGCTCGAGGCGCTCGGAGCCGAGATCGAGCTTAAGGAAGGCTATGTTCACGCCCACGCCCGCAATGGGCTGAAGGGGACGGAGATCGAGTTTCCCTTCGTCTCGGTCGGGGCCACGGAGAACGCGCTCTGCGCGGCGGTGCTCGCCAAGGGGACGACGGTTCTGAAGAACGTGGCGCAGGAGCCCGATGCGGTGGCTCTGGCGCATTGTCTGATGGCGATGGGCGCCGATATCGAAGGCGCGGGCACGTCCCAGATGGTGATCCGCGGCGTTGATCGGCTGCACGGCACGACCCACCGCGTCATCGCCGACCGGATCGAACTCGGGACCTACATGATCGCGCCAGCGATCGCGGGCGGGTCTGTCGAGCTTCTGGGCGGCGAGCGGTATCTGGTGGCGGCGCTGGCCGACAAGATGGAAGAGGCCGGGATCGAGATCGCCGAAACGGCGACCGGCCTCAGCGTCACGCGCGGTAATGGGCCGGTCCGGGCGGTCGATGTGACCACCGCGCCGTTCCCGGGCTTTCCCACTGACCTGCAGGCGCAGATGATGGCGATGATGTGCACCGCCGAGGGCACGGCCGTGCTCGAAGAAACCATCTTCGAGAACCGGTTCATGCATGCGCCCGAGCTCATTCGGATGGGTGCGAAAATCGACGTGCACGGCGGCGTGGCCAAGGTCACCGGGGTGGACCGGCTCAAGGGTGCGCCGGTGATGGCCACCGATCTGCGCGCCTCTGTCTCGCTTATTCTGGCCGGTCTCGCGGCCGAGGGGGAAACCTTGGTCAGCCGGGTCTATCACCTCGACCGCGGCTATGAGCAGGTCGTGCGCAAATTCTCCGGCGTGGGCGCCAAGATCGAACGGATACACGACGCATGAGCAACGATGCCCGTTTCGAAGACGGCGGTGAGACGCCGATCAACCTCGGCGCGCTCGACGTGTCGGATCTCGAGATCCTGTCCAGTCTCGTGCAGGACGCCGTCTTCCCGATTACCGAAATGCGCTGGCTCGTCCGCGAGCGGCAGCTGGCCTTTCTGATCAACCGGTTCCGCTGGGAGGATCCGCGCGGCGCGCGGGCCGCGCCGGAGCGGGTGCGATCGGTGCTGGTGATTTCCGAAGTCGAGCGGGTGTCGAGCCAGGGGGTCGACCGCAACGATCACGACACGATCCTGTCGCTGCTCTCCCTGAGCTTCGAAGCGGGTGAGGACGGGACCGGCGCGGTGCTGCTGACGCTGGCGGGCGATGGAGCGATCCGGGCGGAGGTCGAGGCGCTTGACGTGCGGCTGCGCGACGTGACTCGGCCCTACAGCGCGCCTTCGGGGAAGGCGCCGCACCACGAGGTGTGAGCCCGGTTGACGGCTGAAGTGACGCTGAATAGGGTCACTTCAGTTATTGACCTCAAAGGACTTGGCCTCATGAAATTCCTTTACGCCCTCGGGCTGGCGCTCGCGCTGGCCGCTTCCCCTGCCACCGCTCAGGATGCCGAAATCCCGGTCGGGAAGACTTGGGAGGGCGTGGGCGTGAGCTGGACGGGCGGCGGGCGGTTCTTTGTCCGGTGGACGGTCATGGAACAAGGCGGCAAGCTCAAGGTCTGCGGCGCCGCGACCGGGACGGGGACGGGGCGCTACGGCATGAAGTTCAACCGCGAACTCTTGCGGGTCAGCGAGGTTCAGCGGGACGGCAAGGCGATCCTGCGCGATTTGCGCTTCATCAACCTGGTGTCGTCCAAAAATCTGATCAACGATCTCGCCGGCGTGCCCGCGACATGCAAAGTGACGAGCGCCGCCCCCAACGGGTCGAGCAACTATGCGATCATTTCCAAGACGAGCAAAATCCGGGTTCAGAAATAGGCGGGACCGGGGCGAAGGGCAGGGGGCCTCAAGCCGCGTTCAATAGGGGGGCTTGAGCCCTGACCGCAAGCCGCGATATGTCGCCGGTGTACACAACCCGCCGGAAGCCCCATGCCCCAGATCCTCGACAGTACCGCCCCGGACTTCGAAACCGCCTTTTCGGCCCTCCTGAGCGCCAAGCGCGAGGACAGCCCGGATGTGGATGCCGCGGTGGCGGAGATCATCGCCGATGTGCGCGCGCGGGGCGATGCGGCGCTCATCGAGCTCACCGCGCGGTTTGACCGGCTGAGCCTGACGCCCGAGACGCTGGCCTTCACGCCGGGCGAGATTGACGCGCTTTGCGCCGAGGTGCCCCCCGAAGAGCGCGATGCTCTGGAGATCGCGGCCGAACGCATCCGCGCCTACCACTTGCGCCAGATGCCGAGCGATGAAAGCTGGACCGATGCGGCCGGCGCGACGCTCGGCTGGCGGTGGGGGCCGGTGGATGCGGCGGGGCTCTACGTGCCCGGCGGCCTTGCGTCCTACCCGTCCTCGGTGCTGATGAACGCGCTCCCGGCCAAGGTCGCGGGCGTCGGCCGTCTCGCCATCGCCGTGCCGACGCCGGACGGGTTGGCCAACCCGCTCGTCCTGCTCGCGGCCCGGCTTGCCGGGGTGGACGAGATCTACCGCATCGGCGGCGCGCAAGCCATCGCCGCGCTCGCCTACGGCACCAAAACCATCGCGCCCGTTGACAAGATCACCGGGCCGGGCAACGCTTTCGTCGCGGCCGCCAAGCGCCGGGTGTTCGGCAAGGTGGGCATCGACATGATCGCGGGGCCTTCAGAGATCCTCGTGATCGCGGACGCGGCAAACGATCCGGAATTCATCGCGCTGGACCTGCTGTCGCAGGCCGAACACGATGAGAGCGCCCAGTCGATCCTGATCACCACCGATGCCGCCTTCGGCGCAGCCGTCGTGGCCGAGGTGGAGGCCCAGCTGAAGGTGCTCGATCGCCGCGCCATCGCGGGCAAGAGCTGGGCGGATTTCGGCGCGGTCATCACCGTCCCCGACCTCGAGACCGCCGCCGCGCTCTCCAACCGGATCGCGCCCGAACACCTCGAGCTTTGCGTCGCTGATCCCGACGCGCTGGCCGATCAGATCACCCACGCAGGCGCGATCTTCCTTGGCCAGTACACGCCCGAAGCCATCGGCGATTACGTCGGCGGGCCCAACCACGTGCTGCCCACGGCCCGCTCCGCGCGTTTCTCCTCGGGCCTGTCGGTCATGGATTTTCTCAAGCGAACGACGCTGGCCCGGATGACCCCGGACGCGCTCCGCGCCATAGGCCCCGCCGCCGAGACCCTCGCCGCCGCCGAGGGGCTTCAGGCGCACGGCCTGTCCGTGACCGCCCGGCTGCGCAAGCTAAACCGTTAGGTGCAATTGCCCCGGACCGGCCCATCCGCTACTCAGAATGCAAATCATTCCCCTCCGGTGCCGCATGACCCGCCTGACAGACATCACGCTCGATGACGCAAATCTCCCGCCGCCCACGCCGGAGATCGAGCAGGAGCGCCGCGTTGCGATTTTCGATCTGCTCGAAGAGAACAGCTTTTCCCTGCCCCCGCGCGAGGGAGGCGATGTCGCACCCGGGCCGTTTCACCTCGATCTGGCAATCCGCGACAAGCGCCTTGTCTTCGCGGTCCGCAGCACGGCGGCCGAGCCGCAGGCCGAGTTCCACCTCTCGCTCACCCCTTTCCGCCAGGTGGTGAAGGATTACATCCAGATCTGCGAGAGCTATTTCGACGCGGTCAAACGCCTGCCCCCATCCCAGATCGAGACCATCGACATGGCCCGCCGCGGCATCCACGACGAGGGCGCACGCATCCTCAAGGAACGGCTCGACGGCAAGGCCGAGGTGGATGACGCCACCGCCCGCCGCCTCTTCACCCTCATCTGCGTGCTGCATTTCGGGGGCTAGCCGCATGGGGCAGCATGATTTGAAATCGGTGCTTTTCTGCTGCGATCACAACGTGCTACGCTCGTCCATGGCCGAAGGTATCCTGAAAAAGCGCGCCGGCCGCACAATCTCCGCGCTCTCAGTTGGCGTCGAGAACGACCTCCAAATCGACGGGCTCGCCTTTGCGGTCTGCGCCGAGAACAGTGTCGAGTTGATCCGCGACGGCACGCGCTGCTTTGATGAGCGCGCCAAAGGGGGCGAAGAGCTGGACAGCTTCGATCTCGCCGTCCCCCTCTCCCCGGCACGCCAGCGCCGCGCACTCGCCCTCACCCGGGGCTGCCCGCTTCCGGTGGAATACCGGTCGACCCTCGATCCGACCCCCATCGGCCAAAGCCGCCACGACAAGCCCTCCGCCAGCCGTCAGGCCCGCAACCAGTTCGCCGACCGGCAACAAGACCGCTTCGGCGCCAAAAGGACCTCCGCATGATCCTCCAGACCTATTTCGACGCCTTCAACCGGGGCGACACCGACGCGATGCTCGACTGCCTCGCCGAGGACGTCGCCCACCACGTCAACGAGGGCCAGATCCGCCACGGCAAAGCCGCTTTCCGCGACTTCTGCGCCCACATGTCCCGATGCTACCGCGAAGAGCTCACCGACCTCACGCTGTTCCTCAACGAGGATGCAACCCGCGGCGCCGCCGAATTCATCGTCAACGGAACCTACCTCGCCACCGACGCCGGCCTGCCCGAAGCGCGCGGCCAGAGCTACCGCCTCCCCGCCGGGTCCTTCTTTTCGCTCGAAGGCGGCAAGATCACCCGCGTCGTGACCTACTACAACCTGGCCGACTGGATCCGGCAGGTCTCCTGATGGAGATCCGCGCCCTCACCGGCCCGGCCCTCGACGCTGCGCTGGACGACGTCGCCCGCCTGCGCCTCGCGGTCTTCCGCGACTGGCCCTACCTCTACGATGGCGATCCGGACTACGAGCGCGCCTACCTCGCCGCCTACCGGGACAGCCCCCGCGCCATAGTCGTCGGCGCCTTTGACGGGCCCGCGCTCGTCGGCGCCGCCACCGGCACCCCGATGCAGGACCACGCCGAGGAGTTTGCCACGGCCCTCGCCGATCACCACGTCCCGCTCGATCAAACCTTTTACTGCGCCGAAAGCGTGCTCCTGCCCGCCTATCGCGGCCAAGGCATCGGCCACGCCTTCTTCGACGCCCGCGAAGCCCACGCCCGCGCACACGGCTTCACCCATGCCGCCTTCTGCGCTGTGATCCGCCCGGATTCCCACCCCGCGCGCCCCGCGCCCCACCGGACGCTCGATCCCTTCTGGCGCAAACGCGGCTACGCCCCGCTCCCCGGCGCCATCGCAACTTTCCACTGGAAAGACCTCGGCCAAACCGAAGAGACCGCCCACGCGCTCCAATTCTGGCGCCGCGCCCTCTAGCTTCTTCTCTTCGGGAAATACTCCGGGGGAGGCCGCCAAAGGCGGACGGGGGCAGCGCCCCCTCCGGTCAGTTCAGATACGGCACCGGGTCAACACTCTCGAACCCCTGTCGGACTTCGAAATGCACAAAGGACGGCTCGCCCGACCGCACCGTGGCAATCTGCTCGCCGCGCCGGACCGTATCGCCCTTCTCCACGCTGAGGTCGCCCACATTGGCATAGACCGTCAGCAACCCGTCGTCGTGGCGCAGCACCACGATCGGCACGTTCTCGGTGTTGCGCGTGATCGCCGCCACGCTGCCCGCTTCGGCGGCCTTTACCGCGGTCCCGGCGGGGGCCGCGATGTCGATGCCGTCGTTGCGGCCCTTGGCGTATTCGCGAATGATGCTGCCGTTGACCGGGTAGCCGAGGCGCCCGTCGCTTGCCACGGGCGCGGGGGTCGGCGCCGGGGTGGCCGGCGCGGCCGCAACCGGTGTTGTGTCGTCCGCGGGCAGGGGGGTCGAGGCGCTCGGCGGGGTCGGGGTGGGCGACCCCGCTCCGGGGCCGGTCACTGCGCCGGCGGCGGCCGTGCGCTCCGGCGGGGTCTGGCCCGCCACCGGAATGAGCAGGTACTGCCCTTCCTTGATCGTGTAATTCGCATCCAGCCCGTTCCACTCTGCCAGCGCCCGCACCGACACGCCGTAAAGCCGCGAAACGGTGAAGGCCGTCTCCCCGCGCACCACCTTGTGGCGCAGCGGCTCTGGGGCTTCGGCGGCCGGGGCGGCGGGCAGGGGCGTGGTCTGGACCTCGGCCTCATCGATCGCGCGCCCCGCGATCACCGTGACATCCTCCGACGCCTCGGGCACGCGCCCCTTGAGCACGATCACCTCGCCGTCGCGCAACGTGTCTCCGGTCTGGATGCCGTTGTGCTGCGCCAGCTCCTGCGCATCGACGCCGACCCGCGCGGCCAGCGTGGCCAGGGTATCGCCTCCCCGCGCCACCGCGACCTGATAGTTGGGATAGGAAATCACGCCGCGCGCATCCGGCTCGGGCCGCGTGCCAACGGCCGTCTGCACGGCGGCGCTGGTGTCCAGGGTCGTGCCGAACGTGTCGCGGATGTCCAGATCGACCGGCTCCGAACACCCCGCCAGCAGCGCCAGCACCGGCACGGCCCACCGCGCGCCTGAACGCCCTGCAAAGGGCGACGCCATCTTCCGCACATCGACCGCCTTGGTCACTACCGCCTCGACCATCCTGCTTCCCTCAAATCCGCCCCTGTTGCCCGGGGGTTGCCGCATTTCGGCCGGTCAGTCTTGTCCCAGCCCTTCCAGCAGGGGCACGAAACGCACCTGCCGGAGCTCGTCGTAGTCATAGCTTGTCTCGCCGGTCCGCGTGACCCGGATCAGCGTCTGCACCGTGTCGGACTGGCCCACCGGCAGGATCATGATACCGCCAATCTTGAGCTGGGCCAAGAGCGGGCCCGGCGGGTCTTCGGCCGCCGCGGTCACGAGGATGCGATCAAATGGCGCCTGTTCGGGCAAACCGTGCGAGCCGTCGGCGGTCATGGTGATGATGGTCGACAGGCCCAGCTCGGTGAAAATCGCCTGCGCCGATTGCGCCAGCCGCCGGTGCCGGTCAACGGTATAGACCCGCCGCGCCAGCTGGCTCAGGATCGCCGCCTGGTAGCCCGACCCGGTTCCCACCTCCAGAACCTTGTCGCGGGGCGAGATCTTGAGCGCCTGGGTCATGAGCCCCACGACCGACGGCTGGCTGATGGTCTGCCCGCAAGCGATGGGCAGGGGCATGTCCTCATAGGCCCTTTCGGCAAAAACCCCGCGCACAAAGGCGCCGCGGTCGATCCGCTCCATCGCCTTGAGCACCGCCTCATCCGTCACCCCGCGCGAGCGCAGGGCAAAGAGGAACTGCATCTTCTGTTCCGCCTCGGCGCTCATCGTGACCGGCCCCTCATTCGAGTCCCCGGAGCGCATCGAGCATGTCATGCGCGGTGAGGTCCGCGCGCATTGGCGTGACGGAAATGTAGCCCTCAAGATTGACCGAGGCGTCGGTGTCCGGCCCCGAGCACTCCTGCTGCGAGCCGCCCACGATCCACAGGAAACGCCGGGTGGCGGGAGACAGCGTCGCCGTCACGCCAAAGCGCCCATGGCCGCGATACCCCTGTGCCACGACGCGCAGCCCCTTGACATCGGCCGCCGCGACGGGCGGAAAATTCACGTTGTAAAACAGCCGGTAATCGCTCCCGCCCGTCCACAGATCCTGCGCCAGAAGCCGCCGGACCGTTTCGGCCCCGTGCTTGCGCGCGGTCTCGAACGGGTCTTCGAGACCTTGCAGGTCCGGGCCGTAATACTGGCTCAGCGCGATTGCGCGGCAGCCCTGAAGCGCCCCCTCCATCGCGCCCCCAAGCGTGCCGGAATAGAGCGCGTTTTCCGCCGAGTTGTTGCCCCGGTTGACCCCCGAGAGCACCAGATCCGGCGCCACGTCGTCAAAGACATCGTGGATCCCCGCGAGCACGCAATCGGCCGGGCTGCCCTCGGCGGCAAAAACGCGCGGCGCGATCTCGGTGATCATCGTGGGCTTGGTGTAGCTGATGCAATGGGCCACGCCCGATTGCTCGAAGGCCGGCGCCACGGTCCAGACCTCGCCCCCGGGCCCCGCGATCTCGTGTGCAATCGCGTCGAGGACCTGTAGGCCCGGCGCGTTGATGCCGTCGTCGTTGGTGATGAGGATGCGCATGGCGTCGCTCGAAGCTCCGGGGCTTGGGGTTTGGCTCATCTCGATTGCTCTGTTCCATAGGCGAGCGGCCGGTGGCGGGCAAGCCGGGCCCGGCGCGCGCGGGCAATATCGGGCCGCTTGGCCGGTATCTGTTGCCCAATGGCACTGATCCGGGCTCTAACGGGCGCGACCACAGCGCGAAAGGGGCGACGATGAGCGGGATGGTACTGGATGCGGTCGGTGTGACCGCGCGCGATATGGGCGCGAGCGTGGCGTTCTATGAGCGTTTGGGCTTTTCCTTTGCGCCCTGGACGGCGCAGGACAAGCACGTTGAGGCCCAGCTCGGCGGCGCGGGCCCGCGGCTGATGATCGATGCGGCGGATCTGGCCGAAGGGCTCATCGGCGCCGCGCCCCGGCCCGCCAACCACGCGCAGTTCGCCTTGCTTTGCGCCGCGCCGTCCGAGGTGGATGCCCGCGTGGCCGCGCTCGCGGAGGCCGGGCACCGGGTCGAAGCCGCGCCGTTCGATGCGCCCTGGGGCCAGCGCTACGCCACCGTGGCCGACCCGGAGGGCTATCTCATCGATCTCTTCGCCGCGCTGTAATCGAGCCTCAGAGCCCCAATTCGGCCAGTATCCGCGCCGCCTCATCGCGCGGATCGGCCAGCGCGTCACGGTTCTCGCCGGGGTGAAACCGCGCCCGCGTCGCCGTAGGCATCGGCTTGGGCGCGAGGATGTCGACGCGCGGGCCCGTGCGCCGGCTCTCCGACTGCCAGCTGCGCGCGAGCGCCATCTGCGCCGCCTTGGTCGCGCCGTAATTGCCGAAAAAGCTCTCTCCGGCGCGCGGATCGTCAAAGAACACCGCCCGCCCCTCGGCCCCCAGGAGCGGCGCGAGATAGACGATCAGGCGCTGCGTCGCATCGGCATTGACCGCCTGCGAGCGTTGCCAGTCCTTCTCGTCGAGATGCTGCGCCGGGGCGAGGGGAGCGGCATGGATCGCAGCGTGGGCCCAGAGATCCACCTTGCCCCAGCGGTCATGGATTCCGCGGCAGAGCGTCGCCATGGCCGCCGCATCGGCGATATCCATCGGCGCGAGCGTGGCGCTGCCGCCCTTGGCCTTGATCCGGTCGTCGAGCTCTTCGAGCGCGCCCGTCGTGCGCCCCACGGCAACGATGTGAAACCGCGGTGCGAGCGCCTCCGCCAGAGCCGCCCCGAGTCCGCGCGATGCCCCGGTGATGAGGGCGATATCCTGTGTGTGGTCCGTCATGGGCTAGCCATTCTCAAATTGCGCGCCATTCTTCAAGGGGTCGCCTGAGGCGAGAGGCGACGCGCGCGCTTGACAATTTCCCGAACCCGGCGGAAGAGTCGCGCAGATTTGGTCAGGGAGACAGCGCATCATGGCACGGCAACAGGTACTCGGCAAAGCGGCAATCGGCTCGGAGGCGCTCATGTGGAAGGCCGCGCTCGTGCTCGGCGGCTCGCTCCTCGTGGCCATCGCGGCCCAGATCACCGTCCCCTTCTTTCCCGTCCCGATGACGCTCCAGATGCTCGCCGTCCTCGTCGTCGGCGCGGCGCTCGGCTTCCGGCTCGGCTCGCTGGCGCTTCTGGCCTACGTCGCCGAGGGGCTCATGGGCCTGCCGGTCTTCTCCAAGGGCGGCGCGGGGCTGGCCCACCTCTTCGGCCCCTCGGGCGGCTACATCACCGGCTTCGTCCTCGCCGCCGCCGTGGCGGGCTGGGTCGCCGATCGCGGCTGGTCGCAGCGCCTGCTGACGCTCATCCCCGGCCTCGCGCTGGCCAGCATCGTGCTCTATATCCCCGGCCTGCTCCAGCTCAAGGTCCTCTCCGGCGCCGACTGGGGCCAGGTCTGGGCATGGGGCGCGGGCCCATTCCTTCTGGGCGACAGCGTCAAGATCGTGCTCGCGGCGCTGATCGTGACCGGTGGCTGGTCCGCCCTGCGCGCCCGCAAACGCTGACGCCCCGACCACCGGGCTTCGACATTTTGCAACGCTCCGCTCCGGACAACGGGGCGGGGCGTTTTTTTATGGCGCCTCGCCGCGCTCCGCCATCAAACTGTAGAGATGCCAGCTCGCATGGCCGAGCAGCGGCAGGGTGAAAAACAACCCCAGGAACGCCGGGATCATCGCCACCAGGGTGAGCACCGCGATCAGCAGCGCCCAGCCCAGCATCACCCCGGGCGCGCGGCGCACCACGCCCACGCTGGCGATCATGGCCGTCACGAAATCGACCTCGCGATCGAGGAGCAACGGCAACCCGATCACCGTGATCGCATAGACCAGAAGCGAAAACCCCGCCCCGACGAGCGAACCCACCCCGAGCATCATCAGCCCCTCGGGCGTGCGATACACCTCAAGGCTCGTGGAGACGTCGATCATGCTCGAATGGCCGAGGAACAGCGCGAAGATCATGTGGGCAAGGAAAAACCAGAAGAGAAACAGGATCAGGATGATAGCGCAGAGCGAGGGCAACTGCCGCCGCCCCTGTCGCAGCACCACCCCGAGCACCGGGCCGATCCCAAGCGGCTGGCCCCGTTCGAGCCGCCGCGACACTTCATAAAGCCCCACCGCGGCAAAGGGTCCCAGAAGCGGAAAGCCGACCGCGGCAAAGACAAGCCAATAGCTCTGGCCCGTCACCACAGTGACCGCCGCCATCACCAGCCCGATCCCGACATAGACCGCGGCGAAAAACAGCCCCCAAAGCGGCGCGCGGCGCAGATCGGATACTCCCCGCCGCAAGGCCTCTGCGATCATTTCCCGCGACACCGGCGCAAAGACCGGCACCCCCGGCAACTCCACCATATGGCTCATTCCTCGCCCCCCTCATCCGCTCGGTCGCGCCGAGCCTAGCCGCTCGAACACGCCCGCAAAAGCGCCAAGGCCGGGACGCAGGCAGGCCCGCCATCACGACGCACCAATCCGAGCCGTTCCGCCGCAGGCGAAACGGGCGAGAGGAATGTCGTGCGCCGAAGGCGCTCCGCTTGACAGGAAAGGGCCTACTCGCCCTGCGCGTCCGCCCGGCTCTTGCCGGCCACATCGAGCGCCAGTGTCGCCGCCATGAACGGATCGAGATCCCCGTCGAGCACGCCCTTGGTGTCCGAGGTCTCGTGGTTGGTCCGCAAGTCCTTCACCATCTGGTAGGGCTGCAACACGTAGGAGCGGATCTGGTTGCCCCAGCCCGCATCGCCCTTGGCCTCGTGGGCCGCGTTGATCTCGGCATTCCGCCGGTCGAGCTCAAGCTGATAGAGCCGCGACTTCAGCGCCTTCATCGCGATATCGCGGTTCTGGTGCTGGGATTTCTCGGAGGAGGTCACCACGATCCCCGTCGGGTTGTGCGTGATCCGCACCGCTGAGTCGGTGGTGTTGACGTGTTGCCCGCCCGCGCCGGAGGACCGGTAGGTATCGATGCGGATATCGGCCGGGTTCACCTCGATCTCGATGTTGTCGTCGACAACCGGATATACCCAGACCGAGGAAAAGGACGTGTGCCGCTTGGCCGCGCTGTCATAGGGCGAGATCCGCACCAGCCGGTGCACGCCGGATTCCGACTTGAGCCAGCCATAGGCGTTGTGCCCCGAAATCTTGTAGGTGGCCGATTTGATCCCGGCCTCTTCGCCCGCGCTCTCGGATTGAAGTTCGACCTTGTAGCCCTTCTTCTCCGCCCAGCGCACATACATCCGCGCCAGCATCGCCGCCCAGTCGCAGCTCTCGGTCCCGCCCGCGCCGGAGTTGATTTCAAGGAAGGTGTCGTTGGCATCGGCCTCGCCGTCGAGAAGCGCCTCGAGCTCCTTCTCCGCCGCGCGCGCCTTCAGCGTCTTGAGCGCCGCCTCCGCCTCGGAGACGACCTCAGCGTCCTCTTCCATCTCGCCCAGCTCGATCAGCTCGATATTGTCCGACATCTCCTGCCGGATGCTCGCGTGGGTCTGCATCGCATCGAGCAGTGACTGGCGCTCGCGCATGAGCTTCTGCGCGGCCTCCGGGTCATCCCAGAGCGTCGGGTCTTCCACGCGGGCGTTGAATTCCTCAAGCCGGTGCGGCGCGGTCTCGATATCCATCCGCTGGGCCAGAAGCTCCAACGACTTTTCAATCTCGGCCACGATGTTCTGGGTCTCTGAGCGCATGTCCGTCCTGCTGATGGCGTTTCAGAGCGGTGTGATATCAAGGCGCGCGGGGCGGAACAAGGTGCTGCGGTGCGCGGGGCGGGCGCTCAAATTTTGGGCGCCGCTGCCCGCTGCGCGCCCGAGGCCCCCCGCGCTGCCGCTCTCCGGCGTTGACAGGTGCGCTTTCGCTCGGGCTGAAATGGTGGTGCAGGGCGCTTAGGGTTCCGTCGCCGCATGGCGAGACTGGTCCGAGAAGCGTCACCCGCCCGGCAAATTCCGGGTGGGCACACGGCGGGCCAAAATCCCGGGAGACTATACTGCGCAGGTTTCGTCCGCGCCCAGATCTCCTTGTTCCGCCAGCGGGCCGCAGACCATCGGATCCTTGGGCGGAACGCAACGACCGACACGGGGGACAGACATGTTTCGCACCACATCTTCGCCGGCCCGGGCCCTGAAGGCATCCGCGCTCGCATTCACCATCGCTGCTGCCGCCATGAGCCCGGCCACCGCGCAGGAAAAGACCGAGTTCAAGCTGGCCTGGTCGATCTACGTCGGCTGGATGCCCTGGGGCTATCTCGACGAAAGCGGCATCATGGACAAATGGGCCGAGAAATACGGCATCACTGTCGATATCGTCCAGATCAACGACTACGTGGAATCGATCAACCAATACACCGCAGGCGCCTTCGACGGCGTCTCGGCCACCAACATGGACACGCTCTCGATCCCCTCGGGCGGCGGGGTGGACACCACCGCGCTGATCGTGGGCGACTATTCCAACGGCAATGACGCGGTGATCCTCAAGGGCGAGGGCGGGCTCGCCGATCTGGCCGGCAAGCCGGTCAACCTCGTGGAGCTTTCGGTCTCGCATTACCTTCTGGCGCGCGGGCTCGACAGCGTGGGGCTCTCCGAGCGCGATCTGGACGGGGTGATCAACACCTCCGACGCCGACATGATCGCCGCCTACGCCACCTCGGACGTCGAGGCCGTGGTGACGTGGAACCCGCTGGTGTCGGAAATCCTCGGCGCCAACCCGGATGCCAACAACGTCTTCGACAGCTCGATGATTCCCGGCGAGATCCTCGACCTCATGGTGGTCAACACCGAAACGCTCGCCGCCAACCCCGATTTCGGCAAGGCCGTTGCGGGCGCGTGGTACGAGGTCATGGGCCTGATGGCGGCGGGCGATGAGGTCGCGCTGACGGCAATGGCCGAGGCCTCGGGCACCGATCTCGACGGCTACACATCCCAGCTCGCCGCGACCGAGATGTTCTATGATCCCGCCGATGCGGTGGCGCAGGCGGCCTCGGAGGACCTGCCCGCGACGATGACCGAGGTGGCCGAGTTCCTCTATGACAAGGGCATCCTCGGGGAGGGCGCGCCAAGCGCCGATTTCGTCGGCGTGGAATATCCCGACGGCTCGGTCACGGGCGACGAAAACAACGTCAGGTTCCGCTTCGACACCACCTACATGCAGATGGCCGCCGACGGCGCGCTCTGAGGCGTGACAGCTTTCGGGGCGCGGGCGGATCGTCGCGCGCCCCGGGGCGCAGAGGGAAGGGGGCAGAGATGCGATTGATCAACCGCAAACCGGGGCGCACGCTCGGGGCCGCGCTGGCCGCGCTGCCCTTCGTGCTGGTGCTCATCGGCTATTCGATCGGCTCGGAAATCCGCCTTTCCGCCAATCCGGCCGACAAGCTCCTGCCCGCGCTGTCGACCATCGGCGAGACCGCCCAGCGACTCTTTACCCAAGGCGATCGGCGCACCGGCGAGATCCTTCTTTGGAAGGACACCGTCGCCTCGCTCACCCGTCTGCTCGGCGGGGTCGGGATCGCGGCGGGCCTGTCGCTGGTGATCGGCATGGCGATCGGCCTTCTGCCCTACGCCCGCCGCTCGCTCTCGGGCTTCGTCGCGGTGCTCTCGATGGTGCCGCCGCTGGCGCTTCTGCCGATCCTCTTCATCGTTTTCGGGCTCGGCGAGGTCTCCAAGATCGTGCTGATCGTGATCGGGATCACGCCCTTCATGACCCGCGATCTTGCCCAACGCGTGCTCGACATCCCGCGCGAACAGATCGTCAAGGCCCAGACGCTCGGCGCCTCCTCGCTCGTCATCGCGCTCCGCGTGGCCCTGCCGCAGATCCTGCCGCGGCTCATCGCCAACATCCGCCTCTCGCTCGGCTCGGCCTGGCTCTTTCTCATCGCCGCCGAGGCGGTCGCCTCCGATGTCGGGCTCGGCTACCGCATCTTCCTCGTGCGGCGCTACCTCGCGATGGATGTGATCTTGACCTACGTCATCTGGATCACGCTGCTGGCCTTCGTGATCGACTGGCTCTTGCGCCAGCTCTCGCGGCGGGCCTTCCCCTGGATGGAGGCGGGGCTATGAGTTTTGTTTCCGTCACCGATGTCTGGCAATCCTACGGCGGGCGGCCGATCCTCGAGCGCGTCAACGTCGAGGTGGAGGAGGGCGCCTTCATCTCCATCGTCGGCGCCTCGGGCTGCGGCAAGTCGACCTTCCTGCGGATGCTGCTCGCCGAAGAGCTGCCCAGCCGCGGCGCGATCCGCATCGACGGCGGCGCCCCGGCGGTGGAGCCCAACCCCGAGCGCGGCGTGGTCTTCCAGCGCTATTCCGTCTTCCCGCATCTCACCGTGCGCGAGAACCTTCTGGCGGGCGAGGGATTCCGGACAGCCCTCGGCCGGCTCGGCGGCGGCGCCCGTCGCGAGGCGCTCGCGCGGGCCGAGGAGACGCTTGCGCGGATCGGGCTGAACCACGTTGCCGATCAGTACCCGGCGAGCCTCTCGGGCGGGATGCAGCAGCGCCTCGCCATCGGTCAGGCCCTCGCCGCCAAGCCCCGCGTCCTGCTGCTCGACGAGCCCTTCGGCGCGCTCGACCCCGGCACCCGCCTCCAGATGCACGGCTTTCTCACCGAGCTGCGCGCCGAGACGCGGATGACGGTCTTCATGGTCTCCCACGATCTTGAAGAGGCCTTCAAGCTGGGCGATCGGGTCCTCGTTTTCGACAAGCCCCGCTGGGACCCGGACGATCCGGGCCTTTATGGCGCGACCATCACCTATGATTTCGATGCCTCCGACGGCGGCATGCCGTTCCAACGCATCCTCGACCGATACCCCTCGCTCGGCCCCGGCTGAGCGAGCCGCCAGCGCGCGCCCCCGGGCCCCGCGCGCACCGGCATCACCAAGGCCCGGAAGCCCGCCCCGCAAGGGGACACGATCAATCAGGAGACAGGCATGTTTTCCGAAGCCGTAAAACGACGCTCCCACCATCCCGCCGATGCCCGCGCCGCCCACGAGGCGCGCACGCGCCGCGCCCACCATCCGGACCTGACAAAGCTCGCGGGCTGGCGGGCGCTCCAGAAGGAGGGCGAGCTGCCCGAAGGCCGCTGGGACGAGGAGCGCCGCTGGGCGCTGCGCATGGGGCTCACCGGCGCCGAGAGCATCGACGACAAGTCGATCCCGACCTTCGCGCGCGGCGAGCTGCCCCATTACGCGGGCATCAACACCTTCCTCAAGGCGCCCTATGCCGAGGATGTGCTGGAGGTCGCCAACTACGACGCGACCGTGCTCGGCATCCCCTTCGACGGCGGCACCACCTACCGCCCCGGCACGCGCTTCGGGCCGCAAGGCGTGCGCAAGATCTCGGCGCTCTACACGCCCTACAACTACGAGATCGGCGTCGATCTGCGCGAACAGATGACGCTCTGCGACGCGGGCGATGTCTTCACCATCCCCGCCAATCTCGAAAAGAGCTTCGATCAGATCAGCCGCGCCGTCTCCCATGTCTTCTCCTCGGGCTCGCTCCCGATCATGATCGGCGGCGATCACTCGATCGGCTTTCCTTGCGTGCGCGGCATCGCCGAATGCACCTCCAAGAAGATCGGCATCGTCCATTTCGACCGCCACGCCGACATCCAGGAAAAAGACCTCGACGAGCGGATGCACACGACGCCCTGGTTCCACGCCACCAACATGCCCAACGTGTCGCCCAAGAACCTCGTGCAAGTCGGCATCGGCGGCTGGCAGGTCCCGCGCGAGGCGGTCAAGGTCGCGCGCGAGCGCCAGACCAACATCATCACCATGGGCGACATGGAGAAGATGGGCATCGACAAGACCGCCGAGATGGCGCTGGAGATGGCCTGGGACGGGGTCGACATGGTCTACATGTCCTTCGATATCGACAGCATCGACTGCGGGTTTGTCCCCGGCACAGGCTGGCCCGAGCCGGGCGGGTTCCTGCCGCGCGAGGCGCTGGCGCTGGCCTCCAAGGTCGCGGCGCAGGGGATCTGCGGGATGGAGCTGGTCGAAGTGTCGCCGCCCTACGACACCTCCGACATCACTGCGCTGATGGGCACGCGGGTGATCGTTGACGTGCTCGGCGCGATGGTGTCCAACGGGACATTGGGCAAGCACAAGGCTCATATCGACAAGCCGGTGACGATCCCGCACGGCGACTTCGAAGGAAAGCGGTGGTCCAATGCCACATGATCACGGGCCCTCGGGGCATCATCATCACGGGCATGACCATCCCCCGCATCACGGCCCCGGCCACAACCACGCCGACGGCGATCATCTGCATTCGCACATGCACCACGCCGACGAGGCCGCCGACCTGCAGGTGCTCGCCACCCAGTTCATCGACGGCTTCGTGCAGGCGCGGGACAAGACGAGCTACCTCAAGCTCGCCGGCGTGCCTTTCGAGCGGCCCGGCGCGGGCGGCGCAACCGCGCTGAAGCTCGTCGACGTGGAGCTCAAGACCGACTGGCAGGTGGGCACCGCGTCCCCCTCCTTCGGCTCGCGCGAGCTCAGTTATCTGCCGTTCCCCGGCGAAATGGTCCGGGAACGCACCAACATGTCGCTTGTCTATGTGTCGATGGAGGAAAAATCGACGCTCGACATCCGCGACTTTCTCTCTCAACGCAAGAAGGACCTCGACACATGACACGCATCCTCGCCGCCACCCTCATCCCGGCTCTCGCCGCTGCGCCCGCCCTTGCCCACAGCGGCCCGCACCTGCACCCCCACGGCATCGACGCCGCCTGGATCGTGGCCGCCGTGGCCCTCGCTGCGCTCGCCGCCGTGGTCTGGTTCCGCCGCTGAGCTCCGCCGCGCCGCTCCGGCGGCGCGGGTCTGCTCCGCCGATATTTCAAAAAGATTTGTCCGGGCCGCGTATCGCGGCCTCAGCGCCGCCGCCGCCCGGCCAGCACGAGCGCCCCGAGCCCCGCCCCGAGGGCCGCGCCCGCACCGGGCAGGGGCACGACCGAGACCTCCGGGGCCTCATAGCGCAACCGCACCGTCAGGAAATCCCCCGGCGCGCTCTGGTTGACCGACGGCGACAGGACGAGCCGCACCACCAGCGCCCCGTCGGTCAGCATCCCCTCGAGCGCGGTCTGCGTGATTGTGACATCCCGGATGAACCGGTCCGCCCCCGGGGTGATCTGTCCCAGACCGTACCCGTCGGCCGAGACCGAAAGATACTCCCCGCTGGAATCGAAATCACCCTCTCCCTTGATCGAGAGCGTCCCGTCCGAGATCGTGGGGGCGAGCCCGGTAAAGGTGTAGGTGAACGGATTCTCCGCCGCGCGGATCGGCTGCGCCGCGTGTGCAATGCGCAAGCTGCGCTCCACGGTCGCTGCCATCGCGGGGGCGCTGACGATGGTCAGCAGCGCAGCGGGCAGGGCGGAGGCAGCCGCGAGCCGCGACATCGCGGCCAGACCCCGTGCGCACCGGCGCCGCGACCGGGCGGCGAAGAGAGAAACTGTCATGCTTGGTCCTTGGTTAAATCGAAAATCCGGGTGGCGCAAACAGGGTGCGGACGATGTAACCAAACTGCATCGAGACTGTCCCGCCCGGAGGCTCCGGTCAATCCCTGAAACGCGTCAACACATTGAAATATTGAGACTCCTTGGCGGCGCGCCAGACACAGGCGCGCAACTCGCCCCGGACGGGATGCGATCAACGCCCGCCCGGAGATCAATCTGGCCGAGGTTTTCCGAAGCGTGAGGGGGAGGAGCTGAATTGGCGCAGTGCCCGCCCGCGCGCCATCCGAGACGGACGGGTCCTGAGAGACGCAGAATGGATCTCCGCAATCTCTGAGCGCAATCGGTTTGGTGCAGTGGTGAGCCGTGCAGGATTCGAACCTGCGACCCACTGATTAAAAGTCAGTTGCTCTACCAACTGAGCTAACGGCCCACTGGAGGCGCTAATTAGAAACGGTTGGCGATGGGGTCAAGCAGAAAACGCGGAAAATTCGCGATGTGCTGGAATAAGATTGGATGACCCTCTATATGCCGCCGACATGGCACCTCAAGACACACAAAACCACAGCTTCATGAAGATGCACGGGCTCGGCAACGACTTTGTCGTGTTCGATCGGCGCATGCAGGGCGGGCTGCCCGATGTGGCGCTGGTGCGGGCGATTGCCGACCGTCATACCGGCGTGGGATTCGACCAGCTTGCGGTCATCCTCGAGGGCGGTGCGGGGGCGGATGCGGAGCTGGTGTTCTTCAATTCCGACGGTTCGCTGTCGAATGCCTGCGGCAACGCCACGCGCTGCATTGCGCGGCATCTGATGGAGGAGACGGGGCGCTCCGATCTTGTCCTGCGGACGGGGCATGGCGATCTTGCGGCGCGCGACGCGGGCGGCGGGCTGACGGCGGTCAATATGGGTGCGCCGCAGCTTGAGTGGCAGGATATTCCCCTTGCCGAAGAGGTGGATACCCTTGATCTTCCGATCGAGGGCGGGCCAACGGCCACGGGCATGGGCAACCCCCATTGCACCTTTTTCGTCGAAGATGCCGACACGGTCGTGCTGGAGCAGTTCGGGCCGCGCTACGAGCATCACCCGCTCTACCCCGAGCGCACGAATGTGCAGGTCGCCAGCGTCATCGGGCCGGACCATCTGCGGATGCGCGTTTGGGAGCGCGGTGTCGGGATCACGCTCGCCTCCGGCTCGTCGTCCTGCGCGACGGCGGTGGCGGCGGCGCGGCGCGGGCTGACGGGGCGCAAGGTGCGGATCGATCTCGACGGCGGCAGGCTGGAGATCGACTGGCGCGAGGACGGGGTCTGGATGACGGGCCCGACGCGGCATGTTTTCACTGGGGAGTTCACCCCGGAATTTCTGGACGCGCTATGACCGCCACACCCAAATTCACCACGCTCGGCTGCCGGCTCAACGCCTATGAGACCGAAGCGATGAAGGCGCTTTCGGCCGAGGCGGGCCTTGGGGATGCGGTCGTTGTCAACACCTGCGCGGTCACCGCGGAGGCCGTGCGCAAGGCGCGCCAGGAGATCCGCCGGCTGCGGCGGGAGAATCCGACCGCGCGGCTCATCGTGACCGGTTGCGCGGCCCAGACCGAACCCGAGACCTTTGCCGCGATGGAGGAAGTCGATGCGATCATCGGCAATTCCGAGAAGATGGCGCCGGAGACCTGGCAAGGGCTGGCCGCCGATTTCATCGGAGATACCGAGCGCGTTCAGGTCGATGACATAATGGCGGTCAAGGAAACCGCGGGCCACCTGATCGACGGGTTCGGCACGCGCGCACGCGCCTACGTTCAGGTCCAGAATGGCTGTGATCACCGCTGCACTTTCTGCATCATTCCCTATGGCCGGGGCAATTCGCGCTCGGTGCCCGCCGGGGTGGTGGTGGACCAGATCAAGCGGCTGGTGCAGCGCGGTTACAATGAGGTGGTGCTCACGGGCGTGGACCTGACGAGCTGGGGCGCGGACCTGCCGATGGCGCCGAAGCTCGGCGATCTGGTGCTGCGCATCCTCAAGCTGGTGCCGGATCTGCCGCGCCTGCGGATCTCGTCGATCGATTCCATCGAGGTGGACCAGGCGCTGATGCAGGCGATCGCCACCGAGCCACGGCTGATGCCGCATCTGCACCTGTCGTTGCAGCACGGGGATGACCTGATCCTCAAGCGGATGAAACGGCGTCATCTGCGCGATGATGCGATCCGGTTCACCGAGGAGGCGCGGCGGCTGCGCCCGGAGATGACCTTCGGCGCCGATATCATTGCGGGATTTCCCACCGAGACGGAGGCGCATTTCGAGAACTCGCTCAAGCTGGTGGACGACTGCGGGCTCACGTGGCTGCATGTCTTTCCCTATTCGCCGCGCAAGGGCACCCCGGCGGCGCGGATGCCGCAGGTTGACGGGCGCGCGATCAAGGCGCGGGCGGCGCGGTTGCGCAGCGCAGGCGAGGCCCGCGTGGCGCGGCACCTTGCGGGCGAGCAGGGCAAGCGCAAGAGCATTTTGATGGAATCCCAGACGCTTGGGCGCACGGAGCAATTCGCTGAAGTCGAATTCACCGACCCCCAGACCGAAGGCGCGCTGATCGAGGCGAGAATCGCCGGGATTACGGGGTCGCGCCTGCGCGCCTGAACAAAACTGTGACTGGACAAGCCGGAGGCGGCGGCGTTTGCTCGGCGGCGAACCTCGCCCGAAGGAGATCGGCCTTGAAGCTCTACCACACCCCGACGTCGCCCTATGTCCGCAAGGTCATGGTCACCCTGATCGAAACCGGCCAGCGCGATGATGTCACGCTCGTGCCCGCTGGGGGCACGCCGCTTGCGCCGGCGGAAGGGTATTCGGCCAAGAACCCTCTGACCAAGGTGCCCGCGCTGGAGCGCGAGGATGGCCCGACCCTCTATGACAGCCGGGTGATCTGCCGGTTCTTCGATCATCGCGCGGGGGCGGGGCTCTATCCGGAGCCGCCGCGTTTGTGGGAGACGATGACGCTGGAGGCCTCGGCGGACGGGATGATCGATGCCGGGGTGGTCATGGTCTATGAGGATCGGCTGCGGCCCGAGCAGCACCAGTACGCGCCCATCGTCGAGGCCCACTGGGCCAAGGTGCGCCAGGTGCTCGACACGGTGGAGAGCCGCTGGATGGCGCATCTGGCGGGGCCGCTCGACGCGGGCCAGATCGCCATGGGCTGCGCGCTCGGCTTTCTCGATCTGCGCCTCGGGGACCGCGGCTGGCGCGATGGCGCGCCGAACCTCGCGGCATGGTACGAGAGCTTCTCCGCGCGCGACAGCATGGTCCAAACCGCGCCCCCGAGCTGAGGGGCAGACCGGCGATGTGCGGGTTCTGTGCGCAAACGCACATAGCCCGACCCTTTTCAGATGGCGGCGAAAGGTCTACCTAGTCGCCAGAAAAGGAGATCACGATGCCGTCGATCGTTTCCGTGCGCGGAGTGCGCAAGTCCTATGACACCGGGTTCGAAGCGCTCAAGGGCGTCGATCTCGAGATCGAGGATGGCGAGATCCTCGCGCTCCTCGGCCCCAATGGCGCAGGAAAAACCACCCTGATTTCAACGATCTGCGGCATCTCGCAGCAGACCGAAGGCACGATCACGGTCGGTGGGCACGACACGCTCAAGGACTTTCGCGCCGCCCGCTCGCTGATCGGGCTCGTGCCGCAGGAGATCGCGCTGGAGCCCTTCGAGCGGGTGGAAAACGCGGTGCGCCTGACGCGCGGGCTCTTCGGCAAACGTCGGGACGATGCGGTCATCGAGAAGATTTTGCGGCAGTTGTCGCTCTGGGACAAGCGCGACAGCAAGATCAACGAGCTCTCGGGCGGCATGAAGCGGCGGGTGCTGATCGCCAAGGCGCTCTCGCATGAGCCTCGGGTGCTGTTTCTCGACGAGCCGACCGCCGGGGTCGATGTCGAGCTGCGCCAGGACATGTGGAACGTCGTGCGGCAACTGCGCGCGGACGGGGTGACGATCATCCTGACGACCCATTACATCGAAGAGGCCGAGGCGATCGCGGATCGCGTCGGCGTCATCTCCGCGGGGCGGATCCTTCTGGTCGAAGACAAGGACGCGCTGATGCGGCGCATGGGCCAAAAGGTGCTTCGGATCGAGCTCGACAGCCCGCTCGGCGCGGTGCCCGAGGCGCTGGCCGACTACGATCTCCAGATCGAGGACGAGGGCCGCACCCTGCTTTATACCTATCACACCGCCGCGCCGCGCTCCGGCATCGGGCGGCTGATCACCGGGCTCACGCAGGCGGGGGTTGCGCTCGCCGATGTCTCGACCGCGCAGAGCAGTCTCGAGGACATTTTCGTCGATCTCGTGAAGGAGAATGCCGCATGAGCCTGCGCGCCGTAAACGCCATCTATACCTATGAAATGCGGCGGTTCTTCCGGACCATGGCCCAGAGTTTCATATCGCCGGTGATCTCCACCTCGCTGTATTTCGTCGTCTTCGGCGGCGCCATCGGCAGCCGCATCGACCAGGTCGAGGGGGTCAGCTATGGCGCCTTCATCGTGCCCGGTCTGGTCATGCTCACGGTCATGACCCAGGCGCTGAGCAACGCCTCCTTCGGGATCTATTTCCCCAAGTTCATGGGCACGATGTACGAGCTTCTCTCCGCGCCGATCTCCTTTCTCGAAATCGTGGCGGGATATGTCGGGGCGGCGGCGACCAAGGCGCTCTTCATCGGCGTGGTGATCATGGTCACGGCGTCCTTCTTCGTGGAGATGCAGATCGCGCACCCGCTGGCGATGGTGGCCTTCCTGCTGCTGACCTGCCTGAGCTTCGCGCTCTTCGGGTTCATCATCGGCATCTGGGCGGACAATTTCGAACAGCTCCAGCTGATCCCGCTCCTCGTCGTCACGCCGCTGGTCTTCCTCGGGGGCTCGTTCTACTCGATCTCGATGCTGCCGCCCTTCTGGCAGACGGTCACGCTCTTCAACCCGGTGGTCTATCTCATCAGCGGCTTCCGCTGGTCCTTCTACGGGCAGGCGGATGTGCCCATCGCGGTGAGCCTGCTGGCGATCGCGGGGTTCACGGCGCTGTGCCTTCTGGTGATCTGGTGGATTTTCCGCACCGGCTGGCGCATCCGGCAGTAGCCCGGCGCGCCTTGCCGTTGCGGCGGGAAGGACACGACGCCCGGTTATTTGCCCCGCCGGCCTCGGCGTTTGGCCTCACACCTTGTTTCGCACCGGGGCGCAATCTACATCGGGGTCATGAAACGGTGGATCCCATTTGTGAAAAACAACCCGCTTGTGGCCGTGGTCCGGCTGCAAGGGGTGATCGCCAGCGGGCCGCGCGCCACGCTCAGTGATGCGGCGCTGGCGCCCATGATCGAAAAGGCGTTCCGGCGGGGCAAGCCCGCGGCGGTGGCGTTGGTGATCAATTCGCCCGGCGGCAGCCCGGTTCAATCCTCGCTCATCGCCGCGCGTATCCGCCGACTGTCCGAGGAGCGTGGCGTTCCGGTGCATGCCTTCGTGGAGGATGCAGCGGCCTCGGGCGGCTATTGGCTCGCGAGTGCGGCCGACAAGATCTGGGTCGATCCGAGCTCCATCGTGGGCTCCATCGGCGTCATCTCCTCAGGCTTCGGCGCCCATGTTTTCCTCGCCCGGCAGGGGATCGAACGGCGGGTCCACACCGCCGGGCGCTCCAAGAGTTTCCTCGATCCCTTCAAGCCCGAAAATGAAGAGGACGTGGCCCGGCTGAGCCGGCTGCTCGACCAGCTCCACGAGACCTTCATCGCCCATGTGCGCGACCGGCGCGGGGATGTGCTCAAACAGGACGAAGCGATCTTCACCGGCGAATTCTGGGCCGGGCAGAAGGCGGTCGATCTGGGGCTCGCCGACGGGATGGGGCACCTGGTGCCCAAGATGAAGGAGCTTTTCGGCGACAAGACCCGCTTTGCCCGCTACGGCATCCGCCGTCCGCTGCTCGCGCGGCTCGGGGCAAACGTGGTCGAAGACGGGTTGGCACAGATCGAGGAACGCGCGGCCTTCGCGCGGTTGGGGCTCTAGTCCCTTGATCATCAAGATCGTCTCACTCTTTCTCATCGGCATGGCGGTGCTCGCCATGTTCGGCCGACTGCGCTTCCCCGGACAGCGGATGCTCAAGGCCAGGCGCTGCGGCGCCTGCGGAAAATTGCGTATCGGCAAGGGGCCCTGCTCCTGCGGCGCGAAAGACAAGGGATAACCGAATGGAATGGGTTTACGCCGGGCTTGGGCTGGTGATCCTGCTGCTGGCGGGCGATGCGTTGGTGCGCGGCGCGGTCAACCTCTCGCTGCGACTTGGGGTGCCGGCGTTGATCGTGAGCCTCACGGTGGTGGCCTTCGGGACCTCCGCGCCGGAGCTTTTGATCGCAATTCAGGCCATCCTCGATGATGCGCCGGGGATCGCGCTCGGCAACGTGGTCGGCTCCAACATCGCCAATGTTCTGCTGGTTCTCGGGATCCCCGCGCTGCTCACGGTGATGCACACCAGCGAGTGCAACACCCGCAGCAATTTCATCTACATGATCGTCGGCACCCTGCTCTTCATGGGCTTCGCCGCGACCGGGACGCTGCTCTGGTGGCATGGTCTTGTCATGCTCGCGGCCCTTGGGTTCGTGCTGTGGCGCGCTGCGCTGAGCGCGCGCAACCACGCCCCCGAAGAGGTGGACGAGGATCTCGAAGGGCTCGACCCGGACATGTCCATGGCGGCGGTGATCTTCTTTCTGGTGATCGGCCTCATCGGCTTGCCGCTCGGCGCCAGCCTGCTGGTCGATAGCTCGATCGTCATCGCCCGCCGCTTTCATGTCCCCGATGAGATCATCGGGCTGACGCTCGTCGCCGTGGGCACATCCTTGCCCGAACTCGCCACGACCGTGATGGCCGCGCTGCGCAAACAGGCGGATGTTGCAATCGGCAACGTCATCGGTTCGAACATGTTCAATCTGCTGGCGATCATCGGCGTCGCTACGTTCGTGGGCCCGATCCCGGTGCATCACGAGTTCTTCGATTTCGACATCTGGGTAATGCTCGCCTCGTCGCTTCTGCTGATCCCGTTCGTGTTCATGGGGCGCAATATCGGCCGGCTCTGGGGCTGCATCTTCGTGCTGCTCTACGGCGCCTACATCGCGCGTCTGCTGATGTGAGGAGAGGGCGATGAGCGCAGCATTGGTAACGGGCGCGGGGCGGCGGCTTGGCCGGGCGATGGCGCTGGCTCTGGCCGATGCGGGCCATGACGTGGCGGTGCATTTCGCGTCCTCCGGCGATGCCGCCGAGGAGACCGCCGGCGAGATCCGCGCCAAGGGGCGCAAAGCCGTCACGCTTCAGGCCGATCTGCTGGACGAAGCGCAGGTCAGCCCGCTGGTGGGCAAGGCGGCGGACGCGCTCGGCGGGCCGCTGACCTGCCTTGTGAACAATGCCTCGGTCTTCGAATATGACAACATCGAGACCGCGACGCGCGAGAGCTGGGACCGGCATCTGGAATCCAACCTGCGCGCGCCATTCGTGCTGACACAGGCTTTCGCGGGCCAGGTGCCCGATCCGCTGGCGGATGCGCACGGCGAGCCGCTGGCAAGGGGGCTCGTGGTCAACATGCTCGACCAGCGCGTCCGCAAGCTCACGCCGGAGTTCATGAGCTACACCATCGCCAAGATGGGGCTCTGGGCGTTCACCCAGACCGCGGCGCAGGCACTGGCGCCGCGTGTGCGCGTCAACGCGATCGGTCCGGGCCCGACCCTGCGCGGGGCGCGACAATCGGAAGAGCATTTCGCCAAACAGCGCGAGAACACCGTGCTCAACCGCGGCTCCAACCCCGAGGATATCACCGCTGCTTTGCTGTATTTTCTCGGCGCGCCCGGGGTGACGGGGCAGCTGATCTGCACCGATGGCGGCCAGCATCTGGGCTGGCAGACGCCAGACATCCGGGGGGTCGAATAGGCCGGCCCGGGGAATGTTGTCCACCCGATAAACACTCCTTACCAGAACGTTACAAAACCTTAATAAAATCAGGGTTTTGCAGCATGTGTCCGAAGATTTTACATCGAAAACAAGCCACTATGGATGTGCTTAAAAACTGTGCAGTTAACGGAAATGTGCCGAATAGCTAGGGAAATCACCTTCGCCGGAAACTTGCCCTCAGGGTTATCCACAGAAACCGTGGACATGTTTTCTCTTGTCTCCGGCGCGTTAAGGTTGCAGCGCCGTGGGGAATCGCGAGGCTGTCGGAATGGCGAGTGAAGAGGGAATGGGCTCGGTGCCTGAGCAAGGATCGGAACAGCGGGCCGCGCCGGCCACGGGCCACGAGGTGATCGCGGGGTATCTGAAGTCTCTCGACGGCTCTCCGGGCGTCTACCGGATGCTCGATGCCCAGGCGCGCGTGCTCTATGTCGGCAAGGCGCGCAACCTGCGCGCGCGGGTCTCCAGTTATGCGCGCCCCACCGGCCACAGCGCGCGCATCGCGCGGATGATCGGCCAGACCGCCTCGATGATGTTCCTCACGACGCGCACAGAGACCGAGGCGCTGCTGCTCGAACAGAACCTGATCAAGCAGCTGAAGCCGCGCTTCAACGTGCTCCTGCGCGATGACAAAAGCTTTCCGAACATCCTCGTGACCACCTCGCACCCCTATCCGATGATCAAGAAACATCGCGGGGCCAAGCGCGAGAAAGGCGCATACTACGGGCCCTTCGCCAGCGCCGGCGCGGTCAATCGTTCGCTCAACCAGCTGCAAAAGGCGTTCCTGCTGCGAAACTGTTCCGATTCGATGTTCGAAAGCCGCACGCGCCCCTGTCTGCTCCATCAGATCAAACGCTGCAGCGCGCCCTGTGTCGGCAAGATCAGCGAGGCGGACTATGCCGATGCGGTACGGGATGCGGAGCGGTTCCTCGCAGGCAAATCGACGGCGATTCAGGAAAAGCTCGCCGAAGAGATGACGGCGGCCTCCGAGGCGATGGAGTTTGAGCGCGCGGCCGCCCTGCGCGATCGGATCCGCGCGATGACCCAGGTCCAGACGACGCAAGGCATCAATCCGCGCGGCATCTCGGAGGCTGACGTGATCGCGCTGCATCTTGAGAACGGGCAGGCCTGCGTTCAGGTGTTCTTTATCCGCGCGAACCAGAACTGGGGCAACCGCGATTTCTATCCGCGCACGGGCGAGGGCGGCGAGGCGGCAGAGGTGCTCGAGGCCTTCCTGGGTCAGTTCTATGACAGCAAGGAGCCGCCACGCCAGATACTCCTGTCGCATCCCATTGATAACATGGACCTTATGGAAGACGCGCTGGCCCAGAAACGGGGCCGCAAGGTCGAGATCCTGATCCCCCAGCGGGGCGAGAAGGCCGAGATCATGGCGGGAGCTGCGCGCAATGCCCGCGAGAGCCTCGCGCGGAAGATGTCCGAAAGCGCCACCCAGGCGAAGCTGCTGACCGGGCTCGCCGAGGCCTTCGGGCTCGAGTCAGCGCCGGAGCGTGTGGAGGTCTATGACAACTCGCATATTCAGGGCGCGCATGCGGTCGGCGCGATGATCGTGGCGGGGCCGGAGGGCTTCCTCAAGAGCCAGTATCGCAAGTTCAACATCAAGGGCGAGGAGCTCACCCCGGGGGACGATTTCGGGATGATGAAGGAGGTGCTCGGGCGGCGATTCAAACGGCTCCTGAAGGAGGATCCGGACCGGGAGAAGGGGCTCTGGCCCGACCTTCTGCTGATCGATGGCGGCGCGGGACAGGTCTCGGCGGTGGCGGAGATCATGGCCGAGCACGGGGTCGAGGAAATACCGATGGTCGGCGTGGCCAAGGGGGTGGACCGGGACGCGGGGAAAGAGGAGTTTCACCGCCCCGGCGCGCGGCCTTTCGCGCTGCGCCACAACGATCCGGTGCTCTACTTCATCCAGCGATTGCGCGACGAGGCGCACCGCTTTGCCATCGGCACGCACCGCGCCAAACGGGCCAAGGCGGTCAGTGCGACACCGCTGGACGATATCCCCGGCGTGGGCGCGGCGCGCAAACGCGCGCTCCTGTCGCATTTCGGCTCGGCCAAAGCGGTGAGCCGGGCGGGGCTTGCCGATCTCAAGGCGGTCGAAGGGGTCTCGGAAGGGCTCGCGCAGAAGGTCTACGACTTTTTCCACGACCGCGGCTGAGCGTGTGACCCCGGCAGACAGCGCCGCGGAGGCTACTTCAACTGGCTGTCCTTGGAGCCGCGCCGGTTGATCCCGCCGCGGCGGTCGGGGCGCGCATCGCGCTCGGACTGGCAATCAATGCAGAGCTTGACGCCGGGGATCGCGGCTCGGCGCGGTTCTGGGATCGGCTCTTCGCACTCGGCGCAGTGCGTCAAGCTCTCGCCCGAGGGACCACGCCGCGATTGCAGCCGCCGCAGTTCATCTTGCAGGGACGCATCAATTTGATCGTTCACCGCCTCATCGCGGGTCCAGCCACCAGCCATGTTCAATCCTCCTTCTTAGAAGATTGGGGTTCCTGCGCCCTTTGACAAGGGCACAGCCCGCGGGGCGGTGGCGCGGAAAATGATCGATCATTTTCCGTCTCGTTTTCTGATCGATCAGAAAACGGCGGCCGTGGGTGCGGGCAGTTCTAGTCCTCCGATCTGATGCAGGAGGGAGAGGATCGTAGGGGTGCCGGTTCCGTGACGCAGGGCGGCGAAGACGAAGGGGCGGCCGTCGCGCATGCGGGTGGCGTCCCGGTCCATCACTTCGAGCGAAGCGCCCACGTGGGGGGCGAGGTCGGTCTTGTTGATCACGAGGATGTCGGAGCGGGTGATGGCAGGTCCGCCCTTGCGGGGGATCTCCTCGCCTGCGGCCACGTCGATGACGTAGATCGTCAGGTCCGCGAGTTCAGGGCTGAAGGTGGCCGAGAGATTGTCGCCGCCGCTCTCGATCAGCACTGCGTCGAGGTCCGGGTGGCGCCGTTCCATTTCGGCCACCGCCGCGAGGTTGATCGAGGCGTCTTCGCGGATCGCCGTGTGTGGGCAGCCGCCGGTTTCCACGCCGATCACCCGGCTCTTGGGCAGGATCTGCATCCGCATCAGGGCCTCGGCGTCTTCCTGGGTGTAGATGTCGTTGGTGATGACCCCGATCGAGAGGACTGGGTGCAGCGCGCGGGCGAGCTCGGCGGTCAGTGTGGTCTTGCCGGCGCCGACGGGGCCGCCGATACCGATCCGCAGGGGGCCGTTCATTTGTGTCATGTGCGAAAGAGCCTCGTGGCTTGGGTTTCGTGGCGCATGGCGGCGATATCGGCCAGCCACGTGGTGCTGGAGAGGGCGTCGTCCTGTGCGCATTCGGCGGCGTCGGCCTGGGTTTCGATCAGCGGCACTAGGGCGGTGAGCACGCGTTGCCCGTCAGTCTGGCCGAGCGGCACCAGACGAAGTGCGGCGGAGGTGAGGTTGGCGGCGAAGGCCTGGAGCGCCATGCGCAGGGTCAGCCGCAGCGGCAAGCCTTCGCGTGCGGCGGCGGTGCCGAGGGCGACGGGGTAGGGCTGCGCCGCCTTCGGGTGGTCCCAGACGGCGGCGGTCGTCCGGGCGAAGGCCTCACCCTGCTGATCGGCTTCGAAACGGCGTTCGGCGGAGGCGGCGAAGGCGCGGGCGCGCTCGGAGATGTCGTGCCGCGCGGCGTCGTTTTCTGCGCGGTAGGCGCCCGCGAGGAAGATCGCGTCGGACCATGCGCTGCCGTGGGTGAGGAGGTCTTCGAGCCAGGCTTGGAGATCATCGGCGGAGGCGATGGCCCCGTCGGCGATGGCGCGTTCCAGCCCATGCGAATAGGCGAAGGCCCCGACCGGGAAAGCGGGGGAGAGCCATTGCGCGAGGAGCAGCGCCGCGCGCTCTGGGGGCATCGGGGCCGGGCTCATTCGGGGGCCGCCTCGGTGTCGTGGCCGTGGGCGTGGCCGTGATCATGCGTGTGGCCGTGATCATGTCCGTGGGTGCGGCCGTGGCCATAGGCGCCGCCCTCGGGCGTGAAGGGGGCGGTGATCTCGGTCACCTCGGCGCCGATGCGCTCAAGCATGTCGCGGATCACGTGGTCGCGGCGGATCAGAAGGCGGGCGGGCTCGATCTGGCACGGGGTGTGGCGGTTGCCGATGTGCCAGGCGATGCGCGGCAGGTCGGCGCCGGTCACCGCAAGAAGCGGCTCGGGCCGGGCGAGGATGGCGATCTCGCCGCCGCCTTCGAGCAGGAGAACGCCGCCGTGGTCGAGGGAGGTGGTCTTGGGAAGATCCACGAGCAGGCGCCGCCCGTCGTCGAGCGGCAGCACGCGGCGGCGCAAAAAGCGCCCTTCGTAGTCGAGCGCCACCGTTCCTTGCGGGGCCGTGTCGTGGGGGTGGCCGTGATAGCCGCGGGCAATCAGGTCTTGGGTCATCTCTGCCCCTCGCTTTGATGCGTCGGGGACAAGGGGGAACCCCTGCGGCGCCCGAGCGGCGCGGCGATCTCGCCGCACGCGCTCATAGGGCGGACCTTCGCCTCAGCCGGGCCCGGACAGGCCGGGCGCGGGGATGGCGGGGTCAGATGTAGTAGGAGGTGCCGAGCACGCGATGCGGGATCTCCTCGCGGGTCATGCCGAGCTTGGCCAACTCGCTGTCGGTCATCGCTTCGAGCGCCTGAACTTCGCGGACGTTGCGGTTGGCTTCGCCGATCAGGACGAGAAAATTGCCCACCGCGGCGGCGCAGCGTTGGACGCCCATCACGAGCGACGTGACCGGAGACGTGGATTTTTGTGCGATAGTCGCCATTGGAAACCTCTGGGTAATGGTCAGGGTCCCCTCCCTGTCGCCCAGTGTAGGCCGGGATTGCGGGCGGGACCATGCGCGTTCGCGCAACCCCGGGTTTCGCCAGACGCAAGGCGGCACCGGGAGCGATGCGATTTGGCGCGGTGAAGGGGTATGGCCTGCCCGGGCGCAGCGCCAACAGGCGCGTGCGCGACGGGCAGGGACTCAGAAGGCCAGACGGTGCTCGACGAAGACCCGCTGGGCAATGCCGTTGCGCTTGAGGCCGCGCGCGGCGAGCTGGGTGTCGGACAGTTTGCGAAGGTCTTCCACCTGCCGGAACTGCTCTCCGGCGACGCTTTGGCGCGCCAGGCCGCGCATCACGCCGTCGAACGCACGGGTGAGGCTGCTGAGCAGGGAGGTGGTGAGGAACGGTTTCATGAGTTTTCTCGAACTTGAGGTTACGTTTCACTGTGGTTTTGGTGGCGCAACAGGCGCCTGCGGGAGTGAGATAGGGGCGCGGGGCCCCGTCTACCACTGCCAGCGCGGCAACCCCGCCATGCGCGGGCCGCAAGGCTGCGGCGTGGCGGCTGGCGCCTCTGGAAGGGATATGCGGCGCGCGCGGTGGTGAAAACGCGGTCGTGGTCACGGAAACGATCCCTCCTGTCGGGGGCAGCTCAGTAGAGGAAATAGCGCTGCGCCATGGGAAGCTCGGTGGCCGGCTCGCAGGTCAGCAGCTCGCCATCGGCCCGGACCTCATAGGTCTCGGGGTTGACCTCCATATGCGGCGTCGCGGTGTTGAGCTTGAGGTCGGATTTGCCGATGCCGCGCGTGCCTTTGACGGGAACGGTCTGCTTGGCAAGGCCAAGGCTCTCGCGGATGCCCGCCGCCTGCGCGGCCTCGGAGACGAAGGTTACGGCGGAATGCTCCAGCGCGCGGCCATAGGCGCCGAACATCGGCCGGGTATAGACCGGCTGCGGCGTCGGGATCGAGGCGTTGGGATCGCCCATCTGGGCGCAGACGATGGAGCCGCCCATGAGCACCATCTCGGGTTTTACCCCGAAAAACGCCGGGCTCCAGAGCACGAGATCCGCCCGCTTGCCCTCTTCGATGCTGCCGATCTCATGGGAAATCCCGTGCGCGATCGCGGGGTTGATGGTGTATTTCGCCACGTAGCGGCGCACGCGGCAATTGTCGTTCTCGCCCGTTTCCTCGGAGAGCCGCCCGCGCTGTTTCTTCATCTTGTCGGCGGTCTGCCACGTGCGGATGATGACCTCGCCGACGCGCCCCATGGCCTGACTGTCGGACGCGATGATCGAGAACGCGCCCATGTCATGCAGGATATCCTCGGCGGCGATGGTCTCGCGCCGGATGCGGCTCTCGGCGAAGGCGATATCCTCGGGGATCGACTTGTCGAGGTGGTGGCAGACCATGAGCATGTCGAGATGCTCTTCGAGCGTGTTGACCGTGAAGGGCCGGGTCGGGTTGGTCGAGGAGGGCAGGACGAACTCCTCGCCGCAGATCTTGATGATGTCCGGCGCGTGCCCGCCGCCCGCGCCCTCGGTGTGGAAGGCGTGGATCGTGCGGCCCTTCATGGCCTTGACCGTGTGCTCGACGAAGCCGCTCTCGTTGAGCGTGTCGGTGTGGATCATGACCTGCACGTCCATCGCATCGGCCACCCCGAGGCAGCAATCGATGGTGGCCGGGGTCGTGCCCCAGTCCTCGTGCAGTTTGAGCGCGCACGCGCCCGCGAGCACCTGTTCCTCCAGCGCGGCGGGGAGCGAGGCGTTGCCCTTGCCCGCAAACGCGAGGTTCATCGGGAAGGCGTCGGCCGCTTGCAGCATCCGCCCGATGTGCCATGGCCCGGGGGTGCAGGTGGTGGCGAGCGTGCCGTGCGCGGGGCCGGTGCCGCCGCCGAGCATGGTGGTGAGGCCGGAGTGCAGCGCGTCCTCGATCTGCTGGGGGCAGATGTAGTGGATGTGGCTGTCAAACCCGCCCGCCGTGAGGATGCGCCCCTCGCCCGCGATGACCTCCGTGCCGGGGCCGACGATGATGTCCACGCCCGGCTGGGTGTCGGGGTTGCCCGCCTTGCCGATCTTGTGGATGCGCCCGCCTTTGAGGCCCACGTCGGCTTTGTAGATGCCGGTATAGTCGACGATGAGCGCGTTGGTGATGACCGTGTCAACGGCCCCTTCGGCCCGCGTCGCCTGGCTCTGGCCCATCCCGTCGCGGATCACCTTGCCGCCGCCGAACTTGACCTCTTCCCCATAGATCGCGCCCTTGGCCCCGCCCGCGCGCCCGACCGCCTCAGCGGCAAGATCGCGCTCCACCTCGATGATGAGATCCGTATCGGCAAGGCGCAGCCGGTCTCCAGTGGTGGGGCCGAACATGGCGGCGTAGTCGGAGCGGGCGATGGGCTTGGGCATGGAGGGTCTCCTTATTCGCCGAATTCTTTGTGAAGTATGTCAAGAAGTTGTGCGGCACTTTCCGCATCAAACTGGATGGACTGACTTACTTTGCCTGGAAACTCTCGGTCGGCTCGACCGTAGGTATCAATTTGAAGGAGCTTTTGCCCGTCTTTCTCGAAGATCGCATAGGTACATACGACTTCGGAATGAAGGTTTGGACGTTCGAAACTACGTTCTTCAAGTTTTTTGATCAATGCCATCGCTATCTCGCTCCAATTGAATTTGAACCACCCGGCGGCACGCCGGGTAGCGCCCGACCCGCCCCCACCGGGGCGGGCGCTTCTCGCCCACCCCGACGGGTCGGGCGCTGCCCTTTGATCTGAAGTCGGACGGGTGGAAAGCCGGTGTTGTCGTGACCAATCAGTTTTGTGGTCTGACGACCGGCAAGCGACGGATCGCCCCCAGTCTTCATGTCCACCGAATGACTTCTCACGCTGGCCCCCGTTTCGCCAGTCGGCGGTAGTTGGAGCGGGTGCGGGCGCGGATCGGGCGGACGGCGGCTTTGGCGACCTTCTCGGGCGGCTGGCCGGAGAGGATCGCGCGGGTCGCGGCATGGGCCGCGGCGGAGTAGCCTTCCTGTTTCTCGACCACCATCCGGCGGTACTCCGATCGCGGGATCGACCACATCATCGCCATGCCGGCCATGCGCATGCCCATGACCATCTGGGCCTCGGCGAGCATGAGCCAGTATTGCTGGGCGGCGGAGGCCCAGGCCAGCGGCTGGGCGCTGGAGGGCAGGGTGGGTTTGCAGATGTTCATCGAGCGTGTGCCTCGTGTCAGAGATCGCCCATTACGGACGTGTTGAAGCCGAAGACGCGCCGTGCGCCGCCGTAGGGGATGAGTTGCACCTCGCGGGTCTGGCCCGGCTCGAAGCGCACGGCCGTGCCCGCGGCGATGTCGAGCCGTTGGCCATGGGCGGCTTTGCGGTCGAAATCGAGCGCGGGGTTGGTCTCGGCGAAGTGATAGTGGCTGCCGACCTGCACCGGGCGGTCGCCGGTGTTGGCGACGGTGAGCGTGATCGCCGGGCGCCCGGCGTTGAGCTCAAGGGTGCCTTCGGCGGGCAGCAGCTCTCCGGGGATCATGCGGCTGGTCCTGTCATCGGGGGGGTGCGGGTCATGGGGCTCTCCTGCGGGGTTGGATCAGCGGATCGGGTCGTGTACGGTCACGAGCTTGGTGCCATCGGGGAAGGTCGCCTCGACCTGCACCTCGTGGATCATCTCGGGGACGCCGTCCATGCATTGCGCGCGGGTGACGACCTCGGCCCCCGCTTCCATCATGTCGGCCACCGAGCGCCCGTCGCGCGCGCCTTCGACCACCGCATCGGTGATGAGCGCGATGGCTTCGGGGTGGTTGAGTTTCACGCCGCGCGCCAGCCGTTTACGGGCGACCTCGGCGGCCATCGCGATCAGCAGCTTGTCTTTTTCTCTCGGGGTCAGTTGCATTCAGGTCATCCAGCTCAGGTATCGTGTTGTCTCGAACGTGCGGGGCGGGGGCTGTGTTCCAGCTCAGGTCATCCAACTTCGGGGGATCGGGCCGTCCGCCAGCCGCGCAAGGAGCGGCAGGAGCAACCGGCGCAGGGCCGCGCCATCGGGCGCGAGCAGGCGCAGGGCGAGCGTGTCCGGGGCGATGCAGCTGGCCCCGGCGGTGCGGGGCAGGCCCGCGCGCAAGACGGGCAGCAGCGCCTCGGCGCCGGGGGCGGTATAGACCAGCGCGGCCATGGCCCGGGCGCCGCCGCCGGTGGCGGGCCGATCCAGCAGCGCCTCGGCATCGCCATCGATCCGCGCGGCATCGAGATAGAGCGGCTGCCCATCGCGCAGGATCTCCACCCGGTCATGCAAGCGCAGGTCCGTTACCCGCTCGCCCATGGCGCGGCGGCCAAAGAGCAGGGACTCGACCATGAGGAACCGCGCGTCGCCCGCGAGGTCCGCCGACAGGGCGCGCGAGAGCCCCGCACGGTTGAACAGGATCGTCTCCTGCGGCAGCCAGTTGAGCGTGGCGCCCGGCGCGGCGCTGAGCGTGGTCCGCAGCGTGCCGGTCTCGCCCGGCTGGGCCGCATAGATCCGCTCGGCGGCCTGGGTGGTGATCGAGAGCCGCGCGCCGGGACCGGCATGGGCGGTGATGGCGAGGCGGTCGCCGCCGGTGATGCCGCCCGCGGAATTGATCAGCACCGCCTCCAGCCCGCGCGCGGGGTCGGGATGGCGGGGGAACAGCGCCTTGAGGCAGCCTTGCGGGCGGAGCCCGTCGAGCACGCTGCGCGCGCCGTGCCGCTTGGCCGAAAGCCGGATCGAGCCCACCGCGCGCGGCTGGGCGGGGACGCGCGGCGCGGCTGCGGGTCGAGACCCCGCCGCCGGTTTCGCCAGATCGCCCGTCACATCGAGCCCCATGCCTCATCGTCCCCCGGGGCCACCGGGCCCGTTGGCGGCATCTGACTATTATCCGCAGGGCTGCGCAAGAGTTCCTCCGCTGCCTCGGGCGGGCTCTGCGCAAATATTGTGCGCTGTGCTTGCGAATTAGGCGCGCGATCGCCGCGCGGCTCAGGAGGCCCCGCCGAGGTGGCGCTCGCCGCGGGCGCGGGCCAGCGCGATCTGCCTCTGCCGCTCGCGGAACCGGGCCTTGTCCTCGGCGCTCGTCTCGTTGACGCAGTGGTGGCAGGAGACGCCGTCTTCGAACTCGGGCCGCGCGCGGTCGTCGGGCAGGATCGGCCGGCGGCAGGCGTGGCAGAGCTCGTGCGGCCCCTCGCGCAGCCCGTGGCCCACCGAGACGCGCCCGTCGAAGACGAAGCAGTCCCCCTCCCAAGTGCTGTCACCCTCGGGCACCTCTTCGAGGTATTTCAGGATCCCGCCCTTGAGGTGAAACACATCCTCGACGCCCTGGCCAAGCAGGTAGTTCGTCGATTTCTCGCAGCGGATGCCCCCGGTGCAGAACATCGCGATGCGCTTGTTGTGGAAGCGGTGCTTGTTGGCCTCCCACCAGGCGGGGAAATCGCGGAAGCTCTCGGTTTGCGGGTCGATCGCGCCTTCGAACGTGCCGATGGCGACCTCGTAGTCGTTGCGCGTGTCGATCACGGCCACGTCGGGGCTGCGGATGAGCGCGTTCCAGTCCTTGGGCGCGACGTAGTGGCCGACCGCGGCGCGCGGGTCCACGTCGGGCTGGCCCATCGTCACGATCTCTTTCTTGAGCCGGACCTTGAGCCGGGCGAAGGGCTGGGCCTCCGCCGTCGAGAGCTTCCACTCCAGATCGGCAAAGCCGGGCAGGGCGCGGATATGGGCCAGCAGCCGGTCGATGCCGGCAGCAGACCCCGCGACCGTGCCGTTGATGCCCTCGCGCGCGAGCAGGAGCGTGCCGGTGATGCCCTCAGCCTCGCAGAGCGACAGCAGGCCGGGCCGCAGGGCGGCCGGATCCGCGACGGGGGCGAAATGATAGAGGGCGGCGACGGTGAACATGGCGCGCATATAGGAGAGGGGCGGGGGCCAGGCAATCCCCACCGGGGCGCGGCGGGTCATGACGGTTGACCCAAGGCGGGCAATGCCGCAGGTCTGGGGCCGAGACAAGGAGACCCGGCCATGACAGCTTCCGACCACGCCCTTCTGATTATCGACGTGCAGAATGATTTCTGCCCCGGCGGCGCGCTGGCCGTGGCGGGGGGCGATGAGATCGTGCCGGGGATCAACGCGCTGATGGGGGAGTTTGGCTGCGTGGTGCTCACGCAGGACTGGCACCCGGCGGGGCATTCGTCTTTTGCGAGCGCGCACTCCGGCAAGGCCCCGTTCGAGACCTACGAGGCCCCTTACGGCACGCAGGTGCTCTGGCCCGATCATTGCATTCAGGGCAGCGAGGGCGCGGCGTTTCACCCCGGGCTGGATCTGGCGCCGGCGCAATGCATCGTGCGCAAGGGGTTCAACCCCGGGATCGACAGCTATTCGGCGTTTTTCGAGAATGACCACAAGACGCCAACGGGGCTCGAAGGATACCTGCGCAGACGCGATATCGCCAAGCTCACCCTCGTCGGGCTCGCCACGGATTTCTGCGTCGCCTATTCGGCCATCGATGCGGCCAAACTCGGCTTTGCCGTCGACGTGCGCGCGGACCTCTGCCGAGCGATTGACCTCGATGGCTCGCTCGCGGCGGCGACAGCCCAGATGCGCGACGCGGGCGTGGCGCTGGGCGGGGCCTAGCGCTCAGCGGCGCTGAGCATCTCTGCCTGCCGCAACCCTGTCAGCAGCTTCAGCGCGGGCCGGGCGGGCAGGGCATCGAGCCCTTCCCGCCCGGACGCGGCCCTTCGGTCCGGGTGGCCCGTGGCGGGCGCGTCCACGGGATCGGCGGGCGTTTGTTCTGGCGCAGGTCGGGAAGAGCGCGTGCAGGCCGGGGCGGGCTCCGGCCTCTGCATGCCGCTGGGGAAGACGATCGTGGCGGTCGAAGATGAGGTGGACGTCGTCCAACTGGCGCTTGCCCTCCATCACGCGGATGCCGCGCCGGCCGGTGAGGCCCTAGGTGGGCACAAGCACCGAGCGCCCGCATTCCGCCTGCATAAGAAGGCGGAGTCGCGACGAGATGACCAGCGCGCGGCGCAGGATGTGGCGGGTCGGCTGGGGCCCGATGTCTGCGGTCTCGACGGTATCGCCGATGGCGAAGCGGTCCACCGGGATCGGGCCGCGCCCACCAACATGTTCCGTCAGGGTGATGGTGCGGCATACGGTCAATCCCCGGCACGAGCCGGGCATATGGCGCCGCGAAAACGCCCCCCTTGCCCCCGACCGGTGCGCTTGGCACAAAGGCGCGGCCCGGACGGAGGACCCCATGGTCGACATCGCAACCCGCGTCTACAATCACAAATGGAAGATCGATCCGATCGTCCGCTCGCTGATCGACACCGATTTTTACAAGTTGCTGATGTGCCAGTCGGTGTTTCGCAACAAAGCTGACACCACGGTGACCTTCTCGCTCATCAACCGATCGCAAGATGTGCCGCTGGCGGAGATGATCGACGAGGGCGAATTGCGCGAGCAGCTCGACCATGTGCGCTCGCTCTCGCTCACCCGCGGCGAGAGCACGTGGATGCGCGGCAACACCTTCTACGGCAAGCGCCAGATGTTTCGCTCGGATTTCATGGAATGGTTCGAGAACCTGTCGCTGCCCGCCTATCACCTCGAACGCCGGGGCGATCAGTATGAGCTCACCTTCGAGGGCAAATGGCCCGAGGTCATGCTGTGGGAAATCCCGGCGCTTTCGGTGCTGATGGAACTGCGCTCGCGCGCGGTGCTGAACTCGATGGGGCGGTTCGAGCTGAAGGTCCTTTATGCGCGCGCCATGACCAAACTTTGGGAAAAGATCGAACAGATGCGCCCGCTGGAGGGGCTGCGCATCGCCGATTTCGGCACGCGGCGGCGGCACTCCTACCTCTGGCAGGACTGGTGCGTGCAGGCGATGATCGAGGGTCTGGGCGACAAGTTCGCGGGCACGTCGAACTGCCTCATCGCGATGAAACGGGATCTTGAGGCGGTGGGGACCAATGCCCATGAGCTGCCCATGGTTTACTCGGCGCTGGCGGGCGATGACGCGGCGCTGGCGCGCGCGCCCTACGATGTGCTGGCCGACTGGCACGAGGAGCATTCGGGCAACCTGCGCATCATCCTGCCCGACACCTACGGCACCAAAGGCTTCCTCGACCGCGCGCCCGACTGGCTCGCCGGCTGGACCGGGATCCGCATCGACAGCGGCGATCCCGCGACGGGGGCGGAGATTGCCATCGACTGGTGGCGCGCCCGCGGCGAGGACCCGCGCGACAAGCTCGTTATTTTTTCAGACGGGCTCGACGTGGGCAGGATCGCCGCGCTCCACCAGCAATTCCACGGCCGGGTCAAGACCTCCTTCGGCTGGGGCACACTGCTGACCAACGACTTCCGGGGGCTGACCCCCGACAACCGCCTCGCGCCGTTTTCGCTTGTCTGCAAGGCCATCGCCGCCAACGGCCGCCCGACGGTCAAGCTCAGCGACAACCCCAAGAAAGCGATGGGCCCGGCTGAAGAAGTCGCGCGCTACAAACGGGTGTTTGAGGTGGGTGCGCAGGAGGCGCAGGAGGTGGTGGTCTGAACTGGAAATTCGGTAGCCTGCGCGGTTTTCAATCCCCGGAAATTAACCGGAATTAGCCTCTGGGATATTGGCCGCTTTTCAGAGGTCGACAGGCGGATATACTTCTTCGAATAGATCGATTCTTTTTTGGAGAGGTTCATGGACACCATATTGGGGATTCTTGGTCTCGCCGTGATCGTTGCCATTGCAATACGCATCGGCCGGGCGGGAGACAGCGGGCATTACACAGCGTCGCCAAAGCCTGAAACACCAAAGGACATAGATCGCCAAATCGTAGCACACTCTGCGAAAAGGCAGGGAGCTTTCGACGAGAAAAGCGCAACCCACGTCGAACCGGTGAAGGTGTTGAAGGGGCGAGCCTGGATCACTGACGGGGATACGGTCACGATCGACAAAACCCAAATTCGGCTCTTCGGGATCGACGCTCCCGAGTTGAACCATCCCTACGGGAAAAAGGCGAAATGGGCGCTGCACAAGCTTTGTAAAGGCCAGACGATCCGGGCGGAAGTGTCGGAGATTGATGATTATGGCCGGACGGTGGCGAAATGCTTCCTGCCCGATGGGCGCGATCTTTCCGCTGAAATGGTCAAATTGGGAATGGCATTGGATTGGAAGAAATACTCCGGCGGCATCTATCGGTCTTTGGAAACGCCCGATGCGCGCAAAAAGCTGTTCCTCGCGAGCGCCCGGCAGAAGGGGCATATGAACGTCTGGAGAAAATTCGAGGAAAGGGCGGCGTCAAGTTGAGGATCTGGGGGCGGCTGCTGTACAATCCGCACGTCGTCGATGCGGTCGCGCTGCGCAAAGACGTGAGAAACGCGGACTGAATTGGGTTGCGCGTGAACGACACCCCTGATGTCAGGCCGGTGTTGGATCAGCCGCTGATCGCGTACAGCGTGGCCGAGGGGCGCATGACCGCCGCGGGTTTGGCCGGGTCGGTGTGGTCGTAGCCGCCCAGGTCGGCGACGTCCCGGCACGGTGCGAGTGCCGGGGATTTAGCGCTTCCCTTTTATCACGGTTTCGTCTAAACGCTCCCATCCGCGCGCGTTTGCGTGCGGACTTCTCCATGGACCCTGCTGGACGACATCCCGGCTGGCGCCCGAACCGAAACCTCTGATCAAGGAGACCCCGATGTCGATCACTGTTGAAGAAAAAGCCCGCGTGATGAAGGAATTCGCCACCAAAGAAGGCGACACCGGTTCCCCCGAAGTTCAGGTCGCGATCCTGACCTCGCGGATCACCACGCTCACCGAGCACTTCAAGATCCACAAGAAGGACAACCACGGCCGCCGTGGCCTTCTCAAGCTCGTGGCTCAACGCCGCAAGCTGCTCGACTATCTCAAAGGCAAGGAAGAGGCCCGCTATCAGGACCTCATCAAACGCCTCGGCATCCGCCGCTGAGCCGGATCTGACAAGAGTTGCAAACGCCCGTTCCCTCAAGAGCGGGCGTTTTGCGTATCAGGCCCCGCCCCAGAGCGGCGGGCGCGGGCCGCGAAACCGGTTCCCTTTGACCGTCTGAGACGATAGAGGGGCCGTATCCGTGCGCGGCGGGCTGGCCAACCTGCCACGCAACAGCTGGATGAACTGGCCGGAGGGAATACGCCCTCCATTTAAACGGCCTGGCGAGGATACGCCCCGTAAGGCCTTGATAGGATACGATATGTTCGACGTAACTTCGAAATCGATGCAGTGGGGCGAAGAGACCCTCACTCTGGAAACGGGCAAAGTGGCCCGCCAGGCAGATGGCTCTGTCATCGCCACCCTTGGCGAAACCTCGGTCATGGCCAACGTGACCTTCGCCAAATCCCCCCGGGAAGGCGCGGATTTCTTCCCGCTGACCGTGCATTACCAAGAGAAATACTACGCCGCGGGCAAGATCCCCGGCGGCTTCTTCAAGCGCGAAGCGCGCCCGACGGAGAAGGAAACCCTGACCGCGCGGCTCATCGACCGCCCGATCCGCCCGCTCTTCGTCGACGGCTTCAAGCATGAAGTGCTCGTCATGTGCACCGTGCTCAGCCACGATCTGGTCAACGATCCCGACATCGTCGCGATGATCGCGGCCTCGGCGGCGCTGACGATCTCCGGCGTGCCGTTCATGGGCCCGATCGCGTGCTGCCGCGTTGGCTTCTCCGACGGCGACTATGTGCTCAACCCGACGGTTGATGACATGGATCAGCTGCGCAACAACCCCGACCAGCGGCTTGACCTGGTGGTTGCCGGGACCAAAGACGCGGTGATGATGGTGGAATCGGAAGCCTATGAGCTTTCCGAGGAGGAGATGCTCGGCGCGGTTACCTTCGCCCATGAGCAGATTCAGCCCGTGATCGACCTGATCATCGCGCTGGCCGAAACCTCCGCCAAGGAGCCCTTCGACTTCCAGGCGCCGGATTACGCCGACCTTTACGCCGCGGTGAAAGCCGCCGGTGAAGAGCAGATGCGCGCGGCCTTCGCGATCACCGACAAGCAGGAGCGCACTACCGCGGTTGCCGCTGCCCGCGACACCATCAAGTCCGCGCTCAGCGATGAGCAGCTGGCCGATGCCAACCTCGGCGCGGCGCTCAAGAAGCTCGAAGCCTCGATCCTGCGCGGTGACGTGGTCAAGGGTGGCAAGCGGATCGATGGCCGGGCCACGACCGACGTGCGTCCGATCGTCTGCGAAACCAGCCTGCTGCCCCGGACCCACGGCTCGGCGCTCTTCACCCGTGGTGAGACGCAAGGCCTCGTGGTGACCACGCTCGGGACCGGCGACGATGAGCAGATCATCGACGCGCTGCACGGCAACTTCCGCTCCAACTTCCTGCTGCACTACAACTTCCCGCCCTACTCGGTTGGAGAAGTTGGCCGCGTGGGTGGCCCGGGCCGCCGCGAAATCGGCCACGGCAAGCTCGCATGGCGCGCATTGCAGGCGGTGCTGCCGGCGGCGACGGATTTCCCCTACACGATCCGTCTCGTTTCCGAGATCACCGAATCCAACGGCTCGTCGTCGATGGCCTCCGTCTGCGGCGGCTCGCTCTCGATGATGGACGCGGGCGTTCCGCTCAAATCCGCCGTGGCCGGTGTGGCCATGGGTCTCATCCTCGAAGACGATGGCGATTACGCGATCCTGACCGACATCCTTGGCGACGAGGATCACCTCGGCGACATGGACTTCAAGGTCGCAGGGACCGAGAACGGCATCACCTCACTGCAGATGGACATCAAGGTCGCGGGCATCACGCCGGAAATCATGCAAAAAGCCCTGGCGCAAGCCAAGGACGGCCGCATGCATATCCTCAGTGAGATGAACAAGGCGCTCTCGGGCGCGGGCGACTTCTCGGTCCACGCACCGCGGATTGAGACGATGAACATCCCCACCGACAAGATCCGTGAAGTGATCGGCTCGGGCGGCAAGGTCATCCGCGAGATCGTGGAAGTCTCGGGCGCCAAGGTCGACATCAACGACGACGGCGTGATCAAGATCGCGAGCCCCAACGGCGAGGCAATCCAGAAGGCCTATGACATGATCCATTCGATCGTGGCGGAGCCCGAAGAAGGCCAAGTCTACAATGGCAAGGTCGTGAAGATCGTCGATTTCGGCGCCTTCGTGAACTTCTTCGGCAAGCGCGACGGGCTGGTCCACGTCTCCCAGATCGAGAACCGCCGGCTGAACCACCCGTCCGACGTGCTCAAGGAAGGGCAGGACGTGAAGGTCAAGCTTCTGGGCTTTGACGATCGCGGCAAGGTGCGCCTGTCGATGAAAGTCGTCGATCAGGAAACCGGCGAGGAGATCGCCCCCGAGAAGAAATCCAAGGACGGCGCGGAGGACTGATCCTCCCCGCATCCGGCAGATCGGAAAAGGCGCCTTCGGGCGCCTTTTTCTTTTGGGGATGGCCGCAGGGCCGCCGGGCAAGCGCCTGCCCGTTCCGGCGGGCTGGCGCTGTGGCTGGGCTAGCGATGATTCATGGGGTGATGTACTTGGCCCCATAAATCACACCCGCTCAATCGTCGGGAGCGCCACCCCACGGGCAGGCGCTTGCCCGGCTTGGCGCCAAGTCCGCAAAGCGGACGATGTACGTTGCGGCACAACCCTGATCTTTTTCCAAGTGATCAAAAGGAGCGCCTTCGGCGCACGTCTTTTGTGGGCGGCGTTGCCGCCGCTGGTGCCACTGGCGCCTGCCGCGCGCGGGCCCGGCGGTCAGTTCGGTTTGGGGGTTGGGGTGTCCTCGTCCTCCACCTCGTGGGTGGGGATCGTGTAGCGGCCGGTCATCCATTTGCCGAGGTCGATATCGGCGCAGCGCTGTGAGCAGAAGGGGCGGAATGCCTTCACCGTCGGCTTGTCGCAGATCGGGCAGCTCATCTGCGGGTTTCCGACAGCGGGAGGCGTTCACGTTTGCGCTGCAATTCGAGGTGGCCCAGCGGGGTCCAGCCGACGACGATGGTCTCGACCGAGTCCGATTTCAGCGCGCCGCGCAGCGCGCTTTCCATCTGGCGGCGATCCTTTTTGCCCATCGGGGCGAGGTCCAGCACGATCTGGCCGCCGAGACCGCGCAGGCGGAGTTGGCGGGGCAGTTCTTTCGCGGTGGCGAGGTTGGCCTTGAGCCCGGCGGCCGGGGAGGCGTCTGCGCCGGTGTTGACGTCCACGGCGACGAGGGCGCGGGTCGGCTCGATGAAGAGTTGTCCGCCGCCGGGGAGGGGGGCGGAGGCGAGCCCCAGCAGCTCGATCTCGTCCAGCGCGCCGCTGCGCTCGAAGCTGCCGGCGTCTGCGTCGATCGTGGCGGGTTCGGTCCATTCGCGCCAGGCGAGCAGGTGAGGCGCATCGCCCTCGATCAGCTTGACGGCGCCGTCGCCGCCCGCATCGGCGAGCACTTGCTGTGCGAGCCCGGCCATGTCGCGGATATCGCTGGCGATTTCGTCTTCGCTTGCCTCGGCGCAGGAGGAGCGCAGGATGAGCCCGTAGTCGCGCCCGTCCATCTCTTCATGCGCGATTTCCAGAAGCGCAACACGGCGCTCCTCGTCGCGGATGCGGCGGGAGATGTTGAGGCCGGGGGCGTCGGGGGTGACGATCGCGTAGCGACTCTTGAAGAGCAGTTTCGAGGTGACGGGGATGGCTTTGCCCGCTTCGGCGTAGCCGGTCACCTGGACCAGCATCGACTGGCCCGGGGAGAGCCCGCGCACCTGGCGCAGGAAGGCCGAGCCGTCGGGTGTCTTGAAGAACATCCCGCCCTGGCCCTTGACCGGGCGGTCGGCGATGGCGCGGTAGATCGTGCCCGGGGCCGGGCGATCGCCCGCGACGAGCAGGTCTTCGAGCCGCCCGTCGACCATGAGCGCCGCGGCCTCGACGCCGTCGAGATGGTCCAATGCGATCACGCGGCCCTTCATGCGGCAGCCCTCGGCGGGTAGCCCGCGGCCTGGAGCAATCCGGCGGTTTCGGTGAGCGGCAGGCCGACAACGGCAGTAAACGATCCGCTGATCCAGGGCACGAAGGCGCCCGCGGGCCCCTGAATGCCGTAGGCACCCGCCTTGCCCTGCCAGTCGCCGGTGGCAATATAGGCGTCGATCTCATCGCGGGAGAGGCGTTTGAGGCGTACCTGGGTCACGACGTCTTTCTCCCAAAGCTGGGCGCCGCGCCGCACGGCGACGGCGGTGATGACACGGTGCCGGCGCCCCGAGAGCAGCTCGAGAAAGGCGCGCGCCTCGGCGGCGTCATCCGGCTTGCCGAGGATGCGGCGGCCGACCGCGACGGTGGTATCGGCGGAGAGCAGAACCTCGCCCTCGCCGACCTCCAGCGCCTGCGCCTTCTCGCGCGCCATGCGGGCGCAATAGGGCCGGGGCAATTCACCCTTGAGCGGGGTCTCGTCGATGTCGGGCGCGCGGACGGTATCGGGCACGATGCCGATTTGCGCCAGCAAGTCACGCCGGCGCGGGCTGCCCGATCCGAGGATGAGCCGGGGCAAACCGGCTTACTTGAAGCGGTAGTTGATCCGACCCTTGGTCAGATCGTAAGGGGTCATCTCGACCTGCACCTTGTCGCCGGCCAGAACGCGGATGCGGTTCTTGCGCATCTTGCCTGCCGTGTGTGCGATGATCTCATGGCCGTTTTCCAGCTCGACCCGAAACGTCGCATTAGGCACGAGTTCCTTCACAACACCGGGAAATTCGAGCGTATCTTCCTTGGCCATGGTTTCTCCTTTGTAGCACCCGGGGGAATCCGGGCGCGCTATAGATGCGCCCGGCGCGGGCGATTTTCAAGGCCAAATATGCGTGTAAGGCGGCCCCCTGGCGCAGATATCACCGCAGGCAAACCGCTTCGGGAGCGCCCTCGCGGCCCGCTTGTTCGGGCCAGTGCGCGCGGTTGCGCACATCGCCCGTCGCCCGGACCTTGCGGATCGCGGCGAGGTCGATGTCGGCGAAGGTCCAGCCGGGGGCGTTGAGCGCACCCACACCCAGAACACCGTTCGCCGGAAAGCCCGTGTCGGGAGGGGCGAAGATGCCGCCTGCGCCCACGTTGACGTCCACCGCCGGGGACCAGGGGGCCGCGCCCACGGTCGAGCTCATGACGGCGATGCACTGGTTTTCCAGCGCGCGGGCTTGGGTGCCGAGCCGGACGCGCCAGTAGCCGTGTTCGGTGTCGGTGCAGGAGGGGACGAGCAGGATATCGGCCTCGGCGAGTGCGCGGCCGAGCAGCGGGAACTCGCTGTCGTAGCAGATGAGAACGCCGATCCGGCCGAGCGCGGTGTCAAAGAGCCGGAGCGGCCCGCCGCCGATCACCTCCCAGGGGCTGCGTTCGAAACAGGTCATGATCTGCTTGTCCTGCGCGCCCGAGGGGCCCGAGGGCGCGTAGAGCCGCGCGCGGTTGGCGGGGCGGGGGCCGAAGGCGGGATCGAAGACCGGAGCGGAGGCGCCGAGGATGTGGACGCCGAAGCGGGCGGCGAGGGCGCTGTGGAGCGCGTCGACCTTGTCCAACAGGCCGGCCACGGCGCGCAGCGAGCGCTCCAGATCGGCGGCAACCTCGGGGCCAGCCAGTGTGGCAAGCTCCAGCGATCCGTATTCGGGGAAGACGAGAAGTTGCGCGCCGGCCTCGGCCGCGCCCGCGACCCAGGTTTCCAGCTTGCGCACGTAGCCCTCCCAGCTGTCCAACACGTCCAGCGGGTAGGCGGCGGCCGCGATGCGGAGGGTCTCGGGGCCGCCGGTCATCGGGTTACTGCGTCTGCAGGGCGGAGACGTTGTCGTAGCCCGCGGTGAACCCCGAGAGCGAGATCGACAGGTCCACGGTCTGGTCCGGCGCGGCAAAAGGCACGATCGACAGCTGCGCCGCGGCGCCGCGTTTGAAGCTTGCAATATCCGTCGGGGTCAGGCCGATCCGCGCGTAGCAGCCCACCTGGTTGCAGAAGGAGAACGGGTATTGACGCGCCTGGCCGCCATCAACGGAGACCGACGCGCCCGCCTGCAGCGCGGTTTCCAGCGGGACAACGATGTTCGCGCCGGCCTCGGCGCGCGCGTTGCCCTCCAGCCGGAAGAGGCTGATCTCGGCGACGGAGTTGCCAGCGCTGTCGCGCAGGAGTTGATAGAGCTGGCAGGGGTCGGTTTCCTGCTCGCTCCGAATGCAGCGCAGTTCCCAGTCGCCATGGGTCTCGGCGGTGTAGGCCTGGCCCAGTTGCGGCCCGGCGGGGGCGCCCATCGAGAGCCCGGGATCGCCCGCGCCTTCGGTTTGCGCCGGGGTCTCGACCTCGGCGGGTGCAGATGATTCGGGGGTGCTGTCCTGGGCGCTGGCCAGTCCGGCGGCGGCAATCAGGGCGAGCGAGGCGAAGAGGGGGCGGGCGTTCAACATCGGGTTCAACCTTCCGTTCTGGTCTGTCGGCGCGTGTATCGCGGCTCGATTTGGGCGGGGCTTAGCACGGCGCGCGCGCGATGTCAGGGGCGGCCCCCGCGTTTTCCCCAAGGCCATCGGCAAAGAGTTGCGCAGCCTCGTAAGGACCGGGCGCGCGCGCCCTTGCGGCTTCTGCTCTCTGGGGCTAGCGCGCTGGAATGCCACATAAAAAGGGACCCGAAATCCCGAGCCCCTTTTGGCGACACCTTGCGTGTCTTTGATCTGTCTTTTCCCTGCCGGACTGGCCGACTTAGTGATTGAGTGAAACGCTAAGGTCTCTGCCGAAATCGGTCAACAGGGAAATTCGGACAAAGCGAGACATTCTCCTTCCGCGTCGACGGTCTTCTCGCGCACGGGCGGCGCGCCTCGCGGAGATGAAAAAAGCCGTACCCGAAGGTACGGCCAGTCTGACAGGGAGAAGTCCGCCTGTTGCGGGAGGACATGTGCAACAGGCGCAGGTTGAGACTAGCGAGCATTCGTTAAAAATGTATTCTTCGCCGAAATCACAGGGACGGAGTGCGATACATGAGTGACGGGGTGTTCATCGGGGGCGGCGGCGAGGGCTATGGCACGCCGCAGCATCTGACGCTGAAATACGGCAACCGCCACGGGCTTGTCGCGGGCGCGACCGGGACCGGCAAGACCGTCACGCTCCAGATCCTCGCCGAAGGGTTTTCGGCCGCCGGCGTTCCAGTCTTTCTGTCGGATGTAAAGGGGGACCTCTCGGGCCTCGGGGCCGCGGGCAGCGCGGGGTTCAAGCTTCACGACGCCTTCATGGAGCGCGCGCAGACCATCGGGCTCGACCTCAGCTACGAGGCCTTCCCCGTCATCTTCTGGGATCTCTTCGGCGAACAGGGCCACCCGGTGCGGACGACTGTGGCCGAGATGGGGCCGCTCCTTCTCGCGCGGCTGCTGGAGCTCAGTGAGGCGCAGGAGGGGATCCTGAACATTGCCTTCCGGCTGGCCGACGAACAGGGGCTGCCGCTGCTGAACCTGCAGGACCTGCAATCGCTGCTGGTCTGGGTGGGGGAGAACCGGGCGGAGCTCTCGCTGCGCTATGGCAACGTCTCCACCCAGTCGATCGGCGCGATCCAGCGGCGGCTGCTGGTGATCGAAAACCAGGGCGGGGCGGCCTTCTTCGGCGAGCCGGCGCTGCAACTTGCCGACATCATGACCACGGACGCGCAAGGACGGGGGCGGATCAACATCCTGGCCGCCGACAAGCTCATGGGCGCGCCGCGGCTCTATGCGACGTTCCTGCTCTGGCTGCTGTCGGAGCTGTTCGAGGAGCTGCCCGAGGTGGGCGATCCGGACAAGCCCAAGCTCGTCTTCTTCTTTGACGAGGCGCATCTGCTCTTCGAGGACGCGCCCAAGGCGCTGGTCGACAAGGTCGAGCAGGTCGCGCGGCTCATCCGCTCCAAGGGCGTCGGCGTCTATTTCATCACCCAGAACCCGGCGGACGTGCCCGAGGACATCCTCGGCCAGCTCGGAAACCGGGTCCAGCACGCGCTGCGCGCCTTCACGGCAAAGGACCGCAAGGAGCTGAAGATGGCGGCCGAGACCTACCGCGACAACCCGCGCTTCGAGACCGAGCAGGCCATCCGCGAGGTGGGCGTGGGCGAGGCCGTGACCTCGATGCTTCAGAAGAAGGGCGTGCCCGGGGTGGTGGAACGGACGCTGATCCGACCGCCCTCATCGAAGCTCGGACCTCTGATCAAGGCCGAACGCGCGGCGCTCATCGCGGCCTCGCCGGTCGCGGGGAAATACGAGACGGCGCTCGACAGCCATTCGGCCTATGAGATCCTCGCCGCGCGCGCCGAAGAGGCCGCGGCGGAGGCGGCCAAGGCCGAGGAGCAGGAAGAGGAGCTGGGGGCTGCGATGCGCGAATACAGCGCCGGGCGGCGGTATACCGGCACCAAGGTGTCGCGCTCCAGCTCGCGGGGGAAATCGGCGACCGAAAGCTTTGGCGCCGCGATCGGGCAGGTGGTGCTGAAGGAGCTCAAGGGCACGACCGGGAAGCGGATCGTGCGCGGCATCCTCGGCTCGCTCTTCCGCGGGCGGTAATCACGCGGCGCGCCTGCGGCGCAAGTCTATACAGTCGCGCGCGGAGTGACCTCCGCGCGGGCCCGGCCCTGGCGCAGCGCCCGGCATGACGCGGGGGTTGCGTTGCGGCTTATAAAACCATATAACTAGTTACATAGAATCATTGACCGCGCAGCATTTCGCAAGAAGGGGATCGCATGGCAGAGGTGGATTTTCCGGCCGGGTTCGCGGCCATGGGCTCGGAGGCGCGGCTCGATGTGCTGCGGCTGCTCGTTCGGGCCGGGCCCGAAGGGCTGAGCGTCGGGGCGCTTGGCGCGCGCTCCGGTATCGCGCCCTCCACGCTTGCGCATCATCTCAAGGTGCTCGCAGGCGCGGGGCTGATCGTTCAGGAGAAACAGGGCAGAGCGGTGGTCAGCCGCGCCGATTACGGGCGGCTCGAGGCGTTGGCCGGCTACATCCTTCACAACTGTTGCGCCGATGTGGAGTGCGGGGCCCCGGCGCGGGAGCATACCCATGTCTGATGCAACGATCCCCGCCCCCCGCTTCGGCGCGTTACGCGCCGCGCTGCTCTCGCCCTGGGCGCTGATCCTCATCGCGCTGGCCCTCGTGGCGCTGCTGGATGCCGGGCGGTTGGGCGAGGTGACCGGCGCCGCGCTGGAGGCGCTCTGGGGAACCTTGCCTTATATCGTGGGTGCGGTGCTCCTTCTGGCGTATCTGCGGGCCAGCGGCGCGGAGGTCATGGTTGCCGCGGCATTCAAAGGGCGCGAGACGCGGATGATCGTTTTTGCCGCGCTGCTCGGCGGCCTGGCGCCGTTTTGTTCCTGCGAAGTCATCCCCTTCATCGCCGGGCTCCTCGCCCTCGGCGCGCCGCTGTCGGCGGTCATGGCCTTCTGGCTCTCTTCGCCGCTCATCGATCCGCCGACCTTGCTCATCACGGCCGCCGCCCTCGGCTGGCCCTTCGCGCTGGCCAAGGCGGCGGCGGCGGTGCTGCTCGGGCTGGGTGGCGGGTTTGCGATGCGGGGGCTTGTCCGGAGCGGCGCCTTCCCGGATGCGCTGCGCGCAAGCGTACCGAAAGCGAGCTGTTGCGGGGCCAGCAGCTGCGGGCCGGAGGACCCGGCCACCGCGCGCGCACAGTGGCGCTTCTGGACCGAACCCGCCCGGCGCGAAACCTTCCGCCACGAGGCGATCACCAACGGGCTCTTCCTGCTCAAATGGTTGGCCTTCGCCTATGTTCTTCAGGCGCTGCTGATCACCTATGTGCCGTCCGATACGATCGGCGGGCTGGTTGGCGGCGATGGCATCGTGCCGGTGATCATGGCCGCGCTGGTGGGCATGCCCGCCTATCTCAACTCCTACGTCGCGCCGCCGCTGGTGGCGGGGTTTGTCGAACAGGGGATGAGCGCGGGCGCGGCGATGGCCTTCATGATCGCGGGCGCGGTGAGCTGCATCCCGGCGATGACGGCGATCTGGTCGCTGGTGCGCCCGCCGGTCTTTGCGGCCTACCTCGGGCTCGGGCTCGCGGGGGCGATCCTGCTGGGGCTGATCGCCGGGGCATTGCCAATCGTGTGACCTGCGGACCGGGGCCGCTTGGGCCCCGGCGCTTGCCTCGGCGGGTTACTTCGAGACGGCGTCGAGGATGCGGGCCCAGCTGCGGATGCCCTTGTGGAAGCTCTCCAGATCGTATTTCTCGTTGGGCGAGTGGATCTGGTCGTCATCCTTGCCGAACCCGATCAGCATCGAATCCATGCCCAACAGCTTTTTGAAATGCCCCGCGATCGGGATCGACCCGCCGCAGCCGGCGAAGGCCGCCGGGGTCTGCCACTCTTCGGCCAGAGCGCCGCGCGCGGCCTCGAACGCCGGGTGATCGGTCGCCATGTGCGAGGCCTGCGAGGCGCCGTGATCGTGGAACTCCACGGTGCAATCGGCCGGCAGGGCGGCGCGGATCTGGGCGCGGAAGGCCTCGCGGATTGCGGCCGGATCCTGTGTGCCCACCAAACGGAACGAGACCTTGGCGCGCGCCTCGGCGGGCAGGACGGTCTTGAACCCTTCGCCGGTGTAGCCGCCGACGATGCCGTTGATCTCGCAGGTGGGGCGCGACCAGATCATCTCCAGCGCGCTGCGCCCGGCCTCGCCCGCGGGCTCCGAAAGCCCCACGCCGCCGAGGAAACCCGCCGCATCGAAATTCAGCGCGTCCCACTGGGCCGCAAGCTCGGGCGACAATTCGGGAACCCCGTCGTAAAACCCGGGCACGGTCACACGGCCCTCATCGTCGTGCAGGCCGGCGAGCGCGCGGGTGAGCACGCGGATCGGGTTGATCGACGGGCCGCCATACATGCCCGAGTGCAGGTCCTTGTCGGGGCCGCGGATGACGATCTCCTCGCCCAGAAGCCCGCGCAGCATGGTGATGATCGCGGGCGCGCGGCTCTCGAAGAGCCCGGTGTCGCAGATCAGCGCGAGATCGGCCCGAAGCTCCTCGGCGTTTTCCTCAAGGAAGGGCACCAGCGACGGCGAGCCGGATTCCTCTTCGCCCTCGAACAGGAAGGTGATCCGGCAGGGCAGGGACCCATGCTTCGCCGCCCAGGCGCGGCACGCTTCGACGAAGGTCATGAGCTGGCCCTTGTCATCGGAGGCGCCGCGCCCGCGGATCACCTTGCCCGCTGGCGTCTCCTCCAGCGCCGGATCGAAGGGATCGCGATCCCACAACTCCAGCGGATCGACCGGCTGCACATCATAGTGGCCATAAAACAGCAGGTGCGGGCCCTCGCCCGACACATGGCCCACGACCATCGGATGGCCCGGCGTCGCGCGCTTTTCCGCCGCGATCCCGAATGAGGCAAGGTCGGCCACGAGCCAGTCCGCCGCGCTCTGGCAGGCCTCGGCATAGGCCGGATCGGTCGAGATCGAAGGGATCCGCAAAAGCGCCATCAACCGCTCAAGGCTTTCGGGCAGGGTGTCGTCGATCCGGGCCAAAACCGCATCCAGCATCATCGTCTCCGTTCTTTTGGGGGCATTTGAGGGCATTTTCGGGGCCAAGCCTATCAGGCGCAGGGCCACTGTCCAGCAGTTGTCCAGCGCTCAAAGCAGACATAAAGGCGCGCCGAGGCCGCGCGCCTGCGCGACATTCTGTAGCCGTCCGGCGGGGCGCGTTTTACTTTACAATCATTCAAAACGCTGAAAAAAGAGCCGGACCAAGCCGGCCTTGCCGGAGGCGGCGGGGATCCGGGGCTATGGCCGGATCTCGCCAGAGGAAGGAAGATACCGTTGGACTACAGCCGCGCGTTCGATGACGCTCTCGCCAAGTTGCACGACGAAGGTCGCTACCGCACGTTTTTCGACATCGAGCGGCGCAAGGGCCAGTTCCCCCACGCGACTTGGGTCCGCCCCGATGGGGAAGAGCGCGAGATCGCAGTCTGGTGCGGCAACGATTACCTCGGGATGGGGCAGCACCCGGTTGTCCTGAAGGCCATGCACGAGGCGCTTGACGCCACCGGCGCGGGCTCTGGCGGGACGCGCAACATCTCCGGCACCACGGTCTATCACAAGCGGCTCGAGGCCGAGCTTGCCGATCTGCACGGCAAGGAGGCGGCGCTGCTGTTCACCTCCGCCTATATCGCCAATGACGCGACGCTCTCGACGCTCGCCAGACTCCTGCCCGGGCTGATCATCTATTCCGACGCGCTCAACCATGCATCGATGATCGAGGGCATCCGCCGCAACGGCGGGGAAAAGAGGATCTTCCGGCACAACGATCTCGATCACCTGCGCGCGCTTCTGGAAGCCGACGACCCGGACGCGCCCAAGCTCATCGCCTTCGAATCGATCTATTCGATGGACGGGGATTTCGCGCCGATCGCGGCGATCCTCGATCTGGCGGATGAGTTCAACGCGATGAGCTACATCGACGAGGTCCACGCGGTGGGCATGTACGGCCCGCGCGGCGGCGGCGTGGCCGAGCGCGACGGGTTGATGGGGCGTATCGACATCATCAACGGCACGCTGGCCAAGGCCTATGGCGTCATGGGCGGCTACATCGCGGCGTCCGAGCGGATCTGCGACGCGATTCGCTCCTATGCGCCGGGCTTCATCTTCACCACCTCGCTGCCCCCTGCCGTTGCGGCGGGCGCGGCGGCGTCGGTGGCCCATCTCAAGGCCGATCAGACCCTGCGCGATCTGCATCAGGAGCGCGCGCGCGTGCTCAAGATGCGCCTGAAGGGCATGGGCCTGCCGATCATCGATCATGGCAGCCACATCGTCCCGGTGATCGTCGGCAACCCGGTGCACACCAAGATGCTCTCGGACATGCTGCTCGAAGACCACGGGATCTACGCCCAGCCGATCAACTTCCCCACGGTTCCCCGCGGGACCGAGCGGCTGCGGTTCACGCCCTCGCCGGTGCACGGTCCGGGCGAGATGGACCGGCTTGTGCGCGCGATGGACGCGCTTTGGTCGCATTGTGCGCTGAATCGTGCCGAACTTTCGGCGTAATTCATTGAGCGACTGTTAATAGTCGGGCGATATGCTAACACTGCCGTAATAAAGATGGTCGGGCGAGTCGTGGAAAGACAGCCCGGGGGACGCCATCCAACGAGAGGGCAGTGCGCATGATCCTGCGCCGAGGCACGGAGACACCTCTGGAGGAGCCGTCGACACCCAAGGGGTTTGACGATTTCGACTTGCGACTGGGCGATTCGATGCGCGGCGAACGCGCCACGCTCGGAAAATCGCTGCTCGACGTCCAGAGAGAGCTCAAGATCAAGGCCGCCTATATCGCGGCCATCGAAAACTCCGATCCATCCGCGTTCGACACGCCCGGGTTCATCGCCGGCTACGTCCGCTCCTATGCGCGCTATCTCGGCATGGACGCGGAAAAGGTGTTTCAACAATTCTGCGAAGAAAGCGGCTTCTCGGTGGCCCATGGCATGGCGCCCGAGGCCTCCTCGCGTCGCGCCGGGCCCGACGGCACGCGCGCCCCGCGCCGGCAAGTCGCACAGCGCGATGTCTTTACCGCCCCGAGCACCCCCTTCACCCCTCAGGAAGATCGCTTCCTGTCAGGGATCGCCCCCGGTGCGGTCGGCTCCTCGCTGGCGCTGGTGGCGGTGATTGGCCTTCTGGGTTTCGGCGGCTGGACCGTGTTGAAAGAAGTGCAGCGCGTGCGCATCGCGCCGGTCGATCAGGCGCCGGTCGTGGTCTCCGATCTCGATCCGCTCACGCCCGCCCGCGCCCCCTCTGCCCAGAGCGCCGCCGATGGCGTGGCCCGGGCCGAGGCGCCGACGCTCGATGCGCTCGACCGGCTCTACCGCCCGCAGGCGCTGGATGTGCCCGTTCTGGTAAAGCGCGACGCGCCAATCTCGACGCTCAACCCCAATGAACACGGGGCCTTCGCGGACATGGCCATCGCGGCGGATGCGGCCGAACGCGCCGCCGAAGCGGCTGAGGCCGAGACGCTGGAACTGGCCGCGATGCTCGATGGCATCGGCGCTCAGGTCGCCGGTCAATCGCCGGGGCCGCAGGTTCTCGCCGAAACGCCGCCCGATGTTGTCCTGCTGGCCGTTCGCCCGGTCTGGGTCCGGGTGCGCGCGGTGGATGGCAGCGTGATTTTCGAGAAGATCCTCGACGCGGGTGAGGAATTCATCCTGCCCCAGACCGAAGAAGCGCCGACGCTGCGCGCGGGCAATTCCGGATCGCTCTTCTTCAAGGTCGCGGGCGAGGTTTATGGTCCGGCCGGGGCGGGCACGTCGGTGGCCAAGAACGTGGCGCTCTCGGTTGAGGCGCTGCGCGAGAGCTACCAGGTCGCCGATCTGAGCGCCGATCCGGCGCTGGAGCAATTCACCACCGTGGCCGAGGCCGGGACGGACTAGTGCTCCGGGCGCCGAGGCGCCGCTGTATCACTCTTCATCATCTTGACCGAAGCCGGATCGCGGCGCGGTTTTGTCCGCCGCGACCCGTTGTTCCTCAGCCGTCCTCGCGCAGGTCCGCGACGATCCCGCGCATCGCATCAAGCGGGACATAGCCGCGCAGCAGCTCGTCGCCGATCACGAAGGTGGGCGTTCCGTTGATCTGCATCGCGCCCGCCAGCGCGCGGTTTTCGGAGATGATCCGATCGATCTCCGGGTTCTCCATCGCGGACAAGATCGCCTTTCCATCCAGGTCGAGCGATTTGGCGAGCTGGAGCAGGACCTTCTCGCCCGGCGCGGGTTTGAGCCCGATGAGCGCGTCCTGCACCGCGCCGTACGCCGCGTCGCCCTCGACCATCCGGGTGGCCAGCGCGAAGCGCGACGAGACGGTGGAAGCATCGCCGAGGATCGGGAATTCCTTCAGCAGGAAGCGGATGTTGCCGTCCGACGAGACCAGCTCCTTGACGTCGTCATGGGCCCGCCGGCAGTAGCCGCAGCGGTAGTCGACGAATTCCACCATGGTGATATCGCCGTCGGGGTTGCCGCCGACCCACTGGCCCGGCGTCTCGAAGAGTGCGGCGGCGTTGTCTGCCACAAGGCTCTCATCAGCGCGGGCCGTTTCGGCGGCCTGACGCTCTTCGAGCACGCCGATCGCCTCCATCAGCACTTCGGGGTTGTCGAGCAGGTAGGCGCGGATTTCCGCGCGGAAGGCACCGCGCTCGGCCTCGGACATGGCGGCGATGTCGAAGGCCCCGGCGGGCGCGGCGAGCGCGCTGCTGGCAAGCAGGGCGAGGAGGGCGAGCGGGCGGGTCATGGCGTGTCCTCTCTTGGGGTGGCCGGTCTTTGAGCGGCAGGTCGTGGGCTCGGGGTTCGTGCGGTGGTCAGGCGCGAGCGGGGTCATGATTTGCCCGCCGCGCGCAGGATGTCATCTGCGCGGATACGGGCCGGGGAGCCGTTTGGCAACTGCCCCGCTGCGCGGCGGGCGTGAATGGCGGCATCGTCGAACCGGCCCAGAAGGGCATAGCGCTCGGCGACGGCGAGCGAGGCCATGGCGGGCCGGCCGGCGCGGGCATAGGCCTGGCCGAGATCGCGCAGGATGGAGGGCGAGGCCGCATCCCGCGCGCGCGCCTTTTCCAGAACGCGCAGCGCCCGGACGTTGCCATCGGCGTTGTCGAGCGCGAGCAGGGCGCGGCCATAGGCGCCGAGGATGAGCGGATCGCTCGGCCGCATATCGACCGCGCGGGCATAGGCGGCAACGGCCTCGGCGGGGCGGCGGCTTTCGAGCAGGATCTGCCCCTGCAGCTCGCGCAGGAACGCGTCATCGGGCCGCTGGGCGACCGCGGCCGCGATGGTCTTGGTCGCGCGGGCTGCATCGGGTTTTCGGTGATAGGCGATGGCCTCGCGCATGAGCTTGATGTCGGGCGTGGCGCTGGCATCCAGGCGGCGCAGCGTCCAGTCCGGCGCGCGGATGAAGGCCGAGAGCTTCCCTTGCGCCCGGGCGAACCAGTAGGCTGCGGTGGGATCGCCCCCGGTCTTGGGCTTGTAGCCGGCGGCATAGGCCTGCATCGCGCGGTAGCGGTCGTTGGTCAGCGGGTGGGTTCGGTTGTAGGGATCCTGACGCGAGACCGAGAGCGCCTCCTGCCCGCGGAAGATGTCGAGGATCTCCACGGCGGCGTGAGGATCGACTCCGGCGGCGGCGAGGTAGCGCGCGCCGGACTGGTCGGCGGCGGCCTCCTCGGCGCGGGTGTGGGCGAAGAAGACGCGCTGCGCGCTGCTCGCTGTCCCGGCGGCGAGCCCGCCCGCGAGCTGCCCTTCGCCGGCCACGGCGGCGGCGGCGGAGAGCATCAGCCCCAGAAGGGACACGTTGCGCGCGTTGCGGGCGTTGGCCATGCGCCGCGCGATATGGCTATTTGCGATATGGGCCGCCTCATGGGCGATGACGGCCTGAAGCTGGTCCGCGCTCTCGGCCTTGAGGATGAGGCCCGAGTGGATGAAGATATGCGCGCTGTCTGCGACGAAGGCATTGAGCTTGCTGTCGTTGATCACGAGGATGCGCACGCGGGCCGGGCTGAGCCCCGCTGCCGTGAGGATCGGGGCCGCGAGGCGCGCGAGGCTGTGCTCGATATCGGGATCGCGGATGAGCCCGGCGCGGGCGGGCAGGGCCGTGAGCGTCAACAGCAGCAGCGCCAGCGCGAGGAGCGCGGCGCGAGGGGCGGGCAGAGCGGGCATTGACCCGGCGGGCATCATTCGAGACAACATCGCGCAAACCATACTGAGGCAGGCATGCGGAACTCAAGTCGGGGGATGGTCGATCCCTTCATTGTGATGGACGTGATGGAGGCGGCGCGGGCCGCCGAGGCCGCGGGGCGGCACATCATCCACATGGAGGTGGGCCAGCCGGGCACGCCCGCGCCGGAAGGGGCGCGCCGGGCGCTTGCCGCGGCGCTGGAGGAAGGCGCGCTTGGCTACACGGTGGCGCTCGGGCTGCCGGAGCTCAGGGCGCGGATCGCGCGGCACTATGGCGAGCAGTACGGGGTCGACCTCGATCCGGGGCGCGTCGTGGTCACATCGGGCAGTTCCGGCGGGTTCCTGCTGGCCTTCACCGCGCTCTTTGACGCGGGCGATCGGGTGGGCATCGGGGCGCCGGGGTACCCGTCCTACCGCCAGATCCTCAAGGCGCTCTCGCTCACGCCGGTGGAGTTCGAGACCCGGGCCGAGAACCGGTTCCAGCCGGTGGCGGAGGATATCGCCGGGGCCGGGCTCGACGGGCTGCTGGTCGCCTCTCCGGGCAACCCCACGGGAACGATGCTTGACGCGGGCGCGCTCGGGGCGCTCATCGCCGCGGCAGACGCAGCGGGCGCGGCCTTCATCAGCGACGAGATCTACCACGGCATCGACTACGAGGCGCGGCCGGTGACGGCGCTGGAGTTCTCGGACGAGGTGTATGTGATCAACTCGTTTTCGAAGTACTTCTCGATGACGGGCTGGCGCGTGGGCTGGATGGTGGTGCCGGAGGCGCATGTGCGGCAGGTGGAACGGCTGGCCCAGAACATGTTCATCTGCGCGCCACACGCAAGCCAGGTCGCCGCGCTGGCGGCGATGGACTGCGAGGCGGAGTTGCAGGCAAACCTCGCGGTCTATGCGGAAAACCGGCGGCTGCTGCTGGAGGGGCTGCCCGAGGCCGGGTTCACCCGCGTCGCGCCGCCGGACGGGGCCTTCTACATCTACGCCGACGTCTCCGAGCTCACCGAGGACAGCCGGGCCTTCGCGGCTGAAATCCTCGACGAGGCAGGCGTTGCCGTCACCCCGGGCGTCGATTTCGACCCGGGCCGGGGGCGCGGCTCACTGCGCTTTTCCTATGCGCGGGCGACACAGGACATTCGCGAAGGACTGGTTCGGCTCAAGCGCTTCATGGTGGCGCGCGGATTGGTCTAGTCAAAAGGAGCGCGGGCAGGCCCGCGCACGCCTTCTAGCACGTCTGCTTGCGCAGCCGTGCGATTGGCGCGTGGTGGCGGCTGCGCAGTTTCCGGGACGCGGAGATTCTGGGCGACGAAGCGCTATGCCGAAAGCGTGAGGCGGCAAAACGGGAGCTCGCCAGTCGCCCAAGTATCTGATTGAACTGCTATAATCCAGAATTGGAGCGGTTTTCCGCATGCCCGCCCCGGAGTTGACCACCCCGCCGCGGCGCACTACACCTGAAAGAGCCGTCAAGTGTAGCCGCGCGCTCGCGCGGAGAAGGAGCCAGACGTGGACGACATGTTGCGGGAGTATCTCCCGATCCTCGTGTTCCTGGCCGTGGCGATCGGATTTGGGCTGATCCTGATCCTCGCGGCCGTTGTGCTCGCCGTGCGCCATCCGGATCCCGAAAAGGTCTCGGCCTATGAATGTGGCTTCAACGCCTTTGACGACGCGCGGATGAAATTCGACGTCCGCTTTTACCTCGTATCGATCCTCTTCATCATCTTCGATCTGGAAATCGCCTTCCTGTTTCCCTGGGCCGTGGCGTTCCACGGGCTGACGGATATCGCCTTCTGGTCAATGATGGTTTTCCTCGCGGTGCTGACCGTGGGCTTTGCTTATGAATGGCGGAAAGGGGCGCTGGAATGGCAGTAGAGGATCGCGGCCCGCTGGTCACGCCGGTGATGGGCGAGGGGGCCCAGACACCGCGGGTGAAATCCGCGCCCTCCGTGCCCCAGGCCTATGGCCAGACCACCGCCGGGCCGGACGCGGAGGTCACAACGCAGGCGCTCAATCGTGACCTGCAGGACAAAGGTTTTCTCGTCACCTCGACCGAGGACATCATCAACTGGGCCCGCACCGGGAGCCTGCACTGGATGACCTTCGGGCTCGCCTGTTGCGCGGTCGAGATGATGCACAGTTCCATGCCGCGCTACGATCTGGAACGCTTCGGCACCGCCCCGCGCGCCAGCCCCCGACAGTCGGACCTGATGATCGTCGCCGGCACGCTGACCAACAAGATGGCCCCCGCCCTGCGCAAGGTCTACGACCAGATGCCCGAGCCGCGCTACGTCATCTCCATGGGCTCCTGCGCCAATGGCGGGGGCTACTACCACTATTCCTATTCCGTGGTGCGCGGCTGTGACCGGATCGTGCCCGTGGATATCTATGTCCCCGGCTGCCCGCCCACGGCGGAGGCGCTGCTCTATGGCATCCTCCAGCTTCAACGCAAGATCCGCCGCACCGGCACGATCGTCCGCTAGGCGAGGGAGAGACGATGCAAATGCTCACCGAACTCGGCGTCCATATCGAGCACCGCCGGCCCGATTGCGTGCTCTCGACCAGCGTGAGCCACGATGAGCTGACCGTCACGGCGCCGCCCGCGCGGCTGCCCGATCTCATCGATTTCCTCCGCTCCGACAGCACCTGCCGCTTCTCCTCCCTGATCGATATCACCGCCGTGGATCACCCCGAACGCCCGCAGCGCTTCGACGTGGTCTACCACCTGCTCTCGATGTACCAGAACCACCGCATCCGCCTGCGCGCGGCCCTGCGCGAGGATGAGATGCTGCCCTCGATCACCGAGATTCACCCCTCGGCCAACTGGTTCGAGCGCGAGCTCTTCGACATGTTCGGCATCCGCGTCTCAGGCCACCCGGACCTGCGCCGTCTGCTGACCGATTATGGCTTCCGCGGCCACCCACTGCGCAAGGATTTCCCCACGACAGGCTACACAGAAGTGCGCTATGACGAGGTCGAAAAACGCGTGGTCTACGAGCCGGTGAGCCTGGTGCAGGAATACCGTCAGTTCGATTTCATGTCGCCATGGGAGGGCGCGGACTACATCCTGCCCGGCGATGAAAAGACCGATGATGAAACAGAGGAGGCAAGCTGATGTCTGGCTTATGGTGGCTGATCGTTCTCGCCCTGACCATCATCCCGATGTTCAGGCTCCTGCCCCATTTCGGGATTCACAAATACTGGGCGTTGGCCTGTATCATCCCGGTGGGCACCCTGGCCTTGATCTGGTGGATGGCGATCAAACTCCAGGAAATGGAGCAAAGATGAGCGCCCGGGGGACAGCGCGGATGCGGAGGGCGCGCCCATGATGGACGGCGCCAAAGGCTTCGAAGACGTGCTCACCGGCGAGCAGAAGATCCGCAACTTCAACATCAACTTCGGCCCGCAACACCCTGCAGCACATGGTGTTTTGCGGCTTGTTCTGGAGCTGGACGGCGAGATTGTAGAGCGCTGCGATCCCCATATCGGCCTGCTGCACCGCGGTACGGAAAAGCTGATGGAGAGCCGCACCTACCTGCAGAACCTGCCCTATTTCGACCGGCTCGACTACGTCGCCCCGATGAATCAGGAACACGCCTGGTGCCTCGCGATCGAGAAGCTCACCGGGACAAAAGTCCCCCGCCGCGCCTCGCTCATCCGGGTGCTCTTCTCCGAAATCGGCCGCGTGCTCAACCACCTGCTCAACGTAACGACCCAGGCCATGGACGTGGGCGCCCTGACCCCGCCGCTCTGGGGGTTCGAAGAGCGCGAGAAGCTCATGATCTTCTACGAGCGGGCCTGCGGCGCGCGGCTCCACGCGGCTTATTTTCGTCCCGGCGGCGTTCATCAGGACCTGCCGCCAGCGCTGCTCCACGACATCGAAAGCTGGGCCAAGGCCTTCCCCGCGGTGCTCGATGATATCGATGGCCTCCTCACCGAAAATCGCGTGTTCAAACAGCGTAACGTCGATATCGGCGTGGTCTCCGAAGAGGAGATTCTCGACTGGGGGTTTTCCGGTGTAATGGTCCGCGGTTCCGGCCTCGCCTGGGACCTGCGCCGCGCCCAGCCCTACGAGTGCTATGACGAATTCACCTTCCAGATCCCCGTCGGCACCAACGGCGACTGCTACGACCGCTACCTCTGCCGCATGGCGGAAATGCGCGAAAGCGTGAAGATCATCGAACAGGCCATCGACAAACTCCGCGCGCCCGAAGGGCAGGGCGACATCCTCGCCCGCGGCAAGCTTTCGCCCCCCAAACGCGCCGAGATGAAGCAATCGATGGAAGCGCTCATCCACCATTTCAAACTCTACACCGAAGGGTTCCACGTGCCCGAAGGCGAGGTCTACTGCGCGGTCGAAGCCCCCAAGGGCGAATTCGGCGTCTACCTCGTCGCCGACGGCACGAACAAGCCCTACCGCGCCAAGATCCGCGCGCCCGGCTTCCTCCATCTTCAAGCCATGGACCACATCGCCCGCGGCCACCAACTCGCCGATGTCGCCGCCATCATCGGCACAATGGACGTGGTCTTCGGAGAAATCGACCGATGACACAGCGCACCGCCTGGCAAACTGCCCCCCACCTTCTTCTCTTTTCAAATACTCCCGCCGGAGGCTCCCGAATGCCCCGCCTCGCGCCCCGGCCCGCAACAGCGCACAGCGCTCACAAGACCGCAGGACGCTGACTCATGCTGCGCCGTTTGCACCCCGATCAGCCCGAAAGCTTCGCTTTCACCCCTGACAACCTGGCCTGGGCCGAAGCCCAGATCACCAAGTACCCCGAAGGCCGGCAAGCCTCGGCCGTGATCCCGCTGTTATGGCGGGCGCAGGAACAGGAAGGCTGGCTCACGCGCGCGGCCATGGAAACTGTCGCCGAGATGCTGGGCATGGCCTATATCCGGGTGCTGGAAGTGGCGACGTTCTACTTCATGTTTCAGCTTCAACCTGTTGGTTCTGTTTCTCATTTTCAGATTTGCGGGACAACCTCCTGCATGATCTGTGGCGCCGAGGATCTGATCTCCGTTTGCCGAGAGAAAATCGCACCCGCTCCGCATATGCTCTCTGAGGACGGCCGGTTCTCCTGGGAAGAGGTCGAATGTCTCGGCGCGTGTGCCAACGCCCCGGTGGCGCAAATCGGCAAGGACTACTTCGAAGACCTGAGCGCCGAGAGTTTCGGCGAGATCATCGACGCTCTGGCACGTGGCGAGGTGCCGCGTCCCGGCTCGCAGACCGGCCGCTTCGCGTCCGAGCCGATCAACGCATTGACATCGCTCGATGAAGGCGGCGGCGTGGCGCATCAGGCAAACGCCTCCGTAAGCCTCGCCGAGGATCTTGGCGACACGATCAAGCGGATCGACGGGGGCGAAGTACCGCTCTCGACTCCATGGCAGCGCAGGCCGCAAGAGCCCGCCGCCGCCGCAGAGGATCCCGGCTGGCATGAACCCGAACCCCGCCCGGGGGAGGATCGCGCAGCCGATGAGACCGGGGTGACCGAACAGGAAGCGACGGCCGACAGCGCCGCCCGTCCGGATGCGGATGTGGATCCCGGCGAGGGCGGCACAAAGCCGCAGATGCGCGACGGACCCAGGGAGGGCCGCGCGGATGATCTCAAGCTTATCAAGGGCATCGGGCCGAAACTGGAAGCGCTTTGCCATCAGCTCGGGGTCTATCACTTCGATCAGATCGCCAGCTGGGGCGCCGCGGAAGTCGCCTGGATGGACGCCAACCTGACTGGCTTTCGCAGTCGTGTGAGCCGCGATGACTGGGTCGGGCAGGCCAGGGTGCTCGTGGCCGGAGGCGAGACGGACTTCTCGGTCCGTGCTAAGAGAGGGGACGTCGACTGACGCAAGACGCGCCGGCCACGGTGCTCAGACCGAGGGAGTGAGAAATGTTCGGGTCCAACGATGCCATGAAATGTCAATTCAAATGCTGGGTGCTGGCCGCGCTCGCCGGGATCCTCTGGGCGATCCTGCAGGCGGCGGTGTTCGGCTCCACATGGACGCTGGGCGTTTTCGTGGGCCTTCTGGTCTGCATCGGCTTCGGGCTCTATCTGACGTCGAAATACTGCTCCTCGGTGGCCACCTTGCGCGCGGCGGATCCGGTTGATCCGGACCTTCCCGTAGCCACGGAACCGAGCGCCGGGGGCATGCCCCACAAGGATGTCTCCGCGGTGCAGGACATGGAGGACGAGGCGACGATGAGCGCACCCACGGTCGCCACGGTCGCCACGGTCGAAGGCCGGCCGCAGGGGGGAGCTCCCGCAGAGGCGGGCGATGACGCTGTGGGCGATTGGCGCGAGGAACAACCGGGACGCCCGGTTGACGGCGAGAGCGACACGGCGCCCGAGCCCGCCGAGTCCGAGCCCGCCGGGAGTGAGGAGATCGGCCAGCGGCCCGCCGCACTGAGCGCGCCGCGCGAGGGCGGGGCGGATGATCTCAAGCGGATCAAGGGCGTCGGGCCGAAGCTGGAAACCCTGTTGCACAGCCTTGGGTTTTACCATTTCGATCAGGTCGCGGCCTGGACGCCGGACGAGGTGGCTTGGGTCGATCAGAACCTTGAAGGCTTCAAGGGGCGCGTGAGCCGCGACGATTGGGTCGGGCAGGCACGGGCCTTCGCCGAGGCGCAGAACTGAGGCAGTGAGGCAAGAGGCATAGCGGGATGGACCGACAGACTGACACAGCCGCCCAGGAGGCCGCCCTGGCGCGCCAGGGGCGCATCGCCGCGCTGGTGATCGCGGGGGGCATGCTTTTCTGGATCATCGCGCAGTGGCTCGGCCCGCGTCTTGGCCTGCCGGGGCGTTTTGCCGTGCTTATTGATCTCGCCGTGCTCGCCGCGCTGTTCTGGGCGCTGGTGGTGACCTTCCAGATCTGGCGCAAACGCCGGGATATTTCAGACTAGGGGGCGGCGATGCTGTCGGACGACGACCGGATTTTCACCAACATCTACGGCATGCGCGACCGCAGCCTCGCCGGTGCGCGCGCGCGCGGGCACTGGGACGGGACGGCCGGCATTCTCGCCAAGGGGCGCGACTGGATCGTCGATCAGATGAAGGCCTCCGGGCTGCGTGGCCGGGGCGGAGCGGGGTTTCCCACCGGGCTGAAGTGGTCCTTCATGCCCAAGGAGAGCGACGGGCGGCCGAGCTATCTGGTTGTGAACGCCGATGAATCCGAGCCCGGGACCTGCAAAGACCGGGAGATCATGCGCCATGATCCGCACACCTTGATCGAGGGCTGTCTCATCGCCGCGTTCGCGATGGGCGCGCATGCCTGCTATATTTACATCCGGGGCGAATACATCCGCGAGCGCGAGGCGCTGCAGGCGGCGATCGACGAGGCTTATGATGCCGGGCTGCTGGGGCGCGATGCCGCGAAATCGGGTTGGGATTTCGACCTTTACCTGCATCACGGCGCGGGGGCCTATATCTGCGGCGAAGAGACGGCGCTGATCGAAAGCCTCGAAGGCAAGAAGGGTATGCCGCGGATGAAGCCGCCCTTTCCGGCGGGCGCGGGGCTTTATGGCTGCCCGACCACGGTCAACAACGTCGAGAGCATCGCGGTCGTGCCGACGATCCTGCGGCGCGGGCCGGAATGGTTCGCGGGGTTCGGGCGGCCCAACAACACTGGGACAAAGCTCTTCGCGATCTCGGGCCATGTGGAGCGCCCCTGCGTGGTAGAGGAGGCGATGTCGATCGGGTTCGAGGAACTGATCGAGCGCCATTGCGGCGGGATCCGGGGCGGGTGGGACAACCTGCTCGCGGTGATCCCCGGCGGCTCGTCTGTGCCTTGCGTGCGCGGCGAGAACATGCGCGATGCGCTCATGGATTTCGACTATCTGCGCGGCGAGCTCGGCTCCGGGCTCGGGACGGCGGCGGTGATCGTGATGGACAAGCAGACGGATATCATCAAGGCGATCTGGCGGCTTTCGAAATTCTACAAGCACGAGAGTTGCGGCCAATGCACGCCCTGCCGCGAGGGCACGGGCTGGATGATGCGGGTCATGGACCGGCTGGTGCGCGGCGAGGCGCAGATCGAGGAGATCGACATGCTCTTCGACGTCACCAAACAGGTGGAGGGCCACACGATCTGCGCGCTCGGCGACGCGGCGGCCTGGCCGATCCAGGGGCTTATCCGCAATTTCCGCGAGGAGATCGAGGACCGGATCAAGGCGCAGCAGGCGGGGCGGAACTCGGCCTCGGTCGCGGCGGAGTAGGCAATGGCACAGGGCGGGGCCACAGAGCGGCAGGACAGTCGAAAGCTCGGCCGGGTGCGCCAGTTCGCCTTTGGCGGCACGCCGGGCGAGGTCCGCGCGCATATCCGCGACACGCTGGGATATACCGGGCCTCTGCTGGATCTCTACTGCGAACACGCGGGCCGGGTGATCACCAAGTGGCACCATTACCTGCCCCTCTATGACCGCTACTTCGCGCGGTTTCGCGGCCGCCCGGTGCGGATGCTGGAGATCGGCGTCTTCAAGGGCGGGAGTCTCGATCTGTGGCGCGACTATCTGGGCCCCGAGGCGGTGATCTACGGTATCGACATCGACCCCAAATGCGCGCGGTTCGACGGGATCTCGGGGCAGGTCCGCATCGGCTCGCAGGACGATCTGGCCTTTCTCGACGCGGTGGTCGAGGAGATGGGCGGCATCGATCTGGTGCTCGACGACGGCAGCCATCACATGGCGCATGTCTGGACCACCCTGCGCCATCTCTTTCCCAGGCTCAGCCCATCGGGCAGCTACATGATCGAGGACCTCCATACCGCCTATTGGCCGCGTTTCGGCGGCGGGATCGAGGCGGAAGAGAACCTCTTCGCCCGCCTGCGCGGCGTGGTCGATGATCTGCACTTTCCCTATCACGTAAGCGCGCCGCGGGTGCCCGAGCTCAAGGGGCTGGTCGGTGGCGTGCATATTCACGATTCCGTCGCCGTGCTGGATCGCGCCGAGCAGAAACCTCCCGTCTTCTCCAAGGTGGGCGGGGCATGAGCCGCGCCGCGATCCCAGCCCGCCCGCTGGCGGAAATTTGCCCAGAGCCCGCCGCGCGATATTGTATACCGTGGGCAAGAGCGTACCTCTCTGGTGAGACCGGCGGCGGGCCTCTGCCCGGCCGGGGCGAGCAAGGTAAAGGACGGGAAGCGATGCGTGGTAAAGAGTTCGGACGGGCGATGATTGTGGCGGCGGGTGTCTCTGGCGGGGCGCTGCTCGGGCCGGTGGCGGGGGCGGCGAAGACGCCGCTGTCCGAAGTGAGCTCCATCAACCAGGGGCTGCTGGCCGTCGGGATCGCCGACGAAATCCGCAATTCCTGCGATGATATCGATGCGCGGCTCCTGCGCGCCGTGAGCTATCTGCATTCGCTGGTGAGCGAGGCCAAGGCGCTTGGCTATTCGTCGCAGGAGATCGAAGACTTCCGCAATTCACGCGCCGAGCAGCGGCGGCTGCGGGCCCAGGGCGAGGCCTATCTTCAGGCCAACGGCGCCAACCCGGCGCAGCCGGAGACGCTTTGCGCCCTTGGCCGCGCGGAAATTGCCAGGGGATCGGCCATCGGATCCCTGCTGAAAGCGAGATAGGAGTGCCATGACCGAGCTTCGCAAGATCATCATCGACGGCCGCGAGGCCGAAGTGGATCCAGCCATGACGCTGATCCAGGCTTGCGAGGAGATCGGGGTGGAGATCCCGCGCTTTTGCTATCACGAGCGGCTCTCGATCGCGGGCAATTGCCGGATGTGCCTCGTGGAGGTGGTGGGCGGCCCGCCCAAGCCCGCGGCCTCCTGTGCGATGCAGGTCAAGGATTTGCGGCCCGGGCCGGAGGGGCAGCCGCCAGAGGTGCGGACCAACTCGCCGATGGTCAAGAAGGCGCGCGAGGGGGTGATGGAGTTTCTGCTCATCAACCACCCGCTCGATTGCCCGATCTGCGATCAGGGCGGCGAGTGCGATCTGCAGGATCAGGCCGTGGCCTATGGCGTTGATTTCTCGCGCTACCGCGAGCCGAAGCGGGCGGTGGAGGATCTCGATCTCGGCCCGCTGGTCGAGACGCACATGACGCGCTGCATTTCCTGCACCCGCTGCGTGCGCTTCACCACCGAGGTCGCCGGGATCGCCCAGATGGGCCAGACCGGGCGGGGCGAGGATGCGGAAATCACCAGCTACCTCGGCGAGACGCTCGACAGCAATCTGCAGGGCAACATCATTGATCTGTGCCCGGTGGGCGCGCTGGTCTCCAAGCCCTATGCCTTCACCGCGCGGCCATGGGAGCTTACCAAGACCGAGAGCATCGACGTGATGGACGCGCTCGGCAGCAATATCCGCGTGGACACAAAGGGGCGCGAGGTCATGCGCATCCTGCCGCGCAACCATGACGGCGTGAACGAGGAGTGGATCTCCGACAAGACGCGCTTCGTCTGGGATGGGCTGCGGCGCCAGCGGCTCGACCGGCCCTACATCCGTGAGGGCGGCAAGCTGCGGCCCGCAAGCTGGGGCGAGGCGCTGGCCGCGGCGGCGGGGGCGATGCGCGGCAAATCGGTCATGGGGCTGGTGGGCGATCTCGCGCCGGTCGAGGCGGCGTTTGCGCTCAAGGCGCTGGTCGAGGGGCTCGGCGGCGTGGTGGAATGCCGGACGGATGGGGCGAAGCTGCCGGCCGGTGCGCGGGCAGGCTATGCCGGGACCGCGCGGATCGAGGATATCGACACCGCGCAGCGCATCCTTCTGATCGGGACCAACCCGCGCGACGAAGCGCCGGTGCTCAATGCGCGCCTCCGCAAGGCCTGGGCCGCCGGGGCGGAGATCACGCTGGTCGGGCCCGCTGCGGATCTGACCTACGCATACCATCACGCGGGCGATGACCGCGCGGCGCTTTCGAGCGCGCTTGACGGGTTCGGCGAAGGCGCGCCCGCTCTGATCATCCTCGGGCAGGGGGCGCTTCGGGGCGCGGATGGCGTGGCCGTCCTTGCCGCGGCCGAGCGCGCCGCCGAGGCCGCGCAGGCGGGGCTGTTGATCCTGCACAGCGCCGCGAGCCGCGTGGGCGCGATGGACGTCGGCGCGACCAACCCCGATGGCATGGAGGCGCTGCACCGCGCCGAGGTGGTCTATAACCTCGGGGCCGATGAGATCGAGATCGCCCCGGGCCCCTTCGTCATCTATCAGGGCAGCCACGGCGACCGCGGCGCGCATCGGGCCGATGTGATCCTGCCCGGCGCGGCCTATACCGAGGAGCAGGGGCTCTTCGTCAACACCGAGGGCCGCCCGCAACTGGCGCTGCGCGCCGGCTTCGCGCCGGGCGAGGCCAAGGAGAACTGGGCCATTCTGCGCGCTCTGAGCGGTGAGCTGGGCAGCGCGCTGCCCTACGATTCGCTGGCCGCGCTGCGCCGGTCGCTGATCCGCGCGGTGCCGCATCTGGGCAAGCTCGACGTCGTGCCCGAAAATCCCCGCCGGGCGGGCACCGAGGCCGGCGAGCTTGGCGCGGGGCCCTTTGCCCCCGCCCTTGCCGATCACTACTTGTCCAACCCGATCGCTCGCGCAAGCGCGCTCATGGCCGAGCTCAGCGCCACGGCAAAAGCGCGCGCCGAGGCGCCGATCGCCGCCGAATGAAACATCGCCCCCGTGCCCCGGCCATCGGGCCGCTTTGGGCGCGGGGCTTAAAAAGGCTGGAACCCGAAGGCTCAATGCGGTTTACCATGGTGCAAACGGACGCCCACGCGGGGCGCGGTAGCCCGGTTGCCCGATCCAGGGTCGGACCCAGCGACGCCCGCAGTGTGAGAGACGGATGACAGAATTCTTTGCCACGCCTTTGGGGATCGGCCTGATCATCGTTGCACAGTGCCTCGCGATGCTCGGGTTCGTGATGATCAGCCTGCTCTTTCTGGTCTATGGCGACCGCAAGATCTGGGCCGCGGTCCAGATGCGGCGGGGGCCCAATGTGGTGGGGGTCTTCGGGCTTTTGCAATCGGTGGCCGATGCGCTGAAATACGTGGTCAAGGAGGTGGTGATCCCGGCCGGCGCGGACAAGACGGTCTTCATCCTCGCGCCGCTGACCAGCTTCGTGCTCGCCGTGATCGCCTGGGCGGTGATCCCGTTCAACGAAACCTGGGTCATCTCCAACCTCAACGTCGCCATCCTCTATGTCTTCGCCGTTTCCTCGCTGGAGGTCTATGGTGTAATCATGGGCGGCTGGGCGTCGAACTCGAAATACCCCTTCCTCGGCTCGTTGCGCTCGGCGGCGCAGATGATCTCCTACGAGGTCTCGATCGGGCTCATCATCGTCGGCGTCATCCTGTCGTCGGGCTCGATGAATTTCGGCGATATCGTGCGCGCGCAGGATGGGGCCTACGGGTTCTTCAACTGGTACTGGCTGCCGCATCTGCCGATGGTCGTGCTCTTCTTCATCTCGGCGCTGGCCGAGACCAACCGCCCGCCGTTCGATCTGCCGGAGGCCGAATCCGAGCTCGTCGCGGGCTATCAGGTGGAATACAGCGCCACGCCCTTCCTGCTCTTCATGGCTGGCGAATACATCGCGATTTTCCTGATGTGCGCGCTGATCACGCTGCTGTTCTTCGGCGGCTGGCTTTCGCCGATCCCCGGCCTGCCCGATGGCGCGTTGTGGATGCTGCTCAAGATGGGCTGCTTCTTCTTCCTCTTCGCGATGGTCAAGGCGATCACCCCGCGCTATCGCTATGACCAGCTCATGCGCATCGGCTGGAAGGTCTTCCTGCCGCTGAGCCTCGCCTGGGTCGTCTTCGTGGCCTTTGCCGCGCGGTTCGATTGGTTCTGGGGCGCCTATGTGCGCGTCGCCGGGGGAGGGTGAGCGATGAGACGTAAACGATTTGTTTACCAAGCAACTGTTTCTCCCCGCGCCGAATTTTGGTCAGGTTCCGGCGACAATCACTGTCGGCGCGGGCCCGGGGCGGCATGTTCCAACCAAGGTCCTCGCAAGTCATTTGCGGCCCCTCCCGGAGGCGAAAGGAATTGGATCATGACATTTGAACGGTTTATCGCGAGCGCGGCATGTGCCGCCTGCCTGGGCTTTGTCGCTGCGGCGCCCGCGGGCGCGGCGGATCTGAGTTGCGACGCGGCGAAACTGCGGCTTGTGGATGAGATGGAGCGCAACGGCTACGAGGCCACCCACGGCATCGCGCCGCGAGACGTGGTCGAGGACGAGGCCAATCGCTGGTCCCTCGCTGTGGCGACCTATGTAAGCGCCTCCATGGCGATGCAGCAGGGGCGGGGCACGGCGCAGACGGCCGAGTGGGTCGTTGTGGGCGACAGGCTCGCCGATTGCTGGTCGTCGGGGGCGCCGGATCAGGCGACGGTCGACAAGTTCAACAGCCTCTTCACCTCTGAAGTCCGCAGCGACTTGCTGCGCCGCGCGGAGGCGCTGAGATGACCTTGATGAGGACGGCAGGCCCATGACCCAGATCGATATTACGCGGGCGGCGAAATACTTCCTTCTGGCGGATTTCCTGCAAGGGTTGCGGCTGGGGCTCAAGTATTTCTTCGCGCCCAAGGCGACGTTGAACTATCCCCACGAGAAGGGCCCGCTCAGCCCGCGATTCCGGGGCGAACACGCGCTGCGCCGCTATCCCAATGGCGAGGAACGCTGCATCGCCTGCAAGCTCTGCGAGGCGATCTGTCCGGCGCAGGCGATCACGATCGACGCCGAGCCGCGCGACGACGGATCGCGCCGGACCACGCGCTACGATATCGACATGACGAAGTGCATCTACTGCGGCTTCTGCCAGGAGGCCTGCCCGGTGGATGCGATCGTCGAAGGGCCGAATTTCGAATTCGCCACCGAAACGCGCGAGGAACTCTATTACGACAAGGACAAGCTGCTGGCCAACGGCGACCGCTGGGAGGCGGAGATCGCGCGAAACCTCGAAATGGATGCACCCTACCGATGAGCGACACGCGGACCCCCTTCGAGATCATGATGGATCAGGCACAGGAACTGGCCCGGAATTTCAACCCGGCGCTGGAGAGCTTTGATCCCAAGGGCTTCGAGAAGCTCTGGCCGACCATGCCCAAGGACGCGATGGAATTCTGGTTCGGCAAAGGGATGCGGAAGGAGGGGCTCGACGCGCGCACGCGGCTGCTGCTGACCATCGCGGGGCTGACGATGCAGGGCGCGCAGGCCGAGGCGCCCTTTCGCCTGACAGTGCGCCACGCGATCGAGGCCGGGGCGACGCCCGAAGAGATCGCCGAAACCATCGCGCAGATGTCCATCTTCGCGGGCATCCCGGCCATGAGCCGCGCGATGGAACTCGCGCGCGACGTGTTTCCGGACGGCGCCGGGGAGGAGGGCGAGGAATGACGGTCTTTGCCTTCTACCTCTTCGCGCTCGGCGTGGTTGCGGGCGGGCTTTTCACGGTGATCAGCCGTCACCCGGTTCATTCGGTGCTCTGGCTCATCCTCTCCTTTCTGAGCGCGGCGGGGCTCTTTGTTCTGCTCGGGGCCGAGTTCGTGGCGATGCTTCTGGTCATCGTCTACGTGGGCGCGGTCGCGGTGCTGTTCCTGTTCGTGGTGATGATGCTGGATGTGGATTTCGCCGAGCTGCGCGCCGAAATGGCCAAATCGCTGCCGCTGGCTTTGCTCATCGGCGTGGTGATTCTGATGCAGCTGGGTTTTGCCTTCGGCGCCTGGGAAGCGGCGGAGACGCAGCAGGCGGCGCGCGCCGCACCGGTGCCAGAGGGGGTGCACAACACCCAGGCGCTCGGATTGCTTCTCTATGACCGGTACCTGCTGCTTTTCCAACTGGCCGGGCTGATCCTCCTGGTGGCGATGATCGGCGCCATCGTGCTGACCCTGCGCCACCGGCAGGATGTGAAACGGCAAGACGTCCTCGCCCAAATGTACCGCGATCCGAGCTCCGCGCTTCAGCTTCGCGATGTAGAACCGGGGCAGGGGCTATGAGGCGGAATTTGATCAATCAAATTCCGGCACGTTTTCCGATAGATCGGAAAACGGCTACGGGACCCAAAGGCGGGGCGAGGATATGATCGGGCTGGGGCATTATCTGACCGTCGCGGCGCTGCTCTTCGTGATCGGCGTCTTCGGGCTGTTCCTGAACCGCAAGAACGTGATCATCCTGCTCATGTCGATCGAGCTCATGCTGCTGTCGGTCAACATCAACCTTGTGGCCTTTTCCGCCTTTTCCGGCGATCTGGTGGGGCAGGTCTTCACGCTTTTCGTGCTGACCGTCGCCGCCGCCGAGGCGGCGATTGGCCTCGCGATCCTCGTGTGTTTCTACCGCAACCGCGGCACCATCGCGGTGGATGATGTCAATGTGATGAAGGGCTGACGGGTGGAGCAGATCATCCTTTTCGCGCCACTCCTCGGCGCCCTGATCGGTGGGTTCGGCTGGAAGACCATCGGCGAGGCGGGGGCCATGTGGGTCACCACCGGGCTTCTGTTTCTTTCGGCCTTGCTGAGCTGGATCGTCTTTCTGGGGTTTGACGGCCAAACCCAACAGATCCACCTGCTCGACTGGATCCAATCGGGCACGCTCGACACCTCCTGGGCCATCCGCCTCGACCGGCTCACCGCGATCATGCTCGTCGTGATCACCACTGTCTCGGCGCTCGTCCATCTCTACAGTTTCGGCTACATGGCCGGTGATCCGCAGTGGCGCGAGGGCGAGGTCTACCGCCCGCGGTTCTTCGCCTATCTGTCCTTCTTCACCTTTGCCATGCTGATGCTGGTCACCGCCGACAACCTCGTGCAGATGTTCTTCGGCTGGGAAGGGGTGGGCGTCGCCTCCTACCTCCTGATCGGGTTCTACTGGCGCAAACCTTCGGCCAATGGCGCGGCGATCAAGGCCTTTGTCGTCAACCGGGTGGGTGATTTCGGCTTCGCGCTCGGGATCTTCGCGCTCTTTTTCCTCGTGGACAGCGTCAATCTCGATGACATCTTCGCCGCAGGCCCTGCTCTTGCCGAGACCGACTTGCGGTTCCTGTGGCGCGATTGGGTGGCGGTGGAGGTGATCGCGGTCCTGCTTTTCATCGGCGCGATGGGCAAATCGGCGCAGCTGTTCTTGCACACCTGGCTCCCCGACGCGATGGAGGGCCCGACGCCGGTCTCGGCGCTCATCCACGCCGCGACCATGGTCACCGCCGGTGTTTTCCTCGTCTGCCGGATGTCGCCCCTGATGGAATACGCGCCCGCCGCCACCGGGTTCATCACCCTGATCGGCGCCACGACCGCGTTCTTCGCCGCCACTGTCGGCCTTGTGCAGAACGACATCAAGCGCGTCATCGCCTATTCGACCTGCTCGCAGCTTGGCTACATGTTCGTGGCCGCCGGCGTGGGCGTTTATTCGGTGGCGATGTTCCACCTCTTTACCCACGCGTTCTTCAAGGCGATGCTCTTTCTCGGGGCAGGTTCGGTGATCCACGCGATGCACCATGAACAGGACATGCGCAACTACGGCGGGCTGCGCCGGAAGATCCCCTATACGTTCTGGGCCATGCTGATCGGCACGCTGGCGATCACCGGGGTCGGCATCCCGCTCACTCACATCGGCTTTGCCGGCTTCCTGTCCAAGGACGCGGTCATCGAGAGCGCCTGGGCGGGGACGAGCGGCGGCTATGCCTTCTGGATGCTGGTGATCGCGGCGCTTTTCACCTCGTTCTACTCCTGGCGGCTCATGTTCCTGACCTTCTGGGGCAAGCCGCGCGGCGACAAACAGACCCACAAACACGCCCATGAGAGCCCCATGGTCATGCTCGTCCCGCTCGGCGTGCTCGCGCTCGGGGCGGTGTTCTCGGGCATGATCTGGTACGGCAGCTTTTTTGGCGAGCACGCGCAGGTGAACCGGTTCTTCGGCATCCCGGACGCCCATGCCGAAGCGGCGGAGGCGGGCCATGCTGATGCGGAGGATCACGCTGGCGCAGAGACGGGCGCAGAGGTAAGCGCAGAGACTGGCGCGGAAACCGAGCCTCACGCCGTGCCCCAGGGCTACGCCCCCGAAGGCGCGATCTTCATGGCCCCCGACAACCACGTGCTGGACGACGCGCACCACGCGCCCAAATGGGTCAAGCTCAGCCCCTTCATCGCCATGGTTCTGGGCTTCCTCGTGGCGGTCTGGTTCTACATCCTCAATCCCAAGCTGCCCAAGCTCGTGGCCCAGAGCCAGCGCCCGCTCTACTATTTCCTGCTCAACAAGTGGTATTTCGACGAGCTCTACGGGTTTCTCTTCGTCCGGCCCGCCTATGCGCTCGGCCGCCTCTTCTGGAAACAGGGCGACGGCGCGCTGATCAACGGCGCGATCAACGGGCTGGCGATGGGGATCATCCCCTTCTTCACCCGCCTCGCGGGGCGCGCGCAATCGGGCTACATCTTCACCTATGTCTTCTGGATGGTGGTCGGGATCGCGGTGCTGATCACCTGGATGAGCCTTGCCGGAGGGGACCGGTAGATGGACAACCTGCTCTCCATCGTGACCTTCATGCCCGCGCTCGCGGCGCTGATCCTGCTGGTGTTTCTGCGCGGTGATGACGAAGAGGCGCAGCGCAACGCCAAGTGGCTCGGGCTCATCGCCACCGGCTCGACGTTCCTCGTCTCGCTATTCATCCTCGCGCAGTTCGACCCCAAAGACACCGGCTTCCAGATGGTCGACGAGGGCGCGTGGATCCTCGGGCTGAGCTACCGCCTCGGCGTCGACGGGATCTCAGTCCTCTTCGTGATGCTGACCACCTTCATGATGCCGCTGACCATCGCGGCGAGCTGGTCGATCGACACGCGGGTCAAGGAATACATGGCCGCCTTCCTGATCCTCGAGACGCTGATGCTCGGGGTTTTCATGGCGCTGGACCTGGTGCTCTTCTACCTCTTCTTCGAAGCCGGGCTCATTCCGATGTTCCTGATCATCGGGATCTGGGGCGGCAAGGAGCGGGTCTACGCCGCGTTCAAGTTCTTCCTCTATACCTTCCTCGGCTCGGTGCTGATGCTCGTTGCGATGGTGGGCATGTACGTGGAAACCGGCACGACCTGCATCGCGGCCTGCGGCGAGGGTGTCTCGCTCATGAGCCACAGTTTCAGCCACGCGCCGATGGAGGTCCTCGGCGTGACCGTCGTCGGCGGGCTGCAAACGCTCATGTTCCTCGCCTTCTTCGCGAGCTTTGCGGTGAAGATGCCGATGTGGCCGGTGCACACCTGGCTGCCCGATGCCCACGTGCAGGCCCCGACGGCGGGCTCGGTTGTCCTCGCGGCGATCCTGCTGAAAATGGGCGGCTATGGCTTCCTGCGCTTTTCGCTGCCGATGTTCCCTGTGGGGGCGGACCTTCTGGCGCCGCTGGTCTTCTGGCTCTCGGCCATCGCCATCGTCTACACCTCGCTCGTCGCGCTCGTGCAGGAGGACATGAAGAAGCTCATCGCCTATTCGTCCGTCGCGCACATGGGCTATGTCACGCTCGGGATCTTCGCGGTGAACCAACAGGGGATCGACGGCGCGATCTTTCAGATGCTGAGCCACGGGTTCATCTCCGGGGCGCTCTTTCTTTGCGTCGGCGTGGTCTATGACCGGATGCACACGCGCGAGATCCGGGCCTATGGCGGGCTGGTCAACCGCATGCCGGCCTATGCGCTGGTCTTCATGTTCTTCACCATGGCCAACGTGGGCCTGCCGGGCACCTCGGGGTTCATCGGCGAATTCCTCACATTGGTGGGGATCTTTCAGGTCAACACCTGGGTCGCCGCCGTGGCGACCTCTGGCGTCATCCTCTCGGCGGCCTATGCGCTCTGGCTCTACCGCCGGGTGGTGTTTGGCGATCTGATCAAGGAAAGCCTCAAGACGATCCGCGACATCTCGGACCGCGAGCGCGCGATCTTCACGCCGCTGGTGGTCATGACGTTGCTGCTCGGGGTCTACCCGAGCCTTGTGACGGATATCATCGGCGCGTCGGTCAGCGCGCTGATCGCGGAGTATCAGACCGCGCTGGCCGCCGCTGCGGACGCGGTCGTCGTGGTTGCCGAGTGAGGATGCGCAGATGATTTCCACCGATCTCACCCTCCTCGCCCCGGAAATCGCGCTGTCGCTGCTGGCGATGCTGGGCCTTCTGGGCGCGGTCTACACCGGGCAGGACAGGCGCGCGGGGGCGCTCCTCTGGGGCACCGTTGCGGCCTTCGTGATCGTCGCGCTCTGGATCGGGATCGACGGGCGCGGCAGCCGCACCGGGTTTGGCGGTATGATCACCGACGACGCCTTCGCGCGCTTTGCCAAGATCGCGATCCTGCTCTCGGCGGCGGCGGTTCTGGCCATGAGCAAGGCCTACATGCAGGAGCGCGACATCCTGCGCTTCGAGTACCCGGTGCTGATCATGCTCGCGGTGGTCGGCATGATGATCATGGTCAGCGCGGGCGATCTGATCGCGCTCTACATGGGGCTCGAGCTGCAATCTCTGGCGCTCTACGTAGTCGCGGCGCTGCGGCGCGACAGTGTGAAATCGACCGAGGCGGGGCTCAAGTATTTCGTGCTCGGCGCGCTCTCGTCGGGCCTTCTGCTCTACGGTGCCTCGCTCACCTATGGCTACGCGGGCACGACGCTGTTTTCCGGCATCATCGACGCGGCGGGCGAGGGGCCCCTGTCGCTCGGGCTGCTCTTCGGGCTGGTTTTCATCATCGCGGGGTTGGCTTTCAAAGTCTCGGCGGTGCCCTTCCACATGTGGACGCCGGATGTCTACGAAGGCGCGCCGACGCCGATCACCGCGCTTTTTGCCACCGCGCCCAAGATCGCCGCGATGGCGCTGCTTGCGCGGGTGCTGCACGACGGGTTCGGGCAGGCGGGCGCCGATTGGGGGCAGGTCGTGGCGCTGCTCTCGGTGCTGTCGATGTTCCTCGGGGCGGTGGCCGCGATCGGGCAGAGCAACATCAAGCGCCTGCTGGCCTATTCCTCGATCGCGCATATGGGCTACGCGCTGATGGGGCTGGCGGCGGGCACGGCGGTCGGCGTGCAGGCGATGCTGCTCTACATGGTGATCTACGTGATCATGAGCGTCGGCACATTTGCCTTCGTTCTGGCGATGGAACGCGACGGACAGCCGGTTACGGATATCGACGCGCTCAACATGTATGCCAAGGCCCATCCGGGGCGGGCGATGGCGCTGCTTGCGCTGCTGTTCAGCCTCGCGGGCGTGCCGCCGTTCCTTGGGTTCTTCGCCAAGCTCGAAGTCTTGCGCGCGGCCTATGACGCGGGGCTGGTCTGGCTGGCGCTGGCGGGGGTGATCGCCTCGGTGATCGGGGCGTTCTACTATTTGCGCGTCGTCTACTACATGTATTTCGGCGAGGCGCGGGAGCCGATTTCCGCGCGTGCTTCGCCTGTCCTTCTGGGGTTTCTCGGTGTAAGTGCGCTTGTAACGGTCCTGGGTGCGGTCTCGTTGCTCGGGGTGGATCTTGCGGCGGCGCGCGCGGCGGCGGCCTTGGTCCAGTAGCCCGGCGGCGCGCGGGCCCGGGGGCGGGAGCCTCCGGCGGGAGTATTTGGAAAGAGAAGAAGATGGGTGATGGGTAGCTGGCCCTTGGGGTATGGGCGCCGGGTATTGGCGCAGGTGGACAGCACCAATGCCGAAGCGGCTCGGGTGGCCCCAGGGCTTGCCGGGCCGGAGTGGATTCTGGCGCGCGCCCAGAGCGCCGGGCGCGGGCGGCGCGGGCGTGCCTGGGTCATGCCGGAGGGGAATTTCGCGGCGACGCTTGTTCTGGTTTCGGGCGTTGCGCCTCAGACCATGGCGCTGCGGTCCTTCGTGGCATCGCTGGCTTTGCATGACGCGTTGGTGGCGGCCTGCGGGCGGGCCGCGGCGATCACGCTGAAGTGGCCCAACGACGTGATGCTCAACGATGGGAAGGTCGCCGGGATCTTGCTTGAGGGGCTGGGGACGCGGCTGGCGATCGGGATCGGGGTCAATCTTGCGCAGGCGCCGTCTCTGGAGGAGGTGGAGGCGGGGGCGCTTCGGCCGGTCTCGCTGGCCGAAGAAACCGGTGTGTGCCTGGAGCCGGAGGCGTTTCTGGAGCGACTTGCCGCAGCTTACGCGGCGCGGGAGGAGAGCTTTGCAGCGTATGGGTTCGGCCCGACCCGTGCGGCCTGGATCGCGCGGGCGGCGCGGCTTGGGGAGCAGATCACGGCCCGCACGGCGCGTGCTGAATACCGGGGGCGATTTGACACGGTGGACGAGCAGGGGCAACTTGTCCTATCCACACCGGAAGGCCGGGTGCGCATTGCCGCGGCGGATGTGTTCTTCTGAATGGGGCGAGCCATGCTTCTGGCCATTGACGTGGGCAATACCAACACGGTGTTTTCGATCTGGGACGGGGACCGGTTCATCGCGACCTGGCGCGCCTCGACCGAGCACCAGCGCACGGCCGATCAATATTACGTCTGGCTTTCTACGCTGATGAAATTTCAGAAGATCGAGGCCGATATCAGCGATGTGATCGTCTCCTCGACCGTGCCGCGCGTGGTCTTCAACCTGCGGGTCTTCGCGGATCGCTATTTCAACACCCGGCCGCTCGTCGTCGGCAGGCCCGATTGCCTCTTGCCCGTTGACGTCCGCGTCGATCAGGGAACCGCAGTGGGGCCGGACCGGTTGGTCAACACGGTGGCCGGTTTTGACCGGCACGGCGGCGATCTTGTCGTGGTCGATTTCGGCACCGCCACGACCTTTGACGTAGTCGATGCGGATGGGGCCTATATCGGCGGGGTGATTGCCCCGGGGGTCAACCTCAGCCTTCAGGCGCTGCATGAGGCCGCCGCCGCGCTGCCGCATGTGGATGTGACCAAGCCCGATCGCGTGATCGGCACCAATACCGTCGCCTGTATGCAATCGGGCGTTTTCTGGGGCTATGTCGGCCTTGTGCGCGGGATCTGTGAGCGGATCCGCGCCGAGCACGGCCGCCCCATGCGCGTCATCGGCACCGGGGGGCTTGCGCCGCTCTTTCAGCAGGGTGAAGCGCTTTTCGATGCCTTCGAGGCGGATCTGACAATCCACGGCCTGACCGTGATCCACAAATATAACAAGGAAAACAAACCATCATGAGCAGCAAACGGCTGATCTATCTTCCGCTCGGCGGCGCCGGCGAAATCGGCATGAACGCCTATGTCTATGGCTATGGCGCGCCGGGCAAGGAACGCCTCATCCTCGTGGACATCGGCGTGACCTTCCCCGACATGGACGGCACGCCCGGGGTCGATCTGATCCTGCCCGACATCGCCTGGCTCAAGGCGCGGCGCAACCAGTTGGAGGCGATCTTCATCACCCACGCGCATGAGGACCATATCGGCGCGCTCGGGCATCTGTGGGAAGAGCTCGGGGCGCCGGTCTATGCGCGGGCCTTTACCGCCCATCTGGGGCGGCAGAAGCTGGCCGATCAGGGCGCGCCGGAGAAGGCGCTTCATACCGCTTCGGCCTGGCCCGAGACCGTCGAGGCGGGGCCGTTCAGCGTCGGTTTCCTGCCGATCTCGCACTCGATCCCGGAATCCTCGGCGCTGGTGATTGACAGCCCGGCGGGCCGGATTGTCCACACCGGGGACTTCAAGCTCGACGAGACACCGATCGTCGGCGAGGCGTTTGACCGCAAGCTTTGGGAAGACGTGGCGCGGCCCGGGGTCAAGGCTCTGGTCTGCGATTCCACCAACGTGTTTTCCCCCGCACCGGGGCGCTCGGAAGCGAGCATCGGGGCCGAAATCGAGAGCCTGATCGCGCAGCAGACGGGGATGGTCGTGGCCACCACCTTTGCCTCCAACGTCGCGCGCCTCAAGACGCTGGCGCAAGCCGGGGAGCGGGCCGGGCGCTCGATCTGCCTGCTGGGCCGGGCGATGCGCAAGATGATCGAAGCGGCTGTCGCGACCGGGGTTCTGGGGGATTTCCCCAAGGTGGTGAGCGCCGAGGACGCGCTTGATATCCCGCGCGAGCAGCTCATGCTGATCGTGACCGGCAGCCAGGGCGAGCGCCGCGCCGCCTCGGCGCAGCTCGCCAATGGCAAGTATCGCGGGATCACGATGAAGGAGGGCGACAGCTTCCTGTTTTCCTCCAAGACCATCCCCGGCAATGAGCGCGGCGTGATCCGCATCATGAACCAGTTCTCGGAGATGGGCGTCGATGTGATCGACGACAACGACGGGCTTTACCATGTTTCGGGCCATGCCAACCGGCCGGATCTCGACGCGATGCATGCCCTGGTCAAGCCGCAGATGGTCGTGCCGATGCACGGCGAGCACCGGCATTTGCGCGCGCATGTGAAACTCGCGGAGTCCAACAAGCTTGCGGGCGTGCTCGCGGTCAACGGAACCATGGTCGATCTGGCGGGCAACGCGCCGCGCGTGGTCGATCACGTGGAGACCGGGCGGCGTTATCTCGACGGGTCGGTGCAGATCGGCGCGCTGGACGGGATCGTCCGCGACCGGATCCGGATGGCGCTCAACGGGCAGCTTATCGTGACCTTGATCATCGATGAAGAGGGCGCGCCGCTGGGTGAGCCGTGGTGCGAGCTGCGGGGGCTGGCGGAGACGGGGCGCTCGAACGCGCCGCTGGTTGACGTGCTTGAGGAAGACCTGTCGCAATTCATCAACCGCGCGGGCGCCAAGACCCTGCGCGATGACGACAAGCTCGAGCAGGAACTCAAACGCGTCGCGCGGCAGTCGGCAATGAACGAGATCGGCAAGAAGCCCGAGGTCGTAGTTGTGATTAGCCGGCTGATGTAACGCAAACAGGCCCCGAGCGTATCGGGGCCTGTTCTGGCATCAGTTGTCGGTGGCCCGCATTGGGCCGCCGGGAAATTCAGGTGCGGCGTTCGTCGAAGCTCAGAGCGATGAAGCTCGGCAGATGATCGCCCATGCCCACAACGCCGGACCGGTTGTCGCGGTCCTGACGGCGGCGCGAGGATTGGGGCTTTTTCTCTGGCGCCTTTTCCGCGGGTTTCTGCTCCGCAGCTTTGGCTTCCGCCGGTTTCTGCTCCGCGGGCTCGGCCTCGGGGCTTGCGGCTGTGTCGGGTTTCTTGCCGCGGCTGCGTGTCCGGCTGCGGCTGGATTTCCTGGGGGCGTCGGCTTCGGCGGCGGGCTCTGCCTCGCGCGCGGGCTCTTCCGCGCCTTGGGCCGGAGTGATCAGGTTCTCGCCGCGCGGGATTTCCTTCTGGAGCAACGCCTCGACGGCGTCGAAGTTCTTATCGTCGCGCGGTGTGCAGATCATGATCGCCGTGCCATCGCGCCCGGCGCGGCCGGTGCGGCCGATCCGGTGGACATAGTCCTCGGCATGGCTGGGGACGTCGAAGTTGATCACGTGGCTCACGTCGGGAATGTCGAGCCCACGGGCCGCCACGTCGGAGGCCACGAGGAAGCGCAAGGTCCCCTCGCGGAAGCCCTCCAGCGTCCGTGTCCGTTGGCTCTGGTCCAGATCGCCGTGGATCGGGGCCGCGTCATAGCCGTATTTCTTGAGCGATTTCGCGAGGGTATCCACTTCCGACTTGCGGTTGCAGAAGATGATCGCGTTCTTGCATTTCTCGCCTTCCGCATCGATCAGCATCCGCAGAAGCTTGCGCTTCTCGCTGGCTTCCCGGTCGCGGCGCGAGCCCTTGAACATGATCACGCGCTGTTCGATCGTCTCGGACGCGGTCGCCTGACGGGCCACCTCGATCCGGGCGGGGCCGGAGAGGAAGGTGTTGGTGATCCGCTCGATCTCCGGCGCCATGGTGGCGGAGAAGAACAGCGTCTGGCGGGTGAAGGGGGTCAGGCCGAAAATGCGCTCGATGTCGGGGATGAACCCCATGTCGAGCATCCGGTCGGCCTCGTCCACGACCATGACCTTCACATCCGACAGGATCAGCTTGCCGCGCTCGAAATGATCGAGCAGCCGGCCGGGCGTTGCGATGAGCACATCGACGCCCTTGTCGATGATCTGCTCCTGCTCCTTGAAGGACACGCCGCCGATGAGCAGGGCCTTGGTGAGCTTGAGGTGCTTGGTGTAGGTGTCGAAGTTCTCGGCCACCTGGGCGGCGAGTTCGCGCGTCGGGCAGAGCACGAGGCTGCGCGGCATCCGCGCCCGGGCGCGGCCCCGGGCCAGAAGGGTGATCATCGGGAGCGTGAAGCTCGCGGTCTTGCCGGTCCCCGTCTGGGCGATGCCCAGAACATCACGACCCTCAAGCGCGGGCGGTATGGCGCCGGCCTGGATCGGGGTGGGGGTTTCATAGCCGGCCTCTTCGATGGCCTTCAAGACTTTGGGGTTCAGGTTCAGGTCTGTAAACTTTGTCATATGTGTCCGTTTTCCACGGACACTTCCCGGCCCGCGCGTCTGGTCCGAGCGCCCGCATGGGCTCGGTATGAGGCCATGTATCCCAAAGGGCGTTTACGGTCAATGAAAAGCCCATCGCGCCGGGTGGCGGCTCAGCCCATCATCTCCTTGGTGGCCGTGAGCGTGATGCCGGGATAGTCGCGTTCGACGCGGTCGATATCCCATTGCAGCCGTGTGAGATAGACGATGTCGCCGTCGTGATCATGGCTGATGTGCTGCTTGTTGGCGTTGGTGAAGGCGTCGACGGCCTCCTTGTCGCCGCTGACCCAGCGGGCGGAGGTGAACTGCGAAGGCTCAAACCGCACCGGCAGCCCGTATTCGAGCTCGATCCGGCTGGCCAGCACCTCGAATTGCAGCGCGCCCACGACGCCCACGATGAAGCCCGAGCCAAACGCCGGTTTGAAAACCTTGGCCGCGCCCTCTTCGGCAAATTGCATCAGCGCCTTTTCGAGGTGCTTGGCCTTCATCGGATCGCCCGCGCGGCAGGTCTGGAGCAGCTCCGGCGCAAAGGAAGGGATGCCGCTCACGCGGAGCGCCTCGCCCTCGGTGAGCGTATCGCCGATGCGCAGCTGGCCGTGATTGGGGATGCCGATGATGTCGCCGGCCCAGGCCTCTTCCGCAAGCTCGCGGTCGGAGGCGAGGAAGAGGACGGGCGCCGAGACGGTGAGGGGTTTCTTACTGCGCACATGGGTGAGTTTCATGCCACGCCTGAAATGGCCCGAGGCCATGCGCAGGAAGGCGACGCGGTCCCGGTGCTTGGGGTCCATGTTCGCCTGAACCTTGAAGACAAAGCCGGAGACCTTTGTCTCTTCGGGGGAAATCTGGCGCGGCAGCGCCCGTTGCGGCTGTGGCTCGGGGCCGTAGTTGGCGATCCCGTCCATAAGTTCCTTGACGCCGAAGGAGTTGATCGCGGAGCCGAACCAGATCGGCGTCATGTGCCCTTCGAGAACCGATTGCGGATCGAGCGCGGGCAGCAGCGCGCGCGCCATCTCGACCTCTTCGAGCAGCTTGTCGAGCAGATGCGCAGGCACGTGCTCGGCGATCTTCGGATCATCGAGCCCCTTGATCTGAATTGTCTCGGCCACGCGGTTGCGATCCGCCCGGTCCATCAGCTCAAGCCGGTCGCGCAGCATGTCGTAGCAGCCGATGAAATCCTGCCCCACGCCGATGGGCCAGCTTGCGGGCGTCACGTCAATCGCCAGCAGCTCCTGGATCTCGTCGATGATCTCGAAGGTGTCGCGGCTCTCGCGGTCCATCTTGTTGCAGAAGGTCAGGATCGGCAGATCACGCAGCCGGCAGACCTCGAAGAGCTTGCGCGTCTGGCTCTCGACCCCTTTCGCCCCGTCGATCACCATGATCGCCGCATCCACCGCCGTCAGCGTCCGGTAGGTGTCCTCGGAGAAATCCGAGTGACCGGGCGTGTCGACGAGGTTGAAGCGGTAGGTGCCATAATCGAAGGACATGGCCGAGGCGGAGACGGAAATCCCGCGGTCCTTTTCCATCTGCATGAAGTCCGACCGGGTGCGCCGCGCCTCGCCCTTGGCGCGCACCTGACCGGCCATCTGGATCGCCCCGCCGAAGAGCAGGAACTTTTCCGTCAGCGTGGTCTTGCCCGCATCGGGGTGCGAGATGATCGCGAAGGTGCGCCGGCGGGCGATTTCGGCGGGCAGGTCAGGGCGGTTGGGAGCGGTGTCTGGCATGGCGGGCGTATAGGCAACGCGCGGGCTCTCCGCAAGACGGTTGGGCGTCTTTGGCCGGCCCCGGGCGCGGGGGCGATGGGTTGCCGGGCGCGCGGGCGGATCTAGCTCAAGGGGCAGAAAGGAGACCATGAGATGAGCGAGACAGACCGCCCGTCGATCAAGGACGAAGAGACATATGAAGCGCTGCGCGAGGACGGGATGTCCAAGCAGAAAGCGGCGCGGATCGCCAACGCCCAGGCCAATGACGAGATGTCGCCCTCAAAGAAAGGCGGCAAGGCGCCGCCCTATGAGGAGTGGACCAAGGACGAGCTCTATGACCGGGCGCGCGAGCTCGACATCGAGGGGCGCTCCGACATGACCAAGGACGCCTTGATCGAGGCGCTGCGCGACCGCTGATCCGGGTTTGTATCTCGCTTGCCGCGTCAATGCCGCGGCCGCGTCTTGCGCCCGATCTCCGCTCGGGGCAGGGTGCGCGCGACAGATGAGGGGAGACGATCATGGACCTTGGACTTGCGGGAAAACGCGCGCTGGTCTGCGCCAGCTCCAAAGGGCTCGGACTGGGTTGCGCCCGGGCCTTGGCGCAGGCGGGCGCGTCGCTGGTGATGAATGCCCGGGGCGAAGAGGCGCTTGCCGCCGCCGCCGCCGCGATCCGCAACGACTATGGTGTCGAGGTGACGACCGTTGCCGCCGATGTGACATCCGAAGAGGGGCGCGCGGCGGTGCTGGAGGCCGCAGGCCCGGTCGATATCCTCGTGACCAATGCGGGCGGCCCGCCGCCGGGGCTCTGGTCCGACTGGGAGCGCGATGATTTCATCGCGGCGCTCGATGCCAACATGCTTACGCCCATCGCGCTGATGAAGGCGCTTTTGCCGGGGATGATGGAGCGCGGCTGGGGCCGGGTGGTCAACATCACCTCGCAAAGCGTGAAGGCGCCGATCCCGCAGCTTGGCCTCTCCAACTCCGCGCGCGCGGGGCTGACCGGCTATGTCGCGGGCACCGCGCGGCAAGTGGCGCCCCATGGGGTCACGATCAACAACATCCTGCCCGGGATCCACGCCACCGCCCGCGCCGATGCGCTCGATGCGGGCGCGGCACAGGCCGGTGGGATCAGCGTCGAGGAGGCGCGGGCCCAGCGGCAGGAGACGATCCCCGCCCGGCGCTACGGCACGGCCGAGGAGTTCGGCCAGGTCTGCGCGTTCCTTTGCTCGCAGCACGCGGGGTTCATCGTCGGGCAGAACGTGCTCGTCGATGGCGGCGCGGTCAACGCGACGCTCTGAGCCGTGGCGCGGGGGCCCGAGGGCGGCGGCCCACAGGGGTTTTCGCTGAAGGACCAGCTCTTCAACGCGGCGACGCTCGGCGATCTGGCCGCCGAGTACGCCGCCCTGCCGGGTTTTGATCCGGCGCGGTTTCTGGCCGAGGTGCTGCCCGGGCTGGAAGGGCGCGGATTGCTGGAGCGGCTGGACTGGATCGCCGATTGCATCGAGGCCCGGCTTCCCGCCGACTTTCCCGCCATGTGCGAGGCGCTGGAGGCCGCGATGCCGCCGCCGCTCGATCCGGCACGGCAGGACAATGACTTTGGCCGCTTCATCCATGCGGTGCCCGGGATCCTCGCCGTGCGCCACGGGCTGGACGGCCACCGGGACCGGGCGCTCGCCTTGCTTCGCCGCGCGACGAAGCGTTTCTCGATGGAGTTCTACATCCGGCCCTTCCTCAACCACTATCCCGAACATGTGCTCGCCACGCTGCGCGACTGGGCAAGGGATGAGAATTACCACGTCCGCCGCCTCGTCTCGGAAGGGACGCGGCCCAAGCTGCCATGGGCCAGAGGGCTGACCATCGATCCGCAAAGCGCGGTGCCGCTTCTCGATATCCTGCACGCCGATCAGACCCGCTACGTGACGCGCTCGGTCGCCAACCACCTCAATGATCTGAGCAAGATCGCCCCCGATCTCGTGCTGGAGCGGCTCGGGGACTGGGCGGAGGGCGGTCAGCAGGCGCCCGACGAGATGCGCTGGATGACCCGCCACGCGCTGCGCACCGCGGTGCGCCGGGGCGAGCCGGGCGCTTTGCGCCTGTTGGGGTTTGACCCCGAAATCCCTGTCGCGGCGGTGCTGTCCCTGCCGGCGCAGGCCCGGATCGGGGAGAGCCTCGCGGTCGAGGTGACGCTGACGGCCGCGCGGGATCTGCCGGTGGTCGTGGATTATCGCATCGCGTTCCATCGCCCCTCGGGCGCGTCCGGAGAGAAGGTCTTCAAGCTCAAATCCGCGCGGCTCACCGCCAACGCACCGCTGACACTTCGCAAGGTGCACAAGCTCAAGGCCGATGCCACCACCTTCACCCTCCATCCCGGGCCGCACCGGGTGGTGGTGCAGGTCAACGGGGTCGATCGCGGCGAGGGCCGGGTCGATTTGATCGATGTCGAATAGTTCGGCGCTGATCAAACCATGCCCGTCCAGACCGCTTGCGACGCCGCGCGCCCGCTGATACCCCGTTTGACCAAGCAATGTGGTCGGGTAGCGGAGTGACGCGCGCGTGATGCAGCAAGGGGCCATCGAGAGCGAAACGGTGCGGAGCGAGGCCGACGAGGCGCCGCGGCTGGAGGTGCGCCACCTCTGCCGCCGGTTCGACGGGCGCACGGTGGTGGACGACGTCTCGCTCAGCGTGATGCCGGGGCAGGTGACCTGTCTGCTCGGGCCCTCGGGCTGCGGAAAATCCACCACGCTGCGGATGATCGCAGGCGTCGAGCAGCAGGACAGCGGCGAGATCTGGGCCGACGGCCAGATGCTCTGCGACGGGCGCCGCACCGTCCCGCCGGAGCAACGGCGCATCGGGCTCATGTTTCAGGATTTCGCGCTCTTCCCGCATCTCAGCGTGGCCGAAAACGTGGCCTTCGGGCTGCGCGGGGCCGGGGGGGCTGCGGGCGGGCGCGTCGATGAGCTGCTGTGCAAGGTGGGCCTGCCGGGCAAGCGCGATGCCTTCCCGCACGAGCTGTCGGGCGGCGAGCAACAGCGGGTCGCCCTCGCGCGCGCCCTTGCGCCGAGCCCGCGCATCATGCTGATGGACGAGCCGTTTTCCGGGCTCGACAACCGGCTGCGCGACGGGATCCGCGACGAGACGCTCGCGCTGCTGAAGGCGGAGAACACGGGCGTGCTTCTGGTCACCCATGAGCCGGAAGAAGCGATGCGCATGGCCGATGAGGTCGCGCTCATGCGCGCGGGGCGCATCGTCCAGAAGGGCGCGCCCTACAACATCTACAACGCCCCGATCGACAAGGACGCGCTCGCGTTTTTCAGCGACATCAACCTGATCGAGGCCAAGGTGCACGGCGCGCTGGCCCAGACGCCCTTTGGCGAGTTCCTCTGCCCCGGTCATGCCGATGGCGAGCGGGTCGAGATCGTGATCCGGCCCCAGCACGTGGCGCTGGATTTTGACCGTGACGGGCGCGGGCCGGAGCCGACGATGCAACACGGCTGCGCCGCCCGGGGCATCGTCAAACGCGCGCGGTTTCTCGGCACCGAGAGCCTTGTGGAGTTCGCGATGGAGGGCTTTGACGCGGAGTTCAAGGTGCTGGTGGGGGGGGTGTTCCTGCCGCCCCCGGGCCAGCCGCTCTGGCTCACGATCCCGCGCAACCGCTGCCATATCTTCAGCGCCGCCGCCTGATCCGCTTCGCGCCCGCGCGCCGCTGTGCTAGGCTTGCGGGCAAGAGCGACGGGCAGGGGGCGCCATGCGAGGGACGGGGTTCAGCCGAAGCGACGTGCGGCCGATCCACTTTCTGATCATGGCCGGACCGCTGCTGTTGTTCATGCTGAACCCGCTGATCATCCAGCGGATCGGCGTGCCGGTCCTGCCGGTCGATGCCTCCATCCTGCGGGCGGACGGGGATTTCCTCGAAGCGGCGGGGCGCAGCCGGTTCTTCGCCGGGTGTCTCTTCATGAGCATGATCGTGGTGCTGGCGCTGGTGGCCTTTGCGGTCGAGCTCGCGGGCCCCTTGACCCGGCGCAGCCGGGCGCTCGCGCTGGGTGTTTTCGCCCTGACACAGATCCCGGTCTGGACCTCTATACTTGCCCATCAGCGCGCGGGCGAGGCGGTCTGGCGCTCTTATCACCAACTTGGCGACGGTGTCATGGCGGCGGTGCTCGCGCGGGGGCGCGTGCCGGTTTGCGAGGAGGGCGCGCGGCTCCTTGGCGTCTTCCCCTGCGGCCCCGAGCCGGGCCTGACGCTCTTCCGCACGCTGCTTGATCTGCTCAACGCGCTCTCGGGCGCGGGCGTTGCCGCGCTGGTCCTCGGCATGATCCTCTGCCTGGGCCGTCCCCGCCCGCCCGCCGGCATCCCCGCCCGGGTCTACCACCTCGGCCGCGCCCAACTGGTCAGCCGCCGGTTCCTCTATCTCGCGGGCCTTTTGCTCACCTCGGGCATGTTCGTGACCATCAGCTGGATGCATTGGCCCCTCCCGCTGGTGCGGCCGGAACTCCGCGCCGACTATCGCGCCGTGCTCGATGCGCTGCTGCTTTATTCGGGCGTGTTCTACACCATGCTTATCCTGATCGGCTTCGGCCCGGTCCTGTTGGTGCAGGCGCGACAGGCGGACCGGCTGGCGATGGAGGCGCTGCGCGAGGGCGGGGCCGCGATCCCCAGCGTCCGGGATCTGCAGCGCTGGAAGGAAGAGGCGGGGCTGGCGGTCAGCGAGGTGCAGATGCTGCAGAACCTTCTCGCCGCCGGGGCGCCGCTGATGGCCGGGGTTGCGGGGTCATTCGCGCCCTTCTGACGGCCCGTCGTGATGCGCGAGGTAGTCCGCAAGCCGCTTGCCAGCCTCATCGACAAACAGCCCCGGCAGGACCTCAAGCGTCTCGATCCGGTCGATCGGCAGCACGACGAACTCCGCCGGCTCCTCCGTCCAGGCGATCCCTGTCCAGACCCGGCCCCAGTAGTCGAGCTTGAGCGGGCGGAGCGTCAGTATCTGACCCTCGGCGAGGCGCGCCCGGAGCTTTTGCCGGCTGCGGATCGCCGCGCGGAAGACCGGCATGTGGCGAAACCCCCGCGCCGCGGCGGCAAAGGCGCCGGTGGCAAAGCCGGGCGCAAGCGGCGCGGAGGAGCGATCTTCGGGCAGGACCGCGTCGATCTTGCCCGCCAGCGCTGTCGCCGCCGCCCGCATATCCGCATCTGGCCCCTGGGCAACGACAGCCAGCCCGAGGTGCAGCGCGGCCAGCTCCTCATCCGTCAGGTTCAAGGGGGGCAGGGTGACCGCGGCCTTGGCGGTGTAGCCCAGCCCGCGCTCGCCCTCGATCGGCACGCCCGAGGCCGCGAGCGTCTCCATGTCGCGATAGATCGTCCGCATCGAGACGCCAAGCTTGCGCGCCATGTCCTCCGCCCGGTGCAGCCGCCCGTCGCGCAGGATGGCGATAAGGTCAAGAAGCCTGTCGGATCGGCGCATGGGGGCTCCTGTGGCGGGAATTCCGGCCCCTATACTGACAGAATTCCGGCAACTGACAACTAATTGACAAAAATTCCGCACAGCCCCCGCCGGACACACCTCTTTGCCACTTTTACAACGCTCCGCATGGGGCTAGAGACGTCCTCATGACGGCGAGAAAGGATTGTCCGGATGCTTAACAATATCGGCCTTCCCGGCCTGCTTCTCATTGCGGTGGTGGTTCTGGTGCTCTTCGGGCGCGGCAAGATCGCCAATCTCATGGGCGAGGTCGGCAAGGGGATCACCGCGTTCAAGAAGGGCGTGAACGAGGGCACCAAGGAAATCGAGGACGGCGCGGCCGACACGGCCAAGGACGTCACCCCCGAAAACGAGAAAGACAAGGCGTAAACGCATATGTTCGGCATGGGCTGGACCGAGCTCCTGGTCATCGGAATCGTGGCGCTGATCGTGGTGGGGCCAAAGGATCTGCCCGTGCTGTTCCGCACGCTGGGGCAGTTTACGGGCAAGATGCGCGGGATGGCCCGCGAGTTCAGCCGGGCGATGAACGATGCCGCCGATCACGCCGGCGTCTCCGACATCCAGAAGACGCTCAAGACCGCGACGGATCCGGTCGGCAAGGCGATGGACGGGGTGCGCGATGCGGCCCGCTCGATGACCGATATCGACCCGGGTAAGCCCGACTCCAAGCCCGGCCCGAAACCCGCCGAGATGACCGAGGATCGCGCCGCCGTTGCCAAGAAGATCGAGGCCGCCACCGCCCGCAAGACCGCCGAGCGCAAGGCGCAGGAGGCCGAGGAGGCCCGCCGGATCGCCGACCGCGCGGAAGCCAGCGCCGCCGAGCCCGCCCCCAAACCTGAGGGTGACGCATGACCACCCAGGACGAGATCGACGACAGCGCCGCCCCTCTGATCGAACATCTGGCCGAGCTGCGCACCCGCCTGATCCACTGCGTGGTGGCCTTCATCATCGGCATGGTGCTCTGCTTCACCATCTCCCAGCCGATCTTCAACTTCCTGACCGCTCCGCTCTGTCAGGTGCTGGCCGAGCGCGGGCAGGATTGCGACCTGATCTTCATCTCGCCGCAAGAGGGCTTCTTCGTCGCGATCAAGGTCTCGCTGCTGGGCGGGTTCATCCTCGCCTTCCCCTACATCGCGAACCAGCTCTGGCGCTTCGTCGCGCCCGGCCTCTACAAATCCGAAAAGGGCGCGTTCCTGCCCTTCCTCGTCGCGTCCCCCTTCATGTTCTTCCTCGGCGCGGGCTTCGCCTTCTACGTGGTGACCCCGCTCGCCTATGATTTCTTCCTGGGCTTCCAGCAATTCGGCAACGAGGGGCAGGCGCTCCCGTCCCAACCCGAAGCCAACCAGCCCGGCCTCTCGGTCGTGTTTCAGGGCTCGGCCCAGGAATACCTCAACCTCACGGTAAAGTTCATCGTGGCCTTCGGCCTGTGCTTCCAGCTCCCCGTGCTGCTCACGCTCATGGGCAAGGCCGGGCTCGTCTCCGCCGAGGGCCTTGGCAACGTGCGCAAATATGCCGTGGTCGCGATCCTCGTCCTCGCCGCTCTCGTGACCCCACCGGATGTCATCACGCAGGTGATCCTCTTCGTGGTGGTCTATGGGCTCTACGAGATTTCCATCCTCCTTGTCGCCCGCGTCGAAAAGAAACGCGAAGCCGCGCTGCGCGCCGAAGGGCTCTGGTTCGAGGATGACGAAGACGAAAAGGACACATCGAAAGATCAGGCGGATGTCTGACGACACCTTGAAGCGCATCGCCCAAGCCATCGAACGGCTCGCCCCCGCGCCGCCTGTCCCGCCCGACTTCGACGCCGCCGACGCCTTCGTGTGGCAGGTAGAGCCCGACCGCCTCGCGCCCGTGCCCCTGGTCTCCCGGGTCGACCTGTCGCTGCTGCTCGGCATCGATCGCGCCCGCGACACGCTGCTCGACAACACGCGCCAGTTCGCCAGGGGCCTGCCCGCCAACAACGCCCTCCTCTGGGGCGCGCGCGGCATGGGCAAAAGCTCCCTCGTGAAAGCCATCCATGCGGCGGTTCACTCCGAAGGCCTTCCGCTCAAGATCGTCGAGCTCCAGCGCGAAGACCTCCCCAGCGTGACCCGCCTGCTGACCCAGCTCCGCACCGCGCCGCACCGTTTCGTCCTCTTCTGTGATGACCTCTCCTTCAGCCACGACGACCAGCATTACAAATCGCTCAAAGCCGTGCTCGACGGCGGCATCGAAGGACGCCCCGACAACGTCCTGTTCTACGCCACCTCCAACCGCCGCCACCTCATGCCGCGCGACATGATCGAAAACGAACGCGCCAGCGCGATTTCTCCCAGCGAAGCCACCGAAGAAAAGGTCTCGCTCTCCGACCGCTTCGGCCTCTGGCTCGGCTTCCACCCCTGCACCCAGGACGACTACCTCGCCATGATCGACGGCTACTGCGCCGCCCACGGCCTCCAGATCGACCCCGCGACCCTGCGCGCCGAGGCCATCGAATGGCAAGCCACCCGCGGCGCCCGCTCCGGCCGCGTCGCCTGGCAATTCTTCACCGACCTCGCCGGCCGCCACGGCATCAGCCTCAGCTGACCCTTTCTTCTCTTTGAAAATACTCCGGGGGAGGCCGCGCCAGCGGCCGGGGGCGGAGCCCCCAACCCCGCCCATCCCCACAGCCGCGCCTTGACCTGCGGCCGCTCGCGCGGCAAGAGCGCGCCATGACCTTGCCTGACACCATGCCCAAACCGCGCGGCCGCCTGACCGAAAACCGCTCCCTCTCCGAGCTCACCTGGCTCCATGTCGGGGGCCCGGCGGAGCTCTTCTTCCAGCCCGAAGACGCAGGCGATCTCGCGGATTTCCTCGGGGCGCTCCCTACGGAAATCCCCGTCTTCCCGATGGGCGTGGGCTCCAACCTGATCGTTCGGGATGGCGGCATTCGCGGGGTGGTCATCCGCCTTGGGCGCGGCTTCAACTCTGTCGAGATCGAAGGCCAGACCGTCCGCGCCGGGGCCGCAGCGCTGGACGCGATGGTCGCCCGGCGTGCCGCCGCCGAGGGCGTGGACCTGACCTTCCTGCGCACCATCCCCGGCAGCATCGGCGGCGCTGTGCGCATGAATGCGGGCTGCTACGGCAGCTACATCGCCGATGTGCTGGTCTCGGCCCGGGCCGTTACCCGGCGGGGGGACATCATCGAACTTAGCCCCGAAGACCTGAAATTCGGCTACCGCCAGAGCAGCTTGCCCGAGGGCGCTGTCCTGATCGAGGCCACCTTGCGCGGCGCGCCCGGCGAGCCCGCCGTGCTGGACGCGCGGATGGAGGATCAACTGGCCCGCCGCAACGCAAGCCAGCCGGTCAAGGACCGCACCGCCGGATCGACCTTCCGAAACCCCGCGGGCTTTTCGTCCACAGGTGCGGCCGACGACAGCCACGAGCTCAAGGCGTGGAAGGTCATCGACGATGCCGGCCTGCGCGGCGCGACGCTCGGCGGGGCGGTGATGAACCAAAAGCACCCGAACTTTCTGACCAACGCTGGGGATGCCACGGCGGCAGATCTCGAAAACCTCGGCGAGATGGTGCGGAAAAAGGTTTACCTTGCGCTCGGGCTGGAGCTAGACTGGGAGATCATGAGGGTCGGCGAACCGGCCCCTTGATACATTGACTACAGGCGCGCCGACCAGTGACCCCACCAGAGGGCGCAAGGGCGGAAAAATCACAAGAGGGCACGAGCCCCGGTATTGAGGTACAGGTTTGGGCGGATCGAGCAGATCAGCTCCGACAGTTGCGGTTTTGATGGGTGGTCCTTCCGTGGAGCGGGAGGTGTCGCTGTCGAGCGGGCGCGAATGCGCCGCCGCGCTGCGGGAAGTCGGGTTCCGCGTCGAGGAGATCGACGCCGGGCCCGATCTTGCGTCCCGTCTTTCCGCGCTGTCTCCAGATGTGGTCTTCAACGCGCTGCATGGTCGGTGGGGCGAAGATGGCGCTGTGCAGGGGCTGCTCGAATGGATGCGGCTGCCCTACACGCATTCCGGCATTCTCGCCTCGGCTCTCGCCATGGACAAACAGCGCAGCAAGGCCGCCTTCGCCGAAGCGGGCCTCCCGGTGGTCGAGAGCCGGCTGGTCCCGCGCGGCGAGGTTGAAGCCGGCCATGTCCTCGCGCCGCCATATGTGGTCAAGCCCAACAACGAAGGCTCCAGCGTCGGGGTCTATCTCGTGCATGAAGCGAGCAACGGCCCGCCGAAGCTCTCGCCCGAGATGCCTGACACGGTCATGGTCGAACGGTTCGCGCCGGGCCGCGAGCTGACCACCGTGGTGCTGGGGGATCGGGCGCTGGAGGTCACCGATATCGAAACCGACGGCTGGTATGATTACGACGCGAAATACCGCCCCGGCGGCTCGCGTCATGTGATCCCCGCCCAGATCCCCGATGAAATCCGCGCGCTCTGCCTCGACTACGCCCTGCGCGCCCATGACGTGCTCGGCTGCCGGGGCATCACCCGGACCGATTTCCGCTGGGACGAGGCGCGCGGCGCGGAGGGACTCATCATCCTTGAGGTCAACACCCAGCCGGGCATGACCCCGACATCGCTCGCTCCAGAACAGGCGGCGGCGGTGGGGATGAGCTTTGGCGCGCTCTGCCGCTGGATTGTGGAGGATGCCTCATGCGATCGGTGATCTCCCTGCGCCGCCGGGAGCGTCGCGCCGGCGCAGACCGCCCCGACTACGCCCCCTCGCGGCTGGCCTATCGCGCCGAGCGGCTCTGGCTGACGCCGTCGGTGCGGCGGATCGTGCGGATCGGCCTGCCGCTCGTGCTCCTTGGTGGGGCCCTGGGCGGATACTTTGCCGATACGGGTCGGCGTGAGGCGGTGATCGCCGAGATTTCCGAGATGCGCTCCGCCTTCGAGGGGCGGCCGGAATTCGCCGTCAACCTCATGTCGATCGACGGGGCGAGCCCGGCCGTCGCGGCGGAGATCCGCGATGTGTTGCCGCTGCATTTCCCGGTCTCCTCCTTCGATCTCGATCTCGAAGCCATGCGCCAGACGGTGCGCGGGCTCGATGCGGTGGCCGAGGCCGCCTTGCGCATTCGCCCCGGCGGGGTGCTGGAGCTGCGGGTCGTGGAGCGTGTCCCCGCGCTGATCTGGAAACACGCCGCGGGCGTCGATCTGATCGATGCGAGCGGGGCGTTTGTCGCGCCGCTGGCCATGCGCGGCGGGCAGGCCGACCTGCCGCTCATCGCGGGTGAGGGGGCGGCGGACCATGCGGGCGAGGCCATGGCGCTGCTGGCGGCCGCGCGGCCGCTGGGCGCTCGCGTGCTCGGGCTGGTGCGGATCGGCGCGCGCCGCTGGGATGTGGTGCTTGACCGTGAACAGCGGATCCTGCTGCCCGAAACGGGGGCTGTCGAGGCGCTGCGCCGGGCGCTGGCGCTCAATGCCGCGCAGGACATGCTGGAGCGCGATGTGGCCACGGTCGATCTGCGCAATCCGCAGCGGCCGACCCTGCGCCTCTCGCAGGACGCACTGGCCGAATACCACCGGATCACAACGTTAAACACGAGGGCAGGGCAGTAGATGATCGAGCTTTATCAATCCCAGCGGGCCATGCGGGCCATGCGCAAGGCGGCGATGCAGCGCGGCGTGGTGGCGATCCTCGACATCGGGACATCCAAGGTCGCCTGTCTTGTGCTGCGCTTCGATGGCGCGCCCGAAGTGCCGGAAGGCGAGGGCGTGGGCTCGCTCGCGGGGCAGGCGGGGTTTCGCGTGATCGGCGCCGCGACGACGCGCTCGCGCGGGGTGCGCTTTGGTGAGATCGAGGCGATGGGCGAGGCCGAGCGGGCGATCCGCACGGCGATCCAAGCCGCCCAGAAAATGGCCGGGATCCGGGTCGATCACGCGATTGCGTGCCTCTCTGGGGCTCGGCCGCGCAGCTACGGGCTTGAGGGCCGGGTCGATATCGGCGGCGGCGAAGTGCGCGAGCAGGATGTCGCCCGGGTGCTCGCGGCCTGCGAGGTGCCGGACCTCGGCGAGGGGCGCGAGGTGCTCCACGCCCAGCCGATCAACTTCGCGCTCGATCACCGCTCGGGCCTGTCGGATCCGCGCGGCCAGATCGGGCAGGACCTCGCGACCGACATGCACATGCTGACCGTCGACGCCACCGCGATGCGCAACCTCGCCCATTGCATCAAGCGCTGCGATCTGGAGCTCGCCGGGATCGCCTCAGCCTCTTACATGTCCGGCGTCTCGGCGCTGGTGGAGGATGAGCAGGAGCTCGGCGCGGCCTGCATCGACCTCGGCGGCGGGACCACGGGCGTGTCGATCTTCATCCGCAAACACATGATTTTCGCCGATACCGTGCGGCTCGGGGGCGATCACGTGACCTCCGATATCTCGCTCGGGCTCGGCATTCCGATGGCCAACGCCGAGCGGATCAAGACCTTCTACGGCGGCGTGGTTGCCACCGGCATGGACGACCGCGAGATGATCGAGATCGGCGGCGAGACCGGCGATTGGGAGCTGGACCGGCGCACCGTGTCGCGGGCCGAGCTCATCGGCATCATCCGGCCCCGCGTCGAGGAGATCCTGGAGGAGGCGCGGGCGCGGCTTGATGCGGCGGGGTTCGACCACCTGCCGAGCCAGCAGATCGTCCTTACCGGCGGCGCGAGCCAGCTGCCTGGCATCGACAGCCTCGCCGCGCGCATCCTCGGCCAGCAGGTCCGCATGGGCCGGCCGCTGCGCGTCCAGGGTCTGCCGCAGGCCGCAACCGGGCCGGGCTTTGCCGGCGCGGTCGGGCTCACGCTCTTTGCCGCCCATCCACAGGACGAATGGTGGGATTTCGAGATCCCGATGGAAAGCTATCCCGCCCGGAGCCTCAAGCGGGCCATGCGGTGGGTGCGCGAAAACTGGTAAACCGGGGCGCAGGCACGCAGATTTTTGCGTGACAGTCCCAAACGGAGCGGGTAGCAAGACAACAGATCGGGTTTGAACCCGGCGAGAGGCGCGAGCAGGTGCCTGAAATTTCGAGACTGTTTCGCGCGCCCGTGGTGCGCGGCGATCCGTTGCGCATTGGGGTATGCGCACCGGGTTCTTTGTGTGCGTGTGGGTGGTTAACACAAGATCGGCCGCTATGAGCGAAATACCGCGGAATCGTGCGAGCGACTCCCATATTTTGTGGTTTTCGGGTGTTTTTCACGTGACGAGGCGGTAAGATTGCGCAATACTTGGCCCACAAAAGCGGCAGCAGGTTAATTGCCGCAGTGAGGCGGCAAAACGTCGTGGCAGCGGCGGTTAAAAACAGCAGGCGGACAACACATGACATTGAATCTCTCGGTTCCGGGTCAGGAAGAGCTCAAACCACGCATCACCGTTTTCGGCGTTGGTGGCGCCGGGGGCAATGCGGTCAACAACATGATCCAGAAGGAGCTTGGCGGCGTCGATTTCGTAACCGCCAACACCGATGCGCAGGCGCTTCAGCAGTCGTTCTCGCCGTCCAAGGTGCAGCTCGGGGTCAAGGTGACCGAAGGGCTCGGCGCGGGCGCGCGGCCCTCGGTTGGCGCCGCCGCCGCCGAGGAGAGCATCGAGCAGATCGTTGACTACCTCGCGGGTGCGCACATGTGCTTCATCACCGCCGGCATGGGCGGCGGCACGGGCACCGGCGCGGCCCCGATCATCGCCCAGGCGGCGCGCGAGCTCGGCGTTCTGACCGTCGGGGTCGTCACCAAGCCGTTCCAGTTCGAGGGCATCAAGCGGATGCGTCAGGCCGAAGAGGGCGTCGAAGCGCTCCAGAAGGTCGTCGATACGCTGATCATCATTCCCAACCAGAACCTCTTCCGGTTGGCGAACGAGAAAACCACCTTTACCGAAGCCTTCTCCATGGCCGATGACGTGCTCTACCAGGGCGTCAAGGGGGTGACCGATCTGATGGTCCGCCCGGGCCTCATCAACCTCGATTTCGCCGACGTGCGCGCGGTGATGGACGAGATGGGCAAGGCGATGATGGGCACGGGCGAGGCGTCCGGCGAAGATCGCGCGATCCAGGCCGCCGAGAAGGCGATCGCCAACCCGCTGCTCGACGAGATCAGCCTCCGCGGCGCGAAGGGTGTTCTCATCAACATCACCGGCAGCCATGACCTCACGCTCTTCGAGCTCGATGAAGCGGCCAACCGCATTCGCGAAGAGGTGGACCCGGACGCCAACATCATCGTCGGCTCGACGCTCGACACCGACATGGAAGGCAGCATGCGCGTTTCGGTCGTCGCGACCGGGATCGACGCGAGCGAGGACGCAGGCGAAATGCCGGTCGCCCGGCGCAGCCTGCGCGAGCCGCTCAAGCCGACCGTCATGGCCGAAGAGACCCCCGAAGAGGTCGCCCCGGCTGCTGCTGTCGCCGCGACGGCGGGCCCTGCGGTTGCCGCCAGCATGGACACCGAGCCTTCGCTCTTCGAAGGGTTCGATCCTTCGCCCGAAGTGATCGAGACGCCGGCATTCGCCGGAGACGACCTCCCCCCGCCGGCCTATCAGCCGCAGGTGGCGAGCTTCCCGTCCGGGGCTGCCGCGCAGCCCGAACAGGCGGCACATGCCGCGCCGGGGACTCCCTCCGAGGCGACGCTCGCCCGGTTGCGCGCCGCGGTGCAACACGTGCCCGACGGGGCGCCCGCGCAGGGTCACGCCCCGGCCGCGCAGGGGCATGGCTACGGTGCCCCCCAGCAGCATCAGCCGCAACCCTACGCCCAGCCGCAGGCCGAGCAGCCGCCGCGCGCCGTCCCAGATGCCGCCGAGAAAAGCCGTTTCGGCATCAACTCGCTCATCAACCGGATGACCGGCCACAACGAGCCCCGCGAGACCGATGGGGCCCTGCGCCAGCCGCGACAGCAACCGCCCGTGCGCGGCTATCAGGAAGACCCGGCGCTCGAAGCCGGGGACGAAAAGATCGAAATCCCCGCCTTCCTGCGCCGTCAGGCCAACTGACGCCGGGAATTGCACAATAAACAGGCAAGGCCGCTCCCCCGGGGCGGCCTTTTTCGTTCCAGTTGTCTGTAAACCGGCAAAAACCTGTGGATCGGCGCGCGCCCGCCCCGCGATGTTGCAAACCGTAGCAAAGATTGAGTTGAGCCTTCTGGTGGGCTTGCTTATCGACAACATGAACGGGCGCCAGAAACGCGTATCGCTTGCCCGTTGCCGTAGAAGAGTAACAGTTTGAGGCCAGTCTTGCAGACGACGCTGAGATCACCGGTGACTTTCAAGGGACAGGGGCTCCATTCGGGGCGGCCTGCGATCCTGACGTTGCACCCGGCGCCTGCCAACCACGGGGTGCAGTTCCTGCGCCGGGATGTGGCGTTGGGCATCGGCGCTGTGCCTGCGCGGTTCGACGCGGTGAACCAGTCCCCGCTCTGCACCCGGCTTCAGAATACCCATGGCGTCAGCGTTTCGACCGTCGAACACCTGATGGCCGCGCTGGCGGGCTGCGGGGTGCACAACGTGCGTGCCGAGCTTGACGGGCCTGAGATCCCGATCCTCGACGGCAGCGCCGCGCCTTTCGTGCGCGGGATCTTCAAGGCCGGGATCAAGCCGCTCAATGCCGAGCTGCGCGCGATCCGCGTGCTCCGCCCGGTCAGTGTTGCCCGCGGGGAGGCCACGGCCGCGCTCGCGCCGCATGACCGGATGCACATCGATTTCCATATCGACTTCGACGACGCCGCCATCGGCACCCAGGAGCGCAGCCTGTCGCTCGCCAACGGCGCCTTTGCCCGCGTCCTCTCCGACAGCCGGACCTTCTGCCGTCAGGCGGAGGTCGAGGCGATGCGGGAGCAGGGGCTCGCCCTTGGCGGGACCTATGAGAACGCCGTGGTGGTCGATGGGGACAAGGTCCTGAGCCCCGGTGGGTTGCGCCATGACGACGAGGCGGTGCGCCACAAGATGCTCGACGCGCTCGGCGATCTGGCGCTTGCCGGCCTGCCCATCCTCGGGCGCTACACCGGCTACCGCGCGGGCCATGCGCTGACCAACGACCTGTTGCGCGCGCTCTTTGCGGATCCGGCGAATTTCGAGATCGTGACCTGCGATGTCGAGACCGCCTCGCGCCTGCCCGGCTCCGGGCTGCACCTGAGTGATATCCCGCAGGTCGCCTGACCCACACCGCCTGACCTGCACCTCCTGAACGGGCGCCGCTGATCTGCACAACCCGATCCGGCCGCAACCGCCGAAGTCGCGCGCGCTCTTGCCGCCCGCGCGCACCTGTCCTAAGACGCCTCTGATCACACGCCCCTGATCCGGCGAAGGAGAGAGACATGCTTGACCTGAGTTTTGAGTCCCCCAAACCCAAGGTGATCGCGGGCGCGAAACACGATTGGGAGCTGGTGATCGGGATGGAAGTCCATGCCCAGGTCGCCTCGAAGGCCAAGCTCTTCTCCGGCGCCTCGACCCGGTTTGGCGCTGAGCCCAACTCCAACGTCTCCTTTGTTGACGCGGCAATGCCGGGGATGCTGCCGGTGATCAACGAGTTCTGCGTGGCCCAAGCGGTGCGCACCGGGCTCGGGCTCAAGGCCGAGATCAACCTCTTCAGCGCGTTTGACCGCAAGAACTACTTCTATCCCGATCTGCCGCAGGGCTACCAGATTTCGCAGCTCTACCACCCGATCGTGGGCGAGGGCGAGGTGATCGTCGACATGGAGCCGGGCGTCGCGCGGCGAGTCCGGATCGAGCGCATCCACCTCGAACAGGACGCGGGCAAATCGATCCATGACATGGATCCGGCCATGTCCTTCGTCGATCTCAACCGCACCGGCGTCGCGTTGATGGAGATCGTCTCGCGCCCCGACATTCGCGGCCCGGAAGAGGCAGCGGCCTATGTGACCAAGCTGCGCCAGATCCTGCGCTATCTCGGGACCTGCGATGGCAACATGCAAAACGGCAACCTGCGGGCGGACGTGAACGTCTCGGTCTGCCGTCCCGGGCAGTATGAGAAATACCAGGAGACGCAGGATTTCTCGCATCTCGGGACGCGCTGCGAGATCAAGAACATGAACTCCATGCGGTTCATCCAGGCCGCGATTGACTACGAGGCCAAGCGCCAGATCGCCATTCTCGAAGCGGGCGGCTCGATCGATCAGGAGACGCGGCTCTACGATCCCGACAAGGGCGAGACGCGCTCGATGCGCTCCAAGGAAGAGGCGCATGATTACCGTTACTTCCCCGATCCCGACCTGCTCCCGCTGGAGATCGAACAGGCTTGGGTCGATGAGATCGCGGCCTCGCTGCCGGAGCTGCCGGACCAGAAGAAGGCGCGGTTCGTGGCCGATTTCGGCCTCAGCGAATATGACGCTTCGGTTCTGACTGCCGATGTGGTCTCGGCCGATTACTTCGAGAAGGTCGCCGCGGGGCGCGATGGCAAGATGGCCGCAAACTGGGTCATCAACGAGCTTTTCGGCCGGCTGAAGAAGGAAGGCCACGAGATCACCGAGAGCCCGGTCAGCCCCGAGCAGCTCGGCGCGATCATCGGCCTCATCCAGAAGGGCGACATTTCGGGCAAGATCGCCAAGGACCTGTTCGAGATCGTCTACACCGAGGGCGGCAACCCCGAGGAGATCGTCGAGGCGCGCGGCATGAAGCAGGTCACCGACACCGGCGCGATCGAGGCGGCGGTGGACGAGGTGATCGCGGCGAACCCGGACCAGGTGGAGAAGGCCAAGGCCAACCCCAAGCTCGCGGGTTGGTTCGTGGGGCAAGTCATGAAGGCGACTGGCGGCAAGGCCAACCCCAAGGCGGTCAACGCGTTGGTGAGCGCCAAGCTCGGGCTCTGAAGCCCGGGCCGCGTGGCCCACTTGCGATTCGCGGATCAGGCCTTTCGAGCGCGGGGATTTCCTTCCGCGCGGGCTGCCTGCAGCGAAGGCCCCTCAAAGCGCTTCGAATTATTTGAACCGGATCAAGGTCTTGGCGCCGGGTCGGGATTTCCCGTCTTGCAATAAACTTGACGCGCGGTAACAGGAACGCGTTGGAACCTTACCAGTGTGTAAACGTTACAGCTGTGAGAACCGTAGAGTTTGGCAGTTGTCAGGGGAGTGAGTTATGAAATTTGAGTACAAGGTTGTGGTTGCGCCGGTGCGCGGAACGAAGTCCAAAGGTGTACGCGGAACCGCCGAGCGTTTCGCGCTGTCCCTCGAAACCCAGATGAACGACTGCGCCGCCGAGGGCTGGGAATACCACCGGACCGAAACACTTCCCGCGCAACGCCGCGGCTGGCTCGGGCGCCGTCATGTCGAGGAACAGAACCTTTTGGTGTTCCGACGGGCTGTCGAGGAAGCGGCCGCCGAGCCCGCGCTTTCCCATTCCGCGAACATTGCCGCCGCCGTGTCGAACGGCGCCGCACCTGTCGCGCCCCCGATTGCCGATGATGAGGCCGCGGCCCGTGTCCGCCGCCTGTTCCGGCCCGAGACTGCCAACCCGCCGACCGTCGCCGCCGAGTAAGCGCTCGGGCGTTGCGGGCGTCGCCCCCCGCGAGCTAGCGACCATCGACCAAAATAAGACGGCCTCCCGAGAACTCGGGAGGCCGCTTCGTTTTCAGGAGAGCTTGGCTCAGGCCGCTTTGCGGCGCCGTGCTGCGATGCCGAGACCGCCAAGCGCCACGCCGAGCAAGGGCAGGGCGGCCGGAAGCGGCACGGGCGCGGGCGCGATGATGAAGTCCAGATCCGGACCAACGCTGTCGGTGCCGTAGGCGTCGCCGAAGACGAAGCTCAGCTTGGTGCTTTCACCGGCGGAGAGCGACTGATCAAACTTCAGCTTCGCCAGTTCGCCTTGCGCGACGAAGACCTGTTCGGAGCCGAAGCTCACGGTGACCCCGCCGAGAAAACCGGCCGTCACATCGTGTTGGTTCACGGTCACGGTCGCCATTACAGAGGACGCCAGGGCCGACGCGTTTTCAAAGGTGAATTCGTAGCTTCCGGCGCCGTCACCGTTGTCGAAGCCGGACTGGAAATCATAGGCGGTGCCGGAAATGTCATAGGTGCCGCCGGGTGCGGCGGTGCCGTTGATCGTGGCCGCGTTTGCCGCGAGGGGCAGGGTGGCGACGGTGGCTGCAGCGAGGATGGAACGAATTTGCATGGTAACTTCCCTTGTCTTGATTGACGCGCAACATGCGCGCACCGACCCAGTGCATCGGGAGGGCAAAGGTTCCGGAAAAGTTAAGAGATGTTAACCTGACGTTGAGTAAACCGGGTGCGGGGGCGCTTTGCTCAGGCCCCGATATCGAGCGAGAGCGCGTGGATCCGCGTGAGGATCTCCTGCCCGAGCGCCGCATGGACCGCGCGGTGCCGCGCGATGCGCGACTGGCCGGCGAAGGCAGGTGCGCGGATGGTGACGTTGAAGTGGCTCTCGCCCCCCTCGCGGAAGCCCGCATGGCCGCGGTGGCTTTCGCTGTCATCTTCGACGTCGAGCACGGTCGGCGCAAACGCATCGGTCAGCCTTGCGCGGATTTCTTCTGTCAACGACATTTTTAGACCGTTCCCTCTTCAATCTCTGCGCGCATCGTCTAGAGTATATCGCCTGAGTCGAAAAGGTGAGGCCCATGAGCGAGAACGATCCCTTCGGTTTCAATATGTCGGTCAAGGCGGCCAAGAAGAAAACCAGCCGCGGCCGCCGGGGCATGTCCGGAGCACAGGAAACATCAACGCGCGTTTGCGAAAAACCGGGCTGCGAGGCGCCGGGAAAGTATCGCGCGCCCAAGGCGCCCGACGTTCTCGATGATTTCTACTGGTTCTGTCAGGAACACGTGCGCGAGTACAATCTGAAATGGAATTTCTTTGACGGCACGACCGAGGCCGAGCTCAACGCGCAGATGTCCAAGGACCGGGTCTGGGAGCGCCAGACCAAGGAATGGGGCAACCCCGAAGCGCGGGCCTGGGCGCGGCTCGGGATCGAGGATCCGCATCAGGTGCTCGGCGACAACAGCACGCAAAACCCCGGCCGGCGCACCGGCGGCAAACGGCTTCCGCCCACCGAGCGGCGCGCGATCGACATCCTCGAAGCCAACGAGAACATGACGAAGACCGAGGTCCGCAAGGCCTACAAGAAGCTCATCAAGGTGCTGCACCCGGACATGAACGGCGGCGATCGGAGCCAGGAAGAACAGCTTCAGGAGGTGGTCTGGGCCTGGGATCAGATCAAGGAGAGCCGCAACTTCCGTGATTGAGTGCTGCTAGGGCAATAAATTGGGCGAAAACCGGCTCTTGCGATCTCCGCGTTAAGGTGTTGTTAAGGCTTGGGGCGCAGGTTTATTCAAAGTTAACGGTACTGGTGACGTCTCATGGACTGTTTGATTGTCGAGGATGACAACGATCTCGCCCTGACCTTCGAGGCCTGCCTTGTGGATCAGGGACACAGTGCGGCGGTGGCGCAGACGGTCGAGGAAGCCCTGATTGGCCTGCGCGATTTCAAATATGATCTTCTCCTGCTGGATTACGGCCTGCGCGATGACACCACGGAGGCCGTGGTGGATTATGCGGTCACCCGCTGCCCGCACATGAAAACCATGCTCATTACCGGATCTGGCGTCTTTCCCAACGGTGAGGCGCAGCGCTATTTTCCCGGGCTTGACTGGATCCTGCGCAAACCTGTGCCCCTTGCCGATCTGCTTGCTTTCGTCGACCACGCCGAGATGAGCCTGAGCAGAGACACAGGCCAACGCCGCGTACACGCTTTGTGACCCAGACGGACCGGCCGGACGGCATGACACGGCTGATCCGCGTCGGTGCAGTGGCGCTTCTGGGGGGCATTGTCGCCTGGATCTGCGGGCTTGCGGTGCACGAGCGGCTAGAGATGCGGCAGATGCGCCGCGATGCGGCTGTGCTTGCCGACAGTTTTGCCCATGATCTGACCCGCCGGCTGGATGTTTTGAGCGTCGCGGCGCGCGGCTGGACCCGCGATCCCGCGCTGGACCTGATCATCTTTCAAGAGCGCGCGAGCGCGATGCGGTTCCTGATCTCCGATATCGAAGGGCTCGCGCGGGTCGACAGCGCAGGCAAGATCGTCGCGTCGATCCCCAAGGAGACCTTCGACCCCCAAACCGACGTCCGCGAGATCTCAGGCCTTTCGGAGGCCAGGCTGAGCGCGATCGAGAGCCGGGGCGTGCCCGACATCGCGCCGCGCATCGCCCCCCCGGCGGGCGGGGAGACGCAGGGCCACAGCTGGATCCTGCACCTCCCGGTGATCAGCGATCGACAGGTGCTCGGCAGCATGTTGATCCAGATTTCGCTCGACGATGTGTTCCACGCCCATCTCGAAAGCCCGGGGCCGCGCGCCATCGAAGAGCGCTACAGGATCTCGGCCACCCTCAATGCCAAGCCCGTGAGTGCGGGCCCGGCGGTGACGCCGGAGGGGCTTCATGCGGTGGGGGAGGCGGCGCTTCTGGGCCATGCGCTTGAGGTCACGCTCCAACCGGGGCGCGAGGTGTTCAGTCTCGTCGCACCGGCGCTCATCCTGCTGTTTGCGGTCGTCGCATCCGTACTGACCGCGTTGTGCGGGCTTCTGTGGGCCCAGCGGCGGGATACGCAGGACGCCAAGGCGCAGCTTTTCGACGCGCTCAACCGGATCGCGTCGCTCAGCGTTGCGCTCAAGGCGGCAAACCTTGCCGGGGAGCGGTCGGAGTCTGAATCGGGGCAGTTGCGCGACGAGGCGGACAGGCTTCTTTCCACCGTGAGCCATGAGGTCCGCACCCCGCTCAACGCGATCATGGGCATGTTCGAGCTCATCGTCTCCCAGGCCAAGACCGACAACGTGCGGCGCAAGGCGCGCACCGGGCTCAGCGCGGCGCAACGGCTGCACCGGCTGATGAGCAACCTGCTTGAACATACCAAGATCCGCGGCGGACGGCTTGAGGTGATGCGCATGTACATGCCAACCGGGCTGCTGTCGCGCAGCTGGGCCAATACTTTGGAAGGGCTGATCAGTCACGCCAGGCATGATGTTGTGGCCGAGGTCACGGTCGCGGACGATCTGCCCGACCGGGTCTACGTCGATCGCGAGCGGGTGGAGCAGATCGTCGTCAACCTGCTCGACAATGCGGTGAAGGCGACGACGGAGGGCAAGGTGCAGGTCGACATGCGGCGCGACGGGCCGAAGGGTGAGAACCTCGTGATCACCGTAACCGACACCGGCCCCGGCATTCCGGCCGATTTCATCGACAGCATCTTCTTGCCCTTCGTCTATCAGGAGGCGAACCCCAAGGCCGCCGCTTCGGGGCTCGGCCTTGCGATCAGCCGCGATCTCGCGCGGGCGATGGAAGGAAGCCTCACGGCCGAGAACCTGCCCGAAGGGGGCGCGCGCTTCACCCTGATCCTGCGCGATGCGGCTGGGGCGAGCGGCCGCGACGACCGGCTCCGCCACAGCGCCTGAGAGCAGGCGCGCGCAGCCGTCAGGCCGCCTTGAACACCAGGCTGACCCCGTTGAGACAGTGGCGCTTGCCGGTGGGCTGGGGCCCGTCGTTGAAGATGTGGCCCAAGTGGCTGCCGCAGCGGCGGCAATGGCATTCCGTCCGGGGGTAGACCAGATAGAAATCCCGCTTGGTGCCGATCGCCTCGGGCAGCGATTGCCAGAAGCTCGGCCAACCGGTCCGGCTGTCGTACTTGGCTTCCGAGGAATAGAGCGCCAGATCGCAGCCCCGGCAGTGATAGATCCCGGCGTCATAGAGCTTGTCGAGCGGCGAGGATCCGGCGCGCTCGGTCGCCTCTTCGCGCATGACAGCGTATTGCTCGGGGGTCAGCATCGCTTGCCATTCCGCCTTGGTGCGGGTGACTTCGAATTCATCTGCGCGGGCGGGCCGGCCAAGGGCGAGCGCCGCGGTGGCGGCCAATCCGCCCGCGAGAAAGCGGCGGCGGGGCGTGGAGGGTACATGTTTCATAGCCTCTAAAATGATGTCAACGCGGCCCGAGCGCAATCTCGGCGGTTGCAAGTTTGCGTGACCGGCGCGCGAGCGGGGGGCAGACGGGCGCGCGCCAAAGCGCCCCGAGTGCTCTTGCCCTTCCAGCCGATATCGGGCACGAGTGGCGACGAGTGGACTTCATGGAAAGGGTGCCTGAAATGGCCGATGACTTGATCGATGTGAACGCAAAGCCGACCGAGGAAATCTCTGTGCGCGAAGTGTTCGGCATCGACTCGGACATGATGGTCCATGGCTTTCCCGAAGCGAGCGCCCGCGTGCCCGATATCGACAGCACCTACAAGTTCGATCCGGACACCACGCTGGCCATCCTCGCCGGGTTCCGCAACAACCGCCGGGTGATGATCCAAGGCTATCACGGGACCGGCAAATCGACCCATATCGAGCAGGTCGCGGCGCGGCTCAACTGGCCCGCGGTGCGCGTCAACCTCGACAGCCATATCTCCCGGATCGACCTGATCGGCAAGGATGCGATCAAGCTCGTCGACGGCAAGCAGACCACCCAGTTTCAGGAGGGCATCCTGCCCTGGGCGCTGCGCAACCCGACCGCGATCGTCTTTGATGAATACGATGCCGGCCGCGCGGATGTGATGTTCGTGATCCAGCGTGTGCTGGAGACCGACGGCAAGCTCACCCTGCTGGACCAGAACGAGGTCATCACCCCGCACAAGTATTTCCGCATTTTCGCCACCGCCAACACCGTGGGCCTTGGCGATACGACGGGCCTTTATCACGGCACGCAGCAGATCAACCAGGGCCAGATGGACCGCTGGTCACTCGTGGCCACGCTGAACTACCTCTCGATCAATGCCGAGGCGGCGATCGTGCTGGCGAAATGCCCGCATTACAACAATGAGCGCGGGCGCAAGATCATCCACCAGATGGTCACCGTCGCCGATTTCACCCGCACGGCCTTCATGAACGGCGAACTCTCCACCGTGATGTCGCCGCGGACGGTCATCGCCTGGGCGCAGAACGCCGAGATTTTCCGCAACACCGGCTACGCCTTCCGCGTGTCCTTCCTCAACAAATGCGATGAGCTGGAGCGCCAGACCGTCGCCGAATTCTACCAGCGTTGCTTTGACGAGGAACTGCCCGAGAGCGCCGCGAGCGTATCGCTGGGATGAGCTACTGCCGCGCGGGGGCGCTGGTGCTGCTTCTGTCTGGCTGCGAGGGCGCGGGGATCCCCTCGGGGATCGGCCCGGTCGGTGGCGGCCCCGTGGCCTTCGTACCCTCGCGGAGCGATCCGCAATGCACCATCACCCGGATCATCGATGGCGACACGATCGCCATGACCTGCGGCGCGCTGTCCGACACAGTTCAGCTCATGGGGTTTGACGCGCCCGAGGCCGAAGAGGCGCAATGCCGCAAGGAGCGCCGGCTGGCGCGCTCCGCCGCTGCGGCCCTGACCACGATTCTGGCCAATGCGGATGTGATCGTGCCGCGCATGTACGGGCGCGACGGTCGTGATCGCGCGCAGGTCGGAATGCACGTCAACGGCACTGCGCTATCGGAGCTGATGACGGTGGCGCGCGTCGCCGTTCCGGGCAGCACGCCGGTCGATTGGTGCAGCTAGCGCCCACGCCGGGTCCCTGAAAGTTTTCAAACTGCCCACTTGATGGGCGGTCAAATTGCCATAAACTCCAATTTATGGGCGCTTTGAAAACATGGACATGCGCTGCACTTCTGGTCCTGGGCGGCCCCGCCTCAGTTTTTGGCGGAGGGTTTGGCGGAGGGCATGGCGCAAATGCGAGCCTTGGGGGCGAGGCGGGCGGCACGGTCGCTCGACTCAAGACCTTCGCCGTCTGCGCGGGGCGGTATTCGGCGCTGATGGAGCATCAGTGGATGTTTGACGGCCCGGCCTCCGAGCGGAGCGAGGCGCGGCGCGCGCTCTTTGCCGATCTGATCGACGCGACGCTACCGCTGGCCGAGGGGGTCGATGGCCGCAAGGTCCTCGCCTGGCGGATCAACGCGAAATTTGCCCATGCCGCGCTCCTGCAACGCGCGCGGTTCTCGACCGAGCCCGCGCCGCTGCGGCAGGCCAAGCGGCTCGCAGATGGGCATCTGGCGCTGTGCGAGGCGATGCTGCTCTCCTGAAGCCGCGCATTTCGGTTGGTCATTTCCCGCAAAGCGCCCTAAGTTGGCCGCCGGACCCCGAACCGATCGAGCCCCCCATGAGCACATCCGACAATCCCGCAGATCCCTTCAAGAAAGCGCTGGCCGAGGCCACCCGGGTCATGGCCGATGATTCCGATCTGACGATCAATTATTCGGTCGATCCGGCGGGGCTTTCGGGCGATCAGATGCGCCTGCCGCAGGTCTCGCGGCGGATGACGAAAGACGAGGTCCTGCTCGCGCGGGGCACGGCCGATGCGCTGGCGCTGCGCCACCGGTATCACGATCCGGCCGTGGCCGGGCGCTACATGCCGCAGGGCCAGATGGCGCGTGAGCTGTTTGACGCGATGGAGGCGGCGCGCTGCGAGGCGATGGGCGCGCGCGACATGCCCGGCACCGCGGGCAACATCGACGCCAAGATCGGCCACGATGCCATGCGCAAGGGGTATGATCAGATTTCCAAGGCCTCCGACGCGCCGCTCGCCGCCGCGGCGGGCTATCTGGTGCGCGCGCTCGCGACCGGGCGCGTTCTGCCGCAGGGCGCCGAAAACGTGCTCAACCTCTGGCGCGGCCATATCGAGGAACAGGCGCAAGGCACGCTCGCGGGGCTTGGTGAAAAGCTTTCGGATCAGGCGGCTTTTGCCCGTTTTGCCCGCCAGATCATCGACGATCTGGGCTATGGCGACCAACTCGGCGACGACCCCGACGCGCCCGACGACGATCAGGACGACGGCGCCGAGGAGGAGCAGGACGAGGAAGAGGCCCCCGACAGCACAGGCGAGAGCGACGAGGATGAGGCCGAAGCCTCGCCCGAACAATCGCAGGAGCAGCAGGCCGACGCCGCCGATGCACAGGTCAGCTCCGATGACATGGCCGATCAGGAGGGGATGGAGGACGAGGACTTCCCCGATGGCGAGGCGCCGCATGAGCCCGCGCCGCCGCCGCCCTTCTCCGAAGCCGATCCGACCTATGTGGTCTATGACACGCAGTATGACGAGGAAATTCCCGCGCAGGAGCTGGCAGAACCGGCCGAGCTTGAAAGGCTCCGGGCCTATCTCGACCAGCAGTTGGAGCCGCTCAAGGGGGCGGTCTCGCGGCTGGCGAACAAGCTTCAGCGGCGGCTTCAGGCGCAGCAGAACCGCTCGTGGCAGTTTGACCGCGAGGAGGGGATCCTCGATGCGGGCCGGCTCGCGCGCGTCGTGGCCAACCCGACCACGCCGCTCAGCTTCAAGATCGAGAAGGACACCGAGTTCCGCGATACGGTGGTGACCCTTCTGCTCGACAATTCCGGCTCGATGCGGGGCCGGCCGATCTCCATCGCGGCGATCTGTGCCGATGTGCTCGCTCGGACGCTGGAGCGCTGTTCGGTCAAGGTCGAGATCCTCGGCTTCACCACGCGGGCCTGGAAGGGCGGGCTGGCGCGGGAGAAATGGCTCGCCGATGGACGCCCGCAACAGCCCGGCCGGCTCAACGATCTGCGCCACATCATCTACAAATCCGCCGATGCCCCCTGGCGGCGCACGCGCGACAATCTCGGCCTGATGATGAAAGAGGGGCTGCTGAAGGAAAACATCGACGGCGAGGCGCTGGAATGGGCGCACCGGCGCCTGCAGTACCGGCCCGAGGCGCGCAAGATCCTGATGGTGATCTCCGACGGCGCGCCGGTCGATGACAGCACGCTCTCGGTCAACCCGGCGAGCTTTCTGGAAAAACACCTGCGCGACGTGATCGCGATGGTCGAACGGCGCAAGATGGTCGAGCTCGTGGCGATCGGCATCGGCCATGACGTGACGCGCTATTATGACCGCGCGGTGACGATCACGGATGTGGATCAGCTCGCCGGCGCGATGACCGAGCAGCTCGCGACGCTGTTCGATCCCGACCCGAGGGCGCGGGCGCGCATGTTCGGCATCCGCAAGGCGGGATGAGACGGGAAGGGGAGCGCGATGTTCCAGAGCTTTGAGGTCACCGCGCGCCCCGAGCAGGGGCCGCCGCGTCTGGCGGCGCTCCGCGCGGAGATGGCGCGCGTCGGGCTCGATGGTGTCGTCGTGCCCCGGGCCGATGCGCATCAGGGCGAATATGTCGCGCCGTGCGATGCGCGGCTTGAGTGGCTGACCGGGTTCACCGGCTCGGCGGGGTTTGCCGCGGTTCTGGCGGACAAGGCCGGGGTCTTTGTCGACGGGCGCTACCGGGTGCAGGTCCGGGCGCAAGTGGCGACAGAGGTCTTCACGCCCATCGACTGGCCCGAGGTCAAGCTTGCGGACTGGCTCCTCGACCATGCGGGCGCGGGCGCGAAGATCGGGTTCGATCCGTGGCTTCATACCTGCGACGAGATCGCCCGGCTGACCGAGGCGCTCGGAGAGCGGGTGACGCTGGTGGCCACCGAGACCCCCGTGGATCGCGTCTGGCCGGACCGGCCCGCGCCGCCGGGCGGGGCGGCCGAGGCCTATCCCGATGCGCTCGCGGGCCGGAGCGCCGCGGAAAAGCGGGCGCTTTGCGCCGAGGCGCTGGCCGGAACGGGCGAGGCTGTCGCGGTGCTGACCTTGCCCGATTCCATCTGCTGGCTGCTCAACATGCGCGGCTCGGACATTCCCCGGATCCCGATCGTGCAGAGTTTCGCGCTGCTCCATGCCGATCAGAGCGTCGATCTCTTCATCGCGCCGGAAAAATGCGCCGGCCTCTCGCTCGGGCCCGAGGTGCGGCTGCACCCGCCGGAGGCCTTCGCCGAGCGCCTGCGCGGGGTGACTGGCCGTGTGCGGATCGATCCGAAATCCGCGCCGCGCGCGGTGGCCGATCTTCTTGGCGAGGGCGCGGCGGAGATCACCTTCGGGCCCGATCCCTGCGTGCTGCCCAAGGCCTGCAAGACCGAGGCGGAGATCGCCGCCACGCGCGAGGCGCATCTGCGCGACGGGGCGGCGATGTGCCGCTTCCTGCACTGGCTGGACGCCCAGACACCGGGCGGCTTTACCGAGATCGACGCGGTGCGCGCGCTCGAAGACGCCCGCCGCGAGACCGGCGCGCTGCGCGACATTTCCTTCGATACAATCAGCGGCGCGGGCCCCCATGGCGCGATCGTGCATTACCGCGTCACCGAAGAGACGGACCGGACGGTTGGCCCGGGGGACTTGCTGCTCGTCGACAGCGGCGGGCAGTATCTCGACGGGACGACCGACATCACCCGGACCATGGCGATAGGCACCCCGGACGCGGAAATGATCGCGGCCTATACACGCGTGCTGCAGGGCATGATCGCGCTCAGCCGGATCCGCTGGCCCAAGGGGCTCGCGGGGCGAGATCTCGATGCGCTGGCGCGCGCGCCGCTGTGGATGGCGGGGATGGATTACGATCACGGGACGGGCCACGGCGTGGGGGTCTATCTTTCGGTTCACGAGGGGCCGCAGCGGTTCAGCCGGCTGTCCGAGACGCCGCTGCTGCCGGGGATGATCCTGTCGAACGAGCCGGGCTATTACCGCGAGGGGGCGTTCGGCATCCGCATCGAGAATCTCGTGGTGGTCACCGAGGCGGCGCCCGTGCCCGGCGGCGATCCGCACCGGGCGTTTCACGGGCTGGAGACTCTGACCCTCGCGCCTTTTGATCGGCGCCTGATCGATGCCGAACGGCTGAGCGCGCCCGAGCGCGACTGGGTCGACGCCTACCACCTCACCTGTCGCGAGCGCCTGTTGCCCAGTCTGGGCAAGGAGGCGGGGATGTGGTTAATGACAGCAACGCAACCGCTTTGACATGAAACTGTCACCTGAGATGTGCAAAGCGATGGGTAAGACAAGAGGAGCGCAGGATGGCGAATGATATCAGGATCCGGAACGCGGGCGGGACATGGGTTGTCCGGGCCGGGGGGGCGGTACTGGGTGAGAGCAGCCGGGCGCTGGAGCTGAGCGAAGGCGATCTCGTGCCGGTGATCTATTTCCCGCGCGGCGATCTTGCGATGGCCTTCCTTGATGAGACCGCCACGCGCACGACCTGCCCCAAGAAGGGTGAGGCCACGCATTATTCCATCGTCCTGAAGAGCTTCACGCTCGACGACGCGGCCTGGTCCTATGAGGCGCCGAAGGACGAGGTCGCGGCGATCGAAGGGTACGTGGCCTTCTATCCGCGCGACGAGGTGGCGGTCGAACAGATCTGATCCGCGCGCGCGGGCAGTGTCCGACCTAGGCGGTTCAAGCCCACCGCCCCGAGCCGCAAACTGTTGCGCCGGGGCACAGGCGCGCCACAAAATCCCGCCCCGGGCGGGGCTTTGCCTTCATCGCCGGTCCCCTCTGATCTAGAGATGGGGCACTGGCCCGGGCGGACCCGGGCCGTCGCCGGGGCAGATCATGTCACAGACCGACAGCGCGCCGATCAGGCGTGCCCTCAGCCAGATGCGGGCCGACGCGACACGCGCGATTGCGCTGTTGCGTGAGGAGGGCCCGCGCGAGGTGGGGTTCTGGTTCCTCGCGCTTTTCGTCGGGATCGCGGCGGGGACGGCGGCGCTGATCTTCCGGCTCGCGATCGACTGGCTGCAAGCCACACTCTACGGCACCGAAGACGTCAGCCGCCTGCACTCCTTTGCCGAAACGCTGGAGTGGTACTGGGTGCTGGCGATCCCCATTGTCGGCGGGGTGATTGTCGGGGTCCTGTTGCAGACTCTCACGCCGGACAACCGCGTTCGCACCGTCGCCGATGTCATCGAGGGCGCGGCGCTGCGCGAGGGGCGGGTTGAACGGCGGGCGGGCATTGCCTCCGTGATTGCCTCGTGGATCACGCTCTCGACCGGGGGCAGCACGGGCCGGGAGGGGCCGGTGGTGCATATGGCGGCGTTGATCTCGACCTGGGCGGCCGATGCGGTGCGCGCCGATCCGGTGCGGGCGCGCGATCTGCTTGGCTGCGCGGTGGCGGCGGCTGTCTCGGCCAGTTTCAACGCGCCGATCGCGGGCGCGCTTTTCGCGCTTGAGGTGGTGCTGCGGCACTTCGCGCTGCATGCGCTCGCGCCCATCGTGGTGGCCAGCGCGGCCGGGACGGTGATCAACCGGCTGGCCTATGGCGACGTCACCGAATTCGTTCTGCCGGGCACCTCGGCGCTTGAGTTCTATGTCGAGCTTCCGGCCTTCTTGCTGCTCGGGCTGGTCTGCGGGATCGTGGCCACGCTGATGATGCGCTCGGTGCTCTTGGCCGAGCGGGTCGAGACGCGTCTTCAGGCGCGGTGGGGCACGGCGCCCTGGATGCGGCCGGCGCTGGCGGGGGTGTTGCTCGGCCTGATCGCCATTGCCTTTCCGCATATCATCGGGGTGGGCTATGAAACCACCAGCGATGCGCTGACCGGAAAACTGCTGCTGCACGAGGCGGTTGTCTTCGCGGGGATCAAGGTTGTCGCGGTGGCGATCACCATCGGGGGCCGGATGGGCGGCGGGATCTTTTCGCCGTCGCTCATGGTCGGCGCGCTCACCGGGCTTGCCTTCGGGCTGATCGCGACAGGGCTATTCCCGGAGGTTTCGGGCAGCCACACGCTCTATGCGCTGGCCGGGATGGGGGCGGTGGCGGCGTCGGTGCTCGGCGCGCCGATCTCGACGACGCTGATCGTCTTTGAACTCACGGGCGACTGGCAGACGGGGCTTGCGGTCATGGTCTCGGTGTCGATCTCGACGGCGGTTTCGGCGAACCTTGTGACGCGGTCATTTTTCCTCACCCAGCTCGCCCGTCGGCGGGTGCATCTTGCGGCGGGGCCGCAGGCGTATCTGCTGCGGATGTTCATCGTGCGCAACGTGATGCGGCCGGTGGGGAGCGACGGGGTGAGCGAGGAGGCCTGTTGGGGGCTGATCCGGGCCGGCACCTATATCGACGGAAACGCGACGCTGGAGACCGCGATGCCGATGTTCGAGACGGCGGGCGTTGCGTTCCTGCCGGTGGTTCCGCTGAGCGAAGGCAAAGAGGCGCCGCCGGAGCTGATGGGCGCTTTGTTTCACATCGATGCGCTGAAGATCTACAACCGGGCGCTGGCGGCGACGGCGGCTGAAGAGCATTCCTGAGCGAGTGATCTCGTGATCATGCGGAGGCGCCTTGCGGCGCCACGTCTTTGGGTTGCGCCGCCTTCGGCGTCGCGCGGGGGCGCGCGCGGGCTGGCGCCCACGCGCGCCTCTGTCTCAGCCATCGAGCAGGGAGCGGGCGGCGGCGCGGGCTTCGTCGGTGATGCTGTCGCCGGCGAGCATGCGGGCGAGCTCATCCACGCGGGCGGCGGTGTCGAGGGGGGTCACGGTGGAGAGGGTCGTGTCCTGTTCCACGCGTTTCTCGACGCGCCAATGGTGGCTTGCGCGGGCGGCGACCTGGGGCGCGTGGGTGACCACGAGCACCTGGCCACGGGCGCCGAGGGCGGCGAGGCGACGGCCGACCGCGTCCGCCGTGGCGCCGCCGACGCCGCGGTCGATTTCGTCGAAGATCAGCGTTTTGCCCTCGCTGTCGCCGGCGAGGCAGACCTTGAGCGCGAGGAGAAAACGGCTGAGTTCACCGCCCGAGGCGATGCGAGCGAGGGGACCGGCGGGGGCTCCGGGGTTGGTGGCGACGGTGAAGGAGACCTCGTCCTGTCCGTCGGGGCCGGGCTCGGCGGGGGAGATGTCCGTCAGGAAGCGCGCGCGTTCCATCTTGAGCGGGGCGAGCTCTTTGGCGACGGCGGTATCGAGGCTCCGGGCGGCGGCGCGGCGGGCGTCTGACAGCGCGGCGGCGGCGGCCTCGTAGGCTGCGTCGGCGTCGCGCAGTTCGCTGTCGAGCCGGGCGGTATCCTGGCCGCTGTCGTCGATCCGGGCGATGCGGGCGCGGAGAGTTTCGCCGTGCTCTTCGAGCGCGTCGGGCGTGACCTGATGCTTGCGGGCGAGCGCGCGGATCGCGAAGAGACGCTCTTCGGTGGCGTCGAGATCCGAGGCATCGAAGGCCAGCGCGTCGAGGCAATCGGTGATCCCACGGGCGGCTTCGTCCAGCTCGACCATCGCGCGGGTGACGGCTTCCATCGGCGCGTCGAGCCGGCCCTCGGCGTGGTCGGCCGCACCTTCGAGCCAGCGCAGCGCATCGCTGGCGGCGCCCTCAGCTCCGTCGCGTCCGAGCGCGTCGATGGCGCGGGCGAGTTCTGCGCGGATGCGCTCGGCGGATTGCATGAGGCGGCGGCGGCTGTCGAGCTCTGGCTCCTCGCCGGGGCGGGGCGCGAGCGTATCGAATTCGGCCACGGCGTGGCGCAGGAAGTCCTCTTCGGCGCGCAGCTCGGCCAGTTCGGCCTCTGCGGCAGCGCGCGCCTTGCGGGCTTTTTGGCGGGCGGACCAGGCTTTGGCCACGGCGCCGCGTGGGGCGTCGAGTGCGCCGTAGCGGTCCAGGATCTCGCGGTGCCCGCGCGGGTTGAGCAGGCCGCGCTCGTCATGCTGGCCGTGGAGCTCCAGCAGGAGGGCAGAGAGCTGGCGCAAGACCTCGCCGCTCGTCCGGCGATCATTGACATAGGCCGTCTTGCGCCCATCGCGACCGTTGATCCGGCGCAGCACGAGCTCGTCCTCTTTCGGCAAGCCGGCCTCGGCCAGAATATCGCGCGCGGGGTGATCGGGGGAGAGGTCGAAGACCGCCGTGACCTCGCCTTGCGCCGCGCCCTCGCGCACCAGATCGGCGCGCCCGCGCCAGCCGAGCACGAAGCCAAGCGCATCGAGCAGGATGGATTTGCCGGCCCCGGTCTCGCCCGTCAGCACATTGAGCCCGGCCTCGAACTCGAGCGTCAGCCGGTCGATGATGAGCATGTCGCGAATGTCGAGCGTTCGCAGCATGGGCGGCTCCGGTCAGGCCGCGGGGCGGCGGGCCGGCGCGCCGCGATGCGCCGCGCTCACAGCCACTCGCCGCGGAGGACCTGGCGGTAGATCTGCGACAGCCAGTTGTTTCCGAGCGCGCGCGGCTCCAGCCCCTGACCGGTCAGCAGCGCGTAGCTGTCCTGATACCACTCCGAGCTCTGGTAATTGTGGCCCAAAATCGCGCCGGCGGCCTGCGCTTCTTCGGCGAGCCCGAGCGAGAGATAGGCCTCGACCAGCCGGTGCAGCGCCTCTGGCGTGTGGCTGGTGGTCTGGAAATCCTCGACCACGACGCGGAACCGCTTGATCGCAGCGGCGTAATGCGCGCGGCGCATGTAGAAGCGGCCGACCTCCATCTCCTTGCCGGCGAGATGGTCGAAGGCGAGGTCGAATTTGAGAATGGCGGACTGGGCGTATTCGCTGTCGGGGTAGCGCTCGATCACGACGCGCAGCGCCTGCAGCGCCTGGAAGGTCAGCCCCTGATCGCGGCCGACCTCGTCGATCTGGTCGTAGTAGCTCAGGGCGAGGAGGTATTGCGCGTAGGCCGCATCCTCGTCGGCGGGATAGAAGTCGATGTAGCGCTGCGCGGCGGCGCGGCTGTTCTCGTAGTCGGTGTCCCGGTGGAAGGAAAACGCCTGCATGATGAGCGCGCGCTTGGCCAGTTCGGAATAGGGGTAGAGGCGCTCGACCTCACCGAAATAGAAGGCCGCCTGATCTTCCTTGCCGCGGTTGAGCTCGAACTCGGCGCGCTCGAAGATCTCCGAGGCGGTGTAGTTTTCGAGCGGCACGCGCGGCGCCGTCACGCCGCAGGCCCCAAGCCCCGCGGCCAGAAGAAGAGCCGTCAAACCTCTGCGCGCTGCTCTGCCTGCCATCACTTACTCGCGTCGTCCTTTTTCGCGGGCACTGCCGCGTCGTTCGGCTTGGTCTAGCATAGAAAATTCCGGGGAAAAACGCCTTATCGCAATTGCGGGTCGCGGGCGGAGGAGCCTCGCCGATGCCTCAGTTTCCAGCCAGTCTCGGGGCATGCGTGCCGGAAATCTCCAAAATGAGCTTGCGCCGGATGGCATCGGCAAAGCTGGCGCGGGTCTCGGCGGTGATGACGAAAGCGCCGGGGCCGCCGATGATGCGGTCTTCGTAGATGGCTTCGAGCCCGCCTTGCGCGCGGCCCGGATCTCCGGGGCGCAGAATCGGCAGGGCGTTGATCGTGATTCCGGCGGCGAGGACGCGGGCGCGGGCCTCGGCGATGGTCGGGCCGGCGTAGTTGCTCGCGGAATCGCCGGAGAAATCGATGACCTTGCGCCAGCCGTCATGCTCGTTCTGCTCGATCATGCGCAGCCCGTCGAGCAGGGCCGCGCCGATGGCGTTGCGGCCGTAGGCCTGACGCGGTTTGGATCGGAGCTCTTCGGCGAAGCGCGCCGCGTCTGCGGCGCCGCCGATCACGGTCCAGTCAGCGACGATGGCGGTGTTGGCGGCCCATTCGACATAGGTGACCGCGATCGAGCCATAGGCGGTCCCGGCGATGGCGGCGAGCACCTCGGGGTCGGTGATCGCGGTCGCGTAGCCCTCGCGTTGGAAGGCGATTTCGCGGGCGTCGATGGAGCCGGAAGCATCGGCGAGGAGCACCAGTTCGAGGTCGGTGTCCTGCGCCGCGAGCGGGCCGGCGGCCAGCAGAAGGGCAGAGAGGAAGGCGAGGTGCACGCGGCGCCGCCCTGATCCCCGCGCGCCCTTCATGCGGAACAAGAGGCGCCGCCAAGGACGCAGAATTTGGCGCAATGGGGGTGGTTGAGAGCCACGTCGCGCTCGGCCTCTTGCAGCGTCGTGCCGAGCTCGAATTCCTCGTCATAGGGCAGCAGCGTGCAGGCGAGGACGGCCGGCGCGTCGGCGCCCTTGCGGCGCACCACCATCCGCGACGAGGCGCACATGACGCTGTCGGGGGATTTGCCCAGAATGCCCCAGCAGGCGGTGGTGATTTCGGGGACATCGACGCGCGCGTCCATCTCCGGAAAGAGCACGGTCTGGCCGGGATCGGCGGCGTCGATCGGATAGCCGCGCTCAGCGTAGAGCCGGGCATAGCCCGCGCGCGCCTCGGCCTCGGTTTCGCCCCAGACAGTGCGCCCGGCGACGGTCATCGTCACACCCGCGTCGCGCAGCCAGTCCATCCCTTCGAGCGTTTTGGCGAAGGCGCCCGCGCCGCGCTCGGCGTCATGATGGCGCGCGCTCCAATGGTCGACCGAGATCCGAAAGGTGAGCTTGCCGGGAAAATCCGCATTCAGCGCGGCGATGCCCTCCCGGACGCGTTTGCGCATCATCGGCCGCATCGCGTTGGTCAGGACAAGAACCTCGCGGCCGGTGTCGAGCGCGGCGCGCAACATCTCTATGATCTGGGGGTTCATGAAGGGCTCGCCGCCGGTGAAGCCGATCTCGCGCGCGGGCCAGGCGCGCTCCTCCAGCTGGGCGAGATAATCGCGCACATCGGCCGCGCTGAGATAGACCAGACGGTCATTCTGCGGGCTCGATTCGATGTAGCAATTGACGCAGGCGATGTTGCACAGCGTCCCGGTATTGAACCACAGCGTTTCGGGATTGGTCAGGGCGACGCGCGCGCGCGGCTCGCCCTTGGCGGTGCGGGCCGGATCGAGAAACTTGCCGGGTGTGCCTTGGTCGAGATCTTTCAAAGGGTCTGCTTTCCTGGGTGCATATTTGACGTACCGCAGCGGGCGGATTGAACAAAGCCCCCTTGACGGAGTTGTGATGCCGCGCTCGGATGCTAGACTTGGCGCGTCACGCGGGCTACACCTCGGCGGAAAGTTCGTTAGCGCTAACGCGATGCGCCGGCCGCATCGCCCCAGCTGAAAGACACTGGCATGGTATCACGCGTCATCCCGGTCGATCCTTTCGACCTCGTCATCTTCGGCGCCACCGGCGATCTGGCCCGGCGCAAAATTCTGCCCGGCCTGTTTGACCGGTTCTGCGACGGGCAGATGCCACCCGAGGCGCGCATCATCGGCGCCGCCCGCTCGGACATGACCTCCGAGGAATTCCGCACTCTGGTCGACGAGGCGATCAGCGAATTCGGCGGCGCGCTGGCCGAGGATCGCGCAGCGGTCGCCCGGTTCCTCGATGCGCTGAGCTACGAGACGGTGGACGCGGTCGGCGAAGACGGCTGGGAGGCGCTGCGCGGCCATCTGCGCGAGGGATTCGTGCGCGCCTTCTACTTCTCGGTGGGCCCGAGCCTCTTTGGCGATATCGCCGAGCGGCTGCGCAGTTTCGGCCTCGCGGATGAAAATTCGCGCATCGTGGTCGAGAAACCCTTCGGCCACGATCTGGCCTCCGCCAAGAAGCTCAACGCGACGCTGGCCCAGCATTTCGACGAAACGCAGATCTACCGGATCGACCATTATCTCGGCAAGGAAACGGTCCAGAACCTGATGGCCGTGCGGTTTGGCAATATGCTCTTCGAGCCGCTGTGGAATTCCCAGTTCATCGATCACATCCAGATCACCGTGGCCGAAACGGTCGGCGTCGGCGGGCGCGGCGGGTACTATGACAAGTCCGGCGCGATGCGCGACATGATCCAGAATCACCTGATGCAGCTCTTGTGCCTCATCGCGATGGAACCGCCCGCCAAGTTCGATCCCGACGCGGTGCGCGACGAAAAGCTCAAGGTCATCCGCGCGCTCGATCCGGTGCAGCATCACCACGTGGTGCGCGGCCAGTACGAGGCGGGCGAGGGGGAGCAGAGCTATCGCGAGGATGCGGGCGATCCGCGCTCGCGGACCGAAAGCTTCGTCGCGCTCAGGCTCAACATTTCCAACTGGCGGTGGGCCGGAACGCCGATCTACTTGCGCACCGGCAAGAAGCTCGCAGTGCGCGAGAGCGAGATCGTGGTGGTCTTCAAGGAGACGCCCCATTCGATCTTCGGCCCCGACGCGGGCAATCATCGCAACGTGCTGGTGATCCGGCTGCAACCCGACGAAGGCATGACGCTCGACGTCACCATCAAGGAGCCGGGGCCGGGGGGCATGCGCCTCGTGGACGTGCCGCTCGACATGAGCTTTGCCGAGGCGCTCGGCCCGGGCGCGCAGGCGCCGGGGGCCTATGAGCGGCTCATCATGGATGTGATCCGCGGCAACCAGACGCTTTTCATGCGTGGCGACGAGGTGGAGGCCGCCTGGGCCTGGACCGATCCGATCATCGAAAGCTGGGTCGCGCGGCACGATGTGCCCAAACCCTATCCACCGGGGTCCTCCGGGCCCGGGGACGCGGATCTTCTGATGCGCCGCGACAAGCGTGAATGGCGGGAGATCAAGGCGTGAGCTACGAGCTGATCAAGTATCCTGACCGCGAGGCGATGATGATCGACCTTGCGATGCGGCTGGCCGACGAGCTGGAATCGGTTCTGCATCACCAGCCCGAGGCGCTTCTGGTGGTGCCCGGCGGGACGACGCCGGGACCGATCTTTGATACGCTGTCGAATATCGACCTGGAGTGGTCGCGGGTGAGTGTCATGCTCAGCGACGAACGCTGGGTCCCCGAGGACAGCCCGCGCTCGAACACGCGGCTCCTGCGCGAGCGGTTGCTGACCGGGCGGGCGGCGGCGGCCACGCTTCTGCCGCTGCACGCGCCGGTCTCGCTGCCGGAGGCGGCGCTGGCCGAACTGGCCGAGGCGATCGCGCCGAAGCTGCCGATCTCGGTCCTGCTGCTGGGCATGGGCGCGGACATGCACACCGCCTCGCTCTTTCCCGGCGCGGATCTGCTGGACGAGGCGCTCGCCCCTGATGCGCCGCTCTTGTTGCCGATGCGCGCGCCCGGAGCGCCCGAGCCGCGCATCACGCTGAGCGCCAACGCGCTTGACGGGGCCATGTCCAAACACATCGTGATCACCGGCGCGGAAAAGCTCGAGGCGCTCTCTCGCGCGAAATCGCTGTCGAAAGCAGAGGCCCCGGTCACGGCGATCTGGGGCGATGCGGTCATTCACTGGGCGGAGTAGACCATGTTCGAATCCCTGAAAACGCTTGCCGAAAAGACGAGGGCGCGGAGCATCCTGTCGCTCTTTGACGACGACACGGAGCGCGCGGCGCAGTATTCAACGACGCTCGGCGATCTGCTGTTCGACTATTCCAAGACCAACCTCGATGTGGAGCAGCGTGCGGCGCTGATCGAGCTTGCGCGCGGGCGCGAGGTCGAGGCGCGGCGGGACGCGATGTTCAGCGGCGCGGAGATCAACGACACCGAGGGCCGCGCGGTGCTGCATACGGCGCTGCGCAATCTCGATGGCGGCCCGGTCGAGGTCGATGGGGTCGATGTCATGCCCGGTGTGCGCGACACGCTCGCGCGGATGCGCGACTTTGCCCGGGCCTTGCGCGAAGGCGCGTTTGCCGGGGAGGGGGGCGCGATCACCGATGTGATCAACATCGGCATCGGCGGCTCCGATCTCGGGCCGGCGATGGCCGTGCGCGCGCTTGCGCCCTATCACGACGGGCCGCGCGTGCATTTCGTCTCCAACGTCGATGGCGCCGATATCGCCGAGGTGTTGCCGCAATGCGATCCCAAGACGACGCTGGTGATCGTCGCCTCCAAGACCTTCACCACCATCGAAACCATGACGAACGCGCGCACCGCGCGGGCCTGGATGAGCGAGGTGGTGTCCGATCCGGCCGCGCAGTTCGCCGCTCTTTCCTCGGCGGGCGACAAGACTTCCGCCTTCGGCATCGCGCCCGAGCGGGTCTTTGGCTTCGAGGATTGGGTCGGCGGGCGGTATTCCATGTGGGGGCCGATTGGCCTCTCGCTCATGATCGCGATCGGGCCGGAGGCGTTTGACGCCTTTCTCCGCGGCGGGCAGGCGATGGACCGCCATTTCCGCGCGGCGCCGCTGGAAGAGAACATGCCGGTGCTTCTGGCGCTGGTGGGGCTGTGGCATCATCAGGTGCTGGGCTACCCGACGCGGGCCGTGCTGCCCTATGACAACCGCCTCGGGCGGCTGCCCGCCTATCTCCAGCAGCTGGAGATGGAAAGCAACGGTAAGCGGGTCAGCATGGATGGAGCGGATCTGGATTATGCCAGCGGGCCGGTGGTCTGGGGCGAGCCCGGGACCAATGGTCAACACGCGTTTTACCAGCTCATCCATCAGGGCACGGGCGTCGTGCCTTGCGAATTCCTGCTGGCCGCGCAGGGGCATGAGCCGGAGCTGCGCCACCAGCATGATCTGCTCGTGGCCAATTGCCTCGCGCAATCCGAAGCGCTGATGCGCGGGCGCGATCTGGACACCGCGCGCGAGATGATGGCGGCGAAGGGGCTTGAGGGGGCGGAACTGGAGCGGCAGGCGCGGCATCGGGTCTTCCCCGGCAACCGCCCCTCGACGACGCTGATCTATCCCAAGCTCACGCCGGAGATCCTCGGCCAGATCATCGCGCTTTATGAACACCGGGTGTTTGTCGAGGGCGTGATTCTCGGGATCAACTCCTTCGATCAATGGGGCGTTGAGCTTGGCAAGGAGCTGGCAACCGCGCTTGGCCCGGTGGTGACGGGCGAGGCGCCCGCCGATGGCAAGGACGGCTCGACGCGGGGGCTGGTATCCTACCTCCTGCGTCATCGCGGCGGCTGACGCGGCGGGCCGGCCCGGCAATGAGAACAGGGCGATGCGCGCTCGCCTGAGACGCGCATCCCCCTTGTCGTAGCGTGAGTGGTGGTCTTGGTGGTGCTAGTGGTGGTCGCTGACGGCCGCCTTGGCGGGGGCATGGTCGTCCGCATGGTCCCCGGCGGCAAACTCCGTTGCGGCGGAAGCGTACCCTGCGTCATGCGCGGCGGTGTCGGGCTCAGCGAAGATGGCCCCCATCAGCGCCACGGCAAATCCCACGGCCCCGACGGTGATGAGCCACCAATCAGTGCGGGATTTCTCGGCATCGATGTCGATGTTGTCTTCGGTAAATGCGGTAACCGTCACGGGCTGCTCTCCGACCTGATAACTGATGCCGCGCAAACACCGCGGCGGAACTCGTTTACAGGGGATAATATCGCCTGCAATCAGGGCAGGATTGGGGCAGCTTCAAGATCAATTCGCGGTTTGTTCGCGTCTTGCGAGAGACGGGGTCGCGGTTTGCCTTGTGCCGGCCGGGCGCAGGAAATCCGCGTCCGGCCCTTGTTTTTGCTAGACGATCTTGGCTTCAGTGGCTGCGCGGAGCGCCTCTTCGGTCACACCGGGGGCACATTCCACGATTTTCAGCCCGTCTTCGGTCACGTCGAGCACACCGAGATTGGTGATGATCCGATCGACCACGCCTTGGCCGGTCAGCGGCAGGGTGCATTCCTTGAGCAGCTTGGAGTCGCCGTGCTTGTTGGTGTGGTCCATGACCACCACCACGCGGCCCACGCCGGCCACCAGATCCATCGCGCCACCCATGCCCTTGACGAGCTTGCCGGGGATCATCCAGTTGGCCAGATCACCATTCTCGGCCACTTCCATCGCGCCGAGGATCGCCATGGCGATCTTGCCGCCGCGGATCATCCCGAAGCTGGTGGCGCTGTCGAAATAGACGGTTTCGGGAACCTCCGTGATGGTCTGCTTGCCCGCGTTGATCAGGTCGGGGTCGACCTCGTCCTCGGTCGGAAACGGGCCCATGCCAAGCATCCCGTTTTCCGATTGGAGCATCACCTGAACGCCCTCGGGGATGAAGTTGGGAACCAGCGTCGGGATGCCGATCCCGAGGTTCACATAGGTGCCGTCTTCGAGTTCGAGCGCCGCGCGCGCGGCCATTTCATTGCGATCCCAAGGCATTTACTGGCCCTCCGCGATAAGTCTGTTCCGACAAAGATCCGCCATGAGCTGGGCGGTCTGGGTGACGAGCAGGGGGATGTCCCGGACCTGCGCGTCGCCGAAATGGGAGATCGCCACGCCGCGCGCCGCGTCGAGATAGGCGCTTGCGTCCTCGCTGAGGCTGGCGATCTGTTCGATGTGTTCCGGTTGTGTGGTCACGATCAGGCGTCCTGTTTCTGGCGCAGCGTGCGCTGTTCGATTCGCTTCTCGTGATCGCCCTGGATGAGCCGGTGGACGTAGATGCCCGGCAGGTGGATGTTGTCGGGATCGAGGCTGCCCACGGGGACGATCTCCTCGACCTCCATCACGCAGACCTTGCCGCACATCGCCGCCGGCGGGTTGAAGTTGCGCGCGGTCTTGCGGAAGATCGCGTTGCCCATCTCATCGGCCTTCCACGCCTTGACGATGGAGAGATCGGCGAAGATGCCCTCTTCCATCACATAGGTCTCGCCGTTGAAATCCTTGTGGTCCTTGCCCTCGGCGATCACCGTGCCGACGCCGGTCTTGGTGTAGAAGCCCGGGATCCCGTGGCCCGCGGCGCGCATGCGTTCGGCGAGCGTGCCTTGCGGGGTGAATTCCAGCTCGAGCTCGCCCGAGAGGTACTGGCGCATGAACTCGGCGTTTTCACCCACGTAGGAGGAGATCATCTTCTTGACCTGCCGCGTCTGCAGGAGCAGTCCGAGCCCGAAATCATCGACGCCCGCGTTGTTGGACGCGACCGTGAGATCCTTGGTCCCGGCGTCGCGGATGGCCGCGATCAGGAGCTCGGGAATGCCGCAGAGCCCGAAGCCCCCGGCCGCAATGAGCATGCCATCCGAGAGCAGCCCGTCGAGCGCCTCAGCGGCTGACCCGTAGATTTTATTCATGGATGTGTCCCCTCCGAATGCCTGTCATTCCGCGCGCCGGCTCTGGCCCGGGGGCAGGGGGCGCGCCACGTGTATCGGGAGCCACATTTAGCGAGGACCTTGGGTAAAGCAAAGCCCCAAACCCGCGCGAGCGGCACGATCGGGAACGGGGGGCTTGCATTCTGCGCTGGAGGCATCATATTCAACATAGCGAATATGATATGGGAAACCCAAGGAGCCTCCGATGCAATTCTATCCCTCTTCCGGCAAGACCGGCAGCCCGGATGTGGCGGCGTTTTACGATGCGGCCTCGGGCTCATGGCAGTATGTCGCCTCCGATCCGGCGAGCGGCGCGGCGGTGATCATCGATCCGGTGCTCGATTTCGACCCGGCCTCGGCCTCGACCTGGACGGCCTCCGCCGATGACATCCTCGCCTATGTGCGCGACAAGGGTCTCGCGGTGGACTGGGTGCTCGACACCCACCCCCACGCGGACCATTTCTCGTCGGCCGCCTATCTTGCCGCCACGCTCGGCGCGAAACAGGCGATCGGGTCAAAGGTGCTCGACGTCCAGCGGATCTGGTCGGACCTTTACGCCGACGAGAGCCTGAACGGCCACCCCGAATACTGGGACCGGCTCTTTGCCGATGGCGATGAGTTCGCCGTAGGCGGCCTGGGAATCCGCGTCATGCTCTCGACCGGCCATACTCTGGCCTCGATCACCTATGTGATCGGCGACGCGGTCTTTGCCCATGACACCTTCATGGTCCCCGACAGCGGCACGGCGCGCGCCGATTTCCCCGGCGGTTCATCCGCCGAGCTCTGGGACAGCCTTCAGGCGATTCTTGCCATGCCGGGAGACACCCGCGTCTTCGTCGGCCATGACTATGGCAAGGACGGCCGGGACGTGGCCTGCATGGCGACGGTGGAGGAGCACAAGGCGCAGAATATTCACGTCAAGGACGGCTCGACCAAGGAGGGGTTCATCGAGACGCGCGATGCGCGCGATGCGACCCTGCCGCTGCCGGACCGGATGCTCTACGCGTTGCAGATCAACATCCGTGGCGGGCGGTTGCCGGAGCCCGACGAGAAGGGCCGCGCGGTTCTGAGCGTCCCGCTCAACCGCTTCGAGGCGAAAGACTGAGCCGCCCCGGTTAACCTGCGCGATGACCGGTCACGGCCCTGGTCGCAAAAACCCCGCAGCCACGAGTGCTGCGGGGTCAAATCGGGACCGATTTAGCTAGGTCTGCTGCGCGCCGTGGCTCCGTTCCGATAGCTGCGACCGGGCCCGGACCACTGCGAAACGCGCTCTACCGCTCAGGCGGCCTTGCGCCGCGCACGCATGGCGCCCATGGCGCCGAGGCCAAGCACCAGCAGCGGCAGTGCGCCGGGCAGAGGTACGGGCGCGAGGTCGGAGGCGGTTCTGAGATCGGCGGTGTCGATGGCGCCTGTGGCCGTGATCGTCAGGGTGGACGCGCTGTTCGTTCCGTAAAAGCGCGCGAAGCCGAAGAGAGGGCCGTCGAACAGGGCGGGCAGGGTGAAGGTGTAGGTGTCTTCGGGCGCCCACTGGTTTGCGTAAAGCTCGCGCCCGGCCATGTTGGCGGCGTCAAGTTCGCGGATGCGCCAGTCCCATTCGGCCATGGAGAAGGGCGTCGACGAGAGGCGGATCAGCATGTTGGATCCAGACCCTTCATTGCCCAGCGTGAAGCTCAGCGCCGTGGTGCCCGGGAGGAACGAGTCAAAGCGGAAGTATTCGAAGTCGCCCGTGCCGTTGGACGCGGAGGTGATCGCGCTGTAGCCGGTGAAATTCGTCGGCGCCGAGTAGGTATCGCCGAACTCGCCGAAATCCGCTTCATTCAGCGTCGCGGACGAGGCCGTTTGCGCGAACAGGGCGATGGCAAGAGTGAGAACAGAGAAAACATAGCGGGTCATCGTTAACGTATCCAATCGCTTAACTTACAATGCGAGCTTCAATAGCAGATCACTCAACGCCGCAAGCGACCAATTCGGCGACGTTACGTCAAATTTTCCTTATCTAGCGAGAATCGCAACGGATCATGCGATCGTCCTCGACAGTCGTGTCGTGCAGACGTGGAAGGCGACAGGCGTCCGATCCGGCAGCTGCGTCCCGTCGCTTCAGCGCAGAGCTTCGTCAAAAACCCCGTGCGGTCGCAATGGGGCCCGGACCATCATCGACAGAGCAGCGGCGGGCGGGTTGCCTCCGCGCGGCCCGAGCATTTCCACCGGGAGCTGATTGCCTCTCAACCCGCTTTTCAGACCACCTCACGGCATCGCACCGGTACATTTGGTGCAAACGCATGGCATGTCGCGGCCGCCGCTGTCAGTCGGAGTCGTCTTTCTTGGCGGCCGTTGTCTTCGCGGGGGTCTTTTTCGCCGGGGTCTTTTTCGCGGTCGACTTCTTGGCGGGGGCCTTTTTCGCGGCGGGTTTCTTCGCCGCCGGTTTCTTTGCCGGCGCCTTCTTCCGCGTCCCGGACTTTGCGGATTTCTCCGCGATCAGGGTGACGGCCATCTCCATCGACACATCGTCGGGCTCGGTGCCCTTGGGGATCGTCGCATTAACCTTGCCCCATTTGACATACGGCCCGTAGCGCCCGTCCATGACATTGACCGGCCCGCCTTCGGTGGGATGCTCGCCGAGCTCCTTCAAGGGCTTGGCAGCGGTGCGCCCGCCGCGGCTGGCGGCTTTCTTGGCGATCTCGTCCACCGCGCGGTTGATGCCGATTGTGAAGACGTCCTCCACCTCCTTGATGTTGGCATAGATCTTGCCGTGTTTGACATAGGGGCCATAGCGCCCGATGCCGGCCTCGATCATCTCGCCATCTTCGGGGTGCGGCCCGATCTCGCGCGGGAGCGACAGCAGCTTCAGCGCTTTCTCAAGGTCGATGTCCGACAGCTCCCAGCCTTTGGGAATCGAAGCCCGCGGCGGTTTGGGCTCTTCTTCGGTCGCCTCGCCGCGCTGCACGTAAGGCCCGAAGCGGCCCTTGCGCAGGGTGATCGGCTGGCCGTCATCCTCGCCCAGCATCTTGCCGTCGGGGCCGATCTCGTCGCCTTCCGCGCCCGGCGGGCCGAAGGGGCGGGTGTAGCGGCATTCGGGGTAGTTGGAGCAGCCGATGAAGGCGCCGCCCGAGCGCGCGGTCCGGATCGAGAGCCGCCCGACGCCGCAATTGGTGCAAAGGCGCGGGTCCGTTCCGTCCTCGTTGGGCGGGAAGATGTGGGGCTCCAGCACCTCGTTGATCTTCTCCAGCACATCGGTGATGCGCAGCTCGGAGGTCTCTTCGACGGAGGCATGGAAATCGCGCCAGAACCGGGCCAGCAGTTCCTTGTAATCGCGCTGGCCGGCGGAGACATCGTCAAGCTCGTCCTCAAGCTCGGCGGTGTAGTTGTAGCCAACATATTTGCGGAAATAGTTGCTGAGGAAGGCCGTCACCAGCCGCCCCTTGTCCTCGGGGATCAGGCGGTTCTTGTCCTTGCGGACATAGCCGCGATCCTGAATCGTGGTGACGATGGACGCATAGGTCGAGGGGCGGCCGATGCCGAGCTCTTCCATCCTCTTGACCAGCGTCGCCTCGGTGTAGCGCGGCGGCGGCTGGGTGAAATGCTGCTCGGGTGTGATCGACTGTTTCTTCGCGGCCTCGCCCTCGTGGATCTGGGGCAGGCGCTTGTCGTCATCATCGACCACGACATCATCGCGGCCCTCCTCGTAGATCTTGAGGAACCCGTCGAAGAGCACGACCTGACCGGTGGCGCGAAGCTCGACCTGCTCGTCGGCGCTGCCGATATCGACCGTGGTGCGCTCAAGGCGCGCGGCCTCCATCTGGCAGGCGAGGGTCCGTTTCCAGATCAGGTCATAGAGCTTGCGCTGGTCGGCTTCCTTGAGCCGGAGCTTGGCCGCATCGGCGCGCATGTCGGTGGGCCGGATGCACTCGTGGGCCTCCTGCGCGTTCTTGGCCTTGTTCTTGTACATGCGCGGGCTCTTGGGAACGTAGCTCTCGCCATAGCGCTCCTTGATCGCATCGCGCGCGGCCATCACCGCTTCGGGCGCCATGTCGATGCCGTCGGTCCGCATGTAGGTGATGTGACCCGCCTCATAGAGACGCTGCGCCGCGCTCATGGTCTGGCGCGCGCCCATGCCGAACTTGCGGCTCGCCTCCTGCTGGAGGGTCGAGGTCATGAAGGGCGCCGAGGGGTTGCGCGCGCCGGGCTTGGCCTCGACCGAGGTCACGGTCAGATCGCGCGAGGTGATCGCCTGCACGGCGAGCTCGGCCTGGGTTTCGTTCGCGATGTCGTAGCGCTCGAGCTTCTTACCGGCCAGCACGGTCAGCCGCGCCTCGAACTCCTGCCCGCGGGGGGTCTGGAGCAGGGCCTTGACCGACCAGTATTCCTGCGGCCGGAAGACCTCGATCTCCATTTCGCGCTCGACGATGAGCCGCAGGCAGACCGATTGCACCCGGCCGGCCGATTTCGCGCCGGGCAGCTTGCGCCAGAGCACGGGCGAGAGGTTGAAGCCCACCAGATAATCCAGCGCGCGGCGCGCCAGATAGGCCTCGACGAGGTGGGTGTCGACCTGGCGGGGGTTCTTCATCGCCTCGGTGACGGCGCTCTTGGTGATCGCGTTGAAGACAACCCGGCTGACCGGCGTGTCCTTCTTCAGGCTCCGGCGCTTTCGCAGGGCCTCTTCCAGGTGCCAGCTGATCGCCTCGCCCTCGCGGTCGGGGTCGGTCGCGAGGATGAGTTCGGGATCATCGGCGAGCGCGTCGGCGATGGCCTTGACGTGTTTGCGGCTGTCGGCGCCGATCTCCCAGAGCATTTCGAAATCATGGTCGGGATCGACCGAGCCATCTTTCGGAGGAAGGTCCCGCACATGGCCGTAGGAGGCCAGGACGGTGTAGTCGTCGCCCAGGTACTTGTTGATGGTTTTGGCCTTGGCCGGAGATTCCACGACGACAACTGGCATCCAAATGCACCTTTTGCGCTAGTTATGGCGAGGGGATATGGCGCCGCATTGGTCTGGCTTCAAGAGCGGATTGTCAATAACCCCGCTGGCGGCGAGGCGGCGCATGGGTGTCAGCATGCGCGCGACAACAGGCCGCCGGGCTGGCGCAGGACGCGGCCCTCGAGCTCAAGATCGAGCAGGGCGGGGGCGAGGATTTCGGGCGCGCTGGCAAGATCGCGGATGAGCTGATCCTCGGCGATCGGACTCGGGCCGAGACGCTCCATGATGCGGCTATGAAGGGCTGCGGTGTCCTGAAGCGCGCTGGTGGGGGCCGGCGGGGCGGGCCGATCCGGGTCAGCCTCGGGGGCGGTGTCGGCGCCCGTTTGCGGCGGGTCCTCCGCGGCGGCGGCGAGGTCGAGCGCCTCCTGCGTTTCGGTCTCTTCAGGCGGGGGCATGAAGAATTCGCGCACCGCCTCGATCACGTCTTCGGCATCGCGCACCAGACGGGCACCATCGCGAATCAGCAGGTTGCACCCCCCGGCGCGCGCATCGAGCGGATGACCGGGCACGGCGAGCACCTCGCGGCCCTGATCGAGCGCGTTGCGCGCGGTGATGAGGCTGCCCGAGCGGGCGGCGGCTTCGACCACGACCGTGGCGATCGAGAGGCCGGAGACGATGCGGTTGCGGGTGGGGAACATGCGCGCGGTGGGGCGCAGGCCCATGGGTTGTTCGGAAATCATCACGCCGCGCTCGACGATCTCTTCGGCGAGGAGACGGTTTTCGGACGGGTAGATCACATCGACCCCGCCCGCCATGACCGCCACGGTGCCAAGCTCCAGCGCGGCCTCATGCGCGGCGGTGTCGATCCCGCGGGCAAGGCCGGAGGCCACGACGAATCCCACCCGGCCCAGATCGCGCGCCAGGCTGCGCGCCATGCGGATGCCGAGCGAGGAGGCATTGCGCGCCCCCACGAGGGCGATGTTCGGTCGGCGCAGAAGCGCGATATCGCCCCGGCACCACAGCAAGGGCGGCGCGTCGGACAGGTCAGCCAGAGTATCGGGATAGTTGCGGTCGCCAATGCAGAGCATGCGCGCTCCGGCCGCAAGCGCCGCGTCATATTCGGCCTCGGCCTCTTCGAGCGGGCAGGGGGAATAGGCCGTCACACCCGAATCGCGCGCCAGTTTGGGCAGCGCCTCGAATGCGTCCTGAATGGAGCCGTGTTCGGCCAGCAATTTATGGAAGGTTGTGGGCCCGACACGTCGGGAGCGCAAAAGGCGGAGCCACGTCAACCGGTCGTCTTCCGTGGTGGGTGGGAGTGGGGGGTGAGTGGAAGAAAAATCGTCTCCAGTCATCCGTTGCTCCGCCTGCTTGCAGGTTCGATTTAGGCCCCAGAGGGTTAACAGGACGTAAAGGGGAAGGAATTTTTTACCTTAGTTTCGAAAAAAAACAATCATCCGGCCGAACCGCCCACCGTGAGCCCGCCGATCATCACCGTGGGCTGGCCCACGCCGACGGGGACCCACTGCCCGTCCTTGCCGCAATTGCCCATGCCCGGATCGAGCGCCATGTCGTTGCCGAGGGCGCGAATCTTCGTGAGCGCGGTGGCCCCGTCGCCGATGAGCGTCGCGCCTTTGACCGGGGCTCCGACCTTGCCGTCCTTCACGCGATAGGCCTCGGTACAGGAGAAAACGAACTTGCCGTTGGTGATGTCCACCTGCCCGCCGCCGAATCCCACCGCGTAGATCCCGTCCTTGAGATCGGCCACGATATCCTCCGGCGCGGTCTCGCCGCCGAGCATGTAGGTATTGGTCATCCGCGGCATCGGCGCGTGGGCATAGCTCTGGCGCCGGCCGTTGCCTGTCGGGTCCACGCCCATGAGCCGCGCGTTCTGGCGGTCCTGCATGAAGCCCACGAGGATCCCGTCCTCGATCAGCACGTTGCGCGCCGAGGGGGTGCCTTCGTCATCGACGGTGATCGAGCCGCGCCGGTCGGGCAGGGTGCCGTCGTCGAGCACGGTCACGCCGGGCGAGGCGATGCGCTTGCCCATGAGCCCGGCAAAGGCCGAGGCGCCCTTGCGGTTGAAATCGCCCTCCAGCCCGTGGCCCACCGCCTCGTGCAGAAGGATTCCCGGCCAGCCGGGCCCGAGCACCACATCCATGACCCCCGCCGGCGCGGCCTCGGCGCCGAGATTGACCACCGCGATGCGCAGCGCCTCGCGCGCCGTGTCCTGCCAGGCCTCTGGCGCGATCATCGACAGGAGCCCATGGCGCCCGCCGCCGCCCGCGAAACCTTGTTCGCGCCGCCCGTTCTCCTCCACGATCACCGAGATGTTGATCCGCGACATCGGCCGGGTATCGGAGACCAGCGTGCCCTCGGGGCGCAGGATGAAGACCTCCTTGAGCGAGGCCGCGATCGAGGCGCTGACCTGCACCACCCGGGGATCCAACGCGCGCAAGTAAGCGTCGATCTGCTTGAGCGTGTCGACCTTGAGGCCGAAACCGGTCTCGGTGAGGGGGTCGATATCGGTATAAAGCTTTTCGTTGGTCCCGCGCGGGGCCTCGGCGAGCGTGCCGCCGCCATCGCCCACCGCGCGCCGGGCCGTGGCGACCGCGCGCCGGAGCGCGGCCTCGGAGATCTCGGTGGAATGGGCATAGCCCGCCACCTCGCCGCGCACCGCCCGCAGGCCGAACCCTTCGGAGGCATCGTAGTTGGAGGATTTCAACCGCCCGTCATCGAGCAGAAGCGATTCCGAACGGCTGCGTTCGAGATAGAGCTCACCGTCATCGGCGCCGGCGGTGGCCTCGCGGACCAGCCCGAGGGCGGCCTCGCGGTCGAGCAAGGTCTCGAATGGGCGAAACGGGCTGTCTGTCACGGGGGGGCTTCCTTCCGGTTGGGGGGCGGGTCCGAGACCCGGCGCGGCAAAGCGTCCGTTTGCCGCGGCTCTATATTCTTGTCCTGTCGCTCAGAATATGGTTTCAAGCCCTCCAAAGCTCAACCTAGGATTCCGGCACCCTTTGCGGCTGGACGACTCGGGCTATAACAAACGACAACAACCGTTGACGCCAAGCGACCAAGGTAGACCATGCGAATTGCACCCATCATGAGTGGCCTCGTGGCCGGACTGTCAGCCCTCCCAGCCCTTGCGCAAGGCGTTGGCAGCGATCTGGAAATCATCGGCAAACCCGAGCAGGGCGGCATGGGGTTCCAGCCCGGCGTCACCGAACTGGCCAACGATCTGCACTGGCTCGACAACCTGCTGCTGATCATTATCGCCGTGATCTGCCTTTTCGTGACCGCGCTTCTGGCGATCGTGATTCTGCGCTACAACAGCCGGTCCAACCCCACCCCGGCGAGCTTCACCCACAACTCGCCGCTGGAAATCGCCTGGACGATCATCCCGATCGTGATTCTCATGTTCATCGGCGCCAACTCCCTGCCGGTCCTGTTCAAACAGCAGGAGATTCCGGAAGGCGAGGTGCATATCAAGGTGACCGGCTACCAGTGGTACTGGGGCTATGAATATACCGACCACGAGTTTGCCTTCGACAGCTACATGATCGGCGCGCCCGCAACCGGCGGCGACAACCGCATCAGCGACGACGTGCGCGCCCAGCTGAACGAAGCCGGCTATTCGGAAGACGAGTTCCTGCTGGCCACCGACACCGCCGTTGTTGTGCCCGTCGGAAAGACCGTAGTGATGGACGTGACCGGCGCCGACGTGATTCACAGCTGGACCATCCCGGCCTTCGGTGTGAAGCAGGACGCCGTCCCGGGCCGTATCGCCCAGCTCTGGTTCAAGCCCGAGCGCGAAGGGATCTACTTCGGCCAGTGTTCCGAGCTGTGCGGCCAGGCCCACGCCTACATGCCCATCACCGTGAAAGTGGTGAGCGAGGCCGAGTACGAAGCCTGGCTCGAAGGCGCGATCGAGGAATATGCCGGCACGCCGCTTGGCTATCAGATCGCATCGAACTGACCGCGGTAACGCAGGTAAACGTTGACGGACAAGGCGCACCTTCGCGCCTTCGGAGACACGGATGACCGACGCAACCATCATGCCCCATAGCCAACGCGGCGAGGGATCCTTCGGCGATTATGTCGCGCTGCTCAAGCCGCGCGTCATGTCGCTCGTGGTCTTTACCGCGATGGTCGGGCTCTTCGCGGCGCCCGGCGCGCTGCACCCGTTCGAGGCGTTCTGCGCCGTGCTCTTTATCGCCACCGGCGCCGGGGCCTCCGGCGCGCTCAACATGTGGTGGGATGCCGATATCGACGTGGTGATGAAACGCACCGCCGGCCGGCCGATCCCCTCGGGGCGGGTCGCGCCCGACGAGGCGCTGGCGCTCGGGCTCGGGCTCTCGGGCCTCTCGGTCGTGATGCTGGGGCTGGCGGCCAACTGGGCCGCGGCGGGGCTTCTGGCCTTCACCATCTTCTTCTATGCCGTGGTCTATTCCATGTGGCTCAAGCGCTCGACGCCGCAGAACATCGTGATCGGCGGCGCGGCGGGGGCCTTCCCTCCGATGATCGGCTGGGTCGCGGCGACGGGCTCGGTGAGCCTCGAAGCCGTGCTGATGTTCGCGCTCATCTTCATGTGGACACCGCCGCATTTCTGGGCCCTCGCGCTCTTCATGAAGTCCGACTACGAGGACGCCGGCGTGCCGATGCTGACCGTGACCCACGGCCGCAAATCCACCCGCCGGCACATCTGGGTCTATACCCTGCTGGTCGCGGCGCTCGCCGTGGGCATGGGCGCCACCAGCATCGGCGGCCCGCTCTATCTGCTCGTGGCGGTCGTGCTGAACCTGCTCTTCATCAAGGGCGCCTGGGACATCCTGCGCCGAGATGAGGATTCCGCCCAGGCCGATGGCTACGCCACTGAAAAGCGCTTCTTCTTCCTGTCGCTGGTCTATCTCTTCCTGCATTTCGGCGCGATCTGGGCGGAAACCCTGCTCAAGCCCGTCGGGCTGGGGGGCTGGTGATGGCGATCCGTGTCGGGCATGAACTGCACAAGCGCCGGAAGGGCCGCAACATCGGGGTCGGCCTCGTGCTGGTAGCTTTTGTCGTCATCGTTTTCGGCCTCACGGTGGTGAAGGTCACCAATGGCGATCCGATGCAGGGGTTCGACCACGTGACGCGCCCAGAGATGCAACCCGCGGAGGCAGCGCAATGAGCCGGATGACCGGGAAATACCGCACCTTGACGCAACTTGCCGGTGTGGTGGTGCTGATGGGATCGCTGGCCTGGGCCTCGGTCCCGCTCTATGATCTCTTCTGCCGGGTGACCGGCTTCGGCGGCGTGACCGCGCGCGGCACCGGCTCGGACGAGATCCTCGACCAGACCATCAAGATCCGCTTCGACGCATCGATTTCCCGCGGAATGCCGTGGGAGTTCAAGCCGGTAGAGCGCGAAATGGAAATTCGCATCGGGGAGACCGGCCTCGCCTTCTACGAGGCCCACAACCCCACCGATCACCCCATCGCGGGACAGGCCAGCTACAACGTCGCGCCCTATGCGGCGGGCGGCTATTTCACCAAGGTCGACTGTTTCTGCTTCACCGAACAGGTGCTGCAACCGGGCGAAACCGTGCTGATGCCGGTGAGCTTCTATGTCGATCCGGCGATCCTTGAGGATGCCGAAGGGAAATACGTGCATACCATCACGCTTGGCTATACCTTCTACGAAATCGATCTGCCGGAGGAAGCCCAGGCCGCCCTGCGCCTCTCCGACAGCCCGACAGACATAAACTAAGAGCACCATCGAGGGACGATCATGGCGCATGAAAAAAACCACGACTACCACATCCTGAACCCCTCCATCTGGCCGCTGCTCGGCGCGATTGCCGGGTTCGTCATGCTTTTCGGCGCGGTGCTCTTTTTTCACGACAAGGGCCCGTGGATGCTGCTCATCGGCTTCGTCGGCGTGCTTTACGTGATGTATGCCTGGTGGGCCGAAACCGTGACCGAGAACCAGGTCGGCGATCACACGCCGGTGGTACGCATCGGCCTGCGCTACGGCTTCATCCTCTTCATCATGTCCGAGGTCATGTTCTTCCTCGCGTGGTTCTGGAGCTTCTTCAAACACGCGCTGTACCCGATGGGCCCCGACAGCCCGGCCAAGGATGGCGTCTGGCCGCCGGTCGGCATCGAGACCTTCGATCCCTTCCACCTGCCGCTGATCAACACGCTGATCCTGCTCCTGTCCGGCTGTGCCGCCACCTGGGCGCACCACGCGCTGGTGCACGGCAACATCCGCAACGAGATCAAGCAGGGGCTCTGGCTCGCGGTCGGGCTCGGCATCCTCTTCACCTTCTTCCAGGCCTATGAGTACAGCCACGCCGCCTTCGGCTTCTCCGGCAACATCTACGGCGCCAATTTCTTCATGGCGACGGGCTTCCACGGCTTCCACGTTCTGGTGGGGACGATCTTCCTCGCGATCTGCCTGATCCGGGTCTACAAGGGGCACTTCACGCCGGAAAACCACATCGGCTTCGAGGCCGCCGCCTGGTACTGGCACTTCGTGGACGTGGTCTGGCTCTTCCTCTTCGCCGCGGTCTATATCTGGGGCGGCTGAGCGCGGCGCGCGCGGGGCCTTTGCGGTTGAACTCCCGCGCCCATTCCAGCTAAAGCAAAGCGCGCTCAGGCGCGCTTTTCCTTTGCGAGAGGACCCTGTTGAGACGTCTCATCCTTCCGTTGCTTTTCGGGCTTGTGGGCACGGCGATCCTCGTCAGCCTCGGACTCTGGCAGGTCGATCGCCTCGCGTGGAAAGAGGGCGTTCTGGCCGAGATCGACGCCAGCATGACCGTCGCCCCGTCAGCGCTCCCCACCAGCCCGGACCCGGAGAGCACCCGCTATCTGCCTGTCGCGATGTCGGGCGTGGTCGAGCCGCGCGCGGTGCGCGTGCTGGTCTCGCACAAGGGCATGGGCGCGGGCTTCCGGATCGTCTCGCCCTTCGAGACCGAGGAGGGGCGCCGCGTTCTGCTCGATCGCGGCTTCGTCCAGGTCAGCGCGCGGGATACCGCGCGCTACGCCGGCCCGCTCGCGGTGATCGGCAATCTGCATTGGCCGGACGACCGCAATTCCTCCACCCCGGAAAACGACGTTGCGGGCAACATGTGGTTCGCCCGCGATCTCGACCAGCTTGCCCGGCAATTCGACACCGAGCCGCTGCTCGTCGTTGCCCGCGCCACCGAGCCCGAGGATCCCGGCATCCTGCCCCTGCCGGTCGACACTTCGGGCATACCGAACGATCATCTTGAATACGCCGTGACATGGTTCGGCCTCGCCCTCGTCTGGGCGGGGATGAGCCTGTATTTCCTCTGGCGACAACTGCGAAGAGGGGCCTGAGCCCATGAAATATGTATCCACCCGCGGCAGTGCGCCGACCCTCAGTTTCGAGGACGCGATGCTGAGCGGGCTTGCCCGGGACGGCGGGCTCTATGTGCCCGAGACCGTGCCGCAGTTGAGCGCGGGCGAGATCGCTGCGCTGGCCGGGCTGCCCTACGAAGAGGTGGCGTTCCGCGTGATGTGGCCCTTCGTCGGCGAAAGCTTCACCGAAGAGGAACTCCGCGGCTGCATCGCGCGCGCCTACGCGGGCTTCGGCCATGACGCCCGGGCGCCGCTGACCCAGCTTGGCCCCAACCACTTCCTGCTGGAGCTGTTCCATGGGCCGACGCTGGCGTTCAAGGATTTCGCCATGCAGCTCATCGGCCAGCTGTTCCAGACGGCGCTGTCGCGCTCTGGTGAGCGGGTGACCATCGTCGGGGCAACCTCGGGCGATACCGGCTCGGCGGCGATCGAGGCTTTCAAGGGGCTGGGCAACGTGGATGTGTTCATCCTCTTCCCCCATGGCCGCGTCTCCGAAGTCCAGCGCCGCCAGATGACCACCCCGCCCGAAGCCAATGTCCACGCCCTCGCGCTCGACGGTGATTTCGACGATTGCCAGGCGCGCCTGAAGGACATGTTCAACCACTTCGACTTCCGCGACGGGGTGCGCCTTGCGGGCGTCAACTCGATCAACTGGGCGCGGGTTCTGGCGCAGGTCGTCTACTACTTCACCGCCGCGGTGAGCCTCGGCGCGCCGCACCGCCCGGTGAGCTTCACCGTGCCCACCGGCAATTTCGGCGACATTTTCGCAGGCTACATCGCCCGGCAGATGGGCCTGCCGATCGAGCGGCTGGTGGTGGCCACCAACCAGAACGACATCCTGCACCGCTGCCTGACCACGGGCGAGTACCGCACCGATGGGGTCACCCCGTCGATCAGCCCGTCGATGGACATTCAGGTGAGCTCGAATTTCGAGCGCGTGCTCTTTGACGTCTATGGCCGTGATGGCAAGGCCGTGGCCCAGCTCATGGACGAGCTGAAAACCCAAGGCGGTTTTACCGTGAGCCAGGGGGCGATCGAAGGCCTCCGCGCGCTTTTCGGCTCGGGGCGCGCCTCCGAGGACGAAACCCGCGCCACCATTGCCCGCGCGCAAGAAACCATGGGCGAGCTGCTCTGCCCGCATTCCGCCGTGGGCGTGAAGGTCGCCGAAGAGCAGGGGATCGGGGCCACCCCGATGATCACGCTTGCCACCGCCCACCCGGCCAAATTCCCCGATGCGGTCGAGGCCGCCGCCGGGATCCGCCCCGACCTGCCGCCGCGCATGGCGGACCTCTTTACCCGCGACGAGCGCGTGACCCGCGTGGCCAACGACCTCGGCGCGCTGGAAAGCCTCATCAAGGAGCGCCTCGCCAAGTGACCGTCCAGATCCACACGCTCGACAACGGGCTCCGTATCGTGACCGAGCACATGCCCGGCCTGCAATCTGCCGCGCTCGGCGTCTGGGTGACGGCCGGCGGCCGCAACGAGCGGCCCGAGCAAAACGGCATCGCCCATTTCCTCGAACACATGGCCTTCAAGGGGACCAAGCGGCGCTCGGCGCTCCAGATCGCCGAGGCGATCGAGGATGTGGGCGGCTACATCAACGCCTATACCTCGCGCGAGACGACCGCCTATTACGCGCGGGTGCTTGAAAACGACGTGCCGCTGGCGCTCGACGTGATCGCCGACATCCTGCTCAACCCGGTGCTTGAGCCGGGCGAGATCGAGGTGGAACGCGGCGTGATCCTGCAGGAGATCGGCCAGGCGCTCGACACGCCCGATGACGTGATCTTTGACTGGCTTCAGGAGGAAGCCTATCCCGGGCAGGCGCTCGGGCGGACCATCCTCGGCCCCAGCGAACGGGTCAGCGCCTTCACGCGCGACGATCTGCAGGGCTTTCTCGCCGAGCACTACGGGCCCGAGCAGATGATCCTGTCGGCCGCCGGCGCGGTCGATCACGATGCGATCGTGCGCGCGGCCGAGGCGCTCTTTGGTGGGCTCGCCCGCCGCAGCACCCGCCCGCTGGAGCCGGCGACGTTTACCGAAGGCGAGCGCCGGGTGGTGAAATCGCTGGAGCAGGCCCATCTGGCGCTCGGCTTCGAGGCGCCCGATTACGGCGATCCGGGCATTTATGCCGCGCAGATCTACGCCAACGCGCTCGGCGGCGGCATGTCCTCGCGATTGTTCCAGGAGATCCGCGAGAAGCGGGGCCTGTGCTACACCATCTTCGCCCAGGCCGGCGCCTATGCCGACAGCGGCATGATGACGATCTACGCCGGCACCTCCGCCGATCAGCTCGGCGCGCTCACCTCGCTGACCGCCGATGAACTGGCCCGCGCCGCCACCGACATCTCGCCCGAAGAGGTCGCCCGCGCCCGGGCGCAGATGAAGGGCGGGATGCTCATGGGGCTGGAGAGCCCGACCAACCGGGCGGAACGGCTGGCGCGGGTGATCCAGATCTGGGGCCGCGTGCCGGAGCTGAGCGAGATCGTCGAGCGGATCGATTCGGTCACCACCGGCGACGTGCGCGCCTATGCCGAACAGCTCGTGACCGCCTCGCCCGTGGCGATGGCGCTCTACGGGCCGGTCGAGGGCGCGCCGGGGATCGAGGGGCTGCGCCGGAGGCTCGCCGCCTGATGCTTCTGGCCCGGCGCAAAACCCGGATCGAGACTGAGCGGCTGACCCTGCGCCCGCCGCAACAGGGGGATTTCCGCGCCTGGACGCGCCTGCGCGAGGACAGCCGCGAGTTTCTCACGCCGTGGGAGCCCGCCTGGGCGCCGGATCACCTCAGCCGCAAGGCCTTCACCAACCGGGTCTACTGGGCCAACCGCGCGATCACCCAGGGCACCGCCGTGCCCGTCTTCCTCATCCGGCGGCAGGACGAGACGCTTCTCGGGGCGATCACGCTCGACAACATCCGCCGGGGTCCGGCCCAGGCCGGGACGATGGGCTACTGGATCGGCGCGCCGCACGCGCGGCAGGGCTACATGCGCGAGGCCATCCTCGCCATGGTCCACCACGCCTTTACCACGCTCGACCTCAGCCGGATCGAGAGCGCCTGCCTGCCGGAAAACCAGCCCTCGCGCGGGGTGCTGGAGAAATGCGGCTTCAAGTACGAGGGCGTGGCGCAAAGCTACCTGCAGATCAACGGCCGCTGGCGCAACCATGTGCTCTACGCCAACCTGCGCGGCGACCGGCGCGGCAAGACCGGGACCGGGACGGCCTGATCCGCCTGCTGTCTGGGCACGGATGGACACCGCGCTGCGCGAACCCCTGCGCTCACGCGATTGCGAGACTGACTTGGCGTCAAGCTGTGCTAGATCTGGCGCAGGAGGACCCGCCCATGATCCGTATTGTCGCCATCTTGCTCTGCCTCGCTGCGCCGCTCGCCGCCCAGGAGCGCCGCGCGAGCCACTGTATCGCGCTGGCCGAGGCGACACCGGGGATCACGTATCTGCACCAGGCGAGCTACCGCGATCCGATCCCGGAGTATGCCGCGCGGATCACCTATCTCGACCATTCGATGTTTCTCATCCAGTCCGAGGGCGGGGTGAATATCGTGACCGATTACAACGGGTTTATCGGAACGGCGGATTTCCTGCCCGATGTTGTGACGATGAACCACGCCCATTCCACCCACTGGACGCGCTACCCGGACCCGGCGATTCCGCATGTCCTGCGCGGCTGGGGCGAGCCGCATGGGACCAGGGCGGATCACTACGTCGAGATCGGCGATGTGCTGGTGCGCAATGTGCCCACCGATATCCGCTCCGGGTTCGGCGACCGGGAGCCCAACGGCAACTCGATTTTCGTCTTCGAGATGGCGGGGCTCTGCATCGGCCATCTTGGTCATCTGCACCACGAGCCCAACAGCGCGCAATACGCCGCGCTCGGCCGGGTCGATGTGGTCATGGCGGCGGTGGATGGTGGCACGACGGTGGATCTGCCGACGATGATCCGCATCCTCAAGCGCCTCAAGAGCTCGGTCGTCATCCCGATGCACTGGTTCGGGCGCGGCACGCTCGATGTCTTCCTCGCGGGCATGGCCGATGAGTTCGACGTGGCGTTCGAGGAGGGCAACAGCCTCATGGTCTCGCTGCGCGATCTGCCGGACCGGCCGACCGTCCGGGTGCTGAGCCCGGCCATGTTGCGGGACCCGGAGTGAGCCCGGAGCGCGCCGGGGGTTGATCTCGGGCGCTGCCCTGTGCACCAAGCGGGCAGGGGTTTTCGGGGAGCGTATTCATGACATTGGCATCTGTGACCGAGGCGCATCGCGAGGCGCTGGCCGCGCGTCTGCCGGAGGCGGTGTTTCGCCCGCTGGCCCCGGCCTATCTGGAAGAGCCGCGCGGGCGTTATCGGGGCGAGGGCGGGCTGCTGCTCGCGCCCGCCACGGTCGAGGAGGTCTCCACGATCCTGCGCTTTGCCAATGCCGAGCGCCTCGCCGTGGTCCCCTACGGCGGCGGGACCGGGCTCGTCGGCGGTCAGATCGCGGCGCCGGGCCGGGCGCCGATCATCCTCTCTCTGGAGCGGATGGATCAGATCCGCGCCGTGTTTGCGGAGGAAAACGTGATCATCGCCGAGGCGGGCGTGATCCTCGAAACGCTCCATTCGGAGGCCGAGGCGGTGGGCCGCCTCTTCCCGCTCAGCCTCGCGGCCAAGGGATCGGCGCGGATCGGTGGCAATCTCGCGACCAACGCGGGCGGGGTGAACGTCCTGCGCTATGGCAATGCGCGCGATCTCTGCCTTGGGCTGGAGGCGGTCTTGCCCAGCGGCGAGATCTGGCACGGGCTCACCCGGCTACGCAAGGACAACACCGGCTACGATCTGCGCAACCTGCTGATCGGATCGGAGGGCACGCTCGGCGTCATCACCGCCGCGGCGCTCAAGCTCTTCCCCAGACCGGCGGGCGAGGGGACGGCGCTTCTGGTGGTCGAGAGCCCGGAGGCGGCGCTTGGGCTGCTCTCCATGGCGCGCGCGGCGCTCGGCGAGGGGATCAGCGCCTTCGAGTTGATGAGCGCGCAGGGGCTGGAGTTTCTGGCCGGGACCATGCCCGAGCTGCGCCAGCCGTTTGGCAGCGTGCCCGGTTGGTCCGTGCTGATCGAGCTCGGGCTCGCGCGCGGGCTCGATCCCGTCGCCGCGCTCGAAGGGCTCTTCGTGGAGGCCGCCGAGGCGGGGCTGGTGAGCGACGGTGTCATCGCCCAATCGGGGGGCCAGCGGGAGGCCCTCTGGGCGCTGCGCGAAAACCTGCCGGAGGCCAACCGGCGCATCGGATCAGTCAGCAACCATGACATTTCCGTCCCGCTCGGCGCGCTGCCGGAGATGATAGCGCGGGGGCGCGAGGAGCTGGGCGCAATCGACGCGTTTCGCGTCAACTGCTTTGGCCATGTGGGCGATGGCAACCTGCACTACAACGTTTTTCCCATGCCCGGCAAAACCCGCGCCGACCATGACCACCAACGTGCCGAGATCAAGACCGCGCTGCATGATCTGGTGCACGAGCTCGGCGGATCGGTCAGCGCCGAACATGGGATCGGGAGGATGAAGGTCGAGGATCTGGAGCGTTACGGCAACCCGGCCAAGCTTGCGGCGATGCGCGCGATCAAGTCGGCGCTGGATCCGAATGGCATCATGAATCCCGGCGCGGTGCTGCGCGAGGGCTGAGGCAGTGGCGTTTTTGGGGGGAGGGTGGCGCCCCGGCCGCGTTCCCGGCGGGGCGCCAAAACCAATCTCGTTCCTCAGATCGGTGCAAGCGAGCCTAGCTTTGCCCGGTTAAGGTTAAGACGAAGTTAATCGCCCTCGAATTCGCACAGCGCGTGCACATCCATGCCAAGCGCCTCCAGCCGCGCCCGCCCGCCAAGGTCCGGCAGGTCGATGATGAAGGCGCAGCTGAGGATTTTGCCGCCCAGCCGCTCGACGAGCTTGATCCCCGCTTCCGCGGTGCCGCCTGTGGCCAGAAGGTCATCGACGACAAGCACCGTCTCGCCCGGCGCGATCGCGTCGTCGTGGATCTCGACCACCGCCTCGCCGTATTCCAGCGTGTAATGCTCGCTGATCGTGGGCCCCGGCAGTTTGCCCTTCTTGCGCACCGGCACGAAGCCGACGGAGAGCTGATGCGCGATCGCGCCGCCAAGGATGAAGCCGCGCGCCTCCAGCCCCACGACCTTGTCGATCCGCTCGCCCGCGTAGGGGTGGAGCATCTGGTCGATGGCCATGCGGAACCCGCGCGGATCGGCAAAGAGGGTGGTCACATCGCGGAACATGATCCCTTCCTTCGGGAAATCGACGATGGTGCGGATGTAATCCTGGACGGATCTGGTCACTGGCATGGGGAGCTGGCCTCTTGGCGCAAAGGTGGTGGTCAGGCGCGGCGCAGAGCCGCGGTGGCAAATCCGAGCGCGATCAGGGCCGCGCCGCCGGCGCGGGTGAGCCAGGCGAGCACGGAGGGCCGCGCGATCCGGCGGCGCAAACGATCGGCGAGCAGCGCATAGGCCAGTGCGTTGAGCGCCGCAAGCCCCACGAAACTCGCAATGAGGATGGAAAATTGCGGCAGGAGCGGCGCTTCGGGTCGGAGGAACTGCGGCACGAAGGCGATGAAGAAGACGATGGATTTGGGATTGAGCGCCGTGACGGCGGCCGCGTGCCAGAAGACGGACCCGGCGCCGATCCCCGGCAAGGGCGCAAGCTGCGCCTCCTCGGGGCCGGACCCGGTGCGCGCCGCCGAGCGCAACAGCCGCCAGCCCATGAAGATCAGGTAGGCCGCCCCGACCCATTTGAGCAGGGTGAACAGCGTGGCCGAGGCCAGCACCAGCGCGCCGAGCCCCGCCAGCGAGGCGCTCATTGCCACGAAATCCCCAAGCGCCACTCCCGCCGCCGAGGCAAGCGCCACGCTGCGCCCCTTGGAGAGCGCATAAGACAGCACGAGCAGCACCGTCGGCCCCGGGATCAGGAGCAGTGCGACCGACGCGGCGACAAACCCCGCCCAGAGATCGAATGGCATCGCGCACTCCCGTCAGTCGGCCTTGGCAATCGGATCTGAGTATTCCGCCAAAGCGCGCGGAAAGGCAAGCAAACACCCCCGGATGCGGCAGGGTTACGTAAACGTTAACCAAGATATGGCCGCGCTGTGGTATGCTGATCCCCATTATTTCACAAAGATGATTCGAGGTTGCCATGAAATACTTTGCGCTCGTTTTCCTTGTTGCGATTGCCAGCAGCGCCAGCGCCCAATGCCCTGAGACGCACTATCCGTGCAGCGGAAATCTCTGCTGTCCGCGAAGCTAGGGGGCATCATGTTGAAAAAAGCTCTGATCCTCGCCGCGGTCTTCGCGGTGAGCGGTCTCTGCGCGTTCCTGTTCTTCGGATTGACGGAGAAGGATATCGTCGCTGTCAACAAATTCTCCTATCCCACCGGGGCGGAGCCGCTCACGGCGGGAGATATCGTCGTGATTTCCAACAGCGGACCGCCGTCGAAACTCTGCGATACCTTCATCGATGCCGGCGGATTCGACGATGTGGAGGCGCAGGACGTCTACGTCAATCGCGCCAAGCTCTTCATGGGCTGGTTCACGCAAGTGGGCTCGAAGGTCGGGATCATCCCCGACGATCTCACCAAGCTTTCCGCCGATGTGGGCGGGCTCGCCTTCTTCGGGAGCCGCTCGGCGCTGTCGTTGGAAAAGGCCGGGCTTGAGGTGTCGCAGCGTTGCAAATGCGACATGGCGCGTTCGTTCTCCAAGGGCGAGCTGGTCTGCACGGTCAATGCCTCGCTCATCGAGACCGGCGAGGTCATGACCTATAGCGACGGGACAGCGACTCTGCGCCCGGTGCAGCGGAACCTCGGGGTGAGCCTGCGCCGCCATCCGATCTTCCTGCCGGAGGCGGTGTTCGAGAGCTGCGGCATTCCCTACAGCAGCGAGGCCAAGATCGCGCAGCAGCGGCTTTGCAATGAAAACGGCCTGCCCACGGATGTGCGTGTGCGGGACTATTTCAACCTGATCGACCGCCGGCCCTTCACCGAAAAGATCGAGCTGGTCTGGGAAGACGGCTGACCGGCGCGCCCCGTGGCGGGGCTCAGCCGCCGAGGACGCGGCCCGCCACGGCGTCGAGCTTCGCCACCAGCGCGGGGTCGCGCTTCTCGGGGGCGGTCATCACGGCGAATTCCAGCGCGCGGTCGCAGCCGTGGGGGCAGGGCGCGCGGTCCGCCCCGAGCAGGGCGGGCAGGTTCGCCACAAGGCCGCGCGCCTTTTCGGCGTTGCCGGTCAGGGTGCGGATGATGTCGTTGATGTCGACCTCGCCGTGGTCCGGGTGCCAGCTGTCGTAATCGGTGATCATGGCGACGGAGGCGTAGCAGAGCTCGGCCTCGCGGGCGAGCTTGGCTTCGGGCATGTTGGTCATCCCGATCACGTCGCAGCCCCAGACCTCGCGGTAGAGCCGCGATTCGGCGAGGGAGGAGAATTGCGGCCCCTCCATCGCGAGATAGGTCCCGCCTCGGTGCACGGTGATGCCGGTGGCGCGCGCGGCGGTCTCGCAGGCGTCCGTCAGGCGCGGGCAGGTGGGGTGCGCGAGCGGCACATGGGCGACGCATCCGGTCCCGAAGAAGCTCTTCTCGCGCGCGATGGTCCGGTCGATGAACTGATCGACAAGGACGAAATCGCCCGGCGCCATGTGCTCCTGAAAACTGCCGCAGGCGGAGACGGAGATAACGTCGGTCACGCCGAGACGTTTGAGCGCATCGATGTTGGCGCGGTAGGGGACGGTGGTCGGGCTGTGGACGTGGCCGCGCCCGTGGCGGGGCAGGAAGGCCATCTCGACGCCGCCGAGGCGGCCGGTGAGGATCGCATCCGATGGCGCCCCCCAGGGGCTCTCGACCTCCTGCCAGCGCGCCCCTTCCAGCCCGTCGATCTCGTAGAGCCCCGAGCCGCCGATCACCCCGATCATGGTCTTTGTCATCCGTCGTCTCCGCTTGGGTTGTCGCTATGACTGTCGCCCGCACGGCCGGCTCTTTCAACCACTCTCTCCGCGCCACGCGGCGCCGGAAACGCAGGCATCGCCCCGGGGCCGGGCCCGAAACCTGTTGACCCGCGCCCCCGCCGTGCGGCTCAGAGGTGGCGCTTTGCGCCGCGGTGCGCTATGAGCCGGACAAACCGGGGCGCCCGCGCGCGCGGCCGATCCCCGGACATATCCGCAAGAGAGACATATTACCTTGACCCGAGTCCTTCTGGCCTCCGTTGCCAACCGTTTCATCCTGTCCGATTTCGCCGCCCCCGGGACGGAGTTCACGCCCGCCCGCCTGCGCATCGAGCTGCTGTCGGGGCTGACCGTCGCGCTCGCGCTGGTGCCCGAGGCGGTGGCCTTCGCCTTTGTCGCCGGGGTCCACCCGCTGGTGGGGCTCTATGCGGCCTTCCTCGTGGGGCTGGTCACGGCCGTGCTCGGCGGCCGGCCGGGGATGATCTCGGGCGCGACCGGGGCACTCGCCGTGGTCATGGTCAGCCTCGTGGCGCAGCACGGGGTCGAATACCTCTTCGCCACCGTGGTGCTGATGGGCATCCTGCAGGTCATCGCCGGGGTCATGCGTTGGGGCAAGTTCATCCGGCTGGTGCCGCACCCGGTCATGCTCGGCTTCGTCAACGGGCTCGCCATCGTCATCGGCCTTGCCCAGCTCACGCAGTTCAAGGTCCCCGGCAGCGTCGAAGTCTCCGGCCACGGGACGACCGGGGGCGAGTGGCTCTCGGGCGGCCCACTCGTGACGATGCTCGGGCTGGTCGCGCTGACCATGGCGGTGATCTGGGTCATGCCGCGGATCACCAAGGTCATCCCCGCGCCGCTGGCCGGCATCGGGATTGTCGCGGCGGTGGTCATCGGCTTCGGGCTCGATGTGCCGCGCGTGGGCGACATGGCGTCGATCGAGGGCGGCTTTCCCAGCTTCCACATCCCGATGGTGCCGCTCAACTGGGAGACCTTCGAGATCATCCTGCCCTACGCGGTGATCCTCGCGGCGATCGGGTTGATCGAGAGCCTCCTGACGCTGAACCTCGTGGGCGATATCACCGGCCAGCGCGGCGGCGCGAGCCGGGAATGCGTGGCCCAGGGGCTGGCCAACCTCGTCACCGGCTTCTTTGGCGGGATGGGCGGCTGCGCGATGATCGGCCAGTCGATGATCAACGTGAAATCCGGCGGGCGCACACGGCTTGCCGGGATCATCGCGGCGCTGTTCCTGCTGTCCTTCATCCTCGTGGGCTCGTCTGTGATCGAGCAGATCCCCCTCGCGGCGCTTGTCGGGGTGATGTTCATGGTGGTCATCGGGACCTTCGCCTGGAACAGCTTCAAGATCCTGTCGCGCGTGCCTCTGACGGACGCGGCCGTGATCATCCTCGTGACCGTCGTGACGGTGAAATACGACCTCGCAATCGCGGTGGTCGTGGGGGTGATCGTCTCGGCGCTCGCCTATGCCTGGAACAACGCCACGCGGATCCACGCCAAAACCTACACCACGCCGGAGGGCGCCAAGGTCTATCAGGTGCAGGGGCCGCTGTTTTTCGGCTCGACCGACGGGTTCACCGAGCTCTTCGACACGGGCAAGGATCCGCAGCGTGTCATCGTCGATTTCGCCGACAGCCGGGTCGTCGATCAATCCGCCCTGCAGGCCATCGAAGCGGTCGCCTCGAAATACGAGGCGGCGGGCAAACGGATCCAGCTGCGGCACCTCTCGCGCGATTGCCACAGACTTCTCGCCAAGGCAGGGCACCTTGTCGTGGAGCAGGACGATGACCCCGACTATGGCGTTGCTGTCGACTACTCGGTCCGCACCGGCATCCTGGGCGGACACTGACCACAGGGCGCCGTTTTCTGATCAATCAGAAAACGTGCCGGAAAATGATTGATCATTTTCCGCCGCCCTTGGCGAAGCGCGCGGCGTTTTTGCCGGCGTGGCGGCCCGTGGCGAGGCAAGCGGTCAGCAGGTAGCCCCCCGTGGGGGCTTCCCAGTCGAGCATCTCCCCGGCGACGAAACAGCCCGGTCTGCCTTTGAGCATCAGGGTGTCATCCACCCCTGCGAAGGCGAGCCCGCCGGCGGTGGAAATCGCTTCGTCCATCGGGCGCGGGCCGTCGTGCCTGATGGTCAGCGCTTTGAGGTGCTGCGCGAGCGTGTCGGGGGCGGATGGGAGTGTGCCGAATTCGCGGGCCAGTGCGATGGCGGCTGGGGTGAGGGTGAGGCGCTTGCGAAGGTGGTTGGCCAGGCTCGATTTGCCGCGCGGGCGCTCCAACCGCGCGCGGACCTCGTCTGCGCTCAGGTCCGGCAGCGTGTCGACAACCAGGGGATGCCCTTCGCGCACCGCCCGGAAGACGGCATAGATCCCGCCGCCCTCGAGCCCGCGTTCCGAGAGCACGATTTCGCCGCGGGAGCGGAGTGGCCCCGCACGCAGCGCGATGTTTTTGAGCGGTGTGCCGAAGTGTTTGCGCATGTGTTCGGTCCACGCGACGCGCAGACCTGCGTTGGCCGGCGCAAAGGGGGCGCTGGCGAGGCCGTTGGCGTCGAAGAGGCCGCGCCACGCGCCGTCCGAGCCGAGCCGTGACCAACTCGCGCCGCCAAGTGCCATCACACAGACCTGAGGCGTGAGCACGGCCGGCCCGTCTGGAGTGATGAAGCTGAACCGGCCCGCCTCCCAGCCCGTCCAGCGCCAGCGCGTGCGGATCTCCACGCCGCCATCGCGCAGGCGCGCGAGCCAGGCGCGCAGCAGGGGCGATGCTTTCATTGCCTTGGGAAAGACGCGGCCGGTGCTGCCGGTGAAGACAGGTTGGCCAAGCCCCTCGGCCCAGCGTTGCACCGCGGCGCTGTCGAAATCCTCCAGCGCGCGATGCAGGGGCGCGGGCAGGGGGTGGAACGCTGCAAGAAAGCTCTCGCGGGGCTCTTCTTTGGTGAGGTTGAGGCCCGATTTCCCGGCCATCAGCAGCTTGCGCCCCACAGTCGGCATCGCCTCCGCCACGATCACCGAGAGCCCATCCTGCGCCATCACCTCCGCGGCCATCAGCCCCGCCGGGCCGCCCCCGATTACCAGTGCCTGCGTCACATCCTGCCCTCTGCCGCTTCAGGTGCCGCAGTCTTGGCGCGGGCGGGCGCCCGGCACAAGGAGAACCCCGCGGCGTACGATGCGCAAAAAATCGTTTGGGTGGGCAAAAAATAATCCTGATTGAATTGATCAACTATTAGCGACCTGCTAAGCACCGCCCCGGTGCGGGGCCTCCGCACCACCGCTTACATGCCGCCTAGCCAAGGGTCTTCCTCTCGCCACGCCAGCAGTTTGCTACGATTGGGGAAAGGACAAGACATGACATTCAGGACCAAAGCGGTCTTGCGGGCCACGACGCTTTTATGTGCGGGGACGGCGGCGCTTGCCGTCGGCGCGCAGGAGGCCGATTTCGATTTTGACGTGGATTTCACCGGCGCCGAGGCGATCACCCTCGATGACATCGAAATCTACAGCTACGAAGAGGCCGTCCTCCAGGCGCTCGGCGTCTCGACGGTGACTGAGGAGCAGCTCGAAAAGACACCGGTGGCCAACGATATCTCCGAGGTGGTGCGCAAGATGCCGGGGGTGAACCTCACCGGCACATCCGCCACCGGGCAGCGCGGCAACCAGCGCCAGATCGACATTCGCGGCATGGGGCCGGAAAACACGCTGATCCTGATCGACGGCAAGCCCGTCATGTCACGCAATTCGGTGCGGATGGGCCGGTCCGGCGAGCGCGACACGCGGGGCGACAGCAATTGGGTCCCCGCCGAGATGATCGAGCGGATCGAAGTGATCCGCGGCCCGGCGGCGGCGCGCTATGGCTCGGGCGCTGCGGGCGGCGTGGTCAACATCGTAACCAAGGCGCCGGAGGTCGAGACGGTTGACATCAACCTGCGCTACAACGCGCCTCAAAGCAGCGATGAGGGCGGCGATCGCCGCGTGAACCTGCTCTGGGCGAAACCGTTGGGCGACCAGTTCAGCTTCCGGCTTACCGGCGGCTGGAACCGCTCCGATGCCGATGCGCCCGACATCAACGCCGAGGCGGTCGAAGACGGCGATCCGGTTCCCGCGGGCATGGAAGGGGTCGAGAACAAGGATGTCTCGCTCCGCCTGAGCTGGACGCCCGACGACATGCACCGCCTCGATGTCGATGTCTCCAAGTCGCGCCAGAGCAACATCTACGCCGGCGACCGGCAGCTCAACTCGACCTCCGACACCACCGAGGCGCTTGCCGAGGAGGGGGCCGAGACCAACCGGATGGAGCGGCTGACCCTCGCGCTGACGCACCGCGGGACCTATGATTTCGGCAGGTCGAACAGCTACGTCCAGTGGGAGAAGACCGACAACAGCCGCTACGCCGAAGGGCTTGCCGGTGGGGGTGAAGGGCGCATCACCGACGCTCTGGACTGGGTCACGATCCATCATGAGACGCTCTCGGCCAAGAGCGAATGGATCCTGTCGGGGCAGATCCTGGGGCGCGACGCGACCCACACCTTTGGCGGTGAACTGCGCCATGAGCGACTGGAGGACGCGGTGAATAACCAGAGCGCCCTTGCCATCGACGGCGGCACGGCGGTGGCGCTCGACGCGGGTGATCGCCAATCGGTCACCGAACAGACGCTCACGTCACTTTATGCCGAGAGCAACATCCTGTGGGGCGAGGCGCTGGAAATCGCACCGAGCATCCGGGTCGATCATGCGGAAAGCTTCGGGCTGAACCTCAGCGCGGCGCTCAACATGACCTACATGATCGACACCAACTGGACCGCGAAATTCGGCGTGGCCCGGGCCTTCAAGGCGCCGAACCTCTATCAGGTCAATCCCGATTACGTCTACACAACGAACGGCAACGGCTGCCCCTATCCCTACTATCGCAACGGGCCCTGCTATGTGCTCGGCAACGAGGATCTCGATCCCGAAACCAGCATCAACACCGAAGTCGGCCTGGCCTATGACGGGGACAGCGGTCTGCGGGCAAGCGCGACGGTCTTCTACAACGACTACCGCGACAAGATCCAAGCGGGCACGGAGCAGGTCGGCACGGTCGGCTGCACGGTGCGCGGCAACCCCGGCTCCTGCCGTCTCTACCGCTGGGACAACGTCCCGAAGGCCAGAGTGGCCGGGATTGAAGGCAATGTCGCAGCCCCGCTCGGCGACCGGGTCGAAGCGTCCGCGAACTTCACCTACATGCTGCTCTCCGAACAGGAGATCCGGACGGACGCGGGCGTTGACGGCAACGGCGTCTATCAGAAGGCGAAGACGCTGAAAATCCCGCTCAGCCTCGTGCCGGATTACACGATCAACGCCTCGCTGGATTGGCGCGTGACGGACCGGCTGACGCTGATCCCCTCGCTGACCCACTACGGGCGGATCCAGGCCGCAGCTCACAACGCGCAATCGGGCTACGATTTCGAGGATACCGACGAGCGCGACCCCTATACGGTCGGAAACCTTGCCGCCCGGTATGAACTCAACGACACGGTCAGCCTGTCCGGTGGCGTGACCAACCTCTTCTCGACGCAGGTCATGCGGTCGGGTGAGGGGGCCAATACGTTCAACGAGCCAGGCCGGGCCTGGTACGCGGGCTTGAGCGCGACGTTCTGAACGAGGGGTGGCGATCGCTTTTCAAGCGATCGCCACCGTTTTCTGATCAATCAGAAAACGGGCCGGAAAATGATTGATCATTTTCCGTTTGGCGCCGGATCCAGATGGTCCGAGAAATGGTCCAGAACCTGGCGATACACATCGCGTTTGAACGGCACGATCTGGGCGAGCAATTCCTGCGGGTCCAACCAGCGCCACTCCGAGAATTCAGGGTGCTCGGTGTCGATGTCGATCACGTCCTCGGGCGCCTCCAGTCGAAGCAAGACCCAGTATTGTTCCTGCCCCCGGTAGCGGCCCTTCCAGACTTTAGGCACCAGCTCCAAAGGCAGGTCATATTTTAGCGTCTCGTCGGTTTGTGCCTCGATGCGGACATGCTCGGCCCCGACGCCGGTTTCCTCGTGCAGCTCGCGCAAAGCGGCGTCAGTTGGGGTTTCACCGGGGTCAATACCGCCCTGCGGCATCTGCCACGCGGGAAGATCGCTATCGAGCCGCTGCCCGACAAAGATTCTCTTGTCGGAATTGATCAGCATCACCCCCACGCAGCGACGATACGGCAGTTGAGCAATGTCTTCGGGCGTCATCTAAGTCCTCCGTTCGGCCTTGGGCGGGCCCCGTTTTCTGATCGATCAGAAAACGTGCCGGAAAATGATCGATCATTTTCCGGTGTTGCTCAGAGCTGGGCGTCAGTCCTCGACCGGGGCGAGCGCGTTGAGGCCTTTGAGGATATCGATCGCATAGGCGAGCTGGTAGTCCTCTTCGCGCAGTCGCGCCGCTTCATCGGCTGCGGCGCGTTCTTCCTCGATCTGCCGGATCTCGTCTTCCGAGAGGCTGTCGTTGTCGAGGCTGCCGCGCAGGTCCGCTTCCGTGCGGGGCGCGCGGGCCTCTTCTTCGGCTTCCTCGGTGATCGCCCGGCGGGGCTGTTCGACGACGATGTCCGGCGAGACGCCGAGCGCCTGAATCGAGCGGCCCGAGGGTGTGTAGTAGCGCGCGGTCGTCAGGCGCATCGCCCCTTCGCCGCGCAGTTGCATGACCGTCTGCACCGAGCCTTTGCCGAAGCTCTTGGTGCCCACCACGATCGCGCGCCGGTGGTCCTGCAACGCGCCCGCGACGATCTCGGAGGCCGAGGCCGATCCGCCGTTGATCAGCACCACGAGCGGCTTGCCTTCCGCGAGATCTCCGGCCGTTGCGTTGTAGCGCTCGCCGTCGACGATCTGGCGGCCGCGGGTCGAGACGATCTCGCCCTTTTCGAGGAAAGCGTCGGAGACGAGGATCGCCTGGTTGAGCAAGCCGCCGGGGTTGTTGCGCAGATCCACGACCACGCCGTTGATCTGGTCCATCCCGCCGGCCTCTTCCACCGCGTCCCGTAGCCCGGCTTGCAGGTTGTCGTAAGTCTGGTCGTTGAAGGTAGAGATCCGCAGGACCGCCGTCTGGCCCTCGAGCCGCGCGCGCACCGCCGTCAGCTTGATCGTATCGCGCACGATGGTGACATCGAAGGGCTCCGGCTCGCCTTCGCGCACGACCGTGATGATAATCTCGGAGCCTACCGGCCCGCGCATCAGGTCCACCGCCTCGTCGAGCATCAGGCCCAGCACGCTTTCGCCGTCCACGTGGGTGATGAAATCGCCCGCCTCGATCCCCGCCTCATCCGCCGGCGTTCCGTCCATCGGGGCCACGACCTTGACGAACCCCTCTTCCTGCGTGACTTCGATGCCGAGCCCGCCGAATTCGCCGCGGGTCTGGACGCGCATGTCCGCCGCGTCATCGGCCGAGAGATAGCCCGAATGCGGATCGAGCGATGTCAGCATCCCGTTGATCGCCGCCTCGATGAGCTCCTTGTCGTCGACTTCCTCGACATATTGCGCGCGGATGCGCTCGAAGATGTCGCCGAAGAGATCGAGCTGTTCATAGACCGAGCTGCGGTCGGCTTCCTGCGCGAGCAGCGGGCCGGCGATCTGTGTCGTCACGATGGTGCCGGCTGCGATGCCAGTCATGGCGGCCAGGGCGAATTTCTTCATCGGGTCAGTCCTTGTCGGTTACGGTCCGTCAGGCAGATGTGCGTCCGCGGGCGCGCCGCCCCTACACCCCGCCATGTCGACAGCACCTTACACCCAAGCGCCGCGAGGGCCAGAGCAATCCGAGGGGATATCGCAGGGCGCGGGATCACTTTTGCGTTCGGTCCGGCCCTATTTGTGCGACCTCAGAAGCGAGACACCGGTCATTTCCGCCGGCTGGTCGAGGCCCATGAGCTCAAGGATCGTCGGCGCGAGATCCGCAAGCCGGCCACCCTCGCGCAGCGCCGCGCCTTCGGGTCCGCCGACGAGAATGACGGGGACAAGCTCGGTGGTATGTGCGGTGTGGGGGCCGCCGGTCTCGGGGTCGATCATGATGTCGCAGTTGCCGTGATCAGCTGTGACGATCATCGCGCCCCCCGCGGCCTCCAGCGCCTCCAGCACCCGGCCCAATCCTTCGTCCACCGCCTCGCAGGCCGCGATCGCCGCGTCCAGATCGCCGGTGTGCCCGACCATGTCGGGGTTGGCGTAGTTGGTCACGATGAGATCATAGCCCTCGCCGATCGCCTTCACGAAGGCGCCGGTGACTTCCGCTGCGCTCATCTCGGGCTGGAGGTCATAGGTCGCGACCTTGGGGGAGGGGGCCATGTAGCGATCCTCGCCCACCTCCGGCTCCTCCTGCCCGCCATTGAGGAAGAAGGTCACGTGGGGGTATTTCTCGGTCTCGGCGAGGCGAAACTGCCGGAGCCCAGCCTTCGCGACCCAGGCGCCGAGCGTGTTGACGATCTCCTGCTTGGGATAGCAGGTGGTCATGTAGCCGTTGTGCGCGCGGGAATAATCGACCATGCCGAGACGCGCGGCGAGCGCGGGGCGCGGGCCGGTCTCGAATGCGTCAAACTCCGGCTCGCCGATGGCGCGCAGGATCTCGCGCGCGCGGTCGGCGCGGAAGTTGAGGCAGAAAAACCCGTCGCCATCGCGCATCCCCTCGTAGCCGGAGAGGACCGTGGCGGGCACGAACTCGTCGGTCTTGCCCGCGTTCCAGGCGGCGGCGACCGCGGCTTGCGCATCCGGGGCGGCTTCGCCCTTGCCGCCAACCATCGCGTGATAGGCCGTGGCGACCCGCTCCCAGCGATTGTCGCGATCCATCGCGTAGTAGCGGCCGATGACCGTCCCGATTCGCGCGCCCTCGGGCAGCGCGCCCTCCAGTTCCGCCAGGAAGCGGTCGGCGGTCTTGGGGCTGACGTCGCGCCCGTCGGTGATCGCGTGCAGGACCACGGGGACGCCGGCGTCGGCAATCGCGCGGATCGCGGCGAGGATGTGGGCCAGGCTGCCATGCACACCGCCGTCCGAGACGAGGCCCATGAGATGCGCCGTCCCGCCGCTTTGCTTCAGGGTCGAGATGAACTCGCGCAGGGCGGCATTCTCGAAAAAGCTGCCGTCTTCGATCGCGAGGTCGATCTGGCCCAGATCCATCGCCACGACGCGCCCCGCGCCGATATTCGTATGGCCGACCTCGGAGTTGCCCATCTGGCCCTTCGGCAGCCCGACATCGGGGCCGAAGGTCGTCAGCGTGCCATGGGGGCAGGTCGCGCGGATGCGGTCGAAGTTGGGCGTCTTGGCCAGAAGCGGCGCGTTGCCCTCGCGCGCGGCGCGCTCGCCCCAGCCATCGAGGATGCACAGGACGACGGGTTTGGGTGCGGTCATGGCGGGATCTTTCACTGGGAGTTTCGTGCGAAGCGTGCCGCAAAGGTAAGCGCCCCGCCGCGCCGGGGCAACCGTGGCGGCGGCGAATGCCGGGCGAAAAATACTTCACGAAATGTGATCATATGGCCAACAAACATTCGTTATGCAAATGATTGAGCGCGGTATATTCAATCCCGGCAACCCTTTTTCGGAGACAGTCACATGGCTGATATCGCACTGCATCACACCGGCTCTCAGGCCCTTCACCCCGCCCCGACACGCCTGCTGGCGCTCGCCGCCGCGCTTTTCGTGGGCTTTGCCCTCGCTCAGATCATCGATCTTTCGGTGCTCGACACCGGGGTCACAGTGACCAGCGACGACTGGCACGGCAACGTCATGCGCTCGCACTACCAGCCGCAGTAATCACACCCGGTGATAGGGGCTTCCGGCGAGGATGGAGACCGCGCGATACAGCTGTTCGGCCAGCATCGCGCGGGCCAGCATGTGGGGCCAGACCATCTTGCCGAAACTGAGGCAGAGGTCGGCCCGGGCGCGCAGGGCGGGATCATGCCCGTCGGCCCCGCCGATCATGAAGGCCGCATCGCCCCGCCCCGCATCCCGCCACTCGGCGAGTACGTGGGCGAACCCGGGGCTCGTCATCTGCTTGCCGCGCTCGTCGAGCAAGCAGATCGCAGCGCCTTGGGGAGCGGATTTGGTGAGCAGCGCGGCCTCGGCGGCCGGACCGCCGCCCTTCTTGTCTTCCACCTCATGCACAGAACACGGGCCGAGCCCGAGATTGCGCCCGCTGCGCGCGGCGCGGGTGAGGTAGTCGTCGATCAGCGTCTGTTCCGGCCCGGCGCGCAAGCGCCCGACCGCACAAATATGGAGCCGCATCAGCTCCGGGTTTGCGCAGGAGCCGCCCCGGCGGGCAGCCACATCTTCTCAAGCTGGTAGAAGTCGCGCACCTCGGGCCGGAAGACATGGACGATCACATCGCCCGTGTCGATCAGGACCCAGTCGCCCGTATCGCCCCCTTCGGAGCGCGGGGTCAGGCCGAACTCCTCCTTGATGCGCGCGGAGAGCTTCTCGGCGATCGCCGAGACCTGCCGCGAGGACCGGCCGGAACAGATCACCATGTGATCGCCCATCGCGGATTTTCCGCGCAGGTCGACCGTCACGATATCTTCGGCCTTGTCATCTTCGAGGGACGTCAGGATGCGGGCGAGCATGGCATTGCTCAGGCCCATCTCATCCACATAGCCGCTCATGCGAACGGCTTCCGGATCAGCGGCGGGTGCCGCGTCGGCGTTAAGTGACAGGACATTGTCCTCCTTTGTCATGCGCCGCAAATCCCCGGCGCCGGGATAGGATCAAGGTAGCAACGCCGGGCCGATTTTTCAATCTCCCGCGCGCGCATTGCGGGGGGCAGCAGGGGCCCGGAACGAAAAAGCGGCGCCGAAGCGCCGCTTGCAGGCTTTTGCATGGGGTTTCCCCCGGGCCGCGAGGCTATTCCTGCGAGCCCATGAACATGAGCAGGAACTGGAACATGTTGAGGAAGTCGAGGTAGAGGTTCAGCGCCCCATGGATCCCCGATTTCTCCAGCCATTCCTGATCGCCGTGATGGGCGTGGGCCACATACTCGGCCTTGATCTTCTGCGTGTCATAGGCGGTCAGCCCGGCGAAGATAAGCACGCCGAGGATCGACACCACGAACATGATCGCGGGCGATTGCAGGAAGATGTTGATCACCATCGCCACCAGCAGGCCGATCACGCCCATGATGAGGAACGACCCCCAGCCCGAGATGTCGCGCTTGGTGGTGTAGCCCCAGAGCGACAGGCCCGCGAAGGCAATCGACGTCACCAGGAAGGTCTGGGCGATCGAGATGCCGGTATAGGCCGCGAAGATATAAGACAGCGACAGGCCCATCATCGCCGCGAAGGCGAAGAAGAACAGTCGCGCGCCTTCCGCCGAGGCGCGGCGCATGACCGGGCCAAACGCGAAGATCATGCCGAGCGGCGCGAACATGGCCACGTAGCCCAGGATATTGGGGCGCAGCGTCATCGGGTCGCGGAAGATCGACAGAAGCGCCTCCGAGGATCCGACGGCCCAGGCCACGGCGAAGGTGATGAGCATGCCCACGGACATTGTGCCGTAGACCTTGTTCATGTGGGCGCGGAGCCCTTCGTCGATTACCGCGGAGCGGGCGCCTGTTGCCGTCCGCATCCGATTGAGTTCAGCCATCTAAGCCTCCATGTGAGTTATCCGGCCCCGGAAAATCGAGACCCTTTCGCTCAGAATATTGGCGAGGCAGCGCGGAATTTCAAGGTGTTTGAGGCGCATGGGGCAAAAGGCGCGCCGGGTGGGCGCGCCGTCTTGGGCACTTGGCGCCTCAGCTCCAGTGATCGGGCGCGTCCCAGATCGGCCGGCGGGCTTCGCGCTCGGCCTGGGTGCGGGTCAGGCCGATGTCCTCGAGTTGGTGCGCGCTGAGCCGGCCAAGGGCCCGGCGCTGGCGCAGGAGGCTCCGGGCGCTGCGCAATTTGCTCAAAAAGGAGGCGCGCCTGTCGGTGCGGAGGCTCCAGGGGGCGGTGCGAACAGACATGTCATTCTCCTTTTGTGATGCTATCGTGCTCGTGAATCTAATTCCTTGATGTTTATCGCAAGCCGTGCTTCATTTTAAAAACGAATTGTTTTGATCCAAAGCATCAAGAAGGTTGATATGCCGAGAAATCTGGACCTGACCGCCCTGCGGTCTTTCGTGGCGGTGGCCGATACCGGGGGCGTGACCAAGGCGGCGGGCTTCCTCAGCCTCACGCAATCCGCGGTCTCGATGCAGCTCAAGCGGCTGGAGGAGTCCCTCGGGCTGCAACTGCTTGACCGCTCCGCGCGCCAGATTGCCCTGACCGGCTCGGGCGAGCAGCTCCTCGCCTATGCCCGGCGGATGTTACAGCTCAACGACGAAGTCTATTCCCGCCTGACCGATACCGCCTTCGAAGGCGAGGTCGTGCTCGGCGTGCCGCATGACATCATCTACCCCGCGATTCCGCGTGTCCTACAGCAATTCCACGCCGATTATCCGCGGATGCGGGTGCAGCTCCTGTCGTCCTTCACGCGCTCGTTGAAGCAGAAATTCGACCATGGCGACGTGCACATCATCCTCACCACCGAGGACGTGGCGACGACGGGCGGCGAGACCTTGGCGGAATTGCCGCTCTACTGGATGGGCGCGCCGGGCGGGACGGCCTGGCGGCAGCGGCCGCTCCGGCTGGCGTTCGCGCGCAACTGCATCTTTCGCGGCTCGGCCCTCAAGGGGTTGGAGGCGGCGGGCGTGCCCTGGGAGATCGCGGTGGAGAGCGACGCGGACCGCACGATCGAGGCCACAGTCAGCGCCGATCTTGCGGTCACCGCGATGCTGGAGGGGACCGAGCCGCCGCAATACGAACGCATCCAGCACGGCGGCGCGCTGCCCGAGCTGAAGGGCAAGCAGATCAACTGCTACAGCCGCGCCGACGCGCTGGATCAGGCCGGTCAGCATCTCCATCACCTGATCCGGACGTTCTACGGGCAGGGGCGCGTCGAGGGGCGCGTTGCGGCGGAATAGGGCGGGCTAGCGCGCGGTTTCGTCCATCGTCAAGACGATCTTGCCAGTCGCCTTGCGCGCGCGCAGCAGCGCCAGACCGTCTTCCAGCCGCTCGAACGGCAGGACCGTCTTGACCGGGGCCTTGAGTTTGCCCTCGGCAAGCCAGCGCGCGAGCTGTTGCAGCGATCCTGTCAACACCTGCGGCGCGAAGTTGAGATAGGCGCCCCAATAAAGCCCCATCACGGTCAGGTTCTTGACCAGCATGTGATTGGCCTTGATGTCCGGCACGGTGCCGCTGGCAAAGCCGATGGTGAGGAGCCGCGCCTCGGGCCGGCAGGCGCGGAACGCCGCGGTAAACTGCTCGCCGCCGACGGGATCATAGACCACATCCGCCCCGCCCAGATTGCGCACGGTTTCGCGGATGTCCGCTTCGGTCGGGTCAAAGACATGCGCGGCCCCGGCGGCACGCGCCGCGGCCAGTTTTTCGGCGCCGCGCGCAAAGGCGATCACCCGCGCCCCCAGTAGCGCGCCGATCTCGACCGCCGTCAGCCCGACACCTCCGCCTGCGCCGAGCACGACGAGCGTCTCGCCGGGGCGCAGTTTCGCGCGGTGATCGAGCGCGAGATGAGAGGTGCCGTAGGCGATCTGGAAGGCCGCGCCGGTGACCATGTCGAGCGCGTCGGGGATCTCGATCACGCGCGCCGCCGGAAAGGCGCCATAGTCGGCGAAAGCCCCCTGACCGCCAAAGACCGCCACCCGCGCCCCCACCGCGAGCCCCTCGACCCCCGGTCCGAGCGCCGCGACGACGCCCGCCGCCTCCAGCCCCAGCGTGAACGGCGTGGCCGGCGTGTCCTGATAGCGGCCCTCGATCATGAGCAAATCGGCGAAGTTGAGCCCCGCCGCGGTGATTCTCACCAGCACCTCACCGACCCCGGGTTCGGGGGTCGGGATCTCGGTTAACCGGGGCTGATTTTTCCCGTTCAGCAGGCGAAAAGCTCGCATTGACGCCACGTCCTTTGTCTCCGATGCTGACACATTATGTGTCATGTTAACGCATATTAGCGTCACTTTCTGTCTGAAAAACCATGACTTTTTGTCAGCGGCTTAACTATCTGTCCGATTTTACTCCCAAATTTCAACTCAACTCTGCGTTTAGTAACCAACCCATTTCTTGCTTTTGACGTGTTATCGGGTATTTTGAGCGGCGTTCAACGATGCGATTGAGCACCCGGTGGCGGGATTATCCACACGATCCGTCGATGCGATATCGAAGGCTGTCTGGGGCACTGTCGCCAATAGAAGTTTTTAGTGAAAGGAAACGCCATGGCACATCCCGTCGACGTCCATGTGGGCAAACGTATTCGGCATCGCCGGTGGCTTGTTGGCATGACCCAGCAGCAATTGGCCGAAAAAGTCGGAATCAAATTCCAGCAGATTCAGAAATACGAGACCGGTGCCAACCGCGTGAGCGCCTCCCGCCTTTGGGATATCGCCGAGGCGCTGGAAGTTGACGTGCGTTTCTTTTTCGACGGTATCGGCGATGCACAGGAGCCCGCGGAAATCGAGGCAACTTCGGTGCCTGCCGATCTGATGGGCGACAAGGAAGCGCTCGATCTGGTGCGGTCCTATTACTCGATCCCCGAAGAACAACGCCGTCGCCTGTTCGATCTGGCGCGTGTGCTCTCGGACGTCGCCTGACGACATTGCGCCGGGGGCGCGCGCCCCCGGGCTTGCCTCTGCGCGACTCCCAGTCTAGCCAAGCGGCAGACGCAAAGGGAGGCGCGCCGATGAGCATTTCCGATGAGGACCAGGCCGCGATTGCGGCCCTAGCCCATCGGCTGGCGGATGCCGCGCGGGCCGAGATCCTGCCGCGGTTTCGACAAGCCTCGCTGATCACCGACAACAAGCTCGCGCAGGGGTTTGACCCTGTGACCGAGGCCGACCGCGCTGCGGAACGCGCGATGCGCGCACTGATCGAAGCCGAGCGGCCGATGGATGGCATTCTTGGCGAGGAATATGGCGCGCGCGAGGGATCGAGCGGGCTGACCTGGGTCCTCGATCCGATCGACGGCACCCGAGGGTTCATCTCGGGAACGCCGACGTGGGGTGTGCTCATCGCGCTCTCTGATGAGGCTGGCCCGCGCTTCGGGATCATTGACCAACCCTACATTGGCGAGCGGTTCGAAGGAGGCTTCGGCCGCGCCCGGACAACGGGCCCGCTGGGCGAGCGGAGCTTGCAGACCCGGCGCGGCGCACGGCTCGGTGACGCCACGCTTTTCACGACCTTCCCAGAGATCGGGACGCCGCAGGATCGATCGGCCTTCGAGCGGGTCTCGGCGCGGGCGAAACTCACAAGATATGGCATGGACTGCTACGCCTACGCCCTGCTCGCGGCGGGCCAGATTGACCTGGTGATCGAAGCGGGGCTTAATCCATACGACATTCAGGCGCCGATTGCCGTGATCGAAGCGGCGGGCGGGGTGGTGACCACCTGGCAAGGCGGCCCCGCGCATGGCGGCGGACAGATTATCGCCGCCGCGACCAAGGCGCTTCACGACGAAGCCCTCGACCTTCTCGCGCCGATCTGACCCCGCTCGCGCGGTCAGGGAAGGGCGCCGTTTTCCGATTGATCGGAAAACGTGCCGGAAAATGATCGATCATTTTCCGGTGCGCGTGGAGAGCTGGGCGCCCGGGGTGGTACCCGCGATCCAGACCTTTCGGATCGCCCGGTCGTCGCCCATCATGATGGTCGGAAAGATCGCGGACCAGGCGTCTTCGGCACGGGTCGTGCGTTGCGCGATGGCCGGGGTCGAGGCGAGGTCGATGGCCACGATATCCGCCTCCATCCCCACTGCAAGGTTTCCGATCCGGTCACCCATGTGCATCGCCTCAGCCGAGCCCGCTGTGGCGAGCCACCACAGCTCGGTGGGGTGCAGCGCGCGGCCCCTGAGCTGGCCGATTTCATAGGCGGCGGCCATCGTGCGCAGCATCGAAAAGCTCGACCCGCCGCCTGTGTCGGTAGCGAGCCCCACGCGGAGCCCGGCGGATTTCATCGCGCCGGTGTCGAAGAGGCCGGAGCCGATGAAGGTGTTGGACGTAGGGCAATGCACCAGCGCTGCGCCGGTTTCGCGCAGCCGGTCCATCTCGCGCGGTTCCAGGTGTATCGCGTGGCCGAAGAGGGCGCGGTCGCCGAGAAGCCCGTGAGCCTCATAAGTGTCGAGATAGTCGCGCGCGTCGGGGTAGAGATCCCGCACCCAGGCGATCTCGTCGATCTGCTCGGAAAGGTGTGTCTGCATCAGGCAGTCGGGGTGTTCGGCCCAGAGCGCGCCGAGCGCGGAGAGCTGTTCGGGCGTCGAGGTCGGCGAGAATCTCGGCGTGATCGCGTAGGAGAGCCGGTCAACCCCGTGCCAGCGTTGCAACAGCGTACGGCTCTCGTCATAGGCGCGCTCGGGGCTGTCGCGCAGGCCGTCGGGCGCGTTGCGGTCCATGCAGGTCTTGCCCGCGGCGAGTCGCATCCCGCGCGATTGCGCGGCGGCGAAAAGCGCGTCGGCGCTTTGCGCGTGCACCGTGCAGAAGCTGAGCGCGCTCGTGGTGCCATGGGCGATGAGCAAATCGAGCCAGCGGCCCGCGATCTCGTCGGCGTAGGCGCGGTCTTCGAAGCGCATTTCCTCGGGGAAGGTGTAGGTGTTGAGCCAGTCGATCAGACGTTTGCCCCAGCTGGCGATCATCGCCGTCTGCGGGTAATGGGCGTGGGCATCGACGAACCCGGCGGAGATCAGCGCATCGCCCTCGTCGAAGACCTCCGCATCGGGGTGGGCCGCGCGCAGCGCCGCGCCGTCTCCCAGGGCCGCGATCCGACCATCTTCGATCAGCACGCCGCCGCGCGCGGTGATCTCGGCGGCCTCCTGCGGGGCGCCGAGGAAGGGATCGCGCGTGAAACGCAGAACCTGTCCGATGATCAGCTGTGTGTTCATGTGCTTCGCCTCGCCGCCGCGCCGTCCTCAAAGGCGAAACATGAATGGCGCGGCGCGGGCAAGCGCAAAACGTAGCCCGGGCCATTGTGGCCCAGTTGGGGCTTGCCTATGGTCAGCGGCGAGACAGTCCATGACGCAGGGAGCCCCCCTCATGACCGAGCCCGCGGATCAGATCGACGTCGCGCCCGAGGGTGCGGAGGAGGACGAGGACTACGCGCTTCGTCCCAAGGCGGTCGCGGCGATTCTCTTTGCGGTGGACGCGGGCGATGCCGCAAAGCTCGCGACGCTCATGGCGCCGCTGCACGCCGCCGACATCGCCGACCTTCTGGAGCAGATCAACACATACGACCGGCGCCGCCTGCTGGAGCTCTATCATCCGGAGATCGACGGCGAGATCCTCTCGGAGCTGGACGAGACCCTGCGCGAAGAGGTCATCGCGATCCTCAGCCCCGAGAACCTTGCGGATGCGGTGCGCGATCTCGATACCGACGATGTGGTCGACCTTGTCGAGGATCTCGACGAGGACCGGCAGGAGGAAATCCTCGACGCGCTGGATGACAGCGACCGGATCGCGGTCGAGCAGGCGCTGAGCTATCCGGAGTTTTCCGCCGGGCGTCTGATGCAGCGCGAGGTGGTGATGGCGCCCGAGCACTGGACGGTGGGCGATGCCATCGATCACATGCGCAGCGCCGAGGAGTTGCCCAAGCAATTCTATCACATCGTGGTGGTCGATCCGCGCCTGCACCCGATCGCCAATGTGACGCTGGGCCGCCTGATGGCCGCGCGGCGGGAGACGCCGCTTGTCGAGCTGACCGAAGAGATGTTCCGCACCTTTCCGGTCACGCAATACGAAGGCGACGTGGCCTATGCCTTCAACCAGTATCACCTGATCTCAGCGCCGGTGGTCGATGAGGAAGGGCGGCTCGTGGGGCAGATCACCATCGATGACGCGATGGCCGTGCTCGACGAGGAGCATGAGGAGGACATCCTGCGCCTCGCCGGTGTGGGCGAGGGGAGCCTCAGCGACAAGGTCTTCGACACGGTCAAGCGGCGGTTCCCGTGGCTGGCGGTCAACCTCGTGACGGCGGTGCTGGCCTCGCTGGTGATCGCGCAATTCGAAGCCGCGATCACGCAGATCGTCGCGCTCGCGGTGCTGATGCCGATCGTGGCCTCGATGGGCGGCAACGCCGGGACGCAATCGCTCACCGTCGCGGTGCGCGCGATCGCCACGCGCGACCTCACGGGCGCGAACGTCTGGCGGGTGATCCGGCGAGAGGTGCTCGTCGGGCTGGTCAATGGCGTGGTCTTCGCGGTGGTGATGGGGATCGTCGGGCTCTTTTGGTTCGGCTCGCCGGCGCTTGGCTATGTCATCGCGGTGGCGATGGTCATCAACCTCGTGGTCGCGGGGCTTGCCGGGACGGTCATCCCCGTCGCGCTTGAAAAGCTGGGGGTCGATCCCGCGCTCGCGTCGGGGGCTTTCGTCACAACCGTCACGGATGTGGTTGGTTTCTTTGCCTTTCTTGGGCTCGCCGTGGTGGTCCTGCTGTGAGCGGGGAGGCGCTGGCCGACCGCAAGGCCGCGGCCCGCGTGCTGGCGGCAGCGCGGCGTGAGGCGGCGCATGCGGGCGATCTGGGGGGCGCCGCGGGGCGGCTCTCGGAAGTTCTGGCGGGGTATCGCGGGGTGCCGCTCTCGGGATATCTGCCGATCCGGAGCGAGATCGACCCGATCCCGGCCATGGCCGAAGCGGCCGCGCATGGGGCGGTTGGCGTGCCGGTGATCACGGGCCCTGCGCGCCCGCTGAAATTTTCGCGCTGGCAGCCGGAAGCGCCGCTGCGCAAAGGGCCGTTCAACGTCATGGTGCCGGAGGTTGATGATTTCATACGGCCGGAAATCCTGATCATCCCGCTTCTGGCCTTTGACCGCCGGGGCGGACGGCTCGGCTACGGCGGCGGGTTTTATGACCGGACGCTTGAGCTGTTGCGTGCGCAGGGGCCGGTTCTGGCGATCGGCTTTGCCTATGGCGCGCAAGAGTCGGGGGATATTCCGAGCGAAACGACCGACCAGCCGCTTGACCTCATCGTCACGGAACGTGACGTGATCGAGCCGACATGAGCCGGTTTGCTCCACAGATCCGCTGGACGGGCAACCGCGGCGAGGGGACGGCGCGGTATCACGGCTATGATCGCAGCTGGGAGGTGGCGACGCCGGGCAAGCCGGTCATCGCCTGTTCGAATGATCCGATGCTGGGCGGGGATCCGGGGTTGCACAATCCCGAGGACATGCTGCTCGCGGCGCTGTCGGCCTGTCACATGCTTTGGTATCTGCATCTCGCGGCGGAGGCGGGCGTGGTGGTGCTGCGCTATGAGGATGCGCCGGAGGCCGAGTTCGAGAGCGATGCCAGCGGGGCGGGGCGGTTTACCGCCGTGACGCTGCGGCCCCGGATCGGGGTGGCGCCGGGAAGTGATCTTGCGCTGGCCGATACCTTGCATGCGCGCATCGGGGCGGTCTGTTTCATCGCGCGTTCGGTGGCGTTTCCGGTCCATCACGCGGCGCGTTACGTGGTGGTGGACGGGTAGGGGGCGCTGCCCCCGCCTGCGCTGCAGGCTCCCCCGGAGTATTTTTCGAAGAGAAGAAGGTCAGGGCGCGAGGGGGATGCTGCCGCCGCGGGTCAGCAGGCGGCAGGAGCGGCCTTCGAAGGCGGCGGGGTAGAGGCGGCGGCCGTAGCCTGTTCCGCCGTCGAGGTTGACGCGGTTGCCGTGGTGGGCGGGGGCGTCGAGCGCGGTGTGGCCGTGGACCACCAGCCAGGGGTGCGGCGCTTCGTGTTCGAGAAAGGGGCTGCGGATCCAGACGAGGTCGTCTTCGGCCTGATCGTCCAGAGGGACTTCGGGGCGGATGCCGGCATGGACGAAGAGCAGCTCGCCGGTTTGATGGGTGAGTGGGCGCGTGGTGAGGAAGGCGCGGTGGGCGTCGGGGACGGCGTCGCGCGCGGCGTCCCAGATGCGCGCGGTGGGCGGGGTGCGCAGGCGCGAGGGCCGGGGCATCGGGCCGTAGCTGTCCAGCGTTGTGAGCCCGCCGAGGCGCGGATCGAGCCAGGTGCGGCCGGAGGAGATGGCGGGGTCGTCGATGCGTTGATCCTCGAGGAACCGCAGGAACATCCGGTCGTGGTTGCCGAGCAGGCAGGTCCAGTTGCGCCCCTGGGCGACGCCGGAGGACAGCCGCTCGATCACCGCCCGGCTGTCGGGGCCGCGGTCGACGTAATCGCCGAGGAAGACAACCTCTGCGTCCGGGCCGCCGTCGGCCTCGATGAGGGCGAGCGCGGTGTCGAGCTCGTCGATGAAGCCGTGGATATCGGCGAGGACGTAGATGGGGGTCATCGCCTCGGGTCCTTCTGGTTGGGGCGGCGCGGACGCGGGGCCCGCACCCTTGCAGGTAGGGTCATCCGAGCGTGAACTGCAGGGGTTTGACCTGTTGGAAGAGGCCCGTGCCGCTGAGTTCCTCCAGCACGTTGGCAGGCACCGCGTCATCCACATAGAGCAGCGCGATCGCCTCTCCCTTGGATTCCTTGCGGCCCAGGGTGAAGTTGGCGATGTTGATGCCGTGTTTGCCCATGGTGTGGCCGAGCGTGCCGATGATGCCGGGGACGTCCTCGTTGGTGGTGTAGATCATGTGCTCGCCGATTTCGGCGTCGATGTTGATGCCCTTGATCTGGATGAAGCGCGGTTTGCCATCGGAGAAGACCGTGCCGGCGATCGATCGTTCGCGCGCATCGGTGCGGACGATGATCTTGATATAGCCTTCGAACACACCGGCTTGGGCCTGGTTCGTGGTGGCGATCTTCATGCCGCGATCCTTGGCGATCACCGGCGCTGAGACCATGTTGACGTCCGGATTGGAGGCCTTGAGGATGCCCGCCACTGCGGCGCAGTTGAGCGCGTCAAGGTTCATCTCGGCCGCGATCCCGTCGTAGAGGATGTTGATTTCCTGAATCGGCTCGTCGGTCATCTGGCCGATAAAGGCGCCGAGGTGGTCGGCAAGCTTGATCCAGGGGCCCATGGTCTTGGCCTCTTCGGCGGTGACGGAGGGCATGTTGAGCGCGTTCTGGACCGCGCCTGTCAGCAGGTAGTCCGACATCTGCTCGGCCACCTGCAGCGCGACGTTCTCCTGCGCCTCGGTGGTGGAGGCGCCGAGGTGGGGCGTGCAGACCACGTTGGGCAGGCCGAAGAGCGGGTTGTCTGTGGCGGGCTCGACCGCGAAGACATCGAGCGCGGCGCCGGCAACGTGGCCCGATTTGATCAGCTCGGCAAGCGCCTCTTCGTCGATGAGCCCGCCCCGGGCGCAGTTGATGATGCGCACGCCTTTCTTCGTCTGTTCAAGAGCGTCGCGGGAGAGGATGTTGCGCGTGCTGTCGGTGAGCGGCACGTGCAGCGTGATGAAATCGGCGCGCTTCAGGAGCGTGTCGAGCTCGACCTTTTCGACGCCCATCTGATCGGCCTTTTCCTCGCTGAGGAAGGGATCATAGGCGATGACTTTCATCTTGAGGCCGCGGGCGCGGTCGCAGACGATGCCGCCGATGTTGCCAGCGCCGATCACGCCGAGGGTCTTGCTGGTGAGCTCGACCCCCATGAATTTCGATTTTTCCCATTTCCCGGCGTGGGTCGAGGCGCTGGCTTCGGGGATTTGGCGGGCCACGGCGAACATCATCGCTATGGCGTGTTCGGCGGTGGTGATCATGTTGCCGAAGGGCGTGTTCATCACGATCACCCCCTTCTTGGAGGCCGCCACGCGGTCGACATTATCGACACCGATCCCGGCGCGGCCAACGACCTTGAGATTGGGGGCGTTTTCCAGAAGCTTCTCGGTCACTTTCGTGGCCGAGCGGATCGCGAGCCCGTCATAGCTGCCGATCACCTCGGCGAGCTTGTCCTTGTCCTTGCCGAGTTCGGGGCGGAAATCGACCTCGATCCCGCGGTCGCGGAAGATCTGGACGGCGGTTTCGGAAAGCTTGTCGGAAACGAGTACTTTAGGGGCCATCTTGAGGGGTCCTCTGGCTGTGATGGGGCGCGGGCGCGCGGGCCACGCGGCAAAACTGGGGGGAGGGCGCCCGGCGGTCAGGGCCGGACGCAAGCTGGCTCAGGCGGGCTCGGAGAGCGCGGCGATTTCGGTCTCGAAGGCCCAGGCGAGCCAGGGGAGCATCGCTTCGATATCCGCTGTTTCGACCGTGCCGCCGCACCAGATCCGCAGGCCGGGAGGCGCATCGCGGTAGGCGCCGACGTCGAGCGCGGCGCCCTCGGCTTCGAGCCGCTTGGCGATTGCCTTGGCGAAGGCCGCGCCGTCGGTGATCCGTGCGTCGGTGAACTTCAGGCAGACCGAGGTGTTGGAGCGCGTCGCCGGGTCGGCGGCGAGGAAGTCGATCCAGTCATGGGCCGCAACGAAGCGGGCGATGGCGCCGGTGTTGGCGTCGGCCCGGGCGATGAGGCCGGGGAGCCCGCCCACGGATCCGGCCCAGTCGAGCGCGACGAGGTAGTCTTCGACTGCGAGCATCGAGGGGGTGTTGATCGTCTCGCCGCGGAAGATGCCCTCGATCAGCTTGCCGCCCTTGGTCAGGCGGAAGATCTTGGGCAGCGGCCAAGGCGGCGTGTAGGTTTCGAGCCGTTCGACCGCGCGGGGGGAGAGGATGAGCATCCCGTGCGCCGCTTCGCCGCCGAGCACCTTTTGCCAGGAGAAGGTCGTCACGTCGAGCTTGTCCCAGGGCAGGTCCATGGCGAAAGCGGCGGAGGTGGCGTCGCAGATCGTGAGGCCCGCGCGCTCGGCGGGGATCGCGTCTCCGTTCGGCATCCGCACGCCGGAGGTGGTGCCGTTCCAGGTGAAGACCACATCTGTGTCGTAGTCGATCGCGCCCATGTCTACGATCTCGCCATACTCGGCGGTCCGAACCTCGGCGTCGATCTTGAGCTGTTTGACCACGTCTGTAACCCAGCCGGCCCCGAAGCTTTCCCAGGCGACCATCGTCGCCTTGCGCGCGCCGAGGAGCGACCACATCGCCATCTCGACCGCGCCGGTGTCGGAGGCGGGCACGATGCCGATGCGGTAGTCAGCCGGGATGCCGAGGATCTCGCGCGTCCGCTCGATGGCGGATTTGAGCTTGTCCTTGCCGATGGCGGCGCGGTGGGAGCGGCCAAGGGCGGCATCGGAGAGCGCATCAAGCGCGAATGCGGGGGGTTTGGCACAGGGGCCAGACGAGAAACGCGGGTTTGCCGGCCGCGTGGCCGGAGCTTCAATAGCCATTGCTGCTATCCTTCCAGATAAGCGCCCCTCGTTGGGGAGGGGTGTCCCACGGGCGGGGATACAGCCGCGCCAATGGCCGCGCAAGCGGGGAAATGGGCGGGCCCGGGCGGTTTGTTGCGAAATTTGGCGCCGCCTGGTTCCGATTGGAAACGCAGGCCGCGCGCCGGGCCCCGGGTCTGGTCATGGCGCGCGCGGGGCGCTAAGTCGCCGGGGAAGGCAAGTCAAAGGAGAGCCGCCATGCATGTCGTCAGCTTGATCGCGCCGCGGGGCAAACTGGAGCGCGCGCCGGTGGAGGCGCTGCGCGATGCCTGGGGCGGCGGGACGATCGACTGGCTCGCACCCGGAGAGGCGGCGGAGTTTGCGCTGGAGGCGGTCCCGGCCAATGCGGAGGCGGTGCGCGACGAGCTCGGGGCGCTTGGGATCGATCTGGCGGTCCAACCCGCGGCGGGGCGGCGCAAGGCGATGCTGCTGGCCGACATGGACAGCACGATCATCGAGCAGGAGTGCATTGACGAGCTGGCCGAGGTTGCGGGCGTGGGCGCGCAGGTGCGCGAGATCACGGCGCGGGCGATGAATGGCGAGCTCGATTTCGAGGGGGCCTTGCTGGAGCGCGTGGCGCTTTTGGAGGGGTTGCCGGTGACGGTGATCGAGCAGGTCTGGCGCGAGCGGATCACGCTTGCTCCCGGGGCCGAGGCGCTGCTGGGGACGATGCGGGCCAACGGGGCGCGCTGCGTGCTGGTGTCGGGCGGGTTCACCGCCTTCACCGACCGGGTGCGCGCGGCGGTGGGGTTCCACGAGGCGCGGGCGAACACGCTTCTGGCCGAGGGCGATGTGCTTACCGGGCGCGTCGGGCTGCCGATCCTTGGGCGCGAGGCGAAGGTGGCGGCGCTGGAAGAGATCACCTTGGGGCTCGGGATTACGCCGGCCGAAGTGCTCGCGGTGGGCGACGGGGCCAACGATCTGGGGATGCTCGCGCGGGCCGGGGCGGGCGTTGCGCTCCACGCCAAGCCCACGGTCGCGGCGCAGGCGGGGATCCGGATCGATCACGGCGATCTGACCGCGCTGCTCTACCTGCAAGGCTACCGGCGCGAGGAGTTTGTCACGCTGAGCTAGGGCGCGGCGCGCGCTACATCAACGCTGCGGCCGGGCGGATGGCGCCGACCGCATCGCCGCGCTGGTTGTGGATCGCGGGGCTGAGCAGGCTCTGGACCGCGGGATGCTCGGGATCGAGCGCGCCCAGCCTGGCGAGCAGCGCGGCGACCGCGCATTCCGAGGCCCGGGTCGCGCCGTCTTCGATCTTGAGGCCGATGCCGAGGCCGGCATTGGGTAGGGCGGCGAGATAAACGCCTTCGGCCCCGGTCTTGGCAAGCACCGCCCCGGGCGCTGCGCGCATCAGCGCGGTGCAGGCACGGCCCTCTCCGGCGACGAGCTCGGGATGGGCCATCATCGCCTCTGCGAGCCGCCCGCCCGCCCCGCTCAGAGCATCGGCGCGGGTGCCGGCGGTGGCGATCCAGGCGGCCCCGCGCGCGAGCCCGGTCACCGTGGTGGCGAAATTGGGCGCGGCGCAGCCGTCGATGCCGTAGCCGGGGGAGGGCGCGCCCGTCACCTCTTCGAAAAGCTCGCGCACCGCGCGCTGCACCGGGTGGGCCGGGTCGACGTAATCGGGCCCCGCGCCGAGATGCTGGCGCAGGGTGAGAAAACCGCAATGCTTGCCCGAACAGTTGTGATGGGTGGGGTCCGGAGACTGGCCGTGGCGGATCAGGTCATGACGGGTCTCGCGGTCCTGCGGGCTTTGCGCGCCGCAAAGCAGATCCTCGGGGCCGAAGCCCAGATCCCGCAGCCAGGACCGGGCGAGCCGGTTGTGGATGAAGGCGCCGCTGTGGGAGGCGCAGGCGAGCGCGAGATGGCGATCGGTGAGCCCGGCGCGATCGGCCGCCCCCGAGGCCACCAGTGGCAGCGCCTGGAACACCTTGACCGAACTGCGCGGCAGGATCACCGCCCCCGGATCGCCCCAGGCGGCCACGACCTCGCCCGCGCCATCACAGACCACCGCATGGCCGCGATGCACGCATTCCAGAAAATCACCCCGCCAGACCTCCACCAGAGCTTCAGCTTGCGACATGGTCTCTCTCCTGTTCCGGTTTGGCGATATTTTGCCAATGGGCCTTTTGGCTCCCCTTCATTTCAGGCTATCAATAATCTGTCGAGACAGGATCGCCCCCGCCAGAGGCGGACGGGCTCAATTCGGAAGACAGAGAATGACGGGGCGGGCACAATGGAGGCGCGACGGATGAAGGCATGGGGTGCGGGCCGGCTGGCCGCGGCGGCGATCGTGGTGAGCATGATCACAAGCGCGGCGGCGGCACAGGAGCAAAGCGACAATCAGGTGACATCGGTATCGGACTGGTCGGTGTTCATGGAGGACAACCCCAAGGAATGCTGGAGCGTCTCGGTGCCCAAGGAGACCGTCAACACCGACAGCAATGGCCGGATCAAGGCGGTCAACCGCGGTGACATCCTGCTCTTTGTCTATTACCGGCCGGAATCGGAGGTGAAGGGGCAGGTGACCTTCACCGGGGGCTATCCCTTTGCGGATGGCTCGACGGTCAACGTCAACATCGGCGGCACCGAGTTCGAGATGTTCACCCAGAACGTGACGAACGCCTCGGGCGAATCCCTGGGCTGGGCCTGGCCGACAAGCGCCTCGGACGACGCGCGCATCATCGCGGCGATGAAGCGCGGGGCCGAAGCGTTGCTGACCGCACGGTCGAGCCGCGGGACCGTCACCAAGGACACCTTCTCGCTCATCGGCTTCACCGCCGCACTGGACGAAGCCCAGAGCCGCTGCGGGGGGTAACTCCCGCGGTCAGTCAGAGAGAGGGATTTCGGAAAGACGCAACGTCCGCTCAGCGGGACTTTGCTTCCGTTCGCTTTCCCGAACCGAAGTTCTGCTTCACTCGAATTCAGACGCAATCCAATCAACGATCCGCTTGATGCGCGTCTGGCTCAGATGGTCCTTTGACCATGAGATATAGAGCTCATCATCAGAAGGGTCGGGATCGACCCAAATTTCCACCAGTTTCTTTGACCGAAGATCATTTTCCACCATGTACGTCGGCGCGATGGCAATGCCGTGACCACCGATAGCTGCATCGAGAGCCAAGGCAGATCGGTCAAAGTTGAGCAGCTTGTGTGTGTCGCCATACCCGGTTTCCTGGATCAGCTTTTCCCACCGTCGGTGTGCATCCTGAAGGAGTGGCAGCGTCAGCAACGTCTCCAACCCCATTGGCCAATCCGGTCGCAGAAAATCAGGACTGCATACCGCAACAAGGCGGATATCGGCCAAGCGGCGCGATCCGTGGGCTGCATTCGTGTCGCGCGCTTTGCCCGGCCAGATCGCGATTTCATTTCGGCCCAGACTGCGCGCAAGAATCTGCTCATGGACCTGTGTGGTGAGGGATACGTTCGGGAACTTGGCCGCGAAAGCGTCCATCCGGGGCATCAGCCACTTCGTTGCGGTGGAAGAACCAAGGTGGAGCGTGACACGATCACCGTCCTTGCAAATGCCCACCAACGCGGTGTCAAGCGTCGCGAGGGCGTCTTGCATGGCTGCATGGCATCGCTCACCTTCCGCCGTGAGCGAGACACCGCGTGCGCCACGCACGAGAAGAACCACCCCCAGCTCGATTTCGAGCTGCTTGATCCGCTGGGAGACTGCGCCACGCGATAGATTTAGCTCCTCAGCCGCACGTTGCAGGTTCCCGTGCGATGCGACGACAGAGAACACCCGGAGCGCGTTCAGGTTTACGTTCTTCATTTGATGCCTCAAAGGCGATAGTTTTTCTAAACGCTGATGGAATTATCTCGCTTTGTCAATTTGGTGCAGTCGGTCGATACAACCGGGGAAGTAAAACTCAGCAAAAACCAAGAGAGACCAAGCCATGACTCAGACTATCCGTCCAGCGACACCCGACGACATGCCGCGCCTGGTTGAGCTCCTCATGCTGGATGCGCAGGAACGTCGTGCAGAGGATGCGATCCTTTGGAAGATGGCAGATGACGCGCCCGCGCAGATTGAAAAGGCGCTGACTTTTGCTCTGACGGCAGAACAACAACCCTTTCAACAGTTTTGGCGTGTCGCGGAGGATGGGGGTCAGATCACGGGTGTCATCCATGCGATGATGCTGCCGATCCCCCCAATCTATGCAGGCCCGTTCGGCGAGCCGGGACTGATCCTGCCCGACTCTTTTGTTGCAGCCGATGCACCGAGCGGCACTGTTGACGACCTGTTGGCCGCAGCCGAGGACGCCCTTCACGAAGCCGGTGCCCGGATCAAGCTGGCATCCTACGTCGTAGGTGAAATCTGGCGAACCGCGTTCGAGGCAAGCGGGTATGAACCTCTCACGCTTTATCTGTCACGTAGTGACCTTGGCGATCAGGGAATGCCCGCAGGTGTTCGACAAGCGACGGAAGAAGATGTGCCAGGTATCGTTGCACGCAGCGCCGAGAACCGGCAGGTTCTTTTCGAAATCGACCCGTTCTGGGAAATTCATCCCGAGGCTGATCCACGTTTTTCTGCATGGATGACGCGGAGCCTGACGCTTCGGGATCGGGACATGATGGTTCTGGGAGAGGCCGAGGATTTGAGGGGCTACATCATCGCACAGCCCGCCTCACGGCTGCACTTTCCCCCTGCCCACGACATCATAGGGACAGGTGTGATTGATGACTACTACCACCATGAGCTGGCCAAACCGACGGCGCTTGACCGAGGCAGTGAGGCTTCCAATGCACTGCTGCGCGCGGCCGAGACGGCGTTTGCCAACCGTGGTATGGGAGCCGCCTTTGTCGTCTGCCCGGCGGGATGGGCGTCCAAGATCGAGTTGCTTGAATCCGCTGGCTACGAGACTGCAATGATCTGGTCTATCAAGCGGTAGCAATCCGCAAAGCAGCCTTTGGGGTGTTGTGCAGCAACCGGTAAAGTGGGTCTCGTCCCGGACATTCTCCGCACCGCAGGAGACGCCAAAACTCGGGCCTTTCTGTCATCGGCGAAATCGACCGTTTAAACACAGATACCGTGTGTCGGCTGTGCGGGACGAAACGGGCGATCGACGGGTGTTCAAATCGTCCGGACTCACGCCGAAGGCGCCGGGCGCGGCTGCCCATCCCCACGGGCTGGCGCTTTGGTGACGCCAGTGCAGAGATCAGTTGGTAGAGGGGATTGGATGCCATAAAGCGCTTGGCTCAGCCGTCACTGCGCTACCCCACGGGCAGCCGCACGCCCGGCTTCCGTCGCACCGGGGAGCCTGTTGTTTGACGACCCTTTTGACCAAATCACCTGGTTCGAATTCCCCGAGGGGGTCTATCGCCGTTTTTTGGATCTGTGGGGAGCAGAGAGGGGGGCGCTGCCCCCGTCCGCCGGGGGCGGACTCCCCCGGAGTATTTTTCAAGAGAAGAAGCGGGTGGGGTTATTTGGTTTGCAGGCCTGCCACCGATTTGAGCACGCTGCGGCGGGGCAGGAACGGGGCGATCCAGTTGACCATGATCGACATGCGTCGATCGTTTATGGCGATCAGTTTACCGGACTGCATCGCGTCATAGCCGCATTTCGCGACCGAGGCGGGGCTTGCGCCTTTCTGGTTTGCGAGCCCTGTGCCTTCGAGGTTGGCCGAGGCGACGAATTCGGTATGGACGAGCCCGGGGCAGAGCGCGGTTGAGGTGATGCCGTGGGGGCGGAGCTCCTGGTCGACGGCCTGGCTGAAGGAGGTCACGAAGGCTTTGGTCGCGTAGTATACCGCCTGGTAGGGGCCCGGGAGGAAGCCGGCCGTCGAGGAGACCTGGAGCATCTTCCCGCCGCCGCGTGCGCGCATTTGATTGCCGATCAGGTGGCTCAGGGTGACCAGGGCGGAGATGTTGAGGTCGATCATCGCCAGGTCCTTGTCGAGGTCGCGCTCTAGGAAGGCGCCGTGGCCGCCGAAGCCGGCGTTGTTGACGAGGATGTCGATCCCGATCCCTTGGGATGCGATTCGCTCGGCGAGGGCCTTGGCCTGATCGGGGGTGCCGAGGTCCATCGCGATGACCTGGGCCGTGATGCCATGCGCGGCCTCGAGCTCGGCCTTCAGGTCATTGAGCGGCCCCTCGCGGCGCGCCACGATGACGAGATCGCCGCCCTGGCGGGCATGGTAGCGGGCGATTTCCGCGCCGATGCCAGAAGAGGCGCCGGTTACGAGCGCTGTGTTTTGCATGGGGGCTCCTGAGCTCGACGGGTGATGTCATGCCCAGATGGGGTGCGGCCTTGGGCTGTCAATAGGCCGGAGGCGGGCCTCTGTGGGCCGGGGCGTTGCGGGCGCGCCTGAAAGATTGGACTTCGGGCGCGAATCCTGTATGAGAGCGGCTTGCTTTCCATGATAGGCTTCGAGCCGAGAGTGATCCAATGAGTGCCAGCGCCCCCATCACGCAGGATGTCCTGACGATTCCCCGCAAGGCTCCCGAGGCCGGGCGGCGCAATCTTGTGGGCCTGACGCGGCCGCAGTTGCGCGAGGCGCTGATTGAAATGGGCACGCCGGAGAAGCAGGCGAAGATGCGCACGGGCCAGATCTGGCAGTGGATCTACCAGTGGGGCGTGCGCGATTTCTCCCTCATGACCAATCTCGCCAAGGGCTACCGGGCGCAGCTTGAGGAGAATTTTACCGTCGAGATCCCCGAGTTGGTCTCGCGGCAGGTGAGCGAGGACGGCACGCGGAAGTACCTTGTGCGGATCGCGGGCGGGCATGAGGTCGAGGTGGTCTATATTCCCGAAGAGGGGCGCGGGACACTGTGCATCTCGTCTCAGGTGGGCTGCACGCTGACCTGTTCCTTCTGTCACACAGGGACGCAGAAACTTGTGCGCAATCTCACCGCGGGCGAGATCGTGGGTCAGGTCATGATGGCGCGCGATGACCTTGGCGAATGGCCCGAGCCGGGGGCGCCGAAGGACGAGACGCGGTTGCTCAGCAACATCGTGCTGATGGGTATGGGCGAGCCGCTCTACAATTTCGACAATGTCCGCGACGCGATGAAGATCGCGATGGATCCGGAAGGGATTTCACTGTCGCGCCGACGGATCACGCTGTCGACTTCGGGCGTCGTGCCGGAGATCGCCAAGACGGCGGAGGAGATCGGTTGTCTGCTGGCCGTGTCTTTTCATGCGACGACCGACGAGGTGCGCGACAAGCTGGTGCCGATCAACCGGCGCTGGAATATCGCGGCGCTGCTCGATGCGCTGCGGGAGTACCCGCGGCTGAGCAATTCGGAGCGGATCACCTTCGAATACGTCATGCTCAAGGATGTGAATGACAGCGATGCGGATGCGCGGCGGCTGGTCAAACTCATTCAGGGCATTCCGGCCAAGATCAACCTGATCCCCTTCAATGAATGGCCCGGCGCGCCTTATGAGCGCTCGGACTGGAGCCGGATCAAGGCCTTTGCCGACATCATCTACAAGGCCGGCTATGCCTCGCCGATCCGCACGCCGCGGGGCGAGGACATCATGGCCGCCTGCGGGCAGCTCAAGTCCGCCACCGAGCGCGCGCGCAAATCCCGTCGCCAGATCGAAAGCGAAGCGGGGCTCGGCTAGGCCGCGTTGGCGCTGCGGGTCAGTTTGAGGAAGACGTCCTCGAGATCGGCCTGTTCGGTGCGCACGTCGCGGATCGTGATCCCGGCGGCGCGGACCGCGCCGAGCACATCCTCGGCGCTTGTGGTCAAGGCGTGGTAGGAGATGGCGAGCGCGCCGTCCTTGCGTGTTTCGACCTCGAGCCCCGGCCCTTGCGGCAAGCGTTCGGGCGGGGTGTCGGGCTGGATCACCATGCATTTCGTGTCGAGCTTGCCCAGAAGGTTCGCGGTGCTGTCGCGGGCGATCACGCTGCCGTGGTTGATGATGGCGATCTCGTCGCACATCTCTTCGGCCTCCTCGAGGTAGTGGGTCGTCAGGATGATGGTCGTGCCGCGCTCGGCGTTGAGCCGGCGGACGTTTTCCCACAGCATCTGGCGCAGCTCGATATCGACCCCGGCGGTGGGCTCGTCAAGCACCAGAACCTGCGGGTGATGCACCAGCGCCTTGCCGAGCAAAAGCCGCCGCCGCATGCCGCCGGAAAGCGTCCGGGCATAGGCGTTGGCCTTGTCGGACAGCCCGATCATCTCGAGGATTTCATCGGTGCGACGCTGGGATTTCGGCACGCCGTAGAGCCCGGCCTGGACCTCGAGCGCGGCGCGGGGCGGAAAGAACGGATCGAGGTTGAGCTCCTGCGGCATGACCCCGATCGAGGCGCGGCTCTGGCGCGGGTTCACGTCCTGATCGAAGCCCCAGATCGAGACTTTTCCCGAAGTCTTGAGGACAAGCCCCGCGAGGATGTTGATCAGCGTTGACTTGCCGGCGCCGTTGGGCCCGAGCAGGCCGAAGACCGAGCCTGCGGGGATGTCGAGGTCGATGCCCTTGAGCGCCTCCTTGGGCGGCTCACCCGCTTGTGCGGCATAGGTTTTGCGGAGCTCGCGGATTTCAATGGCATGGCGCGTCACGGCGCTTGTCCCCCTTGCTGGCGTGTCGCATAACTAGGGCCGAAGCGTCGAAAAGGAAACCTCTCATGCCCACGCCCCCGCCGGAAATCCGCATCGTCGAGAGCTTTCGCGTGGCCTGTGACGGGGGCGAGGGGGCGCTTGGGCATCCGCGCGTCTGGCTGCAGATCCCGCAGGATCTGGGCTTCGTCGAATGCCCCTATTGCGATGCGAAGCTGATCCACAGGGACTTCGAGGGCAAGGTCTGAGGATGGACCGCCGCGAGGCGCTGCGCGTTCTGGGACTCGGCGCGCTGGTCGCTGGAGCTTATGGCGGGACTGCGCTGCTGCGGCGGTTGCGGGCGCAGGAGCTTGCCCTCGCGCCGATCCCGGGATTGCCCGGGTTTCGCCGCGTGGACAGTGGCGCGATGAGCGCAAGCTCTGCCATCTTTGCTGGGTTGGAAGGTGCGCAAGAAACCAGTGAATATATAGATATACCAAATATTTGCGATGCGCTCTTCACGCATAACATGAAGAGTGTGCCTGTGGCCTACTTCTCCGACGCGCGCTGTGCGGTCTGTGCCGGGCTCTCGCCCGAGCTTGTGCGCACCACAGGCATCGCCCTCACTCATCACAGCCTGCCGCTGCTTGGGGAGGTCTCGCGCATCGCGGCGCGGGCGGAGGAGGCCGCCGGGCTGCAAGGCGCGCGGGAGGCCTTCCACAGCCGCCTCATGGGCTCGCCGCTCCTGCCGGGTCGCGCACGGCTCTCCGAGCTTGCCGAGGAGGCGGATATCGATCCCGACCGGCTGCTGCGGGATATGGAGGGCGCGGAGGTCGCGCAGCGTCTGGCCGTCTCGGCGACCCTCGCCAAGCGCTTCGGCTTCTACGCCACACCGGGGCTCGTCATCGGACGCACCGCCGTGCTCGGGCGTCCGGACATTGAGAGGCTGGTGGCATTGGAGAGGGGTGAGAGTTCGCCGTTGCCTTGTTAGGTAAATAGATGACTGGTTTGAGCTCTGAGCTGCAAACGGGTTTGCTGAGGCCAAGCCCGGAGCAAAGGCCCGGAGGGCCGCCGGTCAAGCGCCTGCCCGTTCCGGCGGGCTGGCGCTGTGGTTGGGATAGGGATGACCACGCGCGGTAGATGTTCTTGGCCCTATAAAGCGCACCCGCTCAAGCGTTGGCGGCGCCATCCCACGGGCAGGCGCTCGCCCGGCTAGGCGGCTCGCCTTGATTCCGAGCCTTGGGGGCGCTCCCCCCTAGAAGCCGCGCGGGCTTCGTGGCAAGACGGCCCCACCAGTGGCGTGAAGGGGAACATCATGGCTTTCGGCAAAGGCTGCCACCTGCATCTGATTGACGGCTCGGCCTTCATTTTCCGCGCCTATCACGCGCTGCCGCCGCTGACGCGCAAGTCCGACGGGCTGCCCATCGGGGCGGTTGCGGGCTTTTGCAACATGATCTTCCGCTACGTGGAGGCCAATGAGGGGCCCGATGCGCCGACCCATGTGGCCGTCATTTTCGACAAGGGCAGCCACACGTTCCGCAACGATCTCTATGACCAGTACAAGGCCAATCGCGACGCGATGCCCGAGGATCTGCGCCCGCAGATGCCACTCACGCGCGAGGCGACCCGCGCCTTCAACATCGCCTGCAAGGAGATCGAGGGGTATGAGGCCGATGACATCATCGCCACCCTTTCGCGGCAGGCGCAGGCCGCGGGCGGGCGGGTCACGATCATCAGTTCCGACAAGGACCTGATGCAGCTGGTGGGCGACGGGGTCGAGATGCTCGATGCGATGAAGAACCGGCGGATCGACCGCGAGGGGGTGCTTGAGAAATTCGGCGTCTACCCCGAACGCGTTGTCGATGTGCAGGCGCTGGCCGGGGATTCGGTCGACAACGTGCCCGGCGCGCCGGGGATCGGGATCAAGACCGCCGCCCAGCTCATCAATGAATACGGCACGTTGGAGGAGCTTCTGGACAGCGCGGAGCAGATCAAGCAGCCCAAGCGGCGCCAGACGCTGATCGAGAAGCGCGAGCAGATCGAGCTGTCCAAGAGGTTGGTGCAGCTTGACGAGGCGACGCCGCTTGATTTCACGCTGGACGACCTAGAGGTGTTGGAACCGGACCCCGAGGTGCTCCTGCCTTTCCTCGCCGAGATGGAATTCCGCACGCTGACCAAGCGCATCGCCGACAAGCTTGGGGTCGAGTCCCCGGAGATCCAGATCGCGGCCCCGGCGCCCGAAGAGGGCCCCTCGCTCGCCGATCTGCCGTTCGATCCGGACAGCTACACCTGCGTGCGCAGCGCCGAGGACCTCGCCCCGTGGATCGCGCAGATCCACGCGCGCGGCTGGGTTGCGGTCGATACCGAGACCACCGGGCTCAACGAGATGACCGCCGATCTGGTGGGGATTTCGCTCTGCATCGAGCCGGGCGAGGCCTGTTACATCCCGCTCGCGCACAAGGCGCCGGGGGCGGCGGATGACCTCTTCACCGAGGACGCGCCCGTCGAGGGGCAGATGCCGATGGCCGACGCGCTCGCGCTCCTCAAGCCCGTACTGGAGGACCCGGCCGTCCTCAAGATCGGGCAGAACATGAAATATGACGCGAAGATTTTCGCGCGCCAGGGCATCGAGATCGCGCCGATCGACGACACGATGCTCATGTCCTATGCGATGCACGCCGGGCTCCACGGCCACGGGATGGACGCGCTGTCGGACAAGTACCTCGGCCACACGCCGATCCCGATCAAGTCGCTCCTTGGCTCGGGCAAGAGCCAGATCACCTTTGACCGCGTGCCTCTGGACGAAGCGGTGAAATACGCCGCCGAGGATGCCGATATCACGCTCCGGCTATGGCAGATGTTCCGCCCGCGCCTCCATACCGCGCAGGTCACCCGCGTCTATGAGCGGCTGGAGCGGCCTCTCGTGCCGGTGCTGGCGCGGATGGAGATGGCGGGGATCAAGGTCGACCGCGAGACGCTGAGCCGCATGTCCGGCGCCTTTGCCCAAAAGATGGCGCAGCTGGAGGAGGAAATCCACGGGCTCGCCGGGCGGACGTTCAACGTCGGCTCGCCCAAGCAGCTCGGCGAGATCCTGTTCGACGAGATGGGGCTGGAGGGCGGCAAGCGCGGCAAGACCGGGGCCTATGCCACCGGCGCGGATGTGCTCGAAGACCTCGCCACCTTGCACGAGCTCCCCGCCCGCGTGCTCGACTGGCGCCAGCTCTCCAAGCTCAAGAGCACCTACACCGATGCGTTGCAGGAGCATATCAACTCTGAGACCGGGCGGGTTCACACCTCCTATTCTATCGCCGGTGCCTCGACCGGGCGGCTCGCCTCGACCGATCCCAACCTGCAGAACATTCCGATCCGTACCGAAGAGGGGCGGCGCATCCGGGAAGCCTTCGTCGCCGAGCCTGGCAAGCAGTTGATCGCGCTTGACTATTCCCAGATCGAGTTGCGGATTCTGGCCCATATCGCCCAGATCGACGCGCTCAAGGAGGCGTTTCGCGAGGGGCAGGACATCCACGCCGCGACCGCGAGCGAGATGTTCGGCGTGCCCTTGGACGAGATGACGCCCGACGTGCGGCGGCAGGCCAAGGCGATCAACTTCGGCGTGATCTACGGGATCTCGGCCTTCGGACTTGCGCGCAACCTGCGCATCCCGCGCGAGGAGGCCAAGGCCTTCATCGACCGCTATTTCGAGCGCTTCCCCGGCATCCGCGACTACATGGACGCAACCAAGGGGTTCGCCAAGGAACACGGCCATGTCGCGACGCTCTTCGGCCGCAAGATCCACACGCCCGAGATCAACGCCCGCGGCCCGCGCGCCGGCTTTGCCCAACGTGCCGCGATCAACGCGCCGATCCAGGGCACGGCCGCCGACATCATCCGCCGGGCGATGATCCGGATGGAGGACGCGATCCGCGATTTGCCCGCGACGATGCTGCTTCAGGTCCATGACGAATTGCTCTTCGAGGTCGAGGAGGGCGCCGAGGACGCGCTCATCGCGGCTGCGCGGAGGGTCATGGAAGAGGCGGCCGAGCCGGTCATCAAGCTTGACGTGCCGCTCGTGGTCGATGCCGGGACGGGGGCGAACTGGGCCGAGGCGCACTAGCGGCGCGGCGCCCCGAAGAGGCTCCGCACCGGAAATCCGCCGGCCCTTGGCCTTCCGATGATAAGATGCGGCGCGAGAGGTCGATTCGGAGATCGACCGCCGTCGGGGGGCAAAGCCATGGATCAAGAAGATCTGGAGCACCGTCTGATCGGGGCGGAGGCCAACATCAAACTGCTGGCCGAGCATCTCGGCCCCAAGCCGCCGAAGTCCCTGTGGGCGCGTCTTCTTTCGCTCGAAAGCATTCGAAACCTTCTCTATCTCGTCGGCCTGCCGGTCACGATTGTGCTCGCCTATCAGGCCTTTGACGAGGAAATCCTGAGCGCTCAGGAGACGCGCAACCTCGCCCAGCGGGACAAGACGATCGAGCGGCTGGATGAGCTTCAGGCGATCAACGAAGAGATCTACCGGCTACAGACCGAGGGCAACCCGGGCTCGGCCTTTGCCATCATCGAGGCCAATCGCGGCAAGATCGCGCGGCTTACCGACTATATTCATCAGGCCTGGGCGGAGCAGCCGGACATGCTGGTGCGCCATGATCTCAACGCGCTGGCCGAGGCGTTGATGGGGCAGAATCGTACCGCTGAGGCGCTCGAGGTTGTGCGCGCGGTGAAGACCGATGGGCTCGATCCGATCGCGCGGATCGACCAGAAGATTTTGGAGGCGCGCATCCTTTTCGCCGAAGGCCCGGGCCATGACATGGAACGCGCCCGTGAGGTTCTGGGGGCGGGCGAAGCGATGATTGCCGACATCGGACGGGCAGGTCAGCAGCATGAAATGACAGAGAAAATCCTCGCGGTTCGGGTCATGAACGAGTTTTGGCGCGGGACGGATTGCGCGGCGCTCGTGCCCCTCGCCGAGACGCTGCGCGAGGCCAATGCGCTCAGCATCGCGGCCTCGCCGGAGGGCGTCTATGCCGATCCGTTTCAGGTCGGCACGATCCTTCAAGGCGTGGCGTTCAAATGCGGCTGAGCGCCGCCGCGCGGGCTCAACCGAACTGCAACGTAGACGCGAGGGACATCGGGGGCTAGCCTTCTCCGCGTGTGCCAAAGAGGCGCCTTTGCTTTGAGATTGAGGGAGATTGAGATGCGAACGGTTATCTTGTCGACGGTGTCGTGGCTGGGCCTTGGCCTGATGGTTTCGGGGCCCGTCTGGGCGCAGGACGCGGCGGATGCCGTGGCGCCCGAGGCGGGGAGCGCGGCTGCGGCGGGTGATGCCTTTGGTGGGCTTTCCGAGGCGGCGCTGGCGGCGATCGAGGCGAAGGAGGCCGGGCGTCCGGTCGAGGCGGAAAACTGGATGGTCGCGGCGGCCAATCCGCTGGCGGTCGAAGCGGGCGCGCGGGTGCTGCGCGAGGGCGGCAGCGCGGCGGATGCGATGGTCGCGGTGCAATCGGTGCTGGGGCTGGTCGAGCCGCAGAGTTCGGGCCTCGGCGGCGGCGCGTTCCTTGTCTGGTACGATGCGACGACCGGCGCGGTGACGACGCTCGACGGGCGGGAAACCGCGCCTTTGGAAGCGGATCCGCGCTATTTTCAGGATGAAAACGGCGAGCCTCTGGGCTTCTGGGACGCGGTGGTCGGGGGCCGGTCGGTCGGCACGCCGGGCACGGTCCGGCTGATGGAAGAGGCGCATCGCCGCTGGGGCCGGGCCAATTGGGGCGGGCTCTTTTCGGAGGCGATCGAGCTTGCGGAACAAGGGTTTACCGTCTCACCGCGGCTCGCGGGCTTGGTCGCGGGCGATGCCGAGCGGCTCCAGCGGTTCCCGGCGACGGCGGAATATTTCTTTCCTGAGGGCACGGCGATCGCGGAGGGCGACATCAAGGTCAACGCCGACTATGCGGCCACCTTGCGGGCGATTGCGAGCGAGGGCAGCACCGCCTTCTACACCGGCGAGATCGCGGCGGATATCGTGCGCGCGGTGCGCGGGACCGAGACGAACGCGGGCCTCCTGAGCGCCACCGATCTGGCGCTTTATGATGTGATCGAGCGCGCGCCGGTCTGTGTGACCTATCGCGCGCATGAGGTTTGCGGGATGGGCCCGCCGTCTTCGGGCGCGCTCACCGTGGGGCAGATCCTGGGCACGCTGGATTACTTCGAACTCGGCGCGCTCGGTCCGCTTCAGGCCGAATCCTGGCGCCTGATCGGCGATGCCTCGCGCCTCGCCTTCGCGGATCGTGGCCGCTACATGGCCGACAGCGATTTTGTCCCGATGCCGACCGAAGGGTTGGTCGATCCCGATTACCTCTCCGAGCGCGCTGCACTGATCGAGGCCACGGACGTCGCGTTGGAGAGCGTGGCGCCGGGGCAGCCGGAGTGGGATCACGCGATGCGGCTGGCTGATGACATCTCGCTGGAGCTGCCATCGACCAGCCATATCTCCATCGTGGACGGAGACGGCAACGCGCTGTCGATGACCACGACCATCGAGAACGGGTTCGGCTCGCGCGTCTTCGTGCGCGGCTTCCTGCTCAACAACGAGATGACCGATTTCAGCTTCCGCAGCCATAGCGACGGGGTCCCCATCGCCAACCGGCTGGAGCCAGGCAAGCGACCGCGCTCGTCGATGTCGCCGACCATCGTGCTCAAGGACGGCGCGCCGGTGATGGTGCTGGGCTCGCCCGGGGGCAGCCGGATCATCGGCTATGTCGCGCAGGCGATCATCAACCAGCTCGACTGGGGCATGGATCCGCAAGAAGCGCTGGCCGCGCCGCATCTGGTCAACCGGTTCGGCACGATGGACATCGAGGCCGGAACAGCGGCGGAAGGCTTGGCCGAGCCGCTTGGCGCGCTTGGGTTCGAGACCAACCTGCGTGATCTTACCTCCGGCCTGCACGCGATCACCATCGGCGAGACGCTGCTTGGCGGGGCGGATCCGCGCCGCGAGGGGATTGCTCTGGGAGAGTGATCTTTCGGGGCTTGGGCCCGGTATGACGATAGTGGACGGCGGCCCGGAGGTTTCGGGCCGCCGTTTTCATTTCATTCCGCCGGGACGGGGCTCGGCAGGTGCCGCGTCTCGCGCTTTTCGCGCAGCATCAGCATGGCGGGCGTGACCACCAGCGTGAGCACCGTCGCGACCACGAGCCCGCCGGCGATGGCGCTGGACAGCTCCGTCCACCACTGCGTCGAGGGCGCGCCGTGGACGATCTCGCGGGTGAAGAAGTTGAGGTTCAGCGCGAACACCATGGGCATGAGCCCGAGCGCGGTGGTGATCGAGGTCAGGAGCACCGGACGCAGACGCTGAGCCCCTGTGCGCAGCGCGGCTTCGAGCGGCGAGAGGCCGGCGCGCTTGAGGTCGTTGTAGGTGTCGATCAACACGATGTTGTTGTTGACCACGATCCCCGCCAGCGCGATCACCCCGATCCCGCCCATCACAACACCGAAGGGCCGGCCCGTGACGATGAGGCCCAGGAGCACCCCTGCGACCGAGAAGATGATCGCGCTCATCACCACGAGCGCCTGGTAGAAGCTGTTGAATTGCAGCACCAGGATCACGACCATCAGTAGGAGCGCCGAGAGGAAGGCACCGATGAGGAAGGTCATGGCATCGGCCTGATCCGCGGCCTCGCCGCCGAACTCATAGGTGACCCCGTCGGGCAGATCGGCCGCATCGAGCGCCGCGCCGAGGGCGATGATCTGGTCGTTGACCAGAACGTCGGCGGCGACGTTGGCCTCGATGATCACCACCCTGCGCTCATCCTCGCGGCGGATGATGCCGACCCGTTCGGTGGGCGCGAAATCGACGAAGTTCGAGATCGGCACGAGGCCCGCGGTGGTCGGCACGCGCAGGTTGGAGAGCTCGGAGAGCGAGCGGTCTTCCTGCGGGAAGCGCACGCGGATGTCGAGCGCGCCGTCCTTGTCGTCGGGGCGGTAGTCGGCCACGGTGATGCCTTGCGTCAGAAGCTGCACCGCCTGGCCGAGGAGGCTGATGTCGGCGCCGTAGCGCGCGGCTTCCTCGCGGTCCACCAGGATCGAGACCTCGACACCGGGCAGGGGCAGGGTGTTCTCCACATCGGTGAATCCGCCCACCTCGGCCATGGCGTTGAGGATCACCTCGACCGCGGTTTTCTGGTCCTCGGGGTTGTTGCCCTTGATCTTGATGTTGACCGGCTTGCCCGCGCTCGGGCCGCCGCTCTCGGTCTCGACCTGGACTTCGATGCCGGCGATATCGGCCACATCAGCGCGGATCTGGACGCCGATGTCCTCGGCGGTGCGGCGGGTGTCCCATTCGGCGAGATCGAGTTGGATCGTACCGATGGTCTCCTCGTCGCCCTGGCCCGCGCTCATGGTCGAGCGGGCATAGACCGCGTCGATCTCGTCATAATCGAGCAGCCGGTTCTCAACCGCGCGCACCAGCGCGTCGCGCTCCCAGATCGAGAAGTTGTCGCGGGTGCGCACCTGCACCTGCATCGATTCGGGCTCGACAGAGGGAAAGAACGACAGGCCCCGGCCGAACTGGCCATAAAGCGCGAAGGCCCCCATCAGCAGCGCCACCGCCAGCGTCAGCACCGCGCCGGGCCGCAGGATCGCCCATTCCAGCAGGCGCACGTAACCGCCGGTGAAGCCGGGAATGTCGCGCGGATCGCCCGTCTCGGCCGCGGCGAGCGCGGCCTTCTGGCGCGCCGTTTGCGGTTGGCGGCGGCCGATGACGCCCCCCACCACGGGGATGAAGATCAGCGCCATGAAGAGCGAGGCAAAGAGCGTCAGGATCACGGTGATGGGCATGAATTTCATGAACTGGCCCACCATGTCCTCCCAGAAAAGGAGCGGGAAGAAGACCGAGAGCGTCGTCGCCGTGGAGGCGATGATCGGCCAGGCCATGCGCTTGGCGGCCTGGGCGTAGGCCTCCTTGGGGCTGTGGCCCTCCTGCAGCAGACGGTCGGCGAGTTCCACGGTCACGATGGCGCCGTCCACCAGCATCCCGACAACGAGGATGAGCGAGAAAAGCACCACGATGTTCATCGTGTAGCCGAAGAGCCAGAGCGCGGTTACGCCCGCAAGGAAGGCGCCGGGAATCGCAAGGCCCACGAGGATCGCCGAGCGCAGCCCGAGCGCGAAGACGATGACGATCATCACCAGGATGATGGCCGCGATCACGTTGGCCTCCAGGTCCGACAGCAGGGATTTCACGTCCTCGCTCTGGTCCTGCAGGTAGGTGACCTGAAGGCTGTCGGGCCAGTCGGCGCTCATTTCCTCGGTCACGGCGCGGACCTGTTCGACCGTGTCGATGATGTTGGCGCCGGAGCGTTTCGTCACCTCCAGCGCAAGGGCGGGCTGGCCGTTGATGCGCGCAAATCCGGTCGGATCCTCGAAGGCGCGGCGCACGGTGGCGACGTCCTGAAAGGTCACGACCGCATCGCCGCTCACCTTGATCGGCATCGACAACACGTCCTGCAGATCCTCGATCAGGCCAGGGACCTTGAGCACGATCCGCGCGCCGCCGGTCTCGATGGCGCCGGCCGCGATCAGACGGTTGTTGCGGGTGAGCTGGCCGATCACCTCCTCGAAGCTGAGGTTGTAGGTCTGGAAGACGGTGGGGTCGATCAGCACCTCGACGAATTCATCGCGCGCGCCGCCGATGTCGACCTCCAGCACGCCGGGCAGCGCCTCCAGCCGGTCCTGCAGATCCTCGGCGATGGCGTTGAGCGTGCGCTCAGGCACGGGGCCCGCGAGCACGGCGGTGATGATCGGGAAGAGCGCGGTGTTGATCTCGGTGATGGTGAGCTCTGTGGCGTCCTCGGGCAGCTCGCCCTCGACCTTGTCGGCCGCGTCGCGGACCTTGTCGAGCGCCTCATCGATATCGCCGCCGGGGGTGAATTCGAGCTGGACGGAGGCATGGCCTTCGGAGGCGTTGCTCGTCATGGTTTCGAGGTCTTCGATCGCGCCGAATTCGGCCTCCATCGGCTCGATCAGCAGCCGTTCGGCGTCGGAGGGGCTGATGCCGTCGAGCCCGGTCGAGACATAGACCATCGGCAGCGGGATCTCGGGGTTGGCCTCCTTGGGAATCGCGAGATACGAGAGCGCGCCGACGATGAGCATCATGACAAGCGCCATGACCACCACCCGCGCGCGGGAAAAGGCCGCGTCGATGAGGCCGTTCATTCGGAGGCCTCCTCGCGCTGCGCGCGCACCTCTTCGCCGTCGCGGACATAGCCCTGCCCTATGACGATGATCTCGGCCGTGTCGGGGATGCCGGTGACCCAGATCCCGTCGACCTCGGCGCGCACCAGTTCGATCTCGTGGAACCGGACCTTGCCGTCCTCGACCGTCTTGACCCCGGTGACCCCGTTGGGATCGAGCGAGACCAACGAGGGCGAGATGAAATGCGCCTCGCGCGTGCCGGTCGGGATGCGGATCTCGGCGGAGATGCCCGCGGGGATCGCGCCGTCGTCATTGGGGACCTCGATCTCGGCGAGGAAGGTCCGCGTGGCGGCGGCGGCGGAGGTGCCGACGAATGTCACTTCGCCGGTCTCGGTCTCGCCGGTGATGAAGCTGACTTGCGCCTGCTGGCCGTTCTTGATGCGATTGAGCGCCTGTTGCGGGACCTGCAGCGCGACGGTGAGCGGCTTGTGGTCGACGATACGGCCGATCTCGGTGCCGGCGGCGATATATTCGCCGGGATCGAGCGACAGGGTCTCGATCCGGCCGGCGAAGGGCGCGGTGATGGCGGTGTCCTCGACCGATTGCTCGGCGGCGATGAGGTCGGCCTCGGCGGCGGCGAGGGCGGCGCGCGCGGCGGTCAGCCGGTCTTGCGTGGCGACGCCCCGTTCGAGCAGCGCGGTGGCATTGTCGAACTCGCGCTGCGCCTGGTCGCGCGCCTCGCGGGCGCGGCGCAGGTTGGCCTCCACCTGATCGGTGGTGAGCCGCGCGATGAGTTGGCCCTCGGTCACGTCCGTGCCCTTGTCGACCAGAAGCTCGGCGACCTCGCCGGAGGCTTCGGCGCGGATCGCGGTGTCGCGGTCGGCCTCGGCCTGACCTTCGGCATTGAAATAGAGCGTCACCTCTTCGGCGCGGGAAATGCGCGTCGTCACAGGCTGGGCCTCGATCGCGGGCCGCTCGGGGTTGGCCTCGGTCTCGGTCGGCAAGATGAACCCGCTGCCCATCCAGGCCACGATCGCGATCAGCAGCGTCGTGGCCAGAACGAGCGGGCGGCGCGCGCCGGGATCGTCTTCGAACTGGAGCCGGTCGGCCCCGGCATGTGCGCTCTTGTCGGTGGTGCTCTCACTCGTCATGACGGGTCTCCAAACCAGATCTGGGGGGCGCGGGTGCGCAGGGCCCCGGCGGTATTCTGAACATGTTGTTGCGGCAGCGGGGGCAGGGCGCTCATTGCGGCTCCTCCCGGATTTCATCGGGCCGGACCGGGTCGCCCCCGGCGCGGGCCTGTGTTTCGTTGATTGTCTCGCGGGTCTCTGCGGGGCACGCGTCCGGGCACTCGGGTGCACCATCCACGGCGCGGCCAAGCAGGGCGCGCAGGGTCTGTTTGTCTTCGGGGCCGAGCGGGCCGATCAGCGCGCCGAGCGAGTCCGCCAGCACGCGCCGGTGCATCTTGACCGCATCGCGGCCCGCGCGGGTCAGCGACATCAGGCTCACCCGGGCATCCGAGGGCGCGGGCTTCCGCGTCACCAGATCGGCTCTTTCCAGCGCCTTCACGTCGCGCGTGATCTGTGATTTGTCGCGCATCAAGGTCTCCGAAAGCTCCTTGAGCGAGAGCGTGCCCTCCTCGTCGAGCGTGATCAGCACCTGCGCGCCCGCAGGCCCGATTGCCGCGAGGTTGCAGCGCAGCAGCCGACCGCGCAGCTCGCCGTGCAGGCGGCGCAGAAATCGGTGCAGCAGGACGGCGAGATGGGTGTCGGACATGAAATTCGGAGCTTTCCGCGCAGGGCTTTGTAGTGAAGCCCCTTAGCTAGGAATTTAATTGACACTGTCAACTAGTTTGCCGCGCAATTTCGGAGCCAAAGCGCCTTTGCGCGTCTAAATCGCAGAGTTTGGTGACCAAATGATGACCATTTGCCCCTTTATCGCGCCCGGGATGCGCTGCGGCGATGGCGGCTTTGCACCAGCGTCAGGGCAGCATCGGCGGGCCAGCAGGGCGTCAGCCGGTGAAAAGATCCGCGTACCTGGCGCGGAGCTGCGCCTTCTGGACCTTGCCCATCGCGTTTCGCGGCAAATCATCCACCAAGATCATCTCGCGCGGCATCTTGAACCGGGCAAGTTCAGCCCGCGCGGCCGCGGTGATCGCGTCGATCTGCGGCGTGGCCCCCGGCTCGGGCACGAGAAGCGCCACCACGGTTTCGCCGAAATCGGGATGGGGCACGCCGATCACCGCGCTCTCGCGGATGCCGGGCTGGGCGTCGAGCAGGGTCTCGATCTCCTTGGGATAGATGTTGAGCCCGCCCGAGATGATCAGGTCCTTGGAGCGCCCGACGATGTGCAGATAGCCCGCCTCGTCGATGCGCCCCAGATCGCCCGTCTGGAAAAACCCGTTTTCGCGCAGCTCAGCGGCGGTCTTTTCCGGCATGTTCCAGTAGCCCGCGAAGACGTTGGGCCCGCGCACCTCGATCTGTCCGATCTCTCCCTGCGGCAGGGGCGCGCCGCTCTCGGCCTCGGTGATCGCGACCTCGACGCCGGGCAGGGGCGGGCCCACGGTCCCGGCCCGGCGCGCGCCCTCATAGGGGTTGGAGCTGTTCATCCCGGTTTCGGTCATGCCGTAGCGCTCGAGAATCGCCTGGCCGGTGCGCTGCGCGAAGGCGGCGTGGGTCTCGGCGAGAAGGGGAGCGGAGCCGGAGACAAACAGGCGCATGTGCTCGGTCGCGGCGCGGGTCAGGCGCGGATCATCGAGCATCCGGGTGTAGAAGGTGGGCACGCCCATCATCGTCGTGGCGCGGGGCAGGGCCGCGAAGATCGCGTCGAGATCGAACCGCGGCTGGAAGATCATCGACCCGCCTGCGGCGAGGGTGATGTTGGTGGCGACGAAGAGCCCGTGGGTGTGGAAGATCGGCAACGCGTGGAGCAGCACGTCGTCGGCGGTGAAGCGCCAGGCCTCGACCAGCGTCAGCGCGTTCGTCAGAAGGTTCTCCTGCGTAAGCATCGCCCCCTTGGAGCGGCCGGTGGTGCCCGAGGTATAGAGCAGTGCGGCGAGATCGCTGTATGCGCGCGCGGCGGTTTGGAACCGGGGCGCTTCCTCGGCGGCCTTGGTCATGAGCGAACCTGCGCCGTCTGCGCCGAGGGTCTCCAGCCGGGCGCCCAGCGTGGCGCAGAGGGGCGCCAGCGCGGCCTCGTCACGCGTGTCGCAGACTACAAGGGCCGCGCCGCTATCCTCGATGAAATAGGCCAGCTCTGCGCCGGTATAGGCGGTGTTGAGCGGCAAGAAGACGAGCCCGGCCTGCGCGCAGGCGGCGTAGAGCGCGAGGGCGTCGGGCGACTTGGCCACCTGAACGGCGACCCGGTCCCCCGGGGTCAGGCCGAGACGTGCGGTGAGCCGGGCCAATCGCGCAGCGGTCTGGAGAAAAGCGTCGTACGTCAGGGTCTGGCCGTCCGGCAGATGCAGGAACGGATCGGAGCGGCCAACATGCGCGCCAAAAAGTGTATCGAAGAGCGGGTTGGTCATGGGCGCGGTCCCCCTGTCGAAATCGTGCGAGTCGCCAGAAGCTTTGCCACACGCTGCACGGGGCCGACAAGCGCGGCCCGACCGCCCGGGGCGGTTGCTCTCATCGAGCATGATATGTCGGGTGGTTTAATTGGAGCGGGCGATGAGATTCGAACTCACGACCCTTACCTTGGCAAGGTAATGCTCTACCCCTGAGCTACGCCCGCATCCATTGGGTGAGGCGTCATTTATAAACCTGCGCGATTGGCTGCAAGAGGAAAATTGAGCCGGGGAGAACTTTTCTTCGCGCCAGCCCCGGTCCCGGCCCGCGCGATCAGGTTTCGAGGTGAAACGATCGGCGGGCCCGATCCCACCGCAGGCCCTGATATTGCGCGGCATAGCGCTCGAAGCGGCTGTCGAGATGGCGGGCATTGGCGCGCTGGCTCCACAGATGCAGAGGGATGAGCGTGCGCTCGCCGAAGCCATCGATCATGATCGCATGGCCGGTGGCGGCCTCGTAAACGATATTGTGCGGCGCGAGATCGTTGGCGACGACACCGAGGCGATAGATCTCGGCGACGAAGTGATTGAGACTGCGCAGATGCTCCGCGGTGAACGCGCCGCTCTCGAGCAGATCGCGCATGGTGGGCGCAAGCTGGCCGTCGGGCGCGGTGATCCGCTCGATCGACAGGCCCAGCCCTTCGGTTGTGCGCACCAGGCCCGCGCTCTCGACGATGGGCAGGCGCGGAATGCCGCCCGCCCGCCGGGTCACCTCGTAAACCATGCGCAACTCGCGCAGGTATTCCCATTCATAGGGCGGCTTGGTCAGGCGCTCCCAAAGCCCGCGCCGCGCCTCTTTCTTGCGCGTTCGCGGCATCAACACCTTGATGAGCTGGTTGCGCGCGGTCGGGTGTTCGAAAACAGACCGCTTTCCTCCGCGTCGAAGCACAGGTGCGTGGGACAGGTCGATGATCATCTTTGCTCCGGTTTCGATCTCAAGTCACTGCGCGGGCTATGGGTTCCGCGGCCCCTCGAGCCGGGTCTGCCTGCGCGTGCCGGAGATGGTAGCGCGCGGGTGGGGCCGGGGGAATCGGAATGTGATCAATCACATTCCGGCACGGAAAATGATCGATCATTTTCCGGTCGCCTTGGCTGTTGTGGCGCGACAGTCAGTCGATGAGGCGTTTGGGCAGATCTGACAAATCAGCGATGCCCAGTTGGCCGAGATTGGCGATGAGATCTGCGTGCAGGATATGGGCGAGGTGGGCCGGGCCGCGGGGGCCGAGTGCGCCGAGGGCGTAGTGCCAGGCGCTGCCGAGCATCACGAAATCCGCCCCGAGGGCCAGAGCGCGCAGGATGTCGAGTCCGCCGCTGATGCCGCTGTCGAAGAGCAGGGGCAGCCCGGTCGCCGCGCGGATTGCCGGCAGTACTTCGACTGTGGATGGGGCGGCGTCAAACTGGCGCCCGGCGTGATTGGAGATCCAGATCGCGTCCGCCCCGGCCGCTTCGAGCCGCGGCACGTCGGCGGCCTGCAGCACGCCCTTGACGATGAGCGGGCCGTCCCATTCAGCGCGGAGCGCGTCGAGGTAGCTCGCGTCGGGCGAGGTGCGTAGCATGTAGCCGGCGTGGGAGATGCTGGAGAGCCCGGCGGTCTTGCCGGCGTAGTCGTCGATCAGCGCCATCCGCGGCATGCCGTGGCGCAGCGTTCCAAGGGCCCAGGCCGGGCATGTGGCGATCTGGGCGAGGATCCGCGGGCTCAGGCGCGGCGGCGCGGTCAGGCCCGAGCGGACCTGTCGTTCGCGCCGCGAGGGCACCGGCACATCGACCGTCAGCACCAGCGCGCGGAACCCCGCCGCCTTGGCGCGCGCCAGCATGTCGCGCCGCATGGCTGGATCGGGCGGCGGGTAGATCTGGAACCAGCCGTTGTCGCTCAGGTGCGGCGCGAGATCTTCCGGCCGCCGGGTCGCGACGGTCGAGAGCGCGTAGGGGATCCGGGCCTCCGTCGCGGCCTTGGCCAGAAGCCGCTCCGCATCAGGCCAGATGAGCCCCGACATCCCCACCGGCGCGATGCCGAAGGGCAGGGCGAAGCGCTGGCCCAGCAGGGTGGTCGAGAGGTCGGGCACCGTCTCGCCGTGGAGAATCGATGGCATGAAGCGCACGTCGTCGAGATGCTGGCGATTGCGGGCGCGGGTGCGTTCCTGCCCGGTTGCGCTGTCGAGGTATTCCCAGACGAAATGCGGGATGCGCCGGCGCGCCTTTGCGCGCAGGTCTTCAAGGCCGGGGTAAAGGGAGTCGAGATCCATGCGGCGCACATTCATATGACGTCCCGGCGATGTCCAGATGGGATCGGCGCGCGGCGTCGCGTCTGGACAGCGGCGGTCGCCGGAGAGATACTCCGGCCATGAGTCTCCCACCCGGATTTATTGACGAGCTGCGCAATCGCCTGAGCATGACCCAGGTCGTGGGCCGCAAGGTCATGTGGGATACGCGCAAATCCAACCAGGCCAAGGGCGACATGTGGGCCCCGTGCCCCTTCCACCAGGAAAAGACCGCGTCCTTTCACGTCGACGACCGCAAGGGATTCTACAATTGCTTCGGCTGCGGCGCGAAGGGCGATGTGTTCAAGTTCGTGCAGGAGACGGAAAACGCGAGCTTCATGGAGGCGGTCGAGATCCTCGCCCGCGAGGCCGGGATGCAGATGCCCGCACGCGATCCCAAGGCCCAGGAAAAGGCCGACCGGGCGACCCAGCTCGCCGACGTGATGGAAGAGGCGGTGAAGTTCTTCCGGCTCCAGCTCCGGACTGGCGCGGCCTCCGCGGCGCGGGCCTATCTCGACAAGCGCGGCATGGCGGCCGAGACGCAAGGCACATTCGAGATCGGCTATGCCCCCGCCGGCTGGCAGGGGCTCTTTGACCACCTGACGGCCAAGGGGATCGCGCCGCAGATGATGCTCGATGCGGGGCTCGTACGCGAGGGCAAGCAGGGCAACCGGCCCTATGATGTCTTCCGCGACCGGATCATCTTCCCGATCCGCGATCCGCGCGGGCGCTGCATCGCCTTTGGCGGCCGGGCGATGGACCCGGATGACAACGCCAAATACCTCAACTCCCCCGCGACCCAGCTCTTCGACAAGTCGCGCACGCTTTACAACCACGGGCCGGCCCGTGCGGCGGCGGGGCGGGGCGCGCCGCTGATCGTTGCCGAGGGCTACATGGATGTGATCGCGCTCTCGGAGGCGGGGTTCGAGGGGGCCGTCGCGCCGCTGGGCACGGCGGTGACGCCGCAGCATCTGGACCTGTTGTGGCGCATCGCGCCCGAGCCGATCATCGCGCTCGATGGGGATACGGCGGGCCTGCGCGCGGCCTACAAGGTGATCGACATTGCGCTGCCGCTGCTGGCCGCGGGCCGTGCGCTGCGCTTTGCGCTGATGCCCGATGGCATGGACCCGGACGATCTGATCCGCGCCAAGGGGCCGGAGGCGGTGCAGGGCGCGCTCGATGCGGCCGCGCCGCTGCTCTCGCTGCTCTGGCGGCGCGAGACGGAGGGGCGCGTCTTCGACAGCCCGGAACGCAAGGCCGCGCTCGACAAGTCCCTGCGCCAGGCGGTCTCGGCGATTCAGGACCCAGTGCTCAAAGGCCACTACGAGCGCGAAGTAAAGGACCTGCTCTGGCAGCTCTTCCGCAAACGCCCCGAGCGCGGCGCCTCCATGAACCGGCCGGGCGGGCAGAAACGCGGCGGGGCCTTCAAGACACAACCCATCGCGCCGCGCGCCACCACCCGCGCCTCGCTGCTCGCGCGGGGCGACGAGGGCGCGCAAGACCGGCTGCGCGAAACCGTGATCCTCGCCACGCTGATTGCCACGCCCCAGGTGATCGAGGAATTCGAGGATCGGCTGGAGCGATTGCGCTTTTCGGAGCCGTCTCTTGCGCGCACGCGCGATGCGATCCTGCGCGCCGCAAACGCCGGTGCGGGGCAGGGAGCGGAGGCCTTCCGGGAGACTTTGATGCAAAATCTCGGGGCCGAGGCGCTTGAAAACCTGCTCACGGCTGACCATGTGGCGATCGTGCCCGCGGTACGCCACCCGGGAAATGCGGAGTTTGCCCGATTGACGCTGGAAGAAGAGCTTACCAAGCTCGATGCTCATCGCGGCCTCGCCGCAGAGATTGCCGAGGCCTGCGAGGACCTCAGCGGCGCGGCGGATGAATCTGTGACATGGCGTCTGGGACAGGCCTCCGCCGCCGTGCTCAGCGCCACGCGCAGCCAGCAAGGGGACAGCACCGAGCACGACATCGCCGACAATGGCCTGCCGATTCGGCGCGACGAACGCGGCAAGCTGGATGACCTGCTGGCGCGAATCAGTCAGGGCCGGAGCGGCCCGACAGGGGAAAAATGACCTCAGACTGAGAATTAATACAGAAAACACCCACTACCGGGTTTTCGAATCGCTCCAAGACGCTAAATGATTCGAAATCGCCGAATCACTTGCGCCCGACCTCGGGCGCGACAACCGACCGCGATACGAGCGCCACAGCACTTCGGCCCGCCCGAGGTCGCCCATCCATCCGCCGCGAGGAGCATTGCATGGCCCCCAAAGATACCGACGACAGCAAGCAAGGATCGGGTGAGGACGACGTCTCTCTCGACATGAGCCAAGCCGCCGTGAAGAAGATGATCTCGGAGGCGCGGGAAAAGGGCTACATCACCTACGACCAGCTCAACCAGGTTCTGCCGCCGGATCAGGTCAACTCCGAACAGATCGAAGACGTGATGTCGATGCTCTCGGAAATGGGCATCAACATCATCGAGGATGAAGAGGTCGAGGAGGAGGAGCAGAAGTCCACCGCAGTCGTCGAGGCCAACCGTGGCGGCGACGTGGCGCTGTCCTCCGGCCAATCCGAAAAGCTCGACCGGACCGATGATCCTGTGCGCATGTACCTGCGCGAGATGGGCTCGGTGGAACTGCTGTCGCGCGAGGGCGAGATCGCCATCGCGAAACGCATCGAGGCAGGGCGCAACACCATGATCGCGGGGCTCTGCGAGAGCCCGCTGACCTTTCAGGCGATCACGATCTGGCGTGACGAACTTCTCGACGAAGATATCCTGCTGCGTGACGTGATCGATCTTGAGACCACCTTCGGCAACCAGCTGGGCGAAGAGGGCGACGAAGAGCCGGCCGTGGCCGCGCCCTTGACGGAAGAGAACGCCAAGAAGGAAGAGGGCCAGGAGCTCGACGCCGATGGCAACCCGCTCCAGACCGAGGATGACGAGGACGAGGACGATCAGGCCAACCTCTCGCTCGCCGCGATGGAAGCGGCGCTCAAGCCGCGCGTGTTGGAGACGCTCGACCGGATCGCCGAGGATTTCTCCCGCCTGTCGGAAATGCAGGACAGCCGGATTTCCGCCACCATCAACGAGGATGGGACGTTCTCCGAAACGCAGGAAGCGGAATACCAGAACCTGCGCAGCGAAATCGTCGAGCTTGTCAACGAGCTGCACCTGCACAACGGCCGCATCGAGGCCCTGATCGACCAGCTCTACGGCATCAACCGCCGCGTGATGCAGATCGACAGCGCCATGGTCAAACTCGCCGACCAGGCGCGCATCAACCGCCGTGAATTCGTGGACGAATACCGCGGCTACGAACTCGATCCCGGCTGGCTCGACCGCATGGCCGAGAAACCGGGTCGCGGCTGGCAGATGTTCGCTGAACGCCACACCGACAAGGCGCTGGAACTGCGCGCGGACATGGCGCAAGTCGGCCAATACGTCGGCCTCGACATCTCCGAATTCCGCCGCATCGTGGGCCAGGTCCAGAAGGGCGAAAAAGAGGCGCGGCAGGCCAAGAAGGAAATGGTCGAAGCCAACCTGCGACTGGTGATCTCGATCGCCAAGAAATACACCAACCGTGGGCTGCAATTCCTTGATCTCATTCAGGAAGGCAATATCGGCCTGATGAAGGCGGTGGACAAGTTCGAATACCGCCGCGGCTACAAGTTCTCCACCTACGCGACCTGGTGGATCCGCCAGGCGATCACGCGGAGCATCGCGGACCAGGCGCGGACGATCCGCATCCCGGTGCACATGATCGAGACGATCAACAAACTGGTGCGCACGGGCCGCCAGATGCTGCACGAGATCGGCCGCGAGCCCACCCCGGAAGAACTGGCCGCCAAGCTGCAAATGCCGCTGGAGAAGGTCCGCAAGGTGATGAAAATCGCCAAGGAGCCGATCTCTCTGGAGACACCTATCGGTGATGAGGAAGACAGCCAGCTTGGCGATTTCATCGAGGACAAGAACGCAATCCTGCCGCTCGACTCGGCGATTCAGGAGAACCTGAAGGAAACCACAACCCGCGTCCTCTCATCCCTCACCCCGCGCGAAGAACGCGTGCTGCGCATGCGCTTCGGGATCGGCATGAACACCGACCACACGCTGGAAGAAGTGGGCCAACAATTCTCTGTCACCCGCGAACGCATCCGGCAAATCGAAGCCAAAGCGCTGCGGAAACTGAAGCACCCGAGCAGGTCGCGCAAGCTTCGCAGTTTCCTCGACCAATAACCCGGGTCTAGTGATCAAACGGAAGCGCGCGGGCAAGCCCGCGCGCTACGCCTTTGAGTTGCGCCGCCTTCGGCGTCGCGCTGGCGCCCGTGGCAAACGCTGTTGCCCTTGTGCTATCGGAATGGCATTTGGCGACAAACGAGAGCGCTCAAAACCGAGTGCCAAGGCAAACGCCACGCCCCCGCTTCTTCTCTTTAAAAATACTTCCGCCGGAGGCAAGCCGGCATCGCCGGCTTCCCCTCCTCGCCAACCTGTTGATTCGGGCCGGCCAGGGCACCACAGTCCAAACGACAGATTGTGACCTTAAAAGGGCAACCCGGCGTATACATTCGTATGCCTACCCTCTGTTTCCGAAAAGAAACTTGCACAAGATTGTCGCAGTTCGCATTGTGGGCTTCCCGAAGTGTACAATAGCCTAAATGGTCGGTTTAACCGCCGCGCTTGCTATGCTCTATGCGCATCGGTGTCTTGTGGGCGAGCCCTGCATGCAACAAGCCGCGTCAAGCGGCGCAACCTCGTTCTGACGCAAGGGGGACGGACATTTGAAGATCGGAACACCGAAAGAGGTGCTCGAAGGGGAGGCACGCGTCGCGATGACGCCTGACTCGGCGCTTCAGCTTCAGAAACTCGGATATGACTGCATCATTGAGAGCGGCGCGGGTGTGGCGGCGGGATTTGCTGACGCCGACTATGAAGCCGCCGGGGTTGCCGTGGCCAAAACCGCCGCGGCGCTGTGGAAGGACGCGGACATCATCGCAAAGGTGCGCCCGCCGACCGACACGGAGGTCAAGCGCCTCAACGGCGACAAGACCCTGATTTCCTTCTTCTATCCCGCGTCCAACGAGGCGCTGATGGAGGCCGCTTCCCAAAAGGGTGCCTCGGTCATCGCGATGGACATGGTCCCGCGGATCTCGCGCGCGCAGAAGATGGATGCGCTCTCGTCCATGGCCAATATCGCGGGCTACCGCGCGGTCATCGAGGCGGGCAACAACTTCGGCCGCTTCTTCACCGGGCAGATCACCGCCGCGGGCAAGGTCCCGCCGGCAAAGGTGCTCGTGGTCGGGGCCGGTGTGGCCGGGCTTGCCGCGATCGGAACCTCGACATCGCTCGGCGCGATCACCTATGCCTTCGACGTGCGGCCCGAAGTGGCCGAACAGGTCGAATCCATGGGCGCCCAATTCGTTTACCTCGACTTCGAGGAAGAGCAGGCGGATGGATCATCGAGCGGCGGCTATGCCTCCGTGTCCAGCCCGGAATTCCGCGAAGCACAGCTCGCCAAGTTCCGCGAACTAGCGCCCGAGGTCGACATCGTCATCACCACAGCGCTCATCCCCAACCGCGAGGCGCCCGAGCTCTGGACCGAAGACATGGTCAAGGCCATGAAACCGGGCTCGGTCATCATCGATCTCGCGGCCGAGCGGGGCGGCAACTGCAAGCTCACGGTGAAGGACGAGAAGATCGTCACGGAAAACGGCGTGACCATCGTTGGCTACACCGATTTCCCGAGCCGCATGGCGACGCAATCCTCGACGCTCTATGCGACCAACATCCGCCACCTGATGACGGATCTGACGCCGGAAAAAGACGGTGTCGCGGTGCATGACATGGAGGATGACGTGATCCGCGGCGCGACCATCGCGCACAAGAGCGAGATCACCTTCCCGCCGCCGCCGCCAAAGGTGCAGGCCATCGCCGCCGCGCCCAAGAAGGAGGCGCCCAAGGAGCTCACGCCCGAGGAAAAACGCGCAGCAGAAGTGGCCGCCTTCAAGGCCCAGACCAAGCAACAGGTCACGCTGCTCACCGTGGGCGCGGTGCTTTTGCTCGCGGTCGGCCTCGTGGCCCCTGCAAGCTTCATGCAGCACTTCATCGTCTTCGTCCTCGCGGTCTTCGTGGGCTTCCAGGTCATCTGGAACGTCTCGCACAGCCTGCACACCCCGCTCATGGCGGTAACGAACGCGATCTCCTCGATCATCATTCTGGGCGCGCTGATGCAAATCGGTTCGGGCTCATTTCTGGTGATTCTTCTCGCCGCGCTTTCGGTCTTCATGGCCGGGATCAATATCTTCGGCGGCTTCCTCGTGACCCGGCGCATGCTCGCCATGTTCCAGAAATCGTAAGGGGGCGCAGATCATGGAATTCGGTTTTACCACAGCGGCTTATGTCGTTTCAGCGGTGCTCTTCATCCTGTCACTCGGGGGGCTCTCGGGGCAGGAAAGCGCCAAGCGCGCGGTCTGGTACGGCATCGTCGGGATGGCCATCGCGGTCGTCGCGACGCTGATCGGCCCGGGCTCGGGGCTTTGGCTCTTGTCGCTCATCCTCATCGCAGGCGGGGGGGCGATCGGCTACATGCTCGCCTCGCGCGTCGAGATGACCCAGATGCCGGAACTGGTCGCGGGGATGCACGCGCTTGTCGGCCTTGCGGCTGTCTTCGTGGGCTTCATCGCACACGTCGAGCTGGGCCGTGTCCTCGCCATGGACGCGGCGGAGAAGCAGGCGCTTGAAGGTTTTGCGGCGCTTCTCGCCAAGAAAGAAGCGGTCGAGGTCAACATCTTGCGCGTCGAAGCGGCGCTCGGGATCTGGATCGGCGCGGTGACCTTCACCGGTTCGGTCATCGCCTATGGCAAGCTGTCGGGCCGCGTCGGCTCTGCGGCGACCAAGCTGCCGGGCGGGCATCTTCTCAACGCGGGCGCGGCGATCCTGTCGCTGATCTGCCTGATCTGGTACCTCGGCTCCGGCGCCTTCCTGCCGCTGCTGATCCTGACCATCGCGGCGCTCTTCATCGGGTATCACCTGATCATGGGCATCGGCGGGGCCGACATGCCGGTGGTTGTCTCGATGCTCAACTCCTATTCGGGCTGGGCCGCGGCGGCGATCGGCTTCTCGCTGGGCAACGATCTGCTGATCGTGGTCGGCGCGCTGGTGGGCTCCTCGGGGGCGATCCTGAGCTACATCATGTGCAAGGCGATGAACCGCAGCTTCGTGTCGGTGATCCTCGGCGGCTTCGGCGGCACGAGCGGCCCTGCGATGGCGGTTGAAGGCGAGCAGATCGCGATCGATGCCGATGGCGTCGCGACCGCGCTTGATGAGGCCGACAGCGTCATCATCGTGCCCGGCTACGGCATGGCGGTGGCGCAGGCGCAGCAATCGGTCTCCGAACTGACCAAGCGGCTGCGGGGCAAGGGCAAGAACGTGCGTTTCGCGATTCACCCCGTTGCGGGCCGTCTGCCCGGGCACATGAACGTGCTGCTGGCGGAGGCCAAGGTGCCCTATGACATCGTGATGGAAATGGACGAGATCAACGACGATTTCCCCGATACGGACGTGGTGATCGTGATCGGCTCCAATGACATCGTGAACCCGGCCGCGCAGGATGATCCCAATTCGCCCATCGCCGGGATGCCGGTGCTGGAAGTGTGGAAAGCCAAGCAGGTCTTCGTCTCCAAACGGGGACAGGGCACGGGCTATTCGGGCATCGAGAACCCACTTTTCTTCAAAGAGAACACGCGGATGTTCTACGGGGATGCCAAGAAGTCGCTCGACGAACTTCTGACCCGCATCAACTGAGACGCGCGGGCGGCGGGGTATGCCCCGCCGCATGAGGCAAAGAAAAAAACGGCCCGCCGGTTGGCGGGCCGCTTTTCGTTGGCGGCGGGCCCTGGGGACTGGCGCGCACCGCCTGCTTGCTTTGGAAGCCGGGAGCAGCGTCCCGGGAAGAGCGCGGCCTAGCGGCCGAATTCATAGGCGAGGCGGAGCCCGCCCCAGTGCCGCCCGCGCACCATGATCGGGGCGGAGAGGTCCTTCATCATCTTGAAATTGCCGCCGCCCATATCGCGGCGATAGACCTGAAGCAGGAAGGGTGCTTCGGAGCGGCCGGCCTTGAGCCCGACACGGTCATTGAAGATGCGGCGGTTGCGGCTCTTGGCGGCGTTTTCCACCGGGTCGTTGCCCTGAGGCTGCGAGAACTGCTTGTTGTGCGTGGGCAGGTAGCCGTTTCGATCCACCGCAGCGCAGAAGACGATCCGCCGATCCGCGGCCAGTGCGGCTTCTAGGATCGGGGGCAGGAGCTTGTCGGTGAGGCTGGTGAAGGGGGTCATCACCTGCTCGGGATCGGTGCCGGGAATCGCGCGGTAGTCGGTCGAGAAGAGCTGGCCGGAGGAGATGACCCCACGCTCCAGCGCCTCTTCGAAACGCGCGCCGATCTGGGCCGCGTCCTGTTTCACCCGGGTGATGAAGCGGTCGTCGGAACTGCCGCCGCCGGCGGCCACGCCGCGCTGGAGGATCGTTTCACCCTGATCGATGAGCTTGTGCGTCCGGTCGCGGGCGGCGCTGATGCTCTGGGTGATCGCGCGGCTCGCGTGGTGCATCTCTTCGAAGGCCGGCAGGAACCCCTCGACAGCACCGCGGACGCTCTCGGCCTCATCGCCGATTTCGCGGGCGCGGGTCTCGGTGTCCTTGGCGGCGCTTGCGATCGTGCCGAGCGTTTCCTGCACCTGACCGGAGGACGTCTGGACGAGCGCGGCTTCGCCGCCTGCGTGGTCGGCTTCCTTGCGGAACCCGGCGATCCACTCGGCCAACCGGTCGATGCTCTCGCGGATCCCCGAGGCGGAGGTGGCGGTGCGGTTCGACAGCTCGTTGATCTCTTCGGCCACGACGGCAAAGCCGCGCCCGGCCTCGCCCGCGCGGGCGGCTTCGATCTTGGCGTTGATGGCGAGGATGTTGACTTGCGTTGCGATGCCGGAGATCTGGGCGGTGCTGCTTTGAACATCGGCCAGCGCATCGCTCACCTCGCCCATCTTGCCCGCAAGGGTCTGGACAAAAGCGCTCACCTCGCCAATGCGCTCGCTGTCGGCGGCGAGCCCGTCAAGCGAGCCGCTGACCTTGGCGTCCATCTCACCGGCGGTCTCGATCACCCGGTCGATCGCCGCGGAGACGCGCTTGTTGCTCTCGGCCAGGGTACGCGCGCCGCTATAGACGCCATCAAGCGCGGCTTGCTGCGCCTTGGAGCGCGCGTCCACGTCGTCGAGAAACCCCGCCAGATCGACGATCTCATAGCCCAGAGAAGCACTGGTCTCGACGATGGAAGTCAGATTCCGGTCCGGCGTCGGCCGGGTATTGAGGTCTTGCAGGGCGGTCATCAGGGATCCTTGCGCTTGATCTGGCATCCGTCGGGTTCGGGCCAAAAAGTCAGACAAGGTTGAAGATCGCGTTAAATCAGGCTGTGCTTTGCCGGGCCATGTCGAGCGCTTCGGTGATCGCATCGAGCGTGAGCAGGATGGAGGCGTGGCGGTTCTTGTAGGCGCGTGCAGGCAGCAGGACCTCAAGCCCGTCGAAGGGCGCCGCGGGGGGCGGGCCGCCGGACTTCAGCATCGCTTCCAGCGCATCGCGGGCCGCGCGGATCTGGGCCTCCGTCGCGCCGACCACCGCCTCGCCCACCACCGAGGCCGATGCCTGACCGAGCGCGCAGGCCTTCACGTCCTGGGCGTAGTCGGTCACGACGCCATCTTCGAATTTGACATCGACCGTCACGGTGGAGCCGCAGAGCGGCGAGCGCTTGCGGGCCCGGGCCGTCGGGGCGTCGAGCTGGCCCAGACGGGGGATATCGGCCGCGAGCGCGAGGATGCGCGAAGAATAGAGCTTGATCAGATCGCTGTCGGACATGGCTTTCTCTTTGCGGCCCCTTGATTTAGATAGGCGAGGCCTCCGGCAATGCAAAGGAGAAACCCCGTGCCCTTCGATCCCTCCCGACTAAAGTATGATGCTCAGGGCCTTATTCCGGCGATCGCGCAGGATGCGGCGGGGGGCGAGGTGCTGATGATGGCCTGGATGAATGCCGAGGCCGTGGCGCGGACGCTCAAGACGGGCCGCGTCACCTACTGGTCGCGCTCGCGGGCCGATTTCTGGGTGAAGGGCGAGACGAGCGGGCATGTGCAGGAGCTGGTCGAGCTGCGCGTCGATTGCGACAGCGATTGCCTTCTGGTCCTCGTCAACCAGACCGGCCCCGCCTGTCACACCAATCGCCGGAGCTGCTTCTACACCGCCGTGCAGGACGGCGAAGAGGTCGAGATCATGGCGCCGATGAGCTGATTTCCGGCAGCATTGCCCGGAGATCTGCGGGGCCAAGCCCCTCGGCGCGATAGGTTGCGATGGCGCGGGCGTCGTCGCGTTTGGCGAGCCGCTTTCCTGTCTCGTCCCGGATCAGCGCGTGGTGATGATAGACCGGAGTCGGCAGGCCGAGCAGATGTTGCAGCAGCACATGGATGCGGGTCGCCTCGAAGAGGTCTTCGCCGCGGGTCACATGGCTCACGCCCTGAGCCGCATCATCCACCACGACGCCGAGGTGATAGGACGCGCCCATGTCCCGCCGCGCGAGCACGATATCGCCGATGCTGGTGATCAGATCCTCCGCGCTGAGCCGGTGGCGCCCGGCGAAACCCGGGCCGATCTCGTCAAACCCCGGATCGCCGGTCAGGCGCGCCGCCGCGCGGGCCATGTCGAGGCGGATCGCGTCGGTCGGGCCTCGCTCCGCCATGGGGCGGGCGCGGCAGGTGCCGGGATAGATCCGGCCGTCTGGGCCAAACTCTGGTGCCCCTTCTTGCGGCGCGCTGGCGGCGGCGTCGATGTCGCGGCGGGTGCAGCGGCAGGGGTAGGTGAGGCCCATCTCGGTGAGGTGGCCCAGGGCGCTGGCGTACTCGGCGGGGTGGTCCGACTGGCGGCGCACCGGGACCGGCCAATCAAGCCCGAGCCAGTGCAGATCATCGAAAATCTGTGCCTCCCAGGCCGGCCGGCTGCGGCTTTGGTCCAGATCGTCGATCCGCACCAGAAACCTGCCCCCGTGACCGGCCGCCAGCCTCTCCGCCACCAGCGCCGCATAGGCATGGCCGAGGTGCAGCGGGCCGGTGGGGGACGGGGCGAAGCGGGTGATCACGCGGGGGCGTGCGCCTGCGCGAGCCACTCGGTCCAGGCCGCCTTGGCGCGGTCGGTGTAGCCCTTGTAGCGCTCCTTGCGGCCCCGCCGCCCGCCGCGCAGCCCGTCGAGCGGACGGAAGAGCCCGAAGTTGACGTTCATCGGCTGAAAGGTCTTGGCCTCGGCCCCGCCGGTGATGTGATGGATGAGCGCGCCCATGGCGCTGTCCTGCGGCACATCGGGAAGCGGCTGGCCGAGGATCTCGGCGGCGGCCATGCGCCCCGCGATCAGGCCCATCGCGGCGCTCTCGACATAGCCTTCCACACCGGTCACCTGACCGGCGAAGCGGATGTTCGGGCGCGAGCGCAGGCGCATCTGGGCGTCCAGCAGGGTGGGCGAGTTGAGGAACGTGTTGCGGTGGATCCCGCCAAGGCGCGCGAAACGGGCATTCTCAAGCCCGGGAATCATTTTGAAAACATCGGTTTGCGCACCATACTTCATCTTGGTCTGAAAGCCCACGATGTTGAAGAGCGTGCCGAGCGCGTTGTCCCGCCGGAGCTGGACGATGGCATGAGCCTTGACGTCGGGTGCGTGCGGGTTGGTGAGGCCCACCGGCTTCATCGGGCCGTGGCGCAGCGTCTCGCGGCCGCGCTCGGCCATGACCTCGATCGGCAGGCAGCCGTCGAAATACCCGGCCGTTTCACCTTCGTGAAACTCGGTCTTCTCGGCCGCGAGCAGCGCGTCGATGAAGGCCTCGTACTGGTCGCGGCCCATCGGGCAGTTGAGATAGGCGCGGCGCTCCTCCTCGGTCTCGCCCTTGTCGTAGCGCGACTGGAACCAGGCCTTCTCCATGTCGATGCTGTCGGCATGGACGATGGGGGCGATTGCGTCGAAAAACGCCAGCCGATCCTCGCCGGTCTCCGCGGCGATCGCGGCGCCAAGGCTGGCGGAGGTGAGCGGGCCGGTGGCGATGATCCATTGGCCGCTCTGGGGGAGGTGGTCGATCTCGCCGGGCTCGACACGGATCCCCGGATGGGCCCGCAGCGCCGCGGTCACGGCCTCGGCAAACGCCTCGCGGTCCACGGCAAGCGCGCCGCCGGCGGGCAGGCGGTGCCGGTCGGCCATGGCCATGATGAGCCCGTCGGCCGCGCGCATTTCCCAATGCAGCAGGCCCACAGCGTTTTGCTCGTCATCGTCGGAGCGGAAGGAGTTGGAGCAGACCATCTCGGCGAGGTTGCCGGTCTGGTGGGCGAAGGTGCCGGTCTGGGGGCGCATCTCGTGGATGACCACGGGCACGCCGGCATTGGCGGCCTGCCACGCGGCCTCGGACCCGGCCATGCCACCGCCGATGATATGAAGCTCTTGTGTCATGTGCCGCCATGTAGGGGGTTTGGCGCGTGCTGTCACGGGGGAAACCGCCGAAACGCGGGGTTGCATGGCGCGCGCGGGCTTGCCACGGTCAGCCGCGACGAGGGGGGAGGCGCACATGCCGCTGAAGATGGATATTCCGGCGCTTGAGGCGTTTCTCAAGGCTCAATTCCCGCAGGTGGCGGAGACGTTTCGCATCGAGGCGGTGGCCGAGGTGGGGCTGACCTTGCGGCTTCTGACCGATGAGCGTCACCTGCGCCCGGGTGGGACCGTTTCGGGCCCGGCGATGTTCGCGCTGGCCGATGTCGGCGTCTATCTCGCGATACTCGCGAGCGTGGGGCCGGAGGCGCTGGCCGTGACCACCAATGCCTCGATCGATTTTCTGCGCAAACCGCGCGCGGGGGCCGATCTGCTGGCGCAGGTGCGGCTTTTGAAGCTCGGGCGGGTGCTCGCGGTGGGGGAGGCCTTGATCACCTCGGAGGGCGACGACGCGCCCGTGGCGCGGGCCTCGCTCACCTATTCGCGTCCGCCGCAGTGAGCCCTCCCGTATACCGCGGCGCACCGACAAGCCTTGGTATCCAAAGGATTATTCCTGTACAGCCGCCCCGTCTGCGCTATGCTCGCGGGGACCGGACGGATGAGGGAGCGGCCCAGCCGAGACGCGGATGCCGATAGAAGATCACCCCCGACGCTTCGAGCTTGCCAACGAGCTCCACGCGCGGCCATTTCCAAAGCTCACCGCCCCGGCGATGGTGCATTTCGTCGCCATCAAGCAGCCCGAGGATGCCGCCGCGCGCGATCGCGGCGAGGATCGGGCGCATCTTCTGGCCCTGCTGGACCGGCACGGCGCGGCCCATCCCGCCCCGGGCGCGACGCATCATTCCTGCCGCATCGGGCGGCACCGGCTGAAGTGGGAACAGCACACCGAATTCGTCACCTACACCGCCTTCGCCGAGGGGGTCTCGCCGCGGCCCTTCGATGCGGCCGAGACCGAGGTTTTCCCCGAGGAATGGCTGGCCGGCGCGCCCGGCGTGCGGATGACATCGGCGATGATCCGGGTCGAGCCGCGCCCCGCGCCGGACCGGATCGAGGCGCTGGTGGCGGAGTGGTTCGTGGCCGAGAGCGTGGCGGTGTCGTCGGTTCTCGATGACACGGCGGTGATCGCGGGGGATTTTCGCATCGATGCGGGCGGGCATCTGCGCTTTGCGGTCTTCTCCGAACCCGAGGCCAATGCGCGGCGCGTCGGCCGGATCGTCCAGCGGCTCTGCGAGGTGGAGACCTACAAGACGATGTCGATGCTGGGCCTTGCGCGGGCGCGGGAGATGTCGGCCCAGATGGGCGCGCTCGACACGCGCCTCACCCAGCTCATGGACCGGATGACGTCGCAGGACGGCGCGGCGGAAGAGACCCTGCGCCAGCTGCTGGCGATCTCGGCTGAACTGGAATCGCTTTCCGCCCGTGCGGCCTTCCGTTTCGGCGCGACCGGGGCTTATGAGGCGCTGGTGCTGGAGCGGATCAAGGTGCTGCGCGAGGTGCGCTTCGACGGGCGGCAGACCTTCGCGGAGTTCATGCTGCGCCGGTTCGATCCGGCGATGCGCACCGTCAAGAGCACCGAGGCGCGGCTTGGGGCGCTTGCCAACCGGGCGATCCGGGCGGCGGAGCTGTTGCGCACACGGGTCGATGTGGAACGTTCGGCCCAGAACCAGGCGCTCCTGGCAAGCATGGACCGCCGGGCGGATCTGCAACTGCGCCTTCAGAAGACGGTCGAGGGGCTCTCCGTCGTGGCGATCAGCTACTACGCGGTCTCGCTCGCGGGCTATCTGCTCTATCCGGTCGCCGGGTGGCTGGGGATGAGCAAGGGGCTTTTGATCGCGCTGGTCACGCCGCCTGTTGTGCTGGCCGTCCTGCTGATGATCCGGCGGATCCGCGAGAAAATGGAGTGACCCCATCGACCAGCCGGCCGGCGATGAGCCCGCCTGCGGCGATGGAGAGGATCGCGAGGATCGCGGCAACGGAGAGGGTCGGGACGCCCGAGAGACCCGCGCCGAGCGTGCAGCCGCCGGCGAGTACGCCGCCCAGGCCCATGAAGAGCCCTCCCAGCAGGTAACGTCCGGTCTGCGCCGGGGTCTCGAAGCTTTCCCAGGTGAATTCGCGAAAAGCGAGGGCCGAGACGAGTGCGCCCGCCAGCGTTCCGCCAATGAGGCCGGTGCCGAAGCCTGCGGGGATCGAGGTGCTGGCCACGGTCCAGAAGAGTGTTTCGGCGTGGGGCAGGGTGAATGACAGGCTCTCCATCGCGATGGGATCGAAGTCGTCATAGAGCAGAAAGCCGGTGCCGACCCAGCCGAGCGGGACCAGCGCTCCGATGAGCGCTGCCATGATGAGCGAACCGGTGCGATTGCCCGAACGCAGGCCCACGACGAGCGCGCCAGCGGCGAGGACAGCGGCCCAAAGGAGCGCGCCGCCGGGCAAGGCGGCGAGCGAGACGGCCTCGCCGAGCGGGAGGGTGACGGAGCCGAGCGCAGTGCGCAGGGGGGCAAGCACGCCTTTGAGCGCGGCGTGGGCGGTCACGGCGAAGACGATCACCACGGTAAGCGCGCGCAGGTTGCCGCCCGCCGTCAGGACGGTCAGCCGCGAGATGCAGCCGCGCGTGAGCACCATGCCCGCGCCGAACAGGAGCCCGCCGATGACGATGGCAATCGCGGGCAGGTCCGCCGCCATGAAGCGGTGATCGTCGAACGAGATGAGCCCGGCGGCGACGGCGCCTTGCGTGCCGATCACGGACACGGCCAGCGCGGTCAGCCAGACGCCGAGCGCTTGGCGGCGGTCACCGCCCACAAGGCCGCGGCGAAAGCAAAACCGCGTGCGCGCGGCGAGAAACCCGAAGGTGAGGCCAAGGATCGCGGCGAACCAGACCGCCGCTTGTGGCGCGGTGAGGGACTCGAAACCAAAGGATTCGAACATGGCAAGACTCCACCCGTCGTGACAGCATGATGCGTGATCGCGGTGACATGCCGCCGGATCGCGCCCGGATCAAGGGAAAAGCGCCTGCCGCTGGGGCAAGGTCGGGGAACGGTGTTCCGCTTGCGGCAGAGATGCGCCGAACAGGGTCCGGACGCTCGGCGCGCGGCCCGTGACGCTGTCATGTGAGAGCGGCGCAGCGGGCAACGATGGTCTTATTTGACTACGTCTCGGCGATGCCTCGGTCAGACCCGGGTCCACCACGGGATTTCCGAGAGCGGCAGGGAATTGTCCGCCGGGCGCGCGGTGCCGAGCACGCTTGGCGGATCGGCAAAGAACCGGGCGAGGCGGGCGCGCGTCTGACCGCCGGGGCGCAGACCGAAGACCCGCGCGGCGGTGCGGCCCATGACGTCGGGACGCGCGGCGGCGGGCAGGAGACTCTCGATCAGCGCGGGATACTCGGCCCCGGTCAGAGCGGTGGCGGGCATGTGCCAGTCGCTGCCATACATGATGTGATCCTCAAGGCCCGGTGTGTCGCGCAGGAGGCGGCGGAGGAGTTCTCGATGCCCGTCGATCATGCCGGGGGCGAAGAATTCGTTGATCTCGGAAAGGTCGATATAGAGATCGGGGTGGCGGCGTGTTGCCTCGGCGGCGATCTCAAGCCAGCGGGAGGGGCGCAATTCCACCTGATCCGGCCCGCGGCGGAGATGATCGAAGGCGTTGGCGAGATGGCTCAGGATGACCTTGAGCGGCGCGCCGGGGTGGGCGGTGTCCGCCGCCTCCTTGGCCGCGATCCATGCGCCGGGCGCGTTGGTCCAGTCCTCTTCGGCCCGGGTCTCAAACGCCCCGGTCCCGCGCGCGGCATAGGTCCACTCGCCAAGCGCCGGGTCGCCCATCTCGCCCGTGGGGGCAAGCTGCCGGGCGCCGTGGCCCTCGGGCTGGGCGCCTTGCATGCAGCGGCGGTTGGCCGAGAGCCCGTCGCTGTTGTGGGTCAGCACCGGCACGTCGCGCGATTTGCAGAAGGCGAAGAGCTCATCCATGTAGCCGTCATAGGCGTCGAACTGGGCGTAGAGGTCCCGGTCGCTTTCCCGAATGCGTTGGCGCGGCGTGTTGAGACAGCCCCAGCGGAGGTTGTCATGCGGTGAAAACCCCGAGGACGGATGCAGCTTCACGCCCACGAAGCCCAAATGGTCGATGGCGCGTTTGAGCCAGAACATCTGGCTCGGACGGGTCGGATCATCAGGCGAACGGCCGAAGAGTTCGCGATCCTCGTATTCGCGTTCCGGGGTGAAGGAGGCCAGCGGCAGGAAGCGGCCCCGCGTGGCGAGCGCAAGGTCACTGTAGAAGGCGATCTGGCGCATGTAATCGGCGATCTTGGGCCCTTCGTAAAGATCGACGATCGAGGGCAGGAAGATGTCGATATCGGGGAAAAGCGTCATCATCCGCGCCGCGTTGCGGATGCGGGTGGAGAAAAATCCGGTGATCTGGCGCTCGGCGCTGGCCCGGAAGATGCCCGGCTGGGTGTTGCCCGCGAAGAAACAGAAATCCCGGTTGGACTGGCGCGCGGGTTTGCGGCCGCCTTCGGGCGTCAGGTCGAGCGGTTTGTTGAGCTCGACCCGCAGGTATTCGCGCTCGCGCTGGATGCCCCATGTGCCCACGCCGAGAATCGAGGCGATGGCTTCGGTCAGGGCGACGGCGATGTTTTCGACGGCGGGGGCTGCGTCCTCTTCGAGGTTGAAGATGCGCCGGGCGACGAAGGGGCCTTCGGAGGCGTCGCGCATGTTCAGCAGGTGGCAGTGCATGTCGATGCGGATCGGGCCCTCGGGGATGGGCGGCTCGCAGATCAGCGCGTCCTGATAGGTGAAGGGCGCGCAGCCCGAGAGCGCCAGACCGCCCGCCATGAAGCCGCGCCTTGTGACTGTCATATCCCGCTCCCGCTCGGCCCGCTTTGGGGCGAGCCTAGCACGGATCGGGCGATCTTGTCGCGGGGCGCGCTTGGGCCTAGGGGACGCGCGTGCGGCGGCGCGGGTCGAGGGCCTCGGTGAGCCCGTCGGCGAGGAGGGTGACGCCCAGCACCGTCGCGGTGATGGCGCCGCCGGGCCAGAGGGCGCGGCCGGGGTTGGTCTGGAGGTGATCGATGGCCTCCAGCAGGAGCCGCCCCCAGGTGGGGAAATCGGGCGGAAAGCCGAGCCCGAGGAAGGACAGCGCGCTTTCGGTCAGGATCGCCTGGGCGAGGCAGATCGCGGCGGAGACGAGGATCGGCGAGAGCGCGTTGGGCAGGATGTGGCGCGCCACGAGCCGGGCGGGCGGTACCCCGAGTGCACGGGCGGCGCGGGTGAACTCCAGCGCCTGCAGCCGCAGCACCTCGCCGCGCAACAGGCGCGCGATCTGCATCCAGGAGGTGAGGCCGATGGCGGCGACCATGAGCAGGAACATGCCCCCTTCGGGCCCGGTCAGCGCGGCGAGCGGCGCGCGAAAGAGCATCATCATCAGCAGCAGGAGCGGCAGGAGCGGCAGGGCAAGGCAGAGGTCGGTCAGGCGCATGAGCGGCGCGTCGAGCCAGCGCACCATGCCCGCCAGAAGGCCGACGCCGGTGCCGATCAGCAGCGCGAGCCCGGTCGCCGAGAGCCCCACCGCGAGCGAGACGCGCGCCCCCGCCATGAGCCGGGCCAGCAGGTCGCGCCCGAGCTGGTCGGTGCCGAGCGGGTGGGCGGGCGAGGCGCCGAGGTTGCGCGCGGTGAGGTCGATATGCGCCGGATCCTGCCCCCAAAGGAGCGGGCCGAAGAGCGCGCCGAGCAGCAGGGCCGCGAGGAGCGCACCGCCGGTGGCCACACCGCGCGCGGCGAGCAGACGGCGCAGCGCGCGCGCGCGCCCGGGCGCGGCCGGAAGGGCGCGGGGCTCAGCCACGGCCATGATGCCGGTCAACCCCGGCCTTGATGCGCGGATCGAGCAGCCCGTAGGCGAGATCGGCCAGCAGGTTGGCCGCAACGATCAGCAGCGCGAAGATCACGGTCAGCGTCTGGACCATGGGCAGGTCATTGGCCTGAATCGCGGTGATGAGCAGTTGGCCGAGCCCGTTCACGCGAAAGACCTGTTCGGTGATGATCGCGCCCGCGAAGACCTGCGGCGCGCCGAGGGCGAGCACCGTGACTACCGGCAGCATCGCGCCGCGCAGCGCATGGCCGAGGACCACCGCGCGCTCCGAAAGCCCCTTGGCGCGGGCGGTGCGGATGTGACCCTCCTGCAGCGCGTCGCGCATGGCGGCGCGCATGAAGCGGCTGATCTGGGCGGCGTTGTAGAGCGCGATGACGCTCACCGGCAGGACCATCTGGCGCAGTTGCTGCCCGAGGGTGTCGAGCGAGGTGACGCGCAGGGTGGTGTCGTAGATCGAGGGGAACCAGCCGAGCCCGACGGAGAAGACGACGATCAGGAGCACCCCGGTGAAGAATGTGGGCAGCGAGAATCCGAGCGTGGCGAGCAGCGTCGCGATCCGGTCGAACCGGGAGTGGGGCCGGGCGGCGGCATAGATGCCTGCGGGCAGGGCGATGAGCACGCCGATGAGATAGCCCAGCCCCACGACCCAGAGCGTCTGGGGCAGCCGCTCGATGACCGTGTCCATCACCGGGGCGCGGGTCTGCCAGGAGATCACGCGCGCGCTCTCGCCGGCGAGGCCGGTGCCGAGGAGGCGATCCATCAGGTGGAGCGGCTCGATGACGAAGAATTGCCAAAGCCAGTGGCCGAACTGGGTGAGCATCGGCGCGTCGAGCCCGAGCGCCTCGCGCATCGCCGCGCGCACGTCGGGAGGAATGGTCAGCGGCATCTGCGCCATCGGATCGCCCGGGGCGGCGTCGAGCAGGGCGAAGATCACGAAGCTGATCAAAAGGACCGTCGGCAAGGTCACCGCGATCCGGCGCAGGGCGCGGCCCGGCATCAGCGCGGCCCCGGGCGAGAGGCGCCGCGGCTCACGGATCGATGCGATACCAGTCGGCCGCGTTCCACAGCTCGCTGTCCCAACTGTTGAGCACCACGCCGCCGAGCGTTGCGGCATGGGCCGAGACCCGGCCGCGATCAACCAGCGGGATCGTCACGTGGCTGTCGCGGGTGACCATGTCGTTGAGCGCGCGCGCGATGCGGCCGCGCGCCTCCAGATCGCCGGTCGTCTTGAGCTCCTCGATGAGCGCGTCATAGGCCGGATCGCAAAACCGCGGCACGTTCATCCCCTGCCACTGGGTCTCGGGGCGGGGGGCATTGGCGCAGGTGAGCTGGGCGAGATAGGCCTGCGGGTCCGTCCCGTCGAAGCTGTTGGCGTACATCTGCACATCGGCATAGAATTTCTGGACCGTGTCCGGGCTGCCCGGATCGCCGCCGAAGAAGACCGAGGGCGCGATGTTGCGCAGCTCGGTCTCGACGCCGATCTCCGCCCACCACTGCTTGATCACCGCCTGGAAATCCTGCCGCACCGCGTTGGTCGCGGTCTGGAACAGCAGCTTGAGGCGGATGCCGTCGCGCTCGCGCACCCCGTCGCCATCGCTGTCGATCCAGCCCGCACGCTCCAGCCGCGCCTTGGCGCCGGGGATGTCCTGGGTCAGGCAGGCGGTGTTGTCGGAGGCGTAGATCGCCGGGGCTGGGATCAGGTTGCAGGTCGGCCGGCCAGCGATCCCGAAGCCGATTTCCGCCAGCAACGCGCGGTCAATCGCCATGGAGAGCGCGGCGCGCACCTCCGGATCGCTCAGGATCGGGTGCGGCTCGGCGGCCGTGGAGCGGATCGAGCCGGGCAGATCCGGCGCGGGGTTGGTCAGGTTCAGCTCAAGCCGCTCGACCATGGCGCCAAAGGCGGTGACCGTTCGGCCCGTGCCGCCCGTCGCCATGCGCGCGAGCACGTCAGGCGCGAGCAGCAGGTTCCACCCATAGTCGAACTCGCCCGTCTCCAACACCGCGCGCGCCGCCGAGGCCGCATCGCCCCCGCCCTTGAAGGTCAGCGTCGCGAAGGCCGGTTTGGCCGGATCGCGATAGGCCGGGTTGGCCTCCATGGTGATGACGTCATTGGTGCGAAACTCGGTCACGCGGAAGGGGCCGGTCCCGATCGGTGCGAAGTTGGCTTCGGTGCATTGCGGCGCCGCGGCGCCGATGCAATCGGCGAATTGGGCTTGCTGCAGGATGGGCGAGAGGGCGCCCATGAAGGCAGTGTAGGGGTAGGGGGTCGGCTGGTCGAACGCGACCGTCACGGTCAGATCGTCCACCACGACAACCTCGCGCACCCCGTCGAATTTGGCGCGCTGGGCGCAGCCGGTTTGCGGATCCATGCAGTAATCGGCAGTGAACTTGACATCCCGCGCGGTCAGCGGCGTGCCATCGGACCAGGTCAGCCCCTCGCGCAGCACCCATGTGATCGCGGTCAGATCCTCGGCCACCCCGCCATTGGCAACGGTGGGGATCTCGCGCGCAAGATAGGGCACCAGCGCGCCGGTCTCGTCGAACCGCCCCAGCGGCTCCAGCACGAGCGAAGCGGCCTCGGTCTCTTTCGAGCCCCCGGAAAGGTAGGGGTTCAGCGTCGAGGGCGCCTGCCAGTAGATGATGTTGAGATGCCCGTCAGAGCCTCGCTCGGCCCAGACTTCGGGCGCGGCGCCGACACTCGTCATGGCGCCGAGAATTGCGCCGAACAGCGCATTGCGTGTCGTCATGCGTAAAAGCCCCCTGTTACGCAGGCGTCATACCCGTCGGTCCATTCAACTTCAGATAGCACCCCCACTGCGCAAAGCAACAATAAGAAGGCCTAAGTGTCCCTTATGGAAACAGAGTTTTTCTAAAATGCAACCAATCTCAACGTCGACAGTGAGCGGTCTTTGACGCTGCGACAACGCGCAGCTCGGCCCCGGCCCCTGCCTCGGCTGCGTGCGGCAGCGCAATCGGTGGCCCCTCTGGTGCCACTTTCTCGCGAGGATCGCGCAAGCCATCTCGCGGTCGCGCGCGGAAGCGGGTAGAAGCTGGTCTGAACGCGCGCCGCGCCTCGGCAGAAGGATCTGAGCGCGCGCAAGGAAAGGATCGACCATGCCCGTGAAAAACCGTTTCGCCGAACTGCACACCGAGATCGCCGCATGGCGGCAGGACCTGCACGCCCATCCCGAGATCATGTTCGACACCCATCGCACCGCGGCGCTCGTCGCCGAGCGGCTGCGCGCCTTTGGCTGTGACGAGGTGGTCACCGGGCTCGGGCGGACCGGGGTTGTCGGCGTGATCAAGGGGCGCGAGACCGGATCGGGCAAGGTCGTGGGGCTCCGGGCGGACATGGACGCGCTGCCGATCCACGAGCAGACCGGGGTCGACTACGCCTCCAAGACCGATGGCGCGATGCATGCCTGCGGCCATGACGGGCATACGGCGATGTTGCTGGGCGCGGCGAAATACCTCGCCGAGACGCGCAATTTCGACGGCACGCTCGTGGTGATCTTCCAACCCGCCGAAGAGGGCGGCGGCGGCGGGCGCGAGATGTGCGAAGACGGGTTGATGGAGCGCTTCGGCATCCAGGAAGTCTACGGCATGCACAACTGGCCCGGCGCGCCCGTCGGGGCCTTCGGCATTCGCGCGGGCGCGTTTTTCGCCTCCACGGACGAGTTCGACGTCCGCTTCACCGGGCGCGGCGGCCATGCGGCCAAGCCGCACGAGGTCATCGACACCACGCTGATGGCGGCGCAGGCGGTCGTGACGCTGCAATCCATCGTCAGCCGCAATGCCGATCCGGTGGAGAAGATCGTGGTCTCCGTCACCTCGTTCGAGACCGATAGCAAGGCGCACAACGTCATCCCGCAGTCGGTGCAACTGCGCGGCACGGTGCGGACCATGAGCGACGAGAGCCGGGAACTGGCCGAGCGGCGGATCGGCGAGATATGTCGCGGGGTCGCCGCGACCTTTGGCGGCGAGGTCGATATCACCTACCGCCAGGGCTATCCGGTCATGGTCAACCACGAGGCCCAGACCGCGTTCGCCGCGGAGATGGCGCGGCGGGTCTCGGGCGACTGCGCCGAGTTTCAGCCCTTCATGGGCGGCGAGGATTTCGCCTACATGCTCGAAGAGCGGCCCGGGGCCTATATCCTGGTCGGCAATGGCGACAGCGCGCCGGTTCACCATCCGGAATACAACTTCGACGACGCGCTGATCCCGGTGGGCTGTTCGTGGTGGGCCGAGATCGCCGAGCAACGCATGCCGATCGGGGGCTGAGGCGCATGGCGGATGTGGTCAATGTCGCCTGTATCAAATGGGGGACGCTCTTCGGGCCGGAATATGTCAACCGGCTCTATTCGGGTGTGCGGCGCAATATCGGGCGCGATGTGCGGTTCTGTTGCATGACTGAACACACCGAGGGGCTGCACCCGGACGTGGAGATCCTGCCGCTGCCGGTCGAGCCCTTCGCCGAGCCGATGGCGGCGGCGCTGGCGGTTGCCAACCGGCAAGGCGCGATGCGCAAGGTTTCGCTCTTTCGGCGCGGGCTTGTCCCGGAGCTTCAGGGCGGGTTTCTCGGGTTTGACCTCGACGTGGTGATCACCGGCAGCCTCGATGAGCTGGTCGATTTCGCGCCGGGCAAGGTGGCGATGCGCCACGATTGGATCGAAAAGCGCAAGGGGCGGCCCACCGGACACGGCTCGGTCTTCAAGTTCGATCCTGAGTTGCAGCCCTATCTCTATGACGATCTGGCGGCCAAGCCCTACGAAGAGGTGGAGATCGCACGGGGCTCAGAGCAGAGATACACCTCGCACAAGGCGATGGAAAACGGAGATTTCGCTTACATACCAGGAGATTGGGTCGTGTCTTTCAAGCACGATTGCCTCGATCTTCCGCCGCTCAACTATATCCGCGCGCCGAAACTTCCCGAAGCGGCCAAGGTCGTCTGCTTTCACGGGCGGCCGAAGATGACCGAAGCGGTGGAGGGGTATCACGGCTCCTGGCTCAGGTGGTCGCGCAAGTGCGACTGGCTGGAGGAGCACTGGATCACGCGGGCGCGCGAGGATCTGGGGGCGGAATGGGCCTGATGCGCTGAGAGGGGGCGCTGCCCCCGTCCGCCGGGGGCGGACTCCCCCGGAGTATTTTGTAAGAGAAGAAGGTTAGGGTCTTCTGGCAGACGGGGTCAGCCGGAGATGTAGGGGCCTTTGGGGCGATAGAACGATTTTTGGTTGTGCAGGCGGCCAAGGAGCTCATTGGCGGATTTGGCGTCGATCCGCGGCTCATCGCTGGCGTTGGCGGCAGCGAAGCGCAGGGCGTTTTCGATGAGGTCCATGTCGTTCGGGGTCAGGTCGAACTTGAGGTTGTACTTGGGCATGGGGCGATCTCCGGGGTGGCGTGATAGTCGTGGCTTATCGACTGATAGCTGTGAGTGATCATAGCGCAATGTGTGGGCGTGGCAAGAGGTGCGGCGGCGCGGGATGCTTGTGTTCTTTGGATAGGACGGGCGGCGGGATCAGGTGTCGCGCTTGCCGGGTTTAAGCGCAGCGTGCCGATGAACCGATGCCGAGCGGTCGGGCGGGTGCCGGGCGAGGATGCGCGCTGGAAACGGGCGGGCGCGGACCCTAGGGTCAGGGGCTCGATAACGGCGATCAGGTTGCGAAAGGCAGGTTGCTTGTGCCGCTCGCGCCGGTTCCACGGAAGGGCGGGATATGGCCACCGATGGAAACCCACGCGCGAAATGCCGTTGAGGTGGCTTCGGCCTTGGCGTGGTGGGCGCTGTTGCGGCACTGATCGTCTCGGGCCGCGCCACCAAGGCGTTTGATCGGTTTAGCTCTGTGCCTTCGTTGCGTGATCCTGCCGGCGGCGGCGCCATCCGAGGCCGGCGAGGCCGGTCAGGAGGAGCAACCCGCCTGCGGGCAGGGGGACGACGGCAAGTGTCGAGGTGAGCGACGTGGCATCGTAGAGAGTGTCCGCTGCACCACGCCCTCCGCTGCGCGCGAAGATCACGGCGACGCTAGGGATTGTCTCGATATCTCTGAGCTGGATGAATATGTCCGGCTGGTCGAATTCCAAACTTGTCGCGCCGCGTGCCAAACCACCGAGCATGAGAGTCGAGCTGGTCACGCCCGGCCAATATAAGTAGCCCAGTCCGCCTATGAGGGTTTCCAGATCACCAGCGAGCGCGGACGCGGTCAGGGTGTTGACCTTCAGGCCCGTGGTCGTTTCGCCGATGGTTGTGGAGAAGTCGGCGGTCAGATCGACATTGAGATGGACGGTGCCCATCTGGCTGCTGTCGAACACGAGGTCGATGGTGTAGGTCGCGGCCTGGGCGCTGGAGACGTGGAACAACAGGGCGAAAAGAGACAGAAGGGGGCGCAGCATGGATGGCTCCTGAACGATCCAAAAAAAGTATTTTCGTGCGATTAAAGCCAATGATTGACGTAAGGGCAACACCGTAGGTGCTTCCGCCTCAGGAAATACCCCGAACGCGGCCAATCGTTTGGATTCCGCGCAAAGGTATCGTTTGAACCGGGAAAGTTCCCGCCCGCGTTCTCCAGTGTCGAGCAATGCCGAGCGCGGGTCGGAGCGCATTTGCTGGCGGGATCAGCCCGCGCGGCGGCGGTGCCAGCCGAGTCCGGCAAGGCCGGTCAGGAGGAGAAGCCCGCCTGCGGGGAGCGGCACCGGGGTGACGGCCGAGAGCGACCAGACGGCGTAGAGCCTATCAGTCTGGCCGGTTGTGTCGCCAATAATATTATAGACCGTTCCACCGATGGTGCTATCTCCGGCCGTCACTGTGTTGCTGTTGTAAGCAAGAACGATATGGACGGTTGGGATGGTAGGGTCGCTGTTCCGGGCATAGGGTGTGTAGATCTGTGCCGCGGAGACAGAGGTGATGCCGACGAGCGTGGTCGGATCGGTGTCAAAATTGCCCGGCGGTCCGTCAAGCAGAACCTGGTCCAGCAAAGCCTCCGACGCCGCTGTGCCATCCGCCGCGGTGGAAAAGGGGATGGTTGCGTCCGTGCAACCGCCGTAGAGCGAAGCGCAGGAGCCGTCAGCGAAGGTGACGTCATAGAGGGTGCCGCCGACATCGACGCCGGTGGCGCCGGTGAGTTTACCGCTCGAGACGATGAGAGTGGCGGCATGGCTTGCGCCAGCGCTCAGGCCGAGGGCGAGCGCCGCGGCGCCGATCAGTGTCTTGAAGGTCATTGGAGTCTTGTCCCTGTACAAAGATTTTCTTCGAAACCGGAGGCAAGTGAAACGGGCGCCTGTGAATGCATCCAGCGTTAAAAAATAGAGTGGTAATACTTTGTTAACGATGAGGTGACGCAGAGTCACCTCATTTCTACTCTTTGGAAAACCGGCAATTTCGTCGAGGCCGGAAATACTGGCCTGGCGCGGGGGGCGATTGTTTCGCGACCGGCAAACGCAAAACGGCGCGCCCCGGGGGAGGCGCGCCGTTTCAATTGGTCAGGGTCGGTCGCGGATCAGGCGGCGCTGAGGCCCGCGAGGTCGCGCAGCACGTAGTGCAGCACGCCGCCGTGTTCGATGTATTCCTTCTCGATCGCCGTATCGATCCGGCATTTGAGCTCGATGGTCTTCTCGGTGCCGTCGGCAAAGGTGATCGTGCAGGGCAGGATCGCCGCCGGGGTCACGCTGTCGAGCCCGTGGATCGAGACGGTTTCATCGCCGGTGAGCCCGAGCGATTTGCGAGTGTCGCCGCCGGTGAACTCGAAGGGGATGACGCCCATGCCGACGAGGTTGGAGCGGTGGATGCGCTCGAAGCTCTCGGCGATGACCGCCTTGACGCCCAGAAGCGCCGTGCCCTTGGCCGCCCAGTCGCGCGAGGAGCCCGCGCCGTATTGCTCGCCGCCGAAGATGACGAGGGGCGTGCCCGCGTCCTGATAGGCCATGGCGGCGTCATAGATCGAGCTCTGCGCCCCGTCGGGGCCCTTGGTGTAGCCGCCCTCGACCCCGTCGAGCATCTCGTTCTTGATGCGGATGTTGGCGAAAGTGCCGCGCATCATGACCTCGTGGTTGCCGCGGCGCGAGCCGTAGGAGTTGAACTCGCGCACCGGCACCTGACGCTCGGTGAGGTAGATCCCGGCCGGCGTGGTTTCCTTGAAGGAGCCGGCGGGCGAGATGTGGTCGGTTGTGATCATGTCGCCGAGGAGCGCGAGAACGCGGGCGCCCTCGATGTTCTCGATCGTGCCCGGCTCGCGGCCCATGCCCTGGAAGTAGGGCGGGTTCTGGACGTAGGTCGAGGTCGCGGGCCAGTCGTAGGTCTCCTGCTGCGGCACCTCGACGCCCTGCCATTTCTCGTCGCCCTTGAAGACGTCGGCGTATTTCTCCTGGAAGGCGGCGCGGGTCACGGTCTTCTCGACCAGATCGGCGACTTCCTGGGAGGTGGGCCAGATGTCCTTGAGGTAGACCGGGTTGCCGTCCTGGTCATTCCCGAGCGGGGCAGTGACGATATCGACGTTCATGTCGCCCACCAGCGCATAGGCCACAACGAGCGGCGGCGAGGCGAGGTAGTTGGCACGCACGTCCGGGCTGATCCGGCCTTCGAAGTTGCGGTTGCCCGAGAGCACCGAGGTGGCGATCAGGTCGTTGTCGTTGATGCATTTGGAGATTTCCGGCGCGAGGGGGCCGGAGTTGCCGATGCAGGTGGTGCAGCCGTAGCCGACGAGGTTGAAGCCGATGGCGTCGAGATCCTCCTGCAATTCCGCCGCTTCGAGATAGGCCGAGACCACCTGGGAGCCCGGGGCGAGAGAGGTCTTGACCCAGGGCTTGCGCGTGAGGCCCTTTTCGCGCGCCTTGCGGGCCACGAGGCCGGCGCCGATCATCACGTAGGGGTTCGACGTGTTGGTGCAGGAGGTGATCGAGGCGATCACGATCGAGCCGTCGTGCATCTGGTAGCGGCTGTCTTCGGTGGCCACGAAGCCGCGCTTGTGGTGGCCTTCGTCGCCGGGGATATCGGTCGGTTCCGGCGCGCCGCCTTCCCCTTCCCAGCGGACTTCGGCCGTCGGGTTGATGTCTTTGCCATCGCGGATGCCCTTGACGTAGTCGCCGAAGGTTTTCGCGGCGCGGTCGAGCGCGATGTAGTCCTGCGGGCGTTTGGGGCCGGAAATGGCGGGGACGATGGTGCCCATGTCGAGATGGAGCGTGTCGGTGTAGACCGGCGCGTAATCGGCGCCGCGCCAGAAGCCGTTCTCCTTGGCATAGGCTTCGACCAGCGCGATGCGGTCTTCGTCGCGGCCGGTGTTGCGCAGGTAGCGCAGGGTTTCATCGTCGATCGGGAAGAAGCCGCAGGTGGCGCCGTATTCGGGGGCCATATTGGCGATGGTCGCGCGGTCCGCGAGGGGCAGACGGTCGAGCCCTTCGCCGTAGAACTCCACGAACTTGCCGACCACGCCTTTGGCGCGCAGCATTTCAACGACCTTGAGCACGAGGTCGGTGCCGGTGGTGCCTTCAAGCATCGCGCCGGTGAGCTCAAAGCCCACGACTTCGGGGATCAGCATCGAGATCGGCTGGCCGAGCATGGCGGCTTCGGCTTCGATCCCGCCCACGCCCCAGCCGAGGACGGCCGCGCCATTGACCATGGTGGTGTGGCTGTCGGTGCCCACGAGCGTGTCGGGATAGGCCACGTTTTCACCGTTCTGGTCGGTGTCGGTCCAGACGGTCTGGGCGAGGTATTCGAGGTTCACCTGGTGGCAGATGCCGGTGCCCGGGGGCACAACGCGGAAGTTGTTGAACGCGGACTGGCCCCATTTGAGGAAGGTGTAGCGCTCCATGTTGCGCTCGTATTCGCGATCCACGTTCATCTGGAACGCGCGCGGGTTGCCGAATTCGTCGATCATGACCGAGTGGTCGATGACGAGGTCCACCGGATTGAGCGGGTTGATCTTCTGGGGGTCGCCGCCGAGGGCCTTGATCCCGTCGCGCATCGCCGCGAGGTCCACCACGGCCGGAACGCCGGTGAAGTCCTGCATCAGCACGCGGGCCGGGCGATAGGCGAGTTCACGGTCGCCTTTGCCGCCGTTGGCAGCCCAGTCGGAGAAGGCGCGGATGTCATCGGTGGTCACCGTCTTGCCATCCTCGAAGCGCAGCATGTTTTCCAGCACCACCTTCAACGCGGCGGGCAGGCGGGAGAAATCGCCAAGCCCGGCGGCTTCGGCGGCGGGGATGGAGTAATACGCGATTGTCGATCCGTTGACATCGAGCGTGCGGCGGGTTTTGGACGTATCCTGTCCGACGACAATGGGCATGCGAAGCTCCTTGGTGTTGACAACAACCTGGGTGGTCATGCGCTAGATGCATCAAGCGGGGGGCGCGATCAAGAGGGCGCGCGCATTTTTTGTATACCATTGCACACAATCGCGGCTCAACACGGGGTTTGGCCCGCGTGTGGCCAGCGATTGGGCGCTCTGCCGTTCTGCTCTCCATACCGTGAAGCGCGATATGTCCGATCATCGCGAACGGTTGATTGGCGTTTGCCGGGCCGGTGGGGTAGGCAAATGCGGTGACGAAGAAGGGGACGACCATGGGGCCGCGCAAATACGGGCGCATATCGGGGCTGGCGACGCTGCTGGCCGCGCTGCTGATCACGCTGCAGGCCGGGCGCCTCAGAGCCGAGGACTCTCCAGTGGTCGTGGAACTGTTCACATCGCAGGGCTGTTCGTCCTGCCCCTCGGCCGATGCGCTCATGCCGGAGCTTGCCGCGCGCGAGGACTTGATCGCGCTGTCGCTTCATGTGGATTATTGGGATTACCTAGGTTGGCCGGACCAGTTCGCCGGGCCGCAGTTCACCGCGCGTCAGAAACGCTATGCCAAGGCGATGGGCGAGCGGATGGTCTATACCCCGCAAATGGTCATCGGCGGGGCCGAGCATGTGGTCGGAAACCACGGCATGAAGGTCGCCAATGCCATCGCCCGCCAAAAGGCGATCTCGCACGGGGTCACGCTCAAGGCCCACCGTTCGGGCGGGATGCTGGAGTTGCAGGCTACGGCGCGGCGCCCCTTCAAGCGCCTGGCGCAGGTCATCGTGATGCCGTATTTGACGGAGGCGAGCGTTCAGATCGGGCGCGGTGAGAATGCGGGCCGGACTGTCCGGTATGTCAATATCGTCCGCGATATTCACGAGATCGGAAAATGGGACGGGCGCAACGCGTTGTCTTTGCGCGTGCCAGTGCCGGGGGAGTTGCCATTTGTGGTTGTGATCCAGGCGGGACATCACGGGCCGATCCTGGGGGCCGCGGAGCTGCGCTAGGCGGTGCGGCGGTTTGATGCCGGCGTTGCCAGCTTGCCTCCGGCGGGAGTATTTTTAAAGAGAAGAAGCAGGGGACGGTTTTTGCGTGCGATGCATTGGCGGAAGGCGGCACGCTTAGCCACGGGGCGCCAGCGCGACGCCGGAGGCGGCGCAACTCAATGGTGTAGCGCGTGGGCTTGCCCGCGCGCTTCCGCTTGACAAGAGCAGTGCATCAGGTCGATTGGCGCCGGGCTTTGCGGGCTTGGCGTTTTGGTTTCCAGCGGCGGTGGATCCAGAACCATTGTTCGGGGCTGCGTTCGATACGTTGCTCCAGCGCTTGGGTGAGTGTTCGGGTCATTGTGGTCGGATCGCCATGTGGTACCTGGGCGTCGATTTCCACGTCGAAGTTCAGGCCGTCCGTCTTTCTGTGGGCGAAGAACGGGATCAGGAGCGCGTCGGTTCGGAGCGCGATTTCGGCGGCGGAGGTCAGGGTCGGCGCGGGTTTCCCGAGGAAGTCCATTGGCACGCCCGCGCTGTCGTAGATGTCGAACAGCAGGATGCCCATGCCGCCCTGTTTGAGGTGTTTGACGAGTCCGAGCGTTCCGCGGCGCCCTTGGGGGAAAACCGGGCCCGACAGCCGTTCCATGTTGCGCTTGTAGTGCTCGTTGAAAAACGGGTTCGACATCGGGCGGTAGAGGCCGCCGATCTTGAAGCCGCGATTTACCAGAGCGGCGCGGGGGACTTCGAAATTCGCGAAGTGGCCGGTGACGAGCATGACCGGCCGGCCAGCGGCTTTGGCCTCTTCGAGTGCGGCGAGGCCCGGGCCGGTGATCTTTTGCGCGGCGGTGCGGGCGAGCAGGCCGGCCGTGTCGTAGTTCTCGATCATCGTGCGCCCGGCGTTGTCGGCCACTGCGTCGGCGATCTCGCGGCGGCGCGGTTTGGGCATGTCGGGGTAGACGTAGGCAAGGTTGGCCATGGCGCGTCGGCGATAACCCGCGAGGGGCGCGATCAGACGGCGCGTGATCCATCCCATCAGGGGCACGCGGCGCTCCCAGGGCAGGGCCAGCGCCAGCGCGATCAGCCCGCGCAGCAGTCGGTCGACGATCCAGTCTGTGATCCCGCCGGGCGCGGGTTTGGGTGTCTTGGTCTTTTCAGGCATTGGCGGGCCCCTTCGCCGGCCTCTTTAGTCCGTCGAGCCGGGGGAGGGCAACGGCCCACCCGCGCCCCGCCGCATCTTGCGCTGCATCGCCCGGCGGCGTAAGCGGGGCGCGCAATTTCATGCCAGGAAGCCAGATGCCCAGCGACACCCCCCAGCCCTCCTTCGTTCTTGTCCGTCCGCAGATGGGCGAGAATATCGGGGCTGCGGCGCGGGCGATGTGGAATTTCGGGCTCGACCGGATGCGCCTCGTGGCGCCGCGCGATGGCTGGCCCAACCCCAGGGCGGTGGCGATGGCAAGCGGCGCGGGCAGGCTTCTTGACGAAGCGCAGCTCTGTGAGACGACCGCGGAGGCGATTGGCGATGCGACCCTCGTACTGGCCACGACCGCGCGGCCCCGGGGCCTGACCAAGCCGGTCTATTCGCCCGAGCGCGCGATGCAGCTTGCCGCCGAGCGGATTTCGGTGGGCGAGCGTGTGGCCATCCTCTTCGGGCCCGAACGCGCAGGGCTTGAGAACGACGACATCGCGCGGGCCAACGGGATCATCAGCGTGCCCGTCAACCCCGAGTTCGCCTCGCTCAACCTCGCGCAATGCGTGCTGCTCCTCGGCTATGAGTGGCGCCGCGCGCGCGAAGAGATCAATCACGAGGTCACCGAACTGGCCGGCGCCGGTTGGGCCGAGGCGATCGAGATCGAGAAGCTGGGCGACCAATACGAAGAGCGGCTGGAGACGGCGGGGTTCTTCTTCCCCGAGACCAAGGCCCATGGCATGAAAACCAATCTGCGCAACCTCTGGAGCCGGATGCCGCTCACCCGGGCGGATGTCCAGATGCTGCACGGCGTCATGCGGCAGATGGTCCGCTGGAAAGAGCGCGGCGAGTGACTAGCTCTGTAGCGGGATCGATGGAGTAGCGAGATGAGCCAGAACAAATCGATTTTTGAAGAGGTCAGCGCCGGGCGCGCGGCCAAACCCACCCCGCAGGGCGGTATGATCGACGCCGGGCGCGGCGGCGCGCGGCGAGGCATCCGGCTCTGGCTCATGGCGCTTTTCGCGCTTGTCGTGGCGATGATCCTCGTCGGCGGGCTCACGCGATTGACCGACAGCGGGCTCTCGATCACCGAGTGGAAACCGGTTACGGGCGCGCTTCCGCCCATGAGCGCCGAGGCCTGGGAGACCGAGTTCGCCAAGTACCGCGAAATCCCCGAGTACCAGCTTCAGAACGCCGGGATGAGCCTCGCCGAGTTCAAGGCGATCTACTGGTGGGAATGGGGCCACCGCCAGCTCGGCCGCCTCGTGGGCCTTATCTGGGCGGTGGGCTTCGCGGGCTTCCTCATCGCGAAAAAGGTCCCGGCGGGCTGGACCAACCGGCTCTTGCTCATCGGCGCGCTTGGCGGGCTGCAAGGGGCGATCGGCTGGTGGATGGTCTCCTCGGGGCTCGAAGGCGAGCGGCTCGACGTCGCATCCTACCGCCTTGCCACGCACCTCGGCCTCGCGTTTGTTATCCTCGGCTACATCGCCTGGTACATCTTCCAACTGGGCCACCCCGAACGGGACCTGATGCAGCGCCGCCGCGGCCGCGAACGAAAACTCTGGGGCATGGGCACCGGGCTGCTGCATTTCGCCTTCCTCCAGATCCTCATCGGCGCGCTGGTGGCGGGCATCGACGCGGGCCGCAATTACATCGACTGGCCACTCATGGGCGGGACATTCCTGCCGCCGTTCCCCTTCGAGCTCGAGCCTCTGTGGCGCAACTTCTTCGAGAATGACGCCACCGTGCAGTTCATCCACCGGATGGTCGCCTACGCGCTCTTCCTCTTTGGCGTCGGCGCGTGGTTTGCCTCCCGCAAATCGGGCAACCGCGCGGTCCGCTTCGGCTTCAACCTGGTGCTCGCGCTGCTCTCGCTGCAAGTGCTCCTCGGCATCGTGACAGTGATGCACGGCTCGCCCTGGTCCATCGCGATCCTGCACCAGCTGGGCGCCGTCGCGCTCTGGGTCGCAATCCTGCGCGCCCGCTTCCTCGCCGGCTATCCGCCCGCGCAATCCATCCGGGGCTGATCCATGAGTTACGACGACCTTTTGACATTCGTCCGCGAAACCGAGGCCCTCGCACAGGTGTCGGGGCGGCTCGGCTGGGATCAGGAAACCATGATGCCCCGCGGGGCGGCGGATCAACGGGCCGAGGAGGTCGCGGCGCTCTCGCGCGTGCTGCACAAACGGCGGACCGACCCAAGGCTGGGTGACTGGCTCGCGGACATCGACGACGCGGCGCTCGACGCGACGGGCCAGGCGATACTGCGCCACCTGCGCCGGGACTACGCCCGCGCGCAGAGGCGCCCCGAAGACCTCGCAACCGCGCTCGCCCGCCTCACGAGCCGGGCCCAAGGCATCTGGGCCGAGGCGCGCGCCGCGGATGATTTCGCCGCCTTCGCGCCAACGCTGGCCGAGGTCGTCCGGCTCAAACGCGAAGAGGGCGCGGCGCTCGCGGGTGGCGGCGATCCCTACGACGCGCTGCTGGAAGACTACGAGCCCGGCGCGACCGGGGCCGAGCTCGATGCGATGTTCGGCGCGCTGCGCCCGCGTCTCGTGGCGCTCCGCGCCGCGATCCTTGAAAAGCCGCAACCGGCCGGCGTCTCGGGTACTTTCGACGAGACAACGCAACTCACGATGGCGCGTAAAATCGCGGAGGTCTTCGGCTACGATTTCACGCGCGGGCGCATCGACAAGGCTGTCCACCCGTTCTCCTCAGGCTCCGGCGCGGACGTCCGCATCACAACCCGCACCGACCCGAACGATCCCTTCAATTGCCTCTACTCGACGATCCACGAGGTCGGCCACGCCGCCTACGAGCAGGGCATCAACCCGGGCTATGCGTTGACACCGCTCGGGCAGGGCGTTTCGATGGGCGTCCACGAAAGCCAAAGCCGGATCTACGAAAACCAGATCGGCCGTTCCCGCGCCTTCACAGGCTGGCTCTTCGAGGAACTCAAGTCCGCGCACGGCGACATCGGCGTTGCCGATCCCGACGCCTTCTACGCTGCAGTCAACCGGGTGCAAAACGGCCACATCCGAACTGAAGCGGACGAGCTGCAATACAACCTGCACGTCCTGCTGCGCTTCGACCTCGAACGCGCGCTGATTTCGGGAGACCTCGACGTGGCCGACCTGGAAGCCGCTTGGAACGACCGGTTCGAAACGGACTTTGGATTTGCCGTCACTACAGCGTCTCAGGGCGTGCTTCAGGACGTGCACTGGTCCCTCGGCCTCTTCGGCTACTTCCCCACCTACACGCTCGGCAACGTCTACGCAGGCTGCCTCCACACCGCTCTGCGCAACGCGATCCCGACCCTCGACAGCGCCCTCGCCAAAGGCGACGCCAGCCCTGCAACAACATGGCTCCGCGAGAACCTGCAACAACACGGCGGTCTGCGCCCCCCAAGCGAAACCATCACCGAGGCCTGTGGCACGGCCCCAAGCGAAGAGCCGCTACTGAGCTATCTGGAAGGCAAGTTCAAAGCGCTCTACGATCTCTGATCATACGGAGCAGGGGCGTGCGCCCCTGCACGACAATGAGAAGTCGGGGAAGTGTCCCCGACTTCGATTGGCGCCCTCATCTTCTTCTCTTCGAAAAATACTCCGGGGGAGTCCGCCTTTGGCGGACGGGGGCGGAGCCCCCTTATGCCTCGGCCTCCCCGGCGCTCGCGTCATCTTCGTCCTGTTCGGCGATCCATGCGACCGAAACAACCGTCTCGCCCTTTGCCGTGTTGAACACCCGCACGCCGCCTGCACTGCGCGAGCGGAAGGAGATCCCATCCACCGGCACGCGGATCGATTGTCCGGTCGAGGTCGCCAGCATGATCTGATCGCCCAAGTCCACCGGGAAAGAGGCCACCAGAGGCCCGCCGCGCATGGCCTTGTCCATCGCCATCACGCCTTGACCGCCGCGTCCGCGCACCGGATAATCGTGGCTCGACGACAGTTTGCCAGTCCCCTCCGACGTTATCGTGAGGATCAGGTTTTCGGCCGCCGACATCTCGGCGTATTTCTCCGGGCTGATCCGGGCATCGGCGTTGCCTTCCTCGTCAGAGGCCTCGCCGTCCTCCTCGATCTGCCCGGCCACGGCCCGGCGCATCTTGAGATAGGCGGCGCGCTCATCGGGGCTCGCCTCATAGTGCCGGATGACCGACATCGAGACGACCTCGTCCGTGCCCCCAAGCCGGATCCCGCGCACCCCAACCGAGGCCCGCGAGTTGAAGACCCGTACCTCGGTGCTCGGGAACCGGATCGCCCGGCCGGAATTGGTGACCAACATCACGTCATCGTCGTCTGAACAGATCCGCGCGTTGATGAGCCGCATCCCGGCGTTTTCATCCTCGAACTTCATCGCGATCTTGCCGTTCGACTTCACATTGGTGAAATCGGACAGCCGATTGCGCCGAACCGTCCCGGCGGAGGTGGCAAAAACGATCTGCAGATCGTCCCACTCTGTCTCGGGCCGGTCCACCGGCATGATCGCCGCGATCGAAACCCCTTGCGGAATCGGCAGGATGTTGACGATCGCCTTGCCCTTCGACTGGCGGCTCCCGAGCGGAAGGCGCCAGGTCTTGAGCTTGTAAACCATCCCATCTGTGGTGAAGAACAGAAGCTGCGTGTGGGTATTGGCGACGAACAGCGTCGTGACCGCGTCGTCTTCTTTCAGGCTCCCGCCCGACAGCCCCTTGCCGCCGCGCTTCTGGGCGCGGAAATCGGCCAGCGCGGTGCGCTTGATATAGCCGCCCGCCGTGACCGTGACGACCATGTCTTCGCGCTCGATGAGGTCCTCGTCCTCCATGTCGCCAGACCAGTCGATGATCTCGGTCCGGCGCGGCACGGCAAATTGCTCGCGCACCTCGCGCAGCTCATCGGCAATGATCCCCATGATCCGCTCGCGCGAGGCGAGAATTTCAAGGTATTCCTTGATCTTGGCCGCCAACTCTTCAAGCTCGTCGGTGACCTCCTTGACCCCGATCTGGGTCAGGCGCTGCAGTCGCAGCTCAAGGATGGCGCGGGCCTGCGTTTCCGACAGGTTGTAGGTCCCGTCCTCGTTCATCTTGTGGGTCGGATCGTCGATCAGACGGATGTAGCCGGCGATCTCGGTTGCGGGCCAACGCCGCTCCATGAGTTTCGCGCGCGCCTCCGCCGCATCGGCGGATGCCCGGATCGTCGCCACCACCTCATCGACGTTGGAGACCGCGACGGCCAGACCGCAGAGGATATGGCTCCGCTCGCGTGCCTTGCGCAGCAGGTAGGCCGTGCGCCGCGCGACCACGTCTTCGCGGAAATCTATGAAGGATGTCAGGAACTTGCGCAGGGTGAGCTGCTCCGGCCGTCCGCCGTTCAGGGCCAGCATGTTGCAGCCGAAAGAGGTCTGCATCGGCGTGAAGCGGAAGAGCTGGTTCAGAACCACCTCCGCCGTCGCATCGCGCTTCAGCTCCACCACGACCCGGACGCCATGCCGGTCGGATTCGTCCTGCACATGAGCGATGCCTTCGATCTTCTTTTCGCGTACCTGCTCGGCGATCTTCTCGATCATCGCGGCCTTGTTGACCTGATAGGGAATCTCATCGAGAACAATGGCATAGCGATCCTTGCGGATCTCCTCGACCCGGGTCTTGGCGCGGATGATCACCGAGCCGCGCCCTTCGAGATAGGCCTTCCGCGCGCCCGACCGGCCGAGCATGAGCGCGCCGGTGGGGAAGTCGGGGCCGGGCACATACTCGATGAGCTGCTCGGACGTTAGGTCCGGGTTCTCGATCAGTGCCAGTGTTGCGTCAACAACTTCGCCGAGGTTATGCGGCGGAATGTTGGTCGCCATGCCGACCGCGATCCCGCCCGCGCCGTTGACGAGCATGTTGGGAAACCGCGCGGGAAGGACCGTGGGCTCTCGATCCTTGCCGTCGTAATTGTCCTGAAAATCAACAGTGTCCTTGTCGATGTCCGACAGCAGATAAGCCGCGGGCTTGTCCATCCGCACCTCGGTGTAGCGCATGGCGGCGGCGTTATCACCATCCATTGAGCCGAAGTTGCCTTGCCCGTCGAGCAGCGGCAGCGACATTGAGAAATCCTGCGCCATCCGCACCAGCGCGTCATAAATCGCGCTGTCGCCATGCGGGTGGTATTTCCCCATCACGTCGCCAACCGGCCGGGCCGATTTGCGGTAGGGCTTGTCGTGGGCGTTATTCGTCTCGTGCATCGCGTAGAGGATGCGCCGGTGCACAGGTTTTAGGCCGTCGCGCAGATCGGGTATTGCGCGGCTGACGATCACGCTCATGGCGTAGTCGAGGTAGGAGCTGCGCATCTCCTCGGTTATCGAGATCGTCGGACCGTCATAGGCAGGCCGCGCGATTTCCGGATTTTCGTCTTCGTTTTCAGGGGTTTCCGGAGTGTCGTTCACCTTGGCCGCCTTTGTTCTGCTGCGATCTATATATTGTTGTCCACTGGTATATCAGAGGGCATATGCTGGGTGCAATGCTCCTCTCGGCGGTGTGTTGGCAGCCATCGGCGATGCCTGCCAACACATTGTTTTCATTGAAAAGTAAGTTTCGATGGGCATCGTTATGGGGCCGGGCGAAGACCGGCGGCAAAGTGAGGAAAGACGATGGAGCCAAGAGAGACCGAACTCATGCTCAAAGGCTACGGGCTGACCACGGCGGAATTTTTCTACCGAATGCCCGACTATACCCATGTTTTGAATGTGTTTTTGTGGCAGGACTACGATCTTGCGCCCGACCATCCCAAACTCTTCAAGTTCATCGAATTTTGGCAGGACGAGATCGAGGGACCGCTGCATTCGGTGCGCTTTGCCCATCGCAAGATGCTCTCCTCGGGCGAATGGCGCAACGTCGTGGGTGAATTCCACTACCATTGAGGCCGGGCGGGGCATCCCGTTTTTGCGCGCGCGAACAGAGGGTTGCGCGCCGTGGGGAAGGCTTCGCGTTCGAACCTTGCATGCTCCGAAGGGGCGCCCGCACGGCAGCGCGCCGCGCGCTGATACGTCTTGGGCCTTGCAGGTCTGCCGTTGGATGGTTAGTTTTATGCTAACTCGAAAATGGAGGGCGCAACCATGGCGCCCAGGCGTTCCCAAAGTGCGGGCGCGCTCCCCAGACAGGTTGAGAGCCCCGCACTGGTCTCATCCGATCCGGCGCCGCTCTATGCGGCGCTCGATCTTGGCACGAACAGTTGCCGCATGCTGATCGCCCAGCCGCAGGGGGAGCAGTTCAAAGTCGTGGACAGCTTTTCGAAATCGGTCCAGCTTGGGGCCGGCCTCGAAAGCAGCGGCCGGCTCTCTCGTCAATCTATGAATCGCACGATCCAGGCGCTCCGCGTCTGCAAGCAGAAGCTGCGGCGGCACGATGTGGGCTCGATGCGGCTGGTGGCGACGGAGGCCTGCCGTCGGGCGCGCAACGGGGCGCGATTCTTGCGCGAGGTGCATCGAGAGACCGGGCTGCGGCTGGAGATCATCCCACCGGCCGAGGAAGCGCGGCTCGCGGTGATCTCCTGTGCTCCGCTCGTCGGGCGGCGGACGGAACAGCTTCTGGTGGTCGATATCGGCGGCGGCTCGACCGAGCTAGTCTGGATCGACCTCACCGGCGTCGCGCCCGAGGAACGGCCCGGCGCCATCATGGCCATGGAGGCGGGGCTCAATCGCAAGACCGCCGCCAGCGGCGCCCGGGTTGTCGACTGGATCAGCGTGCCGCTCGGGGTGGCGACGCTGCGCGATCAATTCAGCGATGTGGATGACGACGCGGCGCGTTTCGCGCTCATGAGCTGGTATTTCGAGGAGAACCTCTCCGAATTCGCCCCCTACGACCGGGAGCAGGCGCGTGAAGGGTTCCAGATCATCGGCACATCCGGCACCGTGACCACCGTCGCGGCAAGCCACCTGGGCCTGCGCCGCTATGACCGGACGCGGGTGGATGGACTGCGCATGACCTCCGATCAGATCGACAAGGTGATCCGCGATTACCTCGCGCTCGGGCCAGAGGGGCGCCGCCGCGATCCGCGGATCGGGCAGGACCGTCAGGCGCTGATCATGTCCGGCGCGGCCATTTTGCAGGCGATGATGCGTTGCTGGCCCACCGACCGGCTTTCGGTTGCAGACCGTGGGCTGCGCGAGGGGCTGCTCTATGCCCAGATGGCCAGAGACGGTGTCTGGGGCGGCGCACGCTGAGCGTGACCTGTCGGCCTGTGTCGAACTGTTCGGCATCTGTCAAACTGTCGGCGTTCGTCGAACTGTCGGGATCGATCCGATCGATTCGCTGAAACAGTTTTCACAAAAAGAAAACCCCACGCGGTGCCGGGGCGCCGCGCGGGGAATTTGACCGGCCGTATCGGCTCAATCAGCCTGCGATGAGCGTGCGGACCTTCTCGGCCACGGCCTCGGCAGTGATGCCGAACTCTTCGAACAGAGTGGCCGCGGGCGCAGAGGCGCCGAAGCCCGACATGCCGACGAAGGCCGCCTTGGCTTCGCGGCCGCGTTCACCGAGAAGCCATTGATCCCAGCCCATGCGCACGCCGGCCTCGATCGCCACACGCACCGCACCGCCCGGGAGGATCCGTTTGCGATAGGCCTCATCCTGCGCGGCGAAGAGCTCCATGCAGGGCATGGAGACGACGCGCGTCCCGATGCCTTCCTTCTGCAGGATATCGCGCGCGGCGAGCGCCAAGGAGACTTCCGAGCCGCTGGCCATCAGGATCGCCTGGCGCTTGCCATCGCTATCGGCGAGCACATAGGCGCCCTTGGCCGTGAGGTTCGCGGTCTTGTGCTCGGTGCGCACGGTGGGCAGGCCCTGCCGCGTGAGCGAGAGCACCGAGGGCGTCGTCTTGCTCGATGCCGCAATTTCCCAGGCCTCGGCCGTCTCGACGGAATCCGCGGGCCGGAACACGTAGGTGTTGGGCGTCGCGCGCGAGATTGCGAGATGTTCGACCGGCTGGTGTGTCGGCCCGTCTTCGCCGACACCGATGGAATCGTGGGTCATCACGAAGGTCGTGGGGATGCCCATGAGCGCGGCGAGGCGCATGGCGGGGCGGGCGTAGTCGGTGAAGACCATGAACGTCCCGCCGTAGGGGCGGATTTGGCCATGCAGGGCCATGCCGTTCATCACTGCGGCCATGCCATGTTCGCGGACCCCGAAATGCACATAGCGGCCCTTGCGGTTCTCGGGCGAGAAGACCTCCATGTCGGCGCTGCGGGTGTTGTTGGAGCCGGTGAGATCGGCCGAGCCGCCCACGGTTTCCTTCAGGATCGGGTTGATCACGTCGAGCGCCATCTCGGAGGATTTGCGCGTGGCCACCTTGGGCGCGCTCTCGGAGATCAGCTTTTTGTGCGCGCGGATCGCGGAGGCGAGGCGCTTGGGCACGTCGCGCGTCAGGGTGCGCTCGAACTCGGCCTTGCGGCCCGCGCCGGTCTCGGCCAGCCGCGCCTCCCATGCCTCGCGCTCGGCCCGACCGCGGGCGCCGTGGGCCTCCCACGCGGATTTGACCTCCGCCGGGACCTCGAACGGCCCGCCCGTCCAGCCATAGGCGGCCTTGGCATCGGCGATGAGCTGCGGATCGGTGAGCGCGCCGTGGCCCTTGGAGGTGTCCTGCGCCGAGCTGCCGATAGCGATGTGGGTCTTGCAGGCGATCATCGAGGGCTTGCCCGCGGCTTTTGCCTTGGTGATCGCCTCGTCGATGGCGACCGGATCATGGCCGTCGATCGACTGGACATGCCAGCCCGCCGCCTTGAACCGCGAGACCTGATCGGTGCGGTCTGACATATCGACGGTGCCGTCGATGGTGATGTTGTTGTCGTCGAAGAACAGGATCAGCTTGCTGAGTTGCTGGGCACCGGCGAGGCCGATCGCCTCGTGGCTGATGCCTTCCATCAGGCAGCCGTCGCCGGCGAAGACATAGGTGTGGTGATCCACGAGCTTCTTGCCGTAGCGCGCGCGCAGCATCTCTTCGGCCATGGCGAACCCGACCGCGTTGGCGAGGCCCTGGCCCAGCGGGCCGGTCGTCGTCTCGATGCCCTTGGCGTGGCCGTATTCGGGATGGCCGGCGGTGATGGCGCCCCACTGGCGGAAGTTCTTGATCTGCTCCAGCGTCATGTCCTCATACCCGGTCAGGTAGAGCAGCGCGTAGAGCAGCATCGAGCCGTGGCCATTCGACAGGATGAACCGATCCCGGTCGGCCCAATCGGGGGCGGCGGCGTCGAATTTGAGGTGTTTGGAAAACAGAACGGTGGCGATGTCAGCCATGCCCATGGGCGCGCCGGAGTGGCCGGAATTGGCAGCGGCGACGGCATCGAGCGTCAGCGTGCGGATGGCGGCGGCCTGCATCCAGTGGTCGGGATTGGCGGCGCGGAGAGCGGCGAGATCCATGGCGGCGGTTTCCTCAAAGGCGATTAGGGTCTTGGCCTCTTAGCAGTCAGGCGGCGAAGTTCAAGCGCCGACTTGCCCGATGGGTGAACTTCGTGGGACAAGGCATTGATTCCGTGTTTGCGCGGTGCGACACTATCTTTCGTATGCGGCCAGAAGGGCCCGAATGTAAGGGGCAGGCATGAGTGAAATCGAAGAGCTTGAAACCCGTTTGAGCGCGGCTCTGGCGCGGATCAGGCAGGGGATCGAAGCGCGTGCGGTCGGGGGTGAGCCCGAGGCGCCCGGCGCCGATCCCGAGGCCTTGGCGGAGGCTCGCGCGGCGCAAGAGGCCGCCGAGACCGAAGTTGAGGAATTGAAGGCTGAGTTGTCGGCGACGCGGGCGCGGCTGCGCGGCCAAGTGCGGGATCTGGAATCTGAACTGGCCGAAAAGGGCGAGGCGCTGCGCGCGCTGGACGCCACCGTGCAACAGCTCAAATCGGCCAATGCCGCGCTGCTTGCCGTTACGGCGCAGATGCGCGACGCGGCGGTGAGCGGGCTTGAGGCTTCCGCCGTCGAGGCGGTGATCGACGCGGCGATGAGCGCCGAGCTGGACGGGCTGCGCGCCGCGCGCGCGGCGGAGAGCGCAGAGGTTGGCGCGATCCTTGCCACCCTCGCACCCGTGTTGGATCACGCCGAGACGGAGGAGGCGTAAATGCCTGAAGTAAAAATTGAAATCGGCGGACGGAGCTTTGCGGTCGCCTGTCAGGAAGGCGAGGAACAGTTCCTCTATTCGGCGGCGAGCCTGCTCGATCGCGAGGCCCAGACGCTGCTCGAACAGGTCGGGCGGATGCCGGAGGAACGGATGCTGCTGATGGCGGGGCTGATGCTCGCCGACAAGCTGGTGGGCTCCGAGGAGCGGGCTCGTGCGGAGCGGGCTGAAGCCTCCAAGCTGGTCCAGCAAATCGAGACACTCAAAGCCGCCCCGGCCGAACGGGTCGAGATCCCGGTCGTGCCTGACGCGCTCCGCGAGTCGCTGGCGGAAATGGCGGCGCAAGCCGAGGCCCTGGCTGACCGGATCGAGGAATCCGAGGAAAGCTGATCGCGCTGCCGCGAGCGGTTCAGATCAGGCCCTGATCCGACAGGGACGCGAGAGCGGTGTCGAGCGGCGCGTGCGCTTCGGCCGGTAGAGGCAGGAGCGGGCGCGGCAGCTCGGCGGTGATCAGCCCGAGCTTTTGCCCGATCGCATAGATCAGGCGCAGGCTCCCATAGCGGGCGCAGAGCTCCAGCAGGGGCGCGAGCGCGGCGTCGATACGGTCTGTTTCACTGTGGTCATCGGCCGCGATCGCTGCGGCCATCTGGAGGAAGGGCTCCGGCAAAAACCCCGCAATCGCGCTGAAAAACGCATCCGCGCCGCCGCTGAGCGCCGCGCGCATTCCGCAATCGTTGCTGTAGCCCAGCACGAAGCTGTCCGGCAGCTGCGGGCGCAGACGCGCGATTTCCTCGGAAACCGATCCCGAGACGGGCAATGGCATTTTCACGCCCTCGATCCCCGGCACTGCGGCGAGGGAGCCGAGCAAGGCGTCCGAAAAAGTGAAATGCGTCGTGCCGGGATTGTTGTAGATGCAGAGCGGCAGGGCGGTCGCCTCGGACACCGCTTTGAAGTGAGCGAAGACCTCATTCTGCGTAAGCGGCGTGTAGGACACGGGCGCGAGCAGGAGCCCATCGGCCCCGGCCGCTTCGGCATGGCGCGCGTGGCCGATCACCGCGTCGGTGCGCATCGCCCCGATGCCCACAACGAGCGGCGCGCGCCCGTCAAGCGCCGCCGCGGCAGCCTCCACGCTGCGCCGCCGTTCGGACGCCGAAAGATAGGCATAGGTGCCGGTGCTGCCGAGCAGGCCAATCGATGCGATGCCGGGCCTGACGAGCATGTCCAGATGCCGGCCAAGCGCATCGGTATCCACCACTCCGGCCTCATCCGCAGGCGTAATGGTGAATGCGGAAAGCCCCGAGAATACAGACATTTACGGAGCCTTCTTTCTGTGGCGCGTGAGGTGGGGTCAGGCGTTGGCTTCGCGGATCTTCTCGAAGGCGCCCGCGTCATAGGTCACACCCTGATCGGCCAGGAGCTGGTCAAGCTCGCCCGAAAGCGTCATCTCGGTGATGATGTCGCAGCCCCCGACAAACTCGCCCTTGACGTAAAGCTGCGGGATCGTGGGCCAGTCGGAATAGTCCTTGATCCCCTGGCGGATCTCCTCATCGGAGAGCACGTTCACGTCGTGATACTCCACCCCGATGAAATTGAGAACGCCGGCAACGCGGCTGGAGAAGCCACACTGCGGCATCATCTTGGTGCCCTTCATGAACAGCACCACGTCATGGGCTTTCACGGTGTCGTCGATGGCGGTCTTGGCGTCGGTCGTCGTCATGGTCATAGAGCTCCGTCTGCTCGGGGGGGCTTGGGGCCCCGTTTATCTCAGTCCGGCGCGCGCGTGGTCAGGGCCAGCGCGTGCAGTTCTCCGTTCGAGCCGTCCATCTTGCCCTTGAGCGCGGCGTAGACAGCGCGTTGCTGCTGCACCCGGTTCATGCCGCGAAAGCTCTCGTCGATCACTTCGGCGGCGAAATGCGCCCCGTCATCGCCCTGAACGGCGATCCGGGCGTCCGGGAAGCTCTCCCGCAGGAGGTGTTCGATGTCTTGCGCTGTAATGGCCATGCTCGGGGCTCCTGGCGGTCTTTTCCCAAGATGTAGAGATGCGGGGCGCTGGCTGCAAGTGCGCAGCCGCCCGTGCGGCGCTGCCCAGGGCTCCGGCGAGCCCGCGCAGCAGGGCGCGCAGCTCCGGCAGATCCCCGGCGGCAGCGGCGGCGGTCTCCGGCGTCATCGGGCGCGCGAGGTGGTCGCGGTGCTCGCGGAGCGCGGCGCGGTCGGCGGCGCCAAGCGGCAGGGCCTCGGCCGCGTCCAGCATCTGGAGCATTTCGTGGATCGCGCGCATGTGGCGGAAGCTCTCCATCATCGGCGCGGCGAGCGCGGGCTCCGTGCGCCAGGATTTTCCGGCGTAGAGCTCCTGCGTGATCCGTTGGCCCGCACCTGCGCAATCATAGGCGACGCAGCCGGGAAAGCCACGCGCGGTCAGATCGCCATGGATCGTGCAGCCGTGGGTTTGGCCGGTCCGGTCGAGGTTGGGGCAGGGCGCCCCGGCCGGTTTGTCGATGGCAAAACGCGAGCCCGCGTCGAGGTGGAGCGCGAGACAGCAGAGCGCGGCGCAGCGGCCGCAATCTGCGGTCAGGTCGATCAACTCAGCTGCTCGGCGAACGCGCCGCGATAGGTTGCGGCGAGTTCGTGAAGCGGAGCCGAGACGCTGCCGAAACTGATGGCATCGCCGCCCACCTTGCCGATGCTCGTGAGCGGAACCCCGGCTTGACCCGCGGCGATCATGAGCCATTCGGCCTGATCGAAATTGCAGGCGATGAGGTAGCGGCCCTGATCCTCGCCAAAGAGCGTGGCGGTGTCGTCGGTGTCGAGGGTGAGGCCGATGCCGGAGCCTTCGGCAAGCTCGAAGGCCGCGAGCGCGAGCCCGCCATCGGAGAGATCGGTGCAGGCCTTGATCTGGGCGTGGTTGGCGCGGATGAAATCACCGTGGGCCTTTTCCGCTGCCAGATCGACGTGGGGCGCGTCACCATCCTCGCGATTGAAGACTTCGGCCAGAAGCGCCGACTGGCCCAGATGGCCACTGGTTTCGCCAAGGAGCAGGAGCACATGGCCCTCGCGGATCTCGGTGCCGATGAGGGCGGTCTCGTCTTCGATCAGCCCGACCGCGCCGATCGTCGGCGTGGGCAGGATCGCCTGGCCGTCGGTCTCGTTGTAGAGAGACACATTGCCCGACACGATGGGCATGTCGAGCGCGGAGACCGCCTCGCCGATGCCGCGCAGAGCGCCGACGAACTGGCCCATGATCTCGGGTTTCTCGGGGTTGCCGAAATTGAGATTGTCGGTCGTGGCCAGAGGTTTGGCGCCCGAAGCTGAGAGATTGCGATACGCTTCCGCCACCGCCTGCTTGCCGCCCTCTACCGGGTTGGCGCGCACGTAGCGGGGCGTTACATCGGAGGTGAAGGCGAGGATCTTTTCGGTCCCGTGGACGCGGATGAGCCCCGATCCCAGCCCCGGTGTGCGCAGCGTGTCGGCCATAACCTGGGTGTCGTATTGCTCATAGACCCACTGTTTCGCCGCGTAGTTCGGCGAGGCGAGCAGCGCCCGCAGCCCGTCGATCGGGTCGATCCCGGGCACGTCCGACAGCGGCTCCGCGGGGGGCGTCTCGACAAAGGGCCGGTCATATTCCGGGGCCTCGGACGAGAGCTTGGAAAGCGGCAGATCGGCCTTGGTCTCGCCGTGGTGCAGGATGAGGAACCGGTCCTCGGCGATGGTCTCGCCGACGATGGCGAAATCGAGATCCCACTTGTCGAAGACTGCGCGGGCGTCGGCTTCCTTTTCGGGCTTGAGGACCATGAGCATCCGCTCCTGGCTTTCCGAGAGCATCATCTCATAGGCGCTCATCGCCTCTTCGCGGCAGGGGACTTTCTCCAGATCGAGCCGGATGCCGAGCCCGCCCTTGTCGCCCATCTCGACGGCAGAGCAGGTCAGGCCCGCCGCGCCCATGTCCTGAATCGAAATCACCGCCCCGGTCTGCATCAGCTCAAGGCAGGCTTCCATCAGCCGCTTTTCGGTGAAGGGGTCGCCCACCTGCACCGTGGGGCGCTTCTCTTCGATGGTGTCGTCAAACTCGGCAGAGGCCATGGTTGCGCCGCCAACCCCGTCGCGGCCCGTCTTGGCGCCGAGATAGACCACCGGCATGCCGACGCCGGAGGCCGCCGAGTAGAAAATCTTGTCCGCATCGGCGAGCCCCGCGGCAAAGGCATTGACGAGGCAGTTGCCGTTATAGGCCGGGTGGAACCGGACTTCGCCGCCCGCGCAGGGCACGCCGAAACAGTTGCCGTAGCCGCCAACCCCCTCGACAACCCCGTGCACGAGGCGCCGCGTCTTTGGGTGGGCCACCTCGCCGAAACTCAGCGAGTTCATCGAGGCGATGGGCCGCGCGCCCATGGTGAACACATCGCGCAGGATGCCGCCCACGCCCGTCGCCGCGCCCTGATAGGGCTCGATGTAGGAGGGGTGGTTGTGGCTCTCCATCTTGAAGACGACCGCCTGCCCGTCGCCGATATCCACCACGCCCGCGTTCTCGCCGGGGCCGCAGATGACCTGGGGGCCGGTGGTGGGCAACTGGCGGAGCCATTTCTTGGAGGACTTATAAGAACAGTGCTCGTTCCACATGGCGGAAAAAATGCCCAGCTCGGTAAAGCTCGGCTCGCGCCCGATGATCTCAAGGATGCGCGCGTATTCGTCGGGGCTGAGCCCGTGCGCGTCGATCAGTTCGGGCGTGATGGTGGGCTCCTGCATGGGTCATCCTCGGGTCGTTGCCGGGCGCCGCGCGCCCCTTGGCCGCTCTTTACGGCAAGGGCGGGCAGGGGGGAAGGCCCCGATTGCGCATCGCCAGGGCCGGCGCCGGGCAAAACGGCCGGGCGGCGTCTGCGCAAGGCGCCGCCGCGCGAAAGCGCCATGCGATGAAGGGGGCGGGTCGCGAAAGGCGGGCACGAGAGGCGCCCGCCCGTGATGCGTGTTGCGCAGGTTCAGCCGCGTGCGCGACTGCGCCCGATCAGGCCGAAAAGGCCGAGCCCGCCAGCGAGCAGCGGAAGGCCCGCCGGAAGCGGGATGGGATCGATGCGCGCGGTCACGCTGGCTGTGGCCGTGGCAAAGAGGAAGGAGAGCGGTCCAGTTGCCGACAAGTCGATCTCCGGAGCTGATCCGAGTGCGAAAGAGAGTGCAATGGACTCGAGACCCAAAGAGCTCACGAAGGTAATATCGTCAGCCAGCACTCCGGCGCCGATCGCGACTGGAAGCAAGGATCCGGCGGAAGATTGGTCACCAGCGGCGCTGGAGAGGGTGAAATTCATAGCGGAAATGCTGAACCCGACTGAGGTCAGCTCGAAGGCGGTGACTTCAGAGCCCTCAATGATGTTATTCGCGTTGTCATCGGTGAAGTCGAACCAGCCGGAGAGGGACCCTCCGGTCAGGGGACTGCCGGTGAATAGGTCTTCGAAGGCGGAGGTCGACGAGACGTCGAATGTGACGGTGCTGGCCAGGGTCGGCGCGGCCTGGAGGCCGAGGATGACCAATGCGGCGCCTGCGGCGCGGGTGAAAAAGGAAAAATTCAAGGTTCGTTACTCCTGACGGTATTCGTGACGTGTGAGACCGGATCTCACCGGACCCGCGACCGGTCGGACGTTAACATTCTGTAAAGGTCTGACAAGAAGAAAGGCCGCGCGCGGATTCAGCCCAGGCGGGTAGACCCGACGCAGGGACGGGGCACGGGGCGCGCTTTGCGCTTGCGTGCAAGGGTTCGGAGCGCTGTGTGCGTGGGGCGGAGCCGCGCGCATGGCCAAAAAAAAGGCCGAGCACTAAGCTCGGCCGAAGTCCAACAGGGAGGTATGAAGATGATGTGCGATTAAGCAATCATCGCCTTCCGGGCTCAGATAGTGTGCAGTCTGAAAGCGATCAAGCGTTGAGGGCCGGGTTGAGCGGCATAGCCGATATGCGCCGAACGCATGGCTGGTCCATGCGGTCGCACTCCGAGCGGCGCGGAAGCCGCCGAACTTTCGGGGACGTTCTGGTCAGGGGGAGGGCGCTCAGGCCGCGGTGTCGCGCCCGGTCTCGCGCAGCATGCGCCGCTGGGCGGTGATTTCCTCCTGCACGAAATCGCGGAAGACCGCGACGCGGCGCGATTGGCGCAATTCCTCGGGGAAGGCGAAGAAGACGGGGATGTCTGAGGATTCGATCTCGGGCAGGACCCGAACCAGATCGGGGAACTCGAAGCTGAGGTAATGCGGCAGCACCCCGATGCCGAGGTGGTTGCGCACCGCCTGAAGCACGCCGAAGTAGTTGTTGACCAGCAGCCGCGAGGGGACGTCGTTGCTCCACAGCTCCTGCACCAGCTGGGCGCCGGCGCCGACCTGGGCGGAGGAGACGTTTTGCGAGATCAGGCGATAGTTGGTGATATCGGCCATGGTCTGGGGCTGGCCATGGGTGGCGATATATTCGGGCGAGGCATAAAGGCGCATGTTCACGCTCATGAGCCGCTTGCGCACGAGGTCCGCCTGGCTCGGCTCTTTCATCCGGATCGCCACATCGGCCTCGCGCATCGGCAGGTCCAACACGCGCTCTTCGAGCATCAGGTCGATGTTGAGTTCGGGGTATTTCTCGTAGAGCTTGGCCAGCCGCGGCGCGAGCCAGAGCGTGCCGAAGCCGATGGTGGTGGTCACGCGCAACTCGCCGAAGACCTCTTCCTCGCTGTCGCGAATGCGCGCCGAGGCGGTTTCGAGCCGCTTGGCCATCGCCGCCGTCGCATCGAACAGAAGCTCGCCCTGTTCGGTCAGGATGAGCCCGCGCGCGTGGCGGTGAAAGAGCGTCGCGCCGAGGCTGTCCTCCAGCGCACGGATCTGGCGGCTGACGGCGGATTGGCTGAGATGGAGCACATCGCCCGCATGGGTGAGGCTGCCCGCATCGGCCACCGCATGAAATATCCGCAATTTATCCCAGTCCATCATCGCCTGCCTCATTTACCACAACTACAAGGTTAACTCGTTCACGAATCGCACCGCACCATCGCCGAAATCGCCCCCCGCTCTAAGCGGAATGAGCCGAAATCCGGCAAAAAATCCCGAATGTGCCCGAAGGGGCGCAACTGTCGGATCGGTCGGGGCGGGGAAAGGGCGCGTGTCGCCGGGGCGGGGCGCGGGGCGCAAGATGCCCGGAAAACGCACTGGCAGGGATCATTTTGCTTCCGAAACGGGCGGTTTGTGGAGTAAGGACGCGCAAGTTTTTCGAGTCCCGCCCACCTCAAGCCCCACGCCGTGCCAAGCGCAGAGACAGCCATGCTCAAGCCTCCCCAGATCGCCAGAGACATCAGCTACAGCCATTCCGCCGAGACCCGCGCCGGGCGCGCGCTCATCCGGGTGATGGAAAATGCCACCGGCCGGATCCGGCTGATCCGCCGGGCGCGCGGCTATGAGGACGAGGTCGCGGCGGGGCGCGATTTCTGGGAGGTGATGGTGGAACGCTACGGGCTCTCGCTCGACGTGATCCGCGGCTCGCTGGAGGACATCCCGCGCGAGGGGCCGCTGATCCTCATCGCCAACCACCCCTACGGCATTCTCGACGGGCTCATCATGGGCCATATCCTGTCGGTCCGGCGCGAGGGCGATTTCCGCATCCTGGCCCACCGGGTTTTCCGCAAGGCGCGCGAGCTGGACAAGATCATCCTGCCGATCTCCTTCGACGAGACCAAGGAGGCGCTGGCCCTCAACCTCCAAACCCGGCGCGAGGCGCTGAGCTATCTGTCCTCGGGCGGGGCCATCGGCATCTTCCCCGGCGGGACGGTTAGCACAAGCGCCACGCCCATGGCGCGGCCCTTCGATCCCTATTGGCGCGGCTTCACCGCCCGGATGATCGCCCGCAGCGATGCGCAGATCGTCCCGATCTATTTCGACGGCCACAACAGCCGCCTGTTCCAGCTCGCGAGCCATCTGCATTGCACCCTGCGCATGGGGCTCTTGATCAAGGAATTCGGCCAGCGGACGGATCGGCCCGTGCGGCTTGCCGTGGGCAAGCCGATCCCGCATGCGCAAATCGCGCCGCTCAAGGGCGACACCCGGGCGATCATGGAATTCCTGCGCCGCGCCACTTACGCACTGGCGCCTGAGCCCGATCTGCCCTATGGCTACGGCTTCGAATTCGAAGCCAAACACAAGCTGGATGCAGGGCGGACCCATGGCGGTGGGAATATTTGACAGCGGTCTGGGCGGGCTTACGGTCCTGGACGCGGTGAGCAAGCGGCTGCCCGATGTGCCTTTCGTCTATTTCGGTGACAACGCCCATGCGCCGTACGGGGTGCGCGATGCCGATGACATCTATGCGCTGACCACCTCGGCGGTGGAGCGGATGTGGGCGGCGGGCTGCGATCTTGTGGTGCTTGCGTGCAATACCGCCTCGGCGGCGGCGCTGCGCCGGATGCAGGAGAGCTGGATCCCACCGGAAAAGCGCGTGCTTGGTGTTTTCGTCCCCCTCATCGAGGCCTTGACCGAACGGAGCTGGGGCGACAATTCGCCGCCGCGCGAGGTCTCGGTCAAACACGTGGCGCTCTTTGCGACGCCCGCGACCGTGGCCAGCCGCGCGTTTCAGCGGGAGCTGGCGTTCCGCGCCATCGGTGTGGACGTCGAGGCGCAGGCCTGCGGCGGGGTGGTCGATGCGATCGAGGATGGCGACATGATCCTCGCCGAGGCGCTGGTGCGCAGCCATGTGGACGCGCTCACGCGCAAGATGCCCAGCCCCGAGGCGGCGATCCTGGGCTGCACCCATTACCCGCTGGTGCAAGAGGTGTTTCAGGACGCCCTTGGCCCCGATGTGGCTGTCTACTCGCAAGCCGATCTGGTGGCCGAGAGCCTTGCCGACTACCTTGAGCGCCATCCGGCGATGCGCGGGGCGGGCGAGGAAAGCATGTTCCTCACCACCGGCGATCCGCGCCGTGTCTCGTCGCGCGCGACCCAGTTCCTGCGCCGCCCGATCAGCTTCACGCCCGCCTGACGGGCGCCACCCATCCCAACGACGCCAACGACATGGAGGCATCCATGAGCCACTCAATCGCAATCCTCGGGGCCTCGGGCTACACCGGCGCCGAGCTCGTTCGCCTCATCGCGACCCATGGCGGCATGGAGATCACCGCGCTCGGCGCGCATTCCAAGGCCGGCCAGACCATGGCCGAGGTCTTCCCCCATCTGCGCCATCTCGACCTGCCGGTCATGAGCAAGATCGATGAGATCGATTTCTCCGGCATCGATCTCTGCTTCTGCGCCCTGCCGCACAAGACCAGCCAGGGGGTCATCGCCGCCCTGCCGCGCGATCTGCGCGTTGTCGATCTCTCGGCCGACTTCCGGCTGCGCGATCCGGCCGCCTATGAGACGTGGTACGGCAACCCGCACACGGCGGTGGAGATGCAGGGCGAGGCTGTCTACGGGCTCACCGAGTTCTACCGCGCCGAGATCCGCGCCGCGCGGCTGGTGGCGGGCACGGGCTGCAACGCGGCCACGGGGCAATACCTCCTTCGGCCCTTGATTTCGGCGGGCGTGATCGGGCTCGATGACATCATCCTCGATCTCATCTGCGGCGTGAGCGGGGCAGGGCGGAGCCTGAAGGAAAACCTGCTTCATGCAGAGCTTTCCGAAGGGGTGCAGGCCTATGCGGTCGGCGGGACGCACCGGCATCTGGGCGAATTCGATCAGGAATTCAGCGCGCTCGCGGGCCGCGACGTGCGCATCCAGTTCACGCCTCACCTCGGCCCCTTCAACCGCGGCATCCTCGCCACCGGCTATGTCCGGGGTGAGGCCGAGGCGATCCATGCGGCCTTTGCCGAGGCGTATGCGGGTGAGCCCTTCCTGCGGCTTCTGCCGCTGGGGCAGACCCCATCGACCCATCACGTGCGCGGCTCCAATTTTTGCGATATCGGCGTCGCGGCGGATCGGATCCCGGGCCGCACGGTGATCACGGCGGCGCTCGACAACCTCACCAAAGGCAGCAGCGGGCAGGCGCTTCAGAACGCCAACCTGATGCTCGGCGAGCCGGAAACCCGCGGCCTCATGCTCGCGCCGTGTTACCCGTGATCGGAGGCAGGCGATGGCAGCGCTCGGCGGACTGAAGAAGAAACGGCGGATCCAGATCATCGCCATCGCGGTGGTGGCCCTGACACTCGCCACCGCGCTGGTCGGCTACGCGCTACGCGACGGGATCAACTACTTTCGCGCCCCGAGCGAGGTTGTCTCCGAGCCGCCCGGCCCGGGGGAGACGTTCCGCATCGGCGGGCTGGTCGAGGACGGCAGCCTCCAGCGCGGGCAGGGCGGCGTCGTCCGCTTCCGCGTGACCGACGGCGGCGCGTCCGTTCCGGTTGTGTTTCGCGGTGTCCTGCCGGATCTCTTTGCCGAGAATCAAGGCATGGTCGGTACCGGAAAATACATAGATGGCACGTTCGAAGCCTCTGAGATTCTTGCCAAACATGATGAGACCTACATGCCGAAGGAAGTGGTGGACGCGCTCAAGGATCAGGGCGTCTACCGCGAGCCGGACGCAGCGGAGGGAAATCGTTAACGCAGGCGGGGCATTCTGCTCAGCGGTGGCAGTGTGGACGGAGGGACATGCGAGCAGGAGTACGCTCAAATGCCCACGGTGCGTGAAATAGCAGAAGAAATCGTCGCCCGCGAAGGCGGCTTCGTCAATGACCCGGACGATCCGGGTGGGGCGACAAACTATGGTGTCACGATCCACACCATGCGTCGGTTGAGGCTCGACCTCGATGGCGATGGGGATGTGGACGTGGCGGATGTACGGCGGCTGACAAAGGAGCAGGCGGTTGACATTTTCATCCGGCACTACTTCGAAAAACCCCGGGTCGCGGAGTTGCCCAAGGTGCTCCAGCCGTCGGTTTTCGACATGTATGTCAATGCTGGCGGCAACGCGATCAAGATCTTGCAGCGGCTGCTGACGCAGATGCATTTTCCTTGCGTGGCCGACGGGGTGATCGGCCCCAACACGATCAAGGCGGCGCATGATGCCTATCGCGTGGCGCCCGATCATCTGGCCGATGCCTACGGGATTGCCCGTCGCAACTACTACTTCGCCATTGCCGACCGCCGCCCGGCGAGCCGGAAATACGCGCGCAGCCGCGCCGGCGACAAGGGCGGGTGGATCCGCCGTGCAGAAGAGTTCATCGCCCCGCAATATCATCTCGATACGCGCGGCTTTCAGGAAAGGGTCGCGAAATGGGGTTGATTGACGGGATCTTGGGCGCGGTGTTCGGCGGCGGGCGCAATGTTTTGGTCGACACGGCCGAGGTGTTTCGCGTCAACCGCGAGGCCGAGTCGAAGCGGGCGTTCCAGATGCACGCGGCGGCGATGGCGTCCCATTCGGCCGAGTTTACCCGCGGTGGCAAGGGCTGGTTCGACGGGTTCATGGACGGGCTCAACCGCATTCCGCGGCCCGCCATGGCGCTCGGCACGCTTGGCCTTTTCGGCGCGGCGATGGTCGATCCGGTCTGGTTCGCCAGCCGGATGCAGGGCATCGCGCTGGTGCCCGAGCCGCTCTGGTGGCTCCTGGGCGCGATCGTGTCGTTCTACTTCGGCGCGCGGCATCAGGCCAAGGGCCAGGAGTTCCAGCGCTCCATCGCCGACACCGTGGCGCGCACGCCGGCGGTTGTCGAGAACATCGGCGCGCTGGACCGGTTGCGCTCGGATGTCGTCGGCGTGGCCGAGACGGGGCCCGATGCGGTGCTGGAGAAAACCGCCACCAAATCGGGAGAAAATCCGGCGCTGGAGGCGTGGAAACAGTCGTTGACCTGACGCGTTCAAGGATTGAGGCAAAGATCATACGGCAGGAAAGGCGGCCCCCTCGGGTCGCCTTTGTTCTTGTGCGGGGTACCGGAGTGCAGGTGTCAACCTGACAGGCTCAGCGCGGGATAGGCGGCGCCCGGCTTGCCTGCGACGCTTTGGCATTGGCGGGCCGCGCCCACGCGGGTATATCTTGCCGCATGATCACAGAGCTAGGCCATTTCGCCCTGATCCTCGCATTCCTCGTCGCGATCGTGCAGGCCGTCGTGCCGATGATCGGCGCGCATAAACGTTGGCCCGGCTGGATGGCCGTCGCCGAGCCCGCAGCCACGATCCAGTTCGCGCTCGTGGCGCTCTCCTTCGGCGCGCTCACCCACGCCTTCGTCACCTCCGACTTCAGCCTGCGCCTCGTGGTGCTGAACTCCCACTCGCTCAAACCGATGCTCTACAAGATCACCGGGGTCTGGGGGAACCACGAGGGCTCGCTCCTGCTCTGGGTCCTGATCCTGACGCTCTTCGGGGCCTGCGGCGCGTGGTTCGGCGGGGCATTGCCGCCGACCCTGCGCGCGCGCGTCCTCTCGGTGCAGGCGGCGATCGGTGTGGCCTTCATCGGCTTTACGCTCTTCACCTCCAACCCCTTCCTGCGCGTGGCCGTTCCACCCTTCGACGGGCAGGACCTCAACCCGCTCTTGCAGGATCCCGGCCTCGCGTTTCACCCGCCTTTCCTCTATCTCGGCTATGTTGGCCTCTCGATGGCTTTCTCCTTCGCGGTCGCGGCCCTGATCGAAGGCCGGGTTGATGCCGCCTGGGGCCGCTGGGTCCGGCCCTGGACGCTGGCCGCCTGGCTCTTCCTCACGCTCGGCATCGCCTTGGGCAGCTGGTGGGCCTATTACGAGCTTGGCTGGGGCGGCTACTGGTTCTGGGACCCTGTCGAAAACGCCTCCTTCATGCCCTGGCTTCTGGCCGCGGCGCTCCTGCATTCCGCAATTGTGGTGGAGAAGCGCGAGAGCCTGAAGGCATGGACGATCCTGCTCGCCATCCTCGCTTTCGGCTTTTCGCTGATCGGGACATTCATCGTCCGCTCCGGCGTGCTGACGTCGGTCCATGCCTTCGCCAATGATCCCGAACGCGGTGTGGTGATCCTCGCGATCCTCGGGGTGTTCCTCGGCGGGGCGCTCACGCTGTTCGCCGCCCGTGCGGCGAGCCTCGAGGCCAAGGGCGTCTTCGGCCTCGTGAGCCGGGAATCGGCGCTTGTTTCCAACAACATCCTGCTCGCCGTGAGTTGCTTCGTGGTCTTCACCGGGACGATCTGGCCGCTCGTGGCCGAGCTCCTGATGGACCGCAAGCTCAGCGTCGGCGCGCCGTTCTTCAACCTCGCCTTCACCCCCTTCATGATCCTGCTCGCGCTGATCCTGCCGGTGGGTGCGATGCTGCCGTGGAAACGCGCGCGGCTCGGCCGGGTGCTCTGGCAATTGCGATTTGTCGCGGTGTTGGCGCTGGCTCTGGCGGGGCTCGTCTGGGCCGTGCAATCGGGCCGCAGCCTCATGGGCCCGGTGGGCGCGGGGCTTGGCGCGTGGGTTTTGGGCGGCGCGGCGCGCGATCTGCTCCTGCGCGCGGGCCAGCGTCCAAGCCTTGCGCGCCTGAGGCGCTTGCCGCGCTCTGAATGGGGCAAGGCGGTGGCCCATGCGGGGCTCGGGATCACCATCTTCGGCATCGCCGGCATGACCGCCTGGGAGGTCGAGGATATCCGCGTCGCCGAGATCGGCGTGCCCTTCGAAGTGGCGGGCTACGAGGTGACCTTGCGCGGCGTGGAGGAGGTCCGCGGGCCCAACTATCTAAGCACCAAGGGCGAGATCACCCTCGCGCGCGGGGGCGATCTCGTGGCCAGGCTCTATCCTGAAAAACGCGTCTATCCCGTCGCGAAAATGCCCACCACCGAGGCCGCGATCGACAACGGCGTGCTGCGTGATCTCTACGTCGTGCTCGGCGATCCGCAAGTCGGTGGCGGCTGGGCGGTGCGCACCTATGTCAAACCCTTCGCCAACTGGATATGGGCGGGGGCGGTCATCATGGCCCTCGGCGGAACGCTGAGCCTGACCGACCGGCGCTTCCGCGTGGCGGCGGGCGCAGGCCGCGCTGCGCGGGATGCGGTGCCGGCGGAATGAGGCGCCTCGCTCTCATACCGGCGCTGATCCTTTGCCTTCTCGCGGCGCCGCTTGTCGCGGTCCAACCTGATGAGGTCCTTGATGATCCGGGCCTCGAAACGCGCGCGCGCGGTATTTCAGCCGGCCTGCGCTGCCTCGTTTGCCAGAACGAGAGCATCGATGAGAGCAACGCGCCGCTTGCGCGCGATCTGCGCCTTTTGGTGCGCGACCGGCTCGTGGCGGGGGACAGCGACGCGGAGGTGGTGGATTTCATCGTCGCGCGCTACGGCGAGTTTGTCTTGCTGCGCCCGCGCGTTGGCGGGGGCAACTGGCTGCTCTGGGGCGCGGGGCCGCTGATGCTTCTCCTCGCGCTGGTGATCGCGGGGGGCTATCTGCGCCGCCGGGCGCGCGCGCCGGAAGCGGCGGACACTCCGCTCAGCCCGGAGGAGACCGCACGGCTCAAGGCCCTGCTCGGGTCTGAGCCCGGGCCCCGGTGACGCAGGGTTCTCCTTTGCCGATGCGCCACCATCTCCTATTCCGACAGCAGGATCACAGCACGCGAGGGGCGCCATGATTTACGATGCGATCGAATACGAGGTCCGCGAGGGCGTGGCCGTGGTGGCGCTGAACCGCCCCGACGTGATGAACGCGCTCAATTCCCAGATGCGCGCCGAGATCACCCACGCGGTGACGGCGGCGCAAACCGCGGCGCGGGCGATCGTGCTCACGGGGCGCGGCCGGGCCTTCTGCTCGGGTCAGGATCTGGGCGATGGCGGCTCGGCCGCAAGCCTCGACGTGGAGCGCACCCTGCGCGACGAATACGTGCCCATGCTGAATGCCATCGTGAACAGCCGCATCCCCACCATCTCCGCCGTGAACGGCCCGGCCGCGGGGGCAGGGGCCAACCTCGCGCTCGCCGCCGACGTGGTGATCGCGACCGAGAGCTCCTATTTCGTACAGGCCTTCACCCGCATCGGCCTCATCCCGGACGCGGGCGGCACCTATTTCCTGCCGCGCCAGATCGGCTCCGCCCGGGCCATGGGCGCCGCGCTCTTCGCCGACCAGATCAGCGCCCGGCAGGCCGCCGACTGGGGCATGATCTATGAGGCCGTGGCGGACGCCGAATTCGAGGCCCATTGGCAATCCCGCGCCGCCAAGCTCGCCGCCGGGCCAACCGTGGCCTACCAGCACCTCAAGACGGCGCTGCGCGGCTCCTTTGAGAACAGCCTCGACGAGCAACTCGCGCTGGAGGCCCAGTTGCAGGGCGAATGCGGCAAGACGCGGGATTTCAGCGAGGGGGTCATGGCCTTTTTGCAAAAGCGCCCCCCAAGCTACGAAGGGCGGTAAGCGCCCGCACAAAAGATGTCATCAGGCCCGGAACAAGGCCCGCAGGGCCGCCGGGCCAGCGCCTGCCCGTCCCGGCGGGCTGGCGCTTTTCGACCGATGCGTCGACCTCCGACATGGGAAGTGATTGGTGCGATAAACTGCACCGAACATATGTCGGAGCGCCACCCTACGGGCAGGCGCTGGCCCGGCTTTTCGAGCGAGACAGGACACGAAAAAAGCGGCCCGGAGTCCGGACCGCTTGTTCTGTTTTCGCCGTGAAGCCCGCGCTCAGCGGTCTTCGATATCCTGGTAGTCGCGCGTGGTGGCGCCGAGGTAGAGCTGACGCGGGCGGCCGATTTTCATCGCCGGATCCTCGATCATCTCTTTCCACTGGGAAATCCATCCGACCGTGCGCGACACCGCGAAGATCGGGGTGAACATCGAGGTCGGGAAGCCCATTGCTTCGAGGATGATCCCGGAGTAGAAATCGACGTTCGGGAAAAGCTTCTTCTCGGTGAAGTAGGGATCCTCCAGCGCCTTGCGCTCCAGCTCCTTGGCGACCTGCAACAGCGGATTGTCTTCCACGCCGAGAAGATCCAGCACTTCGTCGGCGGATTGTTTCATCACCGTCGCGCGCGGATCGTGGTTCTTGTAGACCCGGTGGCCAAAGCCCATCAGACGGAACGGATCGTTCTTGTCCTTGGCGCGCTCGATATACTCGGGAATGCGGTTCGGCGTGCCGATCTCGCGCAGCATCTCGAGACAGGCCTGGTTGGCGCCGCCATGCGCGGGCCCCCAGAGACAGGCGATGCCCGCGGCGATACAGGCGAACGGGTTCGCCCCCGACGAGGAGGCCAGACGCACGGTGGAGGTGGAGGCGTTCTGCTCGTGATCGGCGTGCAGGGTGAAGATCCGGTCCATCGCGCGGCTCAGGATCGGGTTCACCTCGTACTCTTCGGCCGGGACGGCAAAGCACATGCGCAGGAAGTTAGACGCATAGTCCAGATCGTTGCGCGGATAGACGAAGGGCTGGCCGATGGAATACTTGTAGGCCCAGGCCGCGATCGTCGGCATCTTGGCGATCATCCGGAGCGACGCGACCTCGCGCTGCCACGGATCCGCGATGTCTGTGCTGTCGTGATAGAAGGCCGACATCGCGCCGACCACGCCGGTCATGATCGCCATCGGGTGCGCATCGCGGCGGAAGCCACGGAAGAAATACTGCATTTGCTCGTGCAGCATCGTGTGATTGGTCACACGGTTCTCGAAGTCCTCAAGTTGCGCCGCCGTGGGCAGCTCGCCGTAGAGCAGAAGGTAGCACACTTCGAGGTAATGCGATTTTCCCGCGAGCTGGTCGATCGGGTAGCCGCGGTGCAGCAGCTCGCCCTTGTCGCCGTCGATGAAGGTGATGGTGCTGTCGCAGCTTGCGGTCGACGTATAGCCTGGATCGTAGGTGAAAACGCCGGCCTGGGCATAGAGTTTGCGGATGTCGAGAACATCGGGACCCGCGGTGGGCGACAAAATCGGAAGCTCGATTTCCGTGTCATCTATGGTGAGCTTGGCGCTGCGATCCGTCATAGGCATTCCTCTTGTCAAATGGCGCCGCCGGGGCGGGGGCCTGTCTATGCTGCTGCCGATTTTAGCCGGAAGCGGCGTCATTGATCCGGGCGAGGCTTTCATCGCGACCCAGAACGAGCATCATGTCAAACACACTCGGCGTTACACTGCGGCCGGCCAGTGCCGCGCGCAGCGGGCCGGCCAGCTTTCCGAAACCCATCCCGTGGCTCTCGGCAAAACCGCCCAAAGCGGTCTCCAGATCATCACGGCTCCAGCTAGCATTTTGCAGCTGCGGCGTCAAATCTCTAAGCAGTGCGCGCGCCTCGTCCGAGAGGGCTTTTGCGGATTTGGCATCGGGTTCGATGGGCCGTGACGCAAGGGCAAAGTGCGCTTTATCAACGAGTTGGGGGAATGTCTTCGCGCTTTGCTTCAAGAAGGAAATCGCCGGACGCAGCTGCGCGCTTTGCGCGTCGGTGAGCGCGGGGAGGCCCGCGGCCTCCAGATAGCCCGCCAGCTCATGCAGCACCGCAGCATCTTCCATCATGCCCATGTGTTGACCGCAGATATTCTCCAGCTTCTTCAGATCGAACCGCGCCGGCGCCTTGCCGATCCCGCCCAGATCGAACCATGCGCGCGCCTGATCATCGGTGAAGACCTCGTCATCCCCGTGGCTCCAGCCGAGCCGCGCGAGGTAGTTGCGCATCCCCGCCGCGGGAAAGCCCATGGCTTGATATTCCTCCGCCCCGAGCGCGCCGTGGCGCTTGGAGAGCTTCTTGCCGTCAGCCCCGTGTATGAGCGGAATATGCGCCCAGACCGGCACGTCCCAGCCCATGGCCTCATAGATCATCATTTGCCGCGCGGCGTTGTTGAGATGGTCATCGCCCCGGATCACATGGGTCACGCCCATGTCATGGTCATCGACCACCACGGCGAGCATGTAGACGGGCGTGCCGTCCGAGCGCAGCAGGATCATGTCGTCGAGTTGATCGTTGCGGATCGTCACATCGCCCTGAACCTCGTCGCGGATCACCGTCTCGCCATCGAGCGGCGCCTTGATCCGGATCGCGTAGGGCTGGTCGGGGTGGGTCTCGGGCGCGGCGTCTCGCCAGGGCGAGCGGAAGAGGGTCGAGCGCCCTTCGGCGCGGGCCGCCTCACGGTAGGCGGCGATTTCTTCCTGCGTTGCGAAGCACTTGTAGGCCTTTCCTTCCGCGAGAAGCTGGCGCGCGACCTCCGCATGCCGCGCGGCGCCCGCCGCCTGGCTCACCGGCTCGCCATCCCAGTCGAGCCCGAGCCACGTCAGCCCCTTGAGGATCGCGGCCGTGGCCTCCGGCGTGGAGCGGGCCCGGTCGGTGTCCTCGATGCGCAGCAGGAAGCGCCCGCCGCGCCCGCGCGCGTAGAGCCAGTTGAACAGCGCCGTGCGCGCGCCGCCGATGTGCAGATAGCCCGTGGGCGACGGGGCGAAACGCGTGACAACCTGGCCTGACATTGCGGTGATTTACCTTTTTGAAACCCTGCTTGGCGTAGCATCGGCGCTTGTCTAGCGGGCTCACCCGGAGGTGACAAGGCTTGCCCATCGCCGGTGGCATCAGACCCCTGCTCCTGCGGCAACGCGGGCACCTCTTTCCCTGGGTGCCGGTGTGCCTCGCGCTTGGGATCGGCCTCTATTTCTCTTTGAAATCCGAACCGGACGTGGCTCTGCTCTGGGCCGCGGGCGTCCTGGCGGCGGCGCTGATCCTCGCCGCGCCGCGCCTTCTGGGCCTCTATGCGCCGCTCGCGATCGGTGCGGGGCTGGTGCTGGCGGGGCTCGCGCTCGGGGGGCTGCGCGCGCATTCGGTGGCCGAACCGGTGCTGGGCTTTCGCTACTACGGACCGATCGAGGGGCGCATCGTCGGCATCGACCGCTCCGCCAGCGACGCGCTCCGCCTCACGCTTGATCAGGTCGTCTTGCGCCGGATGGATCCCGCCCGCATCCCGGCGCGCGTTCGCATTTCGCTGCACGGGGAACAGGGGTTCGTCGACCCGGTTCCGGGGCTGCGCATCATCGCGACGGGCCATCTGTCCGGGCCGAACGGGCCGGCCGAACCCGGCGGTTTCGATTTCCGCCGCCACGCCTGGTTTCAGGAGCTCGGCGCCGTGGGCTACACCCGCGTGCCGGTCCTGACGCTGGAGCCGCCCGCGCGCGGCGCGGCAGACCTCTGGGTCTTTCGTCTGCGCATGGCGCTTGCCCGCTACGTTCGCGCCGCACTGCCGGGGGAGACCGGCGCCGTCGCCGCCGCGATCACCACCGGGGACCGCTCCGAAATCGGCCAGCAGACGCTGGAACACCTCCGCCAGAGCAACCTCGCGCACCTCCTCGCGATCTCGGGGCTGCACATGGGCCTGCTCGCGGGCTTCGTCTTCGGCGCGTTGCGGCTCATCCTCGCCACGATCCCGCGCATCGCGCTGAACTGGCCGGTCAAGAAGTGTGCCGCCGTGGGCGCGCTCCTCGCCGCCACGATCTATCTCGCGCTTTCGGGCGGAAGCCTCGCGACGCAGCGCGCCTATGTCATGGTCGCCGTGGCGCTGGTCGCCATGCTCGTCGGGCGGCGCGCGCTCAGCCTGCGTGCCGTGGCCATCGCCGCGATCATCGTCCTGGTCCTGCGCCCCGAATCCCTCCTGAGCCCCGGGTTCCAGATGTCCTTCGCCGCCACCACTGCGCTCATCGCCGTCTTCGCCGAGCTGCGCAGCGCGCCGCGTCTGGGGCCCAAATGGCTGCGCGCAATCGGCACGCTCATGATGTCGTCTGCCGTGGCGGGGCTCGCCACCGCGCCCTTCGGTGCCGCCCATTTCAACCAGACCTCACATTACGGCCTCATCGCCAATCTCGTCAGCGTGCCGGTGATGGGGATCCTGATCATGCCGATGGCGGTGCTTGCGCTCTTTCTCTGGCCTCTCGGACTCGATCCGCTCGCCTTCGCCGCGATGAAACTCGGACTCGACTGGATCCTGCGCGTCGCAGAGACGGTCTCCGGCCTGCCCGGCGCGGTGGGCCAGATCGTGGCGCCGGCGGGCTATGCCTTGCCGGTGCTGAGCGTCGGTGTGCTCTTCGTGATCCTCTGGCAAGGGCGGGCGCGCTGGATCGGCGTCGCGCCGGTGCTCGCGGTGCTCGCGCTCTGGGGGCATCCGGGCCGCCCGCCGGTGCTGGTGGCGGAGACGGGCGCTCTGGTCGGGGTGCTCGGCCCCGAGGGGCGTGTGCTCAGCCGCGAGAAGGGAAGTGGGTTCATCGCAGGAATCTGGCTGGAAAACGACGGCGACGGCAGCGAACAGGCCACGGCGGCGGCGCGCGCGATACCGGAACTGGCGCAGGGTTTCACCATACGCCACGTCCACGCCAAGCGCGAGGTGGCGGCGCTCACCCGTTGCGATGTGGATGTGTTGGTGCTCACCCATCCCGCGCCCGAGGCGCTCAATCCACAAGACTGCCTCATCCTCGATCCGCCCCGGCTCTCCCGGCTCGGCGCGGTGGCGCTCTATCCAGATGAGGCGGGGGTGCGGATCATCACCGCGGCCGAGCGATCCGGCGCGCGGCTCTGGAATACCCCGGCCTCGAAACGCCGGGGTTCCTGACCTTCAGTAGCTGCGGATCAATCCCACGAGCCGGCCCTGCACGGCGACCTGATCATCGCGCAGCATCCGCGTTTCATAAGCCGGGTTTGCCGCCTCAAGTGCGATCCGGCCCTCCCGGCGGCGGAAGGTCTTCAGCGTGGCCTCCGCATCCTCGACCAGCGCCACGACGATATCCCCGTCCTGCGCGGTATCGGTCTGGCGCAGCACAACGATATCGCCTTCGTGAATCCCGGCGCCAACCATGGAATCGCCTTTGACTTCAAGCGCATAGTGATCACCGCCGCTGGAGAGCATCGCATCGGGGACGGGCATATGCCGCGCCACTTCGGAGATCGCCGCAATCGGCACACCGGCCGCGATCCGCCCCATGACGGGAAGCTCCGTCGCCCCCGCGCTCGGGCGCGGCGCGCCTCGGCCTTCCGCAGCGGTCAGGCGGCGGCTCGCGCCTCCGGTTCCGCGCGGCCTAGCGCCATCCTGCATCGCCTCCGGCAGGCGGACGATCTCGATCGCGCGCGCCCGGTGCGCCAGTCGCCGGATGAAGCCCCGTTCTTCCAGCGCGGTGATGAGCCGGTGAATCCCCGACTTGGAGCGCAGATCGAGCGCCTCCTTCATCTCGTCAAAACTCGGCGGTACCCCGTCCCGCTGCAATCGTGCGTGGATGAAATTCAGCAAATCGCGTTGCTTGGCTGTCAGCATCAGTCTGCTCCTTTGCCCCTTTTTTCCAAAGGTTCCTGGGGTTTGTTCTATAGATGTTCCTGTTTTGTGTCAACTTGCATGAGCTTTGTTCTTGCCTTTTGCCGATCTGCTGGGCTCACTTCACCCATGCATCTTGCGGGTGGGGTGCGGGGTGCGAAGGTAGTGTGCGTGATCTGGTCGGTGTTCAGGGCTTTGGGTTTGGCGTTGGCGCTCTGCGCGGCGGGCTCCGGCGCCGCGGTGGCACAGGGCAATCCGGCGTCCCTGGCCGCGTTCGGGCTGAGCACCGGTGCGTCCGAGGCTGAGATACTTCGGGCGCTGGTCGCGGCTTTTCGCGCCGATCCGGGCAGTTACGGCGCCGCTCGCGCATTGCTCGCGCGCCAGTCGCCCGAGCTGCTGAGGGCCTATCTTCGGGAAATTGGTGTGCTCGTCCCGGCCTCGGGCGGGACGGCACCGGCGAATGCCGTGGTCGGCGGGGCAGCCGCACCGGGGCTTGGCGCGGGCGCAGGGCTCGGGCTCGGCCTTGTCGTGGCCGGGGCCGCGCTTGCTCTGGCGGGCGGCGGCGAGGAGGGGGACGAGCAGGACGACGCGGCGCGCGTGACCATCCCGGGCTCGCCGGTCACGGTCTTCGATTTCACCGTCCTGACCGGGGACGCCACGAGTTTCCGCACCAGCGAATACGCCCGCAGCACCGGCCTCGACGCGGTCGGCGCGGCTGAGCGCTACGCCGCTGGAGGGCAGGGTCAGGGGGTCACCATCGCGATCCTCGACACCGGAATCGACCTCGCTCACAGCGAATTTGACGGCAAGATCGACCTTTCGAACAGCTACAGCTACTACGGCCAGAGCGACGCCATCGCCGATGAAGACGGGCACGGGACAGCCGTCGCCGGCGTCGCCGCTGCGGCACGCAACGGATCGGGCACTCAAGGCATCGCCTTCGGCTCGCAAATCGTCGTCTTCAGGGGCGTCCCGGGCGAGGAAGAGACCCGCGATCCGACTTCGCCCACCGTCTTCGCCGATGCCTTGCTCCGCTCCGTGGGCGCGGGGGCGGCGGTTATGAACAACAGCTGGTCCTACGTCGACAGCGGCGGGCGCGCCCGCACCGTGGCCGATTTCTCTTCCGCGCGCGAGGTCCGCGATTTCCTCGGCAGCAGCGCGATCGACGCGCTCGACATCGCCGTCGCCAACGATCTCGCCATCGTTTTCGCCGCCAGCAACGACAGCGAAGCCGAGGTGAGCATCACCGCGGGGCTCCCGCTCTTCTTTCCGCGCTATGACGGCTACATCATCGCCGCCGTGGCCACCGATACCGCGGGCCAGATCGCGGGCTTTTCCAACCGTTGCGGTCAGGCGATGGACTTCTGCCTCGCCGCGCCCGGCATCAGCATCCGCACCACCGCGCTGAATGGCACGACCCTGACCGCAAGCGGCACCTCTTTCGCCGCGCCGTTGGTTTCCGGCGCGGTTGCGCTCCTCAAGAGCCAGAGCCCCGAGCTCACCACCCCGGAAATCTCACAGATCCTCTTCGACACGGCGCAGGATCTCGGGGCGCCGGGGGTGGATGCGATCTACGGACAGGGGATGCTGGACGTGGGCGCCGCACTCCTGCCGCAGGGGCAGCTCATGGTCTATGAGGGCGAGGATGTCGCGGGGCCGGCCACGGCGCTGGCGGAGACCGGGATCATTGCCAGCGCGCCGCTGGCCGCCGCGATTGGCCAGGCCCTGGACGGTCAGGCGCTCATGGTGGGCGACGCCTATGACCGGGGCTATGCGATCGACGCGGGCGCGATCGTGACCGCCGCCGCTGCGCCGCTGCCTGACCTCGGGGCGCCGGATCAGGGGGGCGAGGCAGTCCAGTTTGGCGTGACCCGCGCGCGCGGCGCGCGCGATTACCTCTCGCCGCTCGATTGGGTGGAGGCCGATCTGCGGGCGTTCTCGCACGTGGCGCTCGGGCACGGGCTGCGGCTGAGCACGGAGATGACCACCGCGTCGACCGCGGCACGCAACGGCGCGGCGCGGCTGGGTCTGCAGTGGCAGGGCAAGGGGGAGAGCCGACTGCGTCTCGGCCTTGGTCGGATTGACGAGCGGGGCGAGGTGCTGGGCAGCGCGTTTTTCGGCGCGGCGGGGCAGGGCGGCGCAGCGCGCACGCGGTTCATCGAGCTCGGCGGACGAATCGGCCTGCCCGCACGCGGGTTCCTTGATGTGACGGCCATCCAGAGCGTGACCGAGTTTTCGCAAGACGGGCTCGTGACCGGCGGGGAGGGGCTGCGTGGCCGCGCGGGCCGGGTGGCGCTTGGCGCGCGTGGGGCCCTTGGCCTACCCGGGACGGTGGTCGCCGCGCTTTCCAGCCCATTGCAGATCACGTCCGGCCGGCTTGATCTCTCGCTGCCCCAGGCGCGGCCCGCGGCGGTGGGCGCGATGCGCAGCACCGGCGTGATCCGGCGCGAGATGAGCGTCGAGGTCGAGGAGGCCGCGCGGCCCATCGACCTCACGCTCAGCTATCAGGGCGGGCTCGGCCTGCCGCAAGGGCGGGTGGCGCTCATGGGCGGGCTGCGCTTCGAGCCATCGGGCCGAACGCCATTCCTTGGGCTACAGATCTCGGGGAGATTCTAGGGTCGGGCAGGGCCCTGTACTGCCACGCACGACCAACTCGACCGGCAGGACCGTCTCCAGCATCCCGCCGGGCGCCTCGCCGCCGATCAGCGCGATGAGCCGTCTTGCGGCAATCGCGCCGGCCTCGGCCTGCCGGATCGAGATAGTGGTCAGCGCCGGTTCGATCCGGTCAAGAAACGGCATGTTGTTGAACCCGGTGACAGAGACCTCGGCGGGACAAGGAACCCCGCGCGCGCGAAGCACCGAGAGCGCGCCGAGCGCGAGCCGGTCATTGGCGCAGACCATCGCGGTGAAGGGCGGGGCGGTGTCGAGCAGATGCTCGGCGGCACGCGCGCCCTCGTCCTCGTCGAAACGCTGCGCTTCGCTGATGAGTCGGGGGTCGGCGGGCAGGTCCAGCGCGCGGATGGCGCGGCGAAAGGCTTCGGCGCGCAGCTGCCCGGTGGAGAGGTTTTGCGGGCCGGCGACATGGGCGATGCGGCGGTGGCCAAGCCCGTGGAGATGCGCGACGGCCAAGCGAATTCCAGCGTCTTCATCATTGATTACAAAGGGAATTTCCGCGCCCTCAATGCGCCGGTTGAGCGTGACCACGGGCATGCCCGCCTCGGCGGCGCGGGCGATTGTCGGATCCTGCCGCAGGGCCGCGGCGTGGATGATCCCGTCGACCCCGCGGTCACGCAACACCTCGACCAGTCGGGCCTCGCGCTCGGGCTCGCTGTCGGTGTTTACCAAGATCGAGGCATAGCCGAGCGGCTCCAATACGCTCTCGATCCCGCGCACGATGGGCGGAAAAAGCGCGTTGGTGATGTCGGGGATCATGACGCCGACGGTCATGGAGCGGTTGGTGCGCAAACCCGCTGCGAGCCGATTGGGCCGATAGCCCAGAGCACTGGCGGCGTCGGTGATCTGTTTGCGCATCCCGTCCGAGATCGTGGTCGATTTCGCCGGGTCAAGCGCGCGCGACACGGTCGATACATGAACGCCGGTATGGCGCGCGATATCCTTGAGTGTGACCCGATGCTTCATGTCCTGCCCTCATGTCCAAACCTGAAAATAAGGCGGAAAATCTGATTTCGCAATCGTTTGCAGAAACCTGTTGACAGAATCGCGAAAGGCGCAATGCTTTTACGCAATCGATTGCTGCAAACGTTTGCGTAGCCGGTCTGACCGGCGTTTTACCCCTCAGTGCCCCGCAGCAGTGCCAGAAATTCGCCGCCCCCCAGGGACGGCGCGCGCAAAAACACCGAAGGCCCGAAGCTGGCCGGTGGAGCAGGAGGGAGCGAGATGAGCAAGCAACGGATTGGCTGGATCGGGATGGGCCGCATGGGCACGCCGATGGCCGAGCGACTGGTGCAGGCGGGTTATGACGTCAGCATCTGGAACCGGACGCGGTCCAAGGCGGAGCCGCTGGCCGCGCAGGGCGCAACGCTGGTCGACAGCCCCGCCGATCTGGGCGGCGTCGATATCCTTTTCACGATGGTCTCGACCGGCGCGGATGTGGAGCAGGTCTATTTCGGGGAAAACGGCGTGCTTTCTGGTGCGGCGAGCCCCAAGATCTTTGTCGATTGCTCGTCGATCGGGGTGGACCAGTCCGCGGAGATCCGGGGCCGTCTGGCCGAGCGCGGCGCGGGCTTCCTCGCGGCGCCCGTGTCGGGCAACGGCAAATGCGTCAAGGCGGGCAAGCTGAGCCAGGTGGCGAGCGGGCCGCGCGAGGTTTACGACACGGTCGAGCCGATGCTGAACACCATCGCGGGGCGCGGCGCGTCCTACGTGGGCGAGGGGGAGCTGGCGCGGTTTTGCAAGATCGCCCACAACGTTTTCCTCGGGGTCGTGACCCAGAACCTCGCCGAAATCACCGTGCTGGCCGAGAAGGCGGGCGTGCCGCGCTCGGCCTTCCTTGAGTGGATGAACAACTCGGTCATGGGCTCGATCTTCACGCGCTACAAGACCAACGCCTTCGTCAACCTCGACTGGACGACGACCTTCACGCCCGCGCTTCTGCGCAAGGACATGGACCTCGGGCTCGCCTCGGCGCGCGAGATGGGCGTGCCCATGCCGGTGACGGCGGCGACGCGCGAGGCGCTGCAAGCGCATTTCGGCGCGGCGCGGCTTCAGGATGATCCCGATGCCTACCTGCAGGAGGATTTCGCCGCGATCCTCGAGACCGTGGCGCTCGGCGCGGGGCTCGATCTGGAGAGCGAGAACACGCCGGTGCCGACCGGGCTTGAGTTGTCCGTCGCGGCGCAGTGAGGATCTGACGCCGTCTGGAGGGGAGGCGGCGCGAGGGGAGCACGAAAGAGAGACGACGAAACCAAGGACCACGACCCGACGCGGGGCCGGGACATGCCCCGCCGCACAAAGAGCCGAAAATCGGCCAAGCGATTCCAATGGGAGGATTCCAGATGCGTTACCACAAAGTGATAGTGACCACCGCGATCGGCGCGCTCATGTCGACGGCTGCGGCGGCGGATGTGCTCAAGATCGGGGCGTCGTTGCCCATCACCGGCGGCTTTTCGATCGCCGGGCAAAAACACAAGCAGGGCTATGAGCTTTGCGTCGACATGATCAACGAGCGGGGCGGGATTCTGGGCCGTGAGGTCGAGCTGATCGTATCGGACAACCGCTCCGATCCGGCCACCGCGATCAACCAGTACGAGCGGTTCATCAATGTCGACGGGGTCGAGGCGGTCTACGGGACGTTCTCGTCGCGGCTGACCTTTCCGGTGGCGAGCATCCTGGCCAAGAACGGTTTTGTGCATCCGATCCCGGCGGGTGGCGCGCTGCGCATCTACACCCAAGGCCACGACAACCTGTTCTATTTCCAACCCAACGCGGCAGAATACGTGGGGGCTTCGCTCAAGGGGATCATCGAGGATCTGGTGCCCGAGGGCGAGGGGCCGATGACGGCGGCGGTCGTTTCGGCCGATGACTTCTTCGCCAACGCGGTGGAGGCCGGGTTCCTCGGCCATGAGGTCACCAATCCTGCCGATGGCAGCGTGGTCGCGGATCTGGCGCCGGGCTATCTTGAGGGCAGCGGCATCGAGGTGACCTTTACCGAGAAATGGCCAGAGGAGGGATTCAGCGACTGGCTCAACCTCGCCAATTCGATCAAGCGTTCGGGCGCGGAGCTGATCATCGGGCTCACGGCCAGCGCCGAGGAGGCGGTGCAGCTCACGCGCGCGCTCAAGACCGTGCGGGCCGAGCCCAAGATGGTCTATTTCAGCCAGGGCACCCAGGCCGAATTCCTTGAAGGCACTGGCGAGAGTTCGGACGGCGTTCTGGTTCACACCTCGTGGCATGCGGATGCGCCGTTCCAGTCGACACTCGGCGGCGAAGAGTTCTCCAATCAGGACTTCGGCGCGGCGTTTGAGGCGGCCTATGGCGCCGCGCCCGACGAGGACAGTGCGATTCCCTTCGCCGTCTGCCAGGGCATCGAACAGGCGATCGTCGGCGCGGGCTCGACAGACAACGCGGCGATGGGCGCGTGGCTCTCGGACCGCAGCAAGGACGCGCCGGTGCGCACGATCCTGGGCCGGTTTGCCTGGGATGACGTGGGCCTGCCGGTCGACAAACCCTTCCTCATGACCCAGTGGAACGGCGGCGAATTGCAATTCGTCTACCCGACCGACGAGTTCGAGGGCGTTCAGGAAATGTCCTATCCCAAGGGCGGTTTCTGATCGCATCAAAACGGCTGGTGCCGGGGGCGACCCCCGGCGCCGGCTGCGGCACGCCGGGGAGGATCGAGATGCTGGAAGTCAAGGGATTGTGCAAGTATTTCGGGGGGATACGCGCGGTCGATGATTGCACGTTCACCGCCGAGGAGGGCCAGATCACGGCGCTCATCGGGCCCAATGGCGCCGGCAAGACCACCGCGTTCAACTGCGTGAGCCGCACGATGATGCCGACGCGCGGCGAGGTCTGGCTCGACGGGCGGCGCATAGACCGGCTGCGCCCGCACAAGATCACCGGCATGGGCCTCTCGCGGACCTTCCAGATCAGCCGCAACCTCGCCGACATGACCGTTCTGGAGAACGTCATCGCCCAGGCACAGGTTCGCGGCTGGCGCGATCTGTTTCGCCCGGCGATGTCAGCCGCCGAGATCGACAAGGCGATGGGCATTCTCGATTTTCTCGGCATCACGCGCATCGCTCATGAGGACGGATCGAACCTCTCCTACGGTCAGAAAAAGCTGATGGATCTTGCGGCGCTTTTAATGAGCGATCCCAAGATCATCCTGCTGGATGAGCCCGCCGGCGGGGTCAACCTGTCGTTGCTCGAAGAGATCATCGGCCACATCCGCAAACTCAACGAGGCGGGGCTCACGGTGCTGATTGTGGAGCACAATATGGACCTGATCATGCGGCTGTCGCACAAGGTCGTGGTCATGGCGCAGGGCGCGATCATCGCCGAGGGCACGCCCGAGGAGGTCCGCGCCGATCCGGCCGTCCTCGATGCCTATCTCGGCTCGACACTGGACGAGGAGGAAGCGGCATGAGCAAGCTTCTCGAAGTCTCCGACATCACAGCCGGATACGGCGATGGACCTTCGATCCTCGATGGTGCGGGGATGGAGGTCGAGCCGGGCCGGGTGCATTGCATCATCGGGCCGAACGGGGCCGGAAAATCGACGCTCCTGAAGGCGATCTGCGGGATGCTGAAGATCCGCAAGGGCGATGTGCGGCTGATGGGCGAGCGGCTCAACGGGCTGCGCCCGGACCAGATCCTGCGCAAGGGGATCGCCTTCGTGCCGCAGGAGCGCGCGCTCTTCCCCAAGATGACCGTTCGGGAAAACCTGCGCATGGGCGGGTTCACGATGCGCGACAAGGCCGAGTTGGAACGGCGGATCAACGCCATCGAGGAGCGCTTCGAGATCCTCGGCGAGCGGCGCGACCAGCACGCCGGGACCATGTCTGGCGGCCAGCAACAGACGCTGGCGATGGCGCGCACGCTGATCAACAAGCCCAAGATCGTCATGCTCGACGAGCCGTCCTTGGGCCTCGCGCCCAAGATCGTGCAGGAGATGTTCGGCATCATGCGGATGATGGCCGACGAGGGCATCACGATCCTCCTGGTTGAGCAAAACGCCCAGATGGCCCTGCGCCGGTCGGACTGGGGCGTGGTGCTCGATCTGGGGCGGACACTGTTTCAAGGCCCCGCGGGGGAGCTTCTGTCGGATCCACGGATCCAGGAGCTCTACCTCGGCGGCAAACGCGCGGCATGAAGGGCTGAAACCATGGCAGATGCGCTGCAAATCCTGATCCTCGGCCTCGCGCTTGGCGGTGTCTTCGCGCTCATGGGCTCAGGTCTCAGCCTCGTCTTCGGGGTGATGCGGATCGTCAATCTCGCGCACCCGGCGCTGATCATCGGCGGGGCCTATGTGGCCTACTGGGGCTTCAAGCTCTGGGGGATCGACCCGCTGGTGATGCTGCCCGTCGCGGCGCTGATCCTCGCGATCACCGGGATCGTGCTCTACAAGCTCGTCTTCGAGCGGGAGGCGCGCTCGGCGAAATATTCCGAGATGACGGTGCTCCTGACCTTCGCGACGGCGATGATCGTCGAGGGCGCGATCGGCACGGCCTTCACCAATACCCAGCGGGTCACCTCGCCGGATTATGCCACTGACGCGATCTTCATCGGCGATATCTTCATCCCCACGGGCCAGCTTTATGCCGGGATCGTCTCGCTTGCGATCATCGGCGCGCTGGCGCTTTTCCTGAAATATTCCCGCTTCGGCTATGCCATCCGCGCCACCACCCAGAACCGCGACGCGGCCGAGCTTCTGGGCGTCAATGTCAACCTCGTGGGCATGGTGAGCTTCGCCATCGGCATCGCGCTGGCGGGGGCCGCGGGGGCGCTGGTGAGCTTCGTCTTCAGCTTCTTCCCGGCCAAGCACTGGGAATGGATCGCGGTGCTGATGAGCCTTGTGGTGCTGGGCGGCATGGGCTCGATCCTCGGGACCGTCGTCGCGGCCTTCTTCCTGAGCGTGATCGCCGCCTTCGTGGGGGCGTGGATCGGATCGACATGGTCGACCATGACCTTCTTCCTCGCGCTCTTCATCGTCCTGCTGGTCCGCCCGCAGGGGTTCTTTGGCGAAAAACCGGAGCTGAGCTGATGAGTTTGACCACCCTCGACGGCACCTCGGATGTGCTCGATGCGCGCAAGACCTATAACGCGGCGCTGGCCAAACGCGCCGACCGGACGCGCGCCACATGGTTTCCGCTGCTGCTGCTGGCGCTGCTGCTGGCCTTCCCGGCGATGCAGTTCCTGGGCAACTACAACTACGCGATTCACCTCATCCTCTTCACCGCGTCCTACGTGGTGATGGCGTCGGGCTGGAATATCCTCGGCGGGTTCGCGGGCTACATCTCTTTGGGCCACAACGTCTTTTTCGCCATCGGCGGCTATTTCGCCGGGATGATCTTCGCCCGCCTTGGCATCTCGACCATCATCCTCGCGCCCTTTGCCGGGCTGCTCTGCGCCGTGGTCGGCTACGGCATCGGACAGATCACGCTCAAGGTCCGGGGGCCGTCCTTCATCATCTCCTCGCTCGCGCTGGTGATGATCGTGCGCATCCTCTTCGATCACTGGGAGTTCGTCGGCGGCTCGGGCGGCCTTGCGCTGCCCGCCAATGACCTGCCGGTCCGTTGGGCCAAGCTGCCCTATTACTATGCCTTCGTGGTGATGGCCGCCTTCGCCGTCTGGGCGAGCTACAAGATCAAGCATTCGAAATTCGGCCTTGGGCTGCGGGCGCTGTCGAAGGACGAGATCAAGGCCGAGAGCGCCGGCATCGACACCCGCCGCTACAAGACGCTGGCCTTCGCCATCTCGGCCTTCTTCGTCGGCATGGCGGGCGCGGTCTGGGGCGAGTACCTCACCTACATCCGCCCCAACATCTTCCTCATCATCCTCGTCAGCGTGAACATGGTGCTGATCTGCATCCTCGGCGGCAAGGGCACGGTCGCGGGCCCGGTTGTGGGGGCGATCCTGATCGTGACCTTCAACGAGTTCTTCGTCGCCACGCTGGGCGCCTCGGAGATCAACATCCTCGCCACCGGCCTCGTGATGGCTTCGGTCCTGATCTTCTTCCCGCTCGGGATCGTGGGGACGCTGGCGAAATCGGGGCGGCTGCCCCGCATTCTGAACTGGGATTGACGGCAATGGCGGAATTCACCCTCTTCAATGCGCCCCAGAGCACCTGTTCGCAGCGCGTGCGCTACGTGCTCCACGCCAAGGGCCTGCCCTTCGAGGAGATCCGGCTCGATCTCTTCGCGGGCGACCAGCTCAAGCCCGACTACCTCGCGCTCAATCCCAACGGTGTCGTGCCGACGCTGAAGGACGGCGAGACCGCGATCATCGACAGCGCGGTGATCATGGAATACCTCGACGAGGCCTATCCCGGCGCGGGGCTCACGCCGGAAAACCCGGTGGCGCGGGCGCGGATGCGCTCGATGATGCGCTTCATCGACGAGGTGCCGACGCCTGCGGTGCGCGTGCCATCCTACAACCTCGCCTTCCTGCCGCATTTCCAATCCATGACCGAGGCCGAGTTTCAGGCGCTTTGCGACTCCAAGCCGCTCCGGCGCGAATTCTTGATGAAGATGGGGCGCACCGGCTTTCCCAAGGCCGAGATGGACGAGGCAATGGGTCGGCTCCGGCGCGGGGTCGAGCGGATGGCGGGCTGGCTTGAGGCCTCTGGCGGGCCCTGGCTCATGGGCTCGCGGCTGACGCTGGCGGATATCGCGATCATGCCGGTGATCGTGCGGCTCGAAGACATCGGGCTGCACCGGCTCTGGGAGGATCACCCGAAGGTCGGCGACTGGCTCGATGCCATCGCCGCCACCCCGGCCTACGGCGCCACCTTCTACCACGGCGCGCTCCTCACCGAGAAATACCCCGGCCTCGCCGCGCGGATCAAAGCGGCGGAGGCGGGCTGATGCACGCCGCCCTGCATATGCTGGCGGCGGTGCTCGTCGGCGCGCTTCTGTCGCTCCAGCCGTCGATGAACGCGATGCTCGCGCGCGCGGTCGGCTCGGCCTACGGCGCCTCGGCGATTTCCATCGGGGTGGCCTTTGCCTCGATCCTGCTCGTTGTCGCGGTCATCGGCGCGGGCCGCGTCACCGTGGGCACGCTGACGGCCGTTCCGTGGTGGATCTACCTCGCCGGCGTGGTGGGGACGATCTTCGTCGCCAGCGGCGTGGTGATCGCGCCGGTGACCGGGGCGCTGGTGTTTTTCGTCTGCATCGTCACCGGCCAGATGCTGGGATCGCTGATCGCCGATCATGTCGGTGCCTTCGGGCTTGCTGTCCGTGAAATCAACTCAATGCGCGTTTTCGGCATCACGCTTGTGTGCCTCGGCGCGATCATCGTCACTCGCTGGTAGACCCAGCCGCAACAGGAAAGACGCGGTCCCATGAACAGAGCCCTCCGCCCCAATGTCCTCCAGCCGATCGACCTCGAACCCCAATGGCAATGGGAAGGACGCTTGCCCGCCTGGGGCCATACCTCGGTCGATTTCGAACGCCGCGTCGATCATGACCGGCTGCGCCGCTATCGCCTCAGCCGCACGCGCGAGGCGCTCCGGAAATCCGACGCGGGCTCGCTTTTGCTCTTTGATGTCAACAACATCCGCTATGTCTCGGGCACCAAGATCGGCGAGTGGGAGCGCGACAAGATGTGCCGCTTTTGCCTGCTGACCGGCGACGACAGCCCCTATGTGTGGGATTTCGGCTCGGCGGCGGTGCACCACCGCAAGTTCGCCGACTGGCTGGAGCCGGACCATTGCCGCGCCGGCGTGGTCGGCATGCGCGGCACGATCCCGCCCGAATTCGGGCTGATGAAGCTCTACGCCGAAGAGATCGCGGGGCTGATCGAGGACGCCGGGCTCAAGGGGATGCCGGTGGGCGTCGACTATGCCGAGACGGCCATGTTCCACGCGCTCAAAGAGGCCGGGCTCAACGTGGTGGACGGCCAGCAGATCATGCTCGGCGCGCGTGAGATCAAGAACTGGGACGAGATCCAGCTCCTGACGCAAGCCGCCTCCATGGTCGATGGCGTCTACCACATGATCTATGAGGAACTGAAACCCGGGATCCGCGAAAACGACATCGTGGCGATGTCCAACAAGATGCTCTACGAGATGGGCTCGGATGACGTCGAGGCGATCAACGCGATCTCCGGCGAGCGCTGCAATCCGCACCCGCACAACTTCACCGACCGCTATTTCCGCCCCGGCGATCAGGCCTTCTTCGACATCCTCCAGAGCTATCAGGGCTATCGCACCTGCTACTACCGGACCTTCAACATCGGCCGCTCGACGCCCGCGCAGGTCGATGCCTACGTCAAGGCGCGCGACTGGCTCGATGCGGCGATCGCGATGATCAAACCGGGGGTCACGACCGACAAGGTCGCCGAAGTCTGGCCCACCGCCCAGTCGCTCGGCTTCCCCGACGAGCTTTCGGCCTTCGGGCTCCAGTTCGGCCACGGGCTTGGCCTTGCGCTACACGAGCGGCCGATCATCAGCCGCGCGATCAGCCTTGAGAACCCGATGGAGATCCAGACCGGCATGGTGTTTGCGCTCGAGACCTATTGCCCCGCCGCAGACGGCTATTCCGCCGCTCGGATCGAGGAGGAGGTCGTCGTGACAGACACCGGCTGCGAGGTCATCAGCCTCTTCCCCGCCGAAGAGTTGCCCATCGCCAATCGGTACTGAGGACAAGGTAGCGACCCCATGAACGAGCTCGCCCCGACACCCGATCTGCCTGAAGGCGCGAATGCCCAGGACTACTTGCGGATGTACCGCCAGATGGTCCGGATCCGCGCCTTCGAGGACAGCGCCAACCAGCTCTACCTCGACGCCAGGATGCCGGGGCTCACGCATATGTACTCCGGCGAGGAGGCCGTTGCGGTGGGGATCTGCGAGGCGCTGGAGCGCACCGACAAGATCACCTCGACCCACCGCGGCCACGGCCATTGCGTCGCCAAGGGCGCCGAGTTCAAGCCGATGTTCTGCGAGCTTCTGGGCAAGGTGGAGGGCTACTGCCGCGGCAAGGGCGGCTCGATGCACATCGCCGATCAGTCCAACGGCAACCTCGGGGCCAATGCCATCGTCGGCGGCTCGATGGGCATCGCCACGGGCTCGGCGCTGCGCGCGAAATTGCAGGGCGCAGATGACGTGACGGTCTGTTTCTTCGGCGACGGCGCCACCGCGCAGGGACTGCTCTACGAGGTCATGAACATGGCCGCGCTCTGGTCGCTCCCGGTGATTTATGCCTGCGAAAACAACGGCTACTCCGAATACACCAAGACCGAGGAAATCGCCGCGGGCTCGATTCTAGCGCGGGCCGAGGCCTTCGGGATCGAGGCGCATCAGGTGGATGGGCAGGACGTTCTGGCGGTCAATACGCTCGCGCGCGATCTCGTGGCGCGGGCCCGCAAGGGCGAGGGGCCGTTCTTCATCGAGCTCATGACCTATCGCTACCATGGCCACCACGTGGGCGACATCAACCGCCTCTACTATCGCTCCAAGGAGGAAGAGGCGACGTGGAAGGAGACGCGCGATCCGATCACGCTCTTTGGCGCCTGGCTCACGCGGGAGGGGGTGGCCTCGGAGGAGGATCTTCAGGGCATCGAAAGCGCGGTGCGCGCCGAGGCGGCCGAGGCGGTGTCTTACGCGCTCGACGCGGCCTACCCGGATGTGAGCGAGGTCACCATGCACGTCTATGCGGGGGAAGGATGATGCGGGAAATTACACTGTCTCAGGCCGTCAACGAAGCCATCGCCGAGGAGATGCGGCGCGATGAGACGGTCTTTCTCATCGGCGAGGACGTGGCCGAGGCGGGAACGCCGTTCAAGGTGCTTTCGGGCCTTGTCGAGGAGTTCGGCACGGACCGGGTGATCGACACGCCGATTGCCGAGCCGGGGTTCATGGGAATGGCCGTGGGCGCCGCGATGACCGGCGCGCGCCCCATCGTCGATCTGATGTTCGGCGATTTCCTCTATCTGGTCATGGACCAGCTTTGCAATCAGGCCGCCAAGACCCATTACATGTCCGGCGGCAAGCTCAAGGTGCCGCTGGTGCTGCGCACCAACCTCGGCGCGACCCGGCGCTCGGCGGCCCAGCATTCGCAATCCCTGCAGGCGCTTGTGGCGCATATCCCGGGGCTCAAGGTGGCGATGCCGTCTTCGGCCTACGAGGCCAAGGGACTGATGAAAGCGGCGATCCGGGATGACAACCCGGTGGTGATTTTCGAAGACAAGCTGATGTATCAGGACAAGGCGCCGGTGCCGGAGGAGGAGTATCTCATCCCGCTGGGGCAGGCCAAGATCCTGCGCGAGGGGCGCGATGTGACGCTTATCGGGACGTCCTCGATGCGGCAGGTCTGCGAGGGCGCGGCGGAGCGGCTGGCGGGCGAGGGGATCGAGGCCGAGGTCATCGACCCGCGCAGCATCGTGCCGCTGGACGAGGGGGCGCTGCTGGCCTCGGCGCTCAAGACCTCCCGCGTGATCGTGGTGGACGAGGGACACCAGAGCTTCGGCGTGACCGCCGAGATCGCCGCCCGGATCAACGAAAAGGCGTTTTACCACCTCGACGCGCCGGTGCTGCGCTTTGGCGCGATGGATGTGCCCGTGCCCTTCTCGCCGGTGCTCGAAGACCTGACCGTGCCGACCGTTGACGCGGTGGCCGATGCGGCGCGCAAACTTGTGGCTGGGGAGCTTATCCATGCCGCATGAGGTTCGGATGCCCCAACTCGGGATGACGCAGGACAGCGGCGTGATCGTGTCCTGGGCCAAGGCGGCGGGCGAGGCGGTCGCCAAGGGCGATGTGCTCTTCGAGGTCGAGACCGACAAGGCGACGATGGAGGTCGAGGCGGCGGCGGACGGGTTCTTGTCCGGGCTGACGGCCAAGGCGGGGGAGGACGTGCCGGTGGGCGAGGTCATCGCGCAGATCGTGGAGAGCGAAGGCGAGGTCGTGACCGAAGATGCGCCGCCGCAGGAGGCGACCGCGCCGGAACCCGCAGCAGCGCCGGAGCCTGAAGCAGAGCCCGAGCCCCAGCCGAAAGCGGCTCCCAAACCGCCGGCCATGTCATCCGCCCGGGTGCTGGCGTCGCCCAAGGCCAGACGGCTCGCGTCGGAGCGCGGGATCGATCTTGCGGGGCTGCGGGCGAATGGCGTGGTGGAGCCGATCCATGTGGCAGACCTGTCCCGCGCGCAAGGCGGCGGGGCGTCGATCCTGACGGCAGAGGCTGAGGGCACGGCGTTCGACGCCTTGCTCGCGCGGGAGGACGGCGTGGGCGCGCGGCCCCGGTTGCTCGCGGCCTTCGCCGCCGGGGCCTGGGGCGCGGTCCTGCCGGACCAGCCGGTTGCGCTTGCCCTGCGCGGGCTCGACGGCGCGCTGGAGGAGATCGGCGACGCGGCCGAGGGCGCGGCGCGCCTCACCCTCACCGATCTGTGCGACACGCGGCTCACCGGCTTCACGCCGGCGGGCGCGGGGCTTGCGCTCAGCGTTGCGCGGGGGCCAGGCGGCTACCGGCTTGGCCTGGCCTTCCGCGAGGCTGCCCTGCCGCTGCCCGCCGGCGCCGCCCTGCTCGATGAGATCGCCGCCCGGATCGAGGACCCGATCCGGCAATTGCTCTGACCCAAAGGAAAGACCCCGGATGCACACCGACCTCTATATCAACGGCACTTGGCGCGCGGCCTCGGACGGCGCGCGGTTCGATGTGCTCAACCCCGCCGATGAAACCGCGCTCGCCAGCGTGGCCTCCGCCACGGTCCAGGATGCGATGGACGCGCTCGATGCCGCCGAGGGGGCTTTTGCCAAATGGCGCGCGACCACGCCGCGCGCGCGGTCGGAAATCCTGCGCCGGGCCTTCGAGCTCTTTCACGAGCGGATCGAGGAGATCGCCCGGCTGATCACGCTGGAGAACGGCAAGGCGCGGGCCGACGCGATGGGCGAGGCGGGCTACGCCGCCGAGTTTTTCCGCTGGTACGCGGAGGAGGCGGTCCGCGCCGAGGGGCATCTGGGCCCTGCGCCGGCAAGCGGCGCGCGGATGTTGGTGCACCAGAAACCGGCAGGGATCGCGGTGCTCGTGACACCGTGGAACTACCCGGCCGCGATGGGCACGCGCAAGATCGCCCCGGCGCTGGCGGCGGGCTGCCCGGTGGTGATCAAACCGGCCTCAGAGACGCCGCTGACCATGCTCGCGCTCATGCCGATTCTGGAAGAGGCGGGCGTGCCGCCCGGGCTCGTCAACGTGTTGCCCTCGCGCGCGTCGGGCGCGGTGGTGGGCGCGATGCTCGCCGATCCGCGGGTGCGGGTGGTGAGCTTTACCGGCTCGACGGAGGTGGGGCGCAAGCTGCTGCATGCGGCCGCCGACGGGGTGGTCAAACCGGCGATGGAGCTGGGCGGGAACGCGCCCTTCATCGTCTGCCGTGACGCCGATATCGACGCCGCCGCCGATGGGCTCATGATCGCCAAGATGCGCAACCTCGGCGAGGCCTGCACGGCAGCCAACCGGATTTACGTCCACGAGGAGATCGCCGAGCCTTTCACCCTGCGCTTCACCGAGAAGATGGCGGCGCTCAAGCTTGGCAACGGGCTGGAGGCGGGCGTCGACGTGGGCCCGCTGGTCAATGCCGAGACGCGCGACAAGGTCGATTACTTCGTGCGCGATGCGCTGGCGAAGGGGGCCGATCTGCGGCTCGGGGGGGACCGGCCCGAGGGGCCGGGGTTCTTCTATCCGCCGACCGTGCTTGCCGCGGTGCCGGACGATGCGGACTGCCTTGCCGATGAGATCTTCGGCCCCGTCGCCGCGATCCAGACGTTTTCGGACGAAGACGAGGTCATCGACCGGGCCAACCAGACGGAATACGGGCTCGTGGCCTATCTCTATACCGAGGACCTGCGGCGCGGGCTGGCGCTCTCGGAGCGGCTGGAGTTCGGGATGATCGGGCTCAACCGCGGGCTCGTCTCGGACCCGGCGGCGCCCTTTGGCGGGGTCAAGCAATCGGGGCTCGGGCGCGAGGGCGGCAAGGAGGGGATGCTGGAGTTTCAGGAAACCCAGTATATCGCGACCGAATGGTGACGCGATGAAACCCATCGCGAGCCCTTCGGTGCGCAAGCTCGCGGCGGAACGGGGCGTCGATCTCGACGCGCTGGCGCGGCGGCTGGGGCGGGAGAGCATCGCCCGGGAGGATGTCCTGGCGGGCGCAGGCCAAAACGCAGGCCAAAACGCTGGGCAGGGCGATGCTCCGGCGGAGCGGCAGAGCCCGAGGGACGAGGGCGCGGCATGGTGGGCCGAGGAGCACGCGGGCTTTGGCCCGGTGCGGGAGGAGCCCTTGGACCGGATGGCGCAGGTGGGGGCCGCGCGGCTTGGCGCAGCGCAGCGGCTCATCCCGTCGGTTACCCATCACGAGAGCGCGGATGTCACGCGGCTGGAGGCGGCGCGGACCGATGCCAAGGCCCGCGGGGGGAAGGTCACGGCGCTGGCCGTGCACGTGGCGGTTCTGGTGCGCTGCCTTCGGGAGTTTCCGCGCTTCAATGCCTCGCTCAGCCCCGATGGGGCGCGTCTCATCCTCAAGGAGTTCGTCCACGTAGGCATTGCGGTGGACACGGGGCGCGGGCTCGTTGTCCCGGTGATCCGGGACGCGGATCGCAAACCGGTCAGGGCCCTCTCGGCAGAGATCGCCGATCTGGCGGCGCGCGCGCGCGGGCGGCGGATCCGGCCCGCCGAGATGGGCGGCGCTTCGATGACGATTTCCAACCTCGGCGGCATCGGCGGCGAGAGCTTTACCCCGATCGTCAACCCGCCCGAGCTTGCGATTCTCGGGATCAGCCGGGCGGAGGTCCGGCCCCACTGGGACGGCGCGGCGTTTGTGCCGCGCAAGATGGTGCCGCTTGACCTCAGCTATGATCACCGGGTGATCAACGGGGCGGATGCGGCGCGGTTCCTCGCGCGCTATGCGGCGCTCCTGCGAGACCCGGACCGGCTGCTTTTGTAGCGCTCAAAGCGCTTTGCCTCCCGCACAGGAGAGCCCGGGCAGGGAAATTTTCGAAACATAACAACAAGGTTTGTGTGAATCGGAAATTACGCTAAGCTGATAAACAGTTCGGCGCTTTGCCTTAAAAAAAGCGCCGCGATAGACTCTGGGAGGGGTATATGACCAATAAAACGATCAATCGGCGTTCGTTCCTGAAGAAGACGGCGCTCGCTGGGGGGACGGCCGCAGGCGGCGCGCTGGCAGCGCCGGCGGTGTTGGCGCAGGCGCCGATCGTCATCAAGCTGCAGACATCCTGGGGCGCGTCCAACATCTGGGACGAGTTCGCCAAGGATTACGCCAACCGGGTGGACGAGATGTCCGGCGGCCGGCTCAAGGTGGACGTGCTGCCCGCGGGCGCGGTCGTGGCGGCGTTCCAGGTGCTGGACGCGGTCAACGACGGCGTGATCGACGCGGCGCATTCCGTGCCGGTCTACTGGTACGGCAAGAACAAGGCGGCGTCGCTCTTCGGCACCGGCCCGGTCTTCGGCGGCTCGGCCACGACCATGCTGAGCTGGTTCTACGAAGGCGGCGGCGCGGAGCTTTACCGCGAGCTGACGCAGGACATCATGGGCCTCGACGTCATCGGCTACCTCGGCTTCCCGATGTTCGCCCAGCCCTTCGGCTGGTTCAAGGGTGAGGTGAACACCGCCGCCGATCTGGCCGGCTTCAAGTATCGCACCGTGGGCCTCGCGGCGGATCTTCTGGCCAAGATGGGCATGTCCGTGGCGCAGCTTCCGGGCGGCGAGATCGTCCCCGCGATGGAGCGCGGCGTGATCGACGCGTTCGAGTTCAACAACCCCTCGTCGGACAAGGACTTCGGCGCGCATGACGTTGCCAAGAACTACTATCTCTCGTCCTACCATCAGGCGTCGGAGAGCTTCGAGTTCCTCTTCTCCAAGAGCTTCGTCGAAGACCTCGATCCCGATCTTCAGGCGATCCTGAAATACGGCGTGGAAGCGGCCTCCACGGCCAACACCGCCAAGGCGATGAACCGCTATTCGGCGGATCTTCAGTGGCTTCAGGAAGAGGCGGGCGTGACCGTGCACCGGACATCGAAGGATATCCTCGACGCCCAGATCAACGCATGGGACGAGCTCATCCCCGAGCTTGAGGCCGATCCGTTCATGAAGAAGACCCTCGACAGCCAGCGCGAGTGGGTCGAACGCGTGGCCTTCTATGAGCTGATGAACGCGCCCGACTATGCGCTCGCCTACGAGCATTACTTCCCGGGCAAGCTCAAGCTCTGAGCGGCACAAGTCAATAACGCCCACCCGCCCCGGCGCCCCGTGCGCCGGGGTTATCCTTGCATGGAGGAAACATGATCGGGTTCATCCGGTTCGCCGACGCCCTGTCGGCATGGTTCGGCAAAGCCTTTGCCTGGCTCATCATCCTGATGGCCGTGGGCACAGGCTACGAGGTCGTCGTCCGCTACATCTTCAACAGCCCGACGGCCTGGGCGCTCGATGTCTCGTTCATCATGTACGGCACGCTCTTCATGATGGGTGGCGCCTACACGCTCTCGCGCGGGGGGCACGTCCGGGGCGATTTCCTCTACCGGCTCTGGCAGCCGAGGACCCAAGGCAAGGTGGACCTTGTGCTCTACATCCTCTTCTTCTTCCCCGGCGTGCTGGCGCTTGTGCTGGCGGGCTGGAAATACGCCTCGCGCTCCTGGGGGTATGGCGAGGTGTCGGTCAACAGCCCGGCGGGCGTGCCGATCTACCAGTTCAAGACGGTGATCGTCGCCGCGGGCCTGCTGCTCTTCATCCAGGGCCTCGCGCAGGTCTGCCGATGCCTCATCGCGATCCGTACCAATGAATGGATCGAGGCGGACGAGGACGTGATGGAGACCGAAGACCTGCTCATGAAAAAACAGGCCGACGCGCCGCAAAAGGACCAGACGGCATGACGGACCCTCAAGTCGCCCTGATGATGCTGGGGCTTTTCATCCTCTTTGTTTTCCTCGGCTTTCCCATCGCCTTCACGCTCATGGCCATGGGTATCGGCTTTGGTTACTACGCCTATTTCGACGCGCGGCGCATGTGGCGCGGCTACAACCGGCTCGAGGAGGACGCCGGCACATGGGACCAGTGGTCCTTATGGTTCGAGGGGTTCTACAATAACCGCGTCTTCGATTTGTTCGTGAACCAGACCTTCACGGTCATGTCCAACGAGGTGCTGACCGCGGTGCCGCTCTTCCTCTTCATGGGCTACATCGTGGAGCGCGCGAACATCGTGGATCGGCTCTTCTCGACGCTCAACGTCGCCGCCAAGAACGTGCCCGGCTCGATGGGGGTCGCGGCGCTCATCACCTGCGCGCTGTTTGCGACCGCCACCGGCATCGTCGGCGCGGTGGTGACGCTGATGGGGCTGCTCGCGCTGCCGGCCATGCTCAAGGCGCGCTACAACCCGTCCTTTGCCTCGGGCATCATCTGCGCGGGCGGAACGCTCGGCATCCTGATCCCGCCGTCGATCATGCTTATCGTCTATGCCGCGGCGACCAACGTCTCCATCGTGCGGCTTTACGCGGGCGCGCTTTTGCCGGGGTTCACGCTGGTGGGGCTCTACCTCATCTACGTGGTCGGTCGGTCGATCCTGCAACCCTCGGCCGCGCCGCGCCCCACGGCGGAGGAGGTGCCGGACGTGCCGATGAGCCGGCTCGTGGTCATGATCATGACCTCCTTCATCCCGCTGGCCTTCCTCATCCTCGCGGTGCTGGGCTCGATCCTCTTCGGGCTCGCAACGCCAACCGAGGCCGCCTCCATCGGCGCGCTCGGGGGCATCTTCCTCGCCTTCATCTACCGCGCGATGACATGGCAGCGGCTGCGCGAGAGCGTCTATCTCACGGCGCGCACCACCGCGATGGTCTGCTGGCTCTTCGTCGGCTCCTACACCTTCTCGGCGGTCTTCTCCTACCTCGGCGGCGAGCATGTGATCTCCGAGTTCGTCCAGTCGATGAATCTTACGCCCGTGCAGTTCCTGATCCTTGCCCAGCTTATCATCTTCCTGTTGGGCTGGCCGCTGGAATGGTCAGAGATCATCATCATCTTCGTGCCGATCTTCCTGCCGCTGTTGCAGTTCTTCGAGGTCGATCCGCTGTTCTTCGGCATCCTCGTCGCGCTGAACCTGCAGACGAGTTTCCTGACGCCACCGATGGCGATGTCGGCCTACTACCTAAAGGGAATCGCGCCACCCGAGGTGCGGCTGACGCAGATTTTCGCGGGGGTGATGCCCTTCCTCTTCTGCGTCATCCTGTCGATGATCCTGATGTATATCTTCCCGCAGATCGTCTTCTATCTTCCGGAGCTGTTCTATGGCTAAAGACATGAGCAACCTGCTGCAGCTCACCGCGCTGGAGCTGCGCGACCGGATGGCCTCCGGCGCGCTCTCCGCCGCCGAGCTGGCCGAAGCGGTCATCGCGCGGGTCGAGGCGCGCGAGGCGGAGGTGGGCGCCTGGGCCTGGTTCGACGCGGCGTACCTGCGCGAGCAAGCCAAGCGGCTCGATGCCCACCGGATTTCCGGGCGGCCCATCGGCCCGCTGCACGGGCTGCCGGTCGGCCTCAAGGACATCATCGACACCGCGCGCATCCCGACCGAGAACGGCGCGGCGCAGGACAGGGGCCGCGTGCCCGAGCGGGACGCCGAGATCGTGCGGCGGCTGCGCGCGGCGGGGGCGATCATCGCGGGCAAGACGGTGACCACCGAGCTGGCCTTCATGCACCCGGGCAAGACGCGCAATCCGCACGCCCCGACCCACACGCCCGGCGGCTCGTCGCAAGGTTCGGCGGCGGCTGTGGCGGACGGCATGGTCCCGCTCGCGGTGGGCACGCAGACCGGCGGCTCGGTGATCCGGCCGGCGAGCTTTTGCGGCGTGACCGGGTTCAAGCCAAGCTTCGGGGTCGTGCCGCGCAGCGGCGTGCTGACCCAGTCGCCCTCGCTCGACACGATCGGGGTCTTTGCCGCCGATCCGTTGAGCGCCGCGATGCTGACCGACGTGCTCGCGGGGGGCGATCCGGCCGATCCGGGCAGCGTCGACGCCCCCGCGCCGCGCCTCGCGGCCACCGCGTCGGAGGCTCCGCCGCTCAAGCCGGTCTTTGCCATGCTGCGCATGCCGGGCTGGGAACGCGTGTCGGAGGACATGTCCGCCGCCCTTGGCGAGCTTTCCGAGGCGCTCGGTGATCAGGCTTTCTCGGCAGAACTGCCCGCGCCCTTCGAGGCCGCGGCGGAGGTGCGCGAGCAGATCAACTTCGCCGAGATGGCCCACCACTACGCGGGTTATGACCCGGCGCACCTCTCGGACGAGACCCGCGCGGCGCTGGAGACGGGGCAGGCGGTCATGGCCTCGCGCTACCTCGCGGCGCTGGACTGGAAGAGCCGGATCACCGGCGCGCTCGACGAGATCTTCCTCCGCTGCGACGCCATTATCTGCCCGTCCTCCCCCGGCGCGGCACCGGAGGGCCTCGGCCAAACGGGCGATCCGGTCTTCAACGGGCTCTGGACCATGGCGGGCACGCCGGCGGTCTCCCTGCCGGTGCTGACCTCATCCGGCGGGCTGCCGATGGGGTTGCAACTTGTGGGCCGGCGCGGCAACGACGGGCGCCTCTTGCGCACGGCGCGCTGGCTTTATGACTGGATCGGCGGCGAAGGAGACTCCGCATGAACAAGGCTTTGGCGATTTTCGCATTCCTAATTTTCTTCGCCTTCCTCGCGATCCTCTGCCTTGAGGTGCCGAGCCCCGATCTGGTGCTCGTGGTGCTGCTCACGGTCGGGCTCGCGGCGAAGGACTTCTTCTTTTCCGGCGGCCGCTAGCGCGCGCGGTGAGCTGGGAGGGGGCGCTGCCCCCGTCCGCCGGGGGCGGACTCCCCCGGAGTATTGATCAAGAGAAGAAGCAGGGGCTTGCGTTTGTTCGCGGTATGTTCGTAGTTTGGCGGGTATGGAGCCGATCACTCAGATATTGCAGCCGGGGCAGTTGCTGGCGCGCGGGGCGGCGCGGCATTTGCTGAGCCATGGGTTTGTCAGCGTCGAAGAGCTGGTGCCCGAGCGGGGGCTGCGGGTGGATCTCATGGCGCTTGGTCCGAAGGGCGAGATCTGGATCGTTGAGTGCAAATCGAGCCGGGCGGATTTCATGAGCGACGGGAAGTGGGAGGGGTATCTGCCCTGGTGTGATCGGTATTTCTGGGCCGTGGATGCGGCGTTTCCGACCGATCTGTTGCCGGAGGGCACGGGGCTGATGATTGCCGATGCTTATGATGCCGAGATTCTGCGCTTTGGCGAAGAGACGCAGCTGGCGCCCGCCCGGCGCAAGAAGCTCACGCAGAAGATCGCAACCCATGCCGCGCGGCGGTTGCAGATCCTGCGCGATCCGGATGCGGGGCGGTTCGGATAAATTTCAGCGTTTGCGGGATTTGACCGCTTCGGCGCCTTTTGCGGCGGCGAGGATTTCCTCGGCGATTTCGCGCGCCTCATCGGGGTCGAAGTCCATCGGGATTTCGGTGCCGGGGGCTTCGACGAAGATCCGCACCATGCCTTGATCGGTGGGGCCGATCTGGAGGTTGGCTTCGATATCGCGTTCGGTGTTTATGCTCATGGCCGGGATCCTTCTTGGCAGGTCCGCGTGCTAGCGCCTCTGCTCAGCTCTGGCAAGGGGCGGCTGGCCCGGCGCGCCCGGCTTGCGCGAAAAAAAGGGGCGCTTCGAGAGCGCCCCTGAGTGGTGTCACCGGCAGGGAGGAGGTGTTCGCGGGACAAGCCGGGGCTGCGCGAGGCGCTGGCCGGGGCTTTGGCGAACGGGACCGGTAACGAAACGGTTGGATGCGGATCAGGTCGTCATGAGGATCTTTCCGTGGTGGCTGGCGGCTTCCATCATCGCGTGGGCCTCGCGCGCCTCGTCGAGGGGCAGGACTGCGTGGGTCACCGGTTTGAGCGTGCCGTCGGCGAAGAGCGGCCAGACCTTGGCGCGGAGCTCCGCGGCGACGGCGGATTTGAAGGCGGCGGGGCGCGAGCGCAGGGTCGAGCCGGTGTAGCTGATGCGTTTGAGCATGATCGGCATAAGGTCGATCTCGACCCTCGATCCGGCGTTGAACGCCAGTTGGATGATGCGGGCGTCGTGGCGGGCGGCCTTGATGTTGCGCGCCACGTAGTCGCCGCCGATGATGTCGAGGATGATGTCCATCCCGCCCGCCTCGCGGCAAATGCCGACGAAATCCTCTTCGAGGAAGTTGATCGCGCGGGTGGCGCCGAGGCTGGTGACGAAGGCAGCGGCCTCTGCGTCGGCGACGGTGGTTGTGATGTCGAGCCCGAGGGCCGCGCCGAGTTGGACAGCCGTTGTGCCGATGCCGCCGGAGCCGCCGTGGACAAGGAACTGCGCCCCCTCGGGGATGGTGTGGCCGTGGAAGACGTTGCTCCAGACGGTGAAATAGGTCTCGCAGAGGCCCGCGGCGTCAACGGCGCTGACGCCCTCGGGGATCGGCAGCACGTGGCCGGCGTCGACCGCGACGAAGTCCGCGTAGCCGCCGCCGTTGGTCAGGGCGCAGACCGCATCGCCAATGGCCCAGTCCGACACGCCCTCGCCGAGCGCGGCGATCTCTCCGGAGACCTCAAGGCCGAGCAGGTCCGAGGCGCCTTTGGGCGGGGGGTAGTGGCCGCGGCGCTGGACGAGGTCGGGGCCGTTGACGCCGGTCGCGGTGACCGCGATCACGACCTCTCCCGGGCCCGGCTCGGGGCGCGGCCGCGTGCCGGTCTCCAGCACATCCGGCCCACCCGGTTCCCGCATTTCCACCACGCGCATCGTCTCGGTCACAGCATCATTCCTTCGTCGGTTCCGCACATGCGCGCACTAAGCCCCAGCCCGCCGGTCACTGCAACGCCTTGAGGGCGGTCCGGACCACATCGGCCGCATCGCGCGCGATCAGGACGCCAGCGGCGCGCAGTCGGGATTGCTTTTGCTCGGCCGTCTCGAGCCCAAAGACCGAGAGCGTCCCGGCGTGGCCCATGCGACGGCCGGCGGGGGCGTGGCGCCCGGCGACGAGGCCGATGACGGGTTTGCCGTAGTCGAGGCCGGAGAGGTAGTCCGCGGCCTTTTCCTCCTCGCGCCCGCCGATTTCGCCGATCAGGATAACCGCCTCGGTATCGGGGTCGTCGCGGAAGCGGGTGAGGCAGTCGACGAAGCCGATGCCGTGGATCGTGTCGCCACCGACGCCGACGGTGGTCGACTGGCCGAGGTTGGCCGCCGAGCAGTTGGCGAGGATTTCGGAGGTCAGCGAGGCGGAGCGTGAGGCGATGCCGATGCCGCCTGGCCGCGCATCCACCGTGGGCATGACGCCGATCTTGCATTGCTCGGGTGTCAGGATGCCTTGGGAATTGGGGCCGATGAGAACGGTATCGCGGCCTGCGAGCGCGCGTTTGACGCGGGCCATGTCATGCTGCGGGACGCGTTCGGTCACGCAGACGATGGTCTCGATGCCCGCCTCGATCGCCTCGATCATCGCATCGGCCGCATTGGGGGCGGGGACGGTCACGAAGCTCGCATCCGCGCCGGTGGCCTCGCGCGCCTCGGCGACGCTGTGGAAGACCGGGAGGCCGAGGTGTTTGGTCCCGCCGCGCCCGGGGCGCACGCCGCCCACGTAGCTCGGCGCGTAGCGCATCGCCTGATCGGTGTAGAAGGTGCCCGCCCGGCCGGTCATGCCCTGCACGATCACGCGCGTGTCCTTGGTGACGATGATCCCCATCAGCGTGCCTCCCCGGCCAGATCCACCACCCGCGCCACCGCGCCGCGCATCTCGTCGAACACCTCCACCGGGACCTTTCGATCGCGCAGGATGTTGAGGCCCCAGGCGGCGTTTTGTCCGGCGAGCCGGGCGATGACGGGCAGCTTGGCGCCCTTGGCGCGCGAATAGGCAAAGGCGATCCCTTCGGCGACGGTGTCGCAGGCGGTCATGCCGCCGCCGTGGACGTTGACGAGGATCGCCTTGACGCCCGGCTGGCCGAGGAGGATCTCGACGCCTCGGGCGATGTCGAAGCTCGTGGCGGTGGTGCGGATGTCCATGAAGTTGGCCGGGGTGCCGCCGGCATCCACGAGCATGTCATTGGTCGCGAGCCCCAGCCCCGCGCCATTGACCACGACGCCCACATCGCCCGCGAGGGGGACGAAGTTGATGTTGCTCTTCTGCGCCTCTTCCTCAGGTTGCGAGAGCTTTTGCTCGGCGGCAATCGAGGCGAATTCGGGGTGGCGGAACCCGGCGTTGGCATCGAGCGCGATCTTGGCGTCGATGGCGATCCAGGCGCCGTCGCGGGTCTCGGCGAACGGGTTGATCTCCAGCAGGGTCATCTCGTTTTCGGTGAAGGCGTCGCAGGCGGCGCGGATCATCTGCTCGGCTACCTCGCTGGCGATGCCGAGCGGGCCGAGGAAGGCGGTCAGATCGGCGTCGGGCGTGAGCACGAGGGTCGAGACCGTATCGGCATCCATGCGCGCGCGCTGCTCGAAGGCGACGCCGCCCTCGCTGGAGGCCAGAAGCATCGGAAAACCGCTGTCGGGATCGAGCGCGAAGGCGATGAAGTACTGGCCCTTGAGATCGAGCGCGGCCTCAACATAGACGGCGTTGACGACCTCGCCGGCGGGGCCGGTCTGTTCGGTCACGAGGGTCGTGCCGAGCATTCGCGCGGCCTCTTCGCGCACGCTTGACGGGGTGGCCGCGAATTTCACGCCGCCCGCGAGCCCGCGCCCGCCAGCGGCGATCTGGGCCTTGACCACGAATTTCCGGGTGTCGATGCGCGCGCAGGCGGCCTCGGCCTCTTCGGCGCTGGAGGCGATGCGCCCCTCGGGGACCGCCACGCCGTATTGGGCAAGGAGTTCCTTCGATTTGTACTCGGACAGAAGCACGATTTTCCTCCCTGGGTTTTCTCCCTTGTTGGTATCTGGTATACCAAGAAACGGACACCTGTCAATCAGCCGATAGTCGCAGTAGGTATCGGTCCGAGGCACGAGCGAGCGAGGGGGAAGACGATGGGGTATCACTGTGGTTGATCTGCGCGATCTGCGCTGTCTGACGGCGCTGGCGCGGCACAAGCATTTTGCCCGCGCCGCCGAGGAATGCGGCATGTCGCAGCCCGCTTTCTCGATGCGGATCCGCAATCTCGAGGAGCGGCTCGGCACGGCGCTGGTCAAGCGCGGCAACAGGTTTCAGGGGCTTACGGCCGAAGGCGAGGCGATCTTGCAGCACGCGCGCAAGATCCTCGACGACGTGCGCGCGCTCGAACAGGATGTGCGGGCGGTCAAGGGCGAGGTCACGGGCTGCCTGACGCTCGGCGCGATCCCCACAACCATCGCCTATGCCGCGCAGCTGGCGATCCGGCTGCGCGATTCCAATCCGGGGCTCACGCTGCGGATCGTGTCGGACACATCGCTCGGCATCCAGCAGGGCGTGGACGATTCGACATATGACGCAGGGCTGACCTATTCCGAAGGGGTCTCGACCGATCTGCTCAAGCTCGAAGCGCTCTACCAGGAGCGCTACGTTCTGCTCGCGCCGCGCACGCTTGCGCCTCGGGACAGCGGCGTGGCCACCTGGGCCGAGGCCGCCAAGGTGCCGCTGTGCCTGCTGGAGCCGCATATGCAGAACCGGCGCATCCTTGACCAAGTCTTTGCCGATTGCGGGCTCCAGCCGAGCGTCATTTCCGAGACCAACGGCTTTACCGCTGCGATGGTCATGGCTGTGCACGGCATGGCGGCGACGATCGTGCCTGAGGTCTATCTCGAAGCGGTGGTCCTTGACGGCGGGGTGGTGGCGCTGCCGCTGGAACAGCCGATCGTGGAGAAGTCCGTGGGCCTCATCACCCCGGGCCGGAATCCCAATATTCCGGTGCTTCAGGCGCTGCGCCGGGCCGCCGATTTGTCATAAGCAGAAATTATCTCACCTTCAGGAATGGCGATTTGCGATGCCTGATGGTTGACCCCATGGTCTGGGTGCAGGGAGTAGATCATGGCACCATTAGACGACCAAAAAGGTATTTGGAAAAAGCAAGGCCGCCGCAAAACCCGCATCACCCCCAAGGGGCGGCAGGTTGAGGACGAGGCGCTTGACCAGGTACGCGAACTGTTGGGCGATACCCCCCGGAACCGGGACTTGCTCATCGAATTTCTTCATCTGATTCAAGATCATCACGGCCATCTGTCGGCCGCCCACATCCGGGCGCTGGCCGAAGAAATGCGCCTCGCGCAGGCCGAGATCTACGAGGTTGCGACCTTCTATGCCCATTTCGACGTGGTGCATGAGGGCGAGACGCCGCCGCCGGCGCTGACCATCCGGGTTTGCGATTCGCTGTCTTGCGAGCTGGCGGGCGCCGAGGCGCTGCACAAGGCGCTGAAAGACGGCATGGACCCGGCCGCGGTGCGCGTGCTCAAGGCACCCTGCATGGGCCGCTGCGATACCGCGCCGGTGCTGGAGCTTGGCCACAACCATATCGATCACGCCACGCCCGAGAAGGTCGAGGCGGCGATTGCGGCTGATGACACCCACCCGGTGCTCCCGAGCTACGAGGACTTCGCGGCCTACCGCGACGCCGGCGGGTATGAGGCGCTCGCCTCCCTGCGCGAGCGCGGGGACTGGGAGGAGGTGCAGGAGCGCATCCTCTCCAGCGGCCTGCGCGGTCTTGGGGGCGCGGGTTTCCCCTCGGGCAAGAAATGGGGCTTTGTCCGCGCCAACGAAGGCCCGCGCTATCTCGCCGTCAACGGCGATGAGGGCGAGCCGGGCACGTTCAAGGACCGCTACTACCTTGAGCGCACGCCGCATCTCTTCCTCGAAGGCATGCTGATCGCCGCCTGGGCCGTGGAGGCCGAAAAGGCCTTCATCTACATGCGCGATGAATATCCCGTCGTCCTCAAGATCCTGCGCCGCGAGATCGCCGCGCTGGAAGAGGCGGGCATCGTCGCGCCGGGGTATATCGACCTGCGCCGCGGCGCGGGCGCCTATATCTGCGGCGAAGAGAGCGCGATGATCGAGAGCATCGAGGGCAAGCGCGGGCTGCCGCGCCACCGTCCGCCCTTTGTCGCGCAGGTGGGCATCTTCAACCGCCCCACGCTCGTGCACAATGTCGAGACGCTCTATTGGGTTGCGAAAATCTGCCGCGAGGGGCCCGAATGCCTCAGCGCGACGGAAAAGAACGGCCGCAAGGGCCTGCGCAGCTATTCCGTTTCCGGCCGGGTCAAGAATCCCGGTGTCCACCTTCTGCCGGCGGGATCGACGATCCTGGATATCATCGATGCCGCGGGCGGGATGCTGGAAGGCCATGTCTTCAAGGCCTACCAGCCCGGCGGGCCGTCATCCGGCCTTCTCCCTGCCAGCCTGGATGACGTCCCGCTAGACTTTGACACATTGCAGCCCCATGGCACGTTCATCGGGTCGGCTGCGGTGGTGATCCTCTCCGACCGCGACAGCGCGCGCGATGCGGCGCTCAACATGCTGCGCTTCTTCGAGGAAGAGAGCTGCGGGCAATGTACGCCCTGCCGCAAGGGGTGCGAGAAGGCGGTCAAGCTGATGGAGGCCGAGACCTGGGACACGGATCTTCTCGAAGATCTCTGCACGGTCATGTCCGACGCGTCGATCTGCGGGTTGGGGCAGGCGGCGCCGAACCCGATCCGCCTGACGATCAAACATTTTTCCGACGAGCTTGGCGCCGTGCCGCCGAGCAGCGGTTACGGAACCGAGCAAAGCCTCGAAGGAGGGGATAGCTGACATGGCCGATGGTGCAAGCGTCAACATGGTGACCTTCTCGCTCAATGGCGAGGATGTGACCGTCCCCGAAGGGATCACGATCTGGGAAGCGGCCAACGGGCGGGGGCTCAAGATCCCGCACCTGTGCCACAAACCCGCGCCGGGCTATCGCCCCGACGGCAACTGCCGGGCCTGCATGGTCGAGGTGGAGGGCGAGCGCACGCTGGTCGCCTCCTGCATCCGGCCCGTTTCCGACGGCATGGTGGTCAAGACCGAGACCGAGCGGGCCGAGAAATCACGCAACCTTGTGATGGAGTTGCTGGTCGCGGACCAGCCCGAGAAGGCCCACGACAGATCCTCCCATTTCTGGGACATGGCCGAGCTCAACGGGGTCGAGGAGAGCCGCTTTCCCAAGGTCGAGGCCGAGACCGTGCCGCTTCTGGATGCGAGCCACGTGGCGATGCGCGTCAATCTCGATGCCTGCATCCACTGCAACCTCTGCGTCCGCGCCTGCCGCGAAGTTCAGGTCAATGACGTTATCGGCATGGCCGGGCGCGGCCACACCGAACAGATCGTCTTCGACCAGAATGACCTGATGGGCGACAGCACCTGCGTGGCCTGCGGCGAATGCGTGCAGGCCTGCCCGACCGGCGCGCTGCTGCCCGCCACGGTGGTGGACGAAAACCAGGAAGGCGATACCAAGGATTTCGATCGCGAAGTGAAAAGCGTCTGTCCCTATTGCGGGGTCGGCTGCCAGATTTCCTTCAAGGTCAAGGACGACAAGATCAAATACGTCGAGGGCATCGACGGGCCGGCCAACCAGAACCGGCTCTGCGTCAAGGGCCGGTTCGGCTTCGATTACATCGCCCACCCGCACCGGCTCACCAAGCCGCTCATCCGCCGCGAGGACGCGCCCGCCAAGGGGCTCAACGTCGATCCGGGCAACCTCATGACCCATTTCCGCGAAGCGACATGGGACGAGGCGCTCGATGCGGCGGCAAACGGGCTCGACCGGCTCCGCCGCGACACCGGCAAGCGCGTGGCGGGTTTCGGCTCGGCGAAATGCTCCAACGAAGAGGCCTATCTCTTCCAGAAGCTGATCCGCCAGGGCTTCGGCCACAACAACGTCGACCACTGCACGCGGCTCTGCCACGCGTCCTCGGTGGCCGCGCTGATGGAAAACGTGGGCTCTGGCGCCGTGACGGCGACGTTCAACGAGATCGAGAACGCCGATGTGGCGATCGTGATCGGCTGTAACCCGCTGGAAAACCACCCCGTCGCCGCGACCTATTTCAAGCAGTTCGTCAAACGCGGCGGCAAGCTCATCGTGATGGATCCGCGCAGCCACGGGCTCAAGCGGTTTGCCTCGCACATGCTCCAGTTCAAGCCGGGCGGGGACGTCTCCATGCTCAACGCGATCATGAATGTGATCGTCGAGGAGGGGCTCTACGACCAGCAATATATCGAGGCCTACACCGAGAACTGGCCGGCGATGAAGGAGCACCTCAAGGACTATCCGCCGGAGAAGATGGAAGAAATCTGCGGCGTCGACGCGGAGCTTCTGCGCGATGCGGCGCGGACCTTCGCCACCGCCAAGGCCGGGATGATCTTCTGGGGCATGGGCGTGAGCCAGCACATCCACGGGACCGACAACTCCCGCTGCCTCATCTCGCTCGCGCTGATGACCGGTCAGGTGGGGCGCCCCGGAACGGGCCTGCACCCGCTGCGCGGCCAGAACAACGTCCAGGGCGCGTCGGACGCGGGTATGATCCCGATGTTCCTGCCCGACTACCAGTCGGTCATGGATGACGGCGTGCGCTCGGCCTTCACCGAGGTCTGGGAATCGGGCGACTTCTCCAGCGAAAAGGGCCTGACGGTCGTCGAGATCATGGACGCGATCCATGCGGGCGACATCCGCGGCATGTATATCCTCGGCGAGAACCCGGCCATGTCCGACCCGGATGTGGACCACGCCCGCGACGCGCTGGCCATGCTCGAGCATCTCGTGGTGCAGGACATCTTCCTCACCGAAACGGCGAACTATGCCGACGTGATCCTGCCCTCCAGCGCCTTCGCCGAGAAGACCGGCACCGTGACCAACACCAACCGCCAGGTGCAGATGGGCCGGCCGGTGGTCGCGCCTCCGGGGGAGGCCAAGGAAGACTGGTGGATCGAGGTGGAGCTGGCCAAACGGCTGGGCCTCAACTGGTCCTACACCCACCCGCGCGAGATCTTCGACGAGATGAAGAAGAACATGGCCTCGCTCGACAACATCACCTGGGAACGGCTGGAAAATGCCGCCGTGACATATCCCTCGCTCAGCCCCGAAGACCCGGGCCAGGCGATTGTCTTCGGCGATGGCTTCCCGCGCCCCGAGGGCCGCGCGCGCTTTACCCCCGCCGCCGTCATCCCGCCGGACGAGCTGCCCGATCCGGAATATCCTTTCGTGCTGATCACCGGCCGTCAGCTGGAGCATTGGCACACCGGCTCAATGACCCGCCGCGCCACTGTGCTCGACGCGGTGGAGCCCGAGGCCAACTGTTCGATGCACCCGCATTCCTTGCGTGATCTCGGCCTCGCCGCCGGCGATATCGTCCGCCTGACCACCCGGCGCGGCAGCATCCGTCTGCTCGTCCGGGCCGACCGGGCGGTCGCCAAAGGCAACGTGTTCCTGCCCTTCGCTTACGTGGAAGCGGCGGCGAATATCCTGACCAACGCGGCGCTCGATCCCTACGGCAAGATCCCCGAGTTCAAGTTCGCGGCGGTCAAGGTCGAAAAGGATCAGGACGCGATCGCCGCGGAATAGGTCGCGCGCGCGGACAAGAACGGGCCTCGGGCCGCGCATGAGGCGCGCCCGGGGCCTTTTTCCGCAGGGCCTTTCCCCTTGACCGCGTGTCGCGGCTCTCTAGTCTTGAGCATCCCGGTTTCGCCGCCGCCCCGTCCGGCGCGGCGGCGGGGTGCGGCCCGGCAATTCCAGCAGGATTTGCGCCCGCTTTTCGGGGGCGAAGCCGGTCCATCCGGCGATTTCGTCAAGCGTGCGGGCACAGCCGGCGCAGAGCCCGGTCTCGGGGTGGATCACGCAGAGCTTGACGCAGGGGCTCTCGATCTCCGCGCGCCGCCAGACCTCATCGGAACTCATGCGCCGCTGCTCCCCAGATTGCCCAGCCGGTCGAGCGCGCCTTGCAGGATGTAGGAGGCCGCCACGTGGTCGATGAGCTGGGCGCGGCGGCGGCGGCTGGTATCGGCCTCCAGAAGCGCGCGCTCGGCGGCGACGGTCGAGAGGCGCTCATCCCAGAAGCTCATCGGCAGATCGCTCACCCGCGCGAGGTTGCGAGCAAAAGCCCGGGTCGACTGGCAGCGGGGGCCCTCGCTGCCGTCCATGTTGCGCGGCAGGCCGAGCACGACGCCGGCGATCTCGCGCTCGGCGCAAAGCTCCAGCAGGCGGCCGGAGTCGAGGGTGAATTTCTTGCGCCGGATCGTCTCCAGCGGGGTGGCGACAGAGCGCATCCGGTCGCTCACCGCAACGCCGATGGTCTTCTCGCCGAAATCGAGCCCGATGAGCGCGCGATGCGGGGGCAGGGCGGCGGCGAACGCGCCGATCTCGTCGGTGATCATGGGCGCAGTCCGGCGTCTGCGGCGGCGGCCTCGATGCTCCCGAGCGCCTGCGCGTCATTGCCGAAGACCAGCCGGGCTTCGTCGAGGATCACCTGTGCCTGATCGTCGCGGCCCAACACGCCGAGCGCGCGGATCAGCCGGGCCCAATCCTCCGCCGTGCCGCCTTGCTGCGCGAGCCGGTCGGAGAGGCGCGACACCATGCCTTCGATCATCGCCTGCCGGTCCTCGGCGCTCATCTGGCTCGCCGCCTCGACGTCCTCCGCCGTGGGACCGGGACTGAGCGGGTTGGAGAGATCGGGCGCGTAATCGACCCCGGCGAGCTGGGCCGCATCAAGGATCTGAGCGCGCAGGGCGGGCATCCAGGGCGCATCGGGTGGGCTCTTTTCGAACAGCGGTTGCCAGAGGCGGAAGGCAATGTCAGGCCGCCCGGTCTGGAGCAGCATCAGGCCGATGTAATAACTCGCGCGGCCATCCTCCGGCGCGCGCTCCAGCGCGGCGCGAAAGGCGGCCTCGGCCTCCGGCGAGACATAGCCGCCCGCTGCGATGGTCAGGATCTCGCCAAGCTCGGCGTGATCTTGGGCCATGGCCCCGGGGCCGAGGATCTCCAGCACGCGCCGCTGTGCCGCGCTGGCGGCGGCGAAATTGCCAAGCGCGGTCTCATTGCGCGCCAGAAGCCTTTGGCCCTGGAGATCGCCCGGGTTGGACTGGACCGCCGCGCGCAGCCGGGTCATCAGCGTCTCGAATTCCGCCGAAACCGTGGGCTCGAGCCGGCCCCGTGCCTCCATGCGCGCTTCGGCCTCGGCCTGGGAGGGGCGCGTCTCATAGATCGTCTCAGCCTGCGCGAGCCGCGTGGCCCGGCCCAGATCGCCATAGCCCGGCGCGCCGAGCCAGAGGTAGAGCCCGAGCCCGGAGAACAGCACCAGCGCGATGAGCCCGGCGGCAAGCGCGGTTCCGCGCGGCGCGGTGCGGCGGGACCCGCTCTCCTGCGCGCGCTTGTCGGCGGCGAGGATCCGGCGGGAAATTTCGGTGCGCGCGCGTTCGGCATCCGCCGCGCTCATCACGCCGCGCGCCGCATCGCGCTCCACCTCGGCAAGCTGATCGCGATAGACGGACAGATCGAACTCCCCCGCATCCGGCGCAGCAGCGCCCGGCCGCCCCTGAAGCGCGCGCAGCAGGATCAGGGCGACAAGCAGCGTCAGGCCGCCGGTGATGAGCCAGAACGACATCGTCTCTCCTTCGTGGTCCAAGGGATGTAAGCCGCCATGCGCCCCGACAAAAGGGGTAAATCAGCGCAGGGGCCCCGAGGGCCGCGCAAGCGCGCGCGCCGATGTCGCAAAAAATCCAAAAAGCGGCGCGGGATGTCTCGTCTTGTCTCGCCGCTCCAGTGAGAACCATACTGACGGCGGGCGCGACGCGAATCCCGCCGCGCCGGCCTTTCGAGCGGAGCCCATGAAACGATATTCAGCCTTTGCCATCGCCCGCGAAGCCGCCCGGTATCACACCGGTTGGGAGCGCGCATGGGCCTCACCGGAGCCGCGCGCGCGCTATGATGTGATCATCGTCGGGGCCGGGGGGCACGGGCTCGCCACGGCGTATTACCTCGGGAAGACCTTCGGGATCACCAACGTGGCGGTGATCGAGAAAGGCTGGCTTGGCGGCGGCAACACCGGCCGCAACACGACGATCATCCGCTCGAACTACCTGCAGGATCCCTCGGCCGCGATCTACGAAAAGGCGCGCAGCCTCTACGAGACGCTGAGCCAGGATCTCAATTACAACGTCATGTTCTCGCCCCGCGGCGTGCTCATGCTGGCCCAGACCCATCACGAGATGCGCGGCTACCAGCGCACGGCCCATGCCAACGCGCTGCAGGGCGTGGCGACGGAGTTCATCTCGCCCGAGCGGGTCAAGGAGATTGTGCCGATCATCCGGCTCGACGGGCCGCGCTACCCGGTTCTTGGCGGGCTCTGGCAGGCGCGGGGCGGCACTGCGCGTCATGATGCGGTGGCCTGGGGCTATGCGCGGGCCTGTTCGGACATGGGAATGCATATCATCCAGGGCTGCGCGGTGACCGGCGTGCGCTCCGAAGGCGGGCGCGTGACCGGGGTCGAGACCTCGCGGGGCGCGATCGGCTGCGACAAGCTCGGCATCGTCGTCGCGGGGCATTCGGGCGAGCTTGCGGGCATGGCGGGCTTCCGCCTCCCCATCGAGAGCGTCGGGCTACAGGCCCTCGTCTCCGAGCCGGTCAAGCCCTGCATGGACATCGTCGTGATGGCCAATACGGTGCACGGCTACATGAGCCAGTCCGACAAGGGCGAGATGGTCATCGGCGGCGGCACCGACGGGTTCAACAGCTACACCCAACGCGGCTCGTTCCAGCACATCGAGGAGACCGTCCGCGCGCTCATCGAGACCTTCCCGATGATCTCGCGGCTCAAGATGCTGCGCCAATGGGGCGGGATCGTGGACATCACGGGCGACCGCTCTCCAATCCTGTCCAAGACGCCGCTGGAGGGCTGTTTCATCAACTGCGGCTGGGGCACGGGCGGGTTCAAGGCGATCCCCGGCTCCGGCTGGGGCTTTGCCGAGCTCATGGCCAAGGGCCGCTCGCCCCTGACCGACGCCTTCTCGCTGGATCGGTTCCGCGAGGGGCGCTTCATCGACGAATCCGTGGCGGCGGGGGTGGCACATTGACCATGACGATTGACCAAGGGACGAGGGCTTGTGAAACGAGCCTGAAATCGCGCAGGAACCATCTCCGCGCGGCGTGCGTTTCTCCTGCAACTCAGAGGTTGATAGGAGACATTTCATGGCCGAGAAAACATCCGGCTCAAGCAACGCCCTGGCTTTCGTCGTCGGCGGTCTCGTCGTCGTCGTGGGCATTTTGGCCTATCTTTTCCTCGGCGGCGACGTCCCCGCGGCCGAAGAGCCCGATATTCAGATCGAACTGCCGGATCTCCCCCAGGACGGCGGCTGATCGACGCAAGTTTCAGAACGACACGCGCCCGCGCTCGGCCCTGAGCCGTGTCGCGGGCGTTTTTCGTTCTGCGCTGCCGGGATCCGGGGTTCTGACGGAGGGCCGGCCATGCTGATCCTGCACTGCCCTCATTGCGGCGCCGAGGCCGCCGAGACCGATCTGACGCCCGGCGGGCAGGCGCATTTGCGGCGCGAAGGGCCCGGCGCTTCGGATGAGGCCTTCGAGGCCTACCTCTTCCAGCGCGACAATCCCAAGGGCGTGCATTTCGAACGCTGGCGCCATGCCTATGGCTGCGGCAAGTGGTTCATTGCGGCGCGCGCAACCGACACGATGGAAGTCTTCGGCACCTATCCGGCCCAGACCAGCGCCCCACCGCGGGAGCTTCTGGACCGGATCGCCGAGCGCCGCCCGGATTGGCGCGGGAGGGGCGAGGCATGAGCGTGCGTCTCAAGACCGGCGGGCGGCTCATCGACCGCAGCCAGCCGCGCAGCTTTCGGTTCAACGGGCGCGTCCTGCGCGGCTACAAGGGCGACACGCTCGCCTCGGCGCTGCTCGCGAGCGGCCAGACATTGCTCGGCCGGTCCTTCAAATATCACCGCCCGCGCGGCCTCGTCGGCTCTGGGGTCGAGGAGCCCAACGGGCTCGTGGCGCTCGGGACGGGCGATCAGCTTGAGCCCAACCAGCGCACCACCACGACCGAGCTGCGCGAGGGGATGGAGCTGCGATCGCAGAACCACTGGCCGAGCCTCGGGTTCGACATCGGCGCGCTCAACAGCCTCGCGCCCCGGCTCTTCCCGGCGGGGTTCTACTACAAGACATTCACCTGGCCGCGCAGCTTCTGGAAACACGTCTACGAGCCGATCATCCGCCGCTCCGCCGGGCTTGGGCCCGCCCCGGATGCGGAGGCGCGCGATCCCGACAGCTACGAGCATTTCCATGCCTTCGTCGATGTTCTCGTCATCGGCGGCGGGCTTGCGGGGCTTGAGGCGGCGCGGGTTGCCGGCGCGAGCGGCGCGCGCGTGCTGCTCATCGAACAGACCGCGCATTGGGGCGGCCGCGCGGCAAAAGATGAACAAATCGTTAACGGGAGCCCTGTGGATAACTTGGTGGAAGAAATCCGCGCCGAACTCTCCGCGATGGGCAATGTCCAGTGCCGCAGCCGCACGATGGGGGTCGGGGTCTATGATCACGGGCTGGTCCTCGCGGTTGAAAACCTTGCCGAAAATGCAAGCATAAACGATGCCGCGCGGCAGCGACTGTGGAAGATCCGGGCGGGTCAGGTCATCGTCGCGACCGGCGCTCTGGAGCGCCCCTTGAGCTTTGCGGGCAACGATGTTCCGGGGGTCATGCTGGCCTCTGCGATCCGCGATTACCTCATCGATTTCGGGGTCAGCCCGGGCGATCGGACCGTGGTCGTGACCAACAACGACAGCGCCTATCGCACCGCGATCGCCCTTAAAACACACGGTCTCGACGTGCCTGCGATCCTCGATGCGCGGGCCGGTGGCGGCGGTGCGCTGGCGCAGGAAGCGCGCGCTCTGGGGATCCGCGTGGAGGCGGGCCGGGGCATCGCCCGGGTGCTCGGCGGCAGGGCTGTGCGCGGCGTTGCGATCTGCGCGCAGGCGGGCGAGGGCGTGGTGCAGGAGGAGATCGCCTGCGATGCGGTGGCCATGTCCGGCGGCTGGTCGCCGGTGGTGCATCTGTGGTCCCATTGCGGCGGCAAACTCCGTTGGGATGACGCCGCGGCGGCTTTTGGTCCGGATGTGGACAAAGCGCCGCTCGGGGCCGATGGCGCGCCCTTCGTGAGCGCCGCCGGGACGGCGAATGGCGTGTGGGGCCTCGGGGCCGTTCTGGCCGATTCAGCGCGGGTCGGGGCGGAGGTCGCCGCGCGGCTGAGGCGCGAGGGCGCAGCGCCGCGTTCGGTTGAAATCGACGCGCCGGAGGAGGCCCCGATGGAGCCCGTCTGGCTCATGCCACAGGGCGCGGGGCCGAAACTCCGGGCCAAGGCCTTCCTCGATTTCCAGAACGATGTGAAGGTCTCCGACGTGCAGCTCGCCGCGCAGGAGGGCTTCGCCTCGGTCGAACACGCCAAGCGCTACACCACGCTCGGCATGGCCACCGATCAGGGGAAGCTCTCGAACATCAACGGGCTCGCGATCCTGTCGGACGCGCTTGGCCAGCCGATCCCCCAGACCGGCACCACCACCTTCCGCCCGCCCTATGCGCCGCTCACCCTTGGCGTGATCGCCGGCGAGGCGCATGGGAGCCTCTTCCAGCCCGTGCGCGAGACCCCGATGCAGGCGTGGCACGAAGCGCGGGGCGCCTATTGCGAGCCGGTGGGTCAGTGGCGGCGGCCCTATTGCTATCCGGTGGGCGAGGAGAGCCACGAGGACGCGGTCCGGCGCGAGGTGCGCGCGGTGCGTGAGGGCGTGGGGATGCTCGATGCCTCGACACTGGGCAAGATCCTGGTGCAGGGGCCGGATGCGGGGCGCTTCCTCGACATGCTCTACACCGGCCGCATCAGCACGCTGGCGATCGGCAAATGCCGCTATGGGCTCATGTGCAGCGAGAACGGGTTCCTGATGGATGACGGCGTGGTGGCGCGGCTCGGGCCCGAAAGCTTTCTCGTTCACACCACCACCGGCGGCGCGGATCACATCCACGCCCACATGGAGGACTGGCTCCAGACGGAATGGTGGGACTGGCAGGTCTATACCGCCAATCTGACCGAGCAATACGCGCAGATCGTCGTCGCGGGCCCCAAGGCGCGCGATGTGCTGGAGGCGCTCGGCGGGATGGACGTCTCGGAGGCGCGGCTGCCCTTCATGACCTGGGCCGAGGGGGCGCTTGGCGGATTTGATGCGCGCGTCTTCCGCATCTCGTTTTCGGGGGAGCTGTCCTTCGAGATCGCCGTGCCCGCGGGGCAGGGACAGGCGCTTTGGGATGCGATCCTCAAGGCCGGCGCGGATCACGCGATCACCCCCTACGGCACCGAGGCGCTGCACGTGCTGCGCGCCGAGCGGGGCTTCATCATGATCGGTGACGAGACCGACGGGACGGTGATCCCGCAGGACCTCGGGCTCGACTGGGCCATCGCCAGGAAGAAGGACGACTACATCGGCAAACGGGCGCAGGCGCGGGCGCATATGGTCGATCCGGAGCGTTGGACGCTCGTGGGGCTTCAGACCATCGACGGCACGGTCCTGCCCGACGGGGCCTATGCGGTGGACGCGGGCGAGAACGAGAACGGTCAACGCAATGTGCAGGGGCGGGTGACGTCGAGCTACTTCTCGCCCACGCTGGGCCGGGGCATCGCCCTCGGGCTGGTGCGGCGCGGGCCGGAGCGGATGGGCGAAGTGCTGGAGTTTCCGCGCATTGGGGGCGCGAGCGCCATGGCGCGGATCGTCTCGCCGGTGTTCTACGATCCCGAGGCGGAGGCGACAGATGGATAAGGCGGGCGAGATGTGGCGCTTTGACGGGGCTCTGGCACGAGTGAGCCGGATGGCCGGGATGGGCATGCTGACGCTGCGCGGCGATCTGGCGACGGAGGCCATCGGCGGCGCGGTGTCGGCGGCGGTGGGCCTCGCCGTGCCGCAAACGCGAAGGATCGGGTTCGGGCCACAAGGCGCCGTCGCCTGGATGTCGCCCGATGAGCTTTTGCTGCTGGTGCCGGGGGCGGACCGTGCGGCGCGGCAAGAGGCGATGCGCCCGCCGCTGGAGGGGCGCCACCACCTGCTCGCGGATGTCTCGGACGCCCGCGCGGTCTTCACCGTGGAGGGCCCGGCCTGCCGCGATGTGCTGGCCAAGATCATGCCCGTCGATCTCGACCCGCGCGCCTTCGGGCCGGGCCAGATCCTGCGCTCTCGCGCGGGCCAGGTCGCCGCCGCCATCTGGATGGAGCGCGAGGAACGCATCACGCTTCTGTGCTTCCGGTCGGTCGCGGGCTACATGGGCGAGCTTCTGAAGACCAGCGCGGGCGAAAGCGGCGATCCGGCCTATTTCCGGCCAGAGGCGGGCTGAGCCGCGCGCGGGCGGAATTCTTTCGCCGAATGTGGGTCTTGGCCGGGCCCCAGGGGTTGACGCGGCGCCGGTCCGCTCTTCTATGTGAGGCAACCGCAACACCAAAGATGACAAGGAGATCCAGCCATGGCTTTCGAACTTCCCGATCTTCCCTACGCCCATGATGCCCTCGCCGATGCCGGCATGTCCAAGGAAACGCTCGAGTTCCACCACGACATCCACCACAAGGCCTATGTCGACAACGGCAACAAGCTCATCGCCGGGACCGAGTGGGCCGACAAATCGCTCGAAGACATCATCACCGGCACCTACGACAAGGGCGCCGTGGCCCAGTCCGGCATCTTCAACAACGCCTCGCAGCACTGGAACCACACCCAGTTCTGGGAAATGATGGGCCCGGGCAAGACCGCCATGCCGTCCGAGCTCGAAGCCGCGCTCGTCGACAGCTTCGGCTCGGTCGACAAGTTCAAGGAAGAGTTCTCCGCCGCGGGCGCGGGCCAGTTCGGCTCCGGCTGGGCCTGGCTTGTGAAAGACACCGACGGCGGCCTCAAGGTCACCAAGACCGAAAACGGCGTCAACCCGCTCTGCTTCGGCCAGACCGCGCTTCTGGGCTGCGATGTGTGGGAGCATTCCTACTACATCGACTTCCGCAACAAGCGCCCGGCCTACCTCACCAACTTCCTCGACAACCTGGTGAACTGGGAAAACGTCGCCTCGCGCATGTAGGCGCGCGGCCTGCGGCCCGAGCGGCCTCGCAGCAGTGATACGCAAAACCCCGCACCATTGGCGCGGGGTTTTTTCGTTGTGGGGGAGGGCCCGGGTCAGGTCACGGTGACGGTGAAATCCTCAAATCCGTCGATCGACAGGACCATGGTGTCGCCCCGCTCGACGGGACCCACACCCGAGGGCGTGCCCGACAGGATCACGTCGCCCGCGGCGAGTTCGAAATAGTCGGAGAGGTAGGAAATCATCTCCGGCACCTTCCAGATCATCTGGTTCAGATCGCCCTTCTGGCGTAGATCGCCATTCACCGACAGCGAGATCGCGCCATCGTTGCGCAGCCCGGTTTCGCTGACCGGATAGACCGGGCCGATCGGCGCGGAGCGCTCGAACGCCTTGCCGATCTCCCACGGCCGTCCGAGCTTCTTCTGCTCGCCCTGCAGGTCCCGGCGCGTCATGTCGAGCGAAAGCGCATAGCCGTAGATATGGCTCTCGGCCTCGTCGAGCGGGATGTTGGTGCCGCCCGATTTCAGCAGGACGGCAAGCTCGGCCTCATGGTGCACGTCGCTGGAATGGTCGGGGTAGGGGAACTCGCCCGAAGGATCGAGATTATTGGGGTTCTTCTGGAAGAAGAAGGGCGCCTCGCGGTCCGGATCATGGCCCATCTCGATGGTGTGGGCGGCATAATTGCGGCCAATGCAGTAGACGCGGCGCACGGGAAAGAGCGCGTCCGATCCCCTGATAGGCAGCGCGACAACGGGCGGCGTTTCGATGGCATAGCTGGTCATATGGTCCCTCTTCGGTAGCCAAGGTTGGCGGCTCTAGCAGCCGGATCAATCCCGATCAATGTGATGTTACACGATATTTTCATTGATTGATCAACCAATATCGCGTTAAAACGGGTCAATAAATGAATATTGATCAACCAATGAGGGGCCTTCGGTGACCAAATTCGAAAGGTTCGGACGCGAGGAGGCGATTGCAGCCCTGACCGGATTCATCCGGGCGGGCGGCTACCGGCCGGGCGATCGGCTCCCGCCTGAGCGCGAGTTGATCGTCAGTCTCGGGATGAGCCGGAGCAGCTTGCGGCGCGGGCTTGAGGCGCTGGAGCACGACGGCCTGATCTGGCGCCACGTCGGCAAGGGGACGTTCATCGCGGCGCAAGGCGGGGCGGGGGGCTCGAGCTCGCTGTCCGAGCTCAGCCGTCAGGTCACCCCGGTCCAGCTCATGCGGGCGCGCCTCGCTCTTGAGCCGGCCATCGCGCGCGAAGCGGCGATCAATGCCTCGGCCGACGAGGTCGCGCGGCTCAAGGCGATCAAGGAGGCGGCCGAATCCGCGCCCGACTGGGACAGCTACGAGGCGCAGGACGACCATTTCCACCGCGCCGTCGCGGCCGCCACGGGCAATGTCCTTCTGCTGTCGCTCTTCGATCAGATGAACCAGGTCCGCCGCGCCGTGGCGTGGAACACGGTGGTGCGCAAATCTGAGCGCCCGCCGCGCGACCACAGCAGTTTCGCCGAACACAACGCCCTCGTCGACGCCATAGAGGCGCGCGATCCCAATGCCGCCCAGGCCGCCATGCGCGCGCATCTGGGCTCGGTTTCCAAACGACTGTTCGAGGAGCACTGAGCACACGACACGACCTCGGCACCAAGAGGCGCAAAGCCCGCAGCCGAGAACACCGAAGAGCAATCTTCACCATGGGAGGAACCAAATGAAACTGTCTCTACTGCGCGCCGCGAGGGCGGCGCTTGTGATCCCGGTCATGCTGTTGATGGGGACCGCGGCCCAGGCCGAGAAGATCCGCATCGCGCTGGCCGAAACCCCGTCGGACGAGCTTGCCGCGTTTTTCGTCGCGCTCGATCGGGCCAAGGCCAATGGGCTCGACTACGAATGGACCGCCTTTTCCGATGAGGAGCTTGCGATCCAGGCCGTCCTGAGCGGCCAGATGGACATCGGATTCGGCACGCCCTACGCCGCGATGCAACGCTCCAAGGCGCCGCTGCGGATCGTGTTCCAGCTCTCGAAGCTGAAATTCTTTCCGGTCACCAGCAAGGCCTATGACAAGCTCGAAGATCTCAACGGCGAGCCGATCCTGCTGCATTCGCGCGGGGGTGGCACCGATTCCATCGCCAACGTGATCGAGGCCCGCATGGGGATGGAGTTCGGCGAGCGCTCCTATGTGCCCGGCTCGTCCAACCGTGTGGCCGCGCTCCTGGGCGGGCGCGCCGACGCGACGATCATCGATTTGTCGAACAAGAACAAGTTGATGCGCAGCGATGCGGGCGAGAACTTCAACGTGCTCGAGATGTTCGATGTGGAGGCCAGCGACGAGGCGCTCTTCGCCAATTTCAACTGGATCCAGGAGAATGAGGAGGCGGTCAATATTTTCGTCGAAGCGCTGGTGAGCACCTACCGCGACATGCACGAAGACCCGACCATCATCCGCCGCGAAACCAACCCGGACGGGCCGATCGGCCAGCTTCCCGGCGAAATCCTCGCCGAGCTTGACGGGTTCTATTCCGACGCGGTCGAAGCAGGGCTCTATGATCCCGATGGCGGCGGGCGCAAGGCGGCTCAGGCCGATATGGAATGGTACGCCGCGGCGGGCCAGCTTGTGGGCGATCCGGCCGAGCTCGACATCGAGGATTTCTGGTACCTCGCGCCGCTCGACAAGGCAAAGAACTGAAGACACACGCCGCCGCGCCCATCACGGGTGCGGCGGACCATTCCTGAGGGACGCAGTCACATGCCTAACCGCGCCTTGCTACTCAAGATACTCTCTGCCGCGCTGCTGTTCGGCGCCTGGGAAATCGCCGGCCGCATCCCGGTCAGCTTCGCTTTCCCGACCTTCCTGGAATCGATGTCCGCGCTCTTTCGCATGATCGGTGACGGCTCGCTCCTCATCGCCTATCTCGAGACGCTCCAGCCGCTCGTGGTGGGGGTGGTGATCTCGGCGGTGCTCGGGATCGGGATCGGCCTCTGGGTGGGGCTGAGCCGCACCTTCGACTGGCTTTTCTCACCGATTTTCATCGTGATGCAGGCCGCGCCCCTGGCCGCGCTCATCCCGCTTCTGGTGCTCGCCTACGGCATCGGGCTCACCTCCAAGGTGCTGGTTGTGTGCATCATGGCCATGCCGGTGATCGTCCTGAACACATCAAGCGCGGTCCGCAACACACCGGAATCCATGAAGGAAATGGCGCGGTCCTACCTCGCATCGGAGTGGGAGGTGATCCTCAAGGTGGTCGTGCCGGCCGCGTCGCCGGTGATCTTTGCGGGCCTGCGGCTCGGGGTCTCGGCGGGGTTCATCGGCGCAATTCTGGCCGAGCTCAAGATCACGCCGACCGGCGTCGGCGACATCATCACCTTCAGCCGCTCCATCGCCGATTACCCGGCCATGTACGCCGCGATTTTCTCCATCATCCTGCTGGCCGTCTTGTTCCTCAACCTGCTCGAGGCCATCGAAACCGCCCTCTTCAAAGGAAACCAACGTGGATATGTCTCAGACTAAAACCCCCGTGCAGCCGGTGGACGCCGCGCCCGACAGCGCCGTGTCCACGCGCAACATCTCCAAGACCTATGGGGCCGTCGAGGCGCTGCGCGACCTGTCGCTGGAGTTCCCCCGCGGGCAGCTGACCTCTCTGCTCGGCCCCTCGGGCTGCGGCAAGACCACGCTGCTGAAGATCATCGCGGGCCTGCTGGAGCCGACATCGGGCACGGTGGAGGTCAACGGCAAGACGGTGACCGGGCCGGGGCCTGACCGCGCCTTCGTGTTTCAGGATTTCGCCCTCCTGCCTTGGGCGACGGTTCTGCGCAACGCGGCCTTTGGGCTCGAGATGCGCGGCGTGGCCCGCGCCGAGCGCGAGGACCGCGCAGCCCATTACATCAAGGAGGTCGGCCTTTCGGGCTTCGAGAACGCCTATCCGCACGAGCTCTCGGGCGGGATGCGCCAGCGGGTGGGCCTCGCGCGCGCGCTTGCGGTCGATGCGCAGGTGCTGCTCATGGATGAGCCCTTCTCGGCGGTGGACGAACAGACCCGCCGCAAGTTTCAGGAGGATCTGCTGAACCTCGTCCGCAACGAGAACAAGACCTTCATCTTCGTTACCCACTCGATCGAGGAGGCGGTCTATGTCTCGGACCAGATCGCGATCCTGCTGCCGCGCCCCAGCCGCGTGTCCGAGATCATCCGCCCCACCGGCTTTCGCGGCAAGGGCGTGGACAACATCCGGCGCGACCCGGAATATCTCGACATCGTCGACGAGATCTGGGCCTCGCTGCGCAGCTATGTGGAGTAGGTCATGACGCTTTTGGGATACCGCCTGCCGGGCATGTCGTCGCTCCTCATCTGGGGGCTCTTGTGGGAGATCATCGGCCAGATGGGCCTGACCTTCTTCGTCCCGCCGCTGTCGGAGGTGATGGCAACGCTCTGGGAGGTGATCCAGACCGCGGCCTTCCGCAAGGCGCTCTACGAGACGGCCTATGCCTTCTTTGCCGGCGTCTTCTTCGCCATCACCATCGGCATCCCGGTGGGCATCCTGATGGGCAAGAGCCGGTTGCTCGACGAGCTGCTGCTGCCATGGGTCAACGTCTTTCTCAGCGCGCCGCTGACCGCGCTCGTGCCGGTGCTCATGGTGCTCTTCGGCTTCGGCATGAAAGCGATCATCATCACCACGACGCTCTTTGCCATCTGGATCATCATCCTGAACGCGCGTGCGGGGGTGAGGCAGATCAACCGCTCGCTTGTCGAGATGGCCCACAGCTTCGGCGCCTCACCCTGGCGCGCCTTCACCCAGATCTATTTCTGGGCGGCCCTGCCGGAGATCCTCGGCGGCGTGCGCATCGGCATCATCCGCGCGGTGAAGGGCGTGATCATCGGCCAGCTGCTGATCTCCATCGTCGGCTTCGGCGCGCTGTTCGAGCTCTACTCGGCCAACTTCCTCATGGCGCATTTCTGGGCGGTGCTCATCGTCCTCTTCGCGCTGGCCTTCACGATCTCGGAGTTCCTCGCCTATCTCGAACGGCGCGTGTCCTACTACGCGGCGAAAAGGTAACGAACACGGCCCGGAATCGAGGCGCATCGCGCCGCCGGGCCAGCGCCCGTCCGCCCCGGAGGGCGGGCGCTTTTCCACCACCAGCCGAGACCACGACCATCGGAGGGATGTGTCACCATAAAGCACACCCGCTTCGACCTCATAGCGCCCACCCGCGGACGGGCGCTGGCCCTCCCTCACCGCTAGCGCCAAATCAAAACGCCGCTCCCGAAGGGAACGGCGGTTTGCAAAAGATTTGGTGTCGCGCCGAAGGCGCGTCCGTTTGACAGCGAAAAGTCAGAGCTGCGCCATGACCTCGTCGCTGGCCTCGAAATTGGTGGTGACGCGCTGCACATCGTCGTCGTCTTCCAGCGCCTCGATCAGCCGCATGAGCTTTTGCATGTCCTCAAGCTCCAGCTCGGTCGTCGTGGTCGGCTTCCAGATCAGCTTGGTCGACTCCGACTCGCCCAGTTGCGCCTCGAGCGCGCCGGCCACCTCGTTGAGATCGGTATCGGCGCAATAGATGTAATGCCCGTCCTCGGAGCTCTCCACATCCTCCGCGCCCGCCTCGATCGCCGCCATCATGATCTCATCCGCATCGCCTGCATCCGCCGGGTAGGACACTTCGCCCTTGCGTTCGAACATGAACCCGACAGAGCCCGTCTCGCCGAGGTTGCCGCCGTTCTTCGAAAACGTCGAGCGCACGCTGGAGGCCGTCCGGTTGCGGTTGTCGGTCATCGCCTCGACGATCACCGCCACGCCGTTGGGCCCGTAGCCCTCATAGCGGATCTCTTCGTAGTTCTCCGCGTCGCCGCCCGTCGCCTTCTTGATCGCGCGCTCGATGTTGTCCTTGGGCATCGACTGGGATTTGGCTTCCTTGACCGCGAGCCGCAGGCGCGGGTTCTTTTCCGGGTCCGGATCGCCCATCTTGGCGGCGATGGTGATTTCCTTGGAGAACTTGGAAAAGAGCTTTGCGCGCACCGCGTCCTGACGCCCCTTGCGGTGCTGAATGTTTGCCCATTTGGAATGGCCGGCCATGAGATCCCCGTCTGCGCTGGTTGAAGTGCGCTCATATAGACTGGGGCGGGCCCTGTGTTCAAGACGGCGGTACTGTGCGCGCGCATGGCTTGACCCCGGCGCGCGCCCGTGACCATCTGGCGGGCGGCAATTTCGGGGGGCGCGCATGGACATCGGATCGGCACTGGAGGGCTTCGCGCTCGGCCTCTCGCTGATCCTCGCGATTGGCGCGCAAAACGCCTTTGTCCTGCGCCAGGGCCTGCGCCGTGCCCATGTCTTCGCCGTCTGCCTCACCTGCGCGGTCTCGGATGCGGCGCTCATCGCGGCGGGCGTGGGCGGCGTCGGCGCGCTCATTGGGGCAACGCCCTGGCTCGATACCGCCATGCGCTATGGCGGCGCGGCCTTCCTCGTCTTCTACGGCGCGCGGTCGTTCTACTCCGCGTTGACCGTGACCGAAGGGCTCGATCCGGCATCAACCGGCGGCGGCTCGCTGCGCGCCGCACTCCTCACCTGCCTCGCGCTCACATGGCTCAACCCCCATGTCTATCTCGACACCGTGGTCCTCCTCGGCTCGATCTCGGCGCAAGCGGCCGACCGTCTGGCCTTCGCCATCGGCGCGATGATCGCGAGCTTCACCTTCTTCTTCTCGCTCGGCTACGGCGCGCGCGCCCTCGCGCCGGTCTTTGCCCGCCCCCGCGCATGGATGGTGCTCGACGTGGTGGTGGGCCTCACCATGTGGATCATCGCGGTCAACCTGCTGCGCCATTGATGTCACTCGCGACGCGCGGGATTCAGCGCTTGAACCCCGCCGCGCCTTCGGGCCAACTGCACCCATGACAACCGCCCCCGCACCCGCCGCATCGCCAACCTATCGCCCGCTCGCCGGGATCGGCTGGATGCTGCTGACGGGCCTGTGTTTCGTGGCGGTCAACGTGCTGGTGAAATTCCTCGGCCCTCGCGTCCCCGCGCCGCAGGCGGCCTTCCTGCGCTTCCTGTTCGGGCTCGTTTTCTTGCTGCCGATGTGGCCGGTGCTGCGAGATCTGCGGCCCACCGCGCGGCAATGGCGGCTCATCGCCGGGCGCGGGGTGGTCCATACCGGGGCGGTGACGCTGTGGTTCTTCGCCATGACCCGGATCCCGCTCGCCGATGTCAATGCGATGAACTACATGACGCCGATATACGTCACGATCGGTGCGGCGCTCTTCCTCGGCGAAACACTCGCGACGCGCCGCATCATCGCCATTGGCGTGGCGCTTGTCGGCGCGCTTATCATCCTGCGGCCCGGGTTCCGCGAAATCGGACCGGGCCACATGGCGATGCTCGGCAGCTCGGTGTTCTTCGGTGCGTCCTTCCTGAGTGGCAAGCTGCTGGCGGATGACCTGTCGCCCGCGGTCGTCGTGGCCGCTCTGTCGCTCGCGGTGACGATCGGCATGGCGCCGCTCGCGATCATGGTCTGGCAGCCGGTGACCCTGCACGACGGGCTGCTGCTCTTTGCGGTCGCAAGCTGCGCCACGCTCGGCCACTACACCATGACCCGCGCCTTCAAGCTCGCGCCCGTGACCATCACCCAACCGGTCACCTTCCTCCAGCTCGTCTGGGCCACGCTCTTCGGCGTCTTCCTCTTCCACGAGGCGGTCGACGGCTTCGTGCTGCTCGGCGGCGGGATCATCATCGCGGCGGTGAGTTTCATCACCTGGCGCGAGGCGAAAGCCAAACGCCGCGCCACCACGCCGCCGGTGCCCGCGACCAAACTTTGACCACCCGCGGTTGCGGACCGGTCGCGCCGGGCGTATGTTCAGCATATGTTCATAAAATTTTGTCCGTGCCGCCCCCTCGCGATTCTCGCGCTCATTGTCCTTGCCGCCTGCGATCCGCAGGCCCCGGCGGCCGAGGGGCGCGCGCAGGTGACCGATGGCGATACCCTGACCGTCGCCGGCGAGAAGGTCCGCCTGCACGGCATCGACGCGCCGGAAATGAAGCAGACCTGCGACCGCGACGGCCGCGCCTGGGCCTGCGGCACCTGGGCGCGCGACATGCTCCGCGCGCTGGTCCGGCAGGGGCCGGTACGCTGCGTCGAGACCGACAGGGATCGCTATGGCCGCATGGTCGCCGTCTGCTACGCGGGCGAGAACGACATCGGCGCGCAGATGGTCCGCCTCGGGGCCGCGCGCGCCTACCTGCAATATTCCCACGATTACGTCGGGCTGGAAAAACAGGCCGCACTGGACGAGGCCGGCCTCTGGTCAACCTCGTTCGAGAACCCGTGGGACTGGCGCGCGCGCCCGGCGCTGAGCGCCTCCGCCCCGGCGCCAGAGGGGTGCCCGATCAAGGGCAACATCTCCAAATCAGGCCAGATCTATCACATGCCGGGCCAGGCCGATTACCACCGCACCTCGATCAACACGAGCCGCGGCGAGCGCTGGTTCTGCTCCGAGGCCGAAGCGATGGCCGCCGGTTGGCGCCGCGCGCGCAGGTGATCTGCATTTGCGCAGATTGGCAGGGCGTGGCGCGCGCGCTAGGTGAGACGCCATGACAGCCGATCTCAAGCTGGAGACCCGCAAGGGCTTGCCCGAGCACCTGCGCGTGCTGGCGGAGAAATACCCCGCGCCCACATGGGCCGCGCATCCCAATTTCAACGATCTGACGAGCTTCTGGCTGGAGCGGCACCTGATGTTCCGGCAGTTGCTCGACAAGATGATCGCCGATGCCGAGGTCGCGCTCGACGGCGCGCCGGGCCCGCGCTTCGGGGCGGAGCTGTCGCGCTATGGCGGGTTTTTCCTCAACCAGCTCCATCATCACCACATGATCGAAGACGACCACTATTTCCCCCAGTTCACCGCGCTCGACGCCCGGCTGGAACGGGGGTTCGAGATCCTCGACGCCGACCACCACGCGCTCGATGCCCATATCCGCGATTTCGGCCAGCACACCAATGCGGTGCTCGCGGCCCTTCAGGCGCCTGGCGACAAGCGCACGGCACTCGGACGGCTGCACGAGGTGCAGGAGGATTTCCGCAAATTCCTCCACCGTCATTTGACGGACGAGGAGGAAATCATCGTGCCGCTGATCCTCGAATATGGGCCGGACATGCAGTGAGCCTCTTGGGCTCTGCTGAGCATTGGGCATATCAGGCCTTGGGACTTCAGCGTTCGACCTCGTAGGGCAAGACGCCGCGGTTGAGCGGATCGACCCTGATCCGGCGTTCGAGCGGCGGCACCGAGCGCTGGTGGCAGGCCACGCGCTCGCAGATCCGGCAGGAGATTCCGATTGGCTCAAAGGCCGATTGCCGGGCGAGGTCGAGCCCGTCGGCGTAGACGAGCTGCGGCGCGTGTGCGATTTCGCAGCCAAGCGCGATGGCGAAGCGACGCACCGGGGCGCCGAAGTGGCCGCCGCTGCGCGAGACATCCCGCGCGATGCTCAGGTAGCGCACCCCGTCAGGCGTCTCGGCCAGTTGGCGCAGGAACCGGCCCGGCGTCTCGAAGGCGCTGTGCACATTCCACAAGGGACAGGCTCCGCCGTAGCGCGCGAACTGCAGCCGCGTTGCCGAGTGGCGTTTGGTGATCGTCCCGGCCTGATCGACCCGCACGAAGAAGAACGGCAGGCCCTTGGCCCCCGGGCGCTGGAGCGTCGAGAGCCGGTGCGCCACCTGTTCGATCGAGGCGCCGAAGCGCGCGGCGAGCAGTTCAAGATCGTGCCGGAAATGTTTGGCCTCATTAAGAAAGCGACCGTAGGGCAACAGCGCGGCCCCGGCGAAATAATTGGCGAGCCCGATCTCGGCGATGGCGCGCGCGGCGGGGCTCTGGAACCGGGCGAGGTCGAGCGTCGCGCCGATCAACTTGGCCTGCGAAGTCAGCGCGAGGTGCAGCAGGATCTGGAACGTGCGGGTCTCGGGCGGCGCGTGGGCGGAGACGCTGAGCGTCGCGGTGCTCGGCTCGAAGCGGCGCAGGGCCGGCATCGGCTCCAGCTTGACCCGGACGCCCCGGCCCGCCAGCACCGCGCGGGCGTGATCCTCCAGCGACTGCCCCGGCGGCACCTCGGCGGCAAAGCGCTCCGCCGCGCGGTCGACCGCGTCAATGTAATTGTCGCAATAGTGGAAGAAATCGCGCACCTCCTCCCAGGGCGAGAGCCCCGCGCGCGTCTCGTCGCGCCCGAGCGCCTCGTCGAGCGAGGCGAGCCGCTCATGGGTGTCGCGATAGGCGCGGTGCAGTTCGAGGAAGGCGCGGGCGAGGGCGGGGGCGTTGGAGGCGATGAGGCGCAGGTCCTGCGGCTGCGGCGCGCCGGTCTCCGTCAGCTCGGCAAAGAGCGGATCGCCAAGCGCTTCGCTGAGGTCCGAGACCACCCGGTCCGCCTCGCCCGCGCCGATCTGGGTGACGTCGAAGCCGAACTCCTGCGCCAGCGCGACAAGCACCGACGAGCTCACCGGCCGGTGGTTGTTTTCCATCTGGTTGAGATAGGGCAGGGAGATGCCAAGCTGTTTGGCAAAGGCCTTCTGCGTCAGGCCGATCCGGGTGCGCGTCTCGCGCAGCTTGGCCCCGGCGTAGAGTTTCGTGACGGCCATCGGCGCCCCTCGCATCAGTTTGCAAAGGTGTTTCTAGCCTTTGCAAACACTCCGGGCAAGATGGGCGCCTAGGCCCAGTCCTCCGCCGCGACCTGACGTTCGCGCGCGCGGGCGTAGCCGGCCGAGGCGATCCCCGCCGAGGCGCTGGCGAGCATGATCCACAGCAGCGGCCAGGCGCCCGTGCCCTCGCCGAGCATCGCCCCCGCGAGCGCCGAGAGCGCCGCGCCGCCGCCGATCATGATCGATCCGCCCAGCCCGCTTGCGCTGCCCGCGAGGCGCGGGCGCACCGAGAGCATCGCCGCGGTCGCGTTGGGGATGGTCATGCCGTTGCCGAGGCCGATGAAGGTCATCGGGGCGAAGAAGGCCAGAGCGCTGCCGTAGCCGAGGGCGAAGAGCACAATCGCGATCACCACCCCGAGCGCCGCGAGCGACGAGCCCCAGGCGATCATCCGGTTGATGCCGAGCGAGGTGCTGAACCGCCCCGAGATGCCGTTGCCGACGAGGTAGCCCACCGCGGGGGCGCCGAAATAGAGGCCGAGCGTGCGCGGATCGAGGCCGAAGACCTCCGTGCCGACGAAAGGCGCGCCGCCGAGATAGGCGAAGAAGGCGCCCGAGGCGAAGGCGTTGGTCAGCGAGAAGGCCCAGAACCGTTGCGAGCGGAAGAGCTCGGGGTATTCGCTGAACTGGCGGCCGAGCGAGAGGGTTGAGGGTGTTGCGGTCTCGCCCTGATCGAAGAAGGTGAGGGCGAAAAGGAAGAGCCCCATCGCCATCAGGGCCCAGAAATTCGCCTGCCACCCCGACAGCTCGTCAAGGAACCCGCCGAGCACCGGCGCGAGCATCGGCACGATGGACATGCCCATGGTCACGTAGCCGATCATCGAGGCCGCCCGTTCGCCCGGCACCATGTCGCGCACGATTGCGCGCGAGAGCACCATGCCCACCGCGCTCACCGCCTGGCACATGCGGAACGCGAGGAACACCTCGACCGAGGGCGCGTGGATGCAGCCGAACGTGGCGAGCACGAAGAGGAAGATCCCCCCCAGCATGATCGGGCGGCGCCCGTATTTGTCGGAGATCGGGCCGATGATGAGTTGGAGCACCGCGATGCAAGCGAGATAGAGCGCGACCGAGAGCTGCATGATCCCGTAATCGGTGTCGAAATGCTCGGTCATCCGGGGCAGGGACGGCAGGAAGATGTTCATCGACATGGCCGAGAATCCGGCCAGGAGAACGAGCGTTATGATATGCGGCGGGGTGGTGCGATCCAATAGCCGCACGGACGGTCTGTCTGTCATGCGCAAGTGCTACGCCCCGCGCCGGAGATTGTCTACCTGCGCCGTGGCGGTGACGCGGATTTGATCGCCCGGCGGGGAGGGAGGGGTGGTTAGCGGATTAGCAATTAGCCAGACGCCCGCTTTGCAAACTTCGCAGATTTTCCGAAAATCGCTTTGTTTTGCGGCCCCGATCCAGTACCGCTGAGGCGCGTTAGACGAAAGGACGGCCATGAACCGGATCGTAGACGAGCTTGAAACCCTGCGCGATGCGGCGCGGCTCGGCGGCGGGCAGCGGCGGATCGATGCCCAGCACGGCAAGGGCAAGCTCACCGCGCGCGAGCGGATCGAGCTTCTGCTCGACGAGGGCAGCTTCGAAGAGTTCGACATGTTCAAGGCCCATCGCTGCACCGAATTCGGAATGCAGGACAACCGCCCCCATGGCGACGGCGTGGTGACCGGCTGGGGGACGATCAACGGCCGCATGGTCTATGTCTTTTCGCAGGATTTCACCGTCTTCGGCGGCTCGCTCTCCGAGACCAACGCCGAAAAGATATGCAAGATCATGGACATGGCCGTCCAGAACGGCGCGCCGGTCATCGGCATCAATGACAGCGGCGGCGCGCGGATTCAGGAGGGGGTCGCCTCGCTCGCGGGCTATGCCGAGGTGTTCCAGCGCAACGTGATGGCCTCCGGCGTGGTGCCGCAGATCTCGCTCATCATGGGCCCCTGCGCCGGCGGGGCGGTCTATTCGCCCGCGATGACCGACTTCATCTTCATGGTGAAGGACAGCTCCTACATGTTCGTGACCGGCCCCGACGTGGTCAAGACGGTGACGAACGAGCAGGTCAGCGCGGAAGAGCTTGGCGGCGCCTCGACCCACACCCGCAAATCCTCCGTCGCCGACGGGGCGTTCGAGAACGATGTCGAAGCGCTCGCCGAGGTGCGCCGGCTGGTCGATTTCCTGCCCCTCAACAACCGCGAGAAGCCGCCCGTGCGGCCCTTCTTCGACGCCCCCGACCGGGTGGAGATGAGCCTCGATACGCTGATCCCAGAAAACCCCAACACGCCCTATGATATGAAGGAACTGATCCTGAAGATCGCCGACGAGGGCGATTTCTATGAGATCCAGGAGGAGTACGCCAAGAACATCATTACCGGCTTCATCCGGCTCGAAGGGCGGACGGTGGGCGTTGTGGCCAATCAGCCGATGGTGCTTGCTGGCTGTCTCGATATCGATTCAAGCCGCAAGGCCGCGCGGTTCGTGCGGTTTTGCGATGCGTTCGAGATCCCGATCCTGACGCTTGTCGATGTGCCCGGGTTCCTGCCGGGGACGAGTCAGGAATTTGGCGGGGTGATCAAGCACGGCGCGAAACTGCTCTTTGCCTATGGCGAGGCGACGGTGCCCAAGGTCACGGTCATCACGCGCAAGGCCTATGGCGGGGCCTATGACGTGATGTCGTCCAAGCATTTGCGCGGCGATTTCAACTATGCCTGGCCCACGGCGGAGATCGCTGTGATGGGCGCGAAAGGGGCGGTAGAGATTCTCTATCGGTCCGAATTGGGCGAGGCTGAGAAAATTGCGCAGCGGACGGCGGATTACGAAGATCGTTTCGCCAACCCCTTCGTGGCGGCCGAGCGGGGCTTCATCGATGAGGTGATTCTCCCCCATTCGACGCGGCGCCGGGTGGCCCGCGCCTTTGCCTCGCTGCGCGGAAAGTCTCTGTCCAACCCATGGAAAAAACACGACAATATCCCGCTCTGACAGATTACGGCCAGCGCCGTCCGGGCGCGCGGCCAATGCGCTGCGGTGGGCGGGCCGGGCCGCGTCGGGCGATCAGGGAAAGGTAAGGGCAATGTTTAAATTTCGCTACATTCTTGTGCAGACTGTTGACTTATCATGATGCTTGCGCATGAATTCAGCCATTGGCGCTACGGATTTGCCGCAATCGGAGGGATCCTTTGGGGGATGGCGGCCACAGCTGACGGGGAGGAGGAGGCCCTCGCTGTGCCCTCCGGCCAATTTCTTCAAGTGTCCGAGGTGATTGACGAGCCGCTGCCGTCCGGCGGCCTGCGCTCAAGATGGCGTTTTGTCGCGCCCGGGATGACCTCGACCACCTTTGCCCGACTGGAACCCGATTTCGCGCATCTGTGCGAGCATCTGGCCCTGCCCGCCTTGCGCGCGCGCGGGCTGCGCCCCACCGAAATTGTCATTTCCATTGCCGACCGCGATGTGGTCTTCGGGGTATCCGATCCCGAGGCCGTCCAATTCTTCGAGGCCTTCCGCGTCGAGGGCGGGCGGTGCCAGTGGTCGTTTTACTGAAGCGCCGGGGAAGGACATGAACCGATGATCAAGCACCGTGGATTTCCGGGCCGTCTGCCCGGCTCCGATTTCCAGTTCACCCTGCGCCGCGCAAATCCCAAGGGCGCGACCAGGCTCGTCGCGCGGGAGCGGTTTCGCGATCGCAAACCCGCCGATCGCCGGGCCGACGCGGCCTTCATGGCGGCGCTCTGGGAGCAGTTCGGAGAGGAGCCCTTCGAGCGGGGCAATCTCGATGCGGGGCGGCTCTCATGGCTCTTCGGGCGCGAGGTGATCGCGGCGGAGGATCCGTTTGATCCCGAGAGCTACGAGGCGCTTTTGCGGATCGACGTGGCGCGGGCGCGCGCGAGCTTTCCCGACGCGATGGACGCGCCGGAGGATTGGGGATGATGCCCCGGCCCGCGCCCTTGCCTGAGCGGGTTTGCGCTCACGCCCGGCCCTCCGGCGGCGGGCCGGTTGCGCGGGGCGCGGGCTCTGGCACTCTGCTTTCGCCGCGCGCGGCGGCAGGACCCAACACAGGAGCAGGATCATGGCACATTCGAAACAGATCATCGCGCGGATTGCGCTTTTGGGCGCGCTTGTCGGGCTCGCCGGGTGCGGCGACACGATGGGCGAGCAGCTCATCTACGGCGCGGCCGCTGGCGCCGGCGCAGCCGTGGCCACGGATGGCGACATCGCGACCGGCGCGGTTGTCGGGGCGGGCGCCAACGCGGCCTATTGCCAGACCAATCCCGGCGCCTGCAACTGATGCAGGCTCGGCGGCCCCGGGCCGCCCGAGCGAGACGATTTCGAGACCATCGGGGCCCGCCGCCCCGGTGGTTTTTTTCCGCCCGGCCCGCCGCTGGCGGGGCCCGAGCCAGACGATGCCAGCCGTAGGGGGACGCCCATGTTCAAGAAAATCCTGATCGCCAACAGGGGCGAGATCGCCTGCCGCGTCATCAAGACGGCCCGCAGGATGGGGATCCAGACCGTCGCGGTCTATTCCGATGCCGATCGCAACGCGCTGCATGTGGAGATGGCGGACGAGGCGGTCCACATCGGGCCGGCGCCGGCCAACCAATCCTATATCGTGATCGACAAGATCATGGATGCGATTGCGACAAGCGGGGCCGAAGCGGTCCATCCGGGCTATGGGTTCCTGTCGGAAAACGCGAAATTCGCCGCGGCGCTGGAGGCCGCGGGCGTGGCGTTCATCGGCCCGCCCAAGGGCGCCATCGAGGCGATGGGCGACAAGATCACCTCCAAGAAGATCGCGCAGGAGGCGGGCGTCTCCACCGTGCCGGGCTACATGGGGCTGATTGGCGACGCGGATGAGGCGGTCAAGATCGCGGGCCAGATCGGCTATCCGGTCATGATCAAGGCCAGCGCGGGCGGCGGCGGCAAGGGGATGCGCATCGCGTGGAACGACACGGAGGCGCGCGAGGGGTTCCAGAGCTCCAAGAACGAGGCGGCGGCGAGCTTCGGCGACGACCGGATCTTCATCGAGAAATTCGTGACCCAACCGCGCCACATCGAGATTCAGGTGCTCTGCGACGCGCATGGCAACGGGATCTACCTCGGAGAGCGCGAATGCTCGATCCAGCGGCGCAACCAGAAGGTCGTGGAGGAGGCGCCGAGCCCCTTCCTCGATGAGGAAACGCGCAAGGCCATGGGCGAGCAGGCCGTCGCGCTGGCCAAGGCGGTGGGCTATGCGAGCGCGGGGACGGTGGAGTTCATCGTCGATGGCCACCGGAATTTCTACTTCCTCGAGATGAACACCCGCCTGCAGGTCGAGCACCCGGTGACCGAGCTCATCACCGGCGTTGACCTTGTGGAGCAGATGATCCGCGTGGCCAATGGCGAGCCGCTCACCATGAGCCAGGATGACGTCAAGCTCACCGGCTGGGCGATCGAAAACCGGCTCTATGCCGAGGATCCCTATCGCGGCTTCCTGCCCTCCATCGGGCGGCTCACGCGGTATCGCCCACCGGCGGAACACGCGAGCGAGACGGTGGTGGTGCGCAACGACACGGGCGTCTTCGAGGGCGGCGAAATCTCGATGTACTATGATCCGATGATCGCCAAACTCTGCACCTGGGCGCCGACGCGCGGCGCGGCGATCGAGGCGATGCGCGTGGCGCTCGACCGGTTCGAGGTCGAGGGGATCGGGCATAACCTGCCGTTCCTCGCGGCCGTGATGGACCACCCCAAATTCGTCAGCGGCGACATCACCACGGCCTTCATCGCCGAGGAATATCCCGAGGGGTTCGAGGGGGTGGCGCTGCCCGAGCCCGAGCTCAGGCGCATCGCGGCGGCGGCGGCGGCGATGAACCGCGTGGCCGAGATCCGGCGCACGCGCATCTCCGGCCGGCTCGACAATCACGAGCGTCGCGTCGGCACCGAGTGGAACGTCGCGCTGCAGGGCCAGTCCTTCGATGTGGAGATTGCCGCCGATCACGAAGGCTCGACCGTCGCCTTCGACGATGGCACCGAGCTGCGCGTGAGCGGCGCCTGGGCGCCGGGCGATCAGCTCGCGGACATGATCGTCGACGGCGCGCCGCTGGTGATGAAAGTGGGCAAGGTTTCGGGCGGCTTCGGCATCCGCGCCCGAGGCGCCGCGCTCAAGGTCCATGTGCGCACCCCGCGCCAGGCCGAGCTGGCCCGCCTCATGCCCGAAAAGCAGGCGCCCGATACCTCGCGCCTGCTGCTCTGCCCGATGCCGGGCCTTGTGGTGAAGCTCGATGTGGAGGTCGGGCAGGAGATCCAGGAGGGTCAGCCGCTCTGCACCATCGAGGCGATGAAGATGGAAAACATCCTGCGCGCCGAGCGCAAGGGCGTGGTCGCCAAGGTCAACGCGGGCCCCGGCGACAGCCTCGCGGTCGATGACGTGATCATGGAATTCGAGTGATGGCTCAGCCGCCCGGAGTCGCCTGGTCGGAGGCGGATGTCTCGCGCATCTCGCGTTGCCGCAGCGGCGTCTTGTCGATGCTGCGCGAGATTTCCCGCACGCTCCACGGCAGCGGTTTGCGCAGCAGGATGCTGCCGTCCTTGTCGATCAGCACCATCATGAACCCGCGCGGGCGCAGCGACTGGCGCGCATCGGAACGGGCGGCGGGATCGGTGTCGGTCAGCACCACCACGTCGCGCAGCTCCAGATCGTCGAGCCGTTGGGCGATGAGGTCCATCTGTTCGAGGTATCGCGGATCGGCGGGTGCGTCGGCGAAGACCACCACAAGCCGGTTGACCCAGTGGAACGCGTCCAGCTCCAGATCATATGCCGGGCGGATGACCGGCGGCTCTGTCTCGGCGCTGTCGACCGCGCCCGAAACCGCGCCCGATGGCCCGGCGGTCATGAGCGCGGCGATCAGGCCGCCGATCGCGAGCATGGCGGCGATGGGGTGTGTGAGGCGATTGAGTGACGTCATGGAGGCTCCTGTTCCTACCGATATAGGGGGGCGCGCGCGGAAAGCGAAGCCTCTGGCTGTCGGCGGGGCGGTGGCGGCTGCGAAGAGGGAGAGGCGAGCAGATGGATGAGCATGTGAAACGCTGGCGCGCGCTGGCCGAGGCGGAGCTGCGCGGCAAGCCGGTCGAGGGGCTGACCTGGGAGACGCTGGAGGGCATCGCCGTCAACCCGCTCTACACCGAAGCCGATCTGGAGGGGCTCGACCATCTGGGCGGCATTCCGGGCGAGGCGCCCTTCACCCGGGGCGTCAAGGCAACGATGTATGCTGGCCGGCCCTGGACGATCCGCCAATACGCCGGGTTTTCCACCGCCGAGGAAAGCAACGCGTTTTACCGCAAGGCGCTGGACGCGGGCCAGCAGGGGGTCTCGGTGGCCTTCGATCTGGCCACCCACCGCGGCTATGACAGCGATCATCCCCGCGTGGTGGGCGATGTCGGCAAGGCGGGCGTGGCGATCGATTCCGTGGAGGACATGAAGATCCTCTTCGACGGCATTCCGCTCGACAAGGTCTCGGTCTCGATGACGATGAACGGCGCGGTGATCCCGATCCTGGCGAGTTTCATCGTCGCGGGCGAGGAGCAGGGGCACAGCCGCGCGCTCCTCTCGGGCACCATTCAGAACGACATTCTAAAGGAGTTCATGGTCCGCAACACCTATGTCTATCCGCCCGAGCCCTCGATGCGGATCGTGGCCGATATCATTGCCTATACCAGCCGCGAGATGCCGAAGTTCAACTCGATCTCGATCTCGGGCTACCACATGCAGGAAGCGGGCGCGAACCTCGTGCAGGAGCTCGCCTATACCCTCGCCGACGGGCGCGAATACGTGCGCGCCGCGATTGCCCGGGGGATGGATGTGGACCGCTTCGCGCCGCGGCTGTCGTTCTTCTTTGCCATCGGCATGAACTTTTTCATGGAGGCCGCCAAGCTGCGCGCCGCGCGGCTGCTCTGGGCGCGGATCATGGAGGAATTCGAGCCGAAGAACCCCAAGTCCTCGATGCTGCGGACCCATTGCCAGACATCCGGCGTGAGCTTGCAGGAGCAGGACCCCTACAACAACGTGATCCGCACCGCCTACGAGGCGATGAGCGCGGTCTTGGGCGGGACGCAATCGCTCCACACCAACGCGCTCGACGAGGCCATCGCGCTGCCGACCGAGTTCTCCGCCCGCATCGCCCGCAACACCCAGCTCATCCTGCAGGAGGAGACGGGCGTGACCAACGTGGTCGATCCGCTGGCGGGCTCCTACTATGTCGAGAGCCTGACCGCACAATTGGCCAGCGAGGCGTGGAAACTGATCGAGGAGGTCGAGGAGATGGGCGGCATGACCAAGGCCGTGGCCTCCGGCATGCCCAAGCTCCGGATCGAGGAAACCGCCGCGCGCCGCCAGGCCGGGATCGACCGGGGCTCCGAAGTCGTCGTCGGGGTCAACAAGTACCGCAAGGAGCGCGAAGACCCGATCGACATCCTCGATATCGACAACGCCAAGGTCCGCGAAGCTCAGGTCGCGCGGCTGGCCCGCATCCGGCAAAGCCGCGATGCAGCGGCCTGCGAGGGCGCCCTTGCAGCGCTTGAGCGGGTCGCTTCCACCTCAGAGGGAAACCTGCTCGACGCGGCGGTCGAGGCGGCCCGCGCGCGGGCGAGCGTAGGAGAGATCAGCATGGCGATGGAGAAGGTGTTCGGCCGCCATCGGGCCGAGGTCAAGACCCTCGCGGGCGTCTATGGCAAGGCTTATGAGGGCGATGAGGGCTTTGCCGAGATCCAGAAATCGGTCGAGGATTTCGCCGAGGCCGAGGGGCGCCGGCCGCGGATGCTCGTGGTCAAGATGGGCCAGGACGGCCATGATCGCGGCGCCAAGGTGATCGCGACGGCCTTCGCCGATATCGGCTTTGACGTGGACGTGGGCCCGCTCTTCCAGACCCCGGAGGAGGCCGCGCAGGACGCGGTCGACAATGACGTGCACGTGGTTGGCATCTCGTCCCAGGCCGCCGGCCACAAGACCCTCGCGCCCCAGCTCGTCGCGGCGCTCAAGGCCGCCGGGGCCGAAGACATCCTCGTCATCTGCGGCGGCGTCATCCCGCAGCAGGATTACGCCTTCCTCCAGGACGCCGGGGTCAAGGCGATCTTCGGGCCCGGCACGAACATTCCCGCCGCGGCGCAAGACATCCTGCGTCTGATCCGGGAGGCGCGGGCCTAGGGCCTTCGGCTCCCGCCGAGGGACTGGACCGTCGCCGATACTTGGAATGGCGTGGCAACCGGGTCGGACAGACCGCGCCGGACGGACGGCAGCCCCGCTCACCCCTTCGCAGGCGGGTTCGGGGCTATGGGCCGGGGCTGGATTGATCGCCGCGCGCCGCATATCCCACTCGTTTTTTCTCCGGCCGTTCAGCGCGGCTGCGGCCGGTCTGAGCAGGGTGGCGAAATCCCGCGCCGGAACTGGGCAGGGTCATCTGCCGATCGAAGACGCACTCCCCGCCGTCCGGCAACGCCACGTGGCCCCGCATCCCGCGGAGCGCTTGACGGCGACGGGGATGTCACTCATCAGGCGCGACGTGCGGCACCAACCGGGGCGAGGACCTCTCCCGTTGCCTGTCGCCTCGATTGCGGATGCGCGTGTGGCCGTGGTCCCCGATCAGCGAGCTGATCTGGTCGCCACGGATGGCACGCCGAACGGTTTAAGGAGACTCGGATGATCATCCGGGATGCAGTAGCGGCAGACGCGGCAGAGCTCGCGGCAATCGCCGAGCCCATCGTACGCGAGACCACCATCAGCTTCAGCACCGTGGTCAAGAGCGCGGAAGATTTCGCGCTTGAGATCGCCGAGCGGCAGGAGGCGGGCCGGGCCTTCCTCGTGGCCGAGGATGCGGGGCAGGTGCTGGGCTATGCCACCTATTTCCCGTTTCGCTCCGGGCCCGGCTATGCCCGGACGATGGAACACACGATCCTCCTTGGCCCCGCGGCGCGCGGCCGTGGGGCAGGGCGGGCGCTGATGGACCGGCTGTGCGATCACGCGGCGGCGGCGGGCATCCATATCATGGTCGCGGGCGTCTGCGCCCAAAACGCGCCGGGCCTTGCCTTTCACCGCGCCATCGGCTTCGTCGAGACCGGGAGGATGCCGGAAACCGGCTGGAAATTCGGGCGCTGGCTCGATCTTGTGCTGCTGCAGAAACGGCTCGACGACGGACCTCCGCCCAGCACGCCGCTCTGATCGCCCCGCGCCCATCCGCCCAAGGCTCAAACCGGGGGCTGACAGGCCCGCCCCGAGCGGCTAGGAGATGATCCCATGTCGATCTGGACCCGCATCGCCGACGCGCTCTCCGCCCTGACCCGGGGCGAGGGGCTCTCGGCTGTCTTCGACAGCCTGCGCACCCCGCCCGAACGCTCCGTCGCCTTTGCCATCGCGGTGATCGCGCTCGGGGCCAAGATCGCCAAGGCCGACGGGCTGGTGACGCGCGACGAGGTCGCGGTCTTCCGCGAGATCTTCCACATCCCCGAGGCCGAGGAGGCCAATGCCGCCCGTGTCTTCAACCTCGCGCGGCAGGACGTGGCGGGCTTCGATGTCTATGCCCGGCGCATCGCCGCCATGTTCGGCGATGATCGCGAGACGCTGATCGACCTGATGGAAGGGCTCTTTCACATCGCCATGGCCGACGGGACCTATCACCCCAACGAGAACCGCTTTCTCGAAGAGGTCGCGGGGATTTTCGGCCTCTCGGACCCTGAGTTCAGAGGCTTGCGCGCGCGCTTCGTGCCCGATGCCGAGCCGGATCCCTATTCGGTGCTCGGCGTGACGCCGGACATGGGCCATGACGAGATCCGCGCCGCCTGGCGCCAGCTTGTCCGCGACAGCCATCCCGACCGGATGCTTGCGCGCGGAGTGCCCGAAGAGGCCGTGCGGATCGCCGAAAAACGCATGGTCGCGATCAACCGCGCCTGGGAGGAAATTCGGGACAGCGCCGCGTGATGCGCATCGCCACCTATAACGTGGAATGGTTCACCGATCTGTTCGACACCACGGGCGCGCTGCTGAACGACCGGGAGCTCGGGGGGCGGCGCGGCGTGACGCGCGCCGACCAGATTGCCGCCCTCGTCACCGTGTTCCGCGCGCTCGACGCCGATGCGATCCTGGTGGTGGAGGCCCCTGACGAGGACCGCCGCCGCAGCACCGTGCGCGCGCTGGAGACCTTCGCGGGCTACGCCGGCCTGCGCGCCCGCCGCGCGATCATCGGCTACGCCAACCACACCAAACAGGAGCTCGCGCTGCTCTATGATCCGGACCGGCTGAGCGCGGTGCATGATCCGGTGACCCTCGGCGCGCCCGGGTTCGACGCGAGTTTCGAGGCCGACATCCTGCCCGGCTTTGACGAGCGCGCGGTGCGCTTTTCCAAACCGCCTCTGGAGCTTGCGCTGGAAACGGCGGGCGGGCAGCTGCTGCGGCTCATCGGCGTGCACCTGAAATCCAAGGCCCCCCACGGCGCGCGCAGCGATCGCGAGATCCTGGAACTGGCCGTCTCCAACCGGCTCAAGCAACTGACTCAGGCGACATGGCTGCGCGCGCGGATCGCGGCGCATCTTGCGGCGGGCGAGGCGCTCATCGTCGCGGGCGATCTCAACGACGGGCCGGGGCTCGACGAGTTCGAAACGCTGTTCGGCAAATCCTCTGTCGAGATCGTGCTTGGCGCGGGCACCGAGCACCCGCTGATCGAGCCCAACGCCCAGGCCGCGCTGAGCCAGCCGCAGGGCGCGCGCGCCTCCACCGCGCGATTCTACATTGCCCGCAAACAGGCCTACCTTCAGGCGCTGCTCGATTACGTGATGCTCTCGCCCGATCTGGCCGCGCGCGATGCCCGCTGGCGGATCTGGCATCCCTATGAAGACGAGACCTGCTGGACCACGCCCGATCTGCGCGCGGCGCTGCTGCTGGCCTCGGATCATTTCCCGGTCTCGGTCGATCTCGCCATCGCGTGATTTGCCGCCGGGCGCATTGGCGCGTATCAAGGGTGCCATGAGCCGTTTGCTTGCCCTCCTGTGTTGTCTTGCCCTGCCCGCCACGGCGCAAGAGGCCGATCCGCCCTCGCGGATGGAGGAGGGCGCGCGGCTCTTCTTCGAAGGGTTGATGGAGGAGATGGGCCCGGCGCTCGAGGGCCTGCAGGGGTTCGGCGAGGAGATGGGCCCCGAGATGCGGCGCCTGCTGGACGAGATGGGCCCCGCGCTGCGCGACATTCTGGGCCAGATCGACGATCTGAGCCATTACGCGCCGCCCGAAATGCTGCCCAACGGCGATATCATCCTGCGCCGGCGCGACCCGATGCCGGAAGCCCCCGCGCCCGACTCCGCGCCGGAGCGGGCACCAGAAACCGATCCCGAGGATCAACCGCTGGGCCCCGGTGACAGTATCGAGCTCTGAGCCGCGCGCGCCGAAAGGCCTGCCGCTGAGGCTCATCGCGCTGGTCGCGGTGGCGATGCTGGCCTTTGCGGGCAATTCGCTGCTTAACCGCGTTGCGCTGGCCGAGGGCGCGGCGGGGCCGGGGGCCTTTGCCGCTCTCCGGCTCGGCTCGGGCGCGGCGATGCTGTGGCTTTTGGTGCGGCTGCGCCGGGGCGCGCCGCTGCCGCCCTTGCGCCGCGCGATTGGCCCCGCCGCGGCGCTGGCGCTCTACATGCTCGGATTCTCCTTTGCCTATCTGTGGCTCGATGCCGGGCTCGGCGCGCTGCTGCTCTTCGGCGGGGTCCAGATCACGATGTTCGCCGGAGCGCTCGCCGCCGGGGAGCCCGTGCCCGCCCGCCGCTGGGCCGGGACGGCGCTGGCCTTCGCCGGGCTTTGCGCGCTTTTCTGGCCGGGCGGGGGCGCGACGCCGCCTCTGGCCGGGGTCGGGCTGATGCTCGCGGCGGCGGTGGGCTGGGGGATCTATTCGCTGATCGGACGGCGCTCGGCCGATCCGCTTGGGGCCACGGCCGCCAATTTCCTGCTCGCCGCAGGTGTCGCGCTCTTGCCCGCGCTGCTCTGGCCCGACGGGCTGACCATCCCCGGCGCCGCCCTCGCGCTTGCCTCCGGCATGATCACCTCCGCGCTCGGCTACGCGCTGTGGTATGCCGTGCTGCCGCAACTCCCCGCCGCCGTGGCCGCGCTCGCCCAACTCACCGTGCCGGTCATCGCCATTGTCCTCGGCGCGCTGCTGCTCTCCGAGCCTGTGACCCCGCGCCTGATCGCGGCGTGCCTGCTGGTGCTCGGAGGCGTCGGCTTCGGCGTCTGGTCCCCAAAGCGACGCGAATAGGCGAAGGGGCGACCAGCCCCGAGCCGCGCCCTCCCTCCCCCCGGGAGGGCGCATGGCGATGACAGAAACCGCACAGCCGTCATCCGATGCTTTTGAGATAAACCGCTGACCACAGCCGTTCCAAAGCGCCATCCCGAGGAAGGGCGCGGCTCTCCGGATCGATCAGCGCGCCAAAAGCTCCAACGGATCGTAAAACAGACCCTCACCCCAGGCGACCTCTCCGAGACTGTCCGGCTTGTGCCGCAGCGCGCCAAGCTCGTCGCGAGTCACAAACCGCCGCTCGGTCACCACCCCCTCCGGGTCGCGCCAGGCGTGGTCGATCTCGCCCGCCTCGATCTCGCAGCGGAAAAACACCTCGACCTGATGAAACCCGCTGTCGGGCTCATGATACTCGTTCACCAGACAGGGCGCGCCCACCGACACGCGCAGACCCGTCTCCTCATGGATCTCCCGCGCGAGGTTCTCGGGCAGAGACTGGCCCGGCTCGGCCCCGCCGCCCGGCGCGCACCAAAGATCGCTGCCTTGCCCCGCCGACCACGCGTTGACGATCAGCAACTGGTCATCCTGCATCACGAGACCGCGAACGGCGAGGCGGGGGGAGGCATGGGCGCGCAACATGGGCGCCACTGTGCAGGGGCGCGAGGAGGAGCGCAATCCGCTCTACCGCTCGGGCGCGGGGATGCCTAGATTGGGGCCATGACACCTGCGTCCCTCCTTCTCGCCCTCGCGGCCCTCCTTGCGCCCGCCGCGGCCGTGGCCGACTGCGTCGTGATGCTCCACGGGCTGGCGCGGACCGATGCGTCGTTCTTGCCGATGTCGCTCGCGCTGGAGGCCGAGGGCTACCAGACCGTGACCCCCGACTACCCCTCGACCGAAAAGCCCATCGCCACACTCGCGCGCGAGACGCTCCCGCCGGCCTTTGCCGCCTGCGGCCAAGAGACGGTCCATGTGGTCACCCATTCCATGGGCGGCATCCTCTTGCGCGTCTGGCTGCAGGACAACGCGCCCGAGCGGCTCGGCCGGGTGGTGATGCTCGGCCCGCCAAACCAGGGCTCGGAGCTGGTCGATGCGCTCGGCGAACTGGAGCTGTTCGAGATGATCAACGGCCCCGCGGGCCATGAGCTCGGCACCGGCGCGGACAGCGTCCCGCTGGCGTTGCCGCCGGTCGAGGCCGAGCTCGGCGTCATCGCCGGGTCGCGCTCGCTCAACCCGCTCTACTCGGCGCTGATCGAAGGCGCGGATGACGGCAAGGTCAGCGTCGCGAGCACCCGCGTTGCGGGCATGACCGATCACATCACGCTCCCGGTGACCCACACCTTCATGATGATGAACCCGCTGGTGATCGCCCAGACCGAACATTTCCTGCGCCATGGGACCTTCGATCACGAAATGGGCTTTACCGATCTTCTCGGATTCGGGTCGGACGATCCCGGTTGAGCCTTGCGCCCTACCGCCCCGAGCCGCTAAAGGCGCGGGCATCATGAGCCTGCCGCCCCTTCATATCACCCGCGCGCGCGTGCTGCGCCCCGAGGGCTGGACCGACGCGCCCCTCGGCCTTGCCGGCGGGGTCCTGACCGCCGCCGCCGTGGGCCGCGCGATAGATCTCTCCGGCTACCTCGTCCTTCCCGGTATTGTCGACATCCACGGCGACGGGTTCGAGCGCCACGTGGCCCGGCGCCGCGGCGCGATGATGGACATGGAGGAAGGGCTGCTATCGGCGGCGGCGGAGCTTGCGGTCAACGGCATCACCACGGCGATGCTCGCCCAGTTCTACAGCTGGGAAGGGGGCCTTCGCAGCCCCGATTTCGCCCGCGCCGTCATCGACGCCCACGCCCGGGCCCGCGCCATCGCGATCCCCGATCTGCACCTGCAGCTCCGGGTCGAGACCCACATGCTGGACGACTACCCCGAGATCCTGCGGCTGGTGCGCGACCATGCGATCCGCCAGGTCGTCTTCAACGATCACCTCCCTCATGACCGCCTCGCCGCGGGCCGCACGATCCCGCGCCTTACCGGCACCGCACTCAAGAGCCGCCGCAGCCCCGAGGCGCATCTGGCGCTGATGCAGGCGCTGCACGCGCGCCGCGACGAGGTGCCGGAGGCGGTGAGCGCGCTCGCCCGCGATCTCGCCGGGGCAGGGGCGATCGTCGGCCACCACGATGCGCAGCGCGCGGAGGACGTGGCGTTCTGGGCGCGCGCCGGCGTCAGCCTCGCCGAATTCCCCGAAACCCAAGCCGCCGCGGAGGCCGCGCGCGCGCAGGGCGGCGCGATCGTGCTTGGCGCGCCCAACGTCAATCGCGGCGGCTCGCACAAGGGCAATGCCTCGGCGACCGAGCTGGTCGGGCAGGGGCTCTGCGACGCGCTGGCCTCCGACTATCACTACCCGGCCCCGCGCCGCGCCGTACTGCAACTGGCCGCGCGGGGCATCCTGCCGCTGGAGGCGGCCTGGCCGCTGATCTCCTCCGGTCCCGCCGCGATCCTCGGCTTTGCGGACCGTGGCCGCCTTGCCGCCGGCCTGCGCGCCGATCTCGTGGTGCTCGACGCCGCAACGCATCAGGTCGCCGCCACCATCTCCGGCGGGCGGCTGGCCTACATGGCGGGTGAGGTGGCGGCGCGCTTCGTCGCCTGAGGCCGGTTCACCCGCCGCAAATCGCCTGCAGGCTGAGCCAATCCCCATCGCTCAGGAGCGGCTCCGTCCCCGCCGGCCGGACCGCATCGGCCTCGATCAACTCAAGCACCGTCTCGCCCGAGACGTCCCGGGCATAGGCATAGCCGCGCACCGGGACCTCCGCCGCCGCGAACCGCGCCAGCAGCGCCTCCTCCGAAATCGGCGCCGGCGCCCGGGTGAGCAGATCCTCGGCATAGGCATCGAGGACGGCCCCGCGCAAATCGCCCGTGGTCAGCAACCGCAACGTGGCCAGCGGCCCGGCGAATTCCAGAAGCTCGGCCAGGGGGTCGCGCGCGCCCGCCCGCGCGGCCTCGGCCAGAACATACCCCGCCACCACGTCGGGCTCCTCGTAATCCTCCACCAGCGCGCGGTTGAGCAGGACCGTCCCCCCCGGCAGATGCGTGGCCTCCGCCACCCCGCCGGGCACGACCCGCAGCCGCCGCACGGGGGCCGCCCCCTCGCCGAGCCGCCCCAGAAGCCGCGCCAGCGCCGCATTGGCCCGCGGGCTCTGACAGGCCGGGCCCGCCACGCGGGTGATCCGCTCCGAGAGCGCCCGCCCGATCTGCGCCCGCTTCACATCCGGCACAACGCTCACAGCATGCCAGCTCAGCGCCCCAGGGAGCCACAGCAGCCCGAGCGCCGCGATGACCGCCGCCGTCCCGAGGAAACTCGCCCAGCGAAGCCGCCCGGGATGGGGCCGCCGCCGCCGGACCACGCGCCGCACGGTCTCGATCGCATCGATCATGACCGCCTCGTCCTCGCCAAGCTCAAGCGTCTCGCTGTCATCGCCTTCGGGGTGGTAGATCGCCGGAAACGCGCCGGGGTTGGCCCGCGTCACAGCCGCCAGAGACCAATGCGCCAGCGCGGTCTCCTTCATGTCGCTCATGACCAGCGTCGCCGTGCCGAACGAGACGATCACATCGCGCCGCTGCGCCTCGGGCCCCGCGCGCCAGATGCCGGAAGCCTCCAGCCGTTCGAAACCTTTCAATGCGGTCATGTCGCGTCGCGGGCCTGCCCTGCCTCTTTGGCGTCTCTCTAGCATGGCCGCCCGCTTCCCGGCAACGGCCCGCGGCGCTATGCTCGGCCCATGATCATCTCACCGGGCCGCCGCTACATCTTCATCCACATCCCCAAAACCGGCGGCACCTCGATGGCCCTCGCGCTGGAGGCCCGGGCGATGAAGGACGACATCCTCATCGGCGACACGCCCAAGGCCATCCGCCGCCGCCGCAAGCTCCGCGCCTTCGATCCGGAGAACCGCCTGAGCAAACACGCGCGCCTCGCCGACCTCACCGGCCTGCTGCCGCAAGGCGAGATCGCGGACATGCTGATCTTCACCCTCGTGCGCAACCCGTGGGACCGGCTGGTGAGCTACTACCACTGGCTGCGCCAGCAACGCTTCGACCACCCGGCCCGACGCATCGCCCAGACCCACGACTTCGCCGCCTTTCTCGCGCACCCCAGCATCGCGCGCAGCATCGCCGAAGCCCCCACAAGCGCCTACCTCACAGACGCCGCCGGCCGCGCCGCACCCGCCCTCTGCCTCCGCCTCGAACACCTCACCGAAGACATCGCGCCCCTGTCCGAACACCTCGGCTTCCGCCCCGAAATTCCCCTCACCAACCGCTCCGATCGCCCCAATGACTACCGCGCCTGCTACACCGACGAGACCGCAAACCACGTCGCGCGGCTCTGCGCCGAAGACATCGCCCGCTTCACCTACCGCTTCGACCCCTGACCGCCTCAAACCCGGCCAGCCCCGCCCGCTTCTTCTCTTGAAAAATACTCCGGGGGAGTCCGCCACCGGCGGACGGGGGCAGCGCCCCCAAACTACGGTCACCCAGGCCCAGCCTCAAACGGCATCAGGCAAATCACAGCCTCCAGCGCGCGCGCCGAACGCCGCTCAATATCCGCCGCCGTCGGCGCGGGCAGGCGCCCGACAACCCGGCGAATCTGCAGATCCCCGATGAGCAGCCCAAGGTAGAGTTCCGCCGCCTCGTCCACCTCCGCAAAACCAAGGTGGCCCTGTGCGCGCGCGGCGCGAAATACGTCCTCAAGGATCGGTGCGATCGTCTCTCGCCCTCCCTTGGCAATCGCGTGCCCAAGGTCTCCGGATGGATCGGCCGCCGCGGCCCGGTTCAGCGCCACAGCCCGCGGCCCCGTGAGCATGCCAAGCAGGATCGGCCCGAACGTCCGCAGCGTTGCGAGCGCATCGTCCTCAGCCGAAAGACTCTCCTCCAGCGACGCCCGTGCCTCGCCCACGTTGCGATCCACCAGAGCCATGAACAGCCCAAGCTTGTCGCCGTACCAGTTGTAGAGCGTCTCATTCGACGCCTTAGCCCGCCGCGCGATGGCCAGCATCGAAGCGCCGGCATAGCCCTTTTCCTCAAGAACGGCATAGGCCGCGTCCTCGATCTGCGCCTGACGGCGCCGTTTGGTATCTTCTCGCATCCTGATCTCCGTGCTTGACAGAAACCGTAACCACAATTACGGATTAAAGCAATCGTACAGATAATTACGCTTATGAGGATGCCCATGACCGATAGAAACGACATTCCCTTCGCCGGCCTCGTCACTCTGATCCTCCTGCAGGGGACGATGCTCGCCGCGCTCTTTGCCGGGGTGCCGCCGCACCCGCCGGAGGCCACACCAGCGTTCGGCATCGCGCCGTTCATCGGCGCGGCCATCTCCGCGGCGGCCGCCGCGCTCTGCCTCGGTCCCGCGCGCAGCCGGGCAGGGCGCATCCTCGCCGGGCTCGCTGCGGTCATGGCGCTGGTCTCCTTCGGCCCGCAGAAATACCTCGACCCCCAGATCGCCCTCATCTGGCCTGCGGTCCTCTCCGGCCAGATCGCGGCGCTTGCGATCTTCGCCGCGATCCTGCGCCCCCGGGCCGCCGATCCGCACGCGACGCGCGCCCATGTCGCTTGAGTTCCTGATCGTCTCCGTCGTCCTGGCGCTCATGCCCGGGACGGGGGTGCTCTTCGCCATCTCCTGCGGCCTATCTCAGGGGCGGAGCGGTGCGGTCTGGGGCGCCGTCGCAGGGGCGGTGGGCGTCATTCCGCATCTCATCGCGGCGGGCCTCGGCCTGTCGGCCCTGCTCGTGGCCCACCCACAGGTCTACGGCGGGCTCCGGATCGCCGGCGGGCTCTACCTGCTCTACCTCGCCGGGCGATCCTGGGCCGCGAGCCGCGCCATGCCTGAGGCGCAAGCGGTGACGGCCTCGGGCCTGCGGATCGTGCTACAGGGCGCGCTCATCAACCTGTTGAACCCCAAGCTCACGCTGTTCTTCGTCGCTTTGCTGCCCCAGTTCATCCCGGCCGAGGCGGCGGGCTCCCACGGCCTGATCATCGCGATGGGTGGCGTTCTGGTGGCCGAGACCTTCGCGGTCTTTCTGATCTACGGGCTGCTCGCGGCGGGGCTGCACCACCGCCTCAGCGACAACCCCCGTATCTTTCAACTCTGCAACGAAAGCATCGCGGTGCTCTTCGCCGGGCTGGGAATACGGGTTCTGGCGGGGTCTCGGTGAGACGGGCGCTGCGCTGGATGCGGGTCCTCGCGGCGTCTCGTTCTTCAAAGGCGGCGGATCGAATGACCTGCTCCGCCAGTGTCGGGAGGGGGCAGCGTACGCCACCGCCCCCATCCCAGCGTGCTATCAGGCTGCGGCGTCTTCGGCGCCGAACCGGGCGTAGAAGCTCTGGCCCTTGCCGGCCATTTCCACCAGCAGGGCCGGGGGCGTGAAGCGCGCCCCGTGGGCCTCGGTCAGCTCGGCGCAGCGCTCGGCGGCATAAGGCGTACCGATGATGTCGAGCCAGGCGAACGGCCCCCCGGACCAGGGCGCAAAGCCCCAGCCGAGAATCGCGCCCACGTCACCTTCGCGGATATCCTCAAGAACACCCTCTTCGAGCGCCCGTACCGCTTCCAGCACCTGCGCAAAGAGCAGGCGATGCTGCACCTCGGTGAGCGACGGCTGCGCGTCCGAAACCGGATACTTCGCGGCGAGCCCCTCCCAGAGAAGCCCCCGCTTGCCGGCCTCGTCATAGGCATAGAAGCCCGCGGAGCTCTTGCGCCCAAGGCGCCCCTCATCGGCCATCCAGAACAGCACCTCGTCCACCGCGCCATCGGGATAGGCATCGCCCATCGCCGCGCGGGTCGCCTTGGCGATCTTCACCCCGAGGTCGATCGAGGTCTCGTCCACCAGCTGCAGCGGCCCAAGGGGCATGCCCACAAGCTTCGCCGCGTTCTCGATCAGCGCCGGCTCGACCCCCTCGGCCACCATGCGGATGCCCTCGTTGATATAGGGGATGATGCAGCGGTTGGCGTAGAAGAAGCGCGCGTCGTTGACGACGATCGGCGTCTTGCGGATTTGCCGCACGTAATCGAGCGACTTGGCCACCGCGCGGTTGCCCGTCTCGCGGCCCTTGATGATCTCCACCAGCATCATCTTCTCGACCGGCGAGAAGAAGTGAATGCCGATGAACTGCTCGGGCCGCGCGCTGGCCTTGGCAAGCTCGCTGATCGGCAGGGTGGAGGTGTTGGTGGCAAAGATGCAATCGGGCCCGATCACCGCCTCGACCTTCTTGGTCACCTCGGCCTTGACGCCCACATCCTCGAAGACGGCTTCGATGATGAGATCGCAATCGGCCAGAGCGGCGTAATCGGTCGTCGCCGTGATCTTCGACAAAAGCGCCTCTTTCTTCTCGGCCGTGGTCTTGCCGCGCTTGATGCCCTTGTCGGCAAAACTCTCGGTATAGGCCTTGCCCCGGTCCGCGGCCGCCTGATCCTGATCGAGCAGGACCACGTCGATCCCCGCCTGCGCCGAGACCAGCGCGATCCCCGCGCCCATCATGCCCGCGCCCAGAACGCCGACCTTCTTCACGGTTTCATCCGCGACATCGGGGCGGTTCGCGCCTTTCTCAAGCGCCTGCTTGTTGAGGAAGAGCGAGCGGATCATGGCCGAGGAGGACGGGTCCATCAGGATGGAGACGAAATAGCGCGCCTCGATCTTCAGCGCCGTCTCGAAGGGCACCATCGCCCCCTCGTAGACCGCCGACAGCAGCGCCTTCGCCGCAGGATAAACCCCTTGCGTCTTGCCGTGCACCATGGCCGAAGCGCCGACAAAGGTCATGAACCCCGCCGGGTGATAGGGCGCGCCGCTGGGCATCTTCCAGCCCTTCACGTCCCACGGCTTGACGATATCGGCATCCTTGGCCCCAAGGACCCAGGCCTTCGCCGCCGCGAGCAGCTCATCATGAGCCACGACCTCATCGACAAGCTGCGCCGATTTCGCCGCCTTGGGCGCCATCATGCGCCCCTCCAGCAGGACCGGCGAGGCCGCCATCGCGCCGACCATCCGCGAATAGCGCGTGGTGCCGCCCGCGCCGGGGAAGAGCCCCACGAGGATTTCCGGCAACCCGATCTTGGCTTTGGGATTGTCGGTCATGAAGCGGCGGTGACAGGCGAGCGCGATCTCGGTGCCGATGCCGGCGCAGGTCCCGTTGATCGCGCAAGCCACCGGCTTGCCACCCTTGTTCTTGTCGTCCATGCCCGCGCGCTCGATCTTGCGCAGGATACGGTGGCCGTTCATCGTGAAGTCAAACAGCGCCTTGGCGGGCTCATCACCGGCCTCCGCGCGGATCGACGCCAGCACGTTGAGATCCATCCCGCCCGCGAAATCCTTCTTGGCCGAGGTGATCACGATGCCCTTGACGGCCTCGTCGGCCAGCGCCCGATCGAGATAGCCCTCGACCAGCTCGAAGGCCTCGCGCGTGAGCACGTTCATGCTCTTGCCCGGCACGTCCCATGTGATGACGGCGACGCCCTCGGCATCGACCTCATAGGTAAAATCAGTCATGTCTCTCTCCCGTCTCGGAGGGGTGTCAGGTACGCGGCTCAAACGCGCTCGATGATGGTGGCCGCGCCCATGCCGGACGCGATGCAGAGCGTGGCGAGCCCGGTGCCCTTGCCCGTGCGTTCCAGCTCGTCCAGCAACGTGCCGATGATGATCGCGCCGGTGGCGCCCAGCGGGTGGCCCATGGCGATGGAGCCGCCGTTGACGTTGACCTTGTCGCTGTCCACGTCGAAGGCCTGCATGAAGCGCAAGACGACCGAGGCGAAGGCCTCGTTGACCTCGAAGAGATCAATGTCGGAGATGCTCATGCCGCTGTCGGCGAGGATCTTCTCGGTGACCGGCACGGGGCCGGTGAGCATGATCGTCGGATCGGTGCCGATCTTGGCGGTGGCACGGATGCGCGCGCGCGGCTTCAGCCCGTATTTCTCGCCAAACTCCTTGTTGCCAATGAGAACGGCGGCCGCGCCATCGACGATCCCCGAAGAGTTCCCGGCATGGTGAATATGCTCGATCTTCTCCAGATGCGGGTATTTCATCAGCGCGACCTTGTCGAACCCGGGCATGACCTCGCCCATGTCCTTGAAGGCGGGTTTGAGCCCCCCGAGCGACTGCATGTCCGTCCCGGGGCGCATGTATTCGTCCCGCTCTAGAATCGGCAAGCCGTTGATATCCTTCACGGTAATGACGGAACGGTCAAACCGCCCATCCTCCCAGGCCGCCGCGGCCCGACGCTGGGATTCCATCGCCAGGGCGTCCGCATCGTCGCGCGAAAAGCCGTATTCGGTGGCGATGATATCGGCCGAGATGCCCTGAGGGACGAAGTAGCTCTTCATCGCAAGGCTCGGATCTACCGCGATCGCTGCCCCGTCAGAGCCCATGGCCACCCGGCCCATCATCTCCACGCCGCCGGCGATATAGGCCGAGCCCGCGCCGCCCCTGATCTGGTTGGCCGCGAGGTTGACCGCCTCCATGCCCGAGGCACAGAATCGGTTGATCGCAAGGCCGGGGATACGCTCGTCGAGATCGGAGGCCAGCACGGCGGAGCGCGCCAGGCAGCCGCCCTGTTCGCCGACCTGGGTCACGTTGCCCCAGATCACATCCTCAACCGCGTGGCCATCGAGCCCGTTGCGATCCTTCACCGCGTTCAGCGTCTCGGACGACAGCCGCAGTGAGGTGACCTCATGCAGGCTCCCATCCTTGCGGCCCTTGCCCCGCGGCGTGCGCAGCGCGTCATAGATATAGGCGTCGGTCATATCTTGCTCCTTCTCAGGCCCGGTCGGCAGGACTGCCGGGCATCAACTCGTAAGGGGGCTTCCACCCCGGCGTTTCGGAAATGCGGCCAAGCCAGCGGTCGATATTGGGCCAATCGGCCCGCTCGAACCCGAACGGCTCGGGGTAATACAGGTAGCTGCAACAGGACAGATCGGCATTGGTGAGCCCATCGCCGACGATCCAGTCGCGCCCCTCCAGATGCCCTTCCAGCACCGGATAGACCCCGGCAAGCCGGCTCTGCATGAACCCGATGACATCTCCAGAACGTTTTTCGGCGGGCAGGAAGTTCATGAGGAACCGCGTGACCCCGGCCTGGCTGGAAAGCTTGTGGTTGTCCCACAAGACCCAACGCAAAATCTCGCGCCGCTCCGCCGCATCGCGCCCCCCGAACTTGCTGGTCTTCTCAGAAAGGTAGTCAAGGATCACCCCCGACTGTGTGAGCGTCAGATCGCCATCGATCAACACCGGCGCCTCTCCCATTTCGTTGAGCGTGCCGCGATAGGCATCCCCACGGGTCTCGCCAGAAAAGAAATCGATCTTGACCGGCTCCCAATCGAGCCCGCCAAGCTCAAGCGCGAGCGCCACCTTGTAGGAATGCCCCGATTCCCCGAAACAATGCAGTCTGATCGTCATGCCAGTCTCCTTTGCGATGGTGCGCCCGCTGCCCGGCGGCGGCGCGCGCGGATCTGTGGGAGTGAGTATTTTTGAAGAGAAGAAGCAGGCGGGAAGGTTTTTGTTAAGATGCCCGCGCTCATGATTTGAGGGCGGTACAGGCAGGAGTGCCGATGACCGTAAGAGGAGAAGCCCCGCCGGTCCGCCTCGCCATGGGCCGTCTGGCGGGGTGGACCTTTGACCGCTTCTTCTCTTGAAAAATACTCCCGCCGGAGGCTCGCGAACCCGGCAAATGCGGCAGGCCGGGCGGAGGCGGCGCCTGTTTCACACAGTCCGGTGATGCACGGTATGCCGGTGCGGCAGCGTCCTGACATCCGGCCCTCCCAAGCCTTGTTGTCCTGTCTGTCGAGACGTCGCGCCCAAATGAGGGCGCGACGCAGTGGTCGTCGGCTCAGAAGTTTGCCGCGTCGAGCGCCATGACCGTTTCACCGCCGGATTGGATCCGGGTGAGGTGGGTCGCCGTCAGCGGCAATTGTCGCGCCATGTAGTAGCGGCCGGTGGTGATCTTGGTCTCGTAGAACTCCGTGTCCGAGGCGCCGGACGCGAGCGCGCCTTTGGCGGCCTTGGCCATCTTCGCCCACATGAGCCCGAGGCATACGTGGCCAAAGAGGTGCATGAAGTCGTAGGAGCCGGCGAGCGCGTCGTTGGGGTTTTTCATCCCTTCGGACATGAAGTACATCCCGGCGGCTTGCAGGTCCTTCGACGCGGCTTTGAGCGGGTCGAGGAACTGCGCGTCAAACTCGGCGTCCTGGCCGGCGTTTTCCTTGATGTAGGCCTTTACCATATCGAAGAAGGCCATGATTGCCTTACCGCCGCCCGAGGGCAGTTTGCGCCCCACGAGATCGAGCGATTGCACGCCGTTGGTACCTTCGTAGATCATGGTGATCCGCGCGTCGCGGACGAACTGTTCGAGCCCCCATTCGCGGGTGAAGCCCGAGCCGCCGAGGGTCTGTTGCGCGAGCACGGTGGTTTCGAAGCCCTTGTCGGTCAGGAAGCCTTTCAGCACCGGGGTCAGGAGCGAGATCATCGCCTCGGCGTCCTCGTCGCCCGCGCGGTGGGAGGCGTCGATCATGCTGGCGCCCCAGAAGCAGAAGGCGCGGGCGCCTTCGATGAAGCTCTTCTGGTCCATCAGGTTGCGGCGCACGTCGGGGTGGACGATGATCGGGTCAGCGGGTTTTTCCGGCGCCTTGGTCCCCGTCACGTCGCGGCCCTGGAGACGGTCCAGCGCAAAGCCGAGCGCGTTCTCATAGGCCACCACCCCTTGAGCATAGCCCTGGAGGCCCACGCCGAGGCGGGCTTCGTTCATCATGGTGAACATGGCGCGCATGCCCTTGTGGGGCTCGCCCACGAGGAAGCCCGTCGCGCCGTCGTAGTTCATCACGCAAGTCGCGTTGCCGTGGATGCCCATCTTCTCTTCGAGCCCGCCGCAGGAGAGGCTGTTGCGGTCCCCAAGCGAGCCGTCCTCGTTCACCATGAACTTCGGCACGATGAAGAGCGAGATGCCTTTGACGCCCTCGGGCGCGTCCGGCAGCTTGGCCAGCACGAGGTGGATGATGTTGTCGACCATGTCGTGCTCGCCGGCCGAGATCCAGATCTTCTGGCCGGAGACGGCATAGGTCCCGTCGCCGTTCGGCACGGCCTTGGTGCGGATGAGCCCCAGATCGGTGCCGCAATGCGGCTCGGTGAGGTTCATCGTCCCGCCCCATTCGCAGGAGACCATCTTGGGCAGGTACATCGCCTTCTGCTCGTCCGAGCCGTGGGCGTGGATCGCGTTATAGGCGCCGTGGGTGAGGCCGGCGTACATGTTGAAGGCCATGTTGGCCCCCGAAAACATCTCGCCCACCGCGGTCGACATGACATAGGGCAGGCCCTGGCCGCCGTATTCGGGATCGCAGTCGAGCGCCGTCCAGCCGCCGTCGCGGACCTGATCGAACGCCGCCTTGAAGCCCTCGGGCGTGCGGACCACGCCGTTGTCGAGCGTACAGCCCTGGGCGTCGCCCACCGGGTTGAGGGGGGCGAGCACGCCCGAGGCGATCTTGCCGGCCTCGTCGAGCACCGCGCCGGTGAACTCCGCGTCAAGCTCGTCATAGCCCGGGATGGGCTGCTGCGAGATGTTCAGCACCTCGTGCAGGACGAATTGCATATCCTTGGTGGGCGGGGTGTAGCTCGGCATCAAAGTCTCTCCCTTAGACGTAACGTCGCTCGTTTTTGTCGCCCCTCCGCCCCCTTGGGCAGGGCTGCGGATCGGCGTGGCTGGCGCGTGGGGGCCTTGGGGCCCCTCGGCCGGTGTTGCGTGGCGCCGGGGCGCCGTTATTCCGCCGCGTCGCGCGGGGCGAGGGCGCTCTCGGCCCAGCTCAGCTGATCCTTCAGCTCGCCGATCGCCTCGTTCAACTCATCGCGCTGAGCCTCCATCGCGGAGAGCCGTTCGCGGGCCAGCTCGTAGGATTTGCGCAGCTGCAAATGCTGCTGGCCTTCCATATCATACATGTCGAGGAGCTGGCGGATTTCCTCGAGGCTGAACCCGAAGCGCTTGCCGCGCAGGATCAGCTTGAGCCGCGCGCGATCGCGCCGGGTGAAAAGGCGCTTGGTGCCAACCCGGACGGGCGCGAGAAGCTCCTTGGCTTCATAGAACCGCAAGGTGCGCGCCGTGACGTCAAAGGCGTCACACATCTGGCGGATGGTCATCAAATCGTCGGTCATAACTCACTACTCCGGTCTTGGATGTACCGGCTGCATCTGTCGTGTTGAGAGGGCTGATACAAGGGAGATGACGTTGACGTAAGCGAGACGTCGCGTCAGAACCAGCCCAGCTTCAAGGATATTTTGCGCACGCCGGCAAACACGCAATTTCCTTACCTAGGGGAATGTGCTTAACGGGGAATAAACCAGCGCCCTCGGGCCCGGTTCAGGCAGCGCAAGGCGCAAGGCAGGCGCGCGCCAGGCCTCAGTCGCCCGAGGTGTCGGATGCGGCGGTGACGGCTTCGAGATCGGCCATGGTCCGGTCCCGCAGGGCCTTGAGCTCGCCCATCGCGTCCTCGATCTGGGCCTTCTGCTTGTCGAGCTCGACGAGCTGCCGGTCGGCCAGATCGATCCAGTTGCGCATCTGCACTTCGGTGCCCTCGTGCTCATAGATGAGCAGCCACTGCCGGATGTCTTCGAGCTGGAAGCCGAATTTCCGGCCCCTCAGGATCAAAGTCATCCGCGCGATTTCCGTCGGGCCATAGAACCGCGAGCGGCCTTCGCGCTCAGGGTGGAGCAACTCGATATACTCGTAGTAGCGCAGGGTGCGCGGCGTTACGTCGAAGCGCGCGCACATTTCCTTGAAGCTCAATCGTTGATCGCTCATGCCCCATCCTCATAGCCATCGGGAGCATCTTAGGGGCCGGGGCAGGGGATTCCAAGCCTTCCAGTCGGGAACGCGCGCCGCTTGCAGCGACCCGCCGCCTTGGCCATAAAAGACAGGCCCTGCCCGGCGCGCTCTGCCCGGGCGGCGCGGCATCACACCAGACACCGGAGCGATCGGGCCATGAGCGACGACAGCACAGACACCCCCGGGCCCGGCGCCCGCGCGGCCGGGCTCTCCGAAGCGGAACGCACGGCGATCGCGACCCAGTTTATCGAGGCGATCCCCTATGCCCGCGCGCTTGGAATGCGGCTCCTCTCGATCGGCCATGGCGAGGCGGTGATCGACATGCCTTATGACGCGCGGCTGGTGGGCGATCCCGAAAGCGGGGTGATGCACGGCGGGGTGGTCTCGGCGCTGATGGACACCTGCGGCGGCGCCGCCGTCATGAGCCACCCGCGCGCCACCATGGCCACCGCGACGCTCGATCTGCGCATCGACTACATGCGCCCCGCGCGCCCCGGCGCCGCCATCACCGCCCGCGCGGAATGCTACCACGTGACCCGGTCCGTCGCCTTCGTCCGCGCCACCGCGACCGATGGCGAGGACGGGACCCCGGTCGCCGCCGCCACAGGCGCCTTCACCCTCGAACAGCTCCGGTCGGAGACAGGCACATGAGCGCCCCGCGCCATCGCGCGCCCGAGCCGGTCGAGGTCGTCCGCCAGCGCCGCGACGCGGGCCTCCAGCGGCTTGTCGATGGCGTCCCCTTCGCGGGCTTCCTCGGGATCCGCTTCGACCGGCGCGGCGATGAGCTGACCGGCATTCTACCCTATGCCGAGGCCCATATCGGCAACCCGGCGCTCCCCGCGATCCACGGCGGGGTGACCGCCGCCTTCCTTGAGGTGAGCGCGATCACCGGCCTTTCGTGGGCCTATTTCTGGCAGGATATCGAGGGCGATGCGCTGCCGGAGCCGGACGCGCCGCTGCGCCTGCCCAAGACCATCGATTTCACCATCGACTACCTCCGCTCCGGCCTGCCGCGCGATCTTTATACGCGCGCCCGGGTGACGCGCATGGGCCGGCGCTATGCCTCCGTCCATGTCGAGGCCTGGCAGGACAACCGCGCTCGCCTCACGGCCCAGGCCACCGGCCATTTCCTCATGCCGCACCGCGACGGCTAGGCCATGAGCGACAGCGCCGAAATCGCCCCCGGGGTCTCTTCCCGGCTGACCCACCGCCGCGTTCTCGCCATCGCGCTGCCCATCGTGCTGTCAAACGCCACGGTGCCGATCCTCGGCGCGGTCGATACCGGCGTGGTGGGCCAGATGGGGCAGGCCGCGCCCATCGGGGCGGTCGGGGTTGGCGCGATTATCCTGACGAGCATCTACTGGATGTTCGGATTTCTGCGCATGGGCACCACCGGCCTCGCCAGCCAGGCGCTCGGCGCGGGCGACCGGGCCGAGGTGGCCGCGCTGCTGACCCGGGTGCTGATGATCGCGCTCGCCGGCGGGCTCGCCCTCATCGCGCTCCAGTGGCCGCTCTTCGCCGGGGCCTTCCGCCTCTCGCCCGCCAGCGACGAGGTCGAGACGCTCGCGCATCAATACATGGCGATCCGGATCTGGTCGGCGCCCTGCGCCATCGCCGTCTTCGGTATCACCGGCTGGCTCATCGCCCAGGAGCGCACAGCCGCCGTGCTCGGGCTTCAGCTGTGGATGAACGGGATCAACATCCTGCTCGACCTGTGGTTCGTGCTCGACCTCGGCTGGGGCGTGCCCGGCGTCGCCGTGGCCACGCTCATCGCCGAAACAAGCGGCGCGGCGCTCGGCCTCTGGCTCTGCCGCGGCGCGTTTCGTGTGCCTGCCTGGCGCGATTGGGCCCGCGTTTTCGACCGCGCGCGCCTGAAAAACATGGCTCTGGTCAACACCGACATCCTGCTGCGCTCAGCCATGCTTCAGGCGATGTTCGTCTCCTTCCTTCTGCTCGGCTCCGAGTTCGGCGACGTGGAGCTCGCCGTCAACCAGATCCTCCTGCAATTCCTGACCATTACCGCCCACGCCCTCGACGGATTCGCCTTTGCCGCCGAGGCGCTGGTCGGCCAGGCGCTCGGGCGGCGGGACCGCGCCGGTCTGCGCCGCGCGGCGCAGCTCGCCAGCGTCTGGGGGCTGATCATCATCGGTCTGCTGACCCTCACCTTCCTCCTCGGCGGGGGGCAGATCATCGACTGGATGACCACCGCCGAGCCGGTCCGCGCCGCCGCCCGCGACTTCCTGCCCTACATGCTGCTGGCCCCGCTCGCCGGGCTGCCCGCCTGGATGCTCGACGGTATCTTCATCGGCGCGACCCGAACCCGCGACATGCGCAACATGATGGCGCTCTCGCTGCTGATCTATGGCGCTGCGCTGTGGCTGCTCATCCCGGCTTTCGGGAACCACGGGCTCTGGCTCGCCTTCCTCATCAGCTTCATCGCCCGCGGCGTGACGCTCGGCGCGCGCTACCCGGCGCTGGAGCGCGCGGTCTGAGGGGTTCGGCGTCCGCGATTGCTCGTTTTTCAGGCAGAACGAGGGGTGAGCTCCTCAGCCCACGTGCAGATCAGAGCAGGGTCAGGACCGCCTCGGGGGGGCGCCCGATGACCGCCCGTGTGCCGCGAAACACGATGGGCCGTTCGATGAGGCGCGGGTGCGCGGCCATGGCCGCCAGAAGCGTGGCCTCGTCGTCGGATTTCGACAGGCCAAGCTCCGAAAAGAGCGCCTCGCCCGGCCGCATCATCTCGATTGCCGTGAGCCCGAGCGCGGCTTTGGCAGCGCGGATCTCTGCAAGGCTCGGCGCCGCCTCAAGATAGCGCCGCGTGGTGATCTCGAGGCCCGCGTCTTCGAGTAATTTTAACGCGGTACGGGACTTGCTGCATCTCGGGTTATGCCAGATCGTGACACTCACCAGTCCTGTTTCCCCGTGCCCACGGCCTCGGCCACCGTGGCGAATCCATCGCGCTCCAGCAGCCGGTCGAGCCCGGTCGCGATCTCGCCCACCAGCCGCAGCCCGCCATAGACCAGCGCGGTGTAGAGCTGCACCGCCGACGCGCCCGCGCGGATCTTGGCGTAGGCATCCTCCGCCGAGCCGATTCCGCCGACGCCGATGAGCGGCAGGTCCGTCGCGCGCGCCAGCCGGGCGAGAACCCGCGTGCTTTTCTCAAACAAGGGCGCGCCGGAAAGCCCGCCTTTTTCATAGGCTTGCGGGGATCTGAGCCCGGTGCGATCCAGCGTGGTGTTGGTCGCGATGAGCCCGTCGATGCCCGCTGTCTGGGCCGTCTCGGCGATGGCGTCGATCTCGGCGTCACTCAGATCCGGCGCGATCTTGAGGAAGACCGGGATCGGCTTTGCGAGCCCGTCGCGCACCTCGAGCACACCGCGCAGCAGCGCCAGAAGCGCCTCTGGCCCTTGCAGGTCCCGGAGCTTTTCAGTGTTGGGGGAGGAGACGTTCACGGTCGCGAAATCGACATGCGCTCCTCCGCGCGCGAGCACAGAAGCAAAATCCGCCGCCCGGTCCGCGCTGTCCTTGTTGGCCCCGAGGTTGAGCCCGGTGACCAAATCGCTCGGGCCTTCGCGCAGACGATTAGCTATTCCGTCTATGCCTTGGTTATTAAAACCAAATCTGTTGATGGCCGCGCGATCTTCGCTGAGTCGGAACAGGCGTGGTTGCGGGTTGCCGGGCTGGGGCCGCGGGGTCGCGGCTCCCACTTCGATGAAACCGAAACCGGCATGGGCGAGCCCGCGCAGGGCCTCGGCGTTCTTGTCGAATCCCGCCGCCAAACCGACCGGATTGGGCAGCGAAAGCCCCGCGACGGTGGTCCGCAGCCGCGGCGACGTGATCAGCCCGGGCGATGGCGCGATCCCAAGACGGAGCGCCTGCAGCGCGAGCCCGTGCGCCCGTTCCGGATCGACCCGGTGGAGCAGGGCGAGCCCGAGCTCTTCGAGCAGCTTCATGCGGGCGGATCCAGAATCACGGCGCCATCCGTGCGGCGCGCAAGCGGCCGTCTCCAAGCCACGTCATCCGCGCGCAAGACCCTGTAAAGATGCGGGAAAAGCGCGCCCCCACGGGACGGCTCCCAGCGCAACTCCGGCCCAAGCGCATCGCTGTCGAGCGCCAGCAGCCAAAGCCCGTCCTCGCCCGCGAAATGCTTGTCGAGCGTGCCCTGCACCTGCTCGGCGGTCGAGATATGGATATAGCCATCGGCCAGATCCACCGGCGCCCCGCGGGTCTCGCCGGCGCGGGCAAAAGCGGCCTCTTCGTCGCCGCGAAAAATCTTGTAAATCAGCATGCCCCGCTCTTGCCCGCTCCTTGTGCAGTGGTCAAGCTGTCGCACGATTGTTGCGAACCCTATGCAAAAGCTTCCCCGGCGGCAATTTTGACATTGTGGCCAAAATAGGCTCTGGATTCGCCATCATCTGACAGGAGAGGACACCAACCAATGACATCCCGGATGCTTACCAGCGCAGCCGCGATCAGTCTGCTCGGCACCATGGCCGCGGCGGATTATTCGCTGACCATTCTGCACACCAACGATTTCCACGCCCGTTTCGAGCCCATCAGCAAGTACAATTCGGGCTGTTCGGCCGAAGACAACGACGCCGGCGAATGCTTCGGCGGCTCCGCCCGTCTCGCGACCGCCATCGCCGACGCCAAGGCGCGCAGCAACAACGCCATCCTCGTGGATGGGGGCGACCAGTTCCAGGGCACGCTGTTCTACACCTACTACAAGGGTGCGCTGACCGCCGAGATGATGAACAAGATGGGCTATGACGCGATGACCGTGGGCAACCACGAGTTTGACGACGGGCCCGAAGTCCTGCGCGGCTTCATGGATTCGGTCGATTTCCCGGTGCTGATGTCCAACGCCGATGTCTCGGGCGAGGCGCAGCTGGCCGACGTGCTGATGAAATCCACTGTGATCGAACGCGGCGGCGAGAAGCTCGGCCTCATCGGCCTCACCCCGCAGAACACCGACGAGCTCGCCAGCCCCGGCCCCAACGTGATCTTCACCGATCCGGTCGACGCGGTGCAGGGCGAGGTCGACAAGCTGACCGCCGAGGGCGTCAACAAGATCATCGTCCTGTCCCACTCGGGCTATGGCATCGACCAGCGCGTGGCCGAAGAGACCACCGGCGTCGATATCATTGTTGGCGGCCACACCAACACGCTTCTGGGCGAGATGGACGGCGCGGAAGGCCCCTATCCGACGATGGTCGGCGAGACCGCGATCGTCTCGGCCTATGCCTACGGCAAGTTCCTGGGCGAGCTGAACGTGACCTTCGATGACGAGGGCAAGATCACCGAAGCTGCCGGCGCACCGCTGATCATGGACGCGGCCGTGACCGAGGACGAGGGCACCAAGGCGCGCATCGCCGAAGCCGCCGTGCCGCTTGATGAGGTGCGCAACAAGGTCGTGGCGGAAGCCGCGGACAACATCGAGGGTGACCGGTCGGTTTGCCGCGCGATGGAATGCCCGATGGGCAACCTGGTGGCCGACGCCATGCTCGACCGCGTGAAGGATCAGGGCATCGACGTCGCGATCGCCAACAGCGGCGGGCTGCGCGCCTCGATCGACGCGGGCGAAGTCACCATGGGCGAAGTGCTCACGGTGCTGCCGTTCCAGAACACGCTCTCGACCTTCCAGATCACGGGCGCCACGCTCGTCGAAGCGCTCGAAAACGGTGTGAGCCAGGTTGAAGAGGGCGCGGGCCGCTTCCCGCAGGTCTCCGGCCTGACCTTCACCGCCGACCTGACTGCCGAGCCGGGCAGCCGGATTTCCGATGTGATGGTGGGCGGCGAAGCCATCGACGCCGACAAGCTCTATGGCGTTGTCTCCAACGACTACGTGCGCAACGGCGGTGACGGCTACAAGATGTTCACCACCGCTCAAAACGCCTACGACTTCGGCCCCGATCTGGCGGATGTCACGGCGGAATACCTGGTCGAACACGCGCCGTACCAGCCCTACACGGACGGCCGAATCACGATCAACAAGTGATCGGATCGCGCTGACCCCCGAGAGCCCCCGCCCAGCAGGCGGGGGTTTTTCGTTGCGTGCGGTGAGAGGCGCGATAAGCTTTGCGGCATGGATCATCCGCTTATCGATCTGATCACGGCGCGCATCCGCGAGGCGGAGGCCAAGGGCGCGTTCGACGATCTGCCCGGCGCGGGCAAACCGCTCGACCGGCTGCACGATCCGGACGCCGAGATCCTCAACCGGCTGACGCGGGAGGCCGGGGCCGAGCACCCCTTCGTGGCCCTTTCGCGCGAGATCGCCGCCTTGCGCGAGACGCTGCAGGATGAGAGCGACCGGACGCGGCGGCGGGAGATCATGGCCGAGCTGTCGATGCTGGAGACGCGGATCGCGATGGTGCGGCGCAGTGGGACCTAGGGCGCGCGGCGCTCCGGCACGCGTGGCAGGGGGCACCACCGCCCCCGATGCAACCGCCTGCAATCGTGACGCAAAGTGCCGCAGGGTCGAGTAGTGGTATACACAATCCCACGCTGTGGTATAACGAATCCCACGACGCTCTGTCCCAGTCTTTTCACAAGAGGGTAAATCCCCGAGACTGACCCGACAGAATCAGGGAGGGGGACACCATGCACGCCAGCGCCGGTTTTTTGCCGATCATCGCCTTGCTGCCGTTCCTCGGCGCCCTCGCCCCCGGCCTTGTCATTCGCGCGGGTCGCAACGCCTGCGCCAGTTTCACCGCCATCCCGACCGCGCTCGCGCTCATCATGCTGGGCTTCTGCGCCCCGGCGGTCTTCAGCGGCGAGGTGCTGACCTACAGCGTCGAATGGCTTCCCGCGCTCGGGCTTTCGGTCTCCTTCTTCCTCGACGGGCTCGGGCTGCTCTTTGCCGGAATGATCCTCTTCGTCGGGCTGCTCATCACGCTCTACGCCCGCCACTACCTCAGCGGCGAAGACCCGATGGGGCGGTTCTATACCTATTTGCTGCTCTTTCAGGGCGCGATGGTGGGCATCGTGTTGTCGGACAACATCCTGCTTTTGCTCATCTTCTGGGAGCTGACCTCGCTCTCGTCTTTCCTGCTGATCGGCTATTGGAACCACCTGCCCGAAGGGCGGCAGGGCGCGCGCATGGCCCTCACCGTGACCGGCGCGGGCGGGCTGGCGATGATCGGCGGAATGCTCATCCTCGGCGACATCGCGGGCAGCTACAAGCTGACGGACATTCTCGCGGCGGGGGAGGCGATCAAGGCCTCGGAGCACTACTTGCCCGCGCTGATCCTGATCCTCATCGGCGCCTTCACCAAATCGGCGCAGTTCCCGTTCCACTTCTGGCTGCCCCACGCGATGGCCGCGCCGACGCCGGTTTCGGCCTATCTGCACTCGGCGACGATGGTGAAAGCCGGCGTCTTCCTCATGGCGCGCATGTGGCCCGCGCTCGCGGGGACCGACGCGTGGTTCTACATCGTCGGCTCGGTCGGGCTCATCACCATGATCCTCGGCGCGCTCATCGCGCTCTTCAAGGATGATCTAAAGGCGCTGCTGGCCTTCTCGACGGTGAGCCATCTTGGCCTTCTGACCATGCTTCTGGGCTTCGGCACGGAGGCCGCCGCGATCGCCGCGGTGTTTCACATCATCAACCACCTGACCTTCAAGGCCGCGCTGTTCATGACCGCCGGGATCGTCGATCACGAGACCCACACGCGCGACATCAAGCGGCTCGGCGGGCTGCGTTACCTGATGCCGATCACCTTCCTGATCGCGGTGGTCGCCGGGCTCTCGATGGCCGGGATTCCGCTTTTCAACGGGTTTCTCTCCAAGGAGCTGATGCTGGAGGAGGCGGCCCATACCTCGTGGCTCGGGAGCCCCTATGTCGTGCCCGTGCTTGCCACGCTCGGCGCGCTTTTGTCGGTCGCCTATTCCTTCCGCTTCATCGTCCACACCTTCCTCGGCCCGGTGCGCGATGACTACCCGCACAAGCCCCATGATCCGAACCCCGGCATGTGGGCCGCGCCCGGGTTTCTGGCGCTTTTGGTCGTACTGATCGGGATCTTTCCGCAGGCGACGGTCGGCCCGCTGGTCGAGCTCGCGGCGACGGCGGTTGTCGGGCATGAGCTGCACCATTGGCACGATCTCAAGCTCTGGCACGGGGTGACGCCCGCGCTCATCATGTCGATCATCGCGGTGATCGGCGGGCTGCTGCTTCTGACGCGCCATGGCCCGCTTGACCGGCTTTGGCTGGCCGCGCGGCGCCCTGAGGCCAAGCGCATCTTCGATGCCGGCCTCGGCGGCGCGGTCGCGACCTCGGGCCGCCTCATCCGCGGCAGCCACGACGGCTCGCTCTCGCGCTACCTCACGATCTTCTGCGCCACGGTGCTCGTCCTGGGGCTCACCGCCGCGGCGACCGGGGGGCTCGCGCCGGCCACGCGGCCGATGCTGCCGGTCTCGCCGGTGGCGGTCGTGGGCTTCGTGCTGCTCGTGGTGGGCACGGTCGGGATGCTCTTCGCCCACCGCCACCGTTTCCGCGCGCTCATCATCATCAGCGTCGTGGGGCTCATGGTTTCGGCCGGGTTCGTCTACCTCTCCGCGCCGGACCTCGCGCTGACCCAGATCTCGGTGGAGACAGTCACGGTCATGCTGCTGCTCCTCGCGCTGCACTTCCTGCCCAAGGATACCTCCGTCGAGAGCAGCCGGATCACCCGGCTCTTCCACGGCGGCATCGCGGTGGCCATCGGCCTCGCGGTCAGCGCGCTGACCTTCGCCTTCCTGCGCCGGGATTTCTCGACCATCTCCGATTTCCACCTCGCCAACGCCAAGTCCGGCGGGGGCGGGACCAACGTGGTCAACGTCATCCTCGTGGATTTCCGGGGCTATGACACCTTCGGCGAGATCATCGTGCTCGGCATCGCGGGGCTCACCATCTTCGCGCTGATGGAATCGCTCCTCGGCGGGCGCGCCGCGCGGCGGCTCCGCAACTGGATCTTCGCCCACCGGCGCTCGGAGGATCGCCACCCGTTGATGATGGTCGTCGCCACGCGCATGCTCCTGCCGATGGCGGTGATGGTCGGGGTCTACATCTTCCTGCGCGGCCACAATCTGCCCGGGGGCGGGTTCGTTGCGGGGCTGGTGATCGCGATCGCGCTCCTGATGCAATACATGGCCTCCGGCTTCGCCTGGGCCCAGGCGCGCCAGAAGGTGGAATACCACGCGCTGATCGGCTTCGGCGTCGTGATCGCGGGGCTCACCGGGGTGGGCGCGTGGTTCTTCGGCAAGCCGTTCCTGACGAGTTGGTTCGGCTATGTGCACATGCCGCCCATCGAGGAATTCGAGCTCGCCACCGCCGCGCTCTTTGACCTCGGCGTTTTCCTGACCGTGCTCGGCGCGGTGATGCTCATGCTCTACAGCCTCAGCCGCATCGCGCGCTACGCCGGCGAGACGGTCAACGTCGAGGCAATGGACTACGACCCCTCCAAATCCGCCGACGACAAGGAGAGCCGTTGAGATGGAATTGCTCGTCGCCCTCTCCGTGGGCCTTCTGACCTCCGCCGGGATCTACCTCATCCTGCGCCTGCGCAGCTTCGCGGTCATCCTCGGGATGGCGATGCTGTCCTACGCGGTGAACGTCTTTCTCTTCGCCACAGGGCGCCTCGCCGTGGGCGCCCCGCCGGTGCTCTCCTATGCCAAGGACGTAAGCTATACCGACCCGCTGCCGCAGGCGCTCGTGCTGACTGCGATAGTGATCTCCTTCGGCATGACGGCCGTGCTGGTGATGATCGCGCTCGGCGCCTATTTCGAAGCGGGCAGCGACCACGTCGCGACCGACCCCGAAGACCTGGATGACGCCACCCCATGAACCACTGGATCATCGCCCCTGTCGTCCTGCCGGCGCTCATGGCGCCGCTCATCGCCTTCGTCATGCGCCACGACGCGCTTCTCGCGCGGAGCGCCTCCTTTGCCGCCACGGTCTCGCTTGTGGCGATCTGCACCGGGCTGATGGTGATCGCGGGGGACGGGGCGGTCCATGTCTACAAGCTGGGCGACTGGCCCGCGCCCTTCGGCATCGTGCTCGTGCTCGACCGGCTCTCGGCGGTGATGATCCTGCTGACCTCGGTCCTCGCGCTCATCACCCTGACCTATGCCGTCGCCAGCGGCTGGGACCAGCACGGGCGCCACTTCCACGCGCTCTTTCAGTTCCAATTGATGGGCATCTGCGGCGCGTTTCTCACCGGCGACGCCTTCAACCTCTTCGTCTTCTTCGAGGTGCTGCTCATCGCCTCCTACGGGCTGATGATCCACAGCGGCGGGCGCAAACGCCTCGGCGCCGGGCTGCAATACGTGATCATGAACCTCGCCGGCTCGACGCTCTTTCTCTTTGCCCTCGGCACGATCTACGCCACGACCGGGACGCTCAACATCGCCGACCTCGCGGTCAAGGTGCGCGAGATCCCGCTGGAGGAGGCCGCGCTGCTGCGCGTCGCGGCGATCCTTCTGCTGATGGTCTTCGCGGTCAAGGCGGCGATCTTCCCGGTCCAGTTCTGGCTGCCGGGGACATACACCCACGCGCCCGCGCCGGTCGCGGCGCTCTTTGCCATCATGACCAAGGTCGGGGCCTATGCGATCCTGCGGTTCTACACCGTGATCTTCGCCCCCGATGTCGCCGCCGTGGGCAGCCTCATCAGCGATTGGCTCCTGCCCGCCGCCATCGTGACCGCCTTCATCGGTGCGCTCGGCGTGCTCGGCACCCGGCGGCTGACCCCGCTCATCGCCTATTCGGTCGTCGCCTCCATGGGCACGCTGATGATCGGCATCGCCGCCTTCAGCCCCGCCGCCGCCTCTGCCGCGCTCTACTATCTCGTGCATTCGACCTTCGCCGCCGCCGCGCTCTTCCTGCTGGCCGATCTGATTGTCCTGCGGCGGGGCCCGGCGCGCGATGCGCTTGCGCCCGCGCCGGCCTTTCCGCAATCGGGCCTGCTCGCCGCGCTCTTTTTCGCCGGGGCCATCGGCATGGCGGGGATGCCGCCGCTGAGCGGGTTTCTCGGCAAGCTGCTCATCCTCGACGGCGTCGCGGGCCACCCGTGGCAGGCGGGCCTGTGGTTCACCATCCTCGCAAGCTCGCTGCTGCTGATCGTCGGCTTCGCCCGCGCCGGGAGCCTGCTCTTCTGGTCGCGCCCTGACGCCGAGGCCGAGGGTGAAGACACCGCACCCACAGAGGACGACGCCCCGCCGCCAAGCCTGCCGGCCTGGTCCATCGCCTCGGTGGTGATCTGCCTTGCGATGATGGCGCTCCTGTCGGGCTTCGCCGGGCCCGCCTCGCGCTTCCTGGAGGCCACGACCGGCGATCTCTTCGACCCCTCGGCCTATATCTCGGCCGTGCTGGAAACCGGACCGGAGGGCTGAGAATGCTGCTGCGCCGATTGCTCCCCCACCCGCTGCTGAGCGTCTTCCTCGCGATCTTCTGGCTCCAGCTGGTCAACAAGATCACGCCGGGCAATATCCTGCTGGGCAGCTTTCTCGCCATCGTCATCCCGATCATGACCTCGACCTACTGGCCCGACCGGCCGCTGCTCAAACGCCCGCTCAAGGCCTTTGCCTATACCGGGATCGTGCTTTGGGATATCCTCGTCGCCAATATTCAGGTGGCGCTCATCGTGCTCTTCAAGCCCAACCGCGAGATCCGCTCCAAGTGGATTTCCGTGCCGCTGGAGCTCAAGGAGCCTGAAGCCATCACCGTGCTCGCCGCGACCATCACGCTGACGCCGGGCACGGTTTCGGCCATGCTCTCGGCCGATGGCTCGGCGCTTTTGGTGCATTGCCTGCATTCGGACGATCCCGAAGCGGTCTGCGCCGATATCAAATCGCGCTACGAGCGCCGGTTGAAGGAGATTTTCGGATGATAAACGCCGCCCTCTTGTTCGCCTTCGCCTGTTTCGGGATCGGGCTGCTCTTCACGCTCTGGCGCGTGGCGCGCGGCCCCGGCACGGTCGACCGTATCCTCGCGCTCGACACCATGGTCATCAACGTCATTGCGCTGATCATCCTCTTCGGGCTCTACACCGGCACCAGCCTCTATTTCGAGGCCTCCATGCTCATCGCGATGGTGGGCTTCGTCGCCACCGTCGCCTATTGCCGCTTCATCCTGCGCGGCGACATCATCGAATGAGGGGCTTGGCATGATCATTGAAATCATCATCTCCGCACTCATCGTCATCGGCGGGATCTTCGGCCTCGTCGGCTCCTTCGGGCTCTTGAAACTCAAGACCACGATGCAACGGCTGCACGCCCCCACCAAGGCCACGACGCTCGGCGTCGGCGGGCTGCTTCTGGCGTCGATGGTCAAGGCCTATTACGACAAGTCCATGCTCTCGAGCCACGAGCTGCTGATCCTCTTCTTCCTGTTCATCACAGCGCCGGTCTCGGCCAATTTCATGTCCAAGGCCTACATGCTCTTGCGGGTCGATGAGGACGGGCTGCCGGACACCGGGAGCGACTACGGCTGGGCCGGGTACGATCTGCCGCCCGCTGACACGGAAACCGCGCATTCCCGGCTGGGGGACAGCGGCCCATCCGATTGATCCGGCGCGCCTCACGCGGCGGATCGCGGCGCCGACGCCGCACGCGCCTTGCGCGCGCAAACCCGGAACAATCCTGAAAGACGGGGAGAGAGTGGTGGGCGACCCTGGAATCGAACCAGGCGTGCGTCTCCGCGAGGGAGTTACAGTCCCCTGCCACACCTTGCGGCCTGTCGCCCACTCCGACGGGCCGCAGCCCGTTCGTGTGGAGCGTGATTATCGCCGTGCCAAGGAGGCGTCAACAGGAAAATCCCTTCGGGTGGATGGGAGGAAAACAGCTTGCGGTGCGGCCGCTCGCGCCGCATTGTCGCGCGCGCAATCGGGCAGGGACGAGTGAGATGAAAAAACCCAAGTGGGTGGTCGAAAAGGAGCGCGGCAAACGCGAGGCGGAGCGCGAGACGGTCTGGCTCTTCGGGCTGCACGCGGTGCGCGATGCGCTCGGCAATCCGCGGCGCGAGAAGCTGCGGCTGATCCTGACGCCCAACGCGGCGGACCGGCTGGGCGATGTGGTGGGGGCGAGCGGGGTCGAGCCCGAGATCGCCGATCCGCGCCGGTTTCCCGCGCCGCTCGATCCGCAATCGGTGCACCAGGGCGCGGCGCTCGAGGTCAAACCCCTGTCCTGGGGGGCCTTGGGTGAGGTCAGCCTCGGGGACGGCGAGCGCCCGCCGCGCGTGGTCCTGCTGGACCGGGTGAGCGATCCGCATAACGTGGGCGCGATCCTGCGCTCGGCGGAGGTCTTCGGCGCGCGCGCGGTGATCGCCCCGCGCCACCATTCGGCGCCTGAGACCGGCGCGCTGGCCAAGACCGCGAGCGGCGCGCTGGAGCGCCAGCCCTACCTGCAGGTGCGCAATCTGGCGGACGCGATGAAGGAGCTCCAGTCCGCGGGCTACATCCTTCTGGGGCTCGACGGCGAGGCGGAAGCCAGTCTCGACGAGGCCGCGGCGCAATTCGCGGATCGGCCGATCGGCCTCGTGCTCGGCGCCGAGGGGCCCGGGCTGCGCCAGAAAACGCGCGAGACCTGCGACATGTTGGTGCGCATTCCCTTTGCCAGCGATTTTGGCTCGCTCAACGTCTCCAATGCGGCGGCTGTCGCCCTATATGCCTGTCGTACCGGCTGAAGGAGAGAGACGATTCCAGGCTATCCCAAGGTTGCAACCTGCTGCTATTGCGGCACGCGCGCGGCGCTGGTGCTGGACGGCACGCTGCGCCACGAGCTTGCCTGCTCGGCTTGCGGCGCGCCGCTGCATGACCTCAAACGCCTGCCGAGCGCGGATGCGGGGCGAAACGCGGGCGCGCCCGCACCACGGCCAGAGCCCGTCAAGCGCAGCGGCCGCGGGGGCAAGAAGAAAAAGAAGGCCAAGGCGCGGAAACGCTCGCTGTTTCAGTCGGCGCTGCGCGAGGCGTTCGATGTGCTCGAAGATATTTTCGACTGAGGGGGAACCTTCATGATGCGTTCACGTTTATCTTACACGCTCTTTAAAGCGTTGCTGACGCGCTTAAGTCAGTATCGAACGCGGAATTTGGAACTTCCCGCGTTTCATTTCACTGTCCCTCGTTCCACACTTGCGCCCAGGCTCTCGTCTGGGCGCTTTTTTTCGTCTGCCAGAAGGGAGTGCTGACATGAGTTTGATCAACACCGACGACGGGCTGCGCGAGGTGCTTGCGCGTACGCAGATCATCGCGATGGTCGGCGCGTCGATGAACCCCGCGCGTGCGAGCCACGGGGTGGGCCAATTCCTCACCCGCTGCGGCTATCGCGTGATCCCGGTGAACCCCGGCCACGCGGGCGAGACGCTCTTTGGCGAGACGGTGCGCGCAAGCCTTGCGGAGATCGACGTGCCGGTCGACATGGTTGATATCTTCCGCCGGTCCGAGGCGGTCTTGCCGGTGGTCGAAGAGGCGCTGGCGCAGCTCCCCATGCTCAGGACAGTCTGGATGCAGCTCGGTGTGATCAACGAAGACGCCGCGCAGCGCGCCATCGACAAGAGCGTGGACGTGGTCATGGACCGCTGCCCGAAGATCGAGTTGCCACGGCTGTTGCCCGAGCGGATGCCGGGCCGGAGCTGAGGAGGGTCAGCCTTTCGGGCGCGCCGCCTTCTCCGCGAGCCCCGATTGCGCCTCGCGCCGGGCGAGTTCGGCCTCGACATCCTCAAGCGAAATGCCCCGCGCGCGCAGCATGACGAGCAGGTGGTAGAGCACATCGGCGGCCTCGCCGATCAGCGCGCCGCGATCGCCACGTACCGCTTCGATGATCGCCTCTATGGCTTCTTCCCCGAATTTCTCGGCGCATTTCTCCGGGCCCTTGGCCAGAAGCTTCGCGGTCCAGCTCTCGTCGGGATCGCCCCCGGCGCGGGCCGCGACGGTTTGCGAGAGGGTGTGCAGCGTGGTCATCAGAGCCTCACGGGGATGCCCGCGGCGGCCATGTGTTCCTTGGCCTCGCGGATGGTGTGATCGCCGAAGTGAAAGATCGACGCAGCAAGGACGGCCGACGCATGGCCCTCGGTCACGCCTTCGACGAGGTGGTCGAGCGTGCCGACGCCGCCCGAGGCGATGACCGGGATCGATACCGCATCGGCAATGGTGCGGGTCATGTCGAGGTTGAAGCCCGCGCGCGTGCCGTCGCGGTCCATCGAGGTGAGCAGGATTTCCCCCGCGCCCTTGGATGAGATCAGCTTGGCAAAGTCGACCGCGTCGATCCCGGTGGATTTGCGGCCCCCGTGGGTGAAGATCTCCCAGCGACCGGGCGCAACGGTCTTGGCGTCGATGGCGCAGACGATGCATTGGCTGCCGAACTTGTCGGCGGCGCGGGCGATCACGTCCGGATCGGCCACGGCGGCGGAGTTGAAGCTCACCTTGTCGGCGCCCGCGAGCAGCAGGTTGCGCACGTCCTCGGTCGTCCGGACGCCGCCGCCGATGGTCAGCGGCATGAAGCACTGCTCGGCGGTGCGGGTGGCGAGATCATACATCGTGCCGCGGTTTTCGTGGGTCGCCTTGATGTCGAGAAAGCAGAGCTCGTCGGCGCCGGCGGCGTCATAGGCGCGGGCCTGTTCGACCGGGTCGCCCGCGTCGATCAGGTCAACGAAATTGACGCCCTTGACCGTGCGGCCTTCGGCGACGTCGAGACAGGGGATGATGCGGGTTTTCAGCATGGGGCAGAGGTACACCGGGTTTGGCGCGGCGGCAAGCCGGGGGGCTTTGGGGGGCGCTGCCCCCGTCCGCCTTTGGCGGCCTCCCCCGGAGTATTTTCAAAGAGAAGAAGCGCGCAGGGTTTTGAGGGCTTCAGCGAGATCTATGGCGCCGTCGTAGAGGGCGCGGCCGGAGATGGCGCCGTTGAGCGCCGCGCCGCAGTCACGCAGGGCGATGAGGTCGGCGAGCGAGGAGACGCCGCCGGAGGCGATCACCGGGATGGAGACGGCGCGGGCGAGCGCGGCGGTGGCCTCGATATTGGGGCCCTGCATGGCGCCGTCGCGGTTGATGTCGGTGTAGATGATGGCAGCGACGCCGGCGTCTTCGAAGGATTTGGCGAGGTCGGTGACCATCACGTCGGTCTCGTGGGCCCAGCCCTTGGTCGCGACACGGCCGTTGCGGGCGTCGATCCCCACCGCGACCTTGCCGGGGAAGGCGCGGGCGGCTTCGCGGACGAGGGCGGGGTTTTCGACGGCGACCGTGCCGAGGATGACGCGGGCGAGGCCCTTGTCGAGCCAGGTCTCGATGGTGGCCATGTCGCGGATGCCGCCGCCGAGTTGGGCGGGGACGCGTGTTTCCTTCAGGATCGTCTCGACGGGGGCCGCGTTGACGGGCGTGCCGGCGAAGGCGCCGTTGAGGTCCACGAGGTGGAGCCATTCGCAGCCGGCCTCGACGAAGGCTTTGGCCTGGGCGGCGGGGTCGTCGTTGAAGACGGTGGCTTGCGACATCTCGCCCTTGTAGAGGCGCACGGCCTGACCGTCCTTGAGGTCGATGGCGGGGTAGAGGATCATGGCTGTCTCCTGAGGCTCGGGCTCCTTTGGCATGGGGGCGCGGCGAATGCAACGCGACCCGACGTCAGGCTTGATCCGGGCTCGGAGCCTCGCGCAGAGTTTCGGTGGTAATCCAGGGAGGAGACCGATGAAATCCATGATTTACGCGCTGGCGTTGGGGTTGGCGGGGGCGGCGTCCGCGGACCCGATCGAAGGCATCTGGCAGACCCAGGTCGACGACGGGGCCTATGCCTATGTCACGATGGCGCCCTGTGGCGCGGCCTTTTGCGGGACGCTGAGCCGCACGTTCAACACCGATGGCGAGTACAAATCGCCCAACCTTGGCAAGCTTCTGGTGCGGGACATGACCGCGACGGGGGGCGGCAAGTATGAGGGCAAGGTCTGGCGGCCGTCGAATGACAAGGTTTACATGGGCAAGATGGAGCTTGCGGGCGACCGGCTCAAGATGAAGGGCTGCGTGGCTGGCGGGCTGCTCTGTTCGAGCCAGACCTGGGCGCGGATCAAGTAGGCCTCAGGGCGCCCAGTTCAGAAAATTCGCGATGAGTTTCAGGCCGGTGGCCTGGCTCTTTTCGGGGTGGAACTGGGTGCCGATCATTGTGTCGCGGCCGACGATCGCGGTGATCGCGCCGCCGTAATCGGCATGGGCCAGAAGGTGGGCCGGGGCGGCCACCTGCATGTGGTAGGAGTGGACGAAATAGGCGTGGTCGCCGGTTTTGATGCCCGCGAGAACGGCGTGCGGCTGGTCGATCACCAGATCGTTCCAGCCCATGTGCGGGACCTTGAGCGCCGCATCGGAGGGCGCGATTTTCACCACCTCTCCGCCAATCCAGTCGAAGCCGGGCGTTTCGCGGTATTCGAGGCCGCGGGTGGCCATCATCTGCATGCCGATGCAGATCCCGAAGAAGGGGCGCCCGCCGGTGACGACGGCCTCCTCGATCGCCTCGAAGACGCCGCGATGATCGAAGAGCGCGTCGCGGCAGGCCGGGAAGGCGCCGTCGCCGGGCAGCACGACGCGAGAGGCGCGGCGGATCGTGTCCGGGTCCGAGGTGATCTCGACCTCGCCTGCGCCGGTCTCGCGCGCAACGCGCTGAAAGGCCTTGGCTGCGGAGTGCAGGTTGCCGCTTTCATAGTCGACGATGACGGTGCTCATCTCAGAGCGCGCCCTTGGTCGAGGGGATCGCATCGGCTTTGCGCGGATCGGTCTCCACCGCGTCGCGCAGGGCGCGGGCGACGGCTTTGAAGGCGGCTTCGGCGATGTGGTGACTGTTGAGCCCGTGCAGCTGATCGACGTGCAGGGTTATGCCGCCGTGGGTGCTGAGCGCCTGAAAGAACTCGCGCACGAGTTCGCAGTCGAACGTGCCGATCTTCTGGGTCGGCAGGGCGACGTTCCACACGAGGTAGGGCCGGCCGGAAAGATCCAGCGCGGCGCGTACCAGCGCGTCATCCATTGGCAGTAGGCAGGCGCCGTAGCGGCGGATGCCGCGCTTGTCGCCGAGCGCCTCGGTCAGGGCCTGGCCGAGCGCGATGCCGGTGTCCTCGACGGTGTGGTGGTCATCGATGTGCAGATCGCCCTCGGCGCGGATGGTCATGTCGATCAGCGCGTGGCGCGAGAGCTGGTCGAGCATGTGGTCGAAAAACCCGACGCCGGTCTGGTTGTCATAGGTGCCGGAGCCGTCGAGGTTGATCTCGACCGTGATGTTCGTCTCGGCGGTTTGACGGGCGATCCTGGCGTGGCGCATCGGGCGATCCTCAAGAGTTTCGGGGCCTTATAGGCCGTGACCCGAGGCGCGCCAAGAGGGGCCGGGGCCGAAACCGCGGCCTCCGTGGCGCGATTGCCCGGCCCGGCGGTTATTGCGCGGCGACGGGGTCGGGCGCAAGCCGGCCGGCGAAGAGCGCGGCGAGGGCGAGCATGAGCGCGGCCGTGGCAAGGCAGAGGGGCAGGCCCCCGATCTGGTAGGTCGCGCCGGAAAGCACCGTGCCGACGAGGCGGCCGGTGGCATTGGCCATGTAGTAGAACCCCACGTCCATGGTCACGCGCTCGTCCCGGGTGAAGGCGAGGATGAGGTAGGAATGCAGCGCTGAGTTGACCGCGAAGAGCGCGCCGAAGAGCAGGAGCCCGGCGACGATGGTCAGCGTGAGCCAGGGCGCGGGGGCGCCCGCGAGCCAGATCAGCAGGGCGAGCGCGCCGGGCACGAGGGTGAGCGCTGCGGCCCATCCGCGGGCGGCGGCGACGATCTCGGCCTCGGGGCGGGCGGCGGCGTTGAGCAGCTTCGGGGCCGCGGCCTGCACGGCGCCGTATAGGATGATCCACAGGGCCATGAAGCTGCCGATGGTAAAGAACGCCGCGCGATTGCCCGCCTCGGAGCCATCCGACAGGACCGCGTAGAAGTAGATCGGGATGCCCACGACGAACCACACATCGCGCGCACCGAAGAGGAACACGCGCGCCGCCGAGAGCATGTTCACATTGCGCGATTTGGAGAAGACCTCGCGGAATTTGGCCTCCTTGCGCCCGGCGGGCAGGCCCGAGGGCATGCGCCAGACGATCACGGCGAGGATCACGGCGAGCACCGCTGCCATCGCAAGGACGGACGGAACAAACCCCACGGTGCCCAGCAGCACGGCGCCGAGCAGGAAGCCGAACCCCTTGACCGCGTTCTTGGACCCGGTCAGCAGCGCGACCCAGCGGAAAAGCCCGCCCTTTTCCTTGGGCGCAAGCAGTTTGACGGCCGATTTGGAAGACATCTTGGCCAGATCCTTGGCCACGCCCGAGGCGCCCTGCACGCACATGACGAAAGCCACCGAAACGGCGACGGTCCAGCTTGGGTCGAGCTGGGCGAGGGCGAGGAGCGCGAGGATCTGAAGCCCGAGCCCGGCGTAGAGCGTGCTCGTGAGGCCGAAGCGCGCGGCGATCCAGCCCGCCGAGAGATTGGTGACGACGCCCGCGATTTCGTAGAGCACGAAGAGGTAGGCGAGCTGCACCGGCGAGAAGCCGAGCGTGTGGAAATGCAGCAGGACGAGCATGCGCAGCGCGCCGTCGGTCAGCATGAAGGCCCAGTAGGCCGCGGTCACGGCGACATAGGCGGCAAGCCCGACCGGTCTGCTCACAGCGAGTCCCCCACCAAGGCCGCGACATCGACGAGGCGGTGCGCATAGCCCCATTCATTGTCGTACCAGGCGTAGATCTTGGCCTGGGTGCCGTTGATCACCATGGTCGAAGGGGCGTCGATGATCGCTGAGCGCGGATCATTGGTGTAATCGGCCGAGACGAGGGGGCGCTCCTCATAGCCGAGGATGCCATTGAGCTCGCCCTCCGCGGCGGATTTGAAGAGCGCGTTGAGCTCTTCCGGTGTGGTCGCGCGCTCCAGCTCGAAGACGCAATCGGTCAGCGAGGCGTTGAGCAGGGGGACGCGGACGGCGTGCCCGTTCAGCCGGCCCTTGAGCTCGGGGTAGATCAGGGTGATCGCGGTTGCCGATCCGGTCGAGGTCGGGATCAGGGAGTTGAGCGCGGAGCGCGCGCGGCGCAGGTCCTTGGCCGGGCGATCGACGATGGTCTGCGTGTTGGTCACGTCGTGAATTGTCGTTATGGAGCCGTGCTTTATCCCGATGGCTTCATGCACCACCTTCACAACCGGGGCGAGACAGTTGGTCGTGCAGCTCGCAGCCGTGACAATGCTATGTTTATCAGGGTCATAGGCGCCGTTGTTCACTCCGTAGACGATGTTGGCCGTCGGACCGTCCTTGACCGGCGCGGAGACCACGACCTTCCGCACCCCGGCGTTGAAATAGGGCGCGAGACTGGCTTCGGTCTTGAACACCCCGGTGCAGTCGATGACCACATCGACCCCCTCAAGCGGGAGCTTCGCGGGATCGCGTTGGCTGAAGACAGGCATGCGCTGGCCGTCGATGGTGATGCTCTCCGCATCATGAGAAAAATCCGCGTTCCACCGGCCATGAACCGTATCGAATTCCAGCAGATGCGCCTGCATCGCCGGATCGCCCACCGCGTCGTTGATCCACACGGGCACGATCCCCCGCGCGAGCAGCGGTTTGAGGGCAAGCTTGCCCATGCGGCCGAGGCCATTCAAAGCGTAGGTGGTCATGCCGGGGTTCCGTCCAGAGCTATATCGTCGATGCGGGCTTGCAGGCTGATCCGGTCGAGCCCCTCGAAGGGCAGGGCGGTGAACGCCTGAATGCGGTTTTTCAGAAGGCCGTAGGCTTGTTGGAAGGCGAGTCGCTTCTCGGCTTGCGTTCCCTCTACCTTGACCGGATCGGGCAGGCCCCAGTGGCCGGAAATCGGCTGGCCGGGCCAGGGCGGGCAGGTCTCGTTCGCGGCGCGGTCGCAAACGGTGAAGACGAAATCCAGCGGCGGGGCAGACTCGCCCTGAAACTCCGTTACGTTCTTGGAGCGCAGGAGCGCCGTGTCATGCCCCTTTTCCGCAAGCATCTGAACCGCCACGGGATTGAGCTCCGAATAGGGCTGGGTTCCGGCCGAATGGGCCACGAATTTCTCGCCGCCGAGATCGCGCAGCAGCGCTTCGGCAAAGATCGAACGGGCGGAGTTGCCGGTGCAGATGAACAGGACGTTGTAGGGGCGGGCCGGTGTCATGGTTTTGTCTCCATGCTGCAGTAAGGGAGGGGGGCAGAGGTCGGGTCGTCCGCGGCAACAGTCGCCCCAGAGGGCCTGAATCATCGCCGCGCTACGGGTCATGTCGGGGCGATAGAGCAGCGATGTGCCCTCGCGGCGCTGCTCGATCAGCCCCGCCTGGCGCAGGGCGCCGAGGTAGACCGAGAGGGTCGAGGGCTTCAGCTCCAGCGCCCGTGCGATCTCGCCCGCGGGGACGGCCTGGGGATAGCGGCGCATCAGCAGGCGAAACACCGCGAGGCGGTTCGGGTTGCCGAGAGTTTCGAGGAGGGGGGCGATCTCTAATTCCATAATTCATGAATATAGGAAATAGATGAGTCTGCAATCATTTTTTACTGGCATTTGCCGCTCGTTTCGGGGCGAGCCGTGGAGGTGTCGCCTAGAATTTGAGCATTCGATTGTTTTGGAGGCCATGGCCGTGGCGACAGGCTTTACATTTTGCGCTGCCGCTGCTGCTTGAGATCTATGCCTGATACGCTGTCCATCATCGTTGTTGAAGCAGACCGAGACCGCGCGCTCTCGATCGTGGACAGCCTGCGCAGCGCGGGCGCTTACGACATACACGTCATTGCCGAACCCACTGGTTTGGCACGACAAATTCAGGCACGCGCGCCTGACGTGGTGCTTATTGATATCGAGAATCCCTCGCGCGACACGCTGGAGGAGCTGGCGGTTGCCTCCGGCCCGATGGACCGGCCGGTCGCGATGTTCGTGGACCGCTCGGACGAGGGGCTGTCCTCGGCGGCGATCGAGGCGGGCGTTTCGGCCTATGTGGTCGACGGGATGAAGCCCAACCGGCTCAAACCGGTGCTCGACGCGGCGATCACGCGGTTTCACATGTTCCAGCGGATGCGCACCGAGCTGGCCGAAACCAAACGGGCGCTGGAGGAGCGCAAGGTCATCGACCGGGCCAAGGGGATGCTCATGCGCGCCCGCGGGATCGGCGAGGATGAAGCCTATGCGCTTTTGCGCAAGACGGCGATGGATCAGGGCCGGCGCGTGGCGGATGTGGCCCAGGCGCTGGTGACGGCGGCGGGGCTCTTGTCATGAAGGCGTCGGGGCTCAAGGTCGGCTATCTGCCACTGGTGGATTGCGCGCCGTTGGTGATCGCGCAGGAGATGGGCTTCGCGGCCGAAGAAGGGATCGCGCTCGATCTGCGCCGCGCGCCGTCCTGGTCCTCGGTGCGCGACATGTTGAGTTTCGGGCAGGTGGACGCGGCGCAGATGCTCTCGCCCGTGCCGATCGCGACGGCGCTCGGGCTGGGGGGCGCGGGGGCGCCGCTCTCGGCGGTCTCGGTCTTGTCGGTCAATGGCGATGTGATCGGCGTGAGCCGTGAGCTGGAACGCCGGTTGCGGGACAACGGGCATGATTTTGCCTTCAACGATGCCCGCGCGGCGGGGCTCGCGCTCATCGCCGCGGCGGGCGAGACGCTGCGGATCGGGGTGCCGTTTCCCTTCTCGATGCATGCTGAGCTTGTCTATTATTGGCTGACGGCGCTTGGCCGCCCGGCGCCGCAGAGCGTCGAGATCCGCACCGTTCCGCCGCCGCTCATGGCCAACGCGATGGAGCATGGCGAGATCGACGCCTTCTGTGTGGGCGAGCCCTGGGGGTCTCAGGCCGTGGAGAACGGCGTCGGCGCGCTGCTTATCCCCGGGCGGGCGATCTGGGCCTTTGCGCCGGAAAAGGTCGTCGCGGTGCGGTCCGATTGGGCCGAGCGGGAAAGCGCGATGCTGGGCCGGCTCATTCGCGCGTTGCGCCGGGCGGCGCGCTGGATCGCCGATCCCGACAGCCACTCTCTCGCCGCCGAGCTTCTGGCGCGCCCCGAATACCTCGACCTTTCGCCCGACCTCCTGGGCCGCGCGCTCGACGGGCGGATGGTGATCTCGCCCTCGGGCGAAGAGCGCCACGTGCCCGGCTTCATCGAATTCTATCGCGGCGGGGCGACGTTCCCCTGGCGCAGCCAGGCGGAGTGGATCGGGATGCAGCTCGCCGCGCGCCTTGGGCTTGACCGCGAAGCCTCGGCCCGTGCCGCCCGAAGCGCCTTTCGGTCGGACCTGCACCGCGCCGCACTGCGCCAATACGGCGCGGATCTGCCCTCTGCGTCCTCCAAGGCCGAGGGCGCGGTGCGCCAGCCGATGGAGGTCGGCGCGGAAGCGGGGCGGCTGATTCTGGAGCCGGACATGTTCTTCGATGGCCGCATTTTTGAGCCAATGCCCGAGTGACGCCGCTTTGGCGCAGAAATTTTGGGCGCATCGGGGCGCGGCGTGGGAAAATTGACCTCAATGCTACAAAACCTGTTGCCCGGCGCGCCGCCCGCCACGGATAAGGGAGGTGTAGCGGGCAGCGTGGCCCGCCCGACACATACCTTCCCTGTGACAGGGAACGCTGAGCAACGTCGCTCGACCAACTGCCCTCCTCCGGCGGTTTCGGTCAGCGGCGTTTTTTTATTGCCCGGCGTTCTGCGCTCCGGGTGCGATGACAGGAAGTGACAGACCCATGAAACACCTTCTCCTCGGTCTTGCAGCCACCACGGCCCTCGCGAGCCCCGGATTTGCCGAGATGCTCGAGCTTGAGAAAGACGAGCTGACCTTTGGATTCATCAAACTGACCGACATGGCGCCGCTCGCGGTGGCCTATGAGCAGGGCTATTTCCTCGATGAGGGGCTCTTCGTGACGCTGGAGGCGCAGGCGAACTGGAAGGTGCTGCTCGACGGTGTGATCGACGGGCAACTCGACGGGGCGCATATGCTCGCCGGCCAGCCGCTCGCCGCGACGATCGGCTTCGGCACCGAGGCGCATATCATCACGCCCTTCTCGATGGACCTCAACGGCAACGGCATCACCGTCTCCAACGAGATCTGGGAGCAGATGAAGCCGAATATCCCGACCATGGAGGACGGCCGCCCGCAGCACCCGATCTCTGCCGAGGCGCTGGCGCCGGTGGTCGAAAAGTACAAGTCCGAAGGCAAGCCCTTCAACATGGGCATGGTTTTCCCGGTCTCCACCCACAACTACGAGCTGCGCTACTGGCTCGCGGCGGGCGGGCTGCATCCGGGCTATTACTCCACCGAGAACATCACCGGCCAGATCGGCGCGGATGTGCTGCTCTCGGTGACGCCGCCGCCGCAGATGCCGGCCACGCTCGAAGCGGGCACGATATATGGCTACTGCGTGGGCGAGCCGTGGAACCAGCAGGCGGTGTTCAAGGGCATCGGCGTGCCGGTCATCACCGACTATGAGCTGTGGAAGAACAACCCCGAGAAGGTCTTCGGCATCACCGCCGAATTCGCCGAGCAGTATCCCAACACCACCAAAGCCGTGACCAAGGCGCTCATCCGCGCGGCGATCTGGCTGGACGAGAACGACAACGCCAACCGCCCCGAAGCGGTGGAGATCCTCAGCCGCTCGGAATACGTGGGCGCGGACTACGACGTGATTGCCAACTCGATGACCGGCACGTTCGAATACGAGAAGGGCGATACCCGCGAGGTGCCGGACTTCAACGTGTTCTTCCGCTACAACGCGACCTACCCGTTCTACTCCGACGCGGTCTGGTACCTCACGCAGATGCGCCGCTGGGGCCAGATCACCGAGCCCAAGCCCGACAGCTGGTACGATGAGGTGGCCAAGTCGGTCTACCGGCCGGACATCTATCTTGGCGCCGCGCGCATGCTGGTGGACGAAGGGCTGGCCGATGAGGCGGATTTCCCCTGGGACAGCGACGGCTACAAGGCGGCGACCCCGGCGGAGGATATCATCGATGGCATCCCTTACGACGGCCGCACACCCAACGCCTATCTCGACAGCCTGCCGATCGGGCTGAAGGGCGAGCAGATCGTCGTTGGTACGGACGTTCAGGGCTGAGCCCGTCACCAAGCCGGGATGGCGGAGCCGGCGCTCGCTCCTGACGGAGCATCGCCCCGCCCGCCATCCCCTGCCAAGAGGGAAACACCACGATGACGACCGTAGACCCGAATTTCTCGCAGAGCGCGGCGCGCGAAGCCCGCAAGGCGCGTCTCTTCACCCGCATCAATGCGGCGGACAAGTGGTTTCAGGTCCTTGGCCTGAGCTGGATCACGCCGGTGCTCAAGGCAGCGGCGGGGGACAATCCCAAGGCCCAGACCAAGGAAATCTGGCGCCTGCTCGGGGTGCCGCTTATGGCGATCTGCGCGTTTTTGCTGATGTGGGGTACGCTGGCGCCCAAGGTGCAGACCTCGCTCGGGGCGGTTCCCGGGCCGGGGCAGGTCTGGACCGAGGTGGTCAATCTGCATGAGGATGCGCAGAACAAGGCCGAGAAGCGCGCCAAGTTCGAGACGATGGTCGAGACGCGCAACGAGAGGCTGATCGCGGCGGGCCGCGCGGATGAGGTCAAATCCGTGGCCTACACCGGCGCGCCGTCTTACTACGATCAGATCTGGACCTCGATCAAGACGGTCTTCTTCGGCTTCATTGTCGCCACTGCGGTTGCCGTCCCGCTCGGGATTGCCGCCGGGCTTTCGCCCACCGCCAATGCCGCGCTGAACCCGCTGATCCAGATCTTCAAGCCGGTCTCGCCGCTGGCCTGGTTGCCGATCGTGACCATGATCGTCTCGGCGGTTTATGCCACCAATGACGGGCTCTTTGCCAAGTCCTTCCTGATTTCGGCCATCACCGTGACGCTCTGCTCGCTCTGGCCCACGCTGATCAACACGGCGCTCGGGGTGGCCTCGATCGACAAGGATCTGATCAACGTCTCCAAGGTGCTCAAGATGAACACCTACACCAAGATCACCAAGCTGGTGCTGCCCTCGGCGCTCCCGCTCATCTTCACCGGGCTGCGGCTGTCGCTCGGGGTTGGCTGGATGGTGCTCATCGCGGCTGAGATGCTTGCGCAGAACCCCGGGCTCGGCAAGTTCGTCTGGGATGAGTTTCAGAACGGCTCCAGCCAGTCGCTCGCCAAGATCATGGTCGCGGTGCTGACCATCGGGATTATCGGCTTTCTGCTCGATCGGGTGATGTTCGCACTGCAATCGCTCTTCACCTTTTCCAACAACCGGTGAGCGCCATGAGTTTTATCGCCTTCGACAACGTGTCCAAATCCTTCGGGGAGGGGACGGCCAGAGCGGATGTCCTGCGCGGCATCGACCTGCAGATCGAGGAGGGCGAGTTCCTCGTCATCCTCGGCTTTTCCGGCACGGGCAAGACCACGCTGATCAATCTGATGTCCGGTCTGGAGAGGCCGACGAGCGGTTCGGTCACGTTCAAGGGCAAGCCGATCACCGGGCCGGGCCCGGAGCGCGGCGTGATCTTCCAGAGCTACTCGCTCATGCCATGGCTCACGGTCACGGGGAACGTGGCGCTGGCGGTCGACACGGTGTTTCCCAAGCTCTCCAAGGCGCAGAAGGCCGACAAGGTCGCGCATTACGTCGATATGGTGGGGCTGGGCCACGCCGCTACCCGGCGCCCCGCCGAGCTTTCTGGCGGGATGCGCCAGCGGGTCAACGTGGCGCGGGCGCTGGCGATGAACCCCGAGGTGCTGCTGCTGGACGAGCCGCTGTCGGCGCTGGATGCGCTGACGCGTGCCAATCTCGCCGATGAGATCGAGGCGATCTGGGAGGCGGAGCGCAAGACCTGCGTGCTCATCACCAACGATGTGGACGAGGCGATCGTCCTGGCCGACCGCATCATCGCGCTGAACCCCGACGGCACGCTCGGCCGGGAGTTCACGGTCGATATTCCGCGCCCGAGGGACCGCACCGAGATGAACCACCACGAGGGGTTCAAGACCCTGCGCGGCGAGGTCACGACCTACCTCATGGATGTGGGCATCGAAGCCAAGGTGGAGGGCAAGAAGACGCTGCCCGACGTGGTCCCGATCCACGGGGTGCCTGCTGCGGTGGCCGAGGCGCAGGCGGGGCTCCTCGACGAGCGCTTCCTCGATTTCTCGCAGCTTCACAAGATCTACCCCACGCCCAAGGGGCCGCTCACCGTGGTCGAGGATTTCGACCTCAAGATCAATCGCGGCGAGTTCATTTCGCTGATCGGCCATTCCGGTTGCGGCAAGTCGACGGTCCTGACCATGGCGGCGGGGCTCAACGATATCTCCAAGGGCGCGATCAAGCTCGATGGCCGGCATGTCGAGGGGGCCGATCCCGAGCGCGCCGTGGTCTTTCAGTCGCCCTCGCTCTTTCCCTGGCTCACCGCCAAGGAGAACGTCTCGATCGGGGTGGACAAGGTCTATCCCAAGGCGAGCCGCGCCGAGCGGCAGGATGTGGTGGAATACTACCTCGAACGGGTGGGCCTCGCGGATGCGATGGACAAGTCCGCCACGGATCTGTCGAACGGGATGAAACAGCGCGTGGGCATTGCGCGGGCCTTTGCGCTCAGCCCCAAGCTGCTGCTGCTCGATGAGCCGTTCGGCATGCTCGACAGCCTCACCCGCTGGGAATTGCAGGAGGTGCTGATGGAGGTCTGGTCGCGGACCAAGGTCACCGCGATCTGCGTCACCCATGATGTGGACGAGGCGATCCTTCTGGCTGATCGGGTGGTCATGATGACCAACGGCCCGCAAGCCACGATCGGCAAGATCACCGAGGTCGATCTGCCCCGGCCGCGCACGCGCAAGGCGCTTCTGGAGCATCCGGATTACTATAACTACCGCCAGGAGGTCCTTGATTTTCTGGAGGAATACGAGCACGGCGCCAAGCCAAAACCGGCCCCGAAACCCGCCACGCCCATCGCCGCGGAGTAACCCGATATGCAAGACCGCGAGATCCAGCTTGTTCAGGACAGTTTCGCTCAGGTGGTTCCGATCGCCGATACGGCGGCCGAGATATTCTATGCCCGGCTCTTCGAAATCGCGCCCGAGGTCCGCCCGATGTTCAAGGGCGACATGGCCGGTCAGGGCAAGAAGCTCATGGCCACGCTTGCCGTTGTGGTGAACGGGCTGCGCGATCTGGACAAGATCGTGCCGGTGGCCAAGGGGCTGGCGGTGCGGCATGTGGGCTATGGCGTCGAGGCGGCGCACTATGAGCCGGTGGGAGAGGCGCTGCTCTTCACGCTCGAAAAAGGGCTCGGGGACGACTTCACGCCTGACGTGCGCTCGGCTTGGGCGGGCGCTTATTCCCTCCTGTCCGGCGTGATGATCGAGGCGGCTTACCCGCGGCCGCTGGTGGATGACGTGGTCGCCTCTCGTGCCCTGCCAGGGGCCGAAAAACCCTGGTGGAAGTTCTGGGGATGAGGCCCCGGTTGATCGTTGTCGGTGCCGGGATGGCGGCGGGCCGGGCATTGGAGCGCCTGATCGAGGCCGACCCGCATGCCTATGACATCACCGTGTTCAACGCCGAGCCCCGTGGGAGCTACAACCGCATCATGCTCTCGCCGGTTCTGGCCGGGGAGAAGCGGTTCGCGGAGATCGTGACCCACGATGCGGCCTGGTACGCGCGCCACGGCATCACCTGCCGGTTCGGCGAGCGTTTGGCCTCCATCGATCCGGCCGCGAAGATCGTGACCGCGCAAGACGGCGAGGTTTTGCCCTACGACAAACTCCTGCTCGCCACCGGATCCGCGCCCGTCATCATCCCGCTGCCGGGGCATGAGGTCGACGGGGTCATCGCCTATCGCGATCTGGAAGACACCGAGCGGATGATGGCCATGGGGCCGGGGCGGCGGGTCGTGGTGATCGGCGGCGGGCTGCTGGGGCTGGAGGCTGCGGCCGGGATGGCGGCGCGGGGGGCTGAGGTCACGGTGGTGCATCTCATGGGGCATCTGATGGAACGGCAGCTTGACGCGACGGCGGGCGGGATGCTCGCGGAGTCGCTGCGCGGCCGGGGGATCACCGTGCTTTGCGGCGCGAATTCGCGCGAAATTGCGGGCGAGGCGGGCAAGGTCCGCGCGCTCCTGCTCGACGATGGGACAGAGCTGCCCTGCGATCTGCTGGTGATGGCGGTGGGCATCCGTCCCAATACCGCGCTTGCCGCGGCGGCCGGGATCGAGACGGGACGGGGCATCATCGTCGATGACCACATGCGCAGCAGCGCCCCGGACATCCTCGCGATCGGCGAATGCGTTGAGCATCGCGGCGCGCTGTTCGGCCTCGTCGCGCCCTGTTTCGATCAGGCGGAGGTCGCGGCGCAGACGCTTCTCGGGGCCGAGGCCGTCTTCACACCGCGCGACGTCGCAACGCAGCTCAAGGTGACGGGGTGCGCTCTTTTCAGCGCGGGCGATTTCGCGGCAGGAGAAGAGCGCGACGAGATCGTGCTGCACGACCCCTTGCGCGAGAGCTACCGCCGCCTCGTGCTGGAGGGCGACCGGCTCATCGGCGCGGTGTTTTACGGCGATACGCGCGACAGCGCCTGGTTCCTCGATCTGATCCGCAGCGGCGCCGATATCTCGGCCATCCGCGAGACGCTGATCTTCGGCCCTGTCGCCCAGACGGTGCCCGCGCGCCCGGCCTTGCAGGGGGTGGCGGCGTGATGGACGGCATGGAGCTTCCCGCGATCCGCTCGACCTGCGCCTATTGCGGGGTCGGCTGCGGTGTGCTGCTGCGGCCGGACGGGCAGGGCGGCGCGCTGGTGACGGGCGATCCTGACCACCCGGCGAATTTCGGGCGCCTGTGCTCCAAGGGCTCGGCGCTCGGCGAAACCCTCGGGCTTGAGGGCCGCCTGCTGCGCCCCCGGATCGGCGCCGATGACACCGACTGGGACACGGCGCTCGATCTCGTCGCCACACGCTTCGCCGACACCATCGCCGAACACGGGCCCGACAGCGTCGCCTTCTACGTTTCGGGCCAGCTCCTGACCGAAGATTACTACGTGGCCAACAAGCTGATGAAGGGCTTCATCGGCTCGGCCAATATCGACACCAACTCGCGGCTCTGCATGGCCTCGACCGTTGCGGGCCAGCGGCGCGCCTTCGGCACCGACACGGTCCCCGGGACCTACGAGGATCTAGAAGAAGCCGACCTGATCGTGCTCGTCGGCTCCAACCTCGCCTGGTGCCACCCGGTGCTGCACCAACGCATCCTCGCCGCGCAGGCGCTCAGGCCGGAGATGAAGCTGGTCGTCGTCGATCCGCGCCGGACGGTGAGCTGCGACGGAGCGGACCTGCACCTGATGCTCGAGTCTGGCTCGGACGTGGCGCTGTTCAACGGGCTCTTGAACGAGATTGACCGGCGCGGCGCGGCCGATGAGGCCTATCTGCGCCACGTGACCGGCGCGGCCGAGGCCTTCGGCGCCGCGGCTGAGGCGGATCTTTCGGTGACCGGGCTCGCGCCCGAAGACCTCGCCGCCTTCTACGATCTCTGGATCGGCACCAAAAAGGTCGTCACGATCTTCAGCCAGGGGGTCAACCAGTCGTCCTCGGGCAGCGACAAGGTCAACGCGATCCTCAATTGCCATCTGGCGACGGGCCGGATCGGCACGCCGGGCTGCGGCCCGTTTTCCGTCACCGGCCAGCCCAACGCCATGGGCGGGCGCGAGGTGGGCGGGCTGGCCAACATGCTCGCTTGCCACCTCGATATCGAGAACCCCGATCATCGCGGGGCCGTGCGCGATTTCTGGTCCGCGCCGCGCATGCCCGAGGCGCAGGGCGCCAAGGCGGTCGAGATGTTTCGCCGCGTGGCGACGGGCGAGATCAAGGCGCTCTGGATCATCCACACCAACCCGGCGGTCTCGATGCCGGACGCCGATGCGGTGCGCGATGCGATCGCGGGATGCGACTTCACCGTCGTCAGCGATGTGACTGCCCGGAACGACACCGCGCAGCTCGCCGATGTGCTCTTGCCGGCGGCCGCCTGGGGCGAGAAGGACGGGACGGTGACCAACTCGGACCGCACCATCAGCCGCCAGCGCGCCGTCCTGCCCCCGCCGGGGGAGGCCCTGCCGGACTGGCAGATCCTCGCCGAGGTCGCGCGCCGTATGGGCTGGGCCGAGGCCTTCGACTACTCCGGGCCCAGCGAGATTTTCCGCGAATTCGCCGCGCTTTCGGGGATCGCCGCGAGCTTCGGCAAGGACTTTGACATTTCGGCCTTGAGCGATCTGTCGGACACGGGCTACCGCAACCTCGCCCCGGTGCGCTGGCCGGTGAGCGCCGCGCGGCAGGGCGGGCGTTTCTTCGGCGACGGGCGGTTCTTTCATCCCGGGGGCAAGGCGCGGATGCTCCCGCTCGCCTATCGCCCCCCCGCGGCCCGGACCGCGCCGCGCTATCCCTTCCGCTTCAATACCGGGCGCATCCGCGACCAGTGGCACACGATGACGCGCACGGCCCTCGCGCCGCGCCTTTCGGCGCATCTGCCCGAGCCGTTCCTCGAGATCCACCCCGAAGATGCCCGGCGGCTCGGGATCGGCGCGCGCGATCTGGTCTCGGTCCGCAGCCCGCAGGGCGGCGCGATCCTGCGCGCGCGGATCACCGATGCGGTCAAGCCCGGCGATGTCTTCGCGCCCATCCATTGGACGGCCCAGACCGCGCCCTCGGGGCGGATCGACGCGCTCGTCCCCGGCATCACGGACCCGGTTTCGGGCCAGCCCGAGAGCAAGGCGGCGGTGGTCGCGGTGGAGAAATTCGACGCGGGCTGGCATGCCTTCGCGATGACCTCGGGCGCGCTTGATCTCTCCTGCGAATACTGGGCCGTTGCCCGGACCGAGGCCGGCGCGCGCGCCGAGATGGCCGGGCGCGACGCCCCCGCGGATTGGGAGGCCGAGGCGCGGCGGATCTTCGGACTTTCGGGCGGTGTGGTGCAATCGGTGGAGGATCGCGCGGCGGGGCTCACCCGGCTGGCCTTTCACGAGGGCGGCCGGCTGCGCGCCGCGATCTTCGTCTCCAGAGAGCCGTCCGCGCTCATGCGTGACTACCTCGCGACGCTGCCGGGGGCCGAGGCGATTGACGTGCTCACCGGGCGCACCCCCGCCGACCGGCCCGATCCCGGGCCGATCCTCTGCTCCTGTTTCGGCGTCGGGGTGAACACCATCCTGCGCGCGATCGAGGAGGGCGCGGCCCTGACGGTCGAGCAGGTCGGCGAGGTCTTGCAGGCGGGGACCAATTGCGGCTCCTGCCGGCCTGAGATCGCGGCGCTGATCGCGGCCTCGGCGCGGCGCGAGGCGGCGGAATAGGCGGCCCGAGACCCCGGGCCGGCGCTGTGGCGCGCGCATATCTAGCCCTTGCGAATACGCACTACCCAAACTCTAGCGGGCATCCTATAGTGCCTGTGGATATGTCCCGGCGGGCCCCATTTTCGGGCCGGGTGCGGGCGATGATCAGAGCGAGGGATATTGACCGATGCGCTGCCCGTTTTGCGGAAACATCGACACACAGGTGAAGGATTCGCGCCCCGCCGAGGATCACGCCGCCATTCGCCGCCGCCGGTTCTGCCCGGCCTGTGGCGGGCGCTTCACCACCTATGAGCGCGTGCAGTTGCGCGACCTCGTGGTGATCAAATCCAACGGCCGCCGCGAGGATTTCGACCGCGACAAGCTGGAGCGCTCGATCCGGATCTCGATGCAGAAACGCCCGGTCGAGCCGGAGCGGATCGACCAGATGATCTCGGGCATCGTGCGCCGACTGGAGAGCATGGGCGAGACCGATCTCAACTCCAAGATGATCGGCGAGATCGTCATGGAGAGCCTCGCGCGGATCGACACGGTCGCCTATGTGCGCTTTGCCTCAGTCTACAAGAACTTCCAGGCCGCAGACGATTTTGACAAGTTTGTCAGTGAGTTGCGCCCGGCGGACAAACCCGAACCAGAGAGTTGAACGCCGACGCGCGGTTCATGGCGCTGGCCCTGACGCTGGGCCGGCGCTCAGAGGGACGCTGCTGGCCGAACCCGGCGGTGGGCTGTGTGATCGTGCGCGAAGGGCGGATCGTCGGGCGCGGCTGGACACAGCCGGGCGGGCGGCCCCACGCGGAAGTTGTCGCCCTTGCCGAGGCCGGGGCGGCGGCGCGCGGCGCGACCGCCTATGTGACGCTGGAGCCCTGTGCCCATCATGGCAAGACGCCGCCCTGTTGCGATGCGCTCATCGCGGCGGGGCTCGCGCGCGTCGTGGCCGCGACCGGGGACAGCGATCCGCGCGTGGCGGGGCAGGGGTTTGCCCGGCTGGAGGCCGCGGGCATCGCGGTGGAGCGCGCGGCGGCGCCCGAGGCCGGGGCCGAAGCACATCGCGGGTTTTTCCGGCGCAACGCGGCGGGGCGGCCCTGGCTCACGCTCAAGCTCGCCACCTCGCTCGACGGGCGCATTGCCACCGCTTCGGGGCACAGCCAGTGGATCACCGGGCCGGAGGCACGGCGGGCGGTGCATGGCCTGCGCGCGCGCCACGATGCGATCATGGTCGGCGCGGGCACGGCGCGGCTCGATGATCCGTCGCTGACCGTGCGCGGCCTCGGGATCGCCCATGATCCGGTGCGGATCGTGGTCTCGCGCCGCGCCGACATCCCGCCGCAGGGGCAGCTTGGGCAAACCGCGCGCGCGGTGCCTGTCTGGATCTGCCATGGCCCCGAGGCCGGCGCGGCGCAGCGCAGCGCATGGGAGGAGGCCGGGGCACGGCTGGTGCCCGTGCCGGTGACGCAAGGGCGCGTCGATCCGGCGGCACTGTTGCGCGCGCTTGGGCAGGCGGGGCTCACCTCGATTTTCTGCGAAGGCGGGGGTACGCTCGCGGCCTCGCTCCTGCAAGCGCGAGTGGTGGACGAGTTCATCGGCTTCACCGGCGGGCTGGCGATCGGCGCCGAGGGGCGCCCCGCGATCGGCGCGCTCGGGCTTGCGGACCTCACCGAGGCCACGCGGTTTCGCCTCATGGAAAGCCGCGCGCTCGGCGGCGACGTGATGCACCGCTGGCGCGCCGAGGACGGCTAGCGCCAGAGCCAGCTTTGGCGCACCAGCACCCCCTGAAGCTTCGCCAACGCCCGGTTCGGCGCCGAGGCGCGCAGGCCCGCGCCGCTGGACAACCGCTCGGCGATCACTTCGGCGGAGCAGGGCCGCCCACTGACCGGATCGCGGTAGCGCGGATAGTCGATCAGCGCGGCATGGGCGAGCCCGGCAAGATCGGGGCGCGCGCGCCGGCGCTCTGGTGTCTCTCCGAGATCGGTGGTCAGGCCCCATCCTGCGTAGAACGGCGCGCCGAGCGTGGTGACGGGCAGGCCGCGCAGCAGGGCCTCGAAGCCAAGCAGCGAGGTCATCGTCCAGACCTCATCGAGGTGATCGAGCAGGGGAATCGGGTCCGCATGGCGCGCGGTCAGATCGGCAAGATCATCGCTCTCGATGGCGCCCGGCCGAAGCCCGGCCTCCACGTCCGGATGCGGTTTGTAGAGGATCCACGCGTCGGGGTTGGCCGCGCGGGTTGCGGCCAGAAGGGCGCGGTTCTCTGCGATGTCGCCACAACCGAGCCGGATGGAGGCATCGTCCCCGACCTGTCCCACCACGAGGATCCGCCGCGCGCCGTCCGGTGCGGCGGGCAGGGCGCGGGCGGTCCCCTTGAGGTTATACTTGCTCAGGCGGGCGCTGCGCAGCGTGGCGATCAGGGCCTCGATCCGGCGGCGTTGACCCGGGCGCAGGGTGGCGCGGGCGGCGATGAGCGCCTCCAGCCGCGAGTGGCGGCTCGGGTCGTAGTAAAGGCCAAGGTCGTCCGTCACCAGCGAGAGCGGGGGGACGAGCGCCGCGCCGAGCCCGCGCGAGCGCAGGAACCCGTCCTCGACGCGCGTCGCGCCCCGGGGCGCCGGGGCCGCGCCCCAGACCATCGCCCCTGCGCCGAGCGCCTGCGCGGTGGTGGAGGCTGCTGCGGGATCCGCGCGATACTTGACGAACCGCTCCGCGCCAAAGAACCGCGCGATTGCCGGGCGTTTCCAGAGCCGCATGTTTCCCGCGACCCAGCCGTGCCGATCCTCGCGCCAGGCGCGGGTTTCGGCCTCGAAGGCGTCGAGCGCGTCTTCGAAGGCGCAGAGCCGGTCGCGGCAGGGATCGTACCAGGTGGGATAAAGCAGCATCGCGGCGGCAAAGAGCTGCACGGGCGAGAGGGCGCGGCCGCGGCGGGGTAGCGGCGCGCGGTCCTCGCTCAGGCCCCACCCGGCGTAGAAGGGCGCGCCGAAGACCTCGGGGCGCTGCCCGGCGAGAATGGCCTCGAAGCCCAGTTGCGACGAGACGGTGTAGACCGCGCGGGCGTTTTCCAGAAGCGGCCAGGGCGGTACCGGGGCGGTGATTTGGGTGATGTCCGGCCCGGTCACGGCGCCGAGGTGTCCGGGGCGGAGGCCCCGCGCCGTCTCGGGGTGGGACTTGATGACGATCCGCGTGCCGGGGTGGCGGGCCCGCGCGGCGCGCAGCATCTCGCGGAAGGTCTCTTCGCCCGCGCCACTGGCGCGCAGCGCGGCATCGCCCGCGACCTGATCGACGATCAGCACATAGCCCGGCGTGGGCAGCGCGGCACCCGGATCATGCGCGGAATACTTGCTCAGCCCCCCCTCTCTCAGCCGCGCGATCCCCTCCTCGGCGCGGGCAAGGAGCGCCGGGTCATCCAGCGGATGGCTGGCCAGCAGGGCCTCAAGGTCCGACGGGTGGCGCGCGTCGAAATGCACGCCCGTTAAGTCGAGCAGGAGGCCAAGCGGCGGCGCGCCGGTGCGGCCCGGATGGACCGAGCGGAGGAAGGCATCCTCGATGCGCATCAGCCCCGCGCCGCGCCGCCGGGCCACCCAGACCCCGCGCCGCGCGGTGGGCGATTGCCCCCAGACCCCGACCAGATCGCCGGGCCCCGGCAGACCGAGGCGCGGCGGGTGGCCGGCGAGCGCGAGGATGCGGCGGATGCGGCGGGAGGTCAGGATTCCGCCGTTGAAGACATGGAGCGGCCGGGCGCACGCGGCTGTCCCGGCACCGGCGCGCATGGGCGCCTAGTTGCCCAGCGTGCTCGCCGCGTCCCCGACCGACCCGACGGAGCCGAGCGAGCCCGTGAGCGCCGCGATGACCTTCTGCCACTGCACATAGGGCGCTTCGGTGACGTAGAGCGTGTCCCCGTCGCGGATCATGAACTCGCTGGCGGCGAACATGCCGTTGGGCTGGGTCAGGTCGAGCAGGTAGATGATGCGCTGGTGGCCCTGCAGATCGGGGCGCCCGGTGAGGCGGCGCGAGATGACCTCGTGCTCGCTGCGCAGGATGAAGACCCCGCGCGGATCGGCGGTGTTGGATTGCAGCCCGCCGACCTGCGCCAGCGCTTCGATGACGGTCAGATCGTTGCTCTCGAACGGCACGCGCCGCTGCGCGCCCGTGGCCCCGAGGGCGACATAGCTGCGCGCGTCTTCCTCCACGAGAATCCGGTCGCCGCCGCGCAGCGCGATGTCGTAGTTCGGGTTGCGATAGAGATCCTGAAACCAGATGCGCCCCTGCTGGCCGCCGCGAATGACCACGACCTGCGCCACGTCGGGCTCCAGCGTGATGCCGCCCGCCTGGGCGAGCATGGCGCCGAGCGTGCGGGTGGGGCGTTCGATCGGGTAGACCCCTTGCGCGCCCACCGCGCCCACGAGCGAGACCGTCGCCCCATCGCCCGCGAGGCGGCGCACCTCGACCTGCGGATCGGGGGTGGCTTCGCTGAGCTTGTTGGTGATGATGCGGCGGATGGCTTCGGGAGTGTTGCCGGCGGCAAGGATGCGCCCCGCGTAGGGAACGAAGATGTAACCCGCGCCATCGACCTGAAGCTCTTCCAGCGCGGCGGCATTGGCGCCCTGATTGACCAGCAGCCCGTCCTCGACGTTTTCCCAGATCGTCAGGCCCAGAACGTCGCCGGGCTGGATCGTGTCGCTGCCGCCGATGGGGGCGTTGACGAAGCTTTGCGAGAAGCCGAGCGCGGAGGAGGTGCGCGTTGCGCGCGCGACCGTATCGGTCACCTGGACGACGAAAGCATCGCCTTCCTGCTGGACCGATCCGGAGAAGATTTCGTTGCGCGTGGGCCCGGAGCGGGGCAGGCCGCAGGCCGCGACGAGCGAGACCACGGCCATGATCGACAGGGCCGTCTTCAGCCGCAATTTCACCAATGTCACCTGTACCGCTCCCCCGGGCATGTCTCTTCTTGCTTTTCGCGCAGTTTAACCAAGTTGCCGGTCGCTGGGAACAGTTGTTTGCGCGCGCATATCGGCCGGGCGGGCCAGCGCGCCGGAGCCGGTTTCGGCGGCGATGAGGTCCACCAGCCGGCGCAGCAGCCGCCGCCGCCCGGCGCGGCTGTAGAACCCGCCGGGGATCTGGCTCGTGGCCAGAAGATGTTCGCGGAAGGCGAGGTAGGCGTCGCGGTCCGGCGGCATCGGGTTGGCGAAGAAATCGGCGAGCGGCTGGCGGCTGGTGAAGGCGGGGGAATCGTAGATCGCGGCGCCGAACAGCTTGAGCGGCTTGCCGCGCCAGAGCACCTGCTGCCCGGCGGTGGAATTGACCGTGACTGCGCTGGAGGCCTCGTCGAGCAAGGCCGCGAGCTTGCCGCCGGGGAGGTAGTGGACGCGCGCCGAGAGTCCCGCCGCGCGGGCCGCCGCCCGGATCGTCTCGGCCAGCGGCGCGCGCCCGTCTTCGAGCGGATGGGCCTTGAAGACGAGGTGGTGATGCGGGGGGGCGCCTTCGGCGAAGCCGCGGATCACGATCTCGATGAATTCGGTCATGCTGCGCAATGATGAGTGGGCGCGGAAGGCGCTGTCGTGTTCGAGCTGGAGCAGCGCGACGTGATAGGGGTTGGGGGCGCGCCGGATGCGGCGCGTGGCCCGGCGCCGGCGCGCGGCGGTGAGCGGGAGGGTCAGCAGGCGGCGCAGGTAGAGCGCGAATTCGGCGCGGATCGGCAGATCGCGGTGCGGGCGGTAGCGCGGGTAGGCGGCCCCGAGGCACATCACGATGCCGTTGTAGAGCGCGCCGTAGAAGATGTGCTGGCGCAGATCGCCCCAGTGAGCAGGGGGCGGAACGCCCAGATGCGAGGCATGCGGAATGCCCGGAGGCGCGGCGTGCGGATCGTCGGACAGGCGGCCCTCGGGCGGAGGGTCGAAGGCGATGCCCCGCGAGGCGGAGTTGCCGTTGGTGCCGCCGCGCTCATAGGTGATCCAGAAGGGGCGCAGGTAGCCCTCTTCGAGCAGGTGGGTGCGCAAGCCGCGCGCCCGGGCGCGCTGGATCGCGCGGGCATGCAGCGCGCGCGCCTCGCCGTAGAGCACGATGTCGGTCACGCCGAGTTCGGTGATGAGCGCATCCAGCCGGGCGGGCCAGTCCTCGGGGGCGCCGCGATAGGCGATGTAGCTTTGGCGGTCCGGCCAGAAGACCCGGTCGCCCGCGTTGAAGCCGACCCGCCAGACAGCCGCGCCAGAGGCCCGCAGCAGCCGGCCAAGCTGATGGAAAAACGGCCCGTGCGGCCCTTGCAGAAAGAGATAGACCCGCTCCGGGGGGGGCTCATCAACACGCATCATTGCCATCCTGCCCAAACGCGGGGCCGACCGGGCCCCGGGCGCGCCGAGACTAGCCCGGCGCGGGCCCTGCGCACAAGCGGGGCTTGCCACCGCGGGGGCGAAAAGCTAGGCCGAAGACACGATCAGAAAGGCGCGCACATGTTCACAGGCATCATCACCGATATCGGCGAAATCCGGCAGCTGGAGCCCCGGGGCGATCTCCGGGCGCGGATCGGCTGCGGCTATGACATGAGCGGCGTCGACATGGGCGCCTCGATCGCCTGCGAGGGGGTGTGCCTCACGGTGGTGGCCAAGGGGGCCGACTGGTTCGATGTGGACATCAGCGCCGAGACGCTGTCGAAGACGACGCTCGGCGGCTGGACCGAAGGGCGCCGGGTCAATCTCGAACGCGCGCTGCGGCTCGGGGACGAGCTCGGCGGGCACATCGTCTCGGGCCATGTGGACGGGGTGGCCGAGCTCATCGGCATGACGGATGAGGGCGACAGCACCCGGCTGAGCTTTCGCGCGCCGCCCGAGCTTGCGCGGTTCATCGCGCCCAAGGGCTCCGTCGCGCTCAACGGCACTTCGCTGACCGTGAACGAGGTCGAGGGCGAGACCTTCGGGATCAATGTCATCCCGCACACGCAGGAGGTCACGACCTGGGGCGATGTGGCGGTGGGCGACCGGATCAACCTTGAGATCGACACGCTCGCCCGCTACGTGGCGCGGCTCGCCGAGGCGAGCTGACCCCGCCGACGGACCCGCCGACGGACCCGCCGACGGATGGCGCCTACGTGCCCGGCGCCAGTCCCGGCCTCAGACCTCGCCGCAGGCGCCCATGAGCTGCTCGTATTGCGTGGTGACCCAGCCGAGCGCCTGTTCGGGATTGCGCGCCTCGATCGTCTCGATCAGGCTGTCGAAGATCGCCGCCGAGCGGCTATTGTCGACCATCGGCATGGCATTGGCCGCGACCAGCGTATTGTAGACGAAAAACGCCACCGCCACGAGCAGCACCCCGCGAAAGACGCCGAAGAGGAAGCCGAGCCCCTGGTCCACCCCGTCGAGCGCCGTGCGCTGCACCGCCGAGGAGAGCAGCGGCGTGAAGATCGAAACCACGACGAGCGCGATGGTGAAGACGATGGCAAAGGCCGCGATGATCCCCAGCTCACAGCTGTCGGCGAGATACTCGCCCAGCACCGGGATCTCCTTGACCAGCGGCTGGAGCCTGTCGGCAAAGACAAAGGCCATCACCGCTGCGACCACCCAGCCCGCGATCGCCATGACCTCACGCACGAGCCCGCGCGAATAGGCCAGCAGCGCCGAGAGTACGATGATCACGGCCACCGCGCCGTCAATGAGAGTAAAGCCGTCCATGCCGTCGTCCTTCCAAAAAGCGCTTAACCCGCGCCGAACATCTCACCCACGAAGCCGGCCAGGTCGGTCACGCGATTGAGCGCGAGCCCCGAGCCGTCGCCGGCTTTTCCCCCCGCCGGGAGGATCGCGGATGTGAAACCAAGTTTCTTGGCTTCTTTCAACCGGTTTTCCGCCTGTGTCACCGGGCGAAGCGCCCCCGAGAGGCTGATTTCGCCGAAGATCACCGCGCCGTCGGGCAATGCGCTGTCTTCGCGAGCGCTCAGAAGGGCGGCGGCCACGGCCAGATCGGCGGCCGGTTCGGTCACTTTCATGCCGCCCGCCACGTTGAGATAGACATCCAGCCCGGCGTAGGGGATGCCGCAACGCGCCTCCAGCACGGCGAGGATCATCGACAGCCGGCCGCTGTCCCAGCCGACCACCGCGCGACGGGCCTGTGCGTGAGGCGAGGGCGAGACGAGCGCCTGAAACTCCACGAGGAGCGGGCGCGTCCCCTCGACCCCGGCGAAGACGGCCGAGCCCGGCGCGGGCGTGCCGCGTTCCGACAGGAAGAGGGCGGAGGGGTTGCGCACCTCGGCCAGCCCGCGCCCGGTCATCTCGAAGACGCCGATCTCGTCGGCGGGGCCGAACCGGTTCTTGACCGCGCGCAGGATGCGGAACGGGTGGCCGCGCTCGCCCTCGAAGTAGAGCACCGTGTCGACCATGTGCTCGACCACGCGCGGCCCGGCGATCTGGCCCTCCTTGGTCACGTGGCCGACGAGGATGATCGCGACGCCCCGGGTCTTGGCGAAGCGCGTGAGCTCATGGGCGGCGGCGCGGACCTGGCTGACCGAGCCGGGCGCGGCGCCGACCTGATCGGACCACATGGTCTGGATCGAATCGATGATCGCAAGCTGCGGGCGCTCGGCCTCCAGTGTGGTGAGGATATCGCGCAGGTTGGTCTCGGCGGCGAGCTGGACGGGCGATTCTGTGAGCCCCAGCCGCTGGGCGCGCATCCGAACCTGTTCGGCCGCCTCCTCGCCCGAGATGTAGAGCGTCTTGAGCCCGCCGCGGGCGAACCGCGCGGCGGCCTGTAGCAGCAGCGTCGATTTCCCGATCCCGGGATCGCCGCCCAGAAGGATCGCGCTCGCGGGCACGAGCCCGCCGCCGAGCACTCGGTCGAGCTCCTCGACCCCCGCTTGGGTCCGCTTGGGCGGGTCCTCGCGGGTGTCGAGCCCGCTGAGCGTGATCGTCCGGCCCTTCACGGCGCTCAATGCGTGGCCTGATGGCCCCGCGCTGAGCGGGGTTTCCTCGTGGATCGTGTTCCACGCGCCGCAGCTTTCGCAGCGCCCCGCCCATTTGGACGTGGTCGCGCCGCAGTCGGCGCAGGCAAAGGAGGGGGCGGATTTGGCCATGGGATCGCTCTAGTTCATTTCGCGGCGGGGGGGAACGGCTCGGAGGATTGCGTCCGTCCCGAGGGTGGGCGTGGCGCAGCGATAGGAGCCTCTTGGTTTATCGTGCCATGACATTCCGACGATGAAATCTCTGGAGAGGTTGCAATGCGCCCGCCCTGAGGGCGGGACAGGCGCGGTCCGGGGCTGGTCGCCCCGAACCATCTGATCGGTCCTCGCGCTCACTTGAACACCTTCGGCGTCAGGTGGCTGATCGCGAGGGAGGCCAGCACGCAGGCGGTGAAGAGATAGAGCCCCCAGCCGGTCTCCAGCCGCCCAATCCCGGTGCCCTTCACCAGCGTGACGTAGATCGCGATGAGGAAGATGTCGGCCATGGCGAGCCGCCCGAAGACATGCACAGCGGGCAGGACCCGGCGGGTGGCGATGCCGCCGTGGAGGGCGGCGAGGGCGAGGGTCTTGAGCATCGGTGCCGCCATGGCGAAGACGGCGACGACGGCGGCGAGGAAAAGGTCGGTCTCGCGTAGCGACGCAAGGCCCGAGAGGACCGAAATCTCGCGCAGGCCAAAGAGCGGCAACAGCCCCGCCCGCAGCAGCGGCGCGCCCCATGAGATGGGAAAAAGCACGAGCAGCGCGAGGTTGCCCCAGATCAAGAGGCGCCGTGTCACCGCGCGGCTCATGGCAGCAGCTCGGCGCGGCCGTGGATGAACTGGTCGACGTAAGGATCGCCGCTCCGGTCGATCCCCGCGGCCGGCCCCTCCCAGCGGATCACCCCGTCGTGCAGCATCGCCACACGGTCGGCGATGCTGCGCACCGAGCTCATGTCATGGGTGATGGTGATCGCGGTCGCGCCCATGTCCGAGACGATCTCGCGGATCAGGGTGTTGATCACGCCGGCCATGATCGGATCGAGCCCGGTGGTGGGCTCATCGAAGAAGATGATCTCGGGGTCGGCGGCGATGGCGCGGGCAAGCCCGGCGCGCTTTTGCATGCCCCCCGAAAGCTCGGCGGGAAAACGGTCAGCGACCTCCGGCCCGAGCCCGACGCGGCCCAGCTTCTCGACCGCGACCTGCCGCGCCGCGCGGCGCGTGAGCCGGCCGGGCCCGCGCAGGAGCCGGAAGGCCACGTTCTGCCAGACGGGCAGGGAATCGAACAGCGCGGCGCCCTGAAACAGCATCCCGAAGCGCGAGAAAAGCGCCTCGCGGTGCCGCGGCCCGAGGGGCTCGCCGGCGATGGAAATCCGGCCCGCGTCCGGCTCCACCAGCCCAAGGATGCATTTGAGCAGCACCGATTTGCCCGTCCCCGACCCGCCGATGACCACCAGCGATTGCCCCCGGGCCACGCGAAGATCCACGCCGCGCAGAACCGGCGTCTCGCCGAAGGTTTTGCAGAGCCCCTCAATCGCGATCATACCGAGAAGAAGACCCCCGTGAGCAGGAAGTTGGCCGCGAGGATCATCACCGCCGCCGCCTCGACCGCCGCCTTGGTCGCCCGGCCAACGCCTTGGGCGCCCCGGCCCGAGGTCATGCCGAAATAACAGCCCGAGAGCGCGGCGATCCCGCCGAAGACCGCGCCCTTGGCGAGCGAGCTCCAGACGTCATGCGCCTCGATGAAATCCACGGTGTTGGCAAGGTAGGTGGCGGAGTTGAACCCCAGTGTCTGGGTGGCCACAAGCCAGCCGCCCATTACCCCGATCACATCGCCAAGCCCGGTCAGCAGCGGCACGGTCACGAGCCCGGCGAGCACCCGGGGGGCGACGAGGTATTTCATCGGGTTGGTCGCGAGCGTCACCAGCGCGTCGATCTGTTCGGTGACGCGCATGGTGGCGATTTCGGCGGCGATGGAGGAGGTCACGCGCGCGGCGATCATGAGGCCGACGAGGACGGGCCCAAGCTCGCGCACCATGCCGATGGCCACGATCTGCGGCACCACCGCTTCGGCGTTGAACCGCGCGCCGCCGGCGTAGATCTGGAGCGCGAGGGCGCCGCCGGTGAAGACCGCCGTGAGGCCGACGACGGGCAGCGAGAGCCAGCCGATGGTGAAGAGCGCCGCGAGTGCTTCGCGCGGGTAGAGCGGCGGGCGCAGGATGTGGCTCAGCGCCTCGGCGGAGAAGATCGCGAAGCGCCCGGTCGCCGCGAGCCCGCCCAGCACCCCCCGGCCGAGCGCCGCGACGGGCGCTGCCACGGCGGCGATGGCGCGCAAGGGGCTCAGCCCTTGTAGCGACGGGCGTAGCGCGCGCCGAGCGAGGTCAGGATTTCATAACCGATCGTCCCGGCGGCTTCCGCCAGCGCATCGACCCCCTGATGGGGCCCGAGGATCGACAGGCTCGCGGGCACGGCGGCGAGGTGGGTCACGTCGACGGTGATGAGGTCCATCGACACGCGGCCCACCACGGGGCAGGGCGTCTCGCCATCCCAGAGCCGGGCGCGCGGGCCCATGGCGCGGATCAGCCCGTCGGCATAGCCGCCCGACACCGTGGCGATGCGCGACGGCGCCTCGGCCGTCCAGGTGTTGCCATAGCCCACAGGCTCGCCCGGCGCGACCTCGCGCGTCTGGATCACCGGCAGCTCGATCCCGACCACCGGGGCGGCCTCCTCGAAGGGCGCGCCGCCATAGAGGCCGATGCCGGGGCGGGTGAGGTCGAAGTGATACTCCGGCCCGAGCAGGATCCCGCCCGTCGCCGCCAGAGAGCGCGGCGCGGCGATCCCGTCGGTCATCTCGCGGAAGCTCTTGAGTTGCGCGGCGTTCATCGGGTGATCGGGCTCATCGGCGCAGGCGAGGTGCGACATGACGAGCCGCGGCCCCGCGGGCAGCAGGATATCGCGCACCGCGGCCCATTCGGCGGGCTCGATCCCGAGCCGGTTCATGCCGCTGTCGAGCTGGACGCCGAAGGGATGGCCGGGCAGGGCTTCGAGATGGCGCGTCGCCTGGTCGATGCTGTTGAGCATCGGCGTCAGGGCGAGATCGTGGATCATGTCGGTATCGCCCGCCATGTGGCCCGAGAAGACGGCGATCTCCGGCCCCGGGCCGACCGCCTCGCGCAGGGCCGCGCCCTCTTCGGCCACCGCCACGAAGAATCGCCGCGCGCCTTCCCGCGCCAGCGCCCGTGCCACGCGCCCCGCGCCGAGGCCGTAGCCATCGGCCTTGACCACCGCGGCGGTCTCCACGCCCGCGCCCGATTTGGCATCCAGCGCGCGCCAGTTGGCGGCGAGCGCGTCGAGATCGATATGAAGCTGTCCAGTACTCATGAGGGAGTTTTGACGGCGCGCGCGATCCGGTGCAAGCCCAAACCCCGCGCCCCGGCCGGGGGCATCAGAACCCGCCGTCGCCGTCGTTTTGCTGCCAGGGTTTCACCAGGTTGCCGAAGCGGGTGAACTGGCCCTCGAAGCTGAGCTCTACCGTGCCGATCGGCCCGTGACGCTGCTTGCCGATGACCACCTCGGCGCGGCCGTGCAGACGCTCCATGTCCTCCTGCCACTTGGCCATGGCTTCCAGATCGTGATCGCCCGGCTTCTCGCGCTCCTTGTAGTATTCCTCGCGGAACACGAACATGACCACGTCGGCGTCCTGTTCGATCGACCCCGATTCCCGCAGGTCCGAGAGCTGGGGGCGCTTGTCCTCGCGGTTTTCCACCTGCCGCGAGAGCTGCGAGAGCGCGATCACCGGCACGTCGAGCTCCTTGGCGATGGCCTTCAAACCTTGCGTGATCTCGGAGACCTCGTTCACGCGGCTGTCCTTGGCGGTGGCGGGGCGGACGAGTTGGAGATAGTCGACGATCAGCACATCGAGCCCTTGCGTCCGCTTGAGCCGGCGCGCCCGGGCGGCGAGTTGGGAGATCGGCAGGGCGGGGGTGTCGTCGATGAAGATCGGGCAGGATTCGAGCGTCTTGGCGGCCTCGACGAAGCGGCGGAATTCGGCTTCGGTCATGTCGCCCCGGCGGATCTGTTCGGAGGGCACTTCGGCGGCTTCGGAGAGGATCCGCGCGGCGAGCTGTTCGGCGCTCATCTCCAGCGAGTAAAACCCCACGACGCCGCCCTCGACCGCGCCTTTCGAGCCATCCGGCAGGGGGCCCTTGCGGAAGGCCTTGGCGATGTTGAAGGCGATGTTGGTCGCGAGCGAGGTCTTGCCCATCGAGGGCCGCCCGGCGAGGATCAGAAGATCCGACTTGTGCAGCCCGCCGAGCTTCTTGTCCATGTCGATGAGCCCGGTGGAGATCCCCGCAAGGCCACCGTCGCGTTGATAGGCGGCGTTGGCCACGTTGACCGCATCGGTCACCGCGCGCAGGAAGGACTGGAAGCCGCCCTCGGTGTTGCCCTTCTCGGAGAGCTTGTAGAGCGCCTGTTCGGCCTCGACGATCTGTTCGGTCGGCTCGGAAGCCACATCGACCCGCGCGGCCTTGGAAGAGATGTCCTGCCCCAGCCCGATCAGCTCGCGGCGGATGGCGAGATCATAGATCATCTGGGCATATTCGCGCGCGGCAAAGCCCGAGACGGCCGCGCCCGAGAGCCGCGCCAGATAGGCCGGCCCGCCCAGCTCCTTGAGCCCCTCATCATCTTCGAGGAAGGCCGCGAGCGTCACCGGCGAGGCGAGGTTGTTCTTGGCGATCCGCGCCGAGGCGACCTCGTAGATGCGCTGGTGCACCGGGTCGTGGAAATGCTCCGGCTGCACGATCGCGGCGATCCGGTCGAAGATCTCGTTGTTGTTGAGGATCGCACCCAGAAGCTGCTGTTCGGCCTCGATGGAATGCGGAAGGGAGTCGGTGTCCTGGCCGGGCAGCCCGGCCGGATTGATGGCGGCAACTTCGTTCATGTCATTCCCCTTGAGGCCTGCTCTGATACGCAGCCCGTGGCGCGGTGGCAATCTGGGTATCTCGGTGCATGACCCTGTGGATAGCCTGTGGAGAGGTCCGTGGATCACCCGCCGCCCCGCGCGCGCGCCGCGCATCTTGTGGTGTTCTGCTCGTTTTATGCGAAATCTAGCCCGGCCCTCGATTCGACGCAATGACCCGGGGGGCAGTTGCCCACAGGCAGGTTGCGTCAGGCGCGGGCGCCGTGAGCGAAAGACTGCTCACATTGGACGGGCCTATTTGCCCACGGCGGGCGCCTTCAGCCCTTGCGCGCCTCCTGCCAGGCACGAGGGTCCTTCAGGAAGCTCTCGACCTCCGTCAGGGTTTGGGCGTCGAAGGCCTCGCGCTCGCGCGCGACCGCCAGCACATCCCACCAGGTGCACAGATGATGCAGCGCGACGCCGTGATCGCCCAGCGTCTTTTCCGTCTCCGGGAAGATGCCGTAATAGAAGATGACCGCCGTGTGCCCGCAGGTCGCCCCGGTCTCGCGGATCGCATCGACGAAGGAGAGCTTGGAGCCGCCGTCGGTGGTCAGATCCTCCACCAGCAGCACCCGCTGGCCCTCCGTCATCTCGCCCTCGATCCGCGCGTTGCGCCCGTAGCCCTTGGGCTTCTTGCGCACATAGCTCATCGGCAGGGCCATGCGTTCGGCCACCAGCGCGGCAAAGGGGATGCCCGCGGTCTCGCCACCGGCGATGTTGTCGAAGGCCTCGAAGCCCGCGTTGCGCATAACCGTGACGCAGAGGAAATCCATCAGCGTCGAGCGGATGCGCGGGTAGGAGATGAGCTTGCGGCAATCGATATAGGTGGGCGAGGGCAGGCCGGAGGCGAGGGTGAAGGGCTCCGCCGCGTTGAAATGCACCGCGCCGATCTCCAGAAGCATGCCTGCGCTCAGCCGCGCGATGTCTTCAGGGCTGGGGTAGCTGCTCGGGATCATGGGCTCGTGTCCTCTTGGATGTATTCGGTTTGGGGGCTCAGGCGTCGACGGACCAGTGGAGCGGGAACCCGGGATCGAACACGGTCACCGGGTCCTCGCCCGCCATGATCTTCTCGGGATAGCGCACAGGGCCGCCTTTGCGCAGGGTGATCGTCTCGGTGTTTTGCGGCAGGCCGTAGAAGGCGGGCCCGTTCTGGGAGGTGAAGCCCGCGAGCCGGTCGAGCGCGCCCTCTTCCTCGAAGACATGGGCGAGGATCGAGAGCGTGTTGGTCGCGGTGAAACAGCCGGCGCAACCGCAGGCGTGTTCCTTGAGCCGGTCGGGGTGGGGGGCGCTGTCGGTCCCCAGAAAGAAGCTCGGATCGCCCGAGGTCGCGGCGGCGCGCAGGGCCAGACGGTGCTCCTCGCGCTTGGCGACGGGAAGGCAATAGTAATGCGGCTTGATCCCGCCCACGAGCAGGTGGTTGCGGTTGATCACGAGGTGATGCGTGGTGATCGTCGCGCCGAGATCCGGCCCGCCGCTCCTGGCATAGTCGGCGCCCTCGCGCGTGGTGATATGCTCCATGACCACCTTGAGCCCCGGAACCGCCCGGCGCAGCGGATCGAGCACGGTGTCGATGAAAACGGCCTCGCGGTCGAAGATGTCGACCTCGCCCTGCGTCACCTCGCCATGCACGCAGAGCACGCAGCCGATCTCGGCCATCCGCTCCAGCACGCCGCGCACCTTGTCGAAATCGCGCACCCCGCTGGCGGAATTGGTGGTCGCGCCCGCCGGGTAGAGCTTGACCGCGCGGATGAGCCCGCTCTCATGGGCGAACGCCAGATCTTCGGGATCGGTATCTTCGGTGAGGTAGAGCGTCATGAGCGGCTCGAAACGCATCCCCTCGGGGAGCGCCGCCAGGATCCGGTCGCGATAGGCGCGCGCATCGCCGGAGGTCACAACCGGCGGTACGAGGTTCGGCATGATGATCGCCCGGGCGAAATGCCGCGCGGTTTCGGGCAGGACGGCCGCCATCATCGCGCCGTCGCGCAGGTGCAGGTGCCAGTCGTCGGGGCGGGGGATGATGAGCGCTTGCGTCATGGGCCCGGCTCTACTCGATTGTGCCGCGCGGGGCCAGTGGGCTTGTGGCGCCTCAGCTCTCCATATCGAGCGTAAGCGCATAGGCCGCCCGTTCCGTGGGCGTCAGCTCCAGCGCGAGGATCTCGTCGTAGAGCCGCGCCGTGGCCGGATCGCGCCGCAGCTCGGCGGCCTTGGCCGCGTGCCACGCCACCCCGTGCTCATGCCAGCGCGCCACGTCCGGCAGCGCCGTGAGCCGCCCCATCTCGGCCCGCAGGCGCGGCAGGTTGCGCTGGATCGAGCGGTCGCGGTGATAGGACCAGTCCATCCGGATCCAGTAGTTGCGCCCGATGCTGCGATCCACGTGGAGTGCCCGGCCGCGCGCGCGCTTGACGAGGAAGGCCTCGGCGGAGCGTAGCGCGTAGTGGTTGAGCTGCAAAAGGTCATACCCGATCGTCGCCTTGGACGAGCGCCAGCCGTTGCGCAGATAGGCGCGCGTGACATCCTTGCCCGAGCCGTTGACCCAGAGGCTCCGCGCCTCGAACCCCGGTTGCAGCTTGTTGGGCCGATGACAGCTCAGCTTGCCATAGGCGCCATCGTTGCGGAGCAGCGTCTTGAAGCCCCAGGCGGTATGCGGCTTGGGGCAGAAGCGCGGCGCGGCCAACTCGAATGTCTCGGTCACGAGCCCGCCGTCGAATGCCTCGATCCCGCCCGCGCCAAAGAGCCGCCAGGTCATGGCGACGCTGGTCGCGTCCGGGACATGGGCGCGAAATGCCGCAAGCGTGCCGTCGCCGCAGTGCACGTTGACGAACTCGTCCACGTCGATGTGCAGGATCCACTCCGCCCGCCGCAGGATCGGCTCGCGCCGCGCGATATTGAGCGCGTGTTGCTGCGGGGACTTGCCGCGCCAGTTCGAATTGTCCCGGTGCTCCACGATCCCGGCGGCTTGGAGCGCGTTCAAAAGCTCCGCCGTCCCGTCGCTGCAATCATTGGTGTAGATGAGAAACCCGTCGACGCCGAGCGCGCGGTGGTGGGCGATCCATTCGAGTATATAGGGCGCTTCGTTCTTCATGCAGGCGACGATGACCGTCCCGCTGCTGCCTTCGCCAGGCGGGGCGCGGGGGACTTCGGGGAAGGCGGGGCTGGCGGCCTCCTCCGGGCCGAGCGCGTCATGGGGGCGAAAGGGTGAGCGCGAGAGGTGGCGCGCCTGAAGGTAGACCGCCTCGGGCAGCTTTTCGGCGGCGTCGTCGGAGAGCGCGGCGGCGATCTCGCGCGCGGCTTCGCGCTGGGCGCGGCGCGCCTGCCGGGTGGCGGCGTCGATCCGCGGCAGAATCGCGGCCACGTATTGCGTCGCGCGGAACCCGGGCTCGGGGCGCGGGTCGCGCCATGGGGCCAGAGGCGCGTGGGGCGGATCGGCAAAGCGGGCGGTGACCTGCCACAGGTCTTCGCAGGAGAGTTCACGCGCGGTCTCATCGGGCGGGCTGGCGAGCAACCGGTGCAGCCGCTGGAGCAGCGGCGCGGGAATGGTCTGGCCCCGGGCGATGAGCCGGTGGAGCAGCGCGTTGACCTCCAGCCCGCGGGCCAGTGCAAGCCGCGTGAGCGGGGCGGGGCGCGCCGGTGGCAGCACCGGCTCGGGCCGGACGGGCAGGGCGAAGGCCTCGGCCAGCTCGGCGCGCAGCGCGGCCGGATCCTCGGGCCCCGGCGTCGGGCGCAGATGCACCGCGCCCGCGCCGAACTGCCCGGCCCAGAACCGCGCAAGCGCCTCGGTATCGAGCCAATGCGGCGGGGCCTCGATATCGGGAAAGCGGGTCTCGTCGCGGGCGATCTCCGCGCGCAGCGCCAGCGCAGCCTCCCACCATGACGGCGCCTCCAGCAGGGCGATGTCCCGCGACAGGGGCGCGGTGCGGCCCGCCACAATCTGCCCGCGCAGCACGTCGAGCAACAGCGCGGCGGGCGCGCGGCTGTGGATCAGCACCTCGATCTGCGCCGCGCCGTCGAACAGCGCGGCAAGGCGAGCGAGGTCCGCCGGGTCGTGCAGCGTGGCGAGATGGGGCGTGCTGAGGATGACGTGCTGGGGTTGGGCGGCGGCGATCTCGGCGCGGAGCTTGGCGGCCAGCTCGCCATGGAGCGCGGCCTGCGCCGCCGGATCGCCATGCCCGCGCCGGGCCCGCAAGCTGCCACGCTCGCCGCTCACCGCGAGGAACAGCCGCGTGTGGCTCGCCTCGCCCGGCCATGTGGGATAGAGCACGCCCTTGCGCGCGAGGCGCGACCGGCTGGCCGCAAGGCTGCGCTCCATCGCCTGCGTCACGGCGCCGTCGAGCCCGATATGGAGCGTGATTTTCACCGGGCAGCGCCCGGCGCGCGGCGCGTCACGCCAGCCGCTCCAGCAAGGCCAGCTCAGGCCGCGTCAGCTCCGGCGCCGCGCGCAGGGCCCGCGCCAGCGCGGCAACCTCCGGGTCCGCCATCAACCGATCGCACAGCGCGCGATGCGCCGCCACCGCCGCGTCGTGACAGGCCCCGATCCGCCCGCGGGCCTTGAGCGCCGCCATCGCCGCCAGAAGCCGGGGTTGGAGCGACAGCATCGCCCGATCCTCGCGCGCGCCGTCATTGCGATCCTGCCAGTACTCGGTCTCGAAGGCGCGCCCCGCGCGGTTCACATCGCCCCGGTCGGTCTTGACGATATAGCTGTCGAGCGAGCGCAGCGCGTAGTGGTTGAGGCTGGCGAAGGCGCGCGCGCCATGGGCGGGAAACTTGCGCATGCGCGTCTTGGTCTCGGCCAGCAGGAACGGCCGGGGCACCGGCCGCCCCGCCCCGTCGGTCCAGCGCGGGGACGGGCCGTCGCCGTTGCGCAAGAAGGGCCGGTGCGCGCCGAAATACTGGACCGCGAGATCGCTGCGAAACAGCGTCTTGACCTCTTGGGCGAGCTCATCGGTCCAGACGTCGGGATCGTGGGTCCGGGTGAACTGGCCGGTGACGGGCGCATCGTCGAACCGGTCGATCCCGCCATTGGCAAAGAAGCGGAAAGTGAGCGAGATGGCCTCGGGCGCGCCGCAGGCGGCGATCAGCGCCGGGAAGGTCCCGTCGCCCACCGAGATATGCGCGAATTCGTCCACGTCCGACACCCAGATCCAGTCCGCCTCCCGCACCACAGGCTGCTTTTGCGCATCGCGCAGCGCTTCCATCTGGTAGTTGCGCCCCTGTGCGGGGTTGGGCAGATGCTGCACCAGCCCGTCCTCCGCCATCGCGTCGAGGAGCTCCGCCGTCCCGTCCGTGCAATCGTTGGAGTAGAACACGAAGTCGGTCACGCCGAGCATTCGGTTGAACGCCACCCATTCCACCAGGAAGGGCCCTTCGTTCTTGACGCAGGTGACGGCGGTGATGCGCATGGCCTAGAAAAACGCCTGAAGCCCGGTCTGGGCCCGGCCGAGGATCAGCGCGTGGATATCATGCGTGCCCTCATAGGTGTTGACGGTCTCGAGGTTGATCATGTGGCGCATGACCGGAAAGGCGTCGGAGATGCCGTTGCCGCCGTGCATGTCGCGCGCCGTGCGGGCGATCTCGAGCGCCTTGCCGCAGTTGTTGCGCTTGATCAGCGAGATGGTCTCGGGCGCGGCGGTTCCCGCCTCCATCATCCGGCCCGTGGCGAGCGCGGCCGACAGCCCGAGGGCGATCTCGGTCTGCATGTCGGCGAGCTTTTTCTGGAAGAGCTGGGTCTGGGCGAGGGGGCGGCCGAACTGCTTGCGGTCGAGCCCGTATTGCCGCGCGGCGTGCCAGCAGGCCTCCGCCGCGCCCATCGCGCCCCAGGCGATGCCGTAGCGCGCGCGGTTGAGACAGCCGAAGGGGCCCTTGAGCCCCTCGACCCCGGGCAGGAGCGCGTCCTCGCCGACCTCCACATCCCGCAGCACGATCTCGCCTGTGGTCGAGGCGCGCAGCGACAGTTTGCCTTCGATCTTGGGGGCCGAGAGCCCGGGCATGCCCTTCTCCAGCACGAAGCCGCGGATCGCGCCGCCGTGGGCCTCGGATTTCGCCCAGATGACGAAGACATCGGCGAAGGGGCTGTTGGAGATCCACGTCTTTGCGCCGTTCAGCACGTAGCCCGCATCGGCTTTGCGCGCGGTGGTGCGCATGCCCGCCGGGTCCGAGCCTGCGTCCGGCTCGGTGAGGCCGAAACAGCCGATGAGCGCGCCGGAGATGAGGCCGGGGAGGTAGCGCGCGTGTTGCTCGGGGCTGCCGTAGGCGTGGATCGGGTAGAGCACCAGCGAGGATTGCACGCTCATCATCGACCGGTAGCCCGAATCGATGCGCTCGATCTCGCGCGCGATGAGCCCGTAGGCGACGTAGCCAAGGCCCAGCCCGCCCGCGCTTTCGGGCAGCGTCACGCCCAGAAGCCCGGCCTCGCCCATCAGCGGAAAGAGCTCCGGCGCCGCGGCCTCCTCGCGGTAGGCGGCGGTCACGCGCGGGGCAAGCTCGGCCTCGGCAAAGCGCCGGGCGGCCTCGCGCAGCAGGCGCTCATCCTCGGTCAGCTGGTCTTCGAGCCGCAGCGGATCGGCCCAGTCGAAGGGGCCGAGCGCGGGCGCATCCTTGGCGCGGATATCGGTCGTTGCACTCACGGCAGTCAGCCCTCCGGCAGTTTCCGGCACAGGCTAACCCGAAGCGGCGGGGCGCTTCAATCGGCCCATGGGAAAGCGGCGCGAAACCGGCTAAGCTTGGGGCCTGAGCACAAGGCGCATCCAGCGGACGGGGGCGAGATGACGACGATTTCAATGCAGGTGAACGGCAAGGCGGTTTCGGGCAATGTCGAGGGGCGCACGCTTCTGGTCGGGTTCCTGCGCGATCACCTCGGGCTCACGGGGACGCATGTGGGCTGCGACACCAGCCAATGCGGCGCCTGCGTCGTCCATGTGGACGGGCTCGCGGTCAAGGCCTGCACGATGTTCGCCGCCGAGGCCGAGGGCGCGGAGGTCACGACGATCGAGGGGATGGCCGAGCCGGGCGCCCCGCTCGGGCCCATCCAGCAGGCGTTTCAGGATCACCACGGGCTGCAATGCGGCTTCTGCACGCCGGGCATGGTGATGTCGGCGGCGGCGCTTTTGCGCGAGGTGCCGCGGCCAAGCGAGGCGCAGGTGCGCGATTATCTGGAGGGCAATCTCTGCCGCTGCACCGGGTATCACAACATCGTCCGGGCGATCCTCGCCGCGGCCGAGACGCGCGGACCCCAGGGCGAGGCGCAGGCATGAGACAGGCGAGGGGGCGAGCCCATGTATGATGTCGAGATCACCCGGCCGCTGACGCTGGAGGCTGCACTGCGGCTGCTGGAGGAGGCGCCCGACGGGCAGGTGCTGGCAGGTGGCCAGACGCTCATTCCGACGCTCAAACAGCGGCTGGCGGCGCCCGAGCTACTGGTCAGCCTTGGCCGGATCGAGGACCTGCGCGGCGTCTCGCACCAGCCCGGCATGCTCGTGATCGGCGCGGCGACGACCCACGCCACCGTGGCGCGCGATGCGGCGGAGGCCTATCCGGCGCTGGCCGCGCTCGCGGGCGGGATCGGCGATCCGGCGGTGCGCAATCGCGGCACGATCGGCGGCTCGCTGGCCAACAACGACCCGGCCGCTTGCTACCCCGCCGCGGTGCTCGCCTCCGGGGCGACCATCGTGACCAGCGCGCGCGAAATCGCCGCGGAAGAGTTCTTCGACGGGCTCTTCACCACCGCGCTGGACGAGGGCGAGATCATCACCGCGGTCCGCGTGCCCGTCCCCCGCGCCGCGGCCTATCTCAAATTCGCCCAACCGGCCTCGCGCTTCGCCCTCGCGGGCGTCTTTGTCGCGGTCTTCGATGCGGGCGTGCGCGTTGCGGTGACCGGCGCGGGAGACGACGGCGTGTTTCGCTGGGAGGAGGCCGAGGCCGCGCTTGATCGTCGCTTCGATCCCGAGGCGCTCGCGCCGCTTGCGCTCGATGAAGACGCGATCATGGGCGACATCCACGCCGGGCCCGCCTATCGCGCCCATCTGGTCAAGCTGCTCACCCGCCGCGCCGTGGACGAACTGCTCCGGAACGCCGCGCCGGGCGCGCTCCGGGGCTGAAATGACGTTGCGTGACGCGCGCGCCTTGCCTCGAATGACGTAAGGGTGCGCCCGGCCCGCCGGACTTGCGCAACGCGCAAAATCCCAACATTTTGGGGGCGGAGACAAAAATAAGTGGTCAGAGCCGCTCAGGGAGGGGAACGATGGGTTTCACAAGCATCGCGGACAAACACGCGCTGGAACAGGAGATGTCGTGGGAAGAGCGAGATCTGCCCAAGACGATGTACGAGTTCCTCAGCCGGGCGAAGGATCTTTACGGGCCGCGCAACGCGATGTCCTATCAGCTCACCTCCAGCCCCAAGGACAAGGGCGAGACCTTCACCTGGGCCGAGATGCACGAGAAAAGCATCCAGGCCGCGAACCTCTTCCGCGCCCTCGGCGTGGGCGAGAGTGACACGGTCGCCTATGTGCTGCCCAACTGTTCGGAGACGGCCTTCACCCTCTTGGGCGGGACGATCGCGGGCATCGCCGCGCCGATCAACCCGTTGCTCGATGCCGAACAGATTGGCGCGATCCTGCGCGAGACCAAGGCCAAGGTCGTCGTTACCCTGCGCAGCTTTCCCAAGACGGATGTCTCCCAACAGGTCGCCGAGGCGGTGGCGCTTGCGCCCAATGTCGAGACCGTGCTGGAGGTGGACCTGCTGCGTTACCTCTCGGGGATCAAGAAATTCATCGTCCCGCTCATCCGGCCCAAGGGCGGCATGAGCCATCAGGCCAAGGTCCTGTCCTTCAACGCCGAACTCGCCAAACAGCCCAGGACGCTTCAATTCGCCGATAGCGCGGGTGACCGCGTCGCCGCCTATTTCCACACCGGCGGCACCACCGGCATGCCCAAGGTCGCGCAGCACAAGTATTCGGGCATGATCTACAACGGCTGGCTCGGCGACGAGATGCTCTTCACGCCCGATGACGTCACCATCTGCCCGCTGCCGCTGTTCCACGTCTTTGCCTGCCATGTGATCCTGATGGCGATGATCGCCTCGGGCTCGCATGTGGTCTTCCCGACGCCGCAGGGCTACCGGGGCGAGGGGGTGTTCGACAATTTCTGGAAGCTGATCGAACGCTGGCAGGTGACCTTCATCATCACCGTGCCGACCGCGATCTCGGCCCTCATGCAGCGCCCGATCGACGCCGATGTCTCCTCGGTCAAGACCTCGTTCTCAGGCTCCGCGCCGCTGCCGCTTGAACTCTTCAAGCGCTTCGAGGCGGCGACGGGCGTGGCCATCGTCGAGGGCTACGGGCTCACCGAGGCGACCTGTCTCGTCGCGATCAACCCGCCCTTCGGGCTCAAGAAGGTCGGCTCCTGCGGCATCCCGTTCCCCTATACCGACGTCAAGATCATCAAGCAGACCAACAACGGCCCGGTCGAATGCGGGCCCGATGAGATCGGCGAGATCTGCGTCTCCAACCCCGGCGTTTATGCGGGCCACACCTACACCGAGGCGGAAAAGAACGTCGATCTCTACTATTATGAGAAATACCTGCGAACCGGCGATCTCGGCCGCATCGACGAGGACGATTACCTCTGGATCACCGGCCGCCAGAAGGACCTGATCATCCGCGGTGGCCACAACATCGACCCCGCCGAAATCGAGGAAGCGCTGCTCGGCCACGAGGCCGTCGCCTTTGCCGGGGCCATCGGCCAGCCGGACAGCTATGCGGGCGAGATGCCTTGCGCCTATGTCGAGTTGGTCGCCGGCGCGAAAGTCAGCGAAGAGGAGCTGATCAAGTTCGCCTGCGATCATATCCACGAACGCGCGGCCTTCCCCAAACATCTCGAAATCCTCGATGAGCTGCCCAAGACCGCCGTCGGCAAGGTTTTCAAACCCGACCTGCGCAAAAGCGCGATCACGCGGATCTACAACGCCGCGCTCGAAAAGGCGGGGCTGGAGACGCGGGTGATCGAGGTGGTCGATGACAAGAAGCGCGGCCTCGTGGCCCGGCTCGGCCGGGGCAGCGGCGCCGACGACGCGGCGGTCATGACCGTTTTGGGCAACTTCACCCGCCCCTGGGAATGGGCGGACTGAGCGCGCGCAACGCCTCAGCGCCCCGCAGTGCCGATCAAATGCTCCTGGAGGTCTCTTCGGGAGCATTCTCGTTTGACGGCCCGCGCGACATTGCCGCGCTAAAGCTCCAGACACAGCGGACAGTGGTCCGAGACTTCGGGCTCGTAGATCACCTCGAACGCGCGCACGAGCCGCGCGTCATTCACCAGCATGTAATCCGCGAACCGTCCGGGTTTCCTGTACTGCGACGTGCGCGTGCTCTCGAAGCCGCGTCCGGTGACCAGCTCCGTCAACCCGGCATCCGCGAGGATCGACAGGGTTTCGCTGCCTGGCTCCACATTGAAATCCCCGCAGACCACGATCGCATCCTCCGGCTGGGAGAGCTGACGCGACATATCGCGAAGCCGCCTGGCTTGCGCCGCGCGCGGAGGGGTATCCATCTTGCCGCCAAGATCGCGCAACCCGTGCATATGGGTGACGCTGACCGCCCGGTTTGCCGCCCCGTCATATACCCTGACCCCATGCGCGCTGCGGGATCGAGGGTGGTCCCCGTAGCCATCCGCCGAGAAATCCTTGTGCACGAAACCCTGAACCTGTCCGATGATCGGCAAGGACCGATGCACGAAACTCGCGAGCCCCCACTGCGACGGGATCGCGGCGTCCTCGTCCCACAGAACGCCCTGCGCGGCGGGGCAGAAGATCGCGACATGATCCGGCAGGACCGCACAAACATCGCGGAAGAAATTCGCGCGCTGCGGCAAGACATGATCGCCGTCACGATAGGTCAGCCAGTCCTTTTCGGAAGCCGGGCTGTGAACAACCTCCTGAAGGCAAAGCACCTCGGGCGCGGTGGTCGCGAGATAGGGCAGGAGCACATGATGCAACCGACCGCCCCATCCGTTCAGGCACATTATCTTCACGACCGGTCTCCTTCCTCACGCAAGATCCATAGTCCACGCAAATAAAGACCGTCGCAACCGGGGTAGTGGCCCAGCCGCCTCCTGCCGGGGACCCGACAGCGTAGGGCCGGCACCCCGCCGCGATGTCTTGACCTCACGCCGCCCCATTCCCCACCGATTTGCAATTGCAGCGCTTTCCCGTTTGTCCTATAGCCTGCCCAGCACGCACCTGTAGCTCAGCTGGATAGAGCGCTGCCCTCCGAAGGCAGAGGCCAGAGGTTCGAATCCTCTCAGGTGCGCCATTCACCCCCCGCCCAGAGTTTGCAGAGCATTGGCCGTCGAGCCTGCGATCCGATGGCGGTCCGGCGATGGCAAGAGGCTGTGCGGTCTTCCGCCGCCCCGTGGGGGCAAAGGCAATCCCGGCCCGCTGTGACGCGGACCGGGTTCTTTCGTTCCAACCTAAAAATGTCGGCGATGCGAAACGCGGGCTCGCAAGCGCCGCAGCCGCAGAAACCGCGACGCCGGGTGACCCTAATCGCGAGACGGAAATTGCCCGACGGTGGCCAGGCAGAACCGCAAGACCTCATAGGGCTGCATGTTGCTCACGGGTTGCCCCTGGCCGCTGCTGGAGATCGAGCTGCTGGACATTTGCTGATTTGGCGTGCTGGCAACGTAAGTCGAGGCGCGGTTGGTGTCGGCCAGGACATTGCCGGAGGGGGATGCTGCATTGGCTGTCGCGGAAGAGGCATTCAGCGCATGGCTGTGAGGCGGCATTTGCCCGACGCTCAAGGTGTGTTGTTCAGCACCGGCACGTTGCCCCATCGGACGTTGGGTCAACCCGGGCCCTCGTCCTGTGTGCATCGGCACACGGCCGCGCAGATCCGGGAGCCCGAACGAAACTCTTCCGTCACCGCCAAAGGTTGTGCCGTAAAGCGCAAAGAGCGCCTCATTTCGTACGATTTCGAGCAATTGCCCACTCGCTTCTACCCACCCACGGGGGCAAAACGGATAGCCGACCATCATGATTTCACCGATGTAGGGCGTAGATCCTGCGTGACCGGGCGTTGCAAGACCGGTTGAGAGGCCGATCGACAGGATGGAGGCGGAAAGAAATTGAGAAATTCGTGGCATACCAGGTTCTCCTTGGTGTCCTTTGCCAACGGGGATCCCGCAGGCCAATTAAATTTTCAAAATGCGTCAGGAAAACTCAGGGCCGGGCGTGCCGGCGCCTGACAAGAGCCAATCCACCGAGCCCCGCGAGCAACAGCGGCAATCCGGCGGGAAGCGGAACTACAGTCGTGACAGGCGGATCGCCGAGCAAATCGAAAGTCAGCGAATAGGTCGACAAATGGGCCGACGAGTCGAAACCGATCCCCCCCTCGCTTTTGCCCTCCATCAACAGCGCAGACACCGGCGTTCCCAGTGCGGCGCCATCGCTGATTTGAGTGCCAAAGCCTGGCGCGCTGAAAATTTCAATCTCCGGGCCGCCAATGCTGCCGAAACCGCCCAATGCGTAGACGGCCTCTACCCCGCTATCAGAGCCGGCATGAATGATATCGCCGGTGAGGCTCACGCCGGAAATCTGACGAGTCGATGGTGCATCCACCGAGGCGACGAAATCCAAAAAGAATTTGAAAAAGGCGCCGTCGGCGACCAACGTAATGCTCGGGTCGAACGTCGCTGTGAGTGTTACGGATGATGCGGTTGCGGACGTTGAGATGAGCACTTCTGAGGGAGCGACTTCCCTGTCTTCAGGATAGCTGGCGACATCGGATAAGTCTAGAAACGCAAAGGTGCCGAAGGTGACGTCACCTTCGGTCACGGACCCTCCTCCGAGCAGACTCGACAGAGTTACGGAGGCGGCCTGGGCGGGGCAGGTTGCAAGTGAGATGATGAATGCCATGGCGGCAGTTCGCAAAAACATGAGTGATGGTTCCTTCATAAAAATAAAATTCCGCGGCGACCGCGTGTCCCTTGGAGCATCCTATCGCTTTGAAAATATGTATTTTTTAAAAAGGTTTAACTGGCTACAAGGCGAAATGCTCAGCATTAAACTACACAAGAAACGGTGATTTGGCAATTTTATTTACCCCCTCGCCGGGGCGCGTCGCTTGCAACTCAGAGCCCGCAGGGCAAACGCGCGATGTGCCCGACGTGTCCTGTTTCAGCCATGCGACTTCCGCCCCCTCTCGGATGGCCAGTGATTTCGGCCAGATCATCGCGGCCATGCGCCTGACCACGGCGATCCAACACAGCAACGCAAGCGATCACCAGCCCAAGGGCAGGCAGCTTTCGAGAGAAGATGATGGTGCCCCCACACGGACTCGAACCGCGGACCTACTGATTACAAATCAGTTGCTCTACCAGCTGAGCTATAGGGGCAGTGGCGCGTTCTTACTAAGGGCGAGGCGGGCTCGCAAGGGGGATTTGGGCGCGAGCGGGCGGGAAAATCTCATCGGCTGGAGCGGGCGAGCAGGAGGACAGCGGCGAGGCCCACGAGCACGACGAGGATCGCCGCGGGGGAGGCGTCGCCGAGGTTTTCGAGGCTGGCCTGTTCGTAGACACGGGTGGAGAGCGTGCTGAAGTTGAACGGGCGCAGGAGCAGCGTTGCCGGGAGTTCCTTCACGCAATCGACGAAAACCAGCAGAAGCGCCGAGAGGGTCGAGCCGCGGATGAGGGGCAGGTAGATCTCTACCAGTGTCCGGCCGCGGGTGCGCCCCAGCGAGCGGGCCGCGAGGGGCAGGGATTTGGGGATCTGGCTCATGGCCGCGTCCGCCGCGCCCTGGGCGATGGCGAAGAAGCGCAGGGAATAGGCGAGGATCAGGGCGGCGGAGGTGCCGGTCAGGATGAGGCCGGGATCCCAGCCGGTCAGGGCGAGGATGCCGTCGGCCACGCGTTGGTCGAGCGCGGCGAGGGGCAGCAGGATGCCGACCGCGAGCACCGCGCCGGGGGCGGCGTAGCCGATCGTGGTAATGGGGAGCAGGGCCTGGGGCAGGCGGCGGCCGGAGAGGCGCACGCCGTAGACCATGAAGAGCGCGGCGGCGACGGTCAGGCACGCGGCGGTGCCCGCGACGAAGAGGGTGTTCATGGTCGCCCGCAGGAGCGAGGCGTCGCGCCAGTAGTCCATGTTGGAGGCCGCGTGCGAGGCGACGACGCCGAAGGGCAGCACGAAGCCGGTGGTGAAGGGCAGCGCGCAGAGCAGCGTCGCGGCGCCGGCGCGCGCGCCGCGCAGGCGGACCGGTGCGATCGGGCTCAGCTTGCCGGTGACCGCATAGGTCCGGATCCGGCGGCGCGAGGCTTTCTCGGCGAGGATGAGGAACACGACGAGCCCGAGGATCACGCTCGCGATCTGGGCCGCACCGGCGGCGTTGTTGGCTTCGAGCCAGGTGGTGAAGATGCCGGTGGTCAGGGTCTGGACCGCGAAGTAATCCACCGTGCCGAAATCGTTGATCGTCTCCATCATGACGATCGCGGTGCCGGCCACGACGGCGGGCCGGGCGAGCGGCAGCCCGACGCTGAGGAACCGCCGCCAGGAGCGCGCGCCGAGCGAGCGGGCGACCTCATCGGCCTGGGCCGACTGGTCGCGGAAGGCCGCGCGGGCCAGCAGGTAGACATAGGGGAAGAGTGCCGAGGCGAGCACGATGATCGCGCCGCCCATGCTGCGGATTTCGGGGAACCAGTAGTCGCGCGCCGAGGACCAGCCGAAGAGGAGGCGCAGCCGGGTCTGGACCGGGCCTGCGTATTCGAGGAAATCCACCAGCGCGTAGGCCCCCACATAGGCCGGGATGCCGAGCGGCAGCAGCAGCAGCCATTCGAACGCGCGCGCGCCGGGAAAGCGGTAGCGCACGATGCACCAGGCCGCCGCCGTCCCGAAGAGCGCGGAGAGCAGCCCCGTGCCGCTCATGAGCACGAGCGAGTTGCGCAGGTAGCGGGGCAGGGTGGTCGAGACCAGGTGTCCCCAGATGTTTTCCGTCGGGGTCAGCGCGAGCCAGATGACCGCGAGGATCGGCATCAGCACGACGCCCGCGATGAGCGCGGCGCCGAGCGACCAGGGGTTGGGCCGGAGCAAACCGGACAGCGACATGCGGGAGTTCCACGACGGATCGACCATCCCGCACTCGTGCCGCATCCGCGCGGGGCTGTCCAGCATCGGCGGCGAGGCGCGCAGCGGTGCGATTGCCTTCGCGGGGCGCATTGGCTACCTCTGGGCCATGACACGCCCGCAGGCCCGGCTCCCCTGATGAAGATCGTCACGCATATCGGCGCGCATGAGACCGACCGGGGCCGGTTGCTCAATTGCCTGCTGCGCAATGCCGGGATGCTGCGCGAGCGCGGGGTCGAGGTGCCGCGGCCCTCGGTCTACCGGCGCTACCTGCTGGGCGTCCTTTCGGCGATGACCGAAGCGCCCGAGGCCGATGCCCATCTGCGGCGCGAGATGCAGGATCTCTTCCTGCCCGAAGGCGGGTGCGCCCGGCTGATCCTGGCCAACAGCAGCTTCGCCTGCCGCCCCAAGGACATCTTCCGCGGCGGGCGGCTCTATGGCGCGGCAGCGGCCCGGATGCGGAATTTCGCGCGGGTTTTTCCCGACTGCGCGTTCGAGATCCATCTCGGCGTCTCCAGCATGGCCCACTTCATCCCGGCGCTGGTGACCACCTATCCGCATTTCGGCTACGGCGAGTTCCTCAACGGCGCCGATCCCGCGCGCCTGAGCTGGGTGCCGCTTTTGCGGGATCTGCGCGCCGCGCTGCCCGAGGCCGGGCTGACCGTCTGGTGCGATGAAGAAACGCCGCTGATCTGGAGCGATCTGATGCACGCGATCACCGGGCTGGGGCCCGACGTGCCGATGGAGGGGGAGCTGGAGATGCTCCAGGAGCTCCTGCCCGAAGAGGTGCTCGCGCGTCTCGTCCGGTTCCTTGCGGCCCATCCGCCCAAAGACCCGGCGCGGCGGCATCGCATCATCGAGGCCTATCTGTCGCGCGCGGCGCTGGACGAGAAGCTGGAGCTGGAGGTGGAGCTGCCGGGCTGGGACGATCGGCTCATCGACGTGCTCCACGGCGCCTATGCCCGCGATTTGGACACCATCGCCGTCATGCCGGGGGTGCGCTTCATCAGCGCCTGAGCCGCGTCACTCGCAGCCAAGCACCGCGTCGAGGCTCTCGGGCCCGCTGTAGGGGCCGAGGATGCGCGAGGTGATACGCGCGCCGTCAAACCGCGTCGCCATGACGGTGCGCCAATCGGCATCGGCGGTGATCATCTCTGTGATCCCGCCACAGGCCCGGATGCCGCCGGCGATGAACGGCCAGCCTATCCGGTGATTGGTCAGACCCTGCGCCGTCGCCAGCTCGACCAGCGTCCCACCCTCAACCCGCCAGATCCGCAGCACACGCGCCAAATGCGGCCGGTCGATATAAGCGATCTCGGCCCGGCCATCCCCGTCCAGATCGGCGATGCCGACCGGCGCGAGCCACCGGTTGCGCTGCCCGATGAAGGGGGTCGCGGCGATCTCGCCCGCCGTGCCAAAGATCGCCAGCCGCGCGCCCAGCCGGTGATCGGACTCGACCACCACCACCTCGGGCGCCCCATCGCCATCCACATCCACAAGCCGCGGCGCGATGTCCTCAAACACTCGGGTCTGCGGCAATCGAATGAGGATGCTGCGCCCGTCCGAAAGCGCCAACCGCAGCGCGCCCCATTCGATATCGTCCCCAAGAACGCCATGAGCATATCGCGACGTGGGCTCGGCATAGTCCGCGCGCTCGATCCGCGCCGGGCTCCCGGCATGGGCGGCAAACGCCCCACCCAGAGCCGCCGCCACCAGCCACAGGCGCAAATGCCGGGCCGCGCGGCGGGCAAGACGGGGCCAGAGGCGCAACGCCGGTCGCCGCGCTTCCCGAAGCCGGGGCCCGCGCGCGCGTTCTGGCATCAGATCTGCTTTTCCGGCATGTGCACCACAAGCCCGTCCAGCGCGTCGCTCACCTTGATCTGACAGGTCAGCCGCGAGCGCGCCGGATCGGGCTCGTAGGCAAAATCGAGCATGTCCTCTTCCATGTCGTCCATCGCCGGCAGCTTCTCGACCCAGGCCGCATCGACATAGACATGACAGGTCGAACAAGCACAGGCCCCGCCGCAATCGGCCTCGATCCCCGGGATCCCGTTGTCCCGCGCGCCTTCCATCACGGTCAACCCGTTGGCCACATCGACCTCGTGGCTGGTCCCGTCGTGTTCGATATAGGTAATTTTCGCCATCGGGCCCTCGTCCTTTCTTCGCACTCGCGCGTGGTCATATCCCGCCGCGCCACGCTCTCCAACCCCATACGCACCCTCGCCACCGCCGCGCGCGCCGCTTTGCGTCTTTTCCGCCGCGCCGCTTCCGGCATGTCTCGACAGAGCGGCAGAAGTATGAAAAATCCCCCTCGCGCGGCCCCGTAGCTCAACTGGATAGAGCAGCTGACTTCTAATCAGCAGGCTGAGGGTTCGAGTCCTTCCGGGGTCGCCAGATATTCAGCATGTGCCAACGAACGAAAAATGTGCGCAAAATGCGGGCCCTTCGTGCGCACCCTTTTCCAGAAAAAGTTTCACGCTGCGAAAAGATCGCTCGCAAGCTACGGGCGGAAAATGGTTTTCTTCAGCGGACTACGTCTTGGGGTGCCTCCTACGACCTGACAGATACAGTTGCTAGCCAATTGTCCAGTTTTCTGGGACCACTTCAGCTCAGAGTTTTTCGAGGAAGCGCTGCACCTTTTCGGTGCGGTGGAGGTCGACATGGGTGACGACCCAGATGGGGGCGGACCAGTCGTCGGACGGGGGCAGGATCTCGATCAGCTCGGGGTCGGGGGCGGCGTGGTGCTCGCTGAGAAAGCCGATGCCGATGCCATCCTTCACGGCTGTGCTCAGGACCAGAGGGTCCGTCACCTTGATCAGCATCGTGCCCGCGCCGAGGGTGTCGCGCATCCAGCGGGCGAAGGGCATCCGGCTGGCATCGTCTTTGGTCCCGACGAAGCTGTGACCCTCCAGATTGCCGAGATCCGGCCGCCCGCGCCGGCGGACATAGTCGCGGCTGGCATAGAGGCCGAAGCGCAGGGTGCGGAAGAGCTTGACGACGTAGTCCTGCGTCTCCGGTTTCGGCCCGGCGCGAAAGGCGACATGGGCCTCGCCGTGTTCGAGGCGGGCCAGATCGGCTGTGGCCGCGAACTCCAGCTCGATCTCCGGGTGCTCGTCATGAAACGCGCGCAGCGCCGGCATGATCAACGGCGCAGTTCCCGTCAGCGCCGTCACCACGAGCTTGCCCGACAGCCGGCCCGAGCGGCCCCGGTTGCGGCCGGCAAGATCGGCGAACATCTCGTCGGCGCGGGCGGCGACCTCCAGCATCTCCTGCCCGCTTTCGGTCAATGTGTAGCCGCGCGCGTGCCGCTGGAACAGCTTGGTCTGAAACGCGCCTTCCAGCGTATCGACGTGCCGGTTCACCGTCGCCCTGTGCACCCCGAGCGCCTCCGCCGCCGCGCTGACGGTGCCATGGCGGGCGAGCATGAGCGCGGTTCTGAGTTCGGTCCAATGCTGCATGGGGCCATGTCTAGCAGGTCGGACATGTCGCATCAACGCGCATATGATGCGCAATTCGATATCTGGTGCGCATATCATGCCGGTGTCACTATTGTCTCAAACGCCAACACAAGATAACGGACAACACCCGCAATGACATATCTCTCGATCGCCCTTCGCGCCCTCTTGACCCTCGCCTTCGTCGCAGCAGGCGGCGCCAAACTCGCCGGTGTGGACATGATGGTCGCAACCTACGACGCCATCGGCCTCGGCCAGTGGTTCCGCTACCTCACCGGCATCGTCGAGATCGCCGGCGCGGTTCTGCTCTGGCTGCCCCGCCGCCAGGTTGTGGGCGCGGGCCTGCTCGGCGCCACGATGGTCGGCGCGGCGCTGGCGCACCTGGTCGTTCTCGGCCCGTCCGCCGTCCCCGCCATCGTCCTCGGCCTGCTCAGCGCCGGTGTCCTCTACATCCACCGCGCCCAGATCCCCGCCTACCTCAGCCGCGCCTGAACAGCGCGCGATCAGCACAAGGAACATGCTCATGAAACTCCTCGCTTTCGCGGCCACCAACAGCCGCATCTCCATCAATCGCACCCTCGTCGAATACGCCGCAGGGCGCCTTGGGGCCACGGTCCTGCCGGACGCCGAAGTCACGCTTCTCGACCTTAACACCTTCGAAATGCCGATCTACTCCGTCGACCGCGAGGCCGCCTCGGGCATCCCGCAGGCCGCCCGGGACTTCCACGACGCGATTGGCGACGCGGACGCGGTTCTGGTCTCCTTCGCCGAGCACAACGGCTCGGTCACCTCGGCCTGGAAGAACCTCTTCGACTGGATGAGCCGGATTGACGCGCAGGTCTGGCAAGGCAAGCCGGTCATCTTCCTCGCCGCCACCCCGGGGCCACGCGCCGGTGCGGGCGTGCTCGGCCAGCAGGCGCAGTTGGCGCCGTACTTCGGGGCCGACCTGCGCGGTGTGCAGGGGATCGGCACTTGGGGCGAGGCCTGGGACGCCGAGACCGGATCGCTCAGCCGGCCCGAGGACATCGCCGCGCTGGACGCCACCCTTTCGGGGCTGGTCGCGGCACCGGCGCAAAAGGGAGCGGCGGCATGACCGCCGCAGGCGCGCCGAAGCTCGTCATCGTCGGGGGTGGCTATCTGGGCAGTGATCTGGCGAAATCGCTGGACGCGGTGATGGACGTCACCCTCATCGAGCGCGCCAGCCACTTCACCCACGCCCCCGCGATGATCCGCGCCATGGTTGACCCGGCGCTGCTGGACCGGGCGCTGATCCCCTATGATGGGCTGCTCTCGCGCGGGCGGGTGATCCGGGGCGAGGCCGCGTCGGTCGATGGCGGCGGCGTGACCCTGACGGACGGCACGCGGATCGCGGGCGACTACATCGTGCTGGCGACCGGCTCGGCCAACGCGGCCCCGTTCAAATCCGCGACCGGTGACATCGAGGGCCTGCGCGCGGACGCCGCGCGCTGGAACGCCGCCTTGCGCGGCGCGTCCCGGGTGCTGATCATCGGCGCCGGGGCGGTCGGGACGGAACTGGCCGGCGAGATCGCCCATGCCCACCCCGACAAAACCGTCACACTGGTCGCCAGCGACCCGGCGCTCTTCCCCGGGTTTCCCGCCAAGCTCGGCGCCTCGCTGGCCGCCAAGCTTCAGGCGATGGGCGTCAAGGTCATCACCGGCGCCCGAGCCGCCTCCTTGCCGGGGCGCGACCAGCCGGAGGGCGGCACCGTCACCCTGTCGAACGGGGCGGCGATCGAGGCTGACCTGATCGTCCCGGCCGTGGGCTCGCGCCCGCTGACCTCCGTGGCGGATACGCTTCCGGACGTGGGCCGCGCCGCCGATGGCCGCGTCGCGGTCGATGGCTACCTGCGCCCGTCCTCCCTGCCGAATGTCTTCGCTGCCGGAGACATCGCCGCCGCAGGCGACGCGATGACCATCGTCGCCATATCGCGCCAGAAACCGTGGCTGGAGAAGACCCTGAAATCCCTCGCCGGAGGCAAACGGATCGAAGGTCTCAAACCCTACGCGCCATGGGGCGAGAAGGCCCCGATCCTCGTCCCGCTGGGGCCGCGGCGCGGCAGTTCCTACCTGATGGTCGCGACCCTCGGCGATTGGGTCACGCGGATGATGAAGGGCCGCGACCTCTTCTTGACCAAGTACAACAAGCTTCTGGGGCGCGCCTGACCGCGCCGCCGGATACGGTTTGGAACGAAACCTCTCCTCGGTTGGTTTGTGTGACAGCAGAGCAAAGGGAGAGCCGATGTTACACCAATCGAGCACACTGCCGGACCCGCCGCGCGCGGCATCTCGCCAGCAGGCGATTGGCGCCCTCGACAACTCGCTGAACGAGCACAGTGCCCATGGCCTTGGGGCCACGGGCCGCTCGCTCAACGGGCGAGGCGTGTTCTCCAAGCTCCAGCCTGCCCAGCCGCCGGGCCAGACACCCGGCATGGGCAAGGCCCGATCCCAGTCGGGCACGCAACCGAGCAGCCGTAAATCCGAAAAGGAGACTTGATATGCCGACGACAGTTGGAACCGAAAACAATGCCGCCGATCTGGTGAAGAACCTTTTGGTTCTGGAGTACGACGCCATCGCCGCCTATGACGCGACGATCGAGCGCCTCGACAGCGCCGAGTACCGCAAGCAGGTGGAAAGCTTTCGCCGCGACCACGAGACCCATGTGCAGGAGCTTGGCCAGATCGCGGACAGCATCGGCGTCGAGAAGCCGACCGAGGGCGACATGAAGCAGTGGCTCACCACCGGCAAGGTCGCGCTGGCCAACATCGCGGGCGATGACGCCGTGCTCAAGGCGATGAAGACCAACGAGGACGAGACGGTCAGCGCCTATGAACAGGCGCTCAGCAACTCCGTGACCGATCCCCGGCTGCGCCCGGTGATCGAAAAGGGCCTCGCCGACGAGCGTCGGCACCGGGCCTGGATGGAAACCGCGCAAGCCTGAGGCGCCAGAACTTCGGGCCGGCACCGCGTGCCGGCCCGTAGCAGCTCAAGCCAGGGTCGCTTTCCTCAGACCCCTTGCCAGCTTTGGCCGACCGCAGGTTGGCGGCACTTCACCAAACGCCCGCGCCGCCGCTCGCCGCAATGGGCCGCTTGTCTCAAACCCTGAGCTGATGCTGCTCGATCGGGCACTCGGAAGCTATGCCGTTCTGGCCGAGCGTCGCGCGTATGCCCCCACCGAGACCAGACATCGCGGTCAGGTCTCGCCCCGGTTGCCCTGACCTCGGCGCGTCCGGGCGCCGACCGCCAGACAGGGGCGGAGGCCTCGAGATCGGGCGGCTCGAACTGAAATGCTTGGTAAATTCGTTAACGTGGTGTAACCAATGATGACGATTTACTTTAGTTTTGAGGTCCCAATGAAATTCTCAAGTATTATCCTTTCCGTATCGGCGGCACTTTTCGCGGGCGCGGTGAACGCTGCGACTGTCACCCTCTCGCCGACGGCGGATGGCGATGTTCAGGTCCACGGCGGCGATGTCTTCAATACGACGGACGGTGTTCTCTCGTTCGTCCAATCCGGTGCTTTGATACGCAATGCGATCATGGAGTTCGATCTGAGCTCCATTGTGGACACGGCAACGATCAACAGCGCTACGTTGACCATCACGCTGACCCAGTTCGTCTCCGATCTCGGGTCTACCGCCGCGATTGATCTCTTCGCCTATAATGGCAACGGTGCCGTTGATATCGATGATTACGATGCAGCCGGTACCCAGGTCGCTGACACAACGACCCCGACGGGTGGCGTGGCAGGGGACACCAGGTCGTTCAGTTTTTCAACCGTCGCCCCGATCACCAGCGCGCTGTCGGGCAATCTGCTGACGTTGCGGCTGGAGACTGACAATTTCGCGACTATCTTTTTTGGCGCACTGGAAAACACGACGATTGATGCCGCCGCGCTGACCATCGACTATACCGGCCCGTCCGCTGTCCCGCTGCCTGCGGGGCTGCCGCTTTTGCTTGTGGGGCTTGGCGGTCTCGCGGCTCTGCGGCGAGGCAAGGGCGCCTAGCGCTGCCATCTGCAAGACAGTGACAGGGGAGCCCGCCGCGGCTCCCCTTTTTTCGTTCACGCCGTCGCCCTCAGCTCCCGTGGTGCATCGGCAGTTCCAGCCGGAACCGTGTGGTGCGACCTTCGCAGTCGACCGAAAGCTGCCCCTTGTGCGCGGCTGCGATGGTTGAGGCGATGTGCAGCCCGAGGCCGAGCCCCGCCTCGCTCACGTCGCTGCCGCGGCGGAAGGGCTCGAAGAGGGTGCGCTGGAGTTCCGGCGGGATCGGCTTGCCGTCGTTCTCCACGTCGATCGTCACGGCGCGCGCGCTGCATGTCCCGAAAACCCGGATCGGCGCGTCGGAGTCGCCGTGTTTGACCGCGTTGGAAATCAGGTTCGAGACCGCCTGCGCGACGCGCGCCGCATCGCAGCTCACCGGCCCCGCGAGCTTGAGATCGAGGGTGATGTCCCGTTCGGGCGCGACGACGCGGATCTCATCGACGACCTGGCTCAGCGCGTCGGCGAGCGGCGCGTCGGGCTGGGGCGAAACAGTGATGCCGCCGCCGAGGCGCGATTTGGCGTGCAGCATCATGTTGTCGATCAGCTCGTTCATGCGGTGCAGCGAGGCGCGCATGAGGCTGGCAAAAGAGCGGCCGCGATCGGTCAGCGGCTCCTTGCCGAGCTGGCGCAGACCCGCCCCGAGCGCGGCGACCGGGTTGCGCAGATCGTGCCCGAGGATGGCGACGAACTCCTCCTGCAGCTGCACCAGATGGCTCTGATGCTTGACCAGAAGCTCTTGGGCTTCGAGCCGCTCTTCGGTCTCCAGACTGTGCCCGATGAGATCGGCGAACATCTCGAACATCGCAACCGCGCGGGGGTTTTTCACGTCCTTGGGCTCGGTGTCGATCGCGCAGAGCGTACCGAAAAAGCTGCCATCGCCGCGGTAGATCGGCACGGAGACATAGCTCACGATCCCGAAGGCCGAGGCGATGGGATGGCCGCGATAGGTCGGATCGGTGGTCGCATCGCTGAAGATGACCATCTCCGCCGTGTCGCGCACCGTCTGGCAAAATGTTGATTCGATGGCGATTTCGTCGCCCGCGGCGATCCCGAAATTCACCTCGTCGATGGTCCGGCAAGCCACCCAGCGATCCGCCGTGACGCGCGCCACGCCGGCAAAGCGCATGTTCGTCGCCAGCATGACCGTCTCGAGGATGGTCCCGACCAGCGTGCTGGCGGCGAGAAGCTCGATATCGGCCTGAAAGTCATGCGATCCGTCCAGATAGGTCTGGCGGTCTTGCAAAACGGTCTTCGCTTTTTGTCCGGTCATGCGTCTTACCTTGGAGTGTTGACGGGCTGCACATCGCAGAGACCTGCGCAAGTTACAGGCGCGTTCAGGGAAAGAGAAGAGACGGCGGGAACTTGCGGCGACGCTTGCGCGTTGTTTGGCTGGCGATCCCGCTAGCAGGGGCTATAAAGCCGATATGGACAGATATGATCCCCCCGGGACAGGAGCGCAAGATGAGTGTGGACGGTCTTCTCAGTCAAAAGCTCGATCTTACTGAAATCGCCTTCGAAGCCGCGCCGCATGGCTACCTTCTGCTTGATCCGGACTTCACCATCGTGAACGTCAACCGCTGCTATCTCGACCTGACGGGATCGCACCGCGCGGACCTTGTGGGCATGAACATCTTCGAGGCCTTTCCCGACAATCCCGAGGACCCGACGGCCGATGGCGTGCGCAATCTGCGCCTCTCTCTGGAGACCGCGCGCGAGACGCAGCAGCCCCACGCGATGGCGATTCAGCGCTACGATATCCCGGTCCGGGATGGCGAGCCGGGCGATTTCGAGCAGCGCTACTGGAAGCCGCTGAACACCCCGGTGATCGAGGGCGGCGCGGTTGTCGGCCTGATCCATCACGTCGAGGATGTGACCGAGCAAATCGTCTTGCAGCGCGATCAGGCGATCCGGTGGCGCTCGGCCCAGAAGCTTCACGACCTTGCCTTGTGGGAATACGATCACCGCACCAGAACCGCCTTCGTCTCGCGCCCCTTCGCGGCGATGCAGGGGCTGGCCGACTGCGAGGGCACGATGAGCGCGGAGGTCTGTTTCGAGCCCATCCTCGCCGAGGATCGCGCCGCGGTCGAGGCGGCCTTCGCCGAGGCGGCGCAGCAACCCGACCACAGCGCCATTGCCTTCGTTCATCGCGTCGTGCTGCCGGGCGGCGACCAGCGCTGGCTGTCGTCCCATGGCGAGCTGGTGCGGGACCACCGGAGCGCCTTGCCCCGGTTCCTGCTGGTGAGCAACGACATCACCGAAACCAAGCGCCGCGAAGTGGATCTGGCGCGGGCCGTGGAGGAGCGCGACGCGCTGATTGTCCAGAAGGAGGCCCTGCTCGGCGAGGTCAACCACCGGATCAAGAACTCGCTCCAGCTTGTGTCGAGCATCCTCAACACCGATGCCCGCCGGGCGGAGGACCGCGAGATCCGATCGCGGCTGATGGATGCGGCCTCGCGCGTCAATGCGGTCACCTCGGTGCATGAGATGCTCTACCAGTCGAACGAGGTTTCGAGCGTGGCCTTCGGCCCGTACCTTCGCGATCTGTGCGACACGCTCGCGGCGGGGGATGCGCAGGCGGTTCAGGCCGAGCTGACCTGCGATCCGGTCGAGGTGCGGCTCTCGGCGGACAAGGCGATCCCGCTGGCGCTGATGGTCAACGAGCTTGTCGCCAACGCCATCAAGCACGGGCTCAACGGCAGCACGGGCGGGCGCATCGCGGTCAGCACCAGCCTTGAGGGCGAGGCGCTGATCCTGAGCGTGTCGGACACTGGCAAGGGCAAAGCCGAAACCGCGACGCCGGGGCTCGGCACCCGCATCATCGACGGGCTCGTCGCGCAGCTTGGCGCCACCATGGCCGCACCCCCCGATCCCAAAGGACATACCGTGACCGTACGAGTGCCGATCGAGCCGACATGACCTTGAATGTTCTGATCGTAGAAGACGATTTCCTGATTGCGCTGGATCTGGAGGATCAGGTGCAGGAGCTGGGCCATCAAGTGACGGCCGTGGCGCGCGATGAGGACGAGTGCAAGACCGCCGCGCGCCATCAGGCCCCGGACATCGCCTTGATGGATATCCGGCTGGCCGGCGGCTCTTCGGGGATCGACGCGTCCCGCTGGTTGTTCGAGACGCTCAACGTGCGCTGCATCTTCATCAGCGGGAACCTCGATCCGGACACGCGCGAGACGCTTGAACCGGTCGAGCCCATCGCCTTTCTCGGCAAGCCGATCCTGCCGCACCAATTGGCGCGGGAGCTCGACAAGGGCGCGGAAGAGCTGCGCAAGGCGGCGGGGGGCTGAGGGCGCCCGCGGCGCCGGTCAGACTGCGTCCCCGGTGGTGACCTCCGCCTTCACCTGCCTCCAAGTCAGCCGGGTGAAGACACCACGAGGAAGCCGACCGAATAGCCGAGGCTGGCGACGAGGTGGGTCCAGTCCGCCTCCTCGGGCAGGTGCAGGCTCAGGACCGCCTGTGCGATGACCGACAGGCTGATGAGCCCCCCGGCGGCGAGGCCGGACCACACCAACGAGATCGCCGGGCGCGAGAGCTCCTCGTCGCCGTCGCGGCGGATGACTTCATAGATGAGCCGAGCCGAGAGGCATGGGGCTCGGCGGGCGGGCCTCAGGCCCCGGCGGGTTTCGCGGCCCAATAGCCGGGCACGCCGCCGCAGTAGCTGGGGACATTCAGGCTGTCCTCCACGGCGGCGTACATCAGCGCCTCGGAATACACGAAGCGCGTGGGCGCGCCGTCCTCGGGGCTGTGCATCCCGGTGTAGAGCGTCTTGAGCAGCGTCTGCTGGAGGTCCTCCGGGGCAGTACCGCCCGCAAATGCGGCTTTGGCGCCATCATCGAGCGCGGTGGCCGCGCCTTCGAGGAGCACGCGCGGCAGGCCGTCGAAGCCCGAAAGCGCACGGCAGGCAGCGGCAAATTCGGTCAGCGGCGGCGCGGCGATCTGCGCGGCCGGCAAGCCGGGCAGGAGCGCGGCGGTGGAGGCGCCGGTGAGGAAGAGGCGGCGGGAGAGGCGGGCTTTACTCATCGGATCCCTCTATCATGTCGCCCCCGGCGGGCGCCCAGGACGCATAATAGGCGGAAAGCGCCGCGATCTCGCCCGGATCGAGCCGTTGGGCAAAGGCGCGCATCCTCCCCATGGGATCGGACCTGCGCGTCCCCTCGGCATAGGCGCGCAGCTGCGCCTCGAGATAGCCGCGCGGCAGCCCGTGCAGACGCGGCGTCGCGCGCGCGCGGTCTGTGCCTTGTTCGAGCGCGTGGCAGCTCGCGCAGGAAGGTACCCCGCGCGACCAGTCGCCCTCATTCACCAGCGGCACCGGCTCGGCCCCGGGCTCCGGCGCAAGCTCCGGGCGCGGCGCATCGGCATAGAGCCGCGCCATGGCGCCCGCGCCCTCGCCAAGCTCCACGGCGGTCAGGTGCATCTGGCGGTGCTGGCGCCGTCCGTCGCGAAAGGCGTGCAACTGGCGTTCGAGATACCGAGCGGGCTGGCCATTGAGATCGGGATAGAGCCGCGCCCGCGCGCCCGCGCCGCCCGGCTCGGGGCCGACGCTGTGGCAGGCCGAGCAGTTGAGCAGCACGTCGCTCGATTGCGCCTGCGCCATCGCGGGGAGCGCGAGGGCGAGGGCGGCGGTTCTGGCGAGGGCGGGCAGGGGACTCATGGCCGGGCCTCCTGTGCGATGTGGTCCCCCAGCCGCAGGGCCAGCGCGGCGATGGTCAGCGTCACGTTGACACTCGAGACCGAGGGGAAGGTCGAGGACGAGCTGATCCAGAGGTTGGGGTGATCGTGGGCGCGGCAATCGGCATCGACGACGCTGTCGCGCGGATCGGTGCCCATGATCGTCGCCCCTGTGATGTGGTTGTTGGGCAGATACCCCTCGCTGTGGGTCACGCTCCCGGGCTCGGCGCCCATCGCCTCGGCGATGCGGTCAACCCGCGCGCGGGTGTCCTCCACCGAGCGGGCGACGTAATCATCCACGTTGTAGTGGATCTCGGGGCGGGGCAGGCCGAGTGCGTCGGTGAGCCCGTCTGTGGAGGGGACGATCCGGTTTTCGGGATCGGGGAGCTGTTCGTGAAAGGCGGTGATGACGGCGCGGCGGGCGGTGCGGTGGCGGATCGCCTCGCGCAGCGCGGCGCCGGTCAGGCCCTCTTCGATCGCCTCCTCGGCGATGCCGGAGACGGGGTTCATGTTGAGGATCATCAGCTTGCGCGCGGCGATGCGGTCGCGGTCGGGCCGGTCGCGCAGACTGGTGACGGCGGAGATCACGTTGGGCCCGCGCCCGGGCCAGATCGGCTCGGGCACGTCGAAGGACGCGTTGGTGCCGGGGTGGTCCATCAGGTTGCGCCCCACCATGTCCGAGCGGTTGGCCACACCTGCGGGCGCGGTGTCCTGTGTGGACATCAGCAGGATCTTGGGCCCCTCGATCCCGCCCGCGGCAAGCACGAAGCGGTCTGCCTCCAGCCGGAATTCCGTGCGGTCCGGCGTGAGGTAGCGCGCGGCGGTGATGCGCCCCTCGGCATCGACCTCCAGCCGGTGGACCACCGCATCGGTGATCAGCTCGGCGCCCGCGGCCTGGGCCTTTTCCACAGCGATATTGCCGGAGTATTGCGCCCCGATGGGGCAGATCGGCATGCAGTTGGCGTTGCCGCAGCACGGCGGGCGCGCGTCGTAGACCTGTTGGTTGTTGCGCGCCTGCGGGGCGCTGATGTGGTCATAGCCGAGCGCGGTGAGCGTCTTGTTGAACACCCGGTCCATGTAGGACATGGGCGCTGCGGGCATCGGATAGGGGCCGGAGCGGGGCGCATCGAAAGGCGCGTTTTCGGGGCCGGCGACGCCCATCTCGGCCTCTGCACGGGCGTACCATGGCTCGATCTCCCAGTAGTCCAGCGGCCAGTCGCGGCCCACGCCGTAGAGCGATTTGAGCTTCATGTCGCTGGGCAGGTAGCGCCAGGTGGCGGCGGCCCAGTGCCAGGTCGTGCCGCCCACCGCGCGGATGTATTGCTGCTGATAGGCGACGGGGCCTTTCTGGATGAGGTAGTCATCGGTCCGCGCGACGTTCGGTTGCGGCGCGTGCGGCACCAGCGGGTAGGGCGACATCATCGTCTGATGATCGGAGGCGCGGAAACGGTCGACGAGATCCTCGCGCCGCAGCACCGGGCCATCGCAGAGCATCGTGACGCGCATCCCGGCCTCGGCGGCGCGGGTGGCCACCATGCCGCCGGCCACGCCGGCGCCGATGACGACGAGCTGCGGGCGATGGGGCAGCGTCTGGACCATGAATTGCCTTTCCTTGTTCCGATTGCCCAACGAGATCCGGGCATGATTGTTCCCGACCGGGGGCCAGCGCGGGCGGTGGCGGCGCGGCTCAGTCCGCCGCGCCAGCCCGGGCCGCGCCACCCGCCGCGGCCCCCACGTCCATGATCCGCTCGCGCGGCAGCCAGTCGGGATGTTCGTCGCGCACATGGGCCAGAAGGCGCTCGCGCAGCCGCCCCTGCACGGCCCAGCCGGTGGAGGGATCGGGCATCATCGCGTAGAATCCAACCTTCAGCCCCTCGGGCCTGTGCTCGGTCGCGTAGGTGTAGGTATTCTCGGGGTCCTCGATGTCGGGATCCTCCTTCAGCAGCGCTTCGAACTTGCGCCGCAGCACATCGACCTCGCAGCGCGGGTCGAGCCAGAGCTCGATCACCCGCATCATCCGCGCCTCGGTCACGGACCAGTTCTCGAACGGTTTGCTGACGAAATAGGTGACCGGCACCACGATGCGCCGCTTGTCCCAGGTCCGCAGGCGCAGGAAGGTGTAGAAGATCGCCTCGACATAGGCCCAGTCGCCCTCGAAGAGGATCGCGTCGCCGATCCGCACCGGCTTGGCAAAGGCGATCTGGAGCGAGGCGATGATGTTGCCGAGAACCGCTTGTCCGGCGATGCCGAAGACCACCGTCAGCACCCCCGCCGAGGCCAGCAGCGTCAGCCCGAGGCTCTCGAAGAGGTTGAGCTGCGCCAGCACGACCATCGCCGCGACCGCGACCATGACCAGCACGATCAGCCGCCGGAGCGCGTAGATCGAGGTGTAGAATTCGCGCTCGTCGCGGCCGCGCCTGTCGTCGATCTCGCCGACGTAGCGCAGGGTGATGCGGTGGAGGATCGCATCGAGCATTCGCAGGAAGGTCATCCCCACGCCCCAGACCATGAGGATCGTGAGCGTTGGGCGGAGGAAGGCGTGCACCGGCCCGGAGAAGGACACGACCCAGCTCAGGAGCATCTGGCCCGCGCTGGCCATCACCAGGATCGCCAGGGGAAGGGCGCTGCGCTCCAGCCCGGCTTTCAGCCAGCCGCGCTCCGACCGACGGGACAGGGCCGACACCAGCGCATAGGTGCCCCAGCCGAGAAGCAGCGCGCCGAGGCCCGAGAGCGGCACGACGATCCATTCCCAGAGCCAGAGTCCCCATACCTCGCGCTTGAGGCGCTCGGGGATCATGCTTTCGTATTTGCGGGGCCCGTAGGTGGCATAGAGCGGGCCCACGTTCTCGACCGTCTGGGGCGTGAAGAGCCACAGCGCCGGGGCCTCGGGCGGCTTGTAGCGCGCAAGTCGGATGTCATAGGCGCTGCCGCCCGCGTCCAGTGTCTTGACGTGCAGATCGCGGCGCGGCTGGCCCGCGCGCCCGTTCGAGTCGCCACTGCGCTCGATCCGGGCGTCGGGGCGGGCGGGCAGTCCGGTCCAGTCGATCCAGACCTGTCGCTCCATGATCGAGGCCAGTTGCCGGGCGATTTCGGGCCCGCGCGTGGCCCGATCGGCGGGGGAGAGACGCGAGAGGTTGAGATAGCGCGCGGCGCGCTCGTAGTCCCTGGCGTCGCTGGCGTTGGTGAAGCCGCGCATGGTCTGGCGCGGTGTGGAGCGGTCGAGCGCGTCGCCGATGCGGGTGCCGATCCCCTCGGGTTCGGTCTCGTACCAGTAGTCCGAGCCGTCCTGCGCGGCGCTGGGCAGCGCGAGGCACAGCACGGCCAGCAGCGCCGCGAGGCAGGCGACGACCACCCGCGCGGCGGCGCGCGTCTCGCACATGGCGTGGAGGCTCCGGCGTGTCATGTCACAGGGCAATGGCGGCCACCGAGCCGCCATCCACGCGGTAATTCGCCCCGACCACGAAGCTTGCCTGCTCCGAGCAGAGAAAGGCGATCGCGGCGGCGGCCTCCTGCGCTGTGCCGCGTCGGTCGAGGGCGAGCCAGGGGCGTTCTGTCTTCAGGAACTCCGCGATTGCGCCGCCGCGGTCGGTGCCCTCGGCCTTGGCCTTCTTGTCCATCATGCCGTCGGTCATCGGGGTTTCGATGAAAGCGGGCGAGACGCAGTTGACCAGCACGCCGCGCCGCGCCGCAAGCCCGCTGAGCCCCTTGGCGAAGGTCAAGAGCCCCGCCTTGGCGACGTTATAGACCGCCTCATCCGCGTAGGGTTGCACCGCGTTTTCCGAACACAGGATCACGACCCGGCCCCAGCCGCGTTTCTCCATCTGCGGCTCGAAGGCGCGCACGGTGCGCACGACCGACATGAAATCGGTCTCCCAGGCCTCGTGCCAGTCCGCGTCGCTCAGCTCCAGCGGATGGCCCTTGGCGCCGGTGACGCCCGCCGCGCAGACGAGAATGTCGGGCAGGGTGAACCGCTCCTCCGTGGTGGCCGCGAGCCCCTTGATCTGCGCCGGATCGCGCAGATCGGCCTGCAGCGCGCGGGCGCCGCGGCCAAGGTCCCTGGCCGCACGGGCCACCGCATCGCCTTGCACATCCACGAGGATGACCTGCGCGCCTTCGTCCAGCAGCGCCTGCGCGGTTGCCTTGCCGATGCCGGAGGCGCCGCCGGTGATCAGCGCCGTCTTTCCCTCAAGTCCATAGTCCATAGCTCACGTCCTTTCCTGTGGTCAGCTCAGCCTCGGAGCCGGTTCCGCGCCGCACTCACGCGGCCCCCTCCAAAGCGCTGGGCAGAAGCTCGCCGCGCACGCGGGGCAGGGCCTCGGGGTGGGTGGCCTGAAGCCAGGAGATCAGCTTCTCGCGCACCTCGCAGCGCAGATCCCAGGCCTGCGGCGAGGTCCGCGCGCTCATCAGCCCGCGCAGGGCGATGCTGTCCTTGCCCGCCTCGGTGACCTGAAGGTTGATCACGTTGCCATCCCAATGGGGCGAGGCGCGCACGATCTCCTCAAGCTTTCCGCGCACCTCCTCCACCGGCACGGTGTAGTCCAGATGCCAATGCACCGCGCCGATGATCGAGGCGCTCTCACGCGTCCAGTTCTGGAACGGGCGTTCGATGAAATAGCTCAGCGGCACGACCATGCGCCGCCAGTCCCAGATCCGGACAACGACATAGGTGGCGAAGATTTCCTCGATCCATCCCCACTCGCCATCGACGATCACCACGTCGTCGAGCCGGATCGGCTGGGTGATCGCGATCTGGATGCCGGCGATGAGGTTGGTGAGCACGGGGCGCGCGGCAAGCCCGAGGATCAGGCCGGCGGCCCCGGCGGAGGCGAAAAGGCTCAGCCCGTAGTCCTGCACCGTCTCGAAGGTCAGCAGCACGGCGCAGACCGTGAGGATGCTCAGCACGATCGTCGCGGTCCGGCGCAGGACGCGGAACTGCGTGACCAGTTTGCGCGCGGCGAGGTTGTCGTCGATGTCCATGCGCTGGCGCCGGATCACCCGGTCGCTCAGGTGGTGCGTGAGCAGGATCGCGGTCCAGCCGGTCAGCACGATCAGCAGGATGAGAAACATGTGTCCGAGCGCGCCCTGCAGCCGCCAGGGCAGATCGAGCCGCGGGACCGTGAAGGCCATCGCCGCGAGCACAAAGGCCAGCCGCATCGGCCGGCGCGCGTGGCGCAGCGACGCGCCCGCCATCCCCGCATCGGTATCGACCCACCGCCGCAGGAGGCGGAAGCTCAGCGCATGCAGCACCAGCGACACGGCCAGAGCGCCGGCCAGAACCGCCGCCGCCCCGATCCAGTCGGGCCAGCCCGACACCGCCGTCCGTGTGGCGTCGAGGATGCCGATCGCCCGCTCCATCGGATCAGGCAAACCAGATCACGAAACCGGCGGTGGCCACGATCAGAAGACCGGCCCAAACCGCCTGATCCTTCCACAGCGGCGTTTCCCAGCGGGTGAAGATCTCGGCCGCCTCGCGGCTCGACCAGACGATGTCGTCGATGTCGTCGCGGCTGTTTCGCCGGGTCAGTGCGGAGATGGTCAGGTGCGTGACGATCCCGAGGCACATCATCAGCGAGGACATGACGGTATAGTGGATCGCGGGCAGGCCCCAGCTGTCCCACAGGCCGGTCACTTCCTTGACGATGAAGAGCGGGATGCCGACCGCAAGGCCGATGATGATTGTCCAGAAGGCGCCGTTGCCGTTCAGCCACGGCACGAAGAGCCCGAGGATGAAGACCACCACGATGGTCGGGATCACGTAGGAGAGCGAGGACTGGAAGTATTCGAACAGGCTCTCGAAACTCGCGATGGAGGGGGCGTAGACCGCGCCGAAGACCATCACGACGCCGGTCACCACGCGGCCGAGCCAGACCTGACGCTCCTCGCCGATGTTCCAGATCGGCTCGACGAAATCCTTGACCACAAGGGTCGAGGCCGAGTTGAGCGCCGAGTCCAGCGAGGACATGATCGCCGCGATCAGCGCCGCGAGGATCAGACCGCGCAGACCGATGGGCATGAGCTCGAAAGCCAGTGTCGGGAAGGCAAGGTCCGGCGTTTCCAGATCGGGGTAGAGCTTGAGCGCGATCAGCCCCGGCAGGATCATCAAAAAGAGGTTCGGCAACTTGAGGAAGCCTGCGAACAGCGCGCCGACCTGACCTTCCTTGAGGTCCTTGGCGCCAAGGGTGCGCTGGACCACGAACTGGTTGATCGACCAGTAGTAAAAGCCCAGCAGCACAACTCCCCAGAGCCCGGTCCAGGGCAGGAAATCGTCATCCGCCGGCAGGATCAGCCTGGTCTTTTCCTCGGGCACGCCGACGAAAAGCTCCTGCCAGCCGCCGATCTCATCGAGCCCGAGCCAGAAGAGCGCCGCCGCCGCCACGATCAGCAGGATCGCCTGCACCGTGTCCGTCACCACCACGGCCGAAAGCCCGCCGAGGATCGTGTAGAGCCCGGCGACGAGCGCGAGCACCGCCACGGCCGTCCAGAGGTTGAGCACCTCGGTCACGTTGGAGATCACAAGGCCGCCGGCGTAGAGCGCGCCCGCGGTGTCGATGAACATGATGGCGAGGATGGTGAAGAGCGAAAACGCCCGGCGGGAGCGGACGTCGTAGCGTTCCTCAAGGAACATCGGCACGGTGGAGATCCGCGCGCGCAGGAAGGACGGCAGGATGAACACCGCGAAGAGGATCAGGACAAGCGCCGCGGTCCATTCGTAGTTGAAGATCACGACGCCGTTGTCATAGGCCCCGCCCATCAGGCCGACGAAGCTCGACCCGGACATGTTGGAGGCAAAAAGCGAGAAGCCGATGAGATACCACGGCAGGCTTCGCCCGGCGAGGAAGTAGTCTTCGGATCCGCCCTTGAGCTTGCGCGAAACATAGAGCCCGTGGCCGATCACCCCGATGAAATAGACCACCACGATAGCGTAGTCGATCCAGCTCAGGTCAAAGGTTGCGTTGTCCAAGGTATGTCCCTTTCCCAGTCGGTGGTCTTGCGGCTCCGGGCGCGCCGAGCGGCCCGATCGGGGCCGTGCGAAAGGCGCGAGCCGACGTATGGTCAACACCGCGCCGGGCGTTCGGTTTCCGACTTTTGTTGAAAAAAACGAGGAAACCGCGCCGGGCGGAGGTGTTCGCGCGCGCGGATCGCGACCGCGCGGCGCCGGGTCAGCCCAGCAGGAGCGCGATCCCGACGAGGCAGAGCGCGACAATGACAAGGCCGATGATCAACTGGCGCGAACGGGGGCGCGGCTCGGTTGTCTGCGGGTTTTCGGGCAGCAGGCGCAAGCGGTCGGAGGCGCTGGCATCGGCCGGATCGGCGCGGTCTCTGGGCGTCTCCGCGCGCCCGGTCGGGGCGGCGTTTTCGGGCTGGGCGGTGTCCTTCGGATGGGCCATGGCGGTGTCCTTTCAGCGAGGGCGCGCGCGGGGAGTGGCGCGGCGGTTGCAAGGAAAAGCCCCGGCCCGGCGCGGTGGTTCCATGGGAAGTTTGTCGGGAACGCCGGCCCTGGCGGCGCATTGGCAGAGGTTGATCCGGTCGCGACCCCTTTAGCGCCACTGACCAGGTTGGGGATCAAAGCAACGTCGCCTGACGGGCCCGCCCGGGCTGCGCGCGCTGGCCGCCCGTGGGTACGTGCTTGGCGCCGTCACCGCGCCCCCGGCCGCGGCGGCGCTTCTGGAGCGGCACAGGGCTCTGGCGATCTCGGCCAAAACCTCCACTGGATTGACCGTGACGCGCCTGATCGTCGTGGCCGAGGACGCGATCCTCGACGAGCGCGACGCCAAAGTTGACGCCAAAGGCCCCGTCGACACGCCCGAGCGGCGGTCTTCCTAAAAAAACTCGGAACAACCCCCGGGGCGGATTTGTTGGGGAAACAATCAGTCCAGATGAGCGGGGGGGTGCAACATGCCGGAGTTTTCGCGCAGGGCCGCGTTGATGCAACTGGGGGCCGCGGGGCTGGCCGCCATGACACCCGGGGCCGCGATCTCGCAAAACCCGTTTGCCTCTTTTGACGCCAAACCGTGGGCTTTCCTGACCCCAGATGAGGCGCGCTTCCTCGCCGCGCTCTCCGATGTGCTCATCCCGCAAGACGCCTTCCCCAGTGCCAGCCAGGCCGGCGTCGTGGATTTCATCGATCTGCAACTCGCGGGCCCCTATGGCAAGGGCGCCGATCTCTACCTGCAAGGCCCCTTCGGGGAGGCCACACCCGAGCAGGGCTATCAGGCGCCGTACCCGCCCGCGACGCTGATCCGCGAGGGCATCGCGCGGTTTGAGGCCAGCGGCACCCGGCTGGCCGATCTCGACGCGTCGGGACGCGAGGACGTCGCCAGGCGCCTGTCGGAGGGCGAGGGGGTCGACCTTGGCGACGTGCCGGCCCAGACCCTCTTTGACGAGATCTGGTCACTGGTCAAGGAAGGCTATTTCGCGGATCCGATCTATGGCGGCAACAAGGATTACGCGGGCTGGCGCATGGTCGGCTTCCCCGGCGCCCATGCCTATTACACCGATTTCATCGGCAGGAACGCGCCATACCGGGCCCCGCCGCGCGGCATCGCGCATGTGCCGGGCCGCAGCCGGTCCGCCAGCCCCGCGCGCGGCCGGCCCGCCGCGCCCATCCACCCCGCCACAGAGGAGGGCTGAGCCATGGTCACCGAGCTTCCCAAAACCGATGTCGTCATCGTGGGCGCGGGCTGGACCGGGCTCGCCGCCGCCAAGGAGCTGGCCGATGCGGGCCAGCGCTGCGTGGTGATCGAGCGCGGCGACTGGCGCCACGACGCCACCAGCTTCGGCGCGCCCGAAGAGCATGACGAGCTGAAATACGCCCGCCGCAAGGGCCACATGATCGACACGCCGATCAAGACGCTTTCGTTTCGCAACACCTCGGACCAGACCGCGCGGCCGATCCGGCGGCTGGGCTCCTTCCTTCCGGGCAAGGGGCTTGGCGGCGCGGGCATCCACTGGAACGGGCAGCTCTGGCGGCCGCTGGAGTCGGACCTGTCGATGCGCAGCCACTACACCGAGCGCTACGGCGCGGCGGTGCTTGAGGGGACCAACGTGCAGGATTGGGGCGTGAGCTACGACGAGCTCGAGCCGCACCTGGATTTCTTCGACCGGGTCTGCGGCACGGCCGGCGTCGCCGGGAACCTCAACGGCGAGATCCGCGAGGGCGGCAACCCGTTCGAAGGACCGCGCTCGGCCGACTATCCCAACCCGCCGATGACACCCTCGCCGCCGCTTCAGCGCTTCCGCGACACCGCGCGGGCGATGGGGTACCACCCGTTCCAGATGCCCTCGGCCAATGTCACGCGGGCCTATGAAAACCCCTACGGCGCCCAGCTTCATCCCTGCACCTATTGTGGTTTCTGCGAGCGGTTCGGCTGCGGCTATTTCGCCAAGGCGGACCCGATCATCTGCATCTACGACGTGGTCAAGGATCACGAGAATTTCGAGCTGCGGATGAACAGCCACGTGCTGCGGGTCGAGACATCCGCCGATGGCAAGACCGCGACGGGCGTGCGCTACATCGACGCGCGCGGCCGCGAGGTGTTCCAACCCGCCGACACCGTCTGCCTCAATGCCTATGCGCTGTGGAACGTGCACCTGATGCTCGTGAGCGGGCTCGGGACGCCCTACGATCCCAAGACCGGGCAGGGGACGGTCGGCCGCAACTACGCCTACCAGACCATGGCCGCGGTCAGCGTCTTCTTTGACGAGGAGGTCTGGTCCAACCCGTTCATGGGCGCCGGCGCGCTCGGCATGACGATCGACGATTTCAACGGCGACAATTTCGACCACACCGGTCTCGGCTTCGTCGGCGGCGGCTACATCAGCGCCAACCAGACCAACGGCCGTCCGATCAACTACCAGCCCACGCCGCCGGGCACGCCATCCTGGGGCGCGGAGTGGAAACGCGCGGTGCGCGAGAATTACCTGCACCACGTCTCGCTGGCCTGTCACGGAAGCTCCGTTGCGGTTCCGCAGAACCACCTCGATCTCGATCCGACCTATGTGGATGATTTCGGCCAGCCGCTTTTGCGCATGACCTTCGATTTCCCCGAAAACGACCGCAAGATGAGCGCCTATGTGCTCTCCAAGGCCGAGGAGATCGCCCGCAACATGGACAATGTCCGCGCGGTCGGAACCTCGAACAACGCGGCCGAGGGGCAGGGCTATTCGGTCGTGCCCTACCAGACGACGCACAACACCGGCGGCGCGGTCATCGGCACCGATCCGGCCACCAGCGTCGTCAACCGCTATGGCCAGATGTGGGATCACCACAACGTCTTCGTCTTCGGCGCCTGCCTCTTTCCGCAGAACCTCGGCTACAACCCGACCGGTCCGCTGATGGGGCTCGCCTACTGGACGCTGGAGCACATGAAAACCGACTACCTCGCAAATCCGCGACCTCTGATGGACGCCTGAAAGGAGGCATGACGATGAGAAATTTCCGCAAGACGGCCGTGGTCCTCCTCTCGCTCGGCATGGGCTTCGGCGTGGCGCTGCAGGCGCAGGACTTCGCGGGCGGGCTCGGCAATGCGGAGCTTGAGCGGCGTCTGGGGGTTGAGAGCGTTCTGTTCAACGCGACGATCAAGGACGCGCCCGACGATGACATGATCGAGCTTGGCCGGCTCGTGGCCATGGGCGGCGCCGAGAACGGCGGCTCCGGCATGGCCTGCATCACCTGCCACGGCGTCGAGGGCCATGGCGACGGCTCCGGCGCCTTTCCCCGGCTCGACGGGCAGGCGGGCTGGTATCTCTACAAGCAGCTCAACGACTACGCCTCCGGCGCCCGGCCCAACCGGGTCATGAGCGGCATTGCCGAGCGGCTGACCGAACCCGAGCGCGAGGCGGTCTCGGCCTACTACGCGGCGCTCCCGGCCGGCACGTTCGACACCGCCCGGGGCCGGATCGACGGCACGCTCCTGCAATGGGGCGGCCAGCTCGCCGCGGTCGGCTCGGCCGAAAAGGGCATCCCGGCCTGCGTCAATTGCCACGGGCCCCAAGGCACCGGCCTGCCGCCCTCGGTGCCCTATCTCGCGGGGCAATACGCCGGGTACATGGAGCTTCAGCTGACGCTCTGGCAGGACGGCGTGCGCGACAATGACGCGATGAACGTGATGGAGGCCATTGCCCGCAAGATGAGCGAAGAGGACATCCGCGCCGTCTCCGAATACTACGCCCGCGTCGCCAACCCGGCCGAGATGGAAGCCATCCCCGCGCGGGAGCTTGACGCGCCCGGCGCGCAGTGACCGGCCCGATGAACGCCAGCCGCAGGGGCCGCAGGGGGCGGCTCATCCTCATCCCGGCCCTTCTCCTCGCCTCGGCGGCGCTCGCCGCGGTGGTCACCCTCTGGTCACTGGCGCGGCCCGGCGCGGATCCCGTGGGCGATGAGCTCGCGCGGCTGGGCGCGTGGTCCGGGGCGCTGCTTGCCAAGGTCCGCGCCAGCGCCGGGAATGGCGCGGCCGACTGGGCCGAGGCCGCCCTGCAGGTGGCCGATGGCGATCCCGAAACCGGCGCGCGGCTCATCGCGCAATACGGCTGCGGCGCCTGTCACACGATCCCCGGCATCGCCCGCGCGCGGGGCAGTGTCGGCCCCGCGCTGCACGGGTTCCGGCGGCAGGCCTATATCGCGGGCGTTCTGCCCAACCGGCCCGGAGATCTGGTGAACTGGCTGCAATCCCCGCCGCGCTATGCGCCCCAGACCGCCATGCCCGACATGGGCATCACCGAGGCCGAGGCCGAGCATATGGCGGCCTATCTCTACACATTGGATCGGCGCTGAGATGGACTCGACACTTGGCATTTTCAATTCGCAAAACGCGCTGACCGACGCCGGGCAGGGCGCGGCGCAGACGCTCTGGCTCACCTGGATCATGACGGCGGCGGGCATCGCGATCTTCGTGCTGGTCATGGGGTTTATCGCGCTCGCCTGGCGCGCGCGCGGCGGCGGGCGGACCTGGTGGATCGTGGGCGGCGGCGTGGTCTTTCCGGTCGTCGCGCTGGCCGCGCTCTTCGCCGCCTCGACCGTAGTGCTGCGCGGCATCGCCGGACACATGGATGCCCCCCATGTCATCGAAGTGACCGGCAAGCAGTTCTGGTGGGACGTGGTCTATGATCCCGAGGGGCGCGCGCTGCGCGATTCCAACGAGATCGTCCTGCCATTGGGCGAGCCGGTCGAGATCCGCCTCAAGAGCGCCGACGTGATCCATTCCTTCTGGGTGCCGTCGATCGCGGGCAAGATGGACATGATCCCCGGACGCGTGAACCGCCTGACCGTGACGGCGACCAAGGCCGGCCGCTTTCGCGGGCAATGCGCCGAGTTTTGCGGGCTCTCGCACCCGCTGATGGCCTTCGAGGTGGTCGTGCTGCCGCCCGGGGACTATGCCGCCTTCCTTGCCAGCCTCGACGGCGAGGCCCGCGATGCCGTCACCCCCACAGAGCGCCGCGGCGCCGAGATATTCCAGAGCGCGGGCTGCATCGCCTGTCACCGGGTGCGCGGTCTGTCGGAGGCGCGGATCGGGCCGGACCTGTCGCGCCTCGGCGCCCGCGCGGCCCTCGGCGCCGGCATGTGGGAGATGAACACCGGCAACCTCGCCGGCTGGATCGCCGATGTCGGAGACATGAAACCCGGCGCACAGATGCCGTCCTATAATCACCTGTCCGGCCCCGATCTTCGGGCGCTGGTCGCCTGGCTGGAGAGCCTGACATGAGCGTCGCCGAAGAGCCCGCCCCCTGTTCCGGTGCCCGGATGGGCGAGGACACCACATTCGAGGCCGTGTGGGACACGCCCAAGGGCTGGCGCGTGCTGTCCTCGGTGAGTCACCGCGTCGTCGGGCGGCGATTCATCTATACCGGTTTCGTCTTCTTCCTCATCGCGGGCGTCCTTGCGCTGCTGGTGCGCACGCAGCTCATCGTCCCGGGAAACGATTTTCTCGATCTGGAGACGTACAATCAGGTGTTCACCATGCACGGCACGCTGATGATGTTCCTCTTCGCGATCCCCATCCTCGAAGGGTTCGCGGTCTATCTCATCCCGCTGATGCTCGGCGCGCGCGACCTGATCTTTCCGCGTCTGGGGCAATTCGGTTACTACTGCTACCTCTTCGGCGGGATCATCGTGCTGTCCTCCTTCCTCTTCGACGCCGCGCCTGATGGCGGCTGGTTCATGTATGTGCCGCTCTCGACCACCGATTTCACCCCCGACATCTCGGCCGATTTCTGGCTCATCGGCATCACCTTCGCCGAGATCGCCTCGGTCACCGCGGCGGTCGAACTCATCACCGCGATCCTCTGCGCCCGCGCGCCGGGGATGAGCCTTGCGAAAATGCCGATCTTCGCGTGGTACATCCTGATCACCGCCTTCATGATCGCCATAGGCTTTCCGCCGCTGATCATCGGCTCGATCCTGCTGGAGGCCGAACGCCTGCTGGGCCTGCCGTTCTTCGATCCGCTCGCGGGGGGCGATCCGCTGCTCTGGCAACACCTGTTCTGGCTCTTCGGCCACCCGGAGGTCTACATCATCTTCCTGCCCGCCGCGGGAATGGTGGCGACGATGCTGCCCACCTTCGTCGGCGCGCCGCTCTTCGGCTACGGGTTCGCGGTCGCGGCGGTGGTGTCGATGGGCTTCATCAGCTTCGGCCTCTGGGCGCACCACATGTTCGCCACCGGCCTTCCGATCCTGTCGCTCTCGCTCTTCTCGGCGGCCTCGACCATGGTGGCGGTCCCGACCGGGGTCCAGATCTTCTGCTTCATCGCCACGCTCGCCTCGGGCCGCCCGCGGCTGACGACGCCGATGCTCTTCATCCTCGGCTTCCTCGCGATCTTCGTTCTGGGCGGGCTCACCGGTGTGATGCTGGCCTCCGTGCCCTTCAACTGGCAGGCCCATGACAGCTATTTCGTCGTGGCCCACCTGCATTACGTGCTGATCGGCGGGATGGTCTTCCCGCTCTTCGGGGCCTTCTACTACTGGGCGCCGCATTTCTCGGGGCGGATGTTGTCCGAGCGGCTGGGGCGTTGGGTGTTCTGGCTGATGTTCATCGGCTTCAACACGACCTTCCTGCTGATGCATCTCACCGGCCTTCGCGGAATGCCGCGCCGCATCGCGACCTACCCCGAGGGGATCGGCTGGGACCGGCTCAACATGCTCTCCTCGATCGGCAGCTACATCCTCGCGGCGGGCGTCGCGCTTTTCGTCTACGACGTCTTCCGCAGCCTGCGCCGCGGCCCGCTCGCCCCGCGCAACCCCTGGGGCGCGGCGACGCTCGAATGGCTCTATCCCCCGGTCACGCCGGGCTTCAACTTCCACGGCATTCCGCCCGTCCACAGCCGCGAGCCGCTCTGGGATCAGCCCGAGCTTCTGGAGCGCGAGGCCCATGAGGTCGACGGGCTGATGCACGGGCTGCGCGATGGCCGGCGCGAGACGCTGGGCTGCGATCCGGTCACCGGCGCGCCGCTTTACATCCTGCGCCTGCCGCATCCCACATGGGTCCCGATGATCGCCGCCGCTGGCCTTGCCCTGATGTTCGGCGCGACGCTGGCATCGGTCTACTGGCTCTGCGCGCTGGGGGGCGTCATCGCGCTGGCCGCCTTCGCGGTCTGGGCCTGGGAGCCCTCGGACAGCGGGGTGGAGCGCGACGTCGGCATGGGCACAACCCTGCCGGTCAACCTCGTCGACCGGCGCAGCCACACCCACGTCGGCATCGTCGGCACGATGCTGGTCCTGATGGCGCTTTTCGCCTCGCTCATCTTCGGGCTGCTCTACCTGTGGAACACCCAGCCCCAAATCGCCGCAACCATGGCGGCCCCGCTGGCCGTGCCCTCGGGGCTGGCGGGCATCGCCGGTCTGGCCGTGGCGCTCTTCGGCCAGTTCACCCGGCACTTCGCCCTGCAAGGCCGGACCGGCCGCGCCGCGCTGCTCGCGCAGCTCACGGCCATCGCCGCGCTTCTCTCCGGCGCAAGCCTCGGTTGGGCCCTCCTGCCGGTTGACCCCCGGGCCACCGCCTTCGGCGCGACGCTCTGGGCCATCGCCGGGTTCGTCGCGATCAACCTTTGCGTGGTCGTCTTCTGGGCGCTGTTCAACGCCGCGCGCAAGCTCGCGGGTCGGGTCGGGCCGGGCCAGTCGCTCCCGGATTTCAACCTCGCAACCTTCGCCAAGGGCACCGGGCTCATGGTCATCATCAGCGCGGCGTTCTGCCTCGCCGGAACGCTGGGGGGCGCCGCGCAATGAGCCCGATCCGCCGTAGCCTTCTCTGTGTCATCGGCCCCGGCATCGTATGGGCGGTGCATTTCACCACGGTCTACGCGCTGATCTCGGCGGCCTGCGCGCCGCGCGATCTGATCGACTACCCCGGCTTGCTGCTCTCGGGCGGCCTTGCGACTGTGTTCGCGCTCGGCCTGTGCCTCTTGCCCGTCCTCTGTCCGCCCCGCGCGGGGCCGCCAGAGTTGATCCGCGCGGCCTTCTGGAGCGGGCTGATCTTTTCGCTCGCCGTGCTGGCCAATGCGGGCGCGCTCGTCTTTTTCCAAAGCTGTGGAGGCTGAGATGAACCCTTACGTTCCCTTCTGCGGCGTGCCGCCGGGCCCGGCCGAGCTGCTCGGCCGCTGGACGTTTGACCCGGTGCTGCTCGCCGGTCTCGCCGTTGCCCTCGCAGGGGTGCTGCTGAGCACGCGCGGCGCGGCGCGGCGGCACCCTGTGCTGGGTTGGGCGCTGGTGGCGCTGCTCTTCGTCTCGCCGATCTGCGCCGCCTCGATGGCGCTGTTCTCGGCGCGGGTGGCGCAACACCTGCTGCTGACCCTCGTCGCCGCGCCGCTCCTCGCGCCGCTTCTGCGGAGCAGGGCCCCGGCGCCGATCGCCGCGGCGACCCTCTTCGCCGCGCTCTTCTGGCTCTGGCACGTGCCCGGCCCCTACGCGCTGACCCTGCAATCGGACCTCGCCTATTGGGCGATGCACCTCAGCCTGCTTGGCGCCGCCACGCTCCTCTGGGCCGGGCTCCGGACGCGGGTGCAGACCGCGCCGTTCGGATCCGTCCTCGCGCTTGCCGCAACGGCGTCGCAAATGACACTGCTCTCGGTCCTGCTGATCGTCTCGGACGGGCTCTGGCACCCGTGGCACGCGCTGACGACGGCCCCTTTCGGCATCACCGCCATGGCCGATCAGGCGCTCGCCGGGGCCTTCATGTGGGTCGCCGGCGGGCTCATTTTCGCGGTGCTCGTGGCCGGGCTGGTGCTGCGCATGCTCGGGCCGCACGCCCTCTCGCGGCCGCCCATGACGCCGCGCTGAACGAAAAACGGCCGGCCAAATGCCCGCCGTTTTCCGCCCGTGCACCACAACGTCTAGATCATCGGCTGCCCGCCCGTGACCGCCACCGTCGCGCCAGACGTGTAGCTCGAGCGCGGATCGGCCAGCATGACATAGGCCGTCGCCAGCTCCGCTGGCTGCGCCGGGCGCCCGATGGGACGGCTCTCGCCGAAGTGCGCAACCTTTTCGGGCGTCAAGGTGGCCGGGATGAGCGGGGTCCAGACCGGCCCGGGCGCCACGCAATTCACCCGGATATCCCGCGGCGCCAGCAGCTGCGCGAGCCCCGCCGTGAAGTTCTGGATCGCCCCTTTCGTCGCCGCATAGGCCAGAAGGCCCGGGCTGGGGCTGTCCGAGTTGATCGAGGCGGTGTTGATGATCGCGCCCGGGCGCTCCATCAGCGGGGCTGCGGCCTTGGAGAGGTAAAACATCGCGTGGATGTTGGTGCGGAAGGTGGTCTCCCACTCCTCATCGCTGATCTCTTCGAGATCGTCGAACTGCATCTGGTGCGCGGCGTTGTTGACGAGGATGTCGAGCCGGCCGAAACGCTCATGCGTCTGCTTCACCAGATCGCGGCAATGCGCGGCGTCCTGAATATCGCCGGGCAGGACCAGCGCGCGGCGGCCGGCGTCTTCGACCAGCACGCGCGTGACCTCGGCCTCTCGGTCTTCGCTGAGATAGGAAATGGCCACATCGGCGCCCTCGCGGGCATAGGCCAGGGCCACGGCGCGTCCGATGCCGCTGTCGGCCCCGGTGATCAGCGCGGCCATGCCATCGAGGCGGCCGGAGCCCTCGTAGCTCTCTTCACCATGATCGGGCCGCGGATCCATCTTCGCGGTATCGCCGGGCAGGTCCTGCGGCTGTTCGGGAAAGGGGGGCTTGGGATAATTCATCGTGTCGCTCCTTCGTGGTTGCCAGGGTTTCGGATTGCCTGTGAAGGAAACGTCTCGGCCGACGGGATGTTCCTGAGCGCAGCAGGCGCGAGCAATGACCAGCCCGCCGGGGCGCCGATCGAGCCAAGGCGCAAAAAAATACGCGCGGAACGCCGCCATGGCCTCCCGCGCGTATCAGGTTCAGAAAAGAGGCGGCGCCGTTTTCAGCGTCCGGGCCGCCCCTTTCCGAAAAGCCATGCCGCGGCGGTGCCGCGCATGGCAGGTTTGCTCCCATGTCCTCGCTGCGCTTCGCTGTAAGGTGACGGTCACAGCTCAGCAGCAGGAGGACAGTTCGCTACTCGCCCTTGCAATCTGCCCCGCCCGGCGGGCAACCGTCAAAGCCTATGTCTTAAGAAAAAATAAAAATGCATATGTATCAATATCTTGAGAGGTTCAGTCAAACCCGCCCGGACCGCATTGCGCAGCCGGTCATCTCAGTGTCATAAAGGGCGCGAAGCTGATGCGAGGGCAGAATTTTGTTTTCGATCCAATGCCTCGGCGTTGGCCGGGGAGCGAGCAATTTCCTCACCGGCGCGCCGAGTACCGGCTATGTGCTCAAACGCGGCGGGGCGCCGCTCCTGCTTCTCGATTGCGGGGCGGGTATCGGCCTCTCGGCGCGGCGACATCTGGGAGGCGCTCTGCCCGATGCGGCCTATATCTCGCACAACCACAGCGACCACACCGGGGATTTGCCGCTGTTCCTCGCGACCAGAGCGCCGCGCCGGGCGACCCTCCTGTGCCATCCCGCAATCGCGGAGATCCTCCGCGTGCATCGGCTTCATGAATTGCCCAGCGTCGGCATCGACCCGGCGCGGGACATCGACTGGCAGCTCAGCGATGCAAGCGACACGATCACTTGGGAGGGATTGCAGTTCACCCTGCTGCGCACGCGCCATGCCTATGCCTGCTACGGGGCCCTGCTGTCCCATGAGGGGCGGCCGATCCTGGGCTGGTCCGCCGACAGCCGGTTTGACGGCGCGCTCTACGATCGGCTCGCCGCCGCGCCGCAGGTTATCCTTCATGGCCGCGACGCGCCCGGCGGCGATCACGCTACCCTGGAGGACATCGACGCCTATGCCCGCGCGCATCCCGACCGGGCGTTTCACATCGCGCATTACGGGCAGAGCGCCTATCGGTTCGGGGCGCAGAATGCCGTGCTTTTGTCGGAAGGAGACGAGATTTCCCTCTAGGCTCAGAGCCCCGCGCTCCATTCGCGCTCGATGTTGTAGAGCCGCAGAGTGCCGCGCTGCCGTGGGTGGAGGACGAAGCTCACATTGTGGTGCCCTCTTGCGCGGCGAAAGAACTCCGTCACCGTGGCGACCTGCACATCGAGCAGGTTGTCAGGCTCCAGCTTGATGCGCCCATAGCCGGTGCCGACGAAGGGCAGGGCGAGCTGTGTGGCGTCCTTGTGGTCCTTGATCTGCTCCAGCGCCGCCGACATCGCGACAACGAGGGTCGGCAGGTCGGAGGAAACGCCGCTCGTGTCGCCGCGCTCTTCGGTCACGGCGAAGAGGAAATAGGAGCCGCTCGCGCCGGGCTGGAATGTCGCACGCGGCAGGACCGCGACGGTGCCGACCGGGAAATCGAGTGTCTCGTCCTTGAGGGTCCCGTCCCCCGCAGGCGCGGTGCCGTCGAGGGCCTGCGAGACGGCCTTGGCGAAGGCCACCTCGCCGCCGCAGCGCGAGATCAGCTGGCCATGCACACTCGACTTCGAGACCTTTCCGCCGTTGTCGCTGAGCGTGTGGCGAAACCGGGTGCTGACCGGGACGAGGACGGAGCCGGGCCGGTCGAGCACATCGCCGAACATGATCGCGAGATCCAGATCGGCTTCGCGCACCCGAAATTGCACCCCGCTGATCGCGCGATGGAGCTGGAAACCCGCCACGACGAAAGTGATCAGCAGAATGAGCGCGTAATAGGCCGGATCATGCCGGGCCTGCGATTGTTGCAACAGCGGCGTCGCGCCGAGGATCGACAGGAACACCGAGATTGCTCCGAGCACCAGCATGAAGCGCGACCAGAAAAACCGCTGGTGCGAGAGGAAGTTGCGGATCATGAGGGCTCTCCCTTCGGGGGCGTGTCGTTGCGCAGCGCTCGCTCGGCGCGGAGCAGGGCGCCCCGGAGCGTGGCGAGGCTTGTCTCAAGTGGCGCCGCCCGGGCCCATTCGCGTTCGAACATGATCAGCATGTCGCGGGCGAATTCGGTGTTCATCTCGAACACATGGCACAGGAATTCCGGCGGCGTGGCCTGCGCGGCATAGGCCACGGCGAGGTCGGTGCCGTCAAGCGCGCCGGACGCGGGCCGGACGAGCGAGGCAAAACTCATCAGGCTGCGAAAGGTCTGGCTGCGTCGAATGAAGCGGATTTCCAGATCATGGTGATGCACATCGCATTGATCGAGGATCATCCGGTACCGCTCAAGCGTGATGCGGTCGGCCGTGGCGATGTCGTCCAGCGTATCCTCTTCAAAGGACAGAACCCGGATTTCGGCGCCCGCCTCCAGACGGGTGCGCAGCGTATCGGCGCGGGCCTGCATCCGGTCCACCACCGCGGTCTTCCACGTCTCCCAATCGTCCAGCCCGGCGATGCCATCGAAGACCTTCAACGTCTGCGGGACCTTGGTGTCGAGAAACTCCCGCGACGCGAGGGCATTGGTGAGCTTCGACGTCAGGAATCGAAAGCTCGTCGCATCGGCCTCGAATGCCCGCTGCATCGCGAGATAATCGGATCGCTGGCGCACCGGGTAGAAGGTCCGGACAACGCGGCCCGGCGCGGGCGCGGTGACATCGCCCGGGGCGTGGTCGGGGATCTGGCTGAGGAATTGCCAGAGGCCGCGATAGGTGTCGCCATCTTTTGGCGCGTCCTCGACGTCGAAGGGAAAGAAGGTGACGTTCGCCTCCTGCTCAAGCGCGGCCCGCGTCGGGATCCGGTCCAGTTCGTGACGCGGGATGATCGCGAAATGGGGCCGGTTGCGCGGCCCGAGCTGCCGGCCGATCTCGACAAGCAGATCGCGGTAGCCCGGCGCATCGAAAGAGTAGCCCAGAAAGAGCAGGGACCGGCTCTGCATCACGGCAGTGATCGCCTTGCGGAGCCCCTGTCCGAGCGCGGCGGCGGGATCGTGAAGCCCCAGCCTGTCCGCTTGCCCCAGAACGATCGAGCGCGGCGCGGACAGATCGCCGTTGAGCTTGAACACGAAGGGGGACTCGCCCGGGGCCTGGAACGTCTCGCCCATCAGGCCGAGCAGCGTCTCATGATCGCGATAGGTCAGGATCCGGGGGCGCGGGCGCAGGATGTCATCGAGCACCCAGTCGTAGTTGGTCGTCAGAAAGACGGGGAATTGCATGAGGTTGAGCATCAGATGATGCTGCGACTGGTTCGGGCGCGCGGTTGCGAGCTTGTCCCACATCATCCGCCCGAAGGCGTCATGCGGGATTTCGGGCCGCAGGGTGCGGGCGGCACTGCCGAAATCGCGCGCCGCAAGCGCGGCCCCGACCTGTTCGGCTTTGTCCCGCGCGATCCAGCCCCCCGCGAGCGCCTGATCGCAAAGATGCTGGATGATCTCGCTGTAGCCGGGGAGCCGCTCGCCGCCGGCCGCGAGGATCGCGCTCGACAGCCCGGCGCCGACCCACGGCATCAGCGCCCCGTCTCGGTACGCCTCGCGCAGCTCCGTGGATGGTCTGGGCAGGGCTTGGGTCCCGGGCAAATTGGTCGCTCCACGATCTTAAACTGCGCTCACCTGACGCAGGAGTGTGCCGCCAAGCGCGGCGTCGGGGCAAGACCAATTTCCGTAAAAGTGAGCGGGGCGCGGGGCCGGATCTCAGTCGGCGCGGGCGGCGAGGCGTTCAAGCAGGCTGTGGCGGGTGACCGCCCCGAGGATTTGCCCGGCCTCTTCGACACCGAGCGCCGCCGCGTCGTCGGTCAGCATGTCCATCACCTCGCGGATCGGGGTTTCGGCCGGGACTGTGCGGGCGGGCGCCGGGCCATCGGAGACCATCGCGTCGCGCGCGGTGAGGACCATGAGCGGGTTCATGTTGGCCACGAAATCGGCCACGTAAGCGGAGGCCGGGGCGGAGTAGATGTCGCGCGGGGTGCCGCACTGGACGATCCGCCCGCCTTCCATGATGGCGATGCGGTTGCCGATCTTGAACGCCTCGTCGAGATCGTGGGAGACGAAGATGATCGTGCGTTTGAGCTTGGATTGCAGGTCGAGAAGCTCGTCCTGCAGCCGGGCGCGGATCAGCGGGTCAAGCGCGCTGAAGGGCTCGTCCATCAGCAGGATCGGCGCTTCGGTGGCGAAGGCGCGGGCGAGGCCGACGCGTTGCTGCATCCCGCCCGAGAGCTCGTCGTAGCGGCAGTGGCCCCAGCCGTCGAGCCCGACCAGCTCCAGTTGCGCCTCGGCCCGTTGCGCCCGTTCCGCCTTCGGCACGCCGGCGAGCTCCAGCCCGAGCGCGATATTGTCCAGAACGTTGCGCCAAGGCAGCAGGCCGAACGCCTGGAACACCATCGCGATGTTCTTCTGGCGCAGGTCGCGCAGCGTCTTGGCGTCGCACCGGGTGGCGTCGATCATCCGGTCGCCGTCGCTGACCTCCACATGGCCGCGCACCACCGGGTTGAGCCCATTGACGGCGCGCAGCAGCGTGGATTTGCCCGAGCCCGACAGGCCCATGAGCACGAGGATCTCCCCCTCGGCCACCTCCAAAGAGCAGTCGTGGACCCCGAGCACCTGGCCCGTGGCCTCCTGAATTTCAGCGCGCGATTGGCCCGCATCCATCAAGGGCAGGGCGGTCTCAGGGGCATCGCCGAAAACGATGGAGACATTGCGGAAAGCGACGGCGGTGCTCATCGGCGGACCCTCAGGATACGGTCAAGGAGAATGGCGAGGACGACGATCACGAAGCCGCTCTCGAAGCCGAGCGCGGTGTTGACCTGGTTGAGCGCGCGCACCACCGGCACGCCGAGCCCGTCGGCCCCGACCAGCGCGGCGATCACGACCATCGACAGCGAGAGCATGATCGTCTGGTTGAGGCCGGTCATGATCTGGGGCAGGGCGTAGGGCAGCTCGACCTTCCACAGCGTCTGGCTCGGGGTCGCGCCGAAGGCCTCGGCGGCTTCGAGCAGCGCCTTGGGCGTGGATGTCACGCCAAGGTGGGTCAGGCGGATCGGCGCGGGCAGCACGAAGATCACCGTGGCGATCAGGCCGGGCACCATGCCGATGCCGAAGAACACGATCGCGGGGATGAGGTAGACGAAGGTCGGGAGCGTCTGCATCAGGTCCAGCACCGGCGCCATCCAGGCATAGAGGCGCGGGCGGTGCGCGGCGGCGATGCCGATCGGCACCCCGAGCCCCATGCAGAGCACGCAGGCCGAGAGCACGAGCGTGAGGCTCTCGGTGGTCTCCTCCCAGTAGCCCTGGTTGAGGATGAAGAGGAAGCCTGCGGCGGTGAGCGCGGCGATCTTCCAGGTGCGTTGCAGGGCATAGGCGAGGCCCGCGAAAATCGCGATCATGAGCAGCGGGTGCGGCGACTGGAGCACCCAGAGGATGCCGTCGATCAGCCCCTCCATGATTGCGGCGAGCAGATCGAAGAACCCGGCCGTGTTGACCTGCAGCCAGTCGAACATCGTTTCGGCCGCGTCCCCCACGGGGATTTTGCGCTCTGTGATCCAGTCAACCATGGGGCTCACCCTGTTCTTGTTTTTTTGCGCCCGCGGGCCCTATGGTTCCATGCGCGCCAGAGGCGGCGCGCGGGATCGGGAGGCCAGAATGACAGAGGTTCAATTTTACACCAACCCCATGTCGCGGGGCCGCATTGCCCGCTGGATGCTGGAGGAGACGGGCGCGCCCTATGCCGAGCATCTGCTGGGCTACGGGGCGGAGATGAAATCGGCCGAGTATCGCGCGATCAACCCCATGGGCAAGGTGCCTTGCATCGTGCATGGCGCGGCGCTCGTGACCGAGGTCGCGGCGATCTGCGCCTATCTGGCGGACGCCTTCCCCGAGGCGGGGCTCGCGCCGGAGCGGGATGCTCCCGAGCGCGGGGCCTATTATCGCTGGCTCTTCTTCGCGGCGGGGCCGCTGGAGGCGGCGGTCATCAACAAGTCCTTCGGCTTCGAGCTGCCCGACGATCCGCAGGCGCGGGGTCGGGCGGGCTGGGGCGATTTCTCGCTGGTGGTCGACACGCTGGAGGGGCTCCTTGCCGACGGGCGCGAGTTCGTTCTCGGCGCGCGCTTTTCCGCGGCCGATGTCTACCTCGGCTCGCAGATCGGCTGGGGCCTGCAATTCGGCACGATCGACGCGCGGCCCGGGTTCAAGGACTACGCGGCGCGGATCATGAGCCGCCCGGCCGCGATCCGGGCCAATGAGCGGGACGATGCCGCCATGGCCAAAATGCAGGAGGGCGCGCGCGGCTGATCCGCGCGCACCGGGGGCGAGGGGGCGCGGCCTCACAGGCCGAGCGCGCCCTTCACGGCTGCGGTGGCATCGCCGCCGTCTTGGGTGGTGACGCCGTCGAGCCAGCCAAGGACCATCTCGGGATTTGCGCTCATCCAGGTTTTCGCCGCATCGGCGGGATCTTCCCCGTCATTGAGGATCGCGCCCATGATCTCGTTTTCCATCGCCAGCGTGAACTTCAGGTTGCCCAGAAGCGCGCCCACGTTGGGGCATTCCGCGACATAGCCCGCGCGGGTGTTGGTGTAGACCGTTGCGCCGCCCAGATCGGGGCCGAACCAGTCATCGCCGCCCTCAAGATAGGTCAACTCGAAATTGGCGTTCATCGGGTGGGGCTCCCAGCCGAGGAAGACGATCGGCTCATCGCGGCGGCTCAGCCGTTCGACCTGCGCCAGCATCCCTTGCTCGGAGCTTTCCTTGACGTCAAACCCTTCGAGCCCGAACGCATTGGCCTCGATCATGTCCATGATCAGCCGGTTGCCGTCGTTGCCCGGCTCGATGCCGTAGATCGTCTCGTCCAGCGCATCGGCCTGAGCGGCGATGCTGTCGAAGGTGGTGATCCCGAGCGCGGCGCCGGCGGCATTGGTGGCCAGCGTGTATTTCGCGCCCTCGAGGTTCTCACGCACCGTCTCGACCGTGCCCGCCTCGCGGTAGGGGGCGATGTCGGCCTCCATCGTCGGCATCCAGTTGCCCAAGAAGACGTCAATGTCGCCCGCCGCCATCGAGGTGTAGGTCACCGGAACCGACAGGACCTTGATGTCCGTCTCGTAGCCGAGCGCTTCGAGCAGCACGGTCGTCGCGGCGGTTGTCGCGGTGATGTCGGTCCAGCCCACGTCGGAAAAGCTGACGCTCTCGCAGTTGGCGGCGGCCTGGGTGGCGGAGAAAAGCGCCAGCGCGGCGGTCGCCAGCGCGGTGGTGGTCTTGAGGTTCATGTCGTGCTCCCTGTTTATTGATTGACGAGTCAATTACAAAAACTCTACTGAAAGGCAACACCCCCCTGCAACGGTTCGGTAGATGCCCAAGGTTGGAATGGAGCCTATTCGCCGCGAGGCGCTTGTAAAAGCGACGATTGAAGAAATCGGCGCGGCGGGCAGCCTTGATGTGACGGTCGCGCGGATCGCGCGGCGGGCGGGCGTCTCCTCGGCGCTGGCGCATCACTATTTCGGCGGCAAGGATGACATCCTTCTGGCCGCGATGCGCCATATCCTGACGGTTTACGCGCGGGACGTGCGCGCGGCCCTGCGCGGGGCGGAGGGGCCGAGGGCGCGGCTGGAGGCGGTCATCGTGGCGAGTTTCGCCGGCCAGAACTTCCGGCCCGAGGTCATCTCCACCTGGCTTGGGTTTTACGTGCTGGCGCAGCGCGCGCCGCGGGCCTCGCGGCTTCTGCACATCTACCAGCGGCGGCTGCACGCCAACCTGAGCCACGATCTGCGCGCGCTGGTGGGGGCGCGGGCGGGCGCGGTGGCGAGCCGTCTGGCGGCGCTGATCGACGGGATCTACCTGCGCCAATCGCTGGGCGCCGGCGCGCCCGACCCCGAGACCTCGGCCCATCATGTGCTTCAGGCCCTCGCGGCGGAACTGCGCGAGCCCCTCCGATGACCGCCCCCAACATCCTCGTCCTGATGGTCGATCAGCTCAACGGGACGCTCTTTCCCGACGGCCCCGCGCCGTGGCTGCACGCGCCCAACCTTGCGCGGCTCGCGGCCAGATCCACGCGCTTTGCCAACAGCTACACCGCCTCGCCGCTCTGCGCGCCGGGCCGGGCAAGCTTCATGTCGGGCCTGCTGCCGCGCGCCACCGGCGTCTATGACAATGCCGCCGAATTCGCCTCCTCGATCCCCACCTTCGCCCACCACCTGCGCCGCGCGGGCTACCGCACCGCGCTCAGCGGGAAGATGCATTTCGTCGGCCCCGATCAACTGCACGGCTTCGAGGAGCGGCTGACCACGGATATCTACCCCGCCGATTTCGGCTGGACCCCCGATTACCGCAAGCCCGGCGAGCGGATCGACTGGTGGTACCACAATCTCGGCTCGGTGACCGGCGCGGGCGTGGCCGAGATTTCCAACCAGATGGAATATGACGACGAGGTCGAATACCACGCGAAGGCCAAGCTCTATGACCTCGCGCGGCGGCAGGACGATCGCCCCTGGTGCCTGACGGTCAGCTTCACCCACCCGCATGACCCCTATGTCGCGCGAAAGAAATACTGGGATCTCTACGAGGATTGCGCCCATCTGGAGCCGGAGGTCGGCGCGATCCCCTACGCCGAGCAGGACCCGCATTCGCAGCGGCTCTTCGATGCCAACGACTGGCGCAAGTTCGACATCAGCCAAGAGGACATCCGCCGCGCGCGCCGCGCCTATTTCGCCAATATCTCCTATCTCGACGACAAGATCGGCGCGATCCTCGATGTGCTGGAGGCCACCCGTCAGGAGGCGATCATCGTCTTCGTGTCGGACCATGGCGACATGCTCGGCGAGCGCGGGCTCTGGTTCAAGATGTCCTTCTTCGAGGGCTCAGCGCGGGTGCCGCTGATGATCGCGGCGCCGGGGATGCGCCCCGGGCTCGTCGCCGATCCGGTGAGCACGATCGACCTCTGCCCGACGCTGTGCGAATTGGCCGGCGTCTCGATGGAGGAGGTGCGCCCCTGGACCGCCGGGGAAAGCCTCGTGCCCTTGGGCGGCGGTGTCGAGCGCCAGTCGCCGGTCGCGATGGAATACGCGGCCGAAGGATCGCATGCGCCGCTGGTCGCGCTGCGGCAGGGGCGCTTCAAGTACACCCGCTGCGCGCTTGATCCCGAACAGCTTTTCGACCTTGAGGCCGACCCGCACGAGCTCACCAATCTCGCGGAGGATCCTGCCCATGGCGAGGTGCTCCAGAGCTTCCGCGCTCTGGCCGGGGATCGCTGGGACCTTGCCGCCTATGACGCCGAGGTGCGCGAGAGTCAGGCCCGGCGGCTGGTCGTCTACGAGGCGCTGCGGCAGGGCGGCTATTACCCGTGGGATTATCAGCCGCTGCAACGGGCCTCCGAGCGCTACATGCGCAACCATATGGATTTGAATGTGCTGGAAGAGCAAAAGCGCTTCCCGCGTGATGAGTAGGACGAGACATGAGCATCAACACCCAACCGACCGCCAGCCACTATATCGGCGGGGCTTACGTGGAAGACACATCCGGCGCGCCGATCGACGTGGTCTATGGCGCGACCGGCGAGGTGATCGCCCGGGTCCATGCGGCCACGCCGGCGATTGTGGATCGGGCGCTGGAGGCCGCCACGGCGGCGCAAAAGACTTGGGCCGCAATGAGCGGAACGGAGCGGGGGCGCGTGCTGCGCCGGGCGGCCGATCTCATCCGCGAGCGCAACCGGGAGCTTTCGATCCTCGAGACCTATGACACCGGCAAGCCGCTGCAGGAGACGCTGGTCGCCGATGCCACTTCGGGGGCCGATGCGCTGGAATATTTCGGCGGGCTCGCCGCGAGCCTGACCGGTGAGACGATCCCGCTCGCGGGCGGCGACATGGTCTATACCCTGCGCGAGCCCCTGGGCGTCTGCGTGGGCATCGGCGCGTGGAACTACCCGACCCAGATCGCCTGCTGGAAGGCCGCGCCGGCGCTGGCCTGCGGCAATGCGATGGTGTTCAAACCCTCCGAGACGACGCCGCTCTGCGCTCTGAAAATCGCCGAGATCCTGACCGAAGCCGGGGCGCCCCCGGGGCTCTTCAACGTGGTGCAGGGCATGGGCGAGGTGGGGGCGGCGCTCGTCACCGATCCGCGCGTCGCCAAGGTCTCGCTCACCGGCTCGGTGCCCACGGGCAAGAAGGTTTATGCCGCGGCGGCGGGCGAGATGAAGCACGTCACGATGGAACTCGGCGGCAAATCCCCGATCATCGTCTTTGACGACGCGGATCTGGAGGATGCGGTCAGCGGCGCGATTCTGGGCAACTTCTATTCCTCGGGGCAGGTCTGCTCCAACGGCACGCGGGTCTTCGTTCAGACCGGCATCCGCGATGCCTTTCTCAAACGCCTCACCGAACGGCTGGCCGGCGCGGTGCTGGGCGATCCGCTCGATGAGGCGACGAATTTCGGCCCGATGGTGAGCGAGGGCCAGATCGGCATCGTTGAGCGCTATGTCCGGCTCGGCATCGAGGAGGGCGCGGAGCTTGTGACCGGCGGCGCGCGGATCGAGCGCGACGGCTACTGGATGCCGCCCACCGTCTTCGCCGGCGTCACCGACGAGATGACCATCGCGCGCGAGGAGATTTTCGGGCCGGTCATGTGCGTGCTCGATTTCGACGGGGAAGACGAGGTCATGGCGCGGGCCAATGCCACAGAGTTCGGCCTCGCCGCCGGGGTCTTCACCCGGGATCTGGCGCGCGCGCATCGCGTGGTGCGCGGATTCGAGGCCGGCACCTGCTTCATCAACAGCTACAACGACGCGCCGGTCGAAGCCCCCTTCGGCGGGGTCAAGATGTCCGGCGTGGGCCGGGAAAACTCCAAGGCCGCGATCGAGCATTACAGCCAGGTCAAATCCGTCTACCTGCGCCTCAGCCCGCTGGAAGCCCCGTTTTGAGCGCGCCCGTCGAGGCCGATTTCGTCGTCGTCGGGGCGGGCAGCGCTGGCTGCGCGATGGCCTATCGGCTGGCCGAGAGCGGAGCGTCCGTGCTCGTCGTGGAACACGGCGGCACGGACGCGGGCCCCTTCATCCAGATGCCCGGCGCGCTGAGCTATCCGATGAACATGGGGATCTACGACTGGGGCTTCGAGACCGAACCCGAAGCGCACCTGGGCGGGCGGCGCCTGGCCTGTCCGCGCGGCAAGGTGATCGGCGGGTCGTCCTCGATCAACGGCATGGTCTTCGTGCGCGGGCACGCGCGCGATTTCGACCATTGGGCCGAGAGCGGCGCGCAAGGCTGGGGCTATGCCGATGTGCTGCCCTATTTCAAACGGATGGAGACATGGCACGGCGGCACGTCCGAGTATCGCGGCACCTCCGGCCCGCTGCACGTCACGCGCGGCGCGCGGGAAAACCCGCTCACCCGGGCCTTTTCCGAGGCCGGGCGGCAGGCGGGCTACGGTCTCACAGACGACTACAATGGCCACCGGCAGGAGGGCTTCGGCCCCAAGGACATGACCGTCTACAAGGGGCGGCGCTGGTCGGCGGCCAATGCCTATCTCCGCCCCGCCTTGAAGCGCGAGAACTGCGCGCTGGTGCGCGGGCTGGTGGAGAAGGTCGAGATCGTGGACGGCCGGGCGACGGGCGTTCGGCTTGCGGGCGGCAAGGTGCTGACGGCGCGGCGCGAGGTGATCCTCGCGGCCTCCTCGATCAACTCGCCCAAGCTGCTGATGCTCTCGGGCATCGGCCCCGCCGCGCATCTCGCTGAGCATGGGATTGACGTGATCGCCGACCGGCCCGGCGTCGGGGCCAACCTGCAGGACCATCTTGAGGTCTACCTGCAGGTCGCCTCCAAGCAGCCGGTCAGCCTCTACACCTACTGGAACCTGCTCGGCAAAGCCTATGTCGGGGCGCGCTGGCTGTTCACGCGGACGGGGCCGGGGGCGTCGAACCAGTTCGAGACCGCCGGGTTTATCCGCTCGGAGCCCGGGATCGACTATCCCGATATCCAGTTCCACTTCCTGCCCATCGCCGTGCGATACGATGGCAAAGCCGCCGCCGAGGGGCACGGGTTTCAGGCCCATGTCGGCCCGATGCGCTCCACCTCCCGCGGGACGGTCACGCTCAGGAGCGCCGATCCCGGGGCCGACCCGCGCATCCATTTCAACTACATGTCGCAAGAGCGCGATTGGGTTGAGTTTCGCCGTGGAATTCGCCTCACGCGGGAACTCTTCCGGCAGGAGGCCTTCGCGCCCTACGCCGGCCACGAGATCCAGCCCGGCGACGCGGTCCAGAGCGATGATGCGCTTGACGATTTCATCCGCGATCACGCCGAGAGCGCCTATCACCCCTGCGGGACCTGCCGCATGGGCCGGGCGGATGATGCCGGCGCGGTGGTCGATCCGACGGGCCGGGTGATCGGGGTCAAAGGGCTGCGCGTGGCCGACAGCTCGATCTTCCCGCGCGTGACCAACGGGAACCTCAACGCGCCGTCGATCATGGTGGGCGAGAAGATCGCCGATCATGTGCTGGGCAAGGCGCCGCTGCCGCCCGAGAACCTGCAGCCGTGGGAGCCCACGGATTGGCGGGGCACGCAGCGCGAGGGCGGGGCGTGACGCCGCGCTCGTCTTTGGCCAAGGGTCAGGGGCGCGCCAGCCGCGCATCCACCGAGAGCGCGCCCGCGCCCTTGACCGCCAGCACCAGCAGCAGGAATACCCAGAGGGCCCGCTGATCGAGGATGACCCCATCGGGCAGCCGGTCAAACCAGGCGCCAAGTGTTTCCACATGCGCGAGCCCGCCATGGCCGAACAGGTCCGTCAGGCTCTGGACCACGATGAAGCCGATCATGCCGAGCGCGGCGAGCCGGGTGAGCAGGCCGATGACGATCAGCAGCGGCAACAGGACTTCCGCATAGGTGCCGGCGAGGACCACCAGCTTGTGGTACAGCCCGAGCTGGCTCACGTCATAGCCCACGGCCTCCATCTGGCGCGGAAAGATCTGCGCGTAGGCGCCGAGCGAGGGGGTGATGACGCCGCCCAGACCGTCGCCGAGCTTGGTCATCGCCGAGGCCCAGAAATAGCGTAGCAGGATCGCCGCGAAGAGGACCCGCGACAGCAGGGGGAGCAGCGGGGCCGCGGCGTCGAGCCGCGCGGACAGTCGGTCATAGTGGTGAAACAGGGTCATGAGGGGTCCTCCGAAAGCCCGGCGCCGGTGATCGCGTGGCCCGAGATGAGCAGGCCGAGCAGCGCGGCGAGGTCAAATCCCTCCGGCCCCCGTGCCAAAGCCTCGCCGAGCGTCGCGCCGCCGAGCAATGCCGCCAGCACCTCGCCGCCGCCTGCGGGCAAAAGATGCGGCGCGGGGTCGAAGTCGGGCCGCAAGACGACGATAGCCTGCGCCACGGCGCGTGGTTTCGCCGCCCCGGGGACCATGTTGAAGCGCCACAGATCAAAGAGCGGCCAGCGCGAGAGCAGACAGATCACGCCGGGCGCAAAGCGAAGCCGCGCGCGTGGCAGATCATCGGGGGCGATGCGCTCCAGCGCGCCGGCATCCGGCGCGGCATCCCCGGCGTGATAGGAGCGGCGCAGCGCCAGATCGAGCCGGGCCACATCGCCGAGATACCCAAGTCGCGCGAGCGCGGGATGCGCCTCGAGGTAGGCGGGAAACCCGGTGCCGTAGTGCATCATCCGCGGATCGGCGGGCGGCGAGGCGCGCAGGAACTGGCCCGCAAGATCGCGAAACGGCGCCTCGCCGAGGAGCTTGCGCACCACCGGGAACCCCGTCTCAAGCGCCGCGCGCAAGCCAACCGCAACGTTGTTTCGATAGACGGCAAAGCGTTTCTCCGTGGGCCGGCCGCGCCCATCCTGCAACCCCGCCGGCACCGGCGCGCGCGCATCCAGCAGCGCCGCGCGAAACCCGGCCTGCCGTGTCATGCGCCCACCTGCGCCAGGGCCCGCGCGCCGCGCGCGGCTTCCGCCTCAAGCACCGGCCAGTCCGGCACGTCATTGTCCCATTCCACCAGAACGGGGCGCGGCCCGCTCGCCGCGAGGGTGTGGTCCAGCAGCGCCCAGACCGGGTCAGCCACCTCCCGCCCGTGGCTGTCGATGAGAAGCGGCGCGCCGTGCTCGTCCTCATCCTCGTCATGCCCGCCGAGGTGGATCTCGCCCACGAGCGACAGGGGCAGCGCATCGACATAGGCGCGCGGATCATAGCCAAGATTGGTGGCCGAGACGAAGACGTTGTTGACGTCCAGCAGCAGCCCGCATCCGGTCCGCCGCGCCACCTCGCGCAGGAAATCGGTCTCCGACCAGCTGCTCTCGGCAAAGGCGAGATAGCTCGACGGGTTCTCCAGCAGCATCCGCCGCCCGAGCACGGCCTGCACCTCATCGACATGATCGGCGACGCGCGCGAGCGTTGCGTCGGTATAGGGCAGGGGGAGAAGATCGTTGTAAAAGGCGCTGTCGTGGGTGGACCAGGCGAGATGCTCCGAAAAGCTCTCCGGCTCCAGCCAGTCGCAGAGATGTTTCAGCCGGGCCAGATGATCCCGATCCAGCGCCCCTTCGCCGCCGATCGACAGGCCAACACCATGGACGGAGATCGCGAAACGCTCGCGCAGCGCGCGCAACTGCGCCAGCGGCCGCCCACCATCGCCCATGTAGTTTTCGGCGTGAATCTCGAGCCAGCCGACGCAGCCGGGATCCTCGATGATCGCGCTGAAATGCTGGGGTTTGTAGCCCACACCGGGCCGAGCCGGCAGATCGCCGCGCGATTTGGTCTCGTCAAGCATGGGAGCCTCCGGTCCGGGGGACGGGCGCGCACCCCTTCGGCCGCGCGCCCGGAGGTGCCTTGATCAGGACGGCAGGTCGCGCGAGAGCGCTTCGAGCGAGCCCATGCGCGCGCCGCCATCGGCCATCTCGGGCAGTTCGATCTCGGCGCAGGTGCCCGCCTCGACCAGCGTCCAGGCGTTGCCCTGATAGTCGACGGTGGAGGTCCCGGCGCAGGTCGTGCCCGGGCCAGCGGCGCAGTCGTTCTCCCCGGCGAGCGAAACGCCGTAGCATTTCTCCTGCGCCTGGGCGGTCGCGGTGGAGACCTGAGCGGAGAGCGCGGCGGCCACGGCGCCGACAACTGCGGCGGTTTTGATCGATTTCGACATCGGTGTTTCCTTCCCTGAAATTCCGTTCGGTGTCTTTCGACAGGGAAAGGGGTAGCCCGCCGCGCCGGTCACGAACCAATCACACGGCCGTGCCACACGGCGTGGTCAGAGGCTGTAACAATTGGTGAGGATTGGCGAAGGGGCTGATTTGCAAGGGAGAACAGGCGGATTTACCGGAGTTGGCGCGGCCGCCCCACCGCGCGAGAGGGCGTCGCTCAGGAGCGGCGCGCCTCGTTTTGTAACAATCCGATCCGACGCTTTCAGCGCAAATCCGGCGGAAGCGCTTCGCCCGCAAGCTCCGCGGCGACCGCGTCAAGCTCCAGAACGCGGGTCTGCTTTTCCCCCAGCCGGCGCAGGGTCACGGTTCGCTCTTCGACCTCGCGGTGCCCCAGGGCGAGGATCACCGGCACTTTGCCGACGCTGTGCTCGCGCACCTTGTAGTTGATCTTCTCATTGCGAAGATCCGCCTCCGCCCGCACGCCCGCGGCCTTGAGCGTCTCGACCACCTCACGCGCGTAATCATCGGCCTCCGAGACGATGGTCGCCACGACGACCTGCCTCGGCGCGAGCCAGAAGGGCAGCTTGCCGGCATGCTCTTCGATGAGGATCCCGATGAAGCGTTCGAAGGAGCCAAGGCAGGCGCGGTGCAGCATGACGGGCCGGTGTTTCGCGCCGTCCGCACCGATGAAGCTCGCGTCCAGCCGCTCGGGCAGGTTGGCGTCCACCTGGAGCGTGCCGCACTGCCAGTTCCGGCCGATGGCATCGGTCAGGGTGAACTCGAGCTTCGGCCCGTAAAATGCGCCTTCGCCTTCGAGAATCTCGAACTCGTACCCCGCCGCGTTGCAGGCTTCACCAAGCGCCGTTTCCATGCTGTCCCAGGTCTCGTCAGAGCCAATCCGCTGCTCGGGCCGGGTCGAGAGCTTGATGGTCCAGTCGTGGAAGCCAAGGTCGGCATAGATCCGCGCCAGAAAGGCGATGAACTTCGCGGTCTCGGGTGTGATCTGGTCCTCGGCGCAGAAGATATGCCCGTCGTCCTGGGTGAAGCCGCGCACGCGCATGATCCCGTGGAGCGCGCCCGAAGGTTCGTAGCGCGCGCAGGATCCGAATTCCGCCATCCGCAGAGGGAGATCGCGGTAACTCTTGAGGCCCTGGTTGAAGACCTGAACGTGGCAGGGGCAGTTCATCGGCTTGAGCGCGTTGATCGCCTTTTCGCGCGCATGGTCCTCGTCGACTTCGACGATGAACATGTTTTCCTGATACTTGTCCCAATGGCCGGACTCTTCCCAGAGCTTTCGGTTCACGAGCTGCGGGGTGTTGACCTCGACATAGCCGTCGCGTTCCTGCATCCGGCGCATGTAATCCTGCAAGGTGGTGTAGACCTTCCAGCCGTTGGGATGCCAGAAAACCTGTCCCGGCGCTTCTTCTTGCATATGGAAGAGCTCCATCTCGCGGCCCAGTTTCCGGTGGTCCCGCTTGGCCGCTTCTTCGAGCATATTCAGATGCTTGCGCAGGTCTTCCTTGTTGCGGAAAGCCACGCCGTAGATACGCTGGAGCATTGCGCGCGAGCTGTCGCCGCGCCAGTAGGCGCCGGCCACGGACATCAGCTTGAACGCGTCCCCCGGGACTTGTCCGGTGTGCTGAAGATGCGGGCCGCGGCAAAGATCCTGCCACGCGCCGTGCCAGTACATCCGGATCGGCTCATCGCCGGGAATGGACTCGATCAGCTCGACCTTGTAGGGCTCGCCGGTCTCCCGGTAATGCGCGATCGCCTTTTCCCGCGGCCAGACTTCCGTCTTAACCTCGTCCCGCAGGTTGATGATATCCTTCATCTTTTTCTCGATGAGGCCAAGGTCTTCGGGGGTAAACGGCTCGGCGCGGTCGAAATCGTAATACCAGCCGTGCTGGATCACCGGGCCGATTGTGACCTTCACATCCGGCCAAAGCTCCTGCACCGCGCGCGCCATGATATGGGCGAGGTCGTGGCGGACCAGCTCAAGTGCTGGAGCTTCGTCTTTCATCGTATTGATTGCAATCGAAGAATCCGATTCGATGGGCCATTGAAGATCCCAGTGCTCGCCATTCACCTGCGCGCTGATCGCCTTCTTGGCGAGGGAGGTCGAAATCCCGGCTGCGACTTCGGCAGGGGTAATGCCTTGCGCGAAGTTGCGCTGAGAACCATCGGGAAAGGTGAGGAAAATATCGGCCATCTGGCTGCCTCGTCGGTTTGGCGCCCACGGAACGCCCGGTTGCGGGTATGGTGTTCGGATGCGTTGTTGCCCGAGTGCCGGGGCGTGTCAAGCGCCGTGGCGACCGGCCCGCGCCGCACGAATTTCGCGCTTCAACTCCCCGCACGCTGCGCGATAGGCTCCGCGCGAATCCGCAAGGGAGGGCACCATGGCCGCGCCATCAACGTTGAGCACAGCGCAGGGGCGCGAGATCGCGTATCACTGGACCGAGGGCGCGGGGGCGCCGGTGGTCTTCCTCGGCGGGTACAAATCCGACATGACCGGCACGAAGGCCACGCACTTGGAGGCCTGGGCCCGGGCGCGGGGGCGCGCGTTTCTTCGCTTCGACTACTCCGGCCATGGCCAGTCCTCGGGGCGGTTCGAGGACGGAACGATCGGGCAATGGGCGCAGGATGCTCAGGCCGTGATCATCGCCGTTTGCGCGGGCCGGGCGCCGCTCCTGATCGGCTCGTCCATGGGGGGCTGGATCGCGCTGCTGTGCATCCGCAATCTACCCGAGGTCGCGGGCTTCGTCGGCATCGCGGCGGCGCCGGACTTTACCGAAGACGGGTTCTGGGCCGGGTTCGATGACGCGCAAAAGGCGCAACTGGAGGCTGAAGGGCAGGTGCTCCTCCCCTCCGGCTATGGCGATCCCTACGTGGTCACCAAGGCGTTGATCGAAGATGGCCGGCAAAATCTCGTTCTGCGCAGCCCGATGGCGTTACCATTTCCGGTCCGGCTCTTTCAGGGCACCGAAGACACCGCGGTCGCATGGGAGGTCCCGCTTCGGCTCATGTCCCACGCAAGCTGCGATGACATGCGCCTGACCTTCGTGAAAAACGTCGATCATTCCTTCTCGACGCCGGCCTGTCTGGATCTGGTGACTCGCGCGGTCGAGGAGATCGCGCCGCTCTGAGAAGGCCCCCGGCCCGGTGGACCGGGGGGTGCAAGCCCGATCAGTAATTGGCGGGCGGGTCGCTCGCGGGGAAGGATTCATCGATTTGTTCATCGACCATGTCCCAGCGGCGGGGCGGGTTGCGCATCTGTGAGGGGCCAGCGTCGCGAACGTGTTGCACGCTTGCCGGGCGGCTTGAGGTCCAGGCCCGATAGGCCAGCAGGCCGACCGTGGCGCTCAAGAGAAATCTGATCATGCCATGTCCTTTGTTTGGTGCAGGGTCCGGGCCATCCGCCCCTGGGCTTCGCAATAGAACCGGCAACTGGCGCGGATGTTCCGCGCGGCGTTTGCCCGCGCGCCGGGGAGCTTTCGGCGTCCACCCCCGCACCGGCGCAGGGAACAGGGGGCGCGCGATGCGCGTTAGGGTTGATGGAACCTGCACAAACCTGGGTCTCGGAGCCCGACCGCCTGCTTCACATCCTCGCCTCTTGCGCGGTGTTTTACGCCTATATCATCCTGCTCACGCGCCTTTCCGGCAAGCGCACGACCGGCAACATGAACAATTTCGACTGGATCATCACCGTCGGGATCGGTTCGCTGATGGCGTCTGGCATCCTGCTGCGGAACGTGTCGATGCTCGATGCGATGCTCGCGGTGGCCGCGCTGACGGGGTTGCAGTGGCTCACGACCTGGGGCGCGCTGCGTTCGCCGCGCTTCGCCCGCTGGGTCAAGCCGCGCCCGCGCCTGCTGTGGACGGATGGCCGCCCGCTTGACGCGGCGCTGCGGCGCGAACGGATCACCGATGACGAGGTGGAATCGGCGATGCGCCAAGCGGGGCTGGCGCGCGGCGATGCGGCGGGCTGGGTTGTTCTGGAGACCTCGGGGCAGCTCTCCGTGATCCCCGCGGGTGGCGCTTCCGGCCCCGCAGACGCGGACCTGCTGCACCCGGTCGCGGGCTCGGCGCGGGATCAGGGCGGCGAGACCGACGATCGAGGCGGCACATGAGCGCGCGCGATCTGAGCCCGGCCGCGATGGAAGAGGCGCCGCCTTTGCAGCGGGCTTCCGCGGACCCGGTGCGCGCGAAAGCGCCGCGGGCGCGGGGGCTGGAGGCATTTTACCGCCGCGGCATGGTGCGCGAGCTTGGCGGGGCGCTCTGGAGGCAACTGGCCGAAGCCTGCGCCGAGATCCGCCGCATCGAGGCGCGCGGGACGCTTTGGGGCGTCGGCGATCAGCCGGCTCATTGCGCCCTCCTGCTTGACGGTTTGATCGCGCGCTACATTGCGGCGCCCGGGCAGGATCGGGCCGCGCGGCTGATGGTTGCGGTCCATGTGCCCGGTGATTTCGTGGATCTTGATGCCCTTCCGCTGACGCAGCTTTCGCATGATCTCGTGGGGCTAGGCCCATGCGAGATCGCGCTGTTCCCCCATGAGGCGCTCAGCCGGATCATGGAGCAGGACGCAGGCCACGCGCGCCGGCTCTGGCGCCTGACCATGCGCGACGCGGCGATCCAGCGGCGCTGGACCTATCGGGCCGGCGGTCTGCGGGCGCTGCCGGCGATGGCGGATTTCATCTGTGAGATGGACCTGCGCTTGCAGGCTTGCGGCAAGGTGCACGGCGCGCGCGTGCCGCTGCCGCTGACCCAGGCCGATCTTGCCGAGGTCTCGGGGCTTTCGACGATGCATGTGAGCCGGGTGCTGCGCGAGTTGCGCGAGGCGAAGCTCTGCACCGTTCAGGACGGCGCGGCGTTGCTGCATGACAGGGCCGGGCTGCGGCGTCTTGCCGGGTTCGATCCCTCCTACATGTCCCTGCCCGCCGAGGTGACCCCGCCGCGCCTCTAGCGCGACGGAGTGTGGTTTGGGGCAGGGCTCAGGCCGCGCGATCCCAGACGCGCAGCTTGCCGCAGGCCGCAACGAAGCGCTCCGCCGCATCCCCGCCATCAAGCACCATCACGCCCGCGTCCGGCGCATCCGCCACGGCGGCAGGCCAGACATGCGCTTTGGCGGCGTCGGACAGGGCGATGAACTTCATATGCGCATGGGCATCGGCGAGGAAGGTCCTGGCGCCGTGCATCCCCGCGAGCGCCTTCGCGCCCTCTTCGGAGGCGAGGATCGCCACGGCATCGTAGAGCACCGACGGCGCGCCATCGAGCTTCTGGTCGGCCTCGATCTTCTGGCCGTCCGCCGTGCGCACGCCGCCGACCTTTTGAGCGACGATCTCGACCATCGCGCCGGCGCCCTCCGCGGCCGTCTTCAGAGCTTCGAAGGCGGCGGCGTCGATCCCATCGGTCAGCAGGACGCCCAGCTTGCGGCCGGCAAAGCTCTCGGGCGTGGTCTTGAGGATGCTGAGCGCCGCCGAGGGCTCGGTCTCGATCACCGGGCGCGCGGGCTCGGCGGCCTGCGGCATCTCCTCAAAGCCCAGCCCCTCGGCCACGGCCTCGGCCAACCCTTCGTCCACGAGGCGCAGGTGCCCGACCATGCGCTGGCGGATCGCCAGCCGCTCGACCTTGGACAGCTCGAAGGTGAAGGCGTCGACGATATGCGCCTGCTCGACCTCGGTCTGGCTAAGATAGAACTGCCGCGCCTGGCTGTAGTGGTCGGCAAAGGTCTCGGAGCGCACGCGGCCCTTTGGCCCGGCGTCCTCGGCCGGATAGGAGCGGAAGCCGCGCGCGTGGTCCTCCCGCGGCCCCTCGCCGTGGCTGTTGGGCTCGTAGTTGACCCGGCCGCGCGGGTTGTGCATCGCCATGTGCCCGTCCTGCTGGAGATGCGCGAAGGGGCATTTCGGCGCGTTGACGGGGATGTGGTTGAAGTTGGGGCTGCCGAGGCGCTTGAGCTGGGTGTCGAGGTAGCTGAAGTTGCGCCCCTGCAGCAGCGGGTCGTTGGAGTGGTCAATCCCGGGGACGATGTTCCCGGTCTGGAAGGCGACCTGCTCGGTGTCCATGAAGAAGTTGTCGGGCATCCGGTCGAGCGTGAGCGTGCCCACCTTGCGCACCGGGACCTGCTCTTCGGGGATGAGCTTGGTGGCGTCAAGCACGTCGAACTCGAAGCTCTCGGCGAAGTCGTCATCGAAGATCTGCAGGCCGAGGTCCCACTGCGGATAGTCGCCCGCCTTGATCGCATCCCACAGATCGCGGCGGTGGAAATCGGGATCGGCGCCGTTGATCTTGACGGCCTCGTCCCAGAGCACCGATTGCATGCCTTGCCGCGGCTTCCAGTGGAATTTCACGAAAGTCGATTTGCCGGCCGCATTCACCAGCCGGAAGGTATGGACCCCGAAGCCCTCCATGAAGCGCAGAGAGCGCGGGATCGTCCGGTCGGACATGATCCAGAGCGCCATGTTGATCGATTCCGGCATCAGCGAGATGAAATCCCAGAAGTTGTCATGCGCGGTCTGGGCCTGCGGGAAGGCGCGGTCGGGCTCTTGCTTGGCCGCGTGGATCAGGTCGGGGAATTTCATCGCGTCCTGGATGAAGAACACCGGGATGTTGTTGCCCACGAGGTCCCAGTTGCCCTCCTTGGTGTAGAATTTGGTGGCAAAGCCGCGCACGTCGCGCGCAAGATCCGGCGAGCCCTTGTTGCCGGCAACGGTGGAAAAGCGCACGAAGACCTCGGTCTTCTCGCCCACCTCGGTCAGAACCTTGGCGCTGGTGAGATCCGACAGGTCCTCGTGCAGCTCGAACGTGCCGTGGGCGCCGTAGCCGCGGGCATGAACCACGCGCTCGGGGATGCGCTCGTGATCGAAGTGAAAAAGCTTCTCGCGGAAGATCTGGTCTTCCATCAGATGCGCACCGCGCGGCGAGATCTTGAGCGCGTTCTGGTCGTCGGAAATCGGCGTGCCCACCTGGGTGGTCATGGTCTCGAAGCCGTCGCCCGCGTGCTGGTGGGTCTCGCCTCCCTCGCCGGTCGTGGTGGGGGTCTTGCTGTTGGTTGTCATATCCGTACCTTTCCTTGGGGTTGCCTGAGTGGGTTTCGAGTGCGCGGGGCCGGACGTCCGGGGGCGCGTAGTTGGCGGCCGGGAAAGACATGCTGGCGGTCGATCAAAGGCGCCTTCAGTGGCCGCCTTGCGTCGACGCCCGCGTCTCGGGCGCCCCCGGCTCGGTGCTGCACAGCGCCGCGCACCGATTGGCGCAGGGGGATGCGACCCAGTCGCGGGGACAAACCCGGACCTGCGAGGGCGAGCGCTGCAATGCCGAGGAACACACACCGGCCATCGAGCCATGTCATGAGACGGTCTCCCTGAAAACGCGCGGCGCGAATCGCGCGGTAATTGGGGTAGGAACGGGGCGAGGGGGCGCTGTGTTCCGACAACATTTGTTGGGCTGCGCGGGCTGGAATGGCTCCGACATCGCGCAGGCTGACCCCGGCGGAACCCTGCGCGATGTCGGGCGTTGATCTTGGGTTAATCAACGGCCCGCCAAAGGGGAGGCATCGACCATGGCATCGCGCGCGATCTGGAAAGGGCAGCTTCGGCTGTCGCTCGTGTCGATCCCGGTGGAGATCCACTCGGCGCGCAAAAGCTCGTCGCGCGTCTCCTTCCGGCAGATCCACGGCCCGTCCGGCAAGCCGGTCCGCTACCAGAAAACGGTGCAGGGCGTGGGGCCGGTCGAGAGCGACGACATCATGAAGGGCTACGAGACCGACGACGGCGAATACATCCTTCTGGACAAGGACGAGATCGACGCGATCAAGCTGGAGACCAAGAAGACGCTGGAGCTGGTGCAATTCGTCGACAGCGCCGAGATCGCGCCGATCTGGTTCGACCGGCCCTACTACGTCGTTCCCTCCGATGAGCTGGCCGAGGATGCCTATCGCGTGGTGCGCGATGCGTTGCGCCAGACGAAGAAGGCCGGGCTGGGTCAGCTCACCATGCGCGGCAAGGAATACCTCTGCGCGATCCGCCCCTGCGGCGACGGGCTGCTGCTGGAGACGCTGCATTACCAGCAGGACATCCGCGACGCGGACCCGCTGTTCTCGGGCATCGAGGACGCGGCGAGCGATGAGGAGTTGCTCGAGGTCGCGACCCAGCTCATCGACAGGAAAACCGCGCCCTTCGACGCCTCGGCTTTCGAGGATCACTACGCCGCCGCCCTGCGCGATCTGATCGCGGCCAAGATGAAATCCAGCAAGACCCCCCGCGCCAAGGCCTCCGATGACGGCGAGAGCGGTGGGGGCGAGAACGTGGTCGATCTGATGGACGCGCTGAAAAAGAGCCTCAAGCAGAGCAGATCCGGCAAGACGACGCGCCGCAAGAAAGCCTCATGAGGTCGCTGGAGACCTATCGGACCAAGCGGGATTTCGATGTCACCCCCGAGCCCCGCGCAGAGCTCGTCGAGGCCGGCGGCGCGCGGCCCTCTTTCGTGGTGCAAAAGCATGATGCCCGCCGGTTGCACTTCGATTTCCGGCTGGAATGGGGCGGGGTGCTGCTCTCCTGGGCCGTGACCAAGGGCCCTTCGGCTGATCCGTCGCAAAAGCGCCTTGCGGTGCGGACCGAGGATCACCCGGTGTCCTACGGCGCGTTTGAGGGGACGATCCCGCGCGAGCAGTATGGCGGCGGCACAGTCATGCTCTGGGACAGCGGATGGTGGGAGCCACTGCACGATCCGGATGAGGGGGTGAGGCAAGGCAAGCTGCATTTCCGGCTGCACGGCGCGCGGATGCAGGGCGGCTGGGCGCTGGTGCGGATGCGCGGCAAGGGGCGCGAGAGCCGCGAGAACTGGCTGTTGATCAAGGAACGGGACGATTTCGCCACGCGCTCGACCGACGGGCTGATCAAGACGCACCGCACCAGCGTGACCACCGGTCGCGCGATGCGCGCGATCCAGCGGGGTGATGCGGCGTTCCCGCCCGCGCCCCACGCCAAGCCGCTCCCGCGGTTCCGCAAGCTGCAACTGGCGACATTGCGCGACGCGCCGCCCGAGGGCGAGGTCTGGCAGCACGAGGCCAAGTTTGACGGCTACCGCTGCCTCATTGCCGTGGGCAAGGGCGGGGTGCGACTCTACTCGCGCAACGGCAAGGACTGGTCGGATCGGTTCGGCGCCCTCTGCGCGCCGGCGGCCTCGCTTGACTGTGCCTCTGCCCTCATCGACGGCGAGGTGATCGCCGGGGACGGGGGGCGGGGGCGGCGACTTCGGGGCGCTGCAGCAAGCGCTCAAAGACGGGGGGGCGCTGATCGCTTATGTGTTCGACCTGCTGGCCCTCGATGGCGCGGATCTGACGGGCAAACCGCTGTCCCAGCGGCGCGCGGCGCTCGAAGCGCTGATGCAGGGCCAGCCGCCCCGCGGCCCCCTTCGGCTCAGCCCGGTGCTTGAGGGCAGCGGCGCCGAGGCGCTTGACGCCATCTGCGAGGCCGGCGGCGAGGGCATCATCTCCAAACGCATCGACGCGCCCTATCGCGGCGGGCGCAGCAAGAGCTGGATCAAGGCCAAGTGCATCCGCCGGGCCGAATTCGTCGTCGCCGGATGGTCGCCCTCGGATAAACGGGGCAGGGCGTTTTCTTCCCTCATCCTCGGCAGCTTCGAGGCTGGCGCGCTGGTCTACCGAGGCCGTGTCGGCAGCGGCTTCGACGGCGCGGAGCTTGACGCGCTCCATGCGGCCATGGCGCCGCTCGCGCGCAAGACCCCGCCCTTCAAGGGCGCGCTGCCCTCCGAAGCAGAGGGCGCCCGCTGGGTCACGCCGAAGCTCGTGGTCGAGGTGGACTACGCCGAATTCACCGGCGAGGGCCGGATCCGCCATGGCGTCTACAAGGGGCGGCGCGAGGACAAGGAGGCCGAGACCGTGAGCGCAAGAGCCGAAGCCGACACCCAAACCGGCGATGACCGGACAATCGCCGGCGTGCGCATCTCAAGCCCGGGCCGCACGGTCTATCCCGGGGCGGGGCTGACCAAGGGCGCCGTCGCCGAGCACTATGCCCGCGTGGCCGACCGGATGCTTGACCATGTGGCGGACCGCCCTCTGGCGCTGCTGCGCTGCCCGCAAGGGATTGAGGGCGAATGTTTTTTCCAGAAACACGCGGGCAAGGGATTTCCGGACGGGATCAAGACCCTGCCGATCGAGGAAAAGGACGGCGACACGGCCGACTACATGTATGCCGCCACGCGCGAAGGGCTTCTGGGCGCCGCGCAGATGGGCACGCTGGAGGTCCATATCTGGGGCGCCCGGCGCGACCGGATCGAGCGCCCGGAGAGGTTGGTCTTTGATCTCGATCCCGATGAGGGGCTTGGCTTTGACGCGGTCAAACGGGCGGCGGAAGAGCTGCGCGCCGGGCTGGAGGCCTGCGGGCTGGAGGCCGCGCCGATGGTCACGGGCGGGAAGGGCGTGCATGTGATCGTGCCGCTGCGGCGGATCAGCGGATGGGAGACGGTCAAGGTCTTCGCCAAGACCTTTGCCACCGTCCTCGCCGAGCGCCACCCGGAGCGCTACACCGCGTCGATTTCGAAGGCGAAACGCAAGGGCCGGATCTTCATCGACTGGCTGCGAAACGAGCGCGGCGCCACCGCGATCGCGCCCTATTCGCTGCGTGCGCGGCCCGGCGCTGCGGTGGCCGTGCCGGTGACATGGGCCGAACTCTCCGAGCTTGACCGGCCCGATGGGTTCCACGTCGATGACATGGACCCGCGCCTCGCGCGCCCCTGTCCGCTGCGCGCGGCCACGCCCCGCGGCATCGGCACCGAGGTTGTCGAGGCGCTGGAAGATTGGTCTCGCGGCTGACCGCCCACGGGGGGGGACAAGCGGGCACGCTCCATCTCTACCGGTCAGGCGGCGTCCAATCGCTCTCGACGGACCTGCGGCGACTGAGCCGCAGTGCGAGCCCGATCGACACGCCCACGCCGATCGCGACGGTCAGATCGATGACAACCGTCAGGACCATGGTGAGCAGCAGCAAGGCAAGATCGCTCCGCCGCCCCCGGGCATATTCGGGCCATTTGTGGGGCTCACTCATGTTCCACGCGGTAATGAGCAGGATCGCCGCCAGCGCCGGCATCGCGAGATATCCGGCGAGCGGGGCCGCCAGCATCATCATCAACAGGATCGCAACCGCATGGATGAGCCCCGCGACGGGCGTCTTGCCGCCCGCGCGCACGTTTGTCGCGGTGCGCGCGATGGCCCCGGTTGCCGGCAGGCCGCCGAAGAGCGCCGAGCCGATATTCGCCGCCCCTTGCGCGGTCAGCTCGGCGTTCGGACGATGATTGCCGTCGATCATCCGGTCCGCCACCATGGCCGACAGGAGCGACTCGACGCCCGCAAGGAAGGCAATCACCAGCGCGGAGGGGAACAGCTCCAGCATCCGGGCCACGCTGATCTCCGGCAGGGACGGCATCGGAAGGCTCTGGGGCAGGGCGCCGAAGCGCGAGCCCAGGGTATCGACGGGCAGAGACAGGGCCGTCACGGCGAGAGAGCCAATTCCCACCGCCACGATGAGCCCCGGAAACCGCGGCGCCAGCCGCCGTAACAGGACGATGAGCGCGAGGGCGAGGCCGCCGATGAGAAAGGCCGGCGCGCTGAAGCTGTTCCTCGCGCCCCAGAGTACCGGGATTTTCTCCAGAAAATCAGCGGGGTCGTGATCGACAGTCAGGCCGAGAATGTCCTTGAGCTGGCTGGTCGCGATGATGATCGCGATCCCGATGGTGAACCCGTTCACGACCGCTTCGGGGATATAAGCGATCAGGTTGCCCGCGCGTAACTGACCCGCGAGCAAGAGCAGGACCCCGGCCATCAGGGTGGCGAGGACGAGCCCGTCGTAGCCGTGCTCGGCGATGACACCGAAGACCACGACGATGAAGGCGCCGGTCGGCCCGCCGATCTGGACACGGCTGCCGCCGAGGGCGGAAATGAGAAAGCCCGCGACGATCGCGGTTATCAGCCCTTGCCCGGGATCCGCGCCCGAGGCGATCGCGATGGCGAGGCTGAGCGGCAGGGCGACCATCGCAACGGTGATCCCCGCGATCAGGTCCGCCGCGAATTGCTGCGTGTCATAGGTCTTGAGGGTGGTCAGGATCTTTGGCTGTCTCATGAATTGGCGCCCGGCAAAATTTCCGAAATGTGCCCGGATGATCGGGGCATCCGCGCCCTATGGTTTGCATGGAACCGGGCTGGGGCTCCAGACCTAATGGACCTGCGGGCCGGGACTGCGGCAAATGGCCGTCCTTCGGCGCCGGGCGGGGGCCAGGCGCTCAAAATCCAAGCGACCGGAGCGTGTTCAGGTGCTTGAGGGGCCAAATGCCCGAGAGCGGGGGAGGGCGCGCACGAGGGCCCGCGCGCCCGAGGATCGGCGGTGCGCCCTCAGGAACGGCCGAGGGGCCTGCTGGCGCGGCGCCCCGCAAAGGCGAGGCCGCCCAGACCCGCAAGCGCCAGCGGCAAGGTCGCGGGCAGCGGGATCACCGTGGCGGCGTTCGCGCCGTAGACCACTGCGCCCACAAGCTCGCCGTCGAGACTTCCGATGTCCGTCATTGACCCGATCACGCCGCTATCGAAGATCAGGTGGACGACGGCAAACTCATCGGCCGTGAAGGAATTTACGCTCAAATCATAGAGGATGCGCATCGTGTCTCCGACCGCATCAAAGGCGAAATCCAGCGCCGAGCCTTCCGCGAGAGCGCCCGACTCGTCGACGAAAAAGTCAAATGGGTCTGAGGCCGCGAGGATCGATTCATCGGCGTCGTCGTAGTCGAGATATGCGCCCATCTGGAACAACGCCAGATCGATCGCTTCGAAGGATTTGTTCCCGCTGCCGTCATCGCCGGCGACCACGTCAAGCAGGTCGGGCGAGGTATAAAACGGCGTCGCCGAGATCGCCACACTGTCCAGAGTCGCCGCCGAGGCGCCGCCAGCGATGCCAAGGGCGGCGATGGCGGGCAGCGCCAGACGTTCTGTAAAACGCCGCAAGCCGTTTATATAAAACGAATATTTTTCTGAAAAGACCATCTGTTGCCCTCTCCCGTCATCATCAATATGCCGTTAACCTTTACACCAAAACGTCATATGCCCCAACGGCAATCTGGATGCTGTCTGTGTCCACATTGGCACCGTTGATGTAGATCCGGTCGCCCTCCGCGCCGTGGGTGATGAGCACACCGGTGCGGATGTCGCGGACGCTGAAGCCGTGATCGGCCATGAGGATCGTGTCGTTTTCGGCGTCGAAGTCATAGATCACGTCGCGCTCGCGCACACCGTTGCGCAACTCGCTGCCGAAGACGAATGTGTCGCTTCCGCCGTTGCCGTAATAGCGATCGAGCGCGCCGCCGAATCCGAGGAAGACCTCGTCCGCATCCGTCCCCTGGAGCGCATCTCGCTGCTCGGTGCCGCGCAGTTCGATGACGCCTGGGCCCTCGTCGACATCCTCCACGGCGACCGTGATGGTCTGCTCGCTCGCCTCGCGACCGTCCGAAACCTGCACCCGGATCTCGTAGAGGTTGTTGCCATCCGCGTCGCCTGGTGCTTCGAAATCGGGCGCCGCCTTGAAGCTCAGCACGCCGGAGGTGGCCCCGATCTGGAAAAGGTCCGCATCCGCGCCCCCTGAAAGCGCATAGAACAGGACCGGAGTGCCATCCGGGTCCGTGGCCTCCACCCGCCCGACCGAGGTCTGGTTCTCCTCCGCGACGAAGCCGCCGAGCGAGGTGATCTCGGGCGCGTCATTCACCCCCTCGATCTCGAAGGTCAGCGTCGCGACGTTGGAGGTTGCGTGGAAGAAGTCCTTCGCCTGCACCTGCAACTCGAAGCGCCCCTTCAGCCCTTCCGGCAGGAAGTCGAGCGCGGTGCCGTAGTCGATGGTCAGGGTGGTGCCGTCGATGCTGATCCCGCCGCCGAACAGCTCGAACGGGTCGATGTTGATCACCGGGAGCGGCGGGTTGATCGGCGGCAGGTCCGGATCGGGCAGGCTGGGCACAGCGGCGATGCTGAAGCTGCTCGCCGGCGCGTCCGGCGCGTCCGCGAAGGTGGACAGCCGCGAGACCGGCGCCGCCGCCGCGCTGCCGCTGGACGCCAGAGTGTAGCTGAGGGAGGCCGCGTCGTCATAGTCATCCGCGTCCGCGCCGAGTTCATCGAGTTCGATCTCCGCCGTGTTTTCGCTGGGGTTCAGGGACACGGTCGTGTTGGAGAGCACCGGCGCCGCGTTGGTGCCGTCCCCCGCATGCTGCCGCTCTTCGCTGGCGATGAAGTCGTTGGTCCGGGCCCCGAGCACGTGGATCTCGCCCGTCATGCCAGCAAGCTCGCTGGTGATGCGCAGATACGCCTCGGTTTCTGTTGCGGGATCGGCGTCGATGTCGGTGAAGATCAGGTCTTCGCGCTGCCCGGCGGCGAGCACGATCTGGTCCACCATGTCGTTTTCGGGGTCGTCGTCCTCAAGGATCGACGTGCCGACCTCGAAATCGGTGATTGTCGTCACGCCGCCCATGGCCAGGTCGATCATGAAGCGATCGGCGCCGAGCCCGCCCGTGAGCGTGTCGTTTCCTGCCTTGCCATTCAGGATGTCGTTCCCGTCGCCCCCGTCGAGGCTATCGTCGCCGGAGCCGCCATCAAGTTTGTCGTCGCCCTCGCCGCCGAACAGCCTGTCCACCCCGGCGCCGCCATGAAGATTGTCATCGCCCGCGCCGCCATCGACGGTATCATTGCCGTGCCCACCTTGCAGCAGGTCGTCCCCGGCGTCTCCAAAGAGAGCATCATCCCCGGCGCGGCCCTTGGCCCTGTCGTCGCCAGCGCCGAGCCGGATCGTGTTCGCGCCCCCGTGGCCTTCGACAAAGTCGTCCCCGGCGCCGGTCGTGAGGTTTGCGATGCGGTCTATCGTGAGTAACCGGCTCTCGCCGATGTCCTGCTCCGCCGTCATGCGGAGATCGACCGTCGCCGCCGTACCCCCGAGCACAAGCGTGTCGCGTCCGGTGCCGCCATCCACCTGGGCCCGGCCGAACGCCCCGAGGATCAGGACGTCATCGCCGTCATCCCCGAAGAGCTCATCGTCGCCGCCGTTCCCGTCGAGCAGATTGGCGCCCGCATCGCCGGCCAGCACATCCCGCGCGCCGGTGCCGCGCAGGTTCTCGATGCTGATCAACGTATCGCCCTCGGCTTCGCCGCCGGACGCGCTCTGTGCCCGCAGGTTGACCTCGACCCCGACGTCTCCGTCGAAGGCCGCGAGGTCCGATCCCTCGCCGCCGTCAAGATGGTCGCCGCCCGCGCCACCGATCAGCTCGTCATCCCCGCCTGCGCCGGCGAGGGTATCGTCGCCGCCGCGCCCGCGCAGCAGGTTGGCGGCGTGATCTCCCGTCAATGCGTCGCCCTCATCCGTGCCGCTGACACCCTCGAAATTGACATAGATGCCGCCCGCGGCAGTCCCGCCGCTGACCTGCGCCGCCGCGCTGCCCTTCAAGGTGATCTCGACGCCGCTTCCGCTGAAGTCGAGCATGTCAAAGCCGTCGTTGCCGTCGAAATTGTCCTCCGTGGATGCGGCGTGGAACAGGTCGTCGCCCGTGCTGCCGATGAAGGCCTCGACATTGCGGACATAGGAGAGCGCGGTCTGCACGGTGCCATCGTCCGCCAGCCACGTGGAGCTGACCGTCGCCTCGTAAGCTTCCCCAGCGTGGCTCCCATCGCCCTCGACCGTTCCCGCGTCTTCGGCCCGGACGATGATGCCGCGGTTGTTGGCGGAGAAGTCGACGGTGTCGGACTGGTTTGACCCGGCCAGAAGATCCGTGCCGGCCGAGCCGCGCAGCGTATCGTTGCCGTTTCCTCCGTTGACGACGTCGTCGCCGTCCCCGCCATCGAGGACATCGGCGCCCCCCTGACCGAACAGAACATCATCGCCGGCCCCACCGGAGAGGAAGTTCACCCCGGCGTCGCCGGTGATGAGATCATCGTTCGGCCCGCCGATGACATGCTCGATGCTGGTGAGCGCGTAGGTCCGCTTGTGACCCGAGCCCTGATCGAGGACGGCCGTCCCCTCTGCGAGCGAGAGTGTGAGGGAGCCCATGAGCGCCGGCGCGATCACCGTTCGGCCGGTGATGTCGGGCCGTTCGGCCGCGAAACTCACCACATCGCCCACGAGCTTGCCGTCTTGGAACGGGCTTGTCATCCCGGCCGCAAGGCCCGAGACACCGCCATCCACCACGTCCGGAAGAACGTCGCTTCCGGCGCTTGAGATCGAGGCGAAAAGGATGTCGTCGCCCGCGCCGCCGTACAGGCTCTGCTGGCCAGCGCTGCCGTTGGCGACAAGCGTGTCGTCCCCGCCACGGCCCACCAGCAGGTCCGATCCCCCGCCATAAAGGTCGTAGTAGCCCATGAGGACATTGTCGTTCCCGTCGCCGTAGATTTCATCGTCGAGATTGCTGCCGATGACGTTTTCGATGCCGAAATACTGGTGGTATTGCGCCGCGCCTTCGGTGTTGTCGTTGTGATCGGTGTCTTCCAGATCGACGATCACACCCTTGGTTCCGGTGAACACGCCGGCCTGCCCGCCAGAGAAGCTGATCGTGTCGGTGAATGCGGAGTTCGCGCTGGCATCGTCGGTCTGCTCGGCCTCGTCGGTCAATTCGCCGCTCGCGCCCTTGCTGCCGCCATAGACGATGAGCCGCGCGCTGCTTTCCCCGATGAAGATGATGTCGTTGCCGGACCCGCCTTCGGCAACTTCCCATGCCCCGCCCAAGGACAGATCGAGGATGTCATTGCCGCTGCCGCCAAAGAGTTTGTCTCCGTCCGAGCCCCCTGTGACAAGCTCGTCATTTCCTTCGTCGCCGTGGAACTCGATGCTGCTGTCGTCATTCAGATCCCTGAGAGTATCGTCGCCCTTGCCGCCCTCGACGATGAGCGCGCGGACGTTGTTGACGAAAACGTCGTTGCGAGACCCGCCGATCACATGCTCGATGCCGCTCACTGTCACCCAGACCGGGCCTTCCGCGTCCTCATCCTGATCGGCATCGGCGTCCACGACAGACAGGTGCGAGCCGGTCATCCACCACGCCAGGCCGGTGGTCGTCGACAGATCGAGGACGTCGTAAGCCTCTTCATCGGGATGGTCGCTGTCGGCATGGATTTCGAAAAGGCTTTTGAGTATGAACCGGTTGGCGCCTTTGCCCCCGTATAGCGTGGGCCCGACAAGCGTCAGGTCGACGCCGCCTTCGATAGCCCCGCCCGGGCCGGCCCTGAAAACGTCATCGCCATCATGACCATGAATTTCGGTCAGGGTGGTGGGCCCGTTCACGATGATCTCGTCGTCGCCCATGCTGGCGATGATCGCCTCGATATTGCGGTATTCATCCATCACCGAGCGATCGCCAACCACCCGCGTGACCGTCGCCTCCGCCGTGTTGACGACCACATGCCCACCGAGCATGCTCTGCTGGATGTTGAGCTTGGCGAAGGCGCCTTCGGTCGCGTGCACTGCGTCTGGATCGGGGTTCTGGTCGATTATCCGGGAGGCGTTCTCGATATCGGGCGCGTAGCTCAGGACATCGGCGAAATTCAATCGCCCGTCGCGGCCTCCATCAATCTTGTTGCCGGTATCCGGGCTGTCCTCACCGGTTTGCAACACGCCGTAAAAGACGTCCGACCCGGCGCCTCCGATCGCGGTATCGCTGCCGCTGTCCATGATGATGGTATCGTTGTCCTCGCCGCCGTCGAGAACACTGCCATCGCCCCCCGAACTGCGGATCAGATCGTTCCCGGCGCGGCCCTGGATGGTTTCGCTGCTGTTCATCGATCCGAAAAGCAGGTCGCGGCGCGCCGTATCGTCGAGCCCGATCAGGTTTTCCACGTCCACGATCACGTCCGTGGGGAAGAAACCGATCGCAACCATCTCCGCTGTGCGATTTCCGTCCGCGTCGAACGGCGTTTCTCCGAGGAACACATGAACCCCCGAACTGGTTTGACCGGGATCGCCGCTGCGCAGGTCAGCCGTGTCGATCCCCTCTCCGCCGTCAAGCAGGTCTATATCCTTGCCGCCATCGAGATAGTCGTCACCCTTCCCGCCAAAGAGGCGATCTTCGCCGCGGCGACCGACCAGCAGGTCATCTCCACCGCGCCCGCGCAACTCATTGTCGCGCTCATCGCCGAAGATGAAGTCAATCCCGCCGGTTCCGGACAGGTCAGGGCCGCTGCCGACGTTGATCAGGCTGTCGTGAAACACCTTGGCCTTCACCTGATAGCCATCGAAAGACAGCATCGTCCTTTCGTCGAACGTCACGGTGTCAAACCCTTCGTCGACGCCGCCATCGATGTTGAGATCTTCGATGGTCAGGGTCTCGCCATCGTCTCCCTTTTCGAAGCGGTAGCTCGAAATCAGGCCGGCGTAGGAGACAACGACCATGCCTTTCGCGCGCAGCGTGTCATCGCCCGCACCGCCGACAAAGACATCATAGACCGTGTCATTGGCGTCATCGGCCACGTCGCGCGTCAGGATATCCTGCCCGGCACCGCCGAGGATCACATCGATCTGGTCATTGCTGCGCCGCTCGATCCGGTCGTCTTCCGCGCCGCCGAGCACCACGCCGCCGGCTTCCCCCGCGGTCTTGTCGAGCTTTTGCGTCGCCTGATCCCAGAACTCCGATTTGCCTCTGAGCTTGTCCACATCGATGCCGAAATCCGCCGCGATGGCGCTCAATGGCGAGAACAGGTCCGGAGATGCAAGATCGCCATAGGGTTCGGGCGCAAACGGCAGCGGCGCGGACACAGCCCCGGGCTCGGGCGCATCGAGATCGAACCCGGAGATAACGTTGTCGATCTTGTAGTCAGCGTTGATTTTCGCTTCGATCTCGGGCTCGGACAGGCCTTTAAAATCGGGTATCTCCGCTTCGATATCCGAGATAAGCCCGTTGGCCGATGTGAGGATGCCCACATCCGGAAGCAGGGCGTCGAGCTCCTTGCTGACGGAGGAAATCAGCGCGTCGATACCCAGTTGCTCGATGATCGGATCGACAACCGGCGCGACGATGGAATCGTACACCGCCTGCGCGGCGTCCAGCGCCGCCTGGACCTTGGGCGTGATCGCATCTTCCAACGTCTTGAGCGGGGCCTCCAGCACGCCGAGCACATCGAGAATTTGCTTCATCTCTCCAGATAGCCTGACCACCGCGTCAAGCTTTCCGAAGCCGTCATTGTGATCGAGCAACGTCTTGAGCGGCTTGATCGCATCGGACGCCTCATCGTAATAGCCGTTGATCTCTTCCATGAAGCGATTGGCGGGGATCACCGCAATGTTGAGGCAATGTTCGAGGTCATCGGCGGTGCCGCGGGTGACGAGTTCGTCTTCTTCGAGCGCACGCAGCCCGACGAGCGCCGACTGAACCTGCTGCGCCCCGTCCTCCACCGTGCCGAGCCTGTCGGACGCATCGCCCAGCTTGTCTTCGGTCTTCTTCAGCCCTTCTTTCAGCTTCCGCAGGGTCTCGCGGATCGGCTCCACCCGATCGGCGATCTGGCCGGAGGTTTTCTCGATCTTTTTCGTGGCGTCTCCCAGAGAGTCGAAGACTTTTTCCAACACCGACGCCGGCCGCGACACCGGCGGAATCTTGGTCGCGATCTTGGCGACTTTCTCAAGCGTCTCCAGAATGTTTGAAATTCGGTCGGCATCTTTTTCGACCTGTTTGAAAATCCCCAATGCATCGCGAACGTCAATCGTGAGCTCCTTTGCGTCAATGACACAGCCCTGAAGTTCGTCGACATTTGCTTGGGTTTCTTGAAGGTTTTCGTCCGCGAAACGGTCAAATTGACCCTCCGAGGAGTGACTTGCTCCCGCACTCGCCATCAAATTTCTCCCGTTAAAATATGGTTAACGATAGCTTTGAATCGACGATTCTGTCACAGGAATTTTTGTATTCGCTATAAAATCAATTATTGGAATTTATAGCTCAAAGCGATTTGGCATCACTGCCGAAACCATTTGCCAAACCTTCCCTACACCCCGATCCACCACAGCGAATTGCAAGTGATGCGCCGCAGAGAATTCGCACGCGCGGCAATGATCCATCGCCTCGATCGATCCCGCTACTGCGGGTCCGCCACCTTCTCCAACGACTCGGTTTCAAGCGTGCCAAGGAAGGCGACAAGATCGTCAATTTCGCGCTCGCTCAGTGTTGCCGCCACAGGGTAGTCTCGCGCCCACAAACCAATTCGACGGGCAAGTTGCTCTCTGTCATCAGCTGTTGACCCATCATTTGAGAAAAAAGCGAGGGGGTCGAAGTGGTAGACGATGGCGTCGCGCAGTTTTGCCACGGAGCCCGAGTGAGAGTATGGAGCAGTCCTTGTCACATTGATCAGCGGTGGTGTCCGGAAGGCAAAGAGGTCATCGGGGTTTTGGGTGACGTTATATCGGCCGTAGTCGACTCCAAACCCGTTTGCACCGAAACCGAATTGAGGGAACGCAATCGTGTGGAAGTCCAGATCGCTGAAATACGGGCCCGAGTGACACAAAGCGCATTGACCCTTGCCGTAAAAAAGCACTCCTCCGCGAAGCTCTTCTGATGTCAAAGGTGCGGCGTGGAATACAAATGCATGGAATCGTGAGGTGCCAAGGCGGAAGTTTCTGGCGATGAAGCTTGCCAACGCAGCGGCCACATCGGTGTAGTCAATATCTGTTTCGGCCTGTTCCGAACGAGTGGCAAGTTGAGCAATGAGATCTGAACGCTCGCGCAATCGGGAAACGATGGTATCGGCGTAGGCCGCGGCAGCGCTCGTACTTTCCTGTTCGTATTGTGCGAAGCGCGAGTCGCGGTCAAAAACCATTTCGCCGAGTTGAAGGGGCGGCAGGTGCGCCGCAACGGTCAGCGGATCATCGTCTGGCGCTGCCGCTCCGTATTGCGATTGGATTTCTCCGCTCTGGAGTTTCTCGACCCTGCCATCCCAGAACAAAGTGTCGAACCCCTTTCCCCCACGGCCCCAAAGCGGAAGCGTATTGCGTGGCTGCGGGTCACCGCCCAGTCGGACACGTTCTGCGCCAAAAGATCGACCTTCGACGCCGATGGCCACAGGCAAACCATCGGCACTACCGAAACGATCGAGGTGGCAGGAGGCGCAAGCCGTATCGACATTGCTCGACAGGAGCGTGCTCTCGAAGAGCTCTTTGCCAATCGCGGCAAGGACAGGATCGACGTCTCGCCAAGTTTCTTCCGCCGGAACCAACCCGAAATCAAGCGCATAGCTGCGCAGCATACGCTCGCGCAAGGTCTCTGTGGCTGAGGTGTTAGGCGCGGCCAAGAGCACGATCGTGACGGCCGCGGCCAGCCGGTCAATACCGAAATTCATGAGTCTCTACCACCAGCTGCAGGTCGCTCGCGCGAGCCTCTGCAAAGCTCAGTGTCAGCTCGCTGAGCGCATTCTCGTCAAGTCCGATTCTTATTAGGCGCTTGCGGAGGAGATCGTAGTCCTGACAGGCTAGAAGCCCAAGTTCGGCGCTCCTCACCGCGCGGACTGCTGTTTCAGACGGCTCCAAGTCCAGTCGGTTTTTCGCGATCAAATGGGTCCTCATGGCCGCATCGCAGGAGGCCGTGAGCTCGTAGAATTGTTTCCGGAACAGGCTTTGCACGCCCCACTGGAACACGGGTTGGCCGAGCCAGGCAATCATGAGGCCAAGTGTCAGGCCACAAAGAAAGAGCAGTACGTTAATTCGCTTGTATACCGAAGACATCCAGAACCTTTGGTGTGATCGTTCCAGTGACTTCGAAGCCGTAGTCAGATTGGAACTTCGACAAGGCGGAGCGCGAGCCCGGCCCAATGATGCCATCGATCGCCCCACTGTAGTACCCGTAAGAGGTCAAGGCGAGTTGCACCTTGCGCGCGATCAGGACGAATTTTTCGGAATTGCCGGGCAGGACCTTCGGCTTTGGCGCCGCTGCGGGTGCTGATGGCAGGATCGAACTTGGCGGCGTCGAGGACTGGTTACGCGTCGAGCTGGAACTGCTTGAGCTTGGTGCAGAATACCCTCCGCCGGAGGACGAGCGATGCGACGAATGAGAACGATGCGAGGAATGGGATCGATGCCCGGCCAACGTGAAGCTGTGTTCCAGCCGCAAACGTTCGGCGAATTGGTGAAGCAATTCTGTATCGACGGCAGGCGTTTCCACCGCGACGGCACGAACATTCGTTGGCGCCAAGAAGCCCGCGGCGAGCAGGGAAGGGATCACGAAACGTGGCATAACGGCTCCATTCTTGCGAAGGTCTGATCACGGGGCTGCCAGGCAAAAACACCGCTGCAGTCCTCGCGGCGGACACATCCTTCGCAGCTTTGATAATACTTTTGCTTCCAGTCGGAGATCGTCCTGGGCGCCAAGTTTCGCAGGATGGGCGGAAGGGTGCAAAGGGGCATGTTGTAAAGGATGCAGCTCACCCCGTGCTGTTCGGCTGCCGCGACCGCTGCGATCAGGGGTTCGGGGTCGAGCGAGTGATCGTAGAAGATTTCGGCCCAGTTCTTCCGGGCGAATCCGATATATTCGAGCTGCATCACGGCCCAATGGGCGATATCGGGTATCGACCATGCGAGCAGATGTGCGAGCTTCGAGAGCTGGTCCAGATTTTGACGCATCACGATCGTGCGTATCTCAACCTCCGCGCCCGCTTCCAGAAGCAGTGCGATGCCGTCGAGGGCCGCCGCAAAGGCACCGGGTTTTCCGACGATGCGATCGTGGACTTCCGGTTCCGCGGCGTAGAGGGGCACGGCAACTTTCATGCGCCCGTGCGGCAAGGCTGCGAGGCGCGGCGCATCCCGGGCAGTCAGGTGCTGTGCGTTTGTGAGCAGGTGAAATCCGATGTCCGGACGTGCGAGCGCGGCAGTGTCAATCAGATCAAAGAGAGGCGCTTTGTAGAGCAGTGGTTCACCGCCCGAAATGCCGATCACCGCGTCGGGCGCAGCAAAGGGAAGGGCGCGCTGATAGACATCAAACAGGTCGAGTTCGTAGTCCTTCGGCGGCTGAGAACACATGACGCAGCGCTGATCGCATCTTTCGGTGATCAGCAAGGTGTTGTGCGGAGACTGGCGCCGCAGGATGCGCTCACCCACGCCCCGATGCGGATTGACCAGGACCACGTCGCCGATCAGCGCCTGCGGATCCTGTGTATGCACCTCAAAGGTGTGACGGCCATGCTGAAACCAGCCAACTCCGGGTTCTTCATAGATCAACCCGCAAGCGGGAACCTCGCCGTCTGCGGCATCCGCTTCCAGCCGGATGAGGAGCGGAAGTTCTTCGGGAAAGGCCGGGATCGCGACTTTCGTGCTATACATGAGCCGGCCTGTAGGCTGCGGGGTCAATCGCCTTGAGGCCACACATGCGCGCGATCACGTCGAGTTCAGCCGCTTCGGCCGTGACGAGTTTACGCATCACGTGGTCGAAGATGGCCATATGCCGCTGGCAGTGCCGGGTCCGATGCCGGGGGACGTCGATCCTGCCATATCGCGAGATGTCATCCACAAGGTCTCTGCCGCATACCGCTTGATAGACGCAGTTTCCGCATTCGGGATCGGTCCGGTTGTCGGCATGAATGTTGAGTTGAGCGATCTTGGCGAGATCAAGCCCGGTCGAGACATGCCCGATCCGAAGGTCGATCTGCCCGGTACGGAACAGCATCCGCGCTTCGTCGGTGGGGAAGATATCTCCACGCTCCCCGACAACCAGATAGTCTCGGCCAAGAGGCGCAGGATTGCGCAGGTCTACATGTTCATCGCGCCGTGGATCGAGCACGCGACGGAGCAGATAGCTGAAGTAGTATTCGCCCAATGTGATCTGGTGCCGGAGATTGTCCTCTATCAGCTGATCGATGAAGGCGAGATAATACTGATCCCATTGCGCATCCTCACGGACGCCGCCGAACTTCTTCCGGGCGAAACCCTGGTAATTGACCGGGCGCAGGAACAAGGTTCTGATATCCAACTCTCGCATTTCTGCGATCACCTCCTTCGGATCGGGAGGGTTAGCGGGGTCCAGTGTTGAAGTCAGACTGACCCGGTCGGATCCGAAGGCGTCGAGGGCACGACGTAGGTTTTCGCGAAAAACGGAGGTGGCGGTCGGGCTTTGTGTCCGATGCCGTTGATGCGCGGCCCAGGTGCCATCAAAAGAGGTACTGATCAGAACATCCGGTTGCGCAAGCAGCGACCAGGCGTCTTCTCCCACGACCTGGAGGTTTGTGCATATGACCGTGCGCGTTTCGCGCCCGGCGTCGGACAGGCGCTGCCGCAGGGCGCGAATGAGGTCTGTCCGCAGCAGAGGCTCGCCGCCCTGGAACTCCAGAGTCAGCTCTGTCGCAGGGCTTTGCAGGATAAGTGCGGTGACTTCGTCCAGGACGGTGTCGTCCCAATCGAATCCTGTCGCGCGCTCTGCAACGCGGGATACCTGACAGTAATCGCACATGAGATTGCACCGCAGGGTCGGCACCAGAATGAAATAGTTCGCCACGGACGCACGCGCATGTTGACGCGCCGCCATGCGGGCGGTGTTGACCGCGGCCAGGCGAGACGCGAGGACCTCGCTCATCGCAACCTGCTTGGTATTGCCGGCCAGCACAGGTCGACCGAAATCGCCTTTCTCAATGGCTATACCTGGCGCGATAGCGCGAGTACGGGGCGGAGACAATGACACGCGATCCAACCTGCAGAATGCTCAAAATAATTCAGACTATATAAACATGTTCGGTGATCGCCGCGAACAGAAAAATTCTTGAGATCGGCAGAGCAAGCCTTGAGGGGGGGCGGTCCCTAACCACCTGAGACGGTCAGGTCAGAATGAATAGCAACCCGCCAATGGCCAAGAGGGAAAGGGTGAGCACGAGGCCTTTGCCAGCCCCTGGTTCCGGCTCTTTCTCTACGTTTGGCAGCGCCAGCATGATTTGCGCGCGAAGGGCAATTGTTCGCATGCGCTCGTTTGCCTGTTTCAGATCCAGCGTGGCAACTTGTTGCTGAAGCGCTGGCATGCTCGGGTGCGCGCGGTTGGCAACGGTCGCGTTTGTAGTTGACCGGCCTTTTGCTGGCGCAGACTTCTGTTTCAGTTTCCGGCGATAGGAAAGACCGGTGCCGGGGATGCCGAGGTTCGCATAGAGTCCGCGTCTGCCAATGTTCACGCTTGCGCCCCTTGGTCCGATCGTCGTGCTGATACCGGACTTGGAGAAATTAAGCTTGATGCCGGGAAGGACCTGCACCCGACGTCTCAGTCTCAAAGGCATATGCGACCTCACTGCACCATCCGACGATATCAAGGTTTCATCGGTTTTGAATTATTGCGGCAAGTGCCTGGGTTGAAAAGAGCCGCGCAATAGAATTTTGTGGCCGAGAATGATTTCAGAGACAGTCTCGTAGCGAGATCAGTCTCGAGAAAGCCGGATTTATGCGCCAGTCATCAGTATTGACCAGAAGAACTTTGTCAGCCCCATTTGAACGGTTCCTGCCGGTCGTCCAGGACATGCTGCATTGGAAGATCGTGGTGGCTGGTACGTCCGGTGCTATTGCAGCCGTCATTATCGTGGGCTGGGGTGTCATCGCTGCAGCTTGGCTCGCCATCCTTGCTGTGGCGGCCGCCGTCATTGCCGTTTTTATTCTTGCGGTCGGGGCGTGCGGCACCTGGAGGTGCTTGCGAGGGTATCGCCGGGAAAGACTGATCTTCAGAGCGTTCGCCTCTCAGCTTGCGGCGAGCCAGGCGACACTGTTCGTGGCCTCTGGCAGTGTCGCGGTGTGTGCGGTGTTGTCGCTAGCGGCTGGTGTGACTGGATTATTGGCAGGACAGAGCGCGCTTGCGTTTCCCATTACGGTCGGCGCCGCCACGCTCGTCCTCTTCTCGCTGACCAGGACGCGGTCATTGATGCGGTCCTCCGACGGTGGCCTTCTGGCCTACGAGCCGATCCGGACTCGTGCTCCGGACGCTCGGGGCGCGGTGGCGCGTTTTGAAGCGCAATGGTCCTATAACATCCGTCTGCGCGATCTGAGACGTGCTGTTCTCGCCCGGCGGGAGGCGGCCGCTGACGCTGTTGACTACCTTACAGCCCTGGACAGCGGCGGATCTATTCGCCCGGTGGCGCCGAATTCAGCGTTTCAACCCGCGCGCTCGATTTCGCGCAGGGCGTGCGCTCTTGGTCCCGCGCTCGCAGCGTTCCTCCCTTATGCGCTCGCCGGTTGGCTTGTGGCCGCTCTCTTGCCGTCCGGCTCTGTCTTCTCCCTGCCATGGCCGTCCTCGGTTTTTTCATTCGACCGCGGGGATGACGACTCGCTGCAAGCGGAGGGCGCGACGGACAGTTTTGGCTCAAACGACGGCAGCGGCCAGACGAGTGCTGGGCCGGGCGGTGGCGGCGCAGGTGGTACGGAAAACCAAGGCGGTGCAACAGCATCAGGCTCCGGCATTTCAACAGAAGGAGGCTCCGGCGAAACGACTACGAGCGGGAAGGCTCCAGGATCGTCGACCTCATCGGCAAGCTCGACAGGGCTGACGTCGTCAGAAGAAGGCTCCGGCACACCCTCGTCTTCTGAAGGCAATGGAGGTCTATCGTCCACGGGTACTCTTGGTGAACACGTCACGAACGGCGCCTCGACATCACAGGCGCAGTTGGGGCAGGGGCGCGGGGATGGCGCAGAACCCGGCCGGGAGGGGGACACGAGCAGGTCCAAACCGGGCGGGGTCGAAGCCCCGGCACCGAGAGGCAATCAATCTGGCAGCGGGACAGATAACGTCACTGGCGAGGCAGGTGACGCGAAGCTGGATTTGCCGCGGGGCAGCCCCGGCGGGGGCGGAGAGACTGCCGGGGCGGATGGGGCTGCCGAGACCGGAGTGCCGCCTTCTCAGAATTTGGCGCGTGATCCAGTGTCTGGTTCAGACGCTCGTGCATCGCAGGGTGCTAGAGGCAAGCCGGAGCTCGCCGACACCATCGGCGAGGCCGGCCATGATGCGTCGTCTGCAAAGGGTGCAGATGAAGCATCAATGCAGCAAGGCGCCTCTCGATCCGGCGGTGCGACGTGGCACGAGAGCGGTGATGCCGCTATCCCGGGGGAAGCCGCAGTAACCGACCACCTCATTGAGCGCGGCGAACCGATAGAATTTCGGGCGACCCTCTCTTCCTCCGACGAGGAGACGAGCGAATTCCGCGAGCGTGTGTCGGGTGATGAGGCAAATGCGAAAGGCACCGATGTCGAGCTTGGCACTCCGCGCCAGATATTCGCTGCCCCCGGCGAGGCACCTGAGTCCATCGACCTCAGGGTGCAGAACGAAACCGCTATCTCGCCGCCGACAGCTGCGCGGCCACCGAAACAGAACATGCCGGCCTGGATCAGGTCGCTCTACACTGACGAACAGGACAAGTTGCCATGAGCCTAAGACCCCAGGACATCGAATTTCTGCGCGGGCTGCCGCAGCGTGTCGAGGACGCCGGCATGCACGACCTCGGGGACGTAGTACGCTTGCTTGTCGTGGCGCTCTTGTCCGGCGGTCATGTCCTGCTTGAAGGCAATCCCGGGCTTGGCAAGACTGCGCTGGTCAAGGCGTTGTCATCTGCGCTCTGCCTCGGCGCCGGGGCTGTGGGCCGAATACAGTTTACCCCTGATCTCATGCCGTCGGACATCACTGGCACGCTCATGCCCGACCCCGAGGACGCACGCCGCCTTGTGTTCAAGAAGGGTCCGGTGTTCCACGAGCTCCTGCTGGCCGACGAGATCAACCGGGCAAGCCCCAAGACCCAGGCTGCCATGCTGGAGGCAATGGCTGAATTTCAGGTCACTGTACTGGGCGACACCCACATCCTGCGCGAGACCTGCCAGATCAGTTCCCCCGACGGGCTTTGCGAGCTGCGGTCACCGTTCATGGTGATGGCAACGCAGAATCCTATCGATCAGGACGGCACCTTCCCCCTGCCGGAGGCACAGCTCGACCGTTTCATGTTCAAGGTGCAGATGGAGCTCCCGGGTGCCGCTGCGATGGAGCGTATCGTTGCGAAGGAACTGGCTGCAGCGCAACAGACAGGGTCACGCCTTTCACCGCCGCCCGAGAAGGCCGGAGTGCGCAACTCATCGTTGATAGCGTTGGACCGGGCCGCCCGGGGCGTGATGGCGCTTCGAGCGCCGCCCTCGGTCTTGACGCATATCGTCAACATCGTGATGGCCAGCAACGCCCGGTTCGACGCTGTCCGAGGTCTGTCTCCACGGCGCATGGCGGCGCTGAAGGAACTGGTTTCGGGCAGCATAGAATACCCTTTGGGGCCTCGTGGCGCGATCGCGCTGAGCAAGGCGGCGCTCGGCTGGAGCGCGATGGTGCTGACTGAGCCGGATCGAGCAGAAGAGGCCGCGGCCTCGTCCCGGTCGGGGCTCGCGGCAGTCCTTACACCGGTTCTGCGCCACCGCTTGCGCGTCACCCACGATTACGGCCAGGCAATCAATTCGGCATTCGAGGAAGGCCGGCAGCAGGAGGCCATGATCCACGCACTTGCCAAGGCTGCGGCCCCGGATCAGAGAGTCGGAGAGGATCCCGCGGGCTATGCCGACCGGTTCTCCGGCGACCTCGAGGCAGCCGTCGAACTGCATAAGTTCTGAGGCGACGATGCCAGATATCGCTCCCCCTATTTCACCTGATTTGCTCGAACGGCTCAGGTTCCGGTTCAAGCGGACCGTTCCCATCAATGGTCAGGGGGTGCATCTACGGCGCCTTGCGGGCAACAGCCTGGAATTTCGCGATTACCGAAGCTACCAGATGGGCGATGATGTTCGTGGCATCGACTGGCTCGCATCTCTCCGGACCGGCTCGGAACATGATCGGGTGGTGCGACGGTATGTGGCCGAGGAACGGATGCGCGTCGTGCTGATCGTGGACGCGCGCACGGCGATGCGACTTCCTGCACGGGCTCCGAAGCTGCTCTTCGCCCTCTGGACCCTTCAGGCCCTCGCCGCGGTTGCTGGCGCTTCGGGGGATGAGGTGGTCATGGGCGCGCTCTTTCACCCAGAACCCAGCCGGCCGGTTGTTGCGACGGGGAGGGGCGCGGCACCCGCTGCGGCGCGCCTGGCGACGGGTCTGTGGTCCGCCCGACCCACTTTGCTGACGGCGCAGGTCGACCCTCTGACTCAACCGTTGCTGGAAACCTTCCGTCCAGCCAGCGCTGTGATCTTCATTTCCGACCTTCTTTACCCGGACCCGGATGGAAAGATCGCTCATCTCGCCCAGCGGGCACAGAGATCCTGGGGAAGCTTCATGGTGATTCCGCTTAACAGCACGCCCGCCGAACTTGCGCTGGCACGGAATACTGGCCGGTTCCGATTGGCGGCGGCAGAAGGGCGCGAATTCGGAGACGGGATCTTCGAGGGCACAGCGGATTTCGATGCACAGGTAAACGAGCGTGTGGCAGCGCAGACGCAGAGTAATCTTCGGGCGTTGCGCGGGCGCGGCAGCCTTGTGGATCGCTCCGTGATGTGGCCGGCCGACTGCGACGCCGCGCGTCTACGCGGCGTGTTTGCGAACTGGTTTCCACGATCGGCCGTTCTTTCGAGCGTGGCCTCCCGCAGGGGGCTGTCATGATCGCGTTTCTCTTCACAGCTTTGGCCACGATATCGGCATTGGCTTGGTATCTTCAGCGCCGGCCACCGCGCGAGCTGCAGTTTAGCTTTTCGCGGTTGCTCGATCCACCGGCAGCCCCACCGGAGCCGGAACCGCGATTTGCCCTGGTACTTCCGCGTCGACAGGCCGCCTTCTGGCTTCATCTCGCGGCCTTGACGCTTTGCCTGCTCAGTGTATGGGATCGCCTGCCGGGACACGTCCGGGAACGGCCGGGCACCATTGGCCTGCGCGTCGTACTCGATGTCTCCGACAGCATGGGGGTGGCGGACGGGCCCGAAGACCGGCTGTCATCTGCCCGGACGGTGGTGCGTGATGTCGTGCACAAGGCGCGCCAGGCGGCCGCGGAAGGGGCCTATTGCGATGCTCTGATTGCTGTCGGGAGCAGTGCGCGCAGGCTTGGGCCGGTGGACGAGCAACTCGACAGGGTGGAGGTGGCTCACGAAGGCGGCGAAGTTTCTGCTCTGCTCGCTGCAAGCCTCGCGCCGGTACATGAGGACGGATGCGCTCCGTCTCATGTTGTCGTCGTCACTGATCAGCCATCTCCTGAGACCCGATGGCCCGAGGACGGCCCGGAATTGCAATGGCTGCAGGTTGGAGCCCCCGTACCGAATGCCGGCCTGTTGCGGGCAAGGATGCGTCCCGCAGCGCTTGGCGTCGGTCGGTCGGAGTTGATTATTGAAGTCGGTCGCTTCGGAGGGGCAGATATTCCCCGTCTGATGTTGACCGGACCGCGGGGATCGAGGTCCGTTCCGCTGGTGTCCTCGATTGATCGTGCCGACACATCGCTTGCGCGTTTGAGCCCCTCGGCTTCGGGGGGCTATACCGCCCAGCTCCAAGGCGGAGGGGCTTATTCCGGAGATGACCGGATGAGCTTTTCCATCGAGATCGCGCAAGGGGTCGAGCTGGATTGGCAGCTATCGGTCCCAGCCCCGCCCGCCGTTCGCGCGCAATCCGGACCCGTACTGGTGAAACCGTTGATGGACGCCAGCAAGGACGACCTCGCACGGCCTGGGGTCTTCACCTACGACGGCTGGTCTGCTCCGGGATTTCATCGTATCGGCCCGTTCATCGGCAGTGATCCGGTAATCGAAGTGCTGAACTTCGACGCATTCGAAGCGGCGCTGCCGTCGCCGGCGGGTGTTCCGTTGCCTGCTGGATTCGAACCCGTCCTCTCGGATGCGTCGGGGGCATGGCTTGTTGCGCGGCGCAGTGAACCCGCGGCCTATATTGTTCCAGGTCCCGCTCCGGGCGGCGCCGTCGATGCTCTGTCATCAACGCTTTTCTTTACGGCTCTGCTGGAAGTTACAGGGGATGGAGAGGACCGCTTGGAGGTCAGATGGCCTGGCCCCGACGGACGAGACGTCGCCGACGCCTGGAAGGAAAGCGACACAGGAAGGCCCGTCAAGAAACCTCCGGACGTCAGTTTTTCCTCCACCACAGGCGGGCAGGTCGAGACACCTTTCTGGCCGCTATTCCTTCTTGCGTCGCTTGGGTTGATTGCGTTGGAGCGGCTTGCGGCGCTGCGATCGGAGAGGCGGCGACATGCCATTTTGTGAGGCCCTCTTGATACTGGCGCCCGCAAGTCTGGAAGCTGACTGTCGGGCACACTTGGCCCCCTGGCCGGAGATTCTGGCTATCGTCAGCATCGGTCTCGCGACCGTCGCATTCATCCTCGGAAGCGGAAGATCTCGTCGCCGTGCCCTGGCGTCGGTCGCATTGCTGAGCATCTCCGTTCTGCTTCTCGCGGCGGCAGCAGGGCGCCCGCGACTGATCCTCCCGGCGCAATCCGGCGCGGTGGACGGCGGGTTGCTTGTCGTGGCGCTTGATGCCTCGGAGAGTTTCTGGCGCGAACCGGCGGTGGCGGAGACGGCAACACGCAAGATCGCGGACCAGGTCGACGCGTTGTCACAATCGCTCGGAGCGAGAACAGGTTGGCAAGGCCTGCTGATTGAGTTCAGCGAGGCAGCGGCGGAATCGGCACCGGTTCAAACGCTTCCGCAGTTGGCAGAAAACCTTCGCCGGTTTGTCCCGCCAAGCGGCGGGCGCGAGGGGAGCCGGGCGGACCGTGCGCTCTCGATGTCGCTTGCACGCATCCGCCAAGACGGTGGGCGCGGCGCAGTGATCTTACTATCCGACGGAAATTTTCACTCCGATCTGTCGCCTGACCTTGTAGAAGCTTTTCAAGCGCGCGGCGTGCCGATCCATATCCTTGCGGCTGGCTCAAGCGCTCCCGCGACCGGTCTTGTCGCAGCGAACCTTGGACCCGAACAAAGTGCCGGGCACCCAGCGGTAGTCCGTGGCGCCGTCTTTGGCGGCGGCACGTTGGAGGTAGCGGGCGTGGATGGGGTGGAAGGGCAGGACATTCCAGAGGCAAAGAGCCTGCGCGCGATCCGTGCAGAAACGGTTTTCGCTGAACGTGGATTGCAGCCAGTCCGTCTGACGTTCACTGGTCTAGGGGGAAAGCAGTCCCGTGTTCTCTATACCAAGGTCGTGGGTCCGGCTCGGGTTCTGGCATTTGGGGATGCCCGCTGGCTTGACCTGCTGGATCCCACCGAATGGAACGTGACACGCGGTGACCCTGCTGCACCGCCAGCGCCTGAGACCTTCGACATTGTCGTCATCGATGCATTGGTACCGGAGGATTTTACTGCAGGCTTCGATCGGACCCTGCTCTCAGGTGCTGCGCGCACCGGGCTTCTCATCGTCAATGGAGGTTTGCGGGGATCGCCCGAAATGCCGCAGAGGATCGCCGATTGGAACGCATCGGACCTTGGGCCGATCCTTCCGGTCAACAGCGATCCCCATGCCGTCCGGATGACACCACCAAGGCGCGACGTCGTAATCCTGATTGACGTTTCGGGGTCTATGGGCAGATCCATGGGCATCGCGAAAGGTGCCGCGCATGTCATCCTCGACCAGCTGAGACCTATCGATACCTTGGCGATACTGCCGTTTTCGGATCGGTCGGAACCGTCTTTTCGCCGACAGATGGCCGAACCGGAGGCACTTTCCCAGGCGCGCAGGTTCATCGACACTTTGGCGGCCAGTGGTGGCACCGCCCCTGATAGTGCGCTTGCTGAGGCGGCTCGGATGCGTTCGAACTACTGCGCCTATTTCTTCATTTCCGACGGCGGCTTCGATCCGCCGGGGACGCACCCGCAATGCTTCACCACCGCAATTTCAACCGAAGGGCAACACTTCCCCGGCGGTGTAGCCGCCTGGGGGCAAGAGGTGCTGCTGTCAAGTGGTAGCGGGCTGGGGTCATTGAAGCTTACCTACTTCGAGCCAGAGCCCCGCATAATCTATTACCGATCCGAAGTGTTTGAGCCGGTGCCCACTTCCGATGTTGCCCTGTTCGCAGGGTCGCCGGTCGCGGGCCTTGCTGCGACGTATCCACGGGCCGATGCAGAGGTATTGGCAATCCACGAGGCTCCGCCACCGGATCCTCTGCTGGCGCTTCGGCATGACGCCGAGCGACCAGAGGTCGCCACAGCGGTTTTTCTAGGCCCGATGCCGCCCAACGTTCGCGGTGAAGACGTTGCGGCCCTGCTGACCCGCTTGGTTGGCTGGAAATCTCCGCGCCGCTTCGATATCCGGATTGGACAAACCGGGGGGCGTTTGAATTTCACGGTTTCGGCGCTCGAAGCTGATGCGCTTGCTTCGCCTTTCTTGAGCGGGGTTCTGGCGCTCGAATCCGGGCGCCGACTGGGGTTGGGGTTTGTCTCACGCGGAGCGCCTGGAGAGTTTTTCGCCTCAATTCCCATGCCGGATCTCGTGGGTCCGATGAAGGCTGTTCTCGAACTTTCAGAACAGGGGCAGGACACGCAGTTCATTCCTGTGACATTGTTGAATTCTGATTTGACCACTTCGATGGGACGAGAGAGATTGGATTTCGGCATCCAGCTGGAGGCGATGCGCGAATTGTCGAGCGGCACCGGTGGTCAGGAACTTTCAGTCGAGCCGATCAAGATCAGCGTGGCAGACGCCCCTGACAGTAAAATACCGCTGCACCCATGGCTGATTGCAATTGCAATCGCGCTGTTCTCCTGTTCCCTTTGGTGCAAGGAGCGGGAATGACGTCTGTGACTACCGAAAATGGGAATCACGCCGTACGGGCGATGGGAAATTACGATCCGGTGAGCGCGCAGTTGGCGGCTGAAGAGCTTCAGCGGTTGGCTCTTGCTGCGCTCGATCTGGTCCTGGGGCAGGGCGGTGCGAAGATATCGCCGAACCACAACCGCCTCAGGCCGTGGTTCCGGTCTGCGGGCCGAATCCCGGCGCAGCTTCGGGCTGGCGTCCAGCGCGCGTCACGGACATTTCCGTTTCCTGACGGGATCGGGCGAAAACCTTTCGAGGATTGGTTGCTTGGCCAGTCGTTCCCTCCGCGCTGGCGGGATCGTGCGCGCGACTTCGGATCTGATGTATGGCAGCATCGGATACGTCGTCGTCCGCGCCCGGAAGTCGCTGCTGGCGCTGAAGAATTCCAACTTGGGCTCATCACGACAGCACTCGCGGCTCCGAAGTTGAGGCAGCAGGTGCTCGAACGGATCTACCGATACCTGCGGGCAAGAGTTCTTATGCATCCCGATGGACCGCCGACATCCGCGCCATCTGCGTGGACCCTGTTTCTACTTCTCAGGGCCGGGACAATGGAAAACGCTCCCCAGGAGATCCGAACCTGTTTGGAGTCACTTGCCAGTACTGTGCTCGCCACCGAGGGTTGGGCTGGGTTTTGGGATCTGTGGTTGCTCGATCTCGGTCACAAGCACCCGGGCTTCGACTTTGGCGAGGAGTTTGCCTCTCTGGAAAGAAAACTTGAACGGTGGCATGAATTTCAGGAAATGGACTTTGGCCCATTGGCCCGAGAAGATTGGACCGAGGATGCGCCAGAATATTGGCGCCAGATTGTAACTGATATGCCATAAGATATGAGACATTAATGTTCGAAAAAGAAATACTCGCCAAGATATTCAAGGCGCACAAGAATACCTTGACGAGCCTCGTTTCACTCCAGGACAGTTTGAACGCCCGGTTCTACGGCCTTGAACAGACGATAGAGTGCATGATGCTGTCTGCGATCACGGGCGAAGCCATGCTGATGCTGGGCCCACCCGGTACCGCGAAGTCGCGCTTGACGCGGACGTTTTGCCAATTGGTGGGGCTGCTGCCAAATAGCGATCGGACTGACGCTTCGGCGCAAGGCGATGATCGATACTTCGAGTACCTGCTGACCCAGTTCACCGAGCCTTCGGAGCTGTTTGGGTATTTCGATCTCGGGAAGCTCATGGGCGATGCCAAGGCTTTGGTGCGGGATGATGAGGGGATGATGCAGAAGGCCGAGGTTGTCTTCCTCGATGAAGTTTTCAACGCTTCGAGTGCCATCCTGAATGCCCTGCTGACCTTTATGAACGAGCGAAAGTTTCACGACCGAGGGATGGTGCATCCGGTCCCGCTGCAGATTCTATTTGCTGCGTCCAATCATCCTCCGCGCGAAGAGGGCCTGGGTGCGGTTTATGACCGGTTTGTGCTGCGAAGTCGCATCGAGAATGTCGCGAGTGATCAAGAAAGCATATCGGGTCTGCTCGAAACCGCGTGGACCGAAACCCACGGCCGGGGGGGGGAGGAAGAGGCGTCTTTCGCGGGGCTTTTGCCGTCACTCACCGCTTATCGCGAAACGGTCGATGAAATGACTCTGGACGGTCGGCTGTCCATCCAGCAAACCGATCCGATCTTTGCCCGCCTGGCCGATCTTGTGACCGAGGTTCGACGTAAGGGGCTGAGTGAAATGTCGAATCGCCGGCTTGTCAAGCTGAGCGCCGTCGTGCTCGGCAACGCCTTGTTGCGGCATGCGCGCAACCCCGGCAAAGCGCTTGCTATCGAGCCCGTCGACCTGACCGTCCTGCTTAAATTCGGACTGGACACCGAGGACGAGAGTACCGTTTCCAAACTCACCAGCCATCTTCTCGGAACATGACGCACGAAGGCCCTCTTTTCATCCGGGTCGACGGTCCTGCTCCCATGACCGGGGTATCCGAGCGCGCAGGTCATCTCATCGCCGCGATGGCCGAACGGCATGTCCCTCTGACACCAAGGCTCGCGGAGACCCTGGCAGGTTTGGAGCAGGCGGGCCGACCGGCGGATCATCCTTTTTGGGGGCGTGGATTCAACCTTGCAGGCGCAGCCATCGGTTTGACTCGGGTTCTGGGAGCATCGGAATTCTGGCGCGGTGCGAGCGAGGTTTTTTGTTCGAATGTGGCGGAACCGATCCTGCGACAGGCGGCGATCCGAACTGGTGCCGTAGTGCTTTCGGGCCGAGCGCCCTTGCCGGGCGGAAAACGGGCGCCAGATCAACACTGGGTCAGCTCTTTCGAGTCCGAAGTGGATCGGTTTCTCGAGACCGAAGCGCCTATGGGCCGCGGCTTCTGGGCCGAATCCGGCGTCGCTTTATATGGCGCCGCGATGAAGGCTGCGACAGACCGAGCGATACCGAGAGGGCAGGGCCGGCACCGCCCACATCCGGTGCCCGAGCCCGAACCGCTGCTTTGTCACCTGCTCTACGTGGCCGAACCCGTCCTGCCGGATGACGCCGCGCTGAAGCAACGGTTGCAAAGATCCCGGAGCAATGCACGTCGAAAGCGCTCGGGTTTCCGACCGAAGGAAGGCGGCGTCAATGGCATCCGGATCTCGAACCGGGTGGAGGACCTTCCCGACGCGACAATGTCAGAATTTTTTATGCCGCCCGAGGCAATCGCGCACCGCCTTCTGCACGAGGGAATCCTTGTCCGAAACAGACCGCCGTTCCGGCAACCACGACGGGACTTACTGTCGCTGTGTCTGTGTGACCGGCGCGCCGCTTCCGAGGCGACAGCGATCGTCAAGGCGGCGTGGTGCGACGCTGCCCTGCGGCTGAGGATCGTCCTGTCGCAGATCGGGCAGGATAAAAGCGATCTGCTCTGGTCAGAACAAACCGGGTTGGGTGTCACTTCGGACCACCTCGGCGTCGAAAACGCTGAATTCCCGTCGGGGATTGATGCTCTGGCTATGAAAGAACATGTCCGCGTGAGTATGTTGTCCCGCTCAGGGTTGCTCCCTCATTTCGCAGATACCCTCGCATCCGCCGCCTCACCGGAGCCTACGGACGGGCCGGAGGATGCAGCGCTTTTGGCGCGCGTTGCGCTTGCACGCCTGATGGCGCTGAACCCTCTCGCGACTGGTGCCAGATCCGCTTCCGAACTGCCGGACTATGCGCGGAAGCTCTGCTTTGTCACCCTGACGGAGGGCACGGACGCAGCGACAATCGCCGATGAGGACTGGCCGGCATTGCGCACTGCGCTTACGGCCGGGCTGGCCGGCGTGCTTGAAGACAGAGTGATACCAGTGGCGCTCATCGTCCCGAGGGTCATTTCTGATGCGGCCCATTTCGTGGCGGTTGGTGAGCTTGCGCCAGGCGGGAGACTGGAGATGACATCAGCGGACCCCGATGCGACGGGCCGACAATGGGTCGACGAGATCCTTGGCGCGCTCTCTGACTGTTTCATCCGTTGTACGATTGAGGCGATTGATGGCCGACGAGACTGAAGGCGCCCTGCGGCAAGGGTTCGTGCTGCCAAATCTGCAACGCGAAGAAACACCCTCGTTCTTCGCGGGGCTCGCGCCACACCTGCTCCAGGCGACCGCTGCAGAACTCAGTTTCGCGATTCAAGCCGACGGGAGCATGGTACCTTTCCTGCCGCACTGGAACGCGCCGCCGCATCAGAGCCAGGAGCTTGTAACAACTCTCCGCAGCATTTTGGCTGAGATTTATCAAAATCGCTGCGATCGTCATGTCGACCCGTCGCGCCTTGCCCCAAGGTCGTTGGAAATGGCTGGCCATGCGGATGCGATCGGCGCCGCAGTTCATAGCCTGTTCGCTGCGCTGAGGCGGGGCGACGCGATCCCGAGCGGGTCCATGGATGCGCTTTGTGTTCTCCGTGGCCCTCTTTCCGAGACAGTTGAAGCAGCTGTGGCAGTGGTCCGGCGCAGCCGTTATCCGGCCCTCTCGGTCCTGCGCGATGAGGAGCAAGACGATGTCATCGTCATACGGTTCTCTGACGCGGAGGAGAGCGGGGCGACGCTCGAGGGATTGCGCGCGGGCTTCGAAGGCGAACTCCCGTTGTTTGATAGGATCGCCACTGCGTCTGGGTCGGTCTGGTGCCCCCGGGGCCTTGGTTTGCCGCCCGATCAGCGGGGGGATGTCTCTGGAATTCTCGATGGGCTTGCCAAAGCCGGAGTAGTCGACTCCGACAGCGATCTGCTCATCATGCCGCCCGAGCCCGAACGCCTTCTCTATCTGAGCCTGCCGCTGGAAATGTCTTCGGCCGACCTCGACGATATCAGTGATCACGGGGTGGAACGGGCCGCGATCACAGTTCACAGACTGGAAGCACGGCCATCCAAGCCGGCACTCGCCGCGCTTCAGGAGAAAATCGCAGCGGCCCGCTTCCCACTGGGCTATCGCGTCGCCCTACACCGAACATTGGAGGTATCGCCCGACGAGCAGGCGATCGAGCGTCTTCGTGAAGAGATCGACGAACGGGCGGCTGCGATCGAGCTGTTGCAGGCACTGACCGCTCCTCAACTCGGACTGCTCCGTTTCAGCGATGCGCAGCTACCAGCGCTGGTCGATGGCCTTCGTAAGATGCCGCCCAAAATGTTGCGAGACGCGGGTCTGACTTTCGCGACCTGTCACTCGGCCGGTAAATCCGAGCCGAGCTATTTTGTGCTCTACGACCCGGCCAAAGCCGCGGTTGAGGGGGTCTTGCCCGAACACTACTGGCGTGCGCGGACCGAGGATCATCCCATGCGATACTGGCTCGATCCACATGCGGCAGAAGCGATGACCAAGGACAGCAAGGCGCCTTTTGTCTTCACGCCGGTGCGACACCGGATCCTGCCTGCCATAGACAGCTATGGTGGACGTCTGGGAGAGAACCTGCGCCTGATACTCGGAAACCTGTTTTCAGAGGCGGATGCCGTACTTGCCGCCCCCGACGCGCGGCCCGCATTCGTGTTTTCTCCATCGCCTGACTCGGGTGCCGAAATGGAGGTTGAGGTATTTGATCTGTCACGTTTCGAGCCGCTGGAGTTGGCAATCAAATGGCTCAACGATCACCTCATGGTGCGCTCTCCGCGCATCCCTGAGGCGGATGATCTCAAACGACTGGCCGAAGACCTCTATCAGGGGGAACTCGTCGAGACGATCCGGTCGGAGCTCGATGCCGACCTCGCCGCGCTGGAAGCAGTATGGTCCGATGGCAGCACTCGGGTCCTTGAGCGTGCAAACGCGGTTTTGGAACACATGACCGGGCAGTTGTCGCGCACCGCCGAGCGACTCGGGCTTGGCTTTTCATATCTAGAACGAGTGCGGGAAAAAGTAGAGGACATGGACCGGGTGCTTGATGCCACCCGGTCACAACTCGACAGGTTGCAAGTTCTCGAAGCCGAGTTCGCGGAACTGCCGGAGCAGCTTTCGGCCGAGCGGATGGCGATGGTTGAGAGCCTGCTGACCGAATTTCGCGTAGGCGAACGCACATTGGAGCAGGCGAAAGAGCGTGTCCGTGTTGAGAAAGATCGTATCGCGGTTCTGCTAAGCAGATTGGGTATTGATCCGTGAGGAAACGATCCCGTCCTCCCCACTCCGAGCAAGAGGAAGCTTTCGACGACGCGATCGACGCACTCGATCAGATCGCGCAGAGGGCGCTACCCAACTCCAGTGATTTCACGCAGCAGATCAGCGCCCTATATCATGCGATGGCCGCGTGCCACGCAGCAATCTCGGAGCGTTTGGCATACGCCGATATCGTCCAGGCTTTGCGGTCGCTGCGCATCGAGACCATGAACCGCTTCGCAGTGGCCGAAACACGCTTGCGGCGGCGAAAGCGTCGTCTGTCGTTTTTGCTGTTCTGGCGGCGTTACGGGACGGCGATCGTTTCGACGCTCCTGAGCGCTGCGGTGACTTGGTCCGTATGGTTCTGGTGGGACGCCGTCTCGGCGTGGATGGAGTATGCGGTGTCCAGGCTTCTGGACATGGTGCCGTCGCCGAATGAGGAGAGCAAGGTTGGCCCTGCTTCTCAGCCTCCCGTCGGGACTGTAACGCCTCGGGGTACGCAACCATGACGGGGCAGGCCGACAGCGAACTGGCCGGTGCGGACAGCGGGAAGTCTCCGGGCAGAGGGCCACTGGCAGAGGGCGAAGCATCAGGTGCGACGCAGGGAACCTCCATGGGTCGGTCGTCTTTGCTTCGCGGAGGTTTGATCTCCTCCGGCCGTACGAGGCGCTTTGCGCTGCGTCTGCTTGGTGGTGCCACCATACTTGGCCTTTTCGCGCTCATAGGCGCTGGCGTCGTCCTCGAATGGTTTCCAAAGACCGGGCCAACGTTGTTATTTTATATTTTCCACGATCAGGTCTGGTTGCCCGTCAGGGGCACGGTCTGGACAGCGGACTTCCCGGGCGTTTTGATCTGGGTGGTGCCGGTGGTTGGACTCCTGCTTGCGATATCGGTCGAGTTCTTCGGCCTCTGGGGGATTCTCAGGCGGACACAAGTAAAGGTCCTTCGTTTCCTCTTGCGGGGGCGTGGTGCCGGCTTCGTCCTATCCTGGCACCGTGCGATCATGCCATTCGGCCTGCGGGCCGAACAGGCGGAGACAATTCTGCGAGAGGACCGTGACGCACTCACCTCCGAATTGCTGGAACTCGACGAGGAAATAGCTTCTGGCGGTCTATCGGAGCTTGTGGACAGGCAGCGCCAGATCATCCGGTTCGGTGGCTTGGACCAAAAAGATTTGGGGTCGCTATTGGAAACCCTGGCGCTCGTCGGCTTTCTGACTCAAGCCGATGAGGCCACCCCTGCAAGCTTCGTGCGCATGCTGCGACAGATCGAAGACGACCCTGGTTGGCGTGATCTGATCGAGGCGCTGATCAACGGCGTGGAGGCACGTAAGGTAGTCGATTGGTCAACCAGTCGGCTTTCGGAAGTGTCGCCCCTTCGCCTCGCCGGACAGACTCTTGCGGTTGCTGTGGAAGCGTCCAGAAACCCGCAACCGGCGCTGCTGGTCTGGTTTGATGCCTGGGCACGGCAACGAATGGCGCCTCTTGGCGGCGGGTCGTCCCTCTTTGTGGCCGAGGATCTCATCACCTTCGAAGCCTGGGCGGATATTGCCGAGACAGCGATCTCAGGTCCGCAAGTGAGTGCCATGATGAAAAACGCTTTTCATGGCTTAAACGCAACCCGCTCACGGGGAGAGATTTTCGCGCGACGGGGTCCTCAGGCGGAGAAGGGGGCGCTATGAGGCTGGCAACCGGCTGGGCCGACATCCGCGCGCAAGCGGGACGGATGCGCCGAAAAGGCGAGTGGAAGAGGTTGGGCCGGGTGCGGCCAGCCGGGCGGTTTGATCCCGGGCTTGTGGTGGTGGGTGCCACCGCGGCGATGATCTTCGGAGTGTTGGGATGGATCTTCGCGATGGCCGAAAACGCCAATGGTGTCTTTGATCCACAACCTCTCGTGGAAGTGGATGATCCCCGGATCCTGGCGGACTATCGAACCGGGAACACACCTTTTGTCGACGGTGTCCAGCATGGAGAACTTGCGGTACTCGGCCGTTCCGATGGCCAAATAGCCTATTACGATAGCACCCGCGAGTTGTTCGCGGACGACACGATCCCGCGCGATGCGAATCTGTCTTCGGAGTTGTCGTTTCTTTCGAGTGCCTGCGAGGGCGAGTTGACAGGTGTCTGCACTTCTGACGTCCCGCTGTTCGCGGTTACGCAAGCAGGTGGCTTGGCCAGGCGGAGCGCTGGAAACTGGGATGTACTTCTGGGCGATTCTTCCTGGGAAGGACCCGACGGCGTCCCGATCGAGCAAGAGGAGGTGGCTCTCTGGAGTGCCTCCGAAACTGGTCGTTGGATTTTGGCATCGGCAGGAGCGAAAGGGCTCGGACTGTTCGATCAACGGTCCGGATCGTGGCGCGCCGTATCGCAGTCCGGCACGGTACAACGCCCGGACCATCTCGTCTGGAGCAATGGGTACTTCTGGATCGCCGGCTCTCACGGTCTTGAGGCGATCGCACCAAGCCGACCGATGGATCGCCGTCCGGTCGAAGCGGTCACCGGCGCGGTTCTGGATATAGCCACGTCACCGGACGGCAAAGTCTGGATTCTTCAGTCTCTCACCTGTCCGGGCGGGCAGTGCCTGTCTATTCTGAGCGGGCTGACGCCGACTTCGTTCTCCCACATCGTCGGAGAAACAGTTGTCCCGGCTTCGTTGTCGCAGCAGGGCATTGAGCATGCGGTTCTCCAGGAGCGGCAGATCGTTACGCTCGGCGCGGCCGGTGTGCATGCCTACGACCCGAAGAACCGAAATTGGACGATCCTCGAGTCTGCGCCGGTCAGCGCCTATCATGTCGAGGCCGGGGGCCGTATCATCCGGTTCGCAACCGGTCCTGGCTATGCCGAAGTGGTTTCGGCAGAAATCACCAGACGACTGCTTCTTCCAAAACCGATAATTCAGCTTTTGCCTCTGCCCGATGGTCCGGTGATTGCGCTAGCCCGCGGTGGCGCAGTCTATGATGTCAGTGGCAATGATCCTCGAACAATCGCGTTCGCCGACCCCGCGCTGCCCAAGGATACTGAGTTTGTGACGGGCGCGTTCTGGAAGGGCGAGGTTATCTTGCTTGGGGCGGAGGGAGCGCTGATCCATGATCCGTTTGCGCGGCGCTACGCATTCGATCCCGGAGCGCCACCGACCGGATCCTTCGAGCGCGACGCGAGTCTGTTTGCCAGTGAAGCTGCGCTTTGGCTGGTCATGCCGGGCTCTGGACGGGTGTTCGTCGCAAGTACGAGCGGCGACTGGCCAGATCGGAAACTGGTCTTCAAACACCGAGCAACCGTCCCAAACGGAATATTGAACCCTCATGTCACCGGGTCCACCTTGAACTTTGTCGACGCGGGCGGTCGGCCTCTTGCGCTGCAAGCAGACGGGACGGCGCCCGCTCATCCAGTGTTCGGAGCCGAGATCGGATCTGATTTCCGCCCCACGGCGGCCACGGTCGCCGGAACCGCGCTCGTGTTTTCCGACGGCCATGACCTTGCGCATTACGATCCCCAAACGCGCGGATGGACAGGGCCGATGCCCGGACCTTATGGCGGTGTCGTCGACCTTGCTGTTCTTGGACCGGAACTCTACGCGCTGACAGGGCAGGCGGCGGTCCACGCACTTGGCGAGACGCAATGGCGCGCGGTGGTCGGGGGGCCGGCGGGGGCAGTTCTGGGCCTTGAGGAATTGAGCGATGCTCGGGCATCGGGCGATCAGGTTTTCCTCGCCGGGGACGGTTCGGTGCAGGCCTATGATCAGGCCGCCCGCGGTTTCCGTCCTGTCTTCAAAGGTGGTGCGGGTCCTGTGCGACTGCTGGATGTCGAAAGTAGCCTGCCGCTATGGTTGTCGAACAATCGTCTGTTTCGCGGAGCAAAGCCACTTTCGCTACCGGAAGAGGCCGTTCGCGGGGTTGCAGTCTCGGGGGGTGAATTCGCCTATCTCGCCCGCAATGGCCGTCAAGACTACGTCGTTTTCGGCGAGCAGGAAAGATGCCTGTTTCGCGGGACGACATCTCCTGCGAAAGCTTTGCGGGATGCGCGCAACCTGCCTGATGGGAGGCTGTTCGTTCTCACTGAAGACGAGGCCTATATCTACGAGCCAGCAGCGCACCGCTGGTTGGATATCGACATTGGCGAGATGCCGGAGGGCGCGCGTCTCGAGGTTCTTGGGGAGTTTCTGGTGCTCGCGGGAACCGACACTTTCCGGGCGGTGCCGTTCGCGAACATTCCAACGCCCTTGTCTTGCGACCCCGAGCCATTGGATTTGGCCTGGACCTCGGAATTCGAGGTTGAGCAAGTTGTCCTCGATACCGCGCGAGGAGATGCTCTGTTGCGCTATCCCCGTGGCCGGATCACCCGTTGGCGGGCCGGCCACCAGGTCGAGCTGTTGCCACCGGTAGGGCCAGCGCCCCCGTCTGGGACATTGCGCCGGGTGTATGACGATTCCGATGCTCTGATCTTCGCATCAGACACGGCAATCTGGCGATATGAGCTCACGGATCGTGTCTGGAAGCTCAGGCAGTTCTTCGACGCGCCTCCCGATCCCCGGGAAGTTGATCTCGTGCGCGATAACACCGGGCGCCAGTTGGTGACGCTTTGGGACGCGACCGGGGAGACCTGGGGCGGGCAGCCGGGAGAGCACGGGCTTCATTTCTCGCGTCTGCGGCTTCCACCGATGCCTGTCGTGACGCAACCGCCTGAGGATATCATCGATATGGCCGTCTTCGACGACGGCGTGGCGATCCTCGGTAGGCGGGAGATGGAGCTTTTCGATATTGGGGATTTCAAACCCTCTGGCCGTATCGATCTGCCCGAGGCCCAAATCGGCTGGCAGATTATGCAGGTGTCCGGACAAGATCACCTCGTTCTTGTTGACGGTGCTCCGGAAACTCCGAAGAGCATCTACGTTCTCGACCCGGAGCGGATGAGAGAGACGGGCGCGACCCTCGCGAATAGTGCGTTCGTTTATCGTCCCGGAGACGACCGTGACTGGAAGATCGGGGCGCAGGAGATCTTTCGAATCGACCGTGGCTTGAACGTCCATATCTGCCCGATAACGCCCGGTCTTGGCGACGCCGACGTTTGCCGAATTGGTTTTGCAACACCGATGCGGGCGAAAGACATCAAAGCGTTGGAAAAGCGATCGAACGGCTACATCGCTCTGCTGCGTGACTCGGTTGTGCGGTTGGACGACAATTTCCGGTGGACAGAGACGATGGCAAATGTCCGCGTGAACGCTGACAGCCGGCTGATCAACTCCGACGGACGAACGTATCTCTGGGAGGGCCCGGACCGCCGCCTGCTCGATGTTTGGGAAGACGAGGCGACCGCCCTCTTGGATGGCGTGACGTCTATCGAGAGCTTTAGGGCGTCGATCTCTGCCATTCCCGAGCTGCTGGCTTTCACATTGGACGCGATTCATGTCGTAAGATACGGCGCCCTCACACCTCTGGACGCTGGGGCAAGCCGTGTGTCTGCCGCGACCCTTTCCAGAGGTGGCAGAGAAGTCGTCTGGCTGGACGCGTTGGGACGCCTCCGGTCGACCCAGCCCCTTGCGATCTACGACAGAGCCTTGCGATTTCCCGCGTCGGCCACCGCGATCATGCGGCTGGGGCAACCTTCAAGTGAGAGGGAGGGTGGAGCACAGTGGGCCTATCAGACGGACGAAGGCAGGTTGGAAATCGTCTCAACGCAGCGATGCGAATCTGGTTCGCCGATTGGCCCCGATCTTACACGGATTGAAATTGCTCCAATGCGAGTCGATATCAGCCCCTGCGTCCATAGCCTCAGTCTGCCGCTGCGCCTTTCGCAGAGCGAGCATCTGTCGGAGATCATGATCGATGGGACCACCGGGACGATCTTCGTCGGTACCTCCGAGGCAAAATATGAGGTGGACGCCGTCTCGATGCGGGTGCGCAGGCAACGGCTTGGTGGGATCACCAGTGCCGATCACGAGAGCCTGTCAGATGTTCGCAGTCATGTGATCAATGTCGATGGGATGGACTTCCTGGCTCCCCCTGCGTTTCAAAAGAACGATGAGCTGTTCCAGCTCAAACTCGGTTCGAAAACGAGTGTCACAGTAGGGGGAGTGACTGGCCTCCCCCCCCTCGATCAGGCCTGGTTCGACTGGGATCGATCCACTGGTAAAGTGCGGTTCGGAAGAACGGTTTCATTGCTCCCAGAGCAGGCCTTTCGGGACGGTTTGTTTCTTCCTGCGGCGCCTGGCAAGGGGGCGCTATTGCCGGACGGATCCTTCTCCTATGCGAATGCAAATGGAATTTGGCGGGTATCGGGTAATCATGTGAGTCCCATCGTGGTTGCGGCCTTGCCGGAGGTGGTGGGTCTCTCGCACGGTGTGTTCCTCTTCGACAAAGGTGGACGCGAGGCGCAATCCGGTCTGCCTGTGAACGATGGCAATCTACGTAAAATCAATCGCGGCGCCTTGACCCTTTCAGAGACTCTGAGACCCGGCGGTGTCGATGCCAGCTACATGATTTCGGGCCAGGCGGTGCCGGCTTTCGCGCCGCATGGTTTCGCTTTCGATCGTCGGCTCGCCGCGGCAACAGAAGCTGGCAAGCCCTGGCTCTTGACGCCAATCGGACTCGTCCCTGCGGATGATCTGGACGAAGGCGGCGTGGTTGCTCCCGGAACCAGGTCACTAGACACCGTGAGTGGTCAACTCTTTGCCGATATACCCTCCGGCTGGCAATCGAGACGCGCGGAGGTTTGGCGACAGAGTGCACCGCCGCGCGAGACGATGGAACTCGCACGCGATCCCGGTCGCATCTGGCGCCGCGTTGACGGCCGGGCGGAAGTCGTGCCGGAAAGCGACGCCGACACTTGGCGGATCATGGGGAACGGCTTGGATTTCGCCGCCGAACGCCCGTTGGCGATGTCAGGCGAAGGCGCGGCACTTGTTCTTGTTACCGGCGCCGGCACGCATGTCTCCAGCTCGATCGCAGCTCTGGGCCGGTTGGCGGCGCCCGTCACCTCCGATCCCGGTGTAGAGCGCCTCGACACGCTTCAGATCGCGCCGGATCTCCCTGTCACCTGGGGCGAGACGCCGAATGGGCATCTGATTTGGGATAATACGCACCAGCGATGGCGCAAACCCTCCGACGGCGAAAACCCTTGGGAGGCCCGGCGCGCTGTCGCCTCGGGAAGTCTCCGGATCGAATTCGGAGGAACGAAGGCCAAGGCCGCCTTCCTTACCGATACTGCTGGCGGGGCAAAGCACCCGGTCCCGTTCAACTGGAGGAGGGGAGGACATTTGCCTTTCGACCTCGTGCGAAGCGTCCACGCTGAAGATGGGAAATTGCTCCTTGCCACAGATTTCGGGTTGCGCCGGCTCGCACTGACGGAAGCCGGTCTTGAGCATGAAGCGCTGTTTCGTCTGTCGCCCACGGGGCCTCAAGCCGCGGCGCTTCGGGTCGGACGTTCGGATCTGACCGGGCAGTTGCTCGGTGAGGTGATCGACGCGTGCGTTATCTTTGACGACATCTCGGCATTCCCGCGGCCCTGCGATGCCGCCGGCGGCAATCTTTCGCGACGTCATATTCTTCGCAACGATTTCTGGCATTGGTCGAAGTCGGACTCAGCGGTCTTTGCGGAGTATGTCGCGCGCGATGGCACACCGCTGATACCGCTGCCTGTAGCAGCCGGCGCGCCGTGGCTGCATGATCGGCTCGCAGACCGGATGCTGTGCGAAGGAAGGATCTTCGAACTCTGGCGTGGCGCCCCGGTCGCCGCCGAGATCACTGCCGGAGTGCCAGGCGACTTGCAGATGCTTCCGGCGGCCAGGTATTTGCATTGTCACACTGATACCTCACACCTCGGTGGTGGACGCACTCTCGGTGCTGGCCCCTATTCGGCCGGAGGCGGCTCTGCTTGGCGTTGGTCGTCATCGGGGTGGACATCCGAGCCGGAAGCTGCCGCTCTCGCGGAGCGAGCAGCCGGCAACGTACCATGGGAAACGCAACGCCTTAGATTGGCCTTGCGATCCGGATTTCCCGAGCTCTCCTACCTGCTGGAAGATGGCTCTGCTTGGCGCGGGATCGCTTGGGAGGTGGGTAGGATGCCCGTCGACAGGATTCAGGGCCTTGCCTATGACGTTGGAGGCATGCAGGTCTTTACCCCTGCGGGTTTGCACGGCTGGGATACGCAGCACGTTGGGTTCGATCCGGGGCAATTGACGCTCAGAACGCCGCCGGATCCGCAGAGATTTGCGGAGTGCAACCCGGTTTGGATTGAAGTCCGCGACGGGCGCACTCACGGGATACCTCAAGAGGCGGATCATCCGATCAGCGTTGTCTGTACCGATGGAATAGGGTTCTTAGCCGACCCCACCAAACAGATTGATCTGGGGAGTTTCACTGCCTCGGACAAGGCGATCCCGGAGGACCGTGTGCTTGTCGACACGGAGGTCTGGCGCTGGACACAGCATTTCGGAGACACCGCTCCTCCTGAGGGTATCGATATCCGATTCCGGGATGAAGCGATTGCGTTGAACGCCGGCAGGCTCTCGATCGACGCTTATTCTGGCCTGGCCACTCCGTTCAGCGAGACAGTCGAGATTGTCACGGAAGGCGCCGGATGGTGGCGGCTTCCGGCGGATGATCTCGGGGCGAATCGCAGTCTGCGAGGGCCGAGGGGTGCTGCGCCGGAGAGGGTCACTTCACTACGTTCGGATCGTAGGGGTGGGGAGCGTGCGCTCTGTGTGGATGGAGAGACCACGGCCGTCGTTGACGCTGACGACAAGGTAGTCAGGGCCTCCGAGTGCCGCCGCTGGAGCGGTGCGGACCCGTTTTGGACCTGGTGGCAGAGCGACACCGGAGCGGAGGCGGAAGGTGTGTCCGAGACCGGCGCGCGTATCGTCCGCGAGCTTGTCGGCGGCAGGTTTTCCGACCTGGTGGTAACCGCCGCGCCGCGGCAGGACAGTCGCGTGGCGGGTCGGCTCCTTGTGCCCACGATGGCCGGCCTTCTGACCCTCGGCAACGATGGGCCGGTTGGTCTGATGGCATCCGACAGGCCGGTGCTTCTGGCAAATGGAATGGATGACCGAGTCGCGCCGATCGGATTACATGCGACGCGTGATCTTGTGCCGCCGACTTGCGCAGCTTTGACGGAGGTCCTGTCAAAGCTCGATGACGGTCAGCGTCTGCTCCGCGTTGTCGAAACGCCGGCGTCCACGGCGCTCCTCACTCTGGAGACATCCGATGATCGTCAGCAGTTGCTCATCGATTGCGCAAATATCGACGGCGCACTCCTCTGGTCCCAGATCCTCGACGCCGAGGATCGAAGCCGCCGGGCCGCCATGGGCGGCGCGCTCCAGAGTGGCCTGCTCCTGATTTCCGCGGATCAGCAGCGGGTTCGGGCCAGCGACGGCGCGGTTTCGTTCGATCTTCCCTCCGTGGGTCGCCCAGTGGCACAGATGGCGTCTTCTGACGGTCGTGCCGCGCTGATCCTGACCGAACAGGCTCTGTTCCGTCTGGATGGAGACCGCCTGCTATCCGACCTTGCGCGTTCCGAAGGGGCGACAGCATCCCCAACTGGCCCCTTCGCGACCGGCACCAATCCTCAACCAAAGCCGATTTCAACGACTTCGCCCACTGTCTCACAACCCGCGCAGGCTAATCCGGGGAAGCAAACGGGACCGATGCAAATATCGCCGAGTCCAGATGACGCTGTGGTTGCGGCGGAGCCCGGTATTTCGCTGGGTTGGGAGGAGGTGTATTCTGTGCAGAAGGTCCTAAAGTCCCTCGGTTACTATGATGGCGAACTCGACGGAGATCTCGGCCCCCTCAGCACAGCGGCAATTCGTGACTGGCAGAGGAATGAAAGGTTGGAAGTCACGGGCGAGCTGACGCAGAGACAGCTCGATCGCCTCCTGAGGGATGACAAATGAGTGTCGCTTTTCTCCATGAGCTCGAACGGTATGAATTCTCGCTTCAGGAGAACACGCCTGCCCGAGCGTCACGCCCAAAAGGACAGAATAGTGACACCGATGAGAGCCCGTTTCATCTAGGTGGGCGGATCTGGTTGCTCCGCTCTGTCGGGTTTTCTGCAGTTGCGGGAGAGATAGGCCTGACATTCGATCCCACCCTCATGACGGTGCGACCTTCGACCGAAGCCAGTGATTGGGAGGCCTTGCCGCAAACCACGGAACTCGTGCTCAAAGTGATGAACCATGCCGCCGACGCTCTTGTTGAATCGCAGCCTGGCCTTCTACCAGTCGAACTTCCACCCGCGCCCAAATTACACTTGGCACCGGTTCAATGGAACGTCAGTCGAACGACTGCGAATGATCGAAGACTTCGATCTTTGCGTCAAACACTTTCCAAGGTTGAAAAGGATCAGGACCAGGACAGAGATCTCCCCGGCCGTGGCGAGATGAAGTTAAGGCGCGAATTCTCGCGGCTGCGTCTTCCCGCTCCGGCGACGGTCTCCGTGTCGTTCGACTCGTCCCGAAAGGCCCTTCGGGTCAAGCTCGCCTTCGTTCATCTCATGAGCGAGGTGTGGGGCGTGTCGTATCTTCAAGCGCGAGGCCACCGATTGGAGTTTGTCGCTCGATCCGTCGAGGAACGTAAGCAAGTTGCCAGATTGATCTGCAGAAAGTTTCTAATTGCGGTCGCAAGGTGTGTGGAGCTTTGGCTGGGTCCGGTCGATTTCAAGGTAATTATTGCTCTGGAGACTCTCAGTTCAGAGAGCGAGCTCTCAGGGCAACTGACTTTGGAACCGGGGGCGTGGGGATTTGAGACTGCGGCAGCGGCAATCGATTCCAATTTTGGATCAGAGCGCCTTTACTTTCAATTTTTATGAAGATGGGGTGGCCCCTGAAAGTGGGCCAAAAACTGGGAGTATATAGTCCCGCGAATTGGAGGTGACCTGCACCCTTCGGAGTCGGCGTTTATTAGGTCGCGCGTTTCAATATTTGGTCCTTTATTGACCGTTGGGAATACTCCCGCAGAGTGAGTCCGCTTGTGTGAGGGCATCTGGTGCCCGCCACGGAGCTGTGCCGCTCAGCCGGTGCGGGCGGCGGGGGTGTTGCTTTGGGCGTTGTCGTGGAAGAACGCCGCGATGCGGTCGAGGCAGGGCTCTCGCATGGTCGGTCGTTCCATCAGCACCTCGTGCTCGGCGCTGTCGACCATCACCAGCTCGCCCCCCGGCCAGCGGCGCATCCGGTCGTGGATGCGCGATGGGGAGACGATCCGTTCGTTGGTCCCAAGGAAGGTGAGGCAAGGCATGTCCGGTGAGGGCATCGCGGCGAGCGCGCGCATCTCGCGCAGCGCGCCGTGCAGCCAGCGGATGCTAGGCCCGCCGAGTTGCAGCGCCGGGTGGGCGGTGGTCTGGCTCTTGAGCCACTCATAGGTGGCCTGGTCGGTCGTAAGCTGGTTGCCCTCGAAGGGCTCGACATCAACGTACGTCTCGCGGCCGGTGCCCGGCGCGTAGCGCTCGCCGAGCGCGCTGTTGCTCACAAGCGCGGTCAGCATCCAGGCCAGCGGGCGCAGGACGGGATTGATCTCGATCCCCCACATCGGCGCTGAAAATACCGCTGCGCGGACCGGCAGCCCCTCCATCAGGGACCGCAGCCCGATGCAGCCGCCGAGCGAATGGGCGACGAGGAAGTAAGGCTCGGGCAGGCCCTCGTCGCGGGCGAATTCCACCAGCGCGCGGGCATCCGCCTGATAATCGGCGAAATCTTCCACATGGCCGACGCACGGGTCGGCCACGAGCCGCGACGAGAGGCCCTGGCCGCGCCAATCACAGGTCGCCATCGCGAGGCCGCGCAGCGCGAAATCCCGCGCAAAGGGGCCGTATTTTTCAATGAATTCCGTGCGGCCGGTGAAGACCAGAACCGTGCCGCGCGCGCCGGGGCTGGGAAAAGCGCCCATGCGGATGCGCAGCGCCCCACCCATGTCGACCCAGCGGCAGATCGCCTGTTCCGGCCCGGCCGCGATGTCGGAGAGGTAGGGCGCTTCGCTCATGGGATCAGCCGAGCGCGCTGCCGAGCTTCATGGCCGTGCCCATGTTGCCGTCGACCTTGAGCTTGCCGGACATGAAAGCCATCGTCGGGTTGGTGTCGCCCGACAGGATCGCCTGAAACGTCTCGGCGCTGGCGCGGAGCGTCACGTCGGTGTCGTCATCGCCTTCGCGCACGCCGGCGCCGTCGATCACGATGCTGCCCTCGTCCTCGATGACGAATTTGGCCGACCCGTCGAAGCCGCCGTCGATTTTTGCCTGCAGCGCGGCCACTGCGCCGTCGATGATGTCGCTCATGTGATGGTCTCCTCTCACTTTTCCATCAACCCTCTCGCATTTTGCGCAGGGTGCGTTACCTTTGGGGTACCATGATGAAAGCTCTGCGAAACCTCAAATCTATCGTAACGGCACTTGCGATTATTTTGCCGGGGATAACCCAAGCGCAGGACAGCGCGGGCGATCTTGATGCGCTCTTTGCCGAGCTCAGGGCGGCCGAGACGGCACAGGATGCGGCCCGGACGGCGCGGCGAATCGAGCGGATCTGGGGCAAGTCGGGCTCGGCGTCGGTCGATCTGTTGCTGGAGCGGGGGCGCGATGCGATGGAGGAGGGCGATACCGCGGCGGCGGTCGAGCATTTTTCTGCCGCGACCGATCACGCCCCGGGTTGGGCCCATGGCTACACGCTGCGCGCCGAGGCGTTCTTCATGGCCGAGCGGTTCGGCCCGGCGCTTGAGGATATCGCCGTGGCGCTTGCCGCCGAGCCGCGCGATTTCCGCGCGCTGACGCTCTTCGGCGCGATCATGCTGCACCTTGACGAGATGGCGCACGCCCGCGACGCCTTCGCGCGGCTGGCCACTATACATCCCCTGTCGGACGATCTATCCACGCTTCAGGAGCAGGTGGACCTGGCCACCGGAGAACTGGAACTCTGACGCAGCGCTTGCGCGGGACAGGCCAAAGATGAACACCGCCCCACGGATCACCGCGGTCCTTGGCCCCACCAACACCGGCAAGACCCACTACGCGATCGAGCGGATGCTGGGCTATCGTACCGGGATCATCGGCCTGCCGCTGCGGCTTCTGGCCCGCGAGGTCTATGACCGGATCGTCGCCGTGCGCGGGCCGTCGGTGGTGGCGCTTGTGACCGGCGAAGAGCGGATCGTGCCCGACAGGGTGCAATACTGGGTCTGCACGGTCGAGGCGATGCCGGAGGGGATGGGCTGCGATTTCCTCGCGGTGGACGAGATCCAGCTCTGCGCCGATCCCGAACGCGGCCATGTGTTCACCGACCGTCTCCTGCGCGCCCGCGGGCTGCACGAGACGCTGTTTCTGGGCTCCGACACCATGCGCGGGGCGATCGCCGCGATGGTGCCCAAGGTGCAGTTCATGCGCCGCGACCGGATGAGCCAGCTCACCTACAGCGGCTCGAAAAAGATCAGCCGGATGCCCGCGCGCTCCGCGATCGTGGGGTTTTCGGTCGACAACGTCTATGCCATCGCCGAGCTGCTGCGCCGCCAGAAGGGGGGCGCGGCCGTGGTCATGGGGGCGCTCAGCCCGCGCACCCGCAACGCGCAGGTCGAGCTCTACCAGAGCGGCGAGGTGGAGTATCTCGTGGCGACGGACGCGATCGGCATGGGGCTCAACCTCGATATCGACCACGTGGCCTTTTCCTCGACCGTCAAATTCGATGGCCGCCGGATGCGCCCGCTGGCGCCCAACGAGCTGGCCCAGATCGCCGGCCGCGCCGGGCGGGGGATGTCCAACGGGACGTTCGGCGTCACCGGCGAGGCGCCGCCGCTGAGCGATGAGGTGGCCGAGGCGATCATGGAGCACCGCTTCACGCCGATCCGCAAGCTGCAATGGCGCAATGCGGCGCTGGAGTTCGCCACGCCCGAGGCGCTGATCCGCAGCCTTGAGCGCCCCGCTTCGGATGAATGGCTCACCCGCGTGCGCGACTCCGATGATCTCGTCGCCCTGCGCGCGCTCGCCGCCGATGCCGAGACGCGGGCCCGCGCGAGCGATGGCGCCTCTGTCCGCCTGCTGTGGGATGTCTGCCGCGTGCCCGATTTCCGGGGGATCTCACACGCCGAACACGCCAGCATGCTGGAGACGATTTTCGGCTATCTGCACGAGCGCGGCGCCGTGCCCAACGACTGGATGGCGCGACAGGTCAGAAGAATTGATCGAACCGATGGCGACATTGATGCGTTGTCCAAACGACTGGCGTTTATTCGCACATGGACCTATGTCGCACAGCGCAAGGGCTGGGTTGCGGAGGAAAGCCATTGGCGCGAGGCGACGCGCACTGTAGAAGATCGCCTGTCGGATGCGCTTCACGCGCAGTTGACGCAAAGATTTGTGGATCGGCGCACCTCCGTATTGATGCGCCGGCTCAAGCAAAAGGAGTCCATGGTGGCCGAGGTGAACGACAAGGGAGAGGTGACCGTCGAAGGGCAATTCGTCGGTCGTCTGGAGGGGTTTCGCTTCTCCATGGATCAAAGCGCGAGCGGGCAGGAGGCGAAGACGCTCCGCCAGGCCAGCCTGCAGGCGCTTGCCCCTGAGTTTCATTTGCGCGCGGACCGGTTCTACAACGCGCCCGATACCGAGATCGATTATACCGAGCAGGGCGGGCTGATGTGGGGCGACAGCGCCGTGGGCAAGCTTGTGCCCGGCGCCGATGCGTTCAAGCCGCAGGTTGTTGCCTTCGTCGATGAAGAAGCGGGCGAGGAGGTGGGCCAGAAGGTCCAGCGCCGGTTGCAGCATTTCATCGACCGCAAGATCGCCACCCAGTTCGAGCCGCTTCTGGGGATGCAGAAGGACGAGGCGCTGACCGGGCTGGCGCGCGGGTTTGCGTTTCAGCTCGTCGAGGCCTTCGGCGTGGTGGAGCGGGCGAAGGTCGCCCAGGACGTGAAGGCGCTCGATCAGGATGCGCGCGGGCTCTTGCGCAAGCATGGCGTCCGTTTCGGCCAGTTCACCATTTTCATGCCGCTCTTGCTCAAGCCCGCGCCCACGCGGCTTCGGATCGTGCTTTGGTCGCTCTCCAAGGGCCTTCAGGAGTTCCCCGAATCCCCGCCTCCGGGGCTTGTGACCGTGCCTTCGGGTACCGATGCGCCGGACGGGTATCACACCATGTCGGGCTATCGCGCCGCGGGCGAGCGGGCGATCCGGATCGACATGCTGGAACGGCTCGCCGATATGCTGCGCAATGAGGACAGCCGCGGGGGCTTCGAGGCCAAACCCGACATGCTCTCGATTACTGGCACCACGCTGGAGCAGTTCGCAGCGATGATGCAGGAGCTTGGCTACAACGCCGAGCGGGGTGAGCGCACCAAGGTCAAGCCGGTGGACGAGACGATCCCCGGGGCCGGAGTGCAAGCCGAGGACGCGCCGGCGGAATCCGCCGAAGACACCCCGATCATGGATGTCGCGCAGGACGCCGCGCCGGGGGCGATCATCGATCCGCCCCAGACGCCGGAGCCTGCCGATCTGCCCGATGCCGCCGCCGAGATTCCTGATGCGGGCCCCGGCGAGAGCGTCGCGCCCGTGGCCGAAACGCCGACGGAGGCGCCCGAGGTCGCGGCCGCGATCCCCGAGCAGTCGGAAGGCGAGGTCTCGCCGGGCACCGCGCCCGATGCCGAGGTCGCCGGACCGGAGGTCGAGGTCTTCTATACCTTCACCTGGCGCGGCAATCGGCCGGCGCGTGGTGCGCGCCGCGAGGACGGCCAGAAGCCGCGCGGCAAGGGCAAGCCCAAGGGCAAACGCGGTGGCGACAAGCCGCAGGGCGGGCGCGGGGACAAGCCGCAAGGCGCGCGCAAGTTCGAATCGCGCCCCCCCAAGAAAGACAAGATCGACCCCGACAACCCCTTCGCCGCTGCGCTGATGGGGCTGCGCGACAAGTCCTGATGGCATGAGCCCGCAGCGCGACACGCTCCGGATCGACAAGTGGCTCTGGCATGCGCGTTTCTTCAAGACGCGCAGCCTCGCGGCCCGTGTCGTCTCGGAGGGCAAGCTGCGGATCAACGGCGCGCGGGTGTCCAAACCCGCGGCCCAGGTCGGCGCGGGTGATACGCTGACCTTCCGCCAGGCGCGGGAGCAGCGCGTGATCAGGATCGAAGCGCTCGGCACCCGGCGCGGCCCGGCCCCCGAGGCCCGCGCGCTCTACGAAGACCTCCAGCCGCCCGAGCCGCGCCCCGCGCCGGAGCAGAACCCCCGCTATGAGGGCAAGGGCCGGCCGACCAAACGCGAGGGGCGCATTCTGCGCGCAAAACTGCCCCCCACGCTTGAATGATCCGCGCCCGTCCACTAGGTCAACGCCCGAACACACTGAAAAGGCCCCGCCGATGACTTACGTCGTTATGGATAACTGCATCGCCTGCAAATACACCGATTGCGTGGAGGTTTGCCCCGTGGATTGCTTCTACGAAGGCGAGAACATGCTGGTGATCCACCCCGACGAATGCATCGATTGCGGCGTCTGCGAGCCCGAATGCCCCGCCGATGCGATCCGGCCCGACACCGAACCCGGCGCGGAGGCATGGGTGGAGTTCAACCGCAAGTTTTCCGAAATCTGGCCCGTGCTCGTCACCAAACGCGACCCGCTGCCCGGCGCCGAGGAGCGCGACGGCGAGACCGGCAAGAAGGACAAGTATTTCTCCGAAGCGCCCGGCGAAGGCGGCTGAGGGCGCCCGGGCGCGGTTCGGGCGCCGCGTGATTCGGTTGTGCCTGTTCAAAGCGCTTTGCCGTTCACGTGAACTTCGTCGCCTAACGCGTTGTAAGTTTTACCGCAATCCACCGCTTGACGCCATTGCGCTTCCCGGGGGGGCAATTATGTGGTAGGATAGTCGTCGGATGAAGCCAATAAATCACAAATGTCAGCACAAAAGCGCCGCGGTTCCTGCCGCGAATGTGCAGCACTGAAATCCTACCATCTTGCAGTTCGTCAGTGAATGTCGTGCTGGAAGGTGGTTTTTGCGTCTTGTGATGCCAGTAAGGACACGTTGAATGAGCAAGAAGAAGCCAGAATTCCGCCCGAACGACTATGTTGTGTATCCCGCCCATGGTGTGGGCCAGATCGTTTCCATCGAGGAGCAGGAAGTCGCCGGCATTTCGCTGGAGCTGTTCGTCATCTCCTTCGAGAAGGACAAGATGACGTTGCGCGTGCCGACGCACAAGGCCGAGGAAATCGGGATGCGCTCGCTGAGCTCGCCCGATGTCATCTCCAAGGCGATGACCACGCTCAAGGGCAAGGCTCGGGTCAAGCGCGCCATGTGGTCGCGCCGGGCGCAGGAATACGAGCAGAAGATCAACTCCGGTGATCTGATCGCCATCGCCGAGGTCGTGCGCGATCTGCACCGCACCGACGATCAGCGCGAGCAATCCTATTCCGAGCGCCAGCTTTATGAGGCGGCGCTGGAGCGGCTGACGCGCGAAGTGGCGGCGGCCGGGGGCGGCGATGAGCTTGCCGCGGCCAGGAAGGTTGGCGAAGTGCTGACCGCGCGGGCGGCCTGAGCCCGACGCGCCACGGCTCTGAGCTTTGTGCTCTGACATCCAGGACCCGCCGGTGGAGACGCTGGCGGGTTTTTCCGTGCCGCGGCCGGGCGGCTTATGCGCTCTTTTCCTCCTCCTCATCGTCGTCGTCATCGCTGCGGGAGAGCTGGGCGATGAGCAGCGTTTCAAGCTCCTGCTCCAGCACCCGTGTCCGCGCGATATAGGCCGCGTTTTCGGAATTGGGCACGTCCGGATCCCAGACTTCGGCCAGTTCGGCCAGCGCCTTCCGGTCATGCTTGTAGAAGGTCTGTTCGGCCTCCGAGGCCTCGAAATCCGTCAGCCCCATGTTCTCCAGCACGTAGCGCCCGGCGCGCAGGCTCGAGTCGAAGGTCTCGCGCACGATGTCATCGGCGCCGGCGCGATAGAGGCGGTAGACGTGGCTCCGGTCGCGGGCGCGGGCGATAATGTGGATGTCGGGGCGGACGCCGCGCGCCTGCCGCACCAGACGCAGACTCGCGGCGGGATCGTCGAGCGCGACGACCAGCACCTCGGCGTCGCGGATGCCCGCCGCGCTCAGCAGTTCGGGCCGGGTGGGATCGCCGAAAAAGCCCTTGAATCCGAAGCGCCGCATCAGCTTGATCGTCTCCATATTGTTGTCGATCACCACGGTGCGGAAGCCGGTCGATTGCACCAGCCGGTTGACGATCTGGCCGAAGCGGCCGATCCCGGCGATGATCACCGGGCCTTTTTCGTCGATCTCGTCGGCGCTGTGATGCTCCTTGCCGTCCGCCGCGATCCGCCTGGATTGCCATTCATAGAGGATGAAGAGCAGCGGCGTGACCAGCATCGAGAGCGCGACCACGAGCAAGAGCCGGTCGGCGAGTGCGCCGGCCAGCACGTTTTGCTGCTGAGAGAAGGAGATCAGCACGAAGCCGAACTCGCCCGCCTGGGCGAGGCCCAGTGTGAAGAGCCACCGGTCGCGCCCGTGAATGCGGAAGATCAGGGTCAGCGCGTAGAGGACGAGCCCCTTGGCGAGGATCACCAAAAGCGTGAGCCCGATAATGGTCAGCGGGGCCGCGAAGAGCAGCGGGAAGTTGATGCCCGCGCCCACGGTGATGAAGAAGAGCCCGAGCAGGAGGCCCTTGAACGGCTCGATATCGCTTTCCATTTCGTGGCGGAATTCGGACGTTGCGAGCACGACCCCGGCGAGGAAGGCGCCGAGCGCGGGGGAGAGGCCCACGAGCCCCATGAGGAAGGCGATGCCGGTCACGATCAAGAGCGCGACGGCGGTGTACATCTCGCGCAGGTGGGCCTGGTGGATGAAGCGGAAGAGGGGGCCGATGAGATAGATCCCGGCGAGGATCACGGCGGCGATGGCCCCGAGCGTGACCAGCGCGACGCCCCAATCGGGCAGGCCGTCAACCAGTGAGAGGCCGTCCCCGACGGGGTGGGCGTCGTCTGAAGTGGTGTCGTGGGCGGCCGCCGGATCTTGCCCGGTGGAGCCGAGTGCGAGCAGGGGCAGGAAGGCGAGCATCGGGATGACGGCGATGTCTTGTGTGAGCAGGACGGAGAAGGCCGAGCGCCCGCCGGTGGTCTGCATCAGGCGCTTTTCGGTGAGCGTCTGAAGCACGATTGCGGTAGAGGAGAGCGCGAAGATCAGCCCGATGGCGAGCCCGGTGCGAAAGCCCGTGCCGAGCATGTAGGCGCCGGTGAGGATCACGAGGGTCGTCAGCAGGATCTGAAGCCCGCCGAGGCCCAGCAGCTTGTCGCGCATCCCCCAGAGCGCGCGCGGCTCCAGCTCCAGCCCGATCACGAAGAGCATCATCACCACGCCGAATTCGGCAAAATGTTGCAACTCGGTGGTCTCGGCGCCCACGAGCCCGAGCACCGGGCCGATGATGATCCCCGCCGCGAGATAGCCCAGCACCGAGCCGAGCCCCAACCGCGCCGCGATGGGGACGGCGATGACCGCCGCGGTGAGGTAGATCGTGGCGCTGGTCAGGAAGGCTTCCATGCGGGCTCTTTTCGGTGGCGCGTCGCCGTCGGCGCGGGTGGGTCCGCGGTCGAGGCGGGACTGGCTGGGGGCGCGGGCGTGGCGTCGGGAGGTGGCGGGACGGGCTCAGGCGTGGGGCGGGGTGAGGGCGGCGGGCAGCGGGGCCCGTCGGCTCACCCTTTGGGCATTCGCAACACCACGTTGCGGCCTTTCTTGACGTAGCGCAACTCGCCATCCCCGATCGCCGCGACGCGGCCCCCGTCGAGCGTGTCACCCACCTCGACCTTGACGTAGCGGCCATTGCTGAGCCGGATGAGCGCGCGGCGGTTGCTCGGAACACCGTAAACCCCGATGAGGTTGACCTGGTTGAGGCGCAGCACGTTGTCGGTCGTGGCCTGCCGCGCGACCGAGGCGCCCGAGGGCGCGGTGGCGCGGATCGCGGCGGCGGCGCTGACTGCCGGGGCCTGGGGCGCTTGCGGCGCGGGTTGGGCGCGGGCGACCACGGCGGCAAACCCGTCGGGCCGCGCGCGGGGCTTGGGCGAGAGAGTGATGGCATGGGCCGAGGGGGGCGCATTGGCCGGCGCGTTGGCGGCGGCCTCATCCTGAAGCGAGCGGGGCCGCAGGAGGGGGCGGATCCCGGCCAGTTCCTCCCGGCTGCGCCCGCCGAACTGGGCGCGCTCGTTTTCCTCGACAAGCGTCTCGGGCCGCACAAGCGGACGCACGGCGGCAAGCAGCGCCTGTTGCAACGCGGCCGAGGTCTCTGCGCGCAGGGCCTCCTCATCAGGGCGGTCTGGCGTCGGCGGGGGGCGGCGCGGTGGCGGGCCGAGATGGACCATGATCCCGTCGGGGGTCAGGGCGCCATCCGGGGTCGGGCGCACGCGGCCATCAGGGCCGAGATCGAACACGGTATCCGCCGGGGCGGGATCGATGAGCACGGCGGCGGGATCGTCAGCGGCGAGGCTGCCCGCATCGGGCAGGGCGATGGCATCGCCGATCACCGTGCGGGGATCGATCGCCGCGAGGTGGATGTCCGCCTGATCCGGCGCGTCGGGCGCGGCGAGCGGCGCGGGCGCGGCGGGCCAGATCCCGGTCGCGGCATAGCTGGCCTCCAACGCTTCGAGATCGATCTCGGGCGCGGCGGGGCTGTCTTCGGTGAGCTGCAACTCGTCCGGTTGGGTGGCCGGCGCGGGCGCGGCGGCCGGGTCGGCAGGGCTCTCCTCCGGGGTGGTGTCGAGCGCGGTTTCTATGATCTCCGCCGCCGGCGGGGCGGGCCAGATCCGACTCAGAAGCGGGGTGCCGGCCCCGGTAGCGAAAACGGTCGCGCCCGCAACGCCGAGGATCGCCAGAGCGGCGATCAGGAGCAACGGCGCGCGCGGCGCGCGGCGCTGTGCCGGGGCGCTCCCGCTGGGCGGACGGGCGCCGAAGATCGTTAGCCGCCGGGCCTCGTCATCGGCGTCATCCACCCGCTGCGAGCTGGTCGCCACGGGGTTGGTGAGGGCGATCGGAAGAACGGTGTCGCCCGCGCCCTCTGGCTCGGGGTCTTGCGGCGCGACTGGGTCGGCGGCGGTCCTGTCCGGGTCTGCGATACTCTCGTCGTCGACGACCAGAGCCGGACCGTCGCTAGTGCCCGTCTCGGTTGCCGAGACATCGTCTGGGTCTTCCGGTAGCGCCGTGGGCTCCTGATCCTGCTGCAGAGCCGCGCCATCCTGCGGATCGGCGTCCTCCTCCGGCGCGGAGCCGTCCCGCAAGATTTCGGGCTCATCCGCGCCCGGTGCCTCATCCGCCGCGCTCTGTTCAGGCTCCGGCGGCTGCGGGGCCTCCAAGCCGGCTTGCGAAAGCTCTTCGAGCCCGTCCGCCGCAACCACGGCGTCCCCGTCCTCGTCCTCGTCCGCCCGCGCCCCGCTCAACGCGCCGAAAAACGGCTCCCAATCATGGGCGTCTTCGGGCACCGCGCCGACCACCGAGACTGGCAGGAACCCTTGCGACAGCGCGAACTCCTCCGCTTCGCGGATCGTCTGACGGGCGGTGGCGGCGACAAAGGTCTCGCCGCCGCAGGTCAGCCAGTCGAAGATCAGATCCTCCACCGGGTAGGGCGTCGCCCCTTCGAGCGCGGCGCGCACGTCCTCATGGCTGAGCGCGCCACCGTGTTGCAAGAAGCGGATCTGCTCGGCGGGCAGGATGAGCTTGGTGGGGTAGGGCGCACTGGTCCGGGCGCGGCCACGCAAGCGCGCCAGGGTCCGGGCGAGATCGGGATCGGCCGGATCGGCCTCGCCGAGGCTGTGCCACCCGTCATCGGCGCGCTCCAGCAGCGCGATTCCCTCGAAGGACAGTATGAGAGCCAGGTCCGGTGTCATGTCTTGCGGTTTATCAGAGGCGCGCGGGTGACGCGCAGTTTTTGGCGGGCAGGAAGAACTTACAGCAGCTTCCCGCCTAGGAAAAGGAAAACAGCGGACCGTCTCTTGGCGCGGGCGCGGGGGGCGCCCATGTTGCAGGCGTAACGAAGCTGTTCGGGCATAAGGGAGACCCCGCATGAAACACCGTTTGACACTTGGGGCGGCTGTGATGTCCGCCGGGCTGGGCGCGTTGATGGCCGTCTCGGCGTTGAGCCCGGCTCTGGCCGAGGCCGCGGGGCGCATCGCGGTTGCGGGGCAGGGCGAGGTCTTTGCCGAGCCGGACATGGCCACGGTGCGGCTCGGGGTGACACAGCGGGCGGAGAGCGCGGCGGGCGCGATGGGCGACGTGAGCACGGCGGTCGATGCGCTGCTCTCCCGGCTGGAGGCGCGCGGCGTCGCGGCCCGCGACATCCAGACCAGCGATCTGTCGCTCCACCCGATCTATGAGCGGCGCGATGGGCCGGCGCAGCAGAGCCCGGCGATCATCGGCTACCAGGCCGCCAACCGGTTGACCGTCCGGGTGCGGGATCTGCCGCAGCTCGGGGCGCTTCTGGGCGAGATGCTGGATGACGGGGCCAACGAGTTTCAGGGCGTGACCTTCGGCATCGCCGAGCCGGGGGGGCTGATCGATGAGGCGCGCCGCGCGGCGGTGGCCGATGCGCGGGCGCGGGCCGAGCTCTATGCCGAGGCGGCGGGCGTGTCGCTGGGCGCGTTGCTGGAGCTTGCCGAAGGCGGCGTCGCCGCGCCGCAGCCGGTGATGCGCGAGATGGCCGCGATGCGGGCCGATTCCATGCCCATCGCGGAGGGCGAGCTCTCGCTCTCGGCGGAGGTCAGCATGGTCTTTGCGATCGGCGAGGACGAGCCGGCGGGCGAGTAGCCCACCGGCCCCATGTTCAGCCGAGATCAGGCGCTCGCCTTGGCCAGTGCCTGATCGAGATCGGCGATGAGGTCCTCGGCGTCCTCAAGCCCCACGGAGAACCGCACCACATCGGGCCCGGCGCCGGCCGCGACCTGCTGCTCCTCGGTGAGCTGGCGGTGGGTGGTCGAGGCGGAGTGGATCACAAGGCTCCGCGAATCGCCGAGATTGGCCACGTGGCTGAAGAGGTCCAGACTGTCGACCAGCTTGACGCAGGCGTCGTAGCCGTCCTTGAGCCGGATGGTGAAGAGGCTGCTGGCGCCCTTGGGGCAGATCCGCGCGACGCGGTCGTGATAGGGCGAGCTGCCCAAGCCGGCATAGGTGACCTCGGCCACGGCGGGGTGGGTCTGGAGCCAGGTCGCGAGGCGCATCGCATTCTCGCAATGGCGCTGCATCCGGAGCGACAGCGTCTCGATCCCCAGCAAGGTGTAATGCGCCGCCTGTGGGTTGAGCGTCATGCCCAGATCGCGCAGGCCGATGGCGATGCCGTGGAAGGTGAAGGCCATGGGGCCGAAGGTCTCGTGGAAGGTGAGCCCGTGATAGGCCGGCTCGGGCGCGGAAAGCGAGGGGAACTTGTCCGACGCCGACCAGTCGAACTTGCCGCTGTCGACCACGCAGCCGCCCGTCACCGTGCCGTTGCCGGTGAGGAACTTTGTGAGCGAATGCACCACCAGCGTCGCGCCGTGCTCGATTGGCCGGCAGAGGTAGGGCGAGGCGGTGGTGTTGTCGACGATGAGCGGCAGCCCGGCGGCGTCTGCGATCTTGGCGATCGCGTCGAGATCGGTGATGTAGCCGCCGGGGTTGGCGATCGACTCGCAGAAGATCGCGCGGGTGTCGTCATCGATGGCGGCCTCGACGGCGCCGAGGTCGTCGAAATCCACGAAGCTCGCCGACCAGCCGAAGCGCTTGATCGTCTGGCTGAACTGGGTGATCGAGCCGCCGTAGAGCCGGGTCGAGACGACCACGTTCTTGCCCGGGCCCATCAGCGGGAAAAGCGCCATGATCTGCGCGGCGTGGCCCGAGGAGCAGCAGACCGCGCCGACCCCACCCTCCAGCGTTGCCACGCGCTCTTGCAGCACGGCGACGGTGGGGTTGGTCAGGCGCGAATAGATGTAGCCGACTTCCTGAAGGTTGAAGAGCTTTGCGGCATGGTCGGCATCGCGAAACACGAAGGCGGTGGTCTGGTAGATCGGCGTCTGGCGGGCGCCGGTGGCCGGGTCGGGCGCGCTGCCTGCGTGGATCTGCAGGGTGTCGAAGCCGAGTTTTGAAGCGTCGCTCATCGTGAATTCCTCCTCGTTCTTTTCCGATGTTGGCGGGAGCTTAGCCGAGCGGGGCGAGGGGGGGAAGCGACAGTGGACGCGGGGTATGGATTCCCGGAATTTCAGGATTGCGCGCGTCCGTGTTACCTTGGGTCAATTAACCAAGACGTTTTGATTGCGAAATTCAGGGAGACCCCCGATGTATTCGATCCGAGATCTCGCCGATGGCGATTTCCTTTATCTCGATGGTGGCCGCGTGGAACACATGGCCTCGCCCCATAACTCCGGCAATTTCCGGCGAAAACCACGGTTTCTGGTGATGCACTATACCGCCGGCAGCTCGGGGCGCAGCTCGGCCTCGTGGTTCACCAACCCGGCCGCCAAGGCCTCGGCGCATCTGACCATCGAGCGCGATGGCTCGGTGATCCAGTCCGTCCCGTTTACCAAACGCGCCTGGCATGCTGGCCGGAGCGCCTGGCGCGCGCGGGACGGCGCGCGCATCGACGGGCTCAACCACCATTCCATCGGGATCGAGCTGGCCAACGCGGGCGCCTGCGTGCGCACCGCGAGCGGGGCCTGGACCAACCCGCTCGGCGTCCGGGTCAGCCCCGACAATATCGCCGAGGCGCGGCACAAGAACGGCGCGGTCTGGCTGCATGGCTCGGGCAATGTCAGCAACCCGGGCTGGGAGATCTACCCGCGCGATCAGCTCGTCGCGGCCATCGAGATCGCCAAGCTGCTGATCGAGCAGTACGATCTGGAAGATGTCATCGGCCATGACGACATCTCGCCCGGCCGCAAGACCGATCCCGGTCCGCTCTTCGACATGAACAGCTTTCGCGGCACCGTGTTCGGCCGCGGCGAGGACGGGGATCTTCTGTGGGAGGTGCGCGCTGGCACGCCCGGCGGCCTTGCGATCCGCACCGGGCCGGGCAAGGCCAACGCCAAGGCGCGCGAGGAAAACCTCGCCGTCGGCACCAAGGTCCAGTTCAACGAGGCCGAGGGGCGCTGGTGGTTCGTGACCGTGCTCGATGCGGATGGCGGGGCCGAGCTCGATGGCTGGGTCTATTCGGGCTACCTCGTCGCGGTCTGATCCCGCGGGCTCAGCGCATCCAGAACCCTTCCCGGCGCAGGCGGTTGCGGATCGCCTGTTCCTTGCGCGGCAGGGCGTCGCGGTCAAAAAGCGCGCGCGCCTTGCGGCCCCGGCCCTGATAGACCATCCGTTTCATCGGCTCCCAGCCCTTGAGCACCTTCTTGATCCGGTTGGGCGCGGCCACCTCTTCGAGCACCTCCACCACCCGATCCGCCTCGCGCGCATAAAGCAGGGGGAGCATCCGGTAATGACAGGTGCTGCGCCCGTCGATCCACCCCTCGGGCAGGGCCGCGCGCCCGCCGCCAAGCCCGTGGATCACGAGCGGCAGGGCGATCTGGTCGAGCCAGGGATCGAGCGACTGGCAGGCCAGTTCCTCGGGCGGATCGTCCCGGATGCTGCGCGCGTAGTCGAGAAACCGCGCGCCGAACTCCTGCGGGCAGCGGCCATAAAAAACGCCGGCGTTGAAGTAGAGGTAGCGCCGCCAATGCTCATCGGGTTGGGAGAGGTCGAGCGAGCTTTCGAAATCGAGCCCGAACCGCTCATAGAGCGCGCGCCAGATCTCCGCGTAGCCGGGCCCGTAGAGCGCGGGCTGGGGCCATGTCCCCTCGACGCGCAGCGAGGCGGAGGGGCGACCGAAATCGAAAGGGATATCGGCAAGCTCATCGAGGATGAGCGTGTCGCTGTCGAAAAAGACGAAGGGCGCGCGCGCGGGCAGTGCGCCGAGCGCCTCGATCTTGTTGCCCTGCGGATAGCTCGCGCCGAAGACGTGGGCATCGAACCCGGTGATCTCGCCCCCCAGCCGGGTCAGCAGCGCGCTGACCTCCGGGTCCGACAGGCCCGGATCCTTCGGCCAGAGCGGGCCGGCGCGCGGCACGGCGACGATCAGCCGGCCGGTGAACCCGGGGCTGCGCGCGCGCAAGGAGGCCGCAAAGAGCGCGGCTTCGTATTGCAACCGCCCCGCCTGGGCGACGATGAGGATGTTGAACGCGGCCATGGCCCCTCGGTTTTCTGTCCTGTCTTGTTCTGTCCTGTCTTGTTCTGGCCGGGCCACGCTAGAAGGCGCGGCAGCTGAGGGGAAGAGGGGCGAGGGGACGCGGGGGCAAAACTGCTACGCCGCGAAGGATATCCACCCCTTGAAAGTCAGCGCCGCGTAGAAAAGCGCGACCCGCTCAAACCCGGCGCGTTGCAGCAGGGCCTCGTCTTCCGACGGCGACAGCGCGGGCAACTTATCCTTCATGCTCGCGATCCCGGCTCTTGTCCGGGCCGCATCCGCCCCGCGCGCGATCTGAAAATCCGCGTAGCGGTCCAGCCACCGGTCCTCATCGCCTGTGGGAAAGCTGTGATGGACAACCACCAAAGGCGCGCCGGTGCGCAGACGGCGGCGCAGCTCCCGCAGAGTTCGCAGCCGCTCTTCGCGTTCCAGAAAATGCAGCACCAGCAGGCAGGTCGCCCCGTCAAACGGTCCGGCCGGGGCGTCATCGATGTAGCCATGGGTGAAGCTGATGCGGTCGAGATCGCCGCCCAGTGTTTCAGTTGCCTGGGCGATCATGTCGGCCGACGGGTCCACCGCGGCAAAGGTCCAGCCCGGATGGTGCTCTCGCAATGCCTGAAGCTCCATGCCGCCGCCCGCGCCGAGGGCCAGGACGCTGCCGCTCTCGGCCATGGTCTCTGCCAGAAGCAGCCCGACGATCCGGTGCAGATCGTTCAACCCCGGCACCTGCCGCTCCACCCGCGCCCGATACCCGTTTGCCGTGAAGTGATTGGCCTTCGATGACATCGGTCCCGCCCCTGTTCTCAGACGCCGATTGTGGCCGCGACGCGGCGCGCGCGCAAGACGGGGGCGATACGGCCGGACGGCCCTTTCGATTTTACACGAAAGCCCACCTGCGCTATCGCAAGGGGGACAGACGTCACAGGCGCCGCACCCGGCCCGCGGCGCCTCAGCCCACGCCCGCTCACGTTGTCAAAGGAGATCCGATGACGTTCACGCCCGCCCCATGGCCCCGCAAGCTGCGTTCGCAGGAATGGTATGGCGGCGCCAGCCGCGACACGATCTATCACCGGGGCTGGCTCAAGAATCAGGGCTATCCCGACGATCTGTTCGACGGGCGCCCGATCATCGGCATCCTCAACACCTGGTCGGACCTCACGCCCTGCAACGGGCATTTGCGGGATCTGGCCGAAAAGGTGAAGGCCGGTGTCTGGGAGGCGGGGGGCTTCCCGGTGGAGGTTCCGGTGTTTTCGGCCTCCGAGAGCACCTTCCGCCCCACGGCGATGATGTTCCGCAACCTCGCGGCGCTGGCGACCGAGGAGACCATCCGCGGCCAGCCGATGGACGGCTGCGTGCTGCTGGTGGGCTGCGACAAGACCACGCCCTCGCTGATGATGGCCGCGGCGTCCTGCGATCTGCCCTCCATCGTGGTGAGCGGCGGGCCGATGCTCAACGGCTATTTTCAGGGCGAGCGCGTCGGCTCGGGCACGCATCTGTGGAAGTTCTCCGAAGCGGTGAAGGCCGGCGAGATGACGCAGGAGGAATTCCTCGAAGCGGAGTCCTCGATGTCGCGCAGCGCGGGCGCCTGCAACACCATGGGAACCGCCTCGACAATGGCGAGCATGGCCGAAGCGCTCGGGATGGCGCTTTCGGGCAATGCGGCGATCCCGGCGGTCGACAGCCGTCGCCGCGCGATGGCGCAACTCACCGGCCGGCGCATCGTGCAGATGGTGAAGGACGACCTGAAACCCTCTGATATCCTGACGAAAAAAGCCTTCGAGAACGCGATCCGCACCAACGCGGCCATTGGCGGCTCGACCAATGCCGTGATCCACCTTCTGGCGCTCGCGGGCCGGGTCGGCACCGATCTTACGCTGGAGGATTGGGACCGTTGCGGGCGCGATGTGCCGACGATCGTCAACCTCATGCCCTCGGGCGAATACCTCATGGAAGAGTTCTTCTATGCGGGCGGCTTGCCGGTCGTGTTGCGCCAGCTGGGCGAAGCGGGGCTCTTGCACCGCGACGCGCTGACCGTCTCCGGCGGGCCCGTGTGGGACGAGGTCAAAGCCGTGCGCAACCACAACGCCGATGTGATCCGCCCCGCCGAAAAGGCGCTGACCCAGTCGGGCGGCATCGCGGTCTTGCGCGGCAATCTCGCGCCGGACGGGGCGGTGCTCAAGCCCTCGGCCGCGAGCGAGCATCTGCTGACCCACCGGGGCCGGGCAGTCGTCTTTGAGGACATCGACGACTACAAGGCCAAGATCAACGACGAGGCGCTCGACATCGACGAGACCTGTATCATGGTGCTCAAGAACTGCGGGCCGCGCGGCTATCCGGGCATGGCCGAGGTGGGCAACATGGGCCTGCCGCCCAAGGTGTTGCGTAAGGGGATCACCGACATGGTGCGTATCTCCGACGCGCGCATGTCGGGCACGGCCTATGGCACGGTGGTGCTGCACAGCTCGCCCGAAGCGGCGGCGGGCGGGCCGCTCGCGGTGGTGCGCGATGGCGACATGATCGCGCTCGACGTGCCGAACCGGACGCTGCACCTTGAGGTCTCGGACGAGGAACTCGCCGCGCGGCTGGCGGCCTGGGAGCCGCGCCACGAGGTGGCGAGCTCGGGCTATCTCATGCTGCACCAGTCCCATGTTCAGGGCGCCGATACGGGCGCGGATCTCGACTTCCTGCGCGGCTGTCGCGGCGCGCCGGTGGGCAAGGATTCCCACTGATGAAGATCGCGCTCGTCGGCATCGGAAAGATCGCGCAGGATCAGCACGTCCCCGCCATTGCCGCCTCCCCGGACTGGGAGCTGGCCGCGACGGTTTCGCGGGCGGGGTCGGTCGAGGGCGTGCCGGCCTACACCTCGCTCGCCGACATGCTGGCCGCACACCCCGATATCGGGACGGTGTCGCTCTGTCTGCCGCCCGTGCCGCGCTTTTTCTATGCGCGCGAGCTGATCGCGGCGGGGCGGCATCTGATGCTCGAAAAACCGCCCGGGGCGACGCTCTCGGAATGCCACGCGCTGGAGGCGATGGCGGCGGAGGCGGGGGTGTCGCTCTTTGCCACGTGGCATTCGCGGGAGGCCGCCGGGGTCGCGCCCGCGCGCGACTGGCTGTCGGGCCGGGAGATCCGGCGGGTGACGGTCACGTGGAAAGAGGACGTGCGCCGCTGGCATCCGGGGCAGGAGTGGGTCTTCGAGCCCGGCGGTCTCGGGGTCTTCGATCCCGGCATCAACGCGCTCTCGATCCTGACGGAGATCTTGGCCCAGCCGGTGCATCTCAGCGGCGCGGAGCTCTTGTTCCCGCAAAACCGCCAGACGCCGATTGCTGCCGATCTGCGCTTTGCCCACCCCGGCGGGGCGGAGGTCAGCGCGGCGTTTGACTGGCGCCAGACCGGGCCGCAGACATGGGAGATCGCGGTCGAGACGGCTTCGGGCGCTTTGCGCCTCACCGAGGGCGGGGGCAAGCTTTCGGTGAACGGCGAGGACATCGCACCCGAGGGCGAGGGGGAATACCCTCGGCTTTACGCGCGCATGGCCGAGCTGGTCCGCGCGGGCGCCTCGAATGTGGACCTCGCGCCGCTGCGCCACGTGGCCGATGCCTTCCTGCTGGGGCGGCGCGAGACGGTCGCGCCTTTCGATTTCTGATCCGCGCAGGACCCTCACGCCGTGAAAACACGATACCCCCGGGGCGAGGACAGAGCGTTGCGCCCTGATCATTGGGTCAAGACGCGCCCGCGCGGCCTCGTTGTCTTGCCGATCCTGAGCGGGCTCTGGTTGGCGATCGGCGTCGGGATCCTCGGGGCGCTGACCCCGGGCTATTCGCACATCACGCAATTCATGAGCGCGCTCGGAGCGGATGGCGCGCCCTTCGCCGCCTGGACCAACTATGCCGTCTTCATTCCGGCCGAGATTTTGCTGCTGGCGTTCCTTGCCCTGCTGCGCGCGTCTTGTGAGGACAGCAAAGCCACGCGCGTCGCGCTCATTTGCCTGTTTTCATACGCGGCACTTCTGATAGCGGCTGCGGTCCTGCCCTGTGACGCTGGCTGCCAGAGCGCCGGCGAGGGCGCATCAAACACCAACGCACACATCGCCCATATGGCGATCGCCGCAACGGCCTATCCGCTCGCCTTGATCGGGTTGGTCACGCTTGGCCTGAGCGCGCCGAAAGCCTCGCCACTCAGGCGCGTTGCATTGCCCGCCGCACTGGTTGGCGTCGGGCTCTTCGTCGCCATAGCCGTGTTCGAAGATGCGCAGGGATTGGTCCAACGCCTGCTTGAGACGTGGATCTATCTGCACTTCATCCTGATCGGAAAAGTCGCGGCGTCGAGCGTGTCGTCGCCACCGGAGTAGGGCCCGAAGCGGTCAAGCTTCGAGCCCCGGGAGCAGTCTCAGCCCTTGTTCATCCGGTTGGCGATGAGGTCATCCACCACGGCCGGTTCGGCCAGCGTCGAGGTGTCGCCAAGCGCGCCGAAATCATCCTCGGCGATCTTGCGCAGGATGCGGCGCATGATCTTGCCCGAGCGGGTCTTGGGCAGGCCGGGCGCCCATTGGATGAGGTCGGGCGAGGCGATCGGGCCGATCTCCTTGCGGACCCAGTCGCGGAGCTCCTTGCGCAGCTCTTCGGTCGGCTCCTGACCGGCCATGAGCGTCACGTAGCAGTAGATGCCCTGACCCTTGACCGCGTGGGGATAGCCCACGACCGCGGCTTCGGAGACCTTGGGGTGCGCCACCAGCGCGCTTTCGACCTCGGCTGTGCCCATCCGGTGGCCCGAGACGTTGATCACGTCATCGACCCGGCCGGTGATCCAGTAGTAGCCATCCTCGTCGCGGCGGCAGCCATCGCCGGAGAAGTAGTAGCCCTTGTAGTCGGAGAAATAGGTTTTCACGAAGCGTTTGTGATCGCCCCAGACGGTGCGCATCTGGCCGGGCCAGCTGTCCTTGAGACACAGAACGCCCTCGGCGGGATTGCCGGTGATTTCCTGCCCGCTGGTCGGGTCGAGGATGACCGGCTCGACGCCGAAGAAGGGCAGGGTGGCCGAGCCTGGTTTGGTCGCCGTGGCGCCGGGGAGCGGTGTCAGCAGGTGGCCGCCGGTTTCGGTCTGCCACCAGGTATCGACGATGGGGGTTTTGCCCTTGCCGATCTGCTCGTTGTACCAGTTCCAGGCCTCGGGGTTGATCGGCTCGCCCACGGTGCCGAGAACCTTGAGCGAGGACAGATCATGGCCCTCGACATACTGGTTGCCCGCCCCCATGAGCGCGCGGATCGCGGTCGGGGCGGTGTAGAACTGGTTGACCTTGTACTTCTCGCAGATCCGCCAGAAGCGCGAGGCATCGGGGTAGGTCGGCACGCCCTCGAACATCAGCGTCGTCGCTCCGTTCGCGAGGGGGCCATAGAGGATGTAGCTGTGGCCAGTGACCCAGCCGACATCGGCGCCGCACCAGAAGATGTCGCCGTCGTGATAGTCGAAGGTGTATTGCTGGGTCATCGCGGCGTAGAGCAGGTAGCCGCCGGTGCTGTGCAGCACGCCCTTGGGGGTCCCGGTGGAGCCCGAGGTGTAGAGGATGAAGAGCGGGTCTTCCGCGCTCATCGGCTCGGGATCGCAAAAATCATCCACCCCCGCGGCGGCCTCGTGCCACCAGACGTCGCGCGTGGCGGCCATGTCGACCTGCGCGCCGGTGTGTTCGACCACGAGCACCTTTTCCACGCCGAGCGCGTGGGGCAGGGCGGCGTCGACATTGGCCTTGAGCGGGACGGTGCGCCCGCCGCGTCTGGCCTCGTCGGCGGTGATGACGACGCTCGAGCCGCAATCGTTGATCCGGCTGGCGAGCGCATCGGGCGAAAACCCGGCGAAGACAACCGAATGCACCGCGCCGATCCGGGCGCAGGCGAGCATCGCATAGGCCGCTTCGGGGATCATCGGCAGGTAGATCGTCACCCGGTCGCCCTTGGTCACGCCGAGGCCCTTGAGCACATTGGCAAAGCGCGAGACGTGCTCATGGAGCTGGATGTAGGTGATCTCCTTCTGGGTGCCGGGCTCGTCGCCCTCCCAGATGATCGCGACCTGATCGCCCCGGCTCTCCACGTGGCGGTCAACGCAGTTGGCGCAGACATTGAGCACCCCGTCCTCGAACCATTTGATCGAGACATCGGGGTGGGCGAAGCTTACGTTCTTGATCTTGGTCGGCGCCGTGATCCAGTCGAGCCGCTTGGCCTCCTCGGCCCAGAAGGCCTCGGGATCGGCGATCGAGGCGGCGTACATCTCGCGGTAGCGGTCCGCGTCGGCGTGGGCCCCAGCGGCGAATTCGGGGGTGGGCGGATAGAGTTTGGCGTCGGACATGGTCTTCCCCACGATCTTGAGAATTGCTTGGTCAGGTCGGGCCTGCCCCGCGGGCGGCGCTGCGGCGCGGGGCGGGCCCTCGAACTTCAGATGGCCAGATATTCAGACCGAAGCTCGTCGTTTTGCAACACCTCGGCGGCGGATCCGTCAAAGACGATGCCGCCGGTGTCGAGGATGACGGAGCGGTCGGCCAGCTCCAGCGCACGCACGGCGTTCTGCTCGACCAGCACGGTGGTGATGCCCTGCTCCTTGATGATGCGCAGCGTCTTTTCGATCTCGTCGACGATCACTGGCGCAAGGCCCTCGTAGGGTTCGTCAAGCAGCAGCACCTTGATGTCGCGCGCGAGCGCCCGGGCGATGGCGAGCATCTGTTGCTCCCCGCCGGAGAGGGTCACGCCCTCCTGCTTGCGGCGCTCGCCGAGGCGCGGGAAGAGATCGTAGAGCCGCTCCAGCGACCAGCCCACGGGGGGCGCGATCTGGGCGAGCTGGAGGTTTTCCTCCACCGTCAGGCCGGGGATGATGCGCCGGTCTTCGGGCACGAGCCCGATCCCCGCCGCGGCGGCCTCGTGGCTCTTCATCTTGTGCAGCGGCTGGTGATCGAGCCAGATCTCGCCATGGGTGACCTGCGGGTCATCCATCCGGGCGATGGAACGCAGGGTCGAGGTCTTGCCCGCGCCGTTGCGGCCCAGAAGCGCGAGGATCTCGCCCTCGTGCAGGTTGAACGAGATGTTCTGCACGATGTAACTCTCGCCGTAATAGCTCTCCATGTTCCACACGGAGAGGAAGGCGGGGGCGGTTTCGGCGTAGTTGTGCCCCTTCGAGAAGTCGGGTTTGACGTTCATCTGATCGTCTCCTTACGCCGCTTCGCCGAGATAGGCTTCGCGGACTTTCGGGTGGCCCTTGATCTTGTCGGGCGTGTCTTCGACGAGCGGGGTGCCCTGTGCCAGAACGGTGATCCGGTCGGCCAGCGAAAACACCACATGCATGTCATGCTCGATGATCGCGATGGTGATGTCGCGCTCGGCCTTGATGCGCTTGAGCAGGTCGATGGTGTTGTTGGTATCGGCCCGCGCCATGCCCGCCGTGGGCTCGTCAAGCAGCAGCAGGCGCGGCTCCTGGGCGAGGCACATGGCGATCTCGAGGCGCCGCTTGTCGCCGCGCGACATGGAGGACGCGGTCATCTCGCGCTTGTCGATCATGTTGAGGTCTTCGAGCACGGATTCGGCGCGGTCGATGATATCGCGCTCGGCGCCCGCGTCCTTGTAGGCATGCATCCGGAAGGCCCCGTCGCGCCGGGCGAAACAGGGGATCATCATGTTTTCCATCACGCTCAACTCGCCGAAGATCTCGGGCGTCTGAAACACGCGGGAGATGCCCATCTGGTTGATCTCATGCGGGCTGCGGCCGAGCACCGACTGGCCGTCGAACATGACCGAGCCGGTGTCGGGGATCAGCTTGCCGACGAGGCAGTTGAGCAGGGTCGACTTGCCCGCGCCGTTGGGCCCGATGATCGCGTGGCAGGTGTTCTCCGCCACGCTGAGGTTCACGTCGCCCAGGGCCTGGAGGCCGCCGAAGCGCTTGTTGACGTTCTTGACTTCAAGAATTCCCATGGTCGGCCTCCTTATTCCGCGGGTTCGGTGGATTTGCCCGAGCGGGCATCTTCGGGTTTGCGCTTGCGCTTGAAGAGCGCGGCGATGCGCTGGCCGCCTTCCACCAGCCCACCGGGCAGGAAGATCACCACCAGCATGAACAGCAGCCCCAGCGTGAGGTGCCAGCCCTTGCCGACGAAGGGATAGATCAGCGCGACGATCACATCCTCCAGCCCGTCGGGCAGAAGCGCGAACCACTGGTGCAGGATGTCCTTGTTGATCTTGGACAGGATGTTTTCCATGTACTTGATCGCGCCGGCGCCGAGCACCGGGCCGATGAGCGTGCCGACACCGCCCAGGATGGTCATGAGCACCACCTCGCCCGACGCCGTCCAGAACATCCGGTCCGCCCCGGCTTGCGTGTCCATCGCCACCATGAGCCCGCCGGCGAGCCCGGCGTACATGCCCGAGATCACGAAGGCCGCGAGCGTGTAGGGCTTGGGGTTGAGGCCGGTGTAGTTCATCCGCTGCTGGTTCGATTTCACCGCCCGCAACATGACGCCGAAGGGCGAGCGGAAGATGCGGATCGAGATGTAGAAGGAGATCAGCATGACCAGCGCGGCGACGTAGTAGCCGGCGTTGAGGGTAAAGACCCAGCCGCCCATGACGATCTCGGTGCTGCTGGTCATCTCCAGTCCGAAGAGGTTGGTCTTGGGGACCACGCCGTCGTTGGTGGCGGCATCGAGGATACGCGGGTCGTTGACCTTGGGCTGGAGCCCGGTCTCGCCGCCGGTGATCGGCGTGAGCACGGAATAGGCCAGCGAGTAGCACATCTGGGCAAAGGCGAGCGTCAGGATCGAGAAGTAGATCCCCGACCGGCGCAGCGAGATCCACCCCACCGCGAGCGAGAAGACCCCCGCCACGATGACCGACACGATGATGCCGGGGATGATGTTCATCGTCAGCAGTTTCATCATCCAGATCGCGGCGTAGGAGCCGATCCCGAGGAAGGCCGCGTGGCCGAAGCTCAGGTAGCCGGTGAGGCCGAAGAGGATGTTGAAGCCGATGGCGAAGATCCCGAAGATCACGAAACGCTGCATGAGGTCCGGGTAGCCGGCGTTGAACTGCGCGAGGTTGGAGCCTTCAGGGAAGGGGTTGAGCAGCACCGGCGCGGCCACCACCATGATGGCGACGATGATGAGCAGGCGGGCGTCTTTAGGGTTCAGTCCGAACATGGGTCAGTCCTCCATCACGCCCTTGCGGCCCATGAGGCCACGCGGTCGGGTCAATAGAATGATGATCGCCACGAGATAGATGATGATCTGATTGATGCCCGGCAGCACTTCGAGCACCTCGCGCATCGAGGCGAAACTCTCGAGGATGCCAAGGACGAACCCGGCAAGCACCGCGCCCGGCAGAGAGCCCATGCCGCCCACCACCACGACCACGAAGCTCAGGACGAGGAAGTCCATGCCCATGTGGTAGTTGGGCGAGTTGATCGGCGTGTACATCACCCCCGCGAGCCCCGCCACGGCGGCGGCAAGGCCGAACATGAGCGTGAAGCGGCGGTCGATGTTTATCCCCAGAAGCTGCACCGTCTCGCGGTCGGCCATGCCGGCGCGGACCACCATTCCGAAGGTGGTGAATTGCAGGAAGGCAAAGACCCCGCCGATGATGATCGCGGCGAAGACGAAGTAGATGATCCGCCAGTAGGGGTAGATGATGATGTTGGGATCAAACCCCAGCATCGCGCCGAAATCGAACGAGCCGCGGAAGGCGTCGGGGGCCGGGGTCGGGATCGGGTTGGCGCCGTAGAAATACTTGATCACTTCCTGAAGCACGATGGCGAGGCCGAAGGTCACGAGGATCTGGTCCGCGTGCGGGCGCTTGTAGAAGTGCTTGATCAGCCCGCGTTCCATGACGACGCCGAGGGTGATCATGACGGGAATGGCGAAGAGGATCGACAGCGGCACCGCCCAGTCGATGATCGCGGCCCCGGCGGATTCGCCGAACCAGCCGTAGACATAGGGAACATCGACCTTGAGCGGGTTGCCGAGAAAGTCGGTCCGGGTCTCATCGATGATGGTGTGGCTCAGGGTCAGGATACGGCTCAGGGTGACGGCGCAGAAGGCGCCGATCATGAACAGCGCGCCGTGGGCGAAGTTCACGACGCCGAGCGTGCCGAAGATCAGCGTCAGGCCGAGCGCGATGAGCGCGTAGGCCGAGCCTTTGTCGAGTCCGTTGAGGACCTGCAGGATTATCGCTTCCATCGATTTGGCCTCTGGAATTCGAGTGATACCGGGGGCCGCCTGCGGCCCGGAACTTGTGCGGAGACGGTGCGGGGCGGGCGCATGGCCCGCCCCGGCCGGGCGATCAGGCGCCCGGGTTGCAACTGCCCAGATCGCCGCCGAAGATGGAGGCGTCGTAGGTCACTTGTGCAGCCGGGGTCACTTCCACGATCTCCAGAAGGTCGAACTCGGAGGTCGGGTTTTCCTTCCCTTTCACGACCAGCACGTCCTTGAAGCACTGGTGATCTTCCGCGCGGTAGAGCGTCGGGCCGTTGCCCATGCCGTCGAATTCGAAACCTTCGAGGGCTTCGGCCACGGCGCAGGGGTTGAACGATCCGGCGCGCGCAACGGCATCGGCATAGAGCAGGGTCTGCACATAGCAGGTGTGCGCGGCCTGGCTCGGCGGGAAGCCGTATTTGGTGCCGAAGGATTTGACGAAGGCTTGCGAGCCCGCGTCGGTCAGCGACCAGTGCCAGTTGGTGGAGCCGAAGATGCCCTTCACGTTGGCGCCCGCGCCCTTGGCCATCAGGCGGCTGTAGAGCGGCACGACGATCTCGAACTGCTTGCCGTTGACGATCTTGTCACGCAGGCCGAACTGCACGGCGTTGGTCAGCGAGTTGACCATGTTCCCGCCGTAGTGGTTGAGCACGAGCACATCCGCGCCCGATTGGAGCACCGGCGCGATGTAGGACGAGAAGTCCGTCTGGGTGAGCGGCGTCTTGACCGCGGCGACGGTTTCCCAGCCGATGGCTTCGGTCGAGGTGCGCACGGCTTCCTCGGTGGTGTAGCCCCAGTTGTAGTCCGCCGTCAGGTGATAGGCCTTGCGGTCATTGCCGTAGTTCGCGCCGAGGATCGGGGCGAGGGCCGCGCCGGACATGTAGGAGTTGAAGAAGTGGCGGAAGCCATTGGCCTTCTTGTCCTTGCCGGTGGTGTCGTTGGAGTGGGTGAGGCCGGCCATGAAGATCACGCCCGCCTCCTGGCAGAGCGCCTGGACGGCCACGGCCACGCCGGAGGACGAGCCGCCGGAGATCATCACCGCGCCGTCCTTTTCGATCATCGAGCGGGCGGATGCGCGGGCGGCGTCGGATTTGGTCTGGGTGTCGCCGGTGACGTATTCGACCTTCTTGCCGAGGATCCCGGTGCCCTCCAGCGCGTTGGAGCTGAAGGTCGACATCATGCCGCCGTCGCCGCCGCCGTTGAGGTGTTCAACCGCAAGCTCGAAAGCGCGCAGCTCGTCGGCGCCCTCATCGGCATAGGGGCCGGTCTGGGGCACGTTGAAGCCGAGCGTGACGGCGCCGCCGGTGGGCTCGTTGGTGAAACCCGCAACGGACGAGCCGGTGAAGATCGTGGGGACCGCGAGGCCGGCGCCGGCAACGGCACCACGGCTCAGGACACCACGACGTGTCAGAGTAGTTTTGGACATACATCCCTCCCATTGGATATGTGCAAGATCGGGCTCCTCTTCCCGACACTGCGCGCACAGCTGTGCCGCATCAGTATGGCGCAGGACTTGAAAACCAGACAACAACCTACTTAAAGACTTCATTTTTTTTGTAAAAAAATGTACAGCAGGGCGCGGTTTCGTGTAAATCTATTTGCTCGCGACCGCAGAAACGCGTTGAAATCTATCGGAAAATGCCATGGCCAGATCGGCACTCACGGGAACACGGATCAGAGAGCGGCGCCTGGTGCTGGGGCTCAAGCAGGCGAGCCTGGCCAAAGCGGTCGATATTTCACCGAGTTATCTAAATTTGATCGAACATAATCGGCGCAGCATCGGCGGCAAGCTGCTCTCGGCGATTGCCCAGGTTCTGGAGGTCGAATCCGCGGCCCTGACGGAAGGGGCCGAGGTCGCGCTCATGGCCGATCTGCGCGAGGCCGCGACGGTCTCGGACATCGTCCCGGAGATCGACCGGCTGGAGGAATTTGCCGGCCGCTTTCCCGGCTGGGCCCGGCTGCTGGCCGATCTGGGAACGCGGGTCACATCGCTGGAACAGACGGTCGAGACCCTGACCGACCGGCTGGCCCATGATCCCTTCCTGTCGGATGCGCTGCACGACATCCTCACCACCGTGACCGCGATCCGCTCCACCGCCGGGATCCTCACCGACACCCAGGAGATCGAGCCCGATTGGCAGCGGCGTTTCTTGCGCAACATCGGCGAGGACAGCGAGCGACTCAGCGGCACCTCGCAATCGCTGGTGGCCTATCTCGATGGGGTCGAGGACGTGCACGACGGCAAGAGCGCGCCGCAGGAGGAGCTTGACGAGTTCCTCGCGGCGCAGGGGTTTCATTTCCCCCAGCTCGAGGCCGATCCGGACCGGGATCTTGATGCGGTTCTCGCCGAGGCCGGCTTTTCCGCCCATCTTCCAGCGGCGCGCGCGCTCGCGCTGACCCACTTGCGCGACTACGCGGCCGATGCGCGGGCGATGCCGATGGGCGCGGTGCGCGAGGCGGTGGCGCGGGCGGGCCCGTCGCTGCCGGCGTTGGCCGAGGCGCTCGGGGCCGATCTCTTCACGCTCTTTCGCCGGCTTGCGGCCCTGCCCGCCGAGGTCGCGGGCCAGACCTACGGGCTTGCCACCTGCGACGCCAGCGGGACGCTCATCTTCCGCAAGCCGCTCGACGGGTTTGCCCTGCCGCGTTTCGGCTCGGCCTGCGCGCTCTGGCCGCTCTTTCAGGCGCTCTCGGTGCCGCACCAGCCGCTGCGCGCACGGCTGACCATGCCCGGGCGCGGCGAGCGCGGTTTCGATGTCTACGCCACGGCCCGCGCGGTCGGCCCCGCGCACTTCTCCTCGCCCGCACGCGTCGAGGCCGCCATGCTCTTCACCCCCGCCGGGCCAGCCGATTCCAAGACCGGCCATGTCGGGGTGAGCTGCCGGATCTGCCCGATTTCGGACTGCCCCGCGCGGCGCGAGCCGACAATACTCAGCGCCACGTTTTGACACACCCGCCAATCCGGGGAATACTCGCCCGATAGTGGAGGCCGCGCCACGTGCGCGGCGTCCCGGGGGGCCAGGGGAGGAGTGCCCATGGGCAAGCGTGTCTTGCTGATCGAGGATGAGCCGAACATTATCGAGGCCATCACCTATATCCTGTCGCGAGACGGGTGGGACGTGTTGTCCCATTCCAACGGGGAAGACGCGGTCGAGGCGGTGGCGGCCCATGCGCCCGATATCGTCATCCTCGATGTGATGCTGCCCGGGCGCAGCGGGTATGACATCCTGGGCGATCTGCGCCGGGGGGAGGCGACGGCCGAGTTGCCGATCATGATGTTGACCGCGCGCGGTCAGGCGCGCGACCGGGAAATTGCCGACGAGCTTGGGGCCACGCGCTTCATGTCCAAGCCGTTTTCCAACGCGGCCGTGCTCGACGCGATCCGCGACATGGCCATCGAGGCCTGAGCCGTGGCGCAGCCGGGCGGGGGCGCCCCACCCGATGACCCACGCGCCGGGCGGAGCGAGGCGCGCCCAGCGGATCAGGATGCGGGCCCGACGGGCCCTGCGCGAGAGGGCCCGCGCCCGCGACTGAGCGCCGAGGATCCGGTGGCTCATGGCCGCAGCAGGCTGCCCGATGCGCTCGCGGTCCTGCCGCTCATCGGCTTTCTCATCTTCTCGGTTCCGCTCATCTGGGGCGGGATGGAGATCGGCACGGCCACGGCCCTCATCTACCTCTTCTGGGGCTGGTTCGGGCTTTGCCTGCTGACCGCCGTGCTCTCGACCATCGCCAGCCGACGGATGCGGCCCGATGATCCCGAGGCCGGGGCGCCGGACCCATGACCATCCTCAATTCGCTCGTCGCCATCGCGCTGATCTACGTGGTGCTGCTCTTTCTCATTGCCTTCGTGGCCGAGCGGCTGGCGGTGCGCGGGCGCGGGCGGTGGTTGCGCTCGCCCCTCGTCTACACCCTCTCGCTCTCAGTCTATTGCACGGCCTGGACGTTCTACGGCGCGGTCGGCTACGCGGCGCGCTCGGGGCTTGAATTCCTGACGATCTACCTCGGCCCGACCCTCGTGCTCGCGGGCTGGTGGTGGGGCCTGCGCAAGCTGGTGCGGATCGGCCGCAGTCAGCGCATCACCTCGATCGCTGATCTCATCTCCTCGCGCTTCGGCAAATCCAACGCGCTGGCGGTGATCGTCACGCTCATGGCCGTGATCGGCACGACCCCCTACATCGCGCTGCAACTGCAATCGGTGACCCTCGCCGTGTCGGTCTTCACCGGCGGCATCATGGCCGGGGCGGATCCGCGCGGCGCGCCGGATGCGCAATCGGTGGCCGCCATGGTCGCACTCGGGCTCGCGCTTTTCACCATCCTCTTCGGCACGCGCAACCTCGACGCCAACGAGCGCCACCACGGCGTTGTCATCGCCATCGCGGTTGAGGCGGTCGTCAAGCTCGCGGCGCTCATCGCGGTCGGCGTCTTCGTGGTCTGGGAGCTCTCGGGCGGGATCGGCCCGACACTGGCGCGCATCGAGGCCTCGCCCATCAGCGAATGGAACGTCTCCCCCGGCCGCTGGATGGGGCTGACCTTCGTCGCGGCGGCGGCCTTCATCTGCCTGCCGCGCATGTTTCAGGTCATGGTGGTGGAGAACGCCGACGAGCGCCACCTCGCCGTCGCGGGCTGGGCCTTTCCGCTCTACATGCTCGCCATGTCGCTCTTCGTGGTGCCGATCACGGTGGTCGGGCTCGACCTGCTCCCCGCGGGCGCCAACCCCGACCTTTTCGTCCTCACCCTCCCGCTGAGCCAGGGGCGCGACGGGCTCGCCTTCTTTGCCTTCATCGGCGGCTTTTCGGCGGCCACCTCGATGGTCATCGTCGCCGCCATCGCGCTCTCGACCATGGTCTCCAACCACATCGTCATGCCGATCTGGCTGCGGTTTCAGGGCGAGGGCGCGAGCGTGTCGGGGGATGTGCGCCACATGGTGCTCCTCGCGCGGCGGATCTCGATCGCCGGGGTGGTCTTCCTCGGCTACCTCTACTTCCGGCTCTCGGGCGGCGGCTCGGCGCTGGCGGCGATCGGGCTCATCTCCTTTGTGGGCGTGTCGCAGTTCCTGCCCGCGCTGATCGGCGGGCTCTTCTGGCATGGCGCGACCCGGGCGGGCGCCATCGCCGGGCTTTTGGTCGGGTTCTTCCTCTGGGTCTACACGCTGCTGCTGCCGAGCCTTGCCTCGGACGCGCAATTCGTCGCCGGGCTTCTGGATCAGGGGCCGCTGGGGCAGGGCTGGCTCGATCCGCAGGCGCTCTTCGGCATCAGCGGGCTCGACCCGCTTGTCCACGCGCTGGTCTGGGCCCTGACCCTCAACGCGCTGGTCTTCGTGCTGGTCTCGCTGGTGACGACGCCCGATCCGATCGAACGGCTTCAGGGCGCGCAATTCGTGCGGGTCTTCGACCGCTCCGCCAATGCGCCGGGCTGGTCGCGCAGCGCGGCCGAGAGCGAGGATCTGTTGATCATGGCCCAGCGGATCATCGGCCCGCAGGAGGCGCAGCGCCTGTTTCAGGCCGAATCCGCGCGCCAGGGATTGCAAGGCTATCTGCCCGACACCACACCGGAATTCATCAACCGGTTGGAGCGCGAGCTTTCCGGCTCGGTCGGGGCGGCCACGGCCCATGCCATGATCGCCCAGATCGTCGGGCGGGCCTCGGTTTCGGTCGAGGACCTGATGGCCGTGGCCGACGAATCGGCGCAGATGAAAGAGCATTCGACCCAGCTCGAAGCCAAGTCCGAGGAGTTGGCCCGCACCGCCCGGCAGTTGCGCCGCGCCAATGACAAGCTTACCGAGCTGAGCCGTCAGAAGGACGCGTTTCTGTCGCAGATCAGCCACGAGCTGCGCACGCCGATGACCTCGATCCGCGCCTTTTCCGAGATCCTGCGCGATGGCGACGGGGACCCGGGCCAGACCGGGAAATTCGCGGGCGTGATCCATGACGAATCGCAGCGGCTGACCCGGCTGCTGGACGATCTGCTCGACCTCAGCGTGCTCGAAAACGGGCAGGTGACGCTCAACCTGCGTGACGGCAGGCTCGGCCAGGTCCTCGATCATGCCCAGGGCGCCGCGACCGCGATGGGCGATGATCTGCGCGTGAGGCGCGAGCGGGCGCGCGAGGATGTGGCTCTGCACACCGATCTCGACCGGCTCTCGCAGGTCTTCATCAATCTCATCGCCAACGCGCGCAAATACTGCGCCGCCCCGCGCCCCGAGCTGCGCATCGATGTGCATACCGAGGGCGATGCGGTGGTCATCGATTTCATCGACAATGGCGCGGGCATCCCGGCCGACAAACAGAACGTGATCTTCGAGAAGTTCGCGCGCGTCGGCTCGGACCAGGCGGCGGGCGGCGCGGGGCTCGGCCTCGCGATCTGCCGCGAGATCATGACGCGGCTGGGCGGCTCGGTGAGCTATCTGCCGGGGCAGGAGGGGGCGGCGTTTCGCGTCATCCTGCCGCTGCGGGCGCAAATGGCGGCGCAGTAAATCGCCGCGATAAATCGCTTGGTAACCAATTTCGGTGAAGTCTGGTGCGGAAAGCCAGGACCGATCCGGAAAATCCGGACCCATCAGGACAGTTGAACCGTTGAACAGCGTGAACCCGGCATTGCAGCGAAAGGCTGCCGTAGCGCGCCGCGATTTCGAAGATCGCGAGGTCGCGCCGCGCAAGGCGTTGCGTCTTGCGCTGTCGAAATCCTTCGACGAGACCATCTCCCTGCCGCTCGCCGCGACCAAGGTCCGCGAGATCGTCGATAACTACCACGCGCTCATGGAGCGGCTGCTGGACGATGAAATGCTCATCCTGCTGGATGGGCCCGACGGCGCTCTGGGCTGCATCATGCTCGACCGCAGCCTCGCGATCGCCATTGTCGAGATGCAGACGCTGGGCTTCGTGCCGCGCAACAATCACCCACGCTCCGTCACCCGGACCGACGCCGCCATCGCCGAGCCGGTCCTGAACGATCTGCTCAAGCGCTTTGCCGGGTGGCTGCCCGGGGATGCGGGCCTCTGGGCGCAGGGCTACATGTTCGGCGCGCGGGTGCCGACGGTCCGGTCCATGGGGCTGAACCTGCCCGAGCTTGATTACAGGATTTTCGAGGCGGAGGTCGATATCTTCCTCGGCGCGCGCATCGGGCGGATCCTTTTCGCGTTGCCGGCCAAACCTGCTCATGCAGGGGAGGACGAGGCGAGTTCGCGCGATCCGGTCTGGGCCGCGCGTCTGGAGCAATCCGTGGGTCAGGCGCAGAGCGAGCTGCACGCGGTGGCCCACCGATATGCCCTGCCGCTGGCGCAGCTTTCCTCGCTTCGCCCCGGTGATACCTTGCCTTTCCCGGCGGAAGCTCTGGAAAACGTGACCCTCTATTCCGGCCAGGAGCCGGTCCTCGCGCGGATCCGGCTGGGTCAGGCTGAGGGATACCGCGCCCTGCGGTTCGGCCCCGTGCCGGGCACGGCGAAACAGGCGCCCGAGGTCAAGGCGCCCGAGGCTGGAGAGCCCGCGGGCGAGCTGCCCCAACTCGACGGGCCGAAAGCCGCCGCGGCACTGCCCAACATCCCGCTGGATGAACCGGAGGAAGACGCTCCCGCCGAGGCGCTGGAGCCTCTGGACGCGCTGGAACCGCTCGAAGATCTGGCCAGCGAGGCCGAAGCGGTCGAGGAGGCCGAAGAGGCCGACGATCTCGATTTCGATTTCGAATTGCCCGACGCCGAACCCTTCGAGCTGGAAGACCTTCCCATGCCCGGCGCCGCACCGGCGGGCGGCGCGGAGGATGACATCGGCATGCCGATGGCGGTCGTCGAGATCGACTTCGACGATATCTGAACAATTTCAGGACTCTGGCGGCCGCGGGCTTGCCCCGCGCGCGCCGTCTGCTCAGCCCTGTTCGAGCCGCGGGCGCAGGGGCTCCAGCGCGTAGCCTGCGCGCCCGGCGATCTGCAGGATCTCATCGGCGCCGCGCGTCCCCGCCTCGCCAAGCGCCCAGATCACCGTGCAGCGCGTGCCCGAGGCGCAATAGGCCAGCACCGGGCCATCATTCTCCGCGACGAGCGCCTTTTGCTGCGCGATCCGCTCCGGCGTCATGCTGTCATGGGTGATGGGCAGGACGTGAAACCGCAGCCCGGCGGCCTCTGCCGCGTCCTGCATCGCGGCGGCTTGCCAATCGGGCGGGTTTTCCGCGTCGGGCCGGTTGCAGATCACCGCCGTGAACCCGGCCTCTGCGATGGCCGGAAGGTCCTCGGGCGCGATCTGTGGCGAGACGGCGTAGTCGGGCGTGAGCGGTCGAATATCCATGGCTTCGGGGTAGCCGGTGCGGTTGGCGCTGTCCAGTCCGGATCAGCCGAGCCAGATCCCGAGGATCACCACCATCAGCCCGATCACCGACAAAAAGAGCGAGCCCATGTTGGCCGGCAGCACCCGCGACAGAACCAGGCGCATCTCCTCGTCGCTCAGCTTTTCGCGGCGGGCGCGAAAGACGCGCAGGATGCACCAGACGAGCCCGAGGAGCCCCAGAAGCGAAATGCCCGCGCCGATCCAGATCAGACTGTCCATGCCATCCTCGCGCTGCCCCCGGTGGTCCATCGCGCCGCGCCATAGCCCATCGCGGGGGGCTGCGCAACTCCGCGCAACCCGGACCGGGAGGCAAGGGAGCGCTTGCGGCGCGGGGCCGGGGTCGGTATCGAAGCACGACTTCGAGAAAATTCAGACAGAGGCCGTCATGGACGACATCCCCACAAGCGACGCGACCTACCGCGTGACCGCAGACGAGCTGCGCCAGTTCATCGAACGTTTCGAGCGGCTGGAGCAGGAAAAGAAGGACATCGCCGACCAGCAAAAAGAGGTCATGGCGGAGGCGAAATCGCGCGGCTATGACACCAAGGTCATGCGCAAGGTGATCGCGCTGCGCAAGCGCGAGCCGGATGATATCGCCGAGGAAGAGGCCGTGTTGGAGATGTACAAGGAAGCGCTCGGGATGGGGTGAGCCCGCCCCGAGGCGGTTTAGTCCGGGGTGAGGCTCTGCCACGCCCCCCCGGCGGCCGATGAGGCGATGCAGGCGGCGATGAAGCGCATCCCGGCGAGACCGTCGCCCACCCCGGGCAGGGCCGCGCCAACGCTCTCGCCGCGGATGAGCGCGGCGGCTTCGGCATAGAGCGTGGCGAAACCTTCCAGATAGCCCTCCGGATGGCCCGGCGGAATGCGCAAGCTGGCAAGGCCCGCCTCGGTCGCGCCCGGCCCGCCCCGGGTGAGGCGTTGGCGCGGGCCGCCCAGCCGGGTGAACCACATCTCGTTGGGGTTTTCCTGCGCCCAGTCGATCCCGCCTTTAGTTCCGTGGACGCGGAGCCGCAGCCCGTTTTCATGGCCCACGGCGACCTGGCTGGCCCAGAGCATCCCCTTGGCGCCACCTTTGAACCGCAGCAGGATATGGGCGTTGTCATCCACCTTCCGGCCCGGCACGAAGGCATCGAGATCGGCGGCCAGTTCGGTGGCCGTGAGGCCGGTCACGACCCCAGCAAGGTTGAACGCGTGCGTTCCGATATCGCCGATGCAGCCCCCCGCGCCGGAGCGCGCCGGATCGGTGCGCCAGTCGGCCTGTTTGTTGCTGACATCCTCGGCGAGCCAGTCCTGGGCATATTCCACCATGACCTGCCGGATCTCGCCGAGCTCGCCGGCGGCGATCATCTCGCGCGCCTGCCGGATGAGCGGGTAGGCGGTGTAGTTGTAGGTGATGATCAGGTGCTTGCCGCGCGCGCGCTGCGCCTCGGCCATGGCCTCGGCCTGCTCCTGCGTCGCGGCCATCGGCTTGTCGCAGAGGACGTGAATTCCGGCCCTGAGGAAGGCGATGGCGGGGGCGGCGTGCATGTGGTTGGGCGTGACGATCGCGACGGCGTCGATCCCGTCTTCGCGCGCAGCTTCGGCCCGGGCCATCTCCTCGAAATCGGAGTAGGCGCGGTCCGGCGCGATCCCGAGGTCCTCCGCCGAGGCGCGCGCGCGCTCCGCATCGGAACTCAGCGCCCCGGCCACCAGCTCCCACTGCCCGTCGAGCCGCGCGGCCAGCCGGTGGACCCCGCCGATGAACGCGCCTTGCCCGCCGCCGACCATCCCAAGCCTGAGCCGCCGCATCACGCCAGCCCCAGCATGGCGGCGATCTGCGCGCGGTCGGTCTCGCCGCCGGCGAAATCGTCAAAGCTTTTGCCGGTCACCTCGATGATGTGGTTGGCGATGAAGGGCGCGCCCTCGGCCGCCCCCTGTTCGGGGGATTTGAGGCAGCACTCCCATTCCAGCACGGCCCAGCTGTCGTAGCCGTATTGCGCCAGCTTGGAGAAGATCGCCTTGAAATCAACCTGCCCGTCGCCGAGCGAGCGGAAGCGCCCGGCGCGGTCGGTCCAGGGCTGGTAGCCGGAATAGACCCCCTGCCGCCCGTCGGGATTGAACTCGGCGTCCTTGACGTGAAACGCGTTGATGCGGTCGTGGTAGAGGTCGATGAAGGCGAGGTAATCGAGCTGCTGGAGCACGAAATGCGACGGGTCATAGTTGATCCGCGCGGCCTCGTGGCCCTTCACCGCGTCGAGAAACATCTCCCACGTGGCGCCGTCGAAGACATCTTCGCCCGGGTGGACCTCGTAGCCCAGATCGACGCCGTGGTCGGCGTAGCAATCGAGGATGGGCGACCAGCGGCGGCCAAGCTCGTCGAAGGCCTCCTCGATGAGCCCTGCCGGGCGCTGCGGCCAGGGATAGAGGTAGGGGAAGGCGAGCGAGCCGGTGAAGCCCACCAGATGATCGAGCCCCAAGCGGCGGGACGCAAGCGCCGCCTTTTTCACCTGATCGACGGCCCAGTCCTGCCGCGCCGTGGGGTTGCCGTGCACCGTTTCGGGCGCGAAGGCGTCGAAGGCCGTGTTATAGGCCGGATTCACCGCCACGAGCTGGCTCTGCAGGTGGACCGAAAGCTCGGTCACGGCGACGCCCGCCTCGGCGCAGATGCCGAGCACCTCGTCGCAATAGTCCTGGCTCTCGGCGGCGCGGTCGAGGTCGAACAGGCGGGCGTCGAAGGTGGGGATCTGGACCCCTTTGTAGCCGAGGCCCGCGGCCCATTTGGTGATGCCCGCCAGCGTGTTGAACGGGGCGTCATCGCCCGCGAACTGGGCGAGGAAAAGGGCCGGTCCCTTGATCAATGAGGCCATGGCTGCGCTTTCTTATTGAGCCCCGTAGGGGCGGGGGTGGTAGGTGAAACCGGTGAAATCGGCGGGGCTGGCCCGGCCGGTAATGTCGAAGGCGGCCATGCCGACGAAGGCCCCGGTGAAGGAGCCATGCTCGCCGCGCCCGCTCTCGTCGGAGATGACCGAGGCATCGAGCGCAGGCCCGAAGGGCCGCCAGTCGCCGCCATGCTCTGCCACGTGGAATTGCTGCACCGCGCCCGCGACGTCAACCGCAAGCCGGACCGGGCCGTCTTCGAGCTCAAGCGGCTCGGCAGGGAAACTCAGCGGCGCGTCGGGCCAGACCCCGGGGCAGGAGAGCAGCATGAGGCAACGCCCGTGTTCCCTGGTTCGGCTCACGGCGGCAAAGTGGAACTTGTGGCGGTTGTAGTAGGTCGTGAGCCCGGCGGCCTGTTGGTAGCTGTCCGGGGCGAAGTTCTGGAGCGTGGTTTCGGCGCGGTAGCTCAGGTGTTCCTGCCGCCGGGCGACGAGCGATTGCTCGAACCACGAGCCGATGCTTTCGCGCCCGAAGAGGCGCACGGCGCTCCCGGTGAGGGCAAAGAGGCGCTCGGGCTGCGGGGTGCGGAGCCATTGGAATTCGGGCGGCAGCTCAGGCCCGGTGAAGTCACGGTGGAGGATCACCGGCGCCTTGGGCTCGGCGGGCGAGGGGCTCTCGACCTCAACCGCCGGCACCTGTCCGCCCTGCGCCAGATAGAGCCAGCCATCCGCGCCCCAGACACATTTCTGGATCGCCGTCTCACGGCCCAGCGGCGAGAACCGGCCGGGCAGGGGGCGCGCGCAGAGATGGGTGTGATAGGTCTCGCCCTCTGGTGTCTCGACGATCTGCCCGTGGCCCGCGCGTTGGAGCGGCGCCTCCGGCGCATTGCGCGCGGTGATCAGATGCGTGTCAGGGTGCAGCTCATAGGGGCCGGCGATGTCGCGCGAACGGGCCATGGTCACAGCGTGGTCATAGCCAGTACCGCCCTCGGCGACGGTGAGATAATACCAGCCCCCGCGCTTGTGCAGATGCGGCCCCTCGGCGAGGCCGAGCGGGCTGCCCTCGAAGATGCAGCGGACATCCCCGGTGAGCCCCGTTTCGGGCGACCATTCCTGCAGCAGGATGCCGTCAAAGGCCGGGTTCGTCGGGTGTCCGCCGATCGAGTCCGACAGGTGCTTCCAGCGCAGGTTGAGAAACCACTTCCGCCCGTCGTCATCATGAAACAGCGAGGGGTCGAAGCCGGAGGAATTGACATAGGTCGGCTCGCTCCACGGCCCCTCGATGCTGGGCGCGGTGACGATGTAATTATGCGCGTCCTTGAAGTTGCCATCGAGCCGTTTGACGTCGGTGTAAACCAGCCAGAAGAGCCCATCCGCATGGCTCAGACAAGGCGCCCAGACGCCGCAACTGTCGGGGTTTCCGCGCATGTCCAGCTGGCTGGCGCGGCTGAGCGGGCGGGCGCAGAGCTCCCATTTGACCAGATCGTCCGAGCGGTGGATCTGGACGCCCGGATACCACTCGAAGGTCGAGGTCGCGATGTAATAGGTCTCGCCCGCCCGGCAGATCGACGGATCGGGGTTGAAGCCGGGCAGGATCGGGTTGCGGATCATCGCGCGCCTCAGGCCAGAAGCGCCCGCGCGGCGTCGGGGCCCAGGGGGGCGGGCCGCTCGCAGCGGGTGGTGAGGGTCTGGAACGTGCCGGTCTCGCCCGAGGCGAGGATGGCCGTCATCACATCGACCACGTGAAGCGCGAAGTCGAGCCCGCAGCGATGCGGCCGGTCTTCAAGGATCGCCAGCGCCATGTCGGCGAGCCCCGCCGTCCGGTAATTCGCGTTCTCGCCATCGTTGGGGATGGAGAAGGGATGCGACCAGTCCGCCGGGATCTCGGCGGGCTCATTGCGGTTGGTGACGCGCAGATCACCGCCGAAGAAATTCGGATCGGGGACGTGCAATGTCCCCTCCTGCCCGTAGAGCTCCATGTTGGAATGCCCGTGATCCCAGACATCCCAGCTCGCGCAATAGGTGATCTGGGCGCCGGAGTGGAACTGGAGGATGGCGTGGATCGTGGTCGGGGTCTCGACCTTGATCTTCTCGCCGTGGCGCGGCTCCGAGGTGATGGTGCGGTACTCCGAGCCCGAGGAGGCCATGGCGCAGACCCGCGCGACCGGGCCGAGAAGCTGGACGAGGTTGGAGATGTAATAGGGACCGAGATCGAGGATCGGCCCGCCGCCCGCCTGAAAGAAGAAGTCGGGGTTGGGGTGCCACATCTCCATCCCGGGGGATTGCACGAAACAGGTCCCCGAGGTGATCTTGCCGACCGCGCCCTCATCGACCAGCCGCCGCGCGAGTTGATGCGCTCCGCCGAGGAAGGTGTCCGGGGCCGAGCCCACGCGGCGCCCCTTTGCGGCGGCCAGCTTTGCCAGCTCGGCCCCTTCCGGCGCGCTCAGAACGAAGGGCTTTTCGGAGTAGACATGTTTGCCCGCCTCCAGCACCTGTCTGGAAACCGCGAAATGCGCCATCGGCACCGTGAGGTTGACGACGATGTCGATATCGTCCGACGCCAGCAGCCCCTCTACCGTCTCGGCGCGCAGGCCAAACTCGGCGGCGCGGGCCTCTGCAGCGGCGGGGCTCATGTCGGCGCAGGCGCGCATCTCCAGCCCGCGAAAGAGCGGCGCGAGTTTCATGTAGGCCGCCGAGATATTGCCGCAACCGATGATGCCGATGCCAAGTGTCTCTGTCATGTCGCGGGCCTCAGAATGCGCGGAAGGCTTCGATCGAACGCGATGCGAAGCGGTTGAAATCATTGGGGTTGTCATGCTCCAGAACGAAGAGGGAGACATCTGCGGCGCGCAGATCGGCGGCGAGGGAAGGCCAGTCCATCACGCCGTGGCCCACATCCGCCCAGCCGTCTTCGCCCGCGTTCTCGCCTTGAGGCGCGATGTCCTTGACATGGGCCGCGGTGATGCGGGGCCCGAACCGGGAGATCCAGTCGCGAGGATCCTGCCCGCCGCGCAGGATCCAGGCGATATCGGCCTCCCAATCGATTTGCGGCGCCTCGTCGAGGATCACCTGCATCGGGATCGTGCCGCCCTCAAGCGGGGTGAATTCGAAGTCATGGTTGTGCCAGCCAAAACGCAGCCCGGCCTCGGAGACGCGCGCGCCCATCTCGGCGAGCCTTTGCGCGAACGCGCGCCAGCCGTCAGCCGTCCCGGGCCGCTCGGACGCGTCAAGATAGGGCGCGAAGAGGCGGGTAACGCCGAGGGTGCGGGCGGTGTCCATCGCCCAGTCGAAGCGGGTTTCGAGATCGCCGATCCCGAAATGGGCCGAAGGCATCGAAAGCCCCGCGGCATCCAGCGCCGCGCGGGTTGCGCCGGCGTCCTCGTAATTCGCGCCGAACCCTTCGACCTGGGTGTAGCCGAGCTCGGCGAGGCGGGTGAAGACGCTGTCCCAGGGGGTGAAATTTCGCGCGGAGTAGAGTTGGAAAGAGAGGGTCATCGGGTGTGGCCTTTTGCGGGTGGTGAGGTCAGAGGCGAAGCTCGGTCTTGGCGTCGAAGAGGGCGGCGCGCGCGAGATCGAGGCCGATGTCGAGCTGATCGCCCGGGGCGACGGCGGCCTGGCCATCCATGCGCAGGCGCAGGGGCAGACCGGCCACGCGGGCCCAGACGAGCGTGTCCGATCCCATCGGCTCGACCATTTCCACCGTCGCGCCCATCGCCACGGGGGCGGTCTTTGCCATCGGGCCGGTGAGCACATGCTCGGGCCGGATGCCGAGCGTGACGGGCCGTCCGCCGGGCTGGGCGCTGTCGAACGGGTAGGCGGCGAGCGGGACGCGGAAGTCGCCGCTCTCGAAAACCTGCGCGTCTTGCGTCAGGTGCCCCTCATAGAAGTTCATCGAGGGCGAGCCGATGAAATCGGCCACGTAGCGGTTGGCGGGGCGGTTGTAGATCTCGCCGGGGCTCGCAAGCTGCATGATCCTGCCGCCGCGCATGATGGCGATGCGGTCGGCGAGGGTCATGGCCTCGATCTGGTCGTGGGTGACGTAGATCATGGTGTTGCCGAGCCGGTCATGGAGCCGTTTGAGTTCGACCCGCAGATCTGCGCGCAGCTTGGCGTCGAGGTTCGAGAGCGGCTCGTCGAAGAGGAAGACATCCACATGCCGCACAAGCGCCCGCCCGATGGCCACCCGCTGGCGCTGCCCGCCGGACAGGGCGGCGGGTTTGCGGTCCAGCAGCGGCTCGATCTGGAGGATCTCCGCCGCTTCCTTCACCCGGCGCGCGATCTCGGCTTTGGGCACGCGCGCGTTGCGGAGCCCGAAGCTGAGATTGCCGCGCACCGTCATCTGCGGGTAGAGCGCGTAGGACTGGAACACCATGCCGATGCCCCGCGCCGACGGCTCTTCCCACGTCACGTTGCGCCCGTTGATGTGGATCTGGCCCGCGTTGATCTCGAGCAGCCCGGCGATGCAGTTGAGCAGGGTCGACTTGCCGCAGCCCGAGGAGCCCAGCAGGACGAGGAACTCGCCCGCGCCGATGTCGAGGTTGAGGTCCTTGAGCACCTCCACGGCGCCGAAGCTGAGATCGAGGTTGCGGATGGAAACGGATGTCTGGTCAGCCATGGTCAGCCTTTCACCGCGCCGGCCGCAATGCCGCGCACAAAGAGTTTGCCGGAGACGAAATAGATGATCAGCGGGACAAGCCCGGTGAGCAGGGTCGCGGCCATGTTGACGTTGTATTCCTTCACCCCCTGCACCGAGTTGACGATGTTGTTGAGTTGGACCGTCATTGGGTAGGTGTCGGGTTTGGTGTAGACCACGCCGAAGAGGAAATCGTTCCAGATCCCAGTGACTTGCAGGATCATCGCCACGACGAAGATCGGCAGGGACATGGGCAGCATGATGCGGAAATAGATCCCCCAGAACCCCGCCCCATCGACCCGCGCGGCCTTGAAGAGCTCTTCGGGCAGCGAGGTGAAGTAGTTGCGGAAGAGCAGGGTCAGGATCGGCATCCCGAAGATGGTATGGACGAGCACGAGGCCGGTCAGCGTCGTGTAGAGACCCATTTCGCGCAGGAGGATCACGATCGGCCAGATCATCACCTGATAGGGGATGAAGGCGCCGAAGATGAGGATGGTGAAGAACAGATCCGCGCCGCGGAAGCGCCAGTTGGCGAGCGCGTAGCCATTCACCGAGGCCACCGCGATCGACAGGATCACCGAGGGGATCGTGATCCGCACCGAGTTCCAGAAGCCGCGCGAGAGCCCGTCGCAATTGAGCCCGGTGCAGGCCGAGGACCAGGCCTTGATCCAAGGCTCGAAGGTGATGTCCACGGGCGGCGAGAAGATGTTGCCGAGCCGGATTTCGGGCATCCCCTTGAGGGAGGTGACGACCATAACATAGAGCGGCAGCAGGTAGTAGACCGAGACCAGCAGCAGCGTGCCGTAGATGAAAATGTTGGCCCGCGAGAAGCGATTTTTCGGGCGCGGGCCAGCGGGGCCAGAGAGTGCGAGATCAGCCACGTTTCTTGCTCCCGAATTCGAGGTAGGCCCAGGGGATCAGGACGATCAGCACGGTGACGAGCATCATCGTCGAGCCGGCGAGCGCCTGGCCGAGATTGCGGCGGCCGAACATGAAATCGTAGACGTATTTCGCGGGCACCTCCGAGGCGATGCCGGGCCCGCCCGAGGTCTGGGCGACGACGAGGTCATAGACCTTGATGATGCCGGAGGCGATGATCACCAGCGTGGTGATGAAGACCGGTTTCATCATCGGGATGACGATGAAGATATAGGTCTTCCAGGCCGGGATTCCGTCCACGCGTGAGGCCTTCCAGACCTCCCCGTCGATGCCGCGCAGCCCCGCGAGCATGAGCACCATGATCAGCCCCGTGCCCTGCCAGAGCCCGGCGATCAGCACGCCGTAGATGACCGTGTCGGCGTTGCTCAGCGGGTTGAAGGCAAAATTCTCGAAGCCCAGATCCTGCACCACTTTCTGGATCCCGAAATTCGGGTTGAGGATCCACTGCCAGACGAGACCGGTGACGATGAACGACAGTGCGAAGGGATAGAGCAGGATCGTCCGGAAGGTGTTTTCGAAGCGGATCTTTTGGTCCAGCAGGGCGGCGAGAACGAAGCCGATTACCAGCGAAAAGACCATCGAACAGAGCCCGTAGATCGCAAGGTTCTCGATCGAGACGAGCCAGCGGTTGGTGCTCCAGAGCCGCTCGTACTGGTCGAAGCCGACGAACTCGAGCTTGGGGATCGAGCGCGTCTTGGTGAAGGAATAGACGATGCTCCAGACCGTACAGCCCACGAAGATGACCAGGGCGGTCAGCACCATGGGAATCGAGGCGACCTTGGCGGTCATGTTGCGGGTCAGCCGGCGGGGCGGGCGCGCAGGGCGCCGGCCACCGGGCACGCTGTCGGTGCTGCTCACGCGACGTGCTCCTTGTTGCTGCTCTGGGGTTCGGGTCGGTCGAGCCGCCAGCCCCGGGGTGGGGGGCTGGCGGTGTGGCGGCGCTTATTCGGCGCGCGCCATGATATCGATGAACCGCTCGTGGGCGTCCTCGGCGGTGATCGAATGATCGAACCAGAACTCCACCCAGAGGTCTTCGAGCTGCCCTTCTGTGTCGGGGTCGTTCATCTGCTCTCCGTCGGGCATGATGTTGCCCGCCTTGAGGATCTCCAGACCCTTCTTCATGCAGTCGTTCGCGGCCTCCAGATCGACGTCGTTGCGCACCGGCAGCGAGCCTTTCTTGAGATTGAACGCGACCTGAACCTCCGGCGAGATCAGCAGCGCCGCAAGCTCCTTCTGGGCCGCGGTCACCTCCGGGTCATCGTTGACGGGGAAGTAGAAACTGTCGCCGCCCGTCGAGAGCACGTCGAAGAAGCCAAGACCGGGCAGGCAGTCGTAGTCCTGCCCCGCGACCTCGCCCGCGACGGAGAACTCGCCCTGCGCCCAGTCGCCCATGATCTGCGCGCCGGCCTGGTCGGTGATGACCATGTTGGTCGCCTGGTTCCAGTCCTGCACGGTGCTGCCGGCCGCGAGAGTGCGGGCCTCGGCAAAGGCTTCGATGATGCGGCGCATTTCGTCGCCCTCGATCGCCGCCATGTCCCGGTCGCGGTAGACGCTGAGCCAGTGATCGACCCCGCCGAGCCCGACCTGCAGCACGCCAAAGGCGCCCGACGATTGCCAGGACTGCTGGCCCATGGCGAGCGGGATCTTGCCCGCCGCTTCCAGCGCCGGCGCGGCGGCGACGAATTCATCCCAGTTGGTGGGCGGCTCGACGCCGGCATCCTCGAACGCCTTGCGCGAGGTCCACATCCACTGCCAGGAGTGGATGTTCACCACCACGCAGTAATACTTGCCGTCGAACTTGCAGTTCTCGAAGAGCCCCGGCGCGGATTCCACGTCGAGGATACCGCTCGCCTCCACCACGTCGGTGATGTCGAGCATCAGCCCCTCGTCGACCATCTCTTCGGAATCGCGCCCGGTGTTCATCATCGTGGCGCCCATCGGCTCGCCGCCCAGGATCCGGTTCGAGATCACCGGGTTGGCCGCGCCGGAGCCGCCGGCGATCGCGCCATCGACCCAGGTGTGATCGGTCTTTTCGTTGAAGGCCTTGGCGAATTCGGCCACCGCCGCGGCCTCGCCGCCCGATGTCCACCAATGGGTCACCTCGATCTCGGCGCCATGGGCCATCCCCCCGACGACAAGCGCCGTGGATGTCGCAAGAAGCTTGCGAAGTCGTGTCATGATATCCTCCCGTGGGGCCATCATTGGGACCCCGATTGAATGCGAACGGGTCTCCTCAAACCCGCGTTGTAATCGTTTACATTATTCGGTGGGCTTCTGGCTCCACTCTTCTGTTTGACGCGCTGCACCCTTGCGCGCCGTATCTGTAAACGTTTACATTTCTAGGCTCACGATGTGAATCGAGTCAAGACACAAGGCATCGCCGCCATCAGCTTGGGTTGGGAGACGAGGGTTGGAAGGTAAGAAAAACGCGTCAATTCGGGATGTTGCGCGGGTTGCCGGGGTCTCCACTGCGACGGTGAGCCGGGCGCTGAGCAACCCCGATATCCTCTCCGAGCGCACCCGCGAGAGCGTGATCGCGGCGATCCGCGAGACCGGCTACCGGGTGAATCGCGCGGCCCGAAACCTGCGCACGCGCCGGGCGGGGGCGGTGCTTGTGCTGGTGCCCAATCTTGGCAATCCGTTCTTTTCGCACATCCTCGCCGCCATCAGCGCCCGGTTTCAAAACAGCGGCTATTCGGTGCTCATCACCGACAGCCGCGATCCGGCCGCGGCGGGGCACGACTACCTCGATTATTTCATGGACGGGCGGATCGACGGGATGATCTGTCTCGACGGCGGGCTCGATCCGGGTGTCCTCGCGCGGTTCCGCGCCAGCCAGTTCGCCGATCGGATCGTCTTTGCCTGTGAATGGAGCCCCGAGCCAAGCTTTGCCTCCGTGCGCAGTGACAACCGCGCGGGCGCGGCGCTGGCGGTGCGCCATTTGCACGGGCTCGGCCACCGCCGGATTGCCCACGTCAAGGGACCGGCCGACAACGTGCTGACCGAGGCGCGGCGGGCGGGAATGGCGGCGGAATGCGCGGCCCTCGGGCTCGATTTGCCGCCCGAATGGATCATCGCGGGGGAGTTCTCGCTGGAGGCCGGGCGGGCCGCGGCTGCGGCGCTTCTGGAGCTGCCGAACCGGCCGAGCGCGGTGTTCTGCGCCTCCGACATGGTGGCCTTCGGGCTCATCTCCGAGCTGACCGAACGGGGGCTGCGCGTGCCCGAGGACATGTCCGTCATGGGGTTTGACGATGTGGAGATCGCCGCCTACTGCCAGCCGCCCCTGACCACGATCCGGCAGGACCGGCGCCAGCTTGGCCTGCGCGCCGCCGAGCTCCTGCAAGAGCGGCTGGATCGCGCGGGCGCGCCGTCTGATGCCCCCGGGGAGATCGCGCTCGTCGGCACGGAGCTCGTCGTGCGGCGCAGCACCGCCGCGCCCCGCTGATCGGCCTGGGCGCCGCCAACGCGCCTTGACATTCATCAAGGAACCCGGCTCGTTGCGGCCCTAAAGAGACCGGGCCGGACGGGACCGGCCGAGGGAAGGAGACCAGCGCATGAGCCAAGACCGCCAGACCGTCGAGCGGGTGATCGAACGTCTTCATGAGGTCTACGGCGACCGGGTGCAGAGCGGCGCCGCCATCTGCGAGCAGCACGCGCACACCACGAGCTGGGTCCCCCCCCAGCCGCCCGATGCGGTGGTCTTTCCCCACAGCGCCGAGGAGATCTCGCATATCGTCAAGACCTGCGCCGCCGAGGGTGTGCCGGTTGTACCTTTCGGCGCGGGCACCTCGCTTGAGGGGCAGGTGAACGCCGCGCGGGGCGGGATCTCGATCGACCTGGGCCAGATGAACGCGGTCGTGTCGATCAATGCCGAGGACATGGATTGCGTGGTCCAGCCCGGCGTCACGCGCAAGCAGCTCAACACCGAACTGCGCGATCAGGGCCTCTTCTTTCCGATCGACCCGGGCGCCGACGCCTCGCTCGGCGGGATGGCCTCGACCCGCGCCAGCGGCACCAACGCGGTGCGCTATGGGACGATGCGCGACAATATCCTGTCGCTGGAGGCGGTCATGCCGAATGGCGAGATCATCCGGACCGGCGCGCGGGCGCGCAAATCCTCCGCCGGCTACGATCTCGCGCGGCTCCTGATCGGGGCGGAGGGCACGCTGGGCATCATCACCGAGCTGACGCTGCGGCTGCACGGCATCCCCGAGGCGGTCGCCTCTGCGACATGCGCCTTTCCGACCGTGGGCGCCGCCTGCGACGCGGTGATCGCGACGATCCTCATGGGGGTGCCGGTGGCGCGAATCGAGCTGCTGGATGCGGATCTTGTCCGGGCGGTCAACGCCTATTCCAAGCTCTCGCTCGCCGAGACGCCGATGCTCTTTCTCGAATTCCACGGCTCCGAGCAAGGCGTCGCCGAACAGACCGCCACCTTCGCCGAGATCGCCGCCGATTGCGGCGGAACCGATTTTCAGGAGGCCACCAGCCCCGAGGCGCGCAGCGCGCTCTGGCAGGCGCGGCACGATGCCTATTGGGCGGCGATAGCGCTTCGGCCCGGGGCGGTCGGGTTCTCCACGGATGTCTGCGTGCCGATCTCGCGGCTGGCCGAGGCGGTCACGGCGGCGCAGGAGAAGGCCGGGTCCCTGGGGCTGGTCGCGCCCATCGTCGGCCATGTGGGGGACGGGAATTTCCACACCCTGCCGCTGATCGACATGAACGACGAGGACGAGCGCGCTCGGGCGCGGGAGTACGTGAGCTGGCTCAACGAGCTGGCGATCTCGCTCGATGGGACCTGCACCGGCGAACACGGGATCGGGCAGGGCAAGATGCCCTACCTGCGCAAGGAGCTCGGGCACGCGGTCGATGTGATGGCGGCGATCAAGGTCGCGATCGACCCGGGCAACATCATGAACCCGGGCAAGATCTTCGATATCTGAGCCTCAGACCGAGACGGCCGCGAGCAGCGCGCTCTTGTCCAGCGCGCCCTTGCGGCCCTCCATCTTCACCGCGCCGCGCTCCAACACGTAAAAGCAATCTGCGATCTCGTAGGCGAAGCTGAAATACTGCTCCACGAGGATGATCGCCATGTCGCCCCGGTCGCGCAGATAGGCGATGACGCGGCCGATCTGCTGGATGATGTTGGGCTGGATACCCTCTGTCGGCTCGTCGAGCAGGAGCACCTTGGGCTTGGTGATCATCGCCCGCGCGATGGCGAGCTGTTGCTGCTGACCGCCCGAGAGATCGCCGCCGCGGCGGGGCAGGAAATCCTTGAGGATCGGGAAGAGCTCGAAGATCTCTTCGGGGATCCGGTGCTCGGATTTCGGCAGGCAGGCATAGGCCGTCTCGAGGTTTTCCTGCACCGTGAGGAAGGGGAAGATGTCGCGGCCCTGCGGCACGTAGCCGATGCCCTTTTGCGCCAGCGCATGGGCGGGGGCGCGGGCGATGGTCTCGCCATCGAGCGTGTAGGTCCCGCCCGAGCGGGGGTGCGTGCCCGAGAGGGCCTTCAGGAGCGAGGTCTTGCCGACGCCGTTGGTGCCCATGACACAGGTGATCTCGCCCGCCTGCGCGGTGAGGTCGATGCCGTGGAGGATCTGGCTGCCGCCATAGTGCAGGGTCAGGTTTTCGGTGCTCAGCATGTCTAGCGCCCCAGATAAACGTCGATGACGTCTTGGTTTTTGGTCACGTGGTCGAGCGAGCCTTCGGCGAGGACCGAGCCCTCGTGCAGCACGGTGACCTTGCAGTCGAGCCGCCGGACGAACTCCATGTCATGCTCGACCACCACCACCGCGCGGGTCTTGGCGGCCTCTTTCAGCAGGTCCGTGGTGTGTTCGCGCTCGGCCGGGGTCATGCCCGCGGCGGGCTCATCGACGAGCAGCAGCTTGGGCTCCTGCGCGAGCAGCATCCCGATCTCCAGCCATTGTTTCTGCCCGTGGCTGAGCTCACCCGCCTTGCGCGGCAGGGCGGCGGCGAGGCCGATGTCGGCGGCGAGCGTCTCGATGCGCGCGCGGTCCGCGTCGGTCAGCCGGTAGAACAGCGCGGCGACGGGTCCGCGCTTGTTGCGCAGCGCCATCATCAGGTTGTCGAAGACGCTCTGATCCTCGAAGACGGTGGGCCGCTGGAACTTGCGCCCGATGCCCGCCTGCGCGATGGCGCTTTCGCTCATCTTCAGCAGCGAGACCGATTTGTCACCATAGATCACGCGCCCCTCGTCGGGCCGGGTCTTGCCGGTCACGATGTCCATGAAGGTGGTCTTGCCGGCGCCGTTGGGGCCGATCACAGCGCGCAGCTCCTGCGCGCCGATCTGGAACGACAGGTTGTTGATCGCCTTGAACCCGTCGAAGGTCTTGGAGACGCCGGAAACTTCGAGAAGCGTGCTCATGCGGGGGGCTCCGGGGTTGTGCGGGGAAGGGAGGGCAGCGCCCGGCCGCGGGCGGGGGAGAAGCCCCCGCCCATGGGGGCGGTCGGGGGCTGCCCGGCGTGCCGCCGGGCGGAACGCTCAACCGTGTGCGCACAGGTCGGGCGCGGCACGGGGCTGGTCGCCCCTCGCCAATCTATGAAGCCGTGCGCCAAGACCATCATTCCTTGCTCGCCTCATCTTCGCGGAAGCTGCCCTGATCGGGGCCGAGGTCCGCGCCGTGGCGGTCGGGCGCGCGGCGTTCGGTGATCAAGTCCACCAGCCCGCCGATGCCCTTGGGCGCGAAGAGCGTGACCAGCACGAAGGAGAGCCCGAGCAGGACCGTCCACCAGTCGACCCATTTGATCGTGTAGACACCGAGGTTCACATCCGGGGCCTGCCCGCCGGTGAACCATGTGGAGACGAGGCTGACGAACCCGGCGCCGATCACCGCGCCGTAGAGCCGGCCGCGCCCGCCGATGGCGACCCAGACCGCGAGGTAGATCGACGCGATGGGCGCGATTTCGGCCGGGTTGATGATGCCCGCCTGCGGGTAGTAGAGCGCGCCGGCGATGCCCGCGATGACGGCCGTGAGCGTGAAGATGAAGAGCTTGTAGCCCTCCACCGAGTAGCCGAGGAAGCGCACGCGCGCCTCGTCGTCGCGGATGCCGCGGATGACATTGCCGAACTTGCCCGAGACGACCCAGTTGGCCAGCAGATAGCCAAGCGCGAGGGCCAGAGCCGAGGCCCAGAAGAACCACAGCGAGAGCGTCGCCTGCGGCACGTCATCGAGGCCGGGGAGGTTCTGGAGGCCGGAAAGACCGTTGTTGCCGCGCAGCCCGCTTTCGTTCTGGAAGAGGTAGAGCGAGAGGGCGAGGGTCATGGCTTGGGTGAGGATCGACAGGTACACCCCGGTGACGCGGCTGCGGAAGGCGAGCCAGCCGAAGACCAGCGCAAGCAGGCCCGGGACCACCACAACCGCCGCGAGTTGCAGCGGCAGGGAATGCGCCAGCGCCCAGATCGGCGGGAATTCGGACGCACCCACGACGCCAAAGATCTGGACGGCAATCGCGTCGCTCACCTCCTGCGGGGTGGGGGGCAGCACGGCGCCCGCGAGGCTCTCCTCGACGATGAGCCGGGTGCGCTCGTACATGAGCCACATGCCGATCGCATAGCCGCCGATCCCGAAGAAGGCGAAATGCCCGAGGCTCAGGATCCCGCAATAGCCCCAGACCAGATCCATCGCGATCGCCACGAGGCAGAGGCAGAGCGTCTTGCCCAGCGTCTTGACGAAGGAGGTCGAGATTGCGCCGGTGCCCATCCCGTCGGACAGGAGCGTGACGACGAGGGTCAGGATGCCAAGGGCCGCGAGGAAGATCAGCACCGAGGGCTTGTCCACCAGCATGAAGCGCGGACGGCGGGGGGCGAGGGTTGCGTCGCTCATGGCTCAGGCCTCCGCCGCGCGGCCCTTGAGGGCGATGATGCCCTTTGGCCGGAACTGGATGAAGAGGATGATGAAGAGGATCATGTAGGTCTGGGCCGCCAACGTGTTGGACGGGTTGAACCACTCGATGCCCTTTTGCAAAAAGCCGATGAGCCCCGCGCCAAGCAGCGTGCCCCAGATATTGCCGACGCCGCCGACGACCACGGTCATGAAGCTCTGGACGATGTAATCCTGCCCCAGCTCGGACGTCACCTTGGCATAGAGCCCGATGGCCACGCCGGCGATCCCGGCGATGCCGGAGCCGAGGCCAAAGGTCAGCATGTTGATCCGGTCGGGGTTGATCCCCATCGAGGCCGCCATGCGCGGGTTTTGCGTCACGGCGCGGACCTCAAGGCCAAGCCGCGTGCGGTTCATGACCAGCAGGAACAGCCCGAGGAACAGCAGCGCGAGCACGAAGATCGCGATGCGGATGTAGGAGATCGAGACCACGTCGTTGATCACCAGCGCGCCGCCGAGCCAATCCGGCGACGTGAGCGGGCGGGCCTGGGTGCCGAAGATGTTCTTGGCAAGCTGCTGGAGCGCGATGGAGATGCCGAAGGTCGCGAGCAGGGTTTCCAGCGGGCGGTGGTAGAGCCAGCGCACCACGAGCCGCTCCATGGCCACGCCCGCCGCGAAGGTGACCGCGAAGGCCAGCGGCAGGGCGACGATGATCGAGAGCGTGTAGTCAGGGATGAAGAGCTGGACCACGTAGCCGGTGTAGGCGCCCATCATGATGAACTCTCCATGGGCCATGTTGATCACGCCCATGACGCCAAAGGTGATGGCGAGGCCGATGGCGGCGAGGAAGTAGATCGAGCCGAGCGAGAGCGCATCGAGCACCAGATCGATGACCTGGTTGATGGCGACGGAGCGGTCGATGGAGACGAGCGTGGCGAGGGCGGAAGCGACGACGCGCGGCTCGGCGGCGGTGTAGCGCTCGTAGAAGACATGCGCGCCGAGGATGGCGTCGATCTGGGCCAGTGTCGCGGCGGGCTCGACGGCGCCTTGGGTGACGAGCACGGCATAGGCGCGGTCGCGCGCGGCGCTGCTGTCGAGCTCTTCGAGCGGGATGCCGGCGACAGCGCCGCCGTCGATGTTGGCCTCCAGCGCGGCTTTCTGCGCGGCGGGGTCGATGAGCGGCGGCGCGAGCCCCTCCTTCACCAGCATGTCATAGGCCTCGAACCGGGTGAGCTGCGCGCTGCCGGGGGTCAGTGTGGCGGCGATGTCGGGATCTTCGGGCAGGGTCTCGGCCACGGCGCGGCGGGTGACGACAAGCGGGTTGAGCGCGGCGCGCACGTCCACGCCGAGATCGCCGGCAAAGCTCTCGATGGCGTCGATGCGCGTCGCGGTGTCCTCGGCAAAGCGGATCTGGAGGAGGCGGTGCTGCCGCTCCTTGCGGGCCTTGATCGCGGCGTCGGGCTCGTTGTCGATGGCCCGCGACAGCGCGGCGAGGTGGGAGGCCTCGGGATCGCGCGAGATCGCGTCAAGCGCCTCGATCCGCTCGGCCGCATCGGGGCTGGAGAGCTGGAACCGGACGAGCGCGGCGCCGATCATGCCGCGGATGCCGCTGTTGGGCTTGAGCTGGTCCATGGCCGATTTCGGGGCGAGCCCGGTCTCGCTGCCGTCGCCGATGTCGATGAGCCGAAGCTGCGCGGCGCCTTCTGCATCCTTGCCCGCGTCCTCGGTGTAGAAGAAGAGCCCGTCCTCCTCGCGCTGCCAAAGCTCCTTGTTCTGCCAGCGGCTGAGCAGTTCCGGCGCGGCGTCGAGCCCGCTGTCGGCGATGGCGTCGATCGCCGGGCCGATCGTGCGGCGGGAGCTTTTTTCGAGGATCTCGCGATGCTCCTGAAGGAGCGTCTGCAGGGGCGAGAGGTCTTGCGCGGATGCCAGGTTGGCAAACAGCATCGTCACGGCGACGAGCAGGGTCTTGAGGCCAAAGGTCACGGCGGCTTCCCAATAGGTCTGTCTTGGCATGACGCGCGCGCGGATCGCGCGGTGTCAGCAGGGGCCCGCCCTTGGGCGGGGGAGGAGGGGCGCGCGAACGCCCCTCCGGGTTCGGTCGTCCGGCCTCAGTAGTTCGAGGTCAGCTGGACGCAGGTCTCGGTCTCGGTGTTGTACATCCCGCAGCCGAGTTCTTTCCAATCCGACACGAGCACCGCGGATTCGGGCAGGTAGTCGGTCCATGCATCGCCCGGAACCGGATCGGTTTCGGAGATGATGTCGAACTGGCCGTCTTCGAGGATCTCGCCGATCAGCACCGGCTTGGAGAGGTGGTGGTCGGTGCCCATGACCGCCATGCCGCCGGTCAGGTTCGGGAACTCCTGGCCCCACATCGCTTCGCGCACGGCATCCACGTCGGTGGTGCCGGCCTGCTCGACAGCGTTCACCCACATGTTGAAGCCGATGTAATGCGCTTCCATCGGGTCGTTGGTGACGCGATCTTCGCCCATCAGCGCTTTCCATTCCTCGACCCAGGCGGCGTTGGCCTCGGTGTCGGCGGACTGGAAGTAGTTCCACGCTGCGAGGTGGCCGACGAGGTTGGTGGTGTCGAGGCCCGAAAGCTCTTCTTCACCCACGGAGAAGGCCACGACGGGGATGTCGTCGGCGGAAACCTCAGCGGCCGCGAGCTCCTTGTAGAAGCCGATGTTGGCATCGCCGTTGATGGTCGAGATCACGCCGACCTTCTTGCCGTCTTCGCCGAGGTTGATCACGTCCGCGACGATCGTCGCCCAGTCGGAATGGCCGAAGGGGGTGTAGTTGACGAAGATGTCCTCTTCGGCGATGCCCTTGTCCTTGAGGTAGGCTTCAAGAATGCGGTTCGTGGTGCGCGGGTAGACGTAGTCGGTCCCCAGAAGGGCGAATTTCTCGACGCCAAGCTCTTCGAGGAAGTAGTCGGTCGCGGGGATGGCCTGCTGGTTGGGGGCCGCGCCGGTGTAGAAGACGTTTTTGGAGCTTTCCTCGCCTTCATACTGAACCGGGTAGAAATAGAGCGCGTTGAGCTCTTCGAGCACGGGCAGCGCGGCCTTGCGGCTCGAGGAGGTCCAGCTGCCGAAGGTCACGGCGACGCCATCGTTGGAGATCAGCTCACGCGCCTTTTCGGCAAAGAGCGGCCAGTCGGAGGCCGGGTCCTTGATCACGGCTTCGAGCTGGCAGCCCAGAACGCCGCCTTTTTCGTTTTGCTTGTCGATGAGCATGACCATCGTGTCTTTGAGCGTGGTCTCGGAGATCGCCATCGTGCCGGAGAGCGAGTGGAGAACGCCGACCTTGATCGGGCAGTCTTGCGCCATCGCCTGACCGCCTGCGCCGAGTGCCGCGAGCGACGCGCCCATCATGAGTGTCCGAAGTTTCGACATGGTTTTCAGTCCCGTCAGTTGTGCCACGGGCGACCCGCACGTTCGGCGTACAAGCCCGCGCGGGCTTGGCCCGCACCTCCCGCAACTTATGTTGCATCTCGTGTGGTGTTGGGCGGCTTTCCGGCCCCGGCCACACGTCCGACCCCGCACACCTCTCATGCGGAGCCAGCCGGACTATTCGGCAGGTCTGGAATTGGAGGAAGGCAATCCCGAATGGCGGGCGGGGATCGCCTGCGGTGGCGGGGCGATATGCTTAAAAAATGTGCCGAAAATGGTGATGTGATTAAAAATTAGGCTTAAAATGGTATGAATTTCGGCAACCGCAGTGCTGCTTGGCGGTTTCGCAGCGGTGCGACGCGGGCGTGACGCCTCCGGGGTGGCGGCCCATGACACCCGCCTGCGGCCCCTCGTGATTTCGCCAGTCGTCCGCCCGGTGTCAGGCGCGGAGCGCGTCGCGGGTTGCCTTGGGCATGATCTGCGCCGTCACGATGGGCGCGCCGGTATCCGGATCGAAAAACGGCGTGTCGCGCCAACGATCGGAGAGATTGGCGGCGATCATGCGGGTCATCAGGCCCCAGACCAACTTGGGCATCCCCTTGTGGCGCGGTGCGCTGCCGGGCGGGCCGGGCAGGGAGGCGATGGTGCGGATCTTGCCGAGCGGGGCGGGATCGTAGAGCCGGTCCACCATCATCCCGACGAAAGCGAGCCGGGGGCGGGCCAGCGTGTTGCACAGCGCGGTGTTGCAGCAGGCCGCGTACCAGCGAAAGAGCCCGCTGGGCGAAAGGCGCAGGATGGCGAGATTCGCCTGACCTTGTGTGAAGCGCACGCGGTCCGGCGACATCTGGAACAGCGCGACGGCGCCCTCGGTCAGCTCGGTCTCGAAATGCCGGGCGGCGCTTCGGCAATCGCCGCAATGGCAGCGCAGATGGGTGCCCGCGCGCGGCGAGATCGCGGTGAGCTGCCCCGCCACCGCACCGCAGCGGCAGGAAAACCCGACATCGCGCCCGCCGCGCACGGCCATGCTCAGGCGGCCGACTTCTTGGTGGGCTTGCCAGCAGGTTTGTTCGCGGCCTTGCTGTCGGCCTTTTGGCCGGTCTCGCTGATGACGCGTGGCGCGCCGGCGTTGGCGTCGATGAACTCGAGCACAAGGGGGCGGATGTTGTTGCGCCAGCTGCGGCCGGCGAAAATTCCGTAATGGCCCGCGCCTTCTTCGAGGTGGCTCGCCTTCTTCTCGGCCGGCAGTCCGGTGCAGAGGTCGAGCGCGGCCACGCATTGCCCGGGGGCGGAGATATCATCCTTGGAGCCTTCGACGGTCTTGACCGCGACCGAGGTGATCGCGCCGATGTCGACCGGAACGCCGTCGACCACGAAGCGGTTCTCGGCGATTTCGCGCCCCTTGAAGATGCGCTCGACGGTGGAGAGGTAGAATTCGGCCGGCATGTCCATCACCGCGAGGTACTCATCATAGAAGCGGTTGTGCTTGTCGTGATCGGCGGCCTCGCCGCGGGCAACGCGCAGGATCTGATCGGTGAAGGCGGTGCTGTGGGTCTCGGCGTTCATCGAGATGAAGGAGGCAAGCTGCAGGAGCCCCGGATAGACCAGCCGCCCGACGCCCTTATACTTGTAGCCCACGCGCTGGATCATCGTGCCCTCAAGCTGGCCCATGGTGACGCGGCGGCCGAAATCCGTCACGTCCGTCGGCGTCGCGTCGGGATCGATCGGCCCGCCGATGAGCGTGAGCGAGCGCGGCTGCGCCGTGGGGTCTTCCTGGGCGAGATAGGCCGTGGCGGCGAGGGTCAGCGGCGCGGGCTGGCAGACGGCGATCACATGGGTGTCGGGGCCCAGATGGCGCAGAAAATCGACGAGGTAGAGCGTGTAGTCCTCGATGTCGAACTTGCCTTCGGAGACGGGAATGTCGCGCGCGTTGTGCCAATCCGTGACGTAGATCTCGCAATCGGGCAGAAGCGAGGTCACGGTGGAGCGCAACAGCGTCGCGTAATGGCCCGACATGGGGGCCACGAGCAGCACCCGGCGCGGCTTGGGATCGCGGCCCAGCACCTTGAAGTGGATGAGATCGCCGAAGGGTTGTTCAAGCTCGGTCTCGACGGTGACGAGGTGGTCCTTGCCATCTTCGCAGGTGAAGGAGTGAATGCCCCAATCGGGCTTGGCGACCATCCGCTCAAAACTGCGCTCGGTGACCTCGCCCCAGGCCTCGAGCCACTTGATCGCCGGATGCGGCACCATGGCAACCGCGGGGTAGGAGGCCATTGTCTTGGCTGTTGCGCCGAGCCATTGATTGGTGTTGCGCATCGTTTCCATGAGGTCATAAGTTGCCATGTATTTCATGGAAAACTCCTTTATAGTTGCACGGGATAGCCCGCGTACACGTACGGGGGAGAGCCCATAGGGGCGCGGCGTTTCCAGTGGATGGACGGGAATGCTGCAGCTGCGAGAATAGGGGGAAAACGCATTTATGACAACGATAAGTGACAAAGAGGGTGAAGCATTGGCCCGCCTCAACGAAAATCTCGCCAAGATGGAAACCCTGTCGCAGCGGCTCGTTGCTGCACTTGCAAAGCACCAGCCCTCCGATCCGGCGCTCTCGGGGCCGGAGCAGGATCTCTTTGTGCGGGCGGGTCAGGCCTATTGGCAGGAGGCGATGCTCCACCCTGCGCGGCTCATCGAGCAACAGTTCGACTACTGGGGCCGCACGCTGCGGCACTACGTCGAGGCGCAACAGGCCTTTCTGTCGGGGACCCTCGCCGCGCCGGAGGATCCCGGGCCGAACGATCCGCGCTTTGCCAACCCGCTGTGGCAGTCCAACCCCTATTTCAACTTCGTCAAGCAGCAGTACCAGCGCAATGCCGAGGCCATCGAACAGGCACTGGGCGCGGCCTGTGACGAGCTGGAGCCGGGTGACGCGCACCGGCTGCGCTTCTTCACCCAGCAGATCATCGACATGATGAGCCCGACCAACTTCCTCGGGACCAACCCCGATGCGCTGGAGCGAGCGGTGGAGACCGATGGCGAGAGCCTGGTGAAGGGGCTGGAGAACCTGATCTCCGATCTGGAGGCCAATAACGGCGATTTCGCCGTGCGGCTCGCCGATGAGAGCGCTTTCGAGGTGGGCGGAAATATCGCGACGACGCCGGGCGAGGTGGTGTTTCGCAACCATCTCTTCGAGCTGATCCAATACGCCCCGGCGACCGAGCAGGTCCAAGAGACGCCCGTCATCCTCTTCCCGCCCTGGATCAACAAGTTCTACATTCTTGACCTCAAGGAAAAGAACAGCCTGATCCGTTGGATCACCGAACAGGGCTTCACGCTCTTCCTCGTGAGCTGGGTCAATCCCGATGCAAGCTATCGCGACATCGGGCTCGCCGATTATGTCGAGGACGGGTATCTGACCGCGATCCGCGAGGCGCGCGCGATTTGCGGCACGGAGCAGGTCAACGCGGTGGGCTATTGCATCGCCGGGACGACGCTGTCGCTCACGCTGGCGCTGCTCAAGGCGCGCGGGGAAACGCCGGTGCGCTCGGCCACCCTCTTCACGACGCTGACCGATTTCTCCGATCAGGGCGAGTTCCAGCCCTTCCTGCAGAACGATTTCGTCGACGGGATCGGGGCCGAAGTCGAACGCGAGGGGATCTTGAAATCCAGCATCATGTCGCGGACGTTTTCCTTCCTCCGGGCGGGCGATCTCATCTACCGGCCCGCGATCCGCAGCTACATGATGGGCGAGACGCCCCCGGCCTTCGATCTGCTGTTCTGGAATGGCGACGGGACGAACCTTCCGGCGAAAATGACGATGGATTACCTGCGCGGCCTCTGCCAGCAGGACCGCTTTGCCCAGGACGGGTTTGAGCTGCTGGGCCACCGGCTGCGGCTGCGCGATCTGGATGTGCCGGTCTGCGCGATCGCCTGCGAGACCGATCACATCGCCGCCTGGGCCGACAGCTATCGCGGCGTCTGTGCGATGGGCGCGCGCTCCAAGACCTTCATCCTGTCGCAGTCGGGCCATATCGCGGGGATCGTGAACCCGCCCTCCAAGAAGAAATACGGCCACTACACCAACGGCGACATGTCGCTCAGCGCCGAGGATTGGCGCGCGACCGCCGAGTTCCACGAGGGTTCGTGGTGGCCCCGCTGGGGCACCTGGCTCAAGCGGCGCTCAGGCAAGAAAATCCCCGCGCGCACCCCTGGCGATTCGGCCCATCCCTCGCTCGGCCCCGCGCCGGGAACCTATGTGAAACGGGTGCGCCCCGCCTAAAGCTGCCCGCCGTCTGCGCCTCTCGGGTGAGGGGTGCGGCCGCGCCTCCGTACAATTTTGAAGCGATACAATGCCTTAGCGGCAGGAGGTCTTGCCGCTAGGTCACGCTGCAACGCAGCAAAAGTCTTTACGTCATAAAAAACAGCCTCATCAGAACAAAAAACTCTTGAATTGCCGCAATGCAGCATGCATATGGGATGCAGACGCAGAAACGGCCCGGGACGAAAGCGGGCTCCTCCCAATTGAAAGAGTGTCACCATGGCTACCAAGCAAACCCAAGATTTCACCGCCATCTTCAAAGACATGATGGGCGCATTCCCGATCGACACCAAGGCGATGACCGACGTGTTCCAAAGCTCCACGACCCTGAATGAAAAACTGTCGGGCGTTGTTCTGGAAGCTGCTGAAAAATCCACCGAGATCTCCTCGGCATGGACCAAGGACACTCTGGGCCGTCTGTCGGACATGTCCAAAGCGAAAGCCGAGCCCGCCGACTACGCCAAGGCGATGACCGATTTCGCCTCCGCCACCGCGGAAGTTGCGTCCGAGCACATGGCCGCCTTCGCTGAAGTTGCCAAGAAAGTGCAGATGGAAACCGTCGAGCTGATGATGGCTGCTGGCAAGGACTTCTCCGAAGACGCCGCTGCTGCCGTTCAGAAAGCGACCAAAGACGTGTCGACCGCTGCCAAGAAAGCGGCCAACGCCAAGTAAGCCGCAGGCAAGATCACGCCGGTACTTTCCTCCCAGTTTTTTCGCCGGTGTGTTTTCTGGGCGGGCCTTCGGGTCCGCCCAATTTTGTTTCAGAGTGATTTTTTTCAAAGTGCCGCGCGCGGGGCAGGGTCCTCGCGCGCGGTTTGTGTTTGAGGAGGGTGCCGGACAGCGCCCACCCGATCAGCGCCAGCGGCGCAGCAGGCCAAACCCGCCCAGACCGGCAAGCAGAAGCGGCAGGCCCGCGGGCAGGGGCACAGGCGCGGCTGCGATGAGCGCTGCGGCCTCGGAGGCGGTGTAGCGCGCGCCGCCGATGACGACCGTGCCGAAGTTGAGGAAGGTGCCCGACAGCAGATCGCCGCCCGACAGGAAGGATAGCTCCAGCCGGTTCCCGCTCAGGCGCGCGCTTTCGAAGGCGGCGAGACCTGCGCCGAAGCTCAGCGTGTTGCTGCCCGTGCCGCCGTCGAAGATCCCGGTGCCCAGAAGGCCCGAGGTGATCGTCATGATCCCCAGCTCATCGTCGCCGCCGCCGAAGATCACGTCGCCGTAGACTTCGCTGCCGCCGTCCAATTCAAGGCTGCTGTCGCCCATGCCGGCCGCGAGCGCGATCGCGGTGCCGCCGCGCCCGTTGAGGATGCCGCGGTTGGTGACAAAGAGCGAGGAGACCGCCGCCGGATCGGTGTTGATCGCCTTGGGCCCCTCGATGGTGCCGTCGTTGATGATGGTGAGCGAGGTCGGCGCGCGCAGGGCGGAGACGCCGTCGTCATAGACCTCGTCGATGTCGATCCCGCCGTTGTCGTTGGCATCCGGCGCGGTGGATTTGATGAGCCCGCCCGCGTGGTTGACGATCAAGCCCTCATCGACGTCGATCCCGTCATCCGAGCCGATGATCTGGCCGAAATTCTGGACCTCGCCGCCCGCGAACTGGACCGCGTCCTCGTCTTCGATGCTGTCGTCGATCAATCGGATCGTGCCGCTGTTTTCGAGATAGAAATCGCCGCGCGCCTCGATCACCTCTTCGCCGCCGATGATCTCGCCGGTGTTGAACACGCTCGCGCCAAAGGAACGCAGCTGCAGCGCGCGGCCTTCGGTGGATGTGATCGTACCGGCGTTGGAGACGAAGGCATTGGGGCTGTCGGTGCCGGCGCGGATCGCCTGGCGCCGGGCCGAGATCGTTGCGCCGGCTGCGTTGAGGACGGTCAGGTCCGATCCGCCGTCCATCTCGATGCCGCGATCCCCGCTCGAAATCGTGCCGTCGTTGACGATGGTGACGATGTCGCCCTCGCCGAGGATGGCGTGGCCACCGTTGGAGGTATTGGTCTGGGTAATCGTGCCGCTGTTGACAACCGAGACAGCGTCGCCGGTCAGCGCGACGGCGGGCACATCCTCGTCATCGCTCTCGATCGACGCGCCGATGGCAACGATGACCTGAACCGCATCCGTGCCCGAGCTGACCGGGCCGCTGCCGGGCGCGAGGCAGGCGATGTCGGTGCCGAGGCTGGTACAGGTGGCGGCCTGGGCCGTGAGCGGCGCGAGCGCGAGCAGGCTCAGCGCGGTGCCGGCGAGTAATCTGGAATGCGTCATCTGTAGATGTCCCCCATCTGTGGTAGTTTGGTCCAGCGTCGCGCCCGGTGAGGGCGGCGACTGCTGCAGCGCTTCTGCATGGGAGACTTGACGCTTTTATGACAAGTTTGATCAAACACGCCGCGCCATGCGCCCCGTGCATAGTGCTTTCCTTTTGCGCAAGCCTGTCCTAGGCTTCGCTGCACTGCTGCATACTTGGGAGGTCGCGTATGTCTGCCACTGAAAAGCCCCTGCTCATCAAGCGCTATGCCAGTCGCCGTCTCTACAATACCGAGACCAGCGATTACGTGACGCTCGATGACATCGCCGGGTTCATCCGGGAAGGGCGCGAGGTGCAGATCGTTGACCTTAAGTCAGGCGATGACCTCACGCGGCAATACCTGCTTCAGATCATCGCCGAGCATGAGAGCCGGGGCGAAAATGTCCTTCCGATCAACGTGCTGAACGATCTCGTGCGCAGCTATTCGAGCCAGGCGACCTCGATGGTCCCGCAGTTCCTCGCGGCGAGTTTCGAAATGCTGCGCGACGGGCAGAGCAAGATGGTCGAGAACATCACCTCGATCAATCCGATGGCCCAGATGCCCGGATTCGACGCGCTCAAGGCTCAGCAGGAAGCCTTCCTCAAGGCCATGACCGGCGGCGTCATGCCCGGCGGCATGAGCGGGCCCGCCCGGGAGGACGAGGCGCCTTCGGGCGAGAACCTCGATGATATCCGCAAGGAGCTCGCCGAGCTGCAGCAAAAGCTCTCCAAGCTTTCCAAGTAGCGGTCAGGTGCCATAGGCGGGCGCGCGGCCGGGGGCCGGCGCGCAGACCGCCTTCGCCGCCTCGATGAGCGCGCGGGCGATCCCGGTGATCTCGCCCAGCGTGAGCGCGGGTGGCAGGCGCAGATCGCACGCGCGCGCGAGCATCGCTTCGGTCTGGGGCAGCACCGGCGTCTGGCCGAGGAACTGCCAGTTCCAGAAGGCGCGCGCGTTGTCGGTGGCCCGGCCGAAGACCTGCACCGAGACGCCCCGCTGTGACGCTTCCGCTACGAACCCGTCGATCTGCTCGGGGCTCATGCCGCTGAGGTTGAACTGCATGGAATCCGGCGCGCGGATCTCCTTGGCCAGTGGCTGCGGCACGTTGAACCACGGGCTCGCCGCGAGCAGCTCCGCGAGCCGGTCGTATTTCGCGCGCCCCGCCGCCACCCGGCGCGGGATGTCGTCGAGCTGGGCACGGATCACCGCGGCCGAGAGGTTCGACAGGCGCAGGTTGAAGAGCGGCAGGCGGTTTTGCCAGCGGGTGAAGGCCGCGCGCAGTGCCACGTCGTGGTCCGCGAGGTGCTGTGCCCAGGTGTGCTCATAGGCGCCGGACATGATCACCGCGCGGGCGAAGAGGTCGGGATCGTCGGTCACGAGCATCCCGCCCTCGCCACCGTTCACCAGCTTGTAGGATTGGAAGCTGAACGCGCCGATCACGCCCATGCTGCCCGCCGGGCGGCCATCCCAGCTTGCGCCAAGCGCGTGGGCCGCGTCTTCGATGAGCGGCACCTGATGGGCCTCGCACAGCGCCGTCAGCCGGTCCATGTCGGAAATATGGCCGCGCATGTGGCTCACGAGGACCGCATCGACCCCGCCCCTCAACTGGCGCTCCACGTCATCCATATCGAGCCGGTAATCTGCGCCGACCTCGGCCAGAACCGGCGTCGCGCGGGCATGGATCACCGAAGAGGGCACCGCCGCGAAGGTGAAGCCCGGGATCAGGACCCGCGCGTCGCGGGGCAGGTCGAGCGCTTCGAGCGACAGGAACAGCGCAGCCGAGCAGGAGGAGACGGCGAGCGCGTAGCGCCGGCCGAGCAGGGCGGCAAAGGCCTCCTCCAGCCGGGCGACCGGCGCGTTGGCCGGATCGGCGTAGCGAAAGAGATCCCCGCTTTCAAAGAGGCGGTCGACCTCGGCGCGGGCGTGCGCCGGGATGGGTTCGGCGGTCGGGGTGCGGCTCGGGGTCATTAGTTTCCACTTTTTGAAATCGAATCTTTCGCTTTTCTAAATATACTATGTAACGGCATCACGAAACTGCCGTGGAGCGCGCGGAAAAATCTAGGGGGGCGTGTCAGAGCCCGAGCCGGTCGCGCAGGGCGTACCAGCTCATGGCGAGCGCAAGCAGCGGGCTGCGCAGCGCGCCGCCGCCGGGGAAGGGCGCGATGGGCACCGCCGCCATGGCATCGAAGCCTCGGGTGTCGCCGTGGATCGCATCGGCCAGGATCTGGCCTGCGTGGGTCGCGGTCCCGACCCCGTGGCCGGAATAGCCAGACGCGTTCCACAGGCCCGGCGCGGGGCGGGCAAAGAGCGGCATGCGCGCGCGGGTGATAGCGAGGGTCCCGCCCCAGGCATGATCGATCTTCACGTCGGCAAGATGCGGAAAGACCCGGGCCATCGGCTTGCGCACCAGCGCGGCGATGTCGGCGGGGAAGCGGTAGCCATAGCTCTCGCCGCCGCCGAAAAGCAGCCGCTTGTCATGGCTGAGGCGAAAGTAGTTCACCACGAAGCGCGAATCCGCGACCGCCACGTCCCGGGTCAGCACCTCCGCCGCGCGTTGCCCGAGCGGCTCCGTCGCGACGATGAAGTTGTTGATCGGCATGACGCGGGCGGCGACGGCGGGCTGGAGCCCGCCAAGATAGCCGTTGCAGGCGAGGATCACGTGATCGGCGGTGATGCTGGCGTGCTCGGTGCGGATCTCGGTCCGGTTTCCGGAGCGGGGCCCGGGGCGCAGCGCGGTCACCGGGCTTGCCTCGTGGATCACGGCGCCGGCGGCTTCGGCGGCGCGGGCGAGCCCCTGGGCGAAGCGCAGCGGGTGCAGGTGGGCCGCGCCCATGTCGAGGATCCCGCCGCGATAGTCCGGCGAGGGACAGAGCGCGCGGCAGGCGGCGGCGTCCAGCGCCTCGATCTCGTCATAGCCGTAGCCCCGGGACAGATGCGCGGCGTATCGGTGCAGATCGCGCACATCGCCCTCCGAAGAGGCCGTCCAGGCGACGCCGTCGCGCAGGTAGCAGTCGATCCCGTGGCGTGCGATGAGATCGCGCACCAGCGCCTTGGCGTCCTCACCCATCTCCCACAACAGGCGCGCCGCATCTTGGCCGACGCGCTTTTCGAGGGTGTCTTGCGTCTGGCGCTGGCCCGAGCCGAGCTGGCCGCCGTTGCGCCCCGAGGCGCCGAAGCCGGCGCGATGGGCCTCCAGCACCACGACGCGCACGCCCCGTTCGGCCAGATGCAGCGCCGCCGACAGCCCGGTGTAGCCCGCGCCCACGATCACCACATCGGCGCGGCTCTCGCCCTCGGCGCGGGCCCGGAGCGGCCCGGCGTCCGCCGTCGCGGCGTACCATGAGGCGGGATAGGCGCCGGGCTTGTCGTTGGCGTAAAGCAGGTCCATCGGGCGGCTCAGACGTTGAGGAGCAGGTGCTCGCGCTCCCAGGGGGAAATCACCTGCAGGAACTCCTCGTATTCGGTCCGCTTCATGATCGAATAGACCCGCGCGAAATCGCGCCCCAGAACCTCGTGCAGAGCATCGGCCTCCTCGAAGAGATCGAGCGCCTGACCGAGCACTTCGGGCACATCCGGCTCGCCTTCATAGGCGTCACCCTCGAACACGGGGCGCGGCGTGATCCCGTTCACCATCCCCAGATATCCGCAGGCGAGCGAGGCGGCGAAGCCGAGGTAGGGGTTGCAATCCATCCCCGCGACGCGGTTCTCCACCCGGCGGCTTTCCGGCCCCGAGAGCGGCACGCGGATGCCGGTGGTCCGGTTGTCGCGGCCCCACTCGAGATTGATGGGCGCGGCGTGGTCGCGCACGTAGCGGCGGTAGCTGTTGACGTAGGGCGCCTGCATCGCGACGGCGGAGGGCAGGTGGGACTGGAGCCCGCCGATGAAATGCATGAAGGCGGCGGTCTCGGCGCCATCGGCGTCCGAAAAGAGGTTCTGGCCGGTCTTGCGGTCCAGCACCGAGTGATGAATGTGCATCGCGCTGCCCGGCTCATGGGCGATCGGCTTGGCCATGAAGGTCGCGAAACAGTCGTGGCGCAGCGCGGCCTCGCGGATCAGCCGCTTGAAATAGAACACCTCGTCGGCAAGCTTGACCGGATTGCCATGGCGCAGGTTGATTTCAAGCTGGCCCGCGCCGCCTTCCTGGGTGATGCCGTCGATCTCGAAGCCCTGGGCCTCGGCGAAATCGTAGATGTCGTCGATCACCGGGCCGAACTCGTCCACCGCGGTCATCGAATAGGCCTGTCGCGCGGCGGCGGGGCGGCCCGAGCGGCCGACCATCGGCTTGATGTCCTGCGCCGGATCGAGGTTGCGGGCGATGAGGAAGAACTCCATCTCCGGCGCGACGACCGGTGTCCAGCCGCGCGCCTCGTAGAGCCCGACCACGCGTTTGAGCACGTTGCGCGGCGAGAAGGGGACCGGCGTGCCGTCTCGGTCGAAGGCATCGTGGATCACCTGAAGCGTCCAGTCCCCGGTCCAGGGCGCGGCGCTCGCGGTGGTCATGTCGGGGCGCAGGATCATGTCCCGTTCGAGAAAGCCCTGGGCCCCGGCGGCGTCGGACCATGTGCCGGTGATGGTCTGGTAGAAGATACTGTCGGGCAGGTGGAAATAGTCCTGCCGCGCGAATTTGGAGGCGGGGACGGCCTTGCCGCGGGCGATCCCGGGGATGTCGGAGATGATGCACTCGACCTCGTCGAGACGCCGCCCCTCCAGATAGGCCTTGGCCTTGGGGGGAAGATCGTCGGTCCAGTGGTCGCTGCTGTCGCGGCTCATGTCCGGGCCTCCCCGCGCAGGACCGCGCCCATGTGGGCGGCCACGAAGGGCGCATCGGTGGGCGCGTCGAGGCTCTCTTCGGCAACCTGCAGAAGATCGGCCGGGACCACGTTCGGCCCGCGCAGCTCGATCAGCCCGCGCAGCATCCGCGGCCCGTATTCCGGGTGGGGCTGGAGGCTGAAGATCCGCGGGCCATACTGTAGCGCGGCGTAGCGGCAGAAGGGGCTGGAGCCCACCACCTCGGCGCCCTCGGGCAGGGCCGTGATCTGATCCTGATGCCAGGCATTGAGCGCGATCGCCTCGCCCAGAAGCGTGTAGCCGTGGCGCCCGACGGCCCAGCCACGGGCGTATTTCTCGACCTTTCCGCCAAGCGCCTGGGCGATGATCTGATGGCCGAAGCAGATCCCGACCAGCGGCTTTTGCGCCGCCACGATCTCACGGATCAGCGCCTCCAGCCGGGCGATCCAGGGCAGCGGGTCATAGGCGCCGTGGCGCGAGCCGGTAATGAGCCAGCCCTCGGCCGCATCCGCGCTGTCGGGGAACGCGTCGTCGACGACGTTGAAGGTCGAGAAGGTGAAGCCCTGTCCGGAGAGGAGCTCCTGACATTGTTCGGCGTAGTCGCCGGTTTCAGGCTCAAGCTCGCGCGGGGCGTGGCCAGCCTGAAGAATACCGATATGCATGTGTCACCTGAGGGTCTTGACTGCGCGGAGGCTAGACCGTGGCGGGGCGCGCGGCAAGGCCCGTCACGGGGGGAGGAGACGGGCCGGTCAGACCGTCTCCAGCAGGTAGGTCCAGTGCCGCTCGGCGGGGACACCGGCGAAGAGCGCGAGCTCCTGGCGCTTGGTCATCGCGAGGTTGGCGATGAGCTCGGCTGGGAAGATCCGCGCCATGACAGGATCGCTCTCGAAGCCCGCGATCGCGCTCTCCCAGTCGGCGGCGAGGCCGGGCAGGTCAAGCTCGTAGGCGTTGCCGGTGATCGGGGCGGGCGGCGGGGCCGCGTCTTCGAGCCCGGTGAGGATCGAGCCGAGGATCACCGTGAGCAGCAGGTAGGGGTTGACGTCGCCGCCCGCGACGCGGTGTTCGATGCGCCGCGCCGAGGCCGGCCCGCCGGGAATGCGGATCGCGGCGGTGCGGTTCTCATAGGCCCAGGCCGCGCCGGTGGGGGCGTGCGCCCCGGGCACGAGGCGGGTGTAGCTGTTGGCGTGGGGGGCGAAGATGAGCGTTGCGCCGGCCATCGAGCCAAGGCAACCGGCCACCGCGTGGCGCAGCGCCTCGGTGCCCTGGGGGGCGCCATCGTCGAAGATGTTGCGCCCGTCGCCATCCCAGATCGAGACATGCACATGCATCCCGTTGCCGGGCTGGTCGGCGAAGGGTTTGGCCATGAAGCTCGCGGCCATGCCATGGCGCCGGGCGAGCCCGCGCACCAACACCTTGAACAGCCACGCATCATCGGCAGCGCGCAGCGCGTCCTGATGGTGGAGCGTCACTTCGAATTGCCCGAGCCCGGATTCGGAAATCGCCGCCTCGGCGGGAATGCCCATCGCGCCGGCGGCCTCGTAAAGATCGGTGAAGAAGGCATCGAAGGCGTCGAGCTGGCGCAGATCGAGCACGGCGGAGGTAGACAGGCGCCGCCCGCTGAGCGGGCTCGCGGGTGGGGCGAGGGCGGTATCGGCGTCGTCGATGAGATAGAATTCCATCTCCACAGCGGCTTGCGCCGTCAACCCGCGCGCGGCGAGGCGCGCCGAGACGCCCGCCAGCGCATGGCGCGGATCGCCCGCGAAAGGCGCGCCGTTTTCGTGGAACATCCAGAGCGGCTCCAGCGCGGTGCGCCCGCTGAGCCAGGGCATGGGCACCGGGCCCCGACCGGTCGGTTTGAGGATGCCGTCGGCGTCGCCGGTCTCGAACAGCAGAGGGCTGCCCTCGATATCGGCGCCGGTCACGTCCACGTTGAGCGCCGAGAGTGGCATCCGCAGGCCCGCGGCGATCTTGTCCGCTCCTGCGCCGGCCATGCGCTTGCCGCGCATTTGGCCGTTGAGATCGGCGGCGGCGACGCGGATCGTCGGCAGGGCGGTCAGCTCCATGACGCGGCCTCCGGGCAGCGTGCGGGGCTGTGGCGCAGCGAAAGACGGGCGGACAGGAGCGAAAGATGGGGCATGATCACCTGATAAGCTTGGGGCGCAGGCGCAACCTGGGGCGCTCTGCGGCCGAAAGATGGCGGTTGAGTCGCGCGTTCATGAGGCCGAACCCGCCCGCGATGAGCAGGGTCAGCACGATGAAATAGAAGGCGAGGATCGGGTAGGGCACGAAGGGATTGTAGGTCTTGTCGGCGAAATAGCTGGCGTAATAGAGCGCGTCGCCGCGTTGCTGGAGCGCGGGAAACCCCGAGAAGAAGACCAGCGTGGTGGCGTGAAAGAGGAAGATCGCCTCATTGGTATAGGCCGGCCAGGCGAGTCGCAACATCGTCGGGAAAACCACCCGGTGGAAGCGGGTCCAGCCCGAGAGGCCGTAGGCATCCGCCGCCTCCAGATCGCCGCGCGGGATCGAGCGCAGCGCACCGTAGAAGATCTCGCCGGAATAGGCGGCGGTGTTGAGAAAGAGCACCACGAGCGCCCCGAGCCAGGCCGATGTGAGCGCCGAGACGGCCGGCACCACGCCTTTGAGCGACAGAAACAAGAAGTAGGCGAAAAAGAACTGGATGAAGAGCGGCGAGCCGCGGAAGAGGAAGATGAACCACTCGGCCGGTTTGCGAAACCTGCGCCGGGGGCTGGCCTTGGCGACGGCGAGCGCCACCGCGAGGATGAAGCCCGCCAGCAGCGCAAGGGCGCCGAAGTAGATGTTCCAGATCATGCCCGAGCCGATCAACGTGAACTGCTGGCAGAGGGTGAAATCGCTGCGCGGCAGCAGCCGCTCGCCATAGCCGAGCGAGCGCAGCCCGTAATCCGCGATGGTCTGCCAGCAGCTCATGCCGGCCCCTCCCGGCGCAGAGCGTCGCCGCCCGCCGTGGCCTGCCCGTGCGTGAGCCGGCGCATGAGCCGCTCAAGCCCGATCTCGGAGACCCGCGTGAGCGCGAGGTAGAAGACCAGCAGCCCGAGGAAATACCACATGCGCCAGTCGCCGTGGGGGTAATCGGTGAAGCGCGGGGTCTTGGTTCCGCCAAGCTCGCGCGCCCAGTAGACGATATCCTCGACCCCGAGCAGGAAGAGAAGCGGCGTCGCCTTGACCAGCACCATCCACAGGTTCGACAGGCCAGGCAGGGCATAGACCCACATCTGCGGCACGAGGATCCGCCAGAAGCTCTGGCGCCGGGTCATGCCATAGGCCTCGGCGGTTTCCAGCTGGGCGCGGGGCACGGAGCGCATGGCGCCATAGAGCACGTTGGAGGCAAAGGCGCCGAAGACGATGGCGAAGGTGAAGACGGCGATGGCGAAGCCATAGGCCTCATGGATCGCTTGCGGCGCGTTGCCCATCGGGATCTTGGCCGCCGGGCAGACGAGGAAGTTCGCGCCCTGCCGCACCGGTTCGGTCCAGTCGGGACAGACGACGCGGTGTTTGACCCATTCCAGCGCCTGATCGAGCGCGATGACGAAGAAGAGGAAATAGGCGATGTCCGGCACGCCGCGCACCATCGCGGTATAGGTCCGGCCCAGCAGCGAGATCGCAAGGATCGACGAGCGCGCCGCGATCGCACCGATGAACCCGAAGGCCAGCGCGACCGGCGCGGTGACCGCGAGCAGCAGCAGCACTGTGCCGAAGCTCTTGTAGAAATTCATATGCACCCCGGTGGTCAGATAACAACTGAACCAGCGGATCCTGTCGAGCGTGTCGGGGTCGGTGCAATAGGAGAACATGGGGGCAGGGGGCGCCCGCGCACGTGGCGCGCGCCCCGTCTTTGATCAGAAGGTGCTGGTGTCTTCGCCGAACCACTTGATCAGCAGTTCGTTGAGCGAGCCGTCTTCCTTCATCGAGGTGATGGCCGCGTCGAACTTGGCTTTGAGCTCGGTGTCGCTTTCGCGCAGGCCAAGGCCGATGCCGCCGCCGAGGGGCACAGGCTCACCCACGAGTTTGAGGCCCGCGTCATTCTCCTCGGCGATCGGCAGGAGGAAATCGCTGTCGGCAAAGACCGCGTCGGCCTCGCCGCTGCGCACGGCCGCGACGGTCTCGTCGGGCGTGGCGAATTCCAGCAGCGTCGCGCCGGTTTCGGCCACGTGGCCCGCCTGGATGGTGTTGGTCTGGGCCGCGACGACGCCGCCTTCGAGATCCGCGTCATCGGAGAGCGCCATGTAGCGCGACGCGGTGGGCGGGTAGTAGTTTTGCGTGAAATCAATGACTTTTTCGCGCTCTTCGGTGATCGACATGCCCGCGATGATGGTGTCGTAGTTGCCCGAGGTCAGGTTGGGGATGATCGAATCCCAATCGTTGGTGACCCACTCGCAGGTCAGCTCGGCGCGCGCGCAGAGCTCATCGCCAAGCTCGCGTTCGAAGCCGTCGACTTCGCCTGCGTCATTGATGAAATTATACGGAGGGTAGGCGCCCTCCGTGCCCATGCGGACGACGTCCTGGGCCAGGGCCATCGTGGCGGTCAGCGCCAGCGCCGCCGTGCCGAGAAGCAGATGTTTCATGGTTGGGAACTCCCTTGTTTATGGTTGGTCATGCTGCGCGGGTCGAACTCAGGAAGCCGCGAAGCCGTTCGGATTGCGGGTTGCCGAAGAGCGCGCCCGGCGGGCCTTCTTCCTCGATCAGCCCTTTGTGCAGGAACACGACGTGGTCAGAGACGTCATGCGCCATTTTCATGTCATGGGTGACGATCAGCATCGTGCGCCCCTCGGCGGCCAGATCCTTGATCACCCGGACAACCTCCTGCTCCAGCTCGGGGTCGAGCGCGGAGGTGGGCTCGTCAAACAGCAGCGCGCGCGGCTCCATGCAGAGCGCGCGGGCGATCGCGGCGCGTTGCTGTTGGCCGCCCGAGAGCTGGGCGGGCCATGCGTCGGCCTTGTCACCGATCCCGACCTTGTCGAGATAACCGCGCGCCGCGGCCTCGACCTCGTCGCGCGGACGGCCGAGCACGGTCACCGGCGCTTCCATGACATTGTCGAGAACGCTCATGTGGGACCAGAGGTTGAACTGCTGGAACACCATCGACAGGTTCGTGCGGATCCGCAGGACCTGCTTGGCGTCGGCCGGACGGCGGGCAAGGCCGGTGCCTTTCCAGCGGATCGGCTCGCCCTCGAAGAGGATCTCGCCCTGCTGGCTGTCTTCCAGCAGATTGGCGCAGCGCAGGATGGTCGATTTGCCCGAGCCCGACGAGCCAATGAGCGAGACGACATCGCCGCGCCGCGCGGTGATATCGACGCCGCGGATCACCTCGACATCGCCGTAGGCCTTGTGCAGACCCCGGATATCCAGCACCGCAGTGCCCTGTGCCTCGGCTGAACTCATCGCCGCTCCATCTTCCCCCCGGGGCCTTGGGTCGCCCGGCACCCGGCACCCGCTGGGCGCCGCTCAATTCGACATATAAGGACGGAGATTTCAGCGCTTGGCAATGGGGTGCGCCGGGTTTGACTTCGGGTCATTCGGCTCAAATCGGGCGAAAGGCGTCGAATCGGGCAGTGTTTCGGGCGATATCGGCGCCTGTTCAGCCGCGTGTCTCGATGCGCTGCCGCGCCATCGCGCTGTCCACGTCCGTCACGCCCAGAAGCGATGTCACGAGGCGCAAAAGCGAGTCCTCCTCATGATCGCGCGCGCCATCGGCCAGCGCCACCTGCCACAGGGCCTCGATCACAGCCAGCCGGTCCTCATAAGGCACTGTGTCCTTGATCGCGCGGGTGAAACGCACCGTGTCGGGCGCCTCGGCCTCCAGCGCCTCGGCCTCGCCGCGCAGGGCGCGCGCATCCGGCTCCGATAGCCCGTAACGGGCCGTGAGCACACGGTCGATTCGCGCGATCTCGGCGGCCGCATAATCGCCATCGGAGCGCGCCAGCCGGACCATGAGCGCCGCGAGGGCAAGCCGACCGTCCGCTTCGGTCAGCGGCGCGGGCTCGGGGGCGAGGAGGGATTTGAGAAAGTCACCAAACATCCGCTCGATATAGTCGGTCCGCCCGGGAAGGGCAAACCGCCAGGCCAAAACTTTCGCCTCAGTACTTGGAGGGGACGTACAGCTCGGGCGGCAGCACCGCGCGCTCGTAGTCGGGGTTGAAGACCCGGTCGGGCAGTTCGACCTCCTCGTGCGGCACGTCTTCGTAGGGGAAGAGCGAGAGCAGGTGGTCGATGCAGTTGAGCCGCGCGCGTTTCTTGTCATTGCCGGGGACGATGTACCACGGGCTCTCGGGGATGTTGGTGCGCGCCAGCATCTCTTCCTTGGCCTTGGTGTATTGCTCCCAGCGGACGCGCGATTGCAGGTCCATGGGCGAGAGTTTCCACTGTTTGAGCGGGTCGTGGATGCGCATGAGGAATCGCATCTGCTGTTCTTCATCCGTTACCGAGAACCAGTATTTCACAAGGTGAATGCCCGACCGGCGCAGCATCCGCTCGAATTCTGGCACGTCCTCGAAGAACTGCTCGACCTCGTCTTCGCCGGCAAAGCCCATGACCCGCTCGACCCCCGCGCGGTTGTACCAGGAGCGGTCAAAGAGCACGATCTCGCCGCCTGCGGGCAGGTGCGGGACGTAGCGCTGGAAATACCACTGGGTCTTTTCGCGGTCCGACGGGGCGGGCAGGGCCACGGTCCGGACAACGCGAGGGTTGAGCCGCTGGGAGATGCGCTTGATCACGCCGCCCTTGCCGGCGCTGTCGCGGCCCTCGAAGATGACGACGACCTTCTTGCGGTGATAGACCACCCAGTCCTGAAGCCGGATCAACTCGGCCTGAAGCCGCAGGAGCGATTTGAAATACTCCGGGCGCGGGATCGTCGGCCCATGGGCGGCGCGGTAGATCTCGCGGATCTTCATCGACAGCACCGCGTCCTCAAGCTCGATCTCGTAGTCTTCGTCGAGCGTGTCGGCGAGTTCGGTCTCGAGCCAGTCGCGGGGATCGGGGTCGGTGGGCGTCTCGGCGGGTGTCTCGGTGGGTGTGTCGGTGGGTGTGTCGGTGGGTCTGTCGGTGGGCATCGGAATTCCGTTCGCGCTGTCGTCTCGGGGCGTCTCGGTCCCGCGTGCGGCGGGGCCGAGCCCGGTTTACCCTGCGAAGTGTAACAGTCGCATCACGGTTTTCCGACACCCGCATTGAGGCGCCGCGATCAAGCGCGATCAGACCAGGCGGCTGATCTCCTTGGCCGCGCGGATGAAATCGGCAAACAGCGGATGCGGATCGAAGGGTTTGGATTTCAGCTCGGGGTGGAACTGCACCCCGATGAACCACGGATGGTCGCTCCATTCGACGATCTCGGGCAGCCGGCCATCGGGGGACATGCCCGAGAAGGTCAGCCCGCAGGCCTCCAGCTTCTCGCGGTATTTCACATCGACCTCGTAGCGGTGGCGGTGGCGCTCCTCGATCTCGGTGGCGCCATAGGCCTCGGCCACGCGCGAGCCCTCCTTGAGATGGGCGGTATAGGCCCCGAGCCGCATGGTTCCGCCCTTGTCATCGCCGAGCTTGCGCTGGACGGTGTGGTTGCCCTGCACCCATTCCTTGAGGTGATACACCACCGGCTCGAACCGTTTCTTGCCGGCCTCGTGGTCGAACTCCTCCGAGCCCGCCGCGTCGAAGCCGGCCATGTTGCGCGCCGCCTCGATCACGGCCATCTGCATGCCCAGACAGATCCCGAGATAGGGGACCTTGTGTTCGCGCGCGAAGGTGGCGGCCTTGATCTTGCCCTCGGTGCCGCGCTCGCCAAACCCGCCGGGGACGAGGATCGCGTGGAAGCCCTCCAGATGCGGCGCGGGGTCCTCGCGGTCGAAGATCTCGGCGTCCACCCACTCGACCTTGACCCGCACCCGGTTGGCCATGCCGCCATGGGTCAGGGCCTCTGCGATGGACTTGTAGGCGTCTTCGAGCTGGGTGTACTTGCCGACAATCGCGACGCGCACCTCGCCCTCCGGGTGATAGATCCGGTCGGCGACGTCTTCCCACTTGGCAAGGTCCGGCTTCGGCGCAGGCGAGATCCCGAAGGCATCGAGCACCGCCTGGTCGAGCCCCTCGCGGTGATAGGCCAGGGGGGCTTCGTAGATCGACTTGAGGTCCTGGGCGGCGATGACGCTGTCGGGCCGCACGTTGCAGAAAAGCGCCAGCTTCTCGCGCTCCTTCTCAGGGATCGGTCCTTCGGAGCGGCAGACGAGGATATCGGGCGCAATGCCGATCGAGCGCAGCTCCTTGACCGAGTGCTGCGTCGGCTTGGTCTTGAGCTCGCCCGAGGCCGCGATGAAGGGCAGGAGCGTCAGGTGCATGAAGATGCACTGCCCGCGGGGCTTGTCCTGGGCGAACTGGCGGATCGCTTCGAAGAAGGGCAGGCCTTCGATGTCGCCCACCGTGCCGCCGATCTCGCAGAGCATGAAATCGACCTCGTCCTCACCGATCGAGATGAAGTCCTTGATCTCGTTGGTGACGTGGGGGATCACCTGAATCGTCTTGCCGAGGTAGTCGCCGCGGCGCTCTTTTTCCAGAACATTTGAATAAATCCGTCCCGAAGATACCGAGTCGGTCTGGCGCGCCGCAACGCCGGTGAAGCGCTCGTAGTGGCCGAGGTCGAGATCGGTTTCGGCGCCGTCGTCGGTCACGAAAACCTCGCCGTGTTCGAACGGGCTCATCGTGCCGGGATCGACGTTGAGATAGGGGTCGAGCTTGCGCAGCCGCACGGTGAAGCCGCGCGCCTGCAACAGCGCGCCGAGCGCGGCTGAGGCAAGCCCCTTGCCGAGCGAGGAGACCACACCACCAGTAATGAAAATGAACCGAGCCATGCGCTCTCGCTCCCGTGATTTGTCGGCGCGTTCCGCCTGAATTGCTCACTGCTCGCCACGGTCGAAAAACCGCGGCATCACGGGACTTGAATACTAAGAGATTCGGCGCGCCAGCGCAACAGTACCCGCAATATCGTGTTGGCAGAACCTGCCGCTTCTCAATATTTTGAGACGTCTAGTCCGCGCTCGGCACCAGCGGAGCATCGTCGGCCGAGGGGGGCAGCAGCGAGCCGCCCTCCATTCCGGGCAGAATCGGCGCGTCCGCGCCGCTCTCGATCGGCGCGTCGCCGAGCCGGTCGATGACCGAGGTCCCGGCGCTGTTGGAGGCCGCGAAAACCGTCAGGGCGATCGAGGTGCAGATGAAGGCCGCGGCGAGATACCACGTCAGTTTGCCGAGCGCGGTTGCCGCCGCCCGGCCGGAGATCGCGCCGCCGCCACCGCCGCCCATGGAGCCCAGACCGCCCTCGTTACGCTGAAGCAGAACCACCCCGATGAGGGCGAGTGCGAGCAGCAAGTGGACGATGAGCAGGACGTTTTCCATAAGGCGGTTCCGAAGCGTCGGTTCTGAGGGTCCGCGACGACTTAGGGCAATCGGCGCGACACTGCAAGGCGATGCATGCGCAAATCCGATTTACACTTCCTTCAGACATTTGAGGAAGAGATTAAAACCGGATGGCCCGGCTCCGGGCGATGTCCCGGAATTACCCGCCAGGAAGGATCGCCACGACGATGTGGCGGAGATTGATTGCATGAGCAGTACAAGTGTTCTGATCGTTGACGACAGCGCCACGCAGCGCAGACTGATCGCCGATGCTCTTTCGTCGCACCCCGATATCGAGATCGCCGGCGAGGCGGCCGATGCCTACGAAGCGCGCGATCTCGTCAAGCAGCGCAACCCCGATGTGCTGACCCTCGATGTCGAGATGCCTGGGATGAACGGGTTGGAATTCCTTGGCCGGCTGATGCGGGCGCGCCCGCGTCCGGTGATCATGGTGTCCAGCCATACATCGCGCGGCGACGATGCCGCGATCCGGGCGCTCTCGATGGGGGCGGTGGCCTGTATCGGCAAGCCGTCGGGCGGCAATCCGGGCAATCTCTATCGCAAGCTGCCCGAGCTTGTGCGCCTCGCTTCCGGGGCGCGGATGCATCAGGTCACTCCGGCGGAAGGCAAGGATGAGCGCCGACTGCGCCCCCGCCCCGTGGTTGACGAAAGCTTTCGGCCCGGCAACTGGCTAGTGGCGATCGGCTCCTCGACGGGCGGTGTCGAAGCGCTGACCGCAGTCCTGTCGCACTATCCCGCGCTTTGCCCGCCGACGGTGATCAGCCAGCACATGCCGGAAAACTTCCTGCGCAGCCTCGCGACCCGGCTCGACAACTTCCTGCCGCCCAAGGTCTCGCTCGCCAAGGATGGCGATCTGCTGGAGCCCGGCCGCGTCTTCATCGCGCCCGGCGATCGCCATGTGGAAATTCGCGGGACCGACGGGCGCTGCCGCATCGCGCTATCCGATGCGCCGGCCGAGAACGGCCACCGGCCGTCCGTCGATGTGATGTTTCGCTCGCTTGTGCCGAAGGCGCGCAAGGTTCTGGCGGTGCAGCTCACCGGCATGGGCAACGACGGCGCGGCCGAGATGCTCTCCCTGCGCAAGGCCGGGGCGCGCACCATCGGACAGGACAAGGCGACCTCGATGATCTACGGCATGCCCGCGCGCGCTTTCGAGCTCGGCGCGGTGGAGCGGCAGCTCCCGCTGGAGCAGATCGGCGCGGCGATCCTCGACCAGACGCGGCGCGTCGCCCGCCCGAACTGAGCCTACGGACCCGCCCCGCACAAGGGCCCCGGCGCCGGTGCGCCCCGCGCCAAATGACGCTGACCGCGATTTACCGGTTTCCCCCCCGCATCCCGCCGGATATATCGGCACGGGTTTCAATCCGCTGACCGGGAGAACGGAATGGCGAACGTGGTTGTCGTGGGCGCACAATGGGGCGACGAGGGCAAAGGCAAGATCGTGGACTGGCTGAGCGAGCGGGCGGACGTGATCGCGCGCTTTCAGGGCGGGCATAACGCCGGCCATACGCTCGTCATCGACGGCGAGGTCTACAAGCTGCACGCGCTGCCGTCCGGGGTCGTGCGCGGCGGCAAGCTTTCGGTGATCGGCAACGGGGTTGTGCTCGACCCGTGGCACCTCCTGGGCGAGATCGAGACGATCCGCGCGCAAGGCGTCGAGATCACCCCCGAGACGCTGATGATCGCGGAGAACACGCCGCTCATCCTGCCGTTCCACGGCGAGCTCGACCGCGCGCGGGAGGGCCAGAACGCCATGGCCAAGATCGGCACCACCGGCCGCGGTATCGGTCCGGCTTATGAGGACAAGGTGGGCCGCCGGGTCATCCGGGTCGCCGATCTGGCCGACCGCGCGACGCTGGAGACGCGCGTCGACCGGGCGCTGGTCCACCACAACGCGCTGCGCGCCGGGCTCGGGCTTGAGCCCATCGACCGCGACGGGCTGATCGCCAAGCTTGAAGAGATCGCGCCCGAGATCCTGAAATTCGCGGCCCCGGTCTGGAAGGTGCTCAACGAAAAGCGCAAGGCGGGCAAGCGGATCCTCTTCGAAGGGGCGCAGGGCGCGCTGCTCGACATCGATTTCGGCACCTATCCCTTCGTGACCTCCTCCAACGTCATCGCGGGGCAGGCAGCGACCGGGACGGGCATCGGACCCGGCGCGATCGACTTCGTGCTCGGGATCGTCAAGGCCTACACCACCCGCGTCGGCGAGGGGCCGTTCCCGACCGAGCTCGACGACGCCGACGGCCAGCAGCTCGGCGAGCGCGGTCATGAGTTCGGCACGACCACCGGGCGCAAGCGCCGCTGTGGCTGGTTCGACGCCTGCCTCGTGCGCCAGACCTGCGCCACCAGCGGCGTCAACGGCATCGCGCTGACCAAGCTCGACGTGCTCGACGGGTTCGAGACGCTCAAGATCTGTACCGGCTACGCGCTCGATGGCGAGGTGCTCGATTACCTGCCGACCGCGGCCGACCGGCAGGCGCGCTGTACGCCGGTCTACGAGGAGATGCCGGGCTGGAGCGACTCGACCGAAGGGGCGCGGAGCTGGGCCGATCTTCCGGCCAACGCGATCAAATACGTCCGCCGCGTCGAGGAGCTGATCGGCTGCCCCGTCGCGCTGCTGTCCACCTCGCCGGAGCGGGAGGACACGATCCTCGTCACCGATCCGTTCTCGGACTGAGCGGGCCATGCGCTATCGCACCCGCCGCCGCCTGTCGCTCCTGATCCTGCTGGTCGGGCTGCCGGTCTACATCATTCTGGCGGTGTGGCTGGTGAGCCTGCTCGATCGCCCGCCGCTCTGGGCCGAGTTTGTGCTCTACGTGGCGCTTGGCCTCGTCTGGGCCTTTCCGCTCAAGGCGGTGTTCCGGGGCGTGGGGCAGGCCGAGCCGGACGCCGCACCTGGCCGGGACGGCGAGGGCTGAGATGATCGGCGCGCGATCCGGGCCGCATTCGGGGAGCGCGGCGTGATCCTGCGCTCGGACCAGCCGCTCACGCTCATCGGAGGCGGCGCGGTGAGCGACGCGGGCTTTGACGCGGCACTTGCGCACGCGCCGAGGATCGTCGCGGCGGATGGCGGCGCGCGCCACGCGCTGGCGCGCGGACAGATGCCCGAGGCGGTGATCGGCGATATGGATTCGATCCGCGCCGGGGAGATCTCGGCGCTGCCCGCAGACCGGCTCCACCGGATCGACGAGCAGGACAGCACGGATTTCGACAAAGTGCTGCGCAACGTGGAGACGCCGCTGTTTCTCGGGCTGGGCTTTCTCGGCGCGCGGCTCGATCATGAGTTGGCCGTGCTCAATACGCTGGTGCGCCAGCCGCACAAGCGCGGGGTCCTGATCGGAGAGCGGGATATCGCGCTGCTCTTGCCCCCCGCGCTGCGGCTGGACCTCGCGCCCGGCACGCGGGTCTCGCTCTTTCCGTTCGGGCCGGCCTCGGGGACAAGCGACGGGCTGCGCTGGCCGATCGGCGGGATCGGGTTCTCGCCCGATGGGCGTGTGGGGACATCCAACATCGCCGACGGCGCGGTCTATCTTGCGATGACGACGGCCAAGATGCTGCTCATGCTGCCGACCGATTGCCTCGGCGCGATGCTCGACGGGCTGGCGGAGGCGCCCCGGTGGGATAGCCTCTGACCCCTGGCCCTGACCCCCGCCCCTGATCCCCGGCGCCGCGCGAGGGGCGGGGCAAGGCAATTGCGCGCTTCCGCGCACGCGTTTCTGCCCGGTGGGGGCGCGACGCGCCGTCTTGGCGGGCGCGCCACGTTGAGCGCGCGAAAGCGCTCGCACCCGCCGCGGGGCTTCTCTATAAGACGGCGGAAACGCGCAAGGAGCCCCTGTCATGTCCGCAAGCAACTCCCCCATTGATCTCGCCAAGCTGGTCGCCGCGCGGCGCGCGGTGGATTTCGTGGAGAGCGGGATGCGGGTCGGGCTGGGCACCGGGAGCACGGCGGCGCATATGGTGCGCGAGCTGGGGCGCCGGGTGCGCGAGGAGGGGCTTGAGATCGTCGGCGTGCCGACCTCGACCGCGACAGCGCGGCTTGCAGAGGAGCTTGGCATCCCGCTCACCACGCTCAACGAGGCCGGATCGCTCGATGTGACCATCGACGGCGCGGATGAGTTTGACGACACGCTGACCCTGATCAAGGGCGGCGGCGGGGCGCTGTTGCAGGAGAAGATCGTCGCGGCGGCGTCGGAGCGGATGATCGTCATCGCCGACGCCGGCAAGCACGTGGGCACCCTGGGCGCCTTTCCCTTGCCGGTCGAGGTCCTTGAGTTCGGGATGCAAAGCACGCGGCGCCATATCGCAGCGCTGCTGGATGAGGCGGATGTGTCCGGGCGCGAGGCGGTTTTTCGTGAGCGCGATGGCGCGCGTTTCGTCACCGATGAGGGCAACCACATTCTCGATCTGCATCTGGGCCGGATCGGCGATGCGCGCCGGCTGGCCACCGCGCTCAACACCGTGCCGGGTGTGGTGGAGAACGGGCTTTTCATCGACCTGTGCGACACGGTGATCATCGGGCACAGTGACGGGCGGGTGGAGATCGGCGATCTGGCCTCCGGGGCCTTTACCGAGGAACATGGCACCGGCGAAGAGGGCGAGAACCTGTTTCGCGACATCGCCGGCTGATCCGGGCTAGAGGAGTTTTGACATGAGCGCATTCGACTATGATCTCTTTGTCATCGGTGGCGGCTCGGGCGGCGTGCGCGCGGCGCGGGTCGCGGCGGGCGAGGCCGGGGCGCGGGTCGGGCTGGCCGAGGAGAGCCGCTATGGCGGGACCTGCGTCATCCGCGGCTGCGTGCCCAAGAAGCTGATGGTCTTCGCGTCGGAATTCGGCGGTATGATCGAGACGGCCTCGGCCTATGGCTGGGGGCATCAGGCCGGCGCTTTCGACTGGAGCGCATTTCGCGGCACGCTGCACGCCGAGCTGGACCGGCTTGAGGGGATCTACCGCAAGCTGCTGAAAAACGCCGGTGTCGACAGTTTCGACGCGCGCGCGGTGATCAAGGATCCGCACACGGTGGCGCTGTCGACGGGCGAGACCTTTACCGCCAAGCATATCCTCGTGGCGACGGGCGGCCATCCGGTCCGGCCCGATGTGCCCAATGCGGAGCTCGGGATGGTCTCGGACGATCTCTTTGAGCTCGACGCGCTGCCGGAGCGGTTGCTGATCATCGGGGGCGGGTTCATCGCCTGCGAGTTTGCCTGCATCATGCAGGGGCTCGGGGTTGCGGTCACCCAGTTTTACCGGGGCGGGCAGATCCTGCGCGGGTTCGACAACGAGGCGCGCGATCTAATGGCCGAGGAGATGATCGCTCAGGGCATCGATCTGCGCGTCGATACCGAGATTGCCGAGATGAGCCCGGTCACGCCGGGCGCGCAGGGCGGGCCGATCCGCGTGCGCTGCATCCACGGGACGGACCAGACCTTCGACGCGGTGCTCTTTGCCACCGGGCGCGTGCCCAACACCAAGGGGCTCGGGCTGGAGGAGGCGGGCGTCAAGCTCGGGCGCGGCGGCGAGATCGTGGTCAACGAATACAGCCAGAGCGACGTGCCCTCGATCTTCGCCATCGGCGATGTGACCGAGCGGATCACGCTGACACCGGTTGCGATCCGCGAGGCGATGGCCTTTGTCGAGACGGTGTTCCGGGGCAATCCGACCCCGGTGGATCACGTGCTGGTCCCCTCGGCGGTCTACACCCAGCCCGAGCTCGGGGCGGTGGGGCTCAGCGAGGAGGCGGCGCGCGAGCTGGAGCATATCGAGGTCTACACGACCACGTTCCGCCCGATGCAGAGCGCCTTTGCCGGCAAGCCCGACCGGGTGCTGATGAAGCTCGTGGTCTCACAGGCGTCGCGCCGGGTTCTGGGCTGCCATATCGTCGCGCCGGCAGCGGGAGAGATGATCCAGATGGCGGCGATCGCGATCAAGATGGGCGCCACGAAAGAGGATTTCGACCGCACCGTTGCGGTCCATCCGACCATGGCGGAGGAAATCGTGACCATGCGCCATCCGACGCGGACGGCTTGATTTCGAGCCACGATTGCACAGGTATGTCACGAGACAACAAAGAGGACAGAGGCTGAATGTCTGAGAACAACGGCGGCCCCTGGGGCAGCGGAAACGGGGGCGGCGGCCAGAGCGGCGGCGGCAACCGGGGTGGAAATCGCGGCGGCGGGCGCAAGCCCGGCGGCGAGTCGCAGATCCCCGAGATCGACGATCTGGTGAAGAAGGGCCAGGAGGGCCTGCGTGTCCTCATGGGCGGGCGCGGCGGCGATGGCCGCAGCGGCGGCTCGGGCGGGCCTTCGGGCCCCGGCTTTTCGCGCGGCACACTGGGCCTCGCGGCGCTGGTGCTCGTGGGGATGTGGGCGTTTTCGAGCTTCTATACGGTGAAGCCCGAGGAACAATCGGTCGAGCTTTTTCTGGGGAAATACTCCGACACCGGCCAGCCCGGGCTCAACTTCGCGCCCTGGCCGCTGGTCACCTACGAGGTGCTCAACGTGACCTCGGAGCGGACGGAGAACATCGGCGCGGGCAATGGCCGCAACGACAACGGGCTCATGCTCACCACCGACGCCAACATCGTCGATATCGAGTTCCAGGTGGTCTGGAACATCAACGATCCGGCCAAGCTTCTGTTCAACATGCGCGATCCGCAGCTGACCGTGGCGGCCGTGTCCGAATCGGTGATGCGCGAGATCATCGCGGCGTCGAACCTCGCGCCGATCCTCAACCGTGACCGGGGCATCATCGCCGACACCGCCAAGGACAACATCCAGTCGACGCTGGACGACTACGAGAGCGGGATCAACATCGTGCGGATCAACCTCGATGCGGCGGACCCGCCCGAGCAGGTGATCGACGCCTTCCGCGACGTTCAGGCCGCCGAGCAGGAGCGCGACCGGCTGCAACGTCAGGCCGATGCCTATGCCAATACCGTGCTCGCCGAGGCGCGCGGTCTGGGCGCACAGGTGCTTGAGGAGGCCGAGGGCTATCGCGCCCAGGTGGTCAACGAGGCGATCGGTGAAGCGAGCCGGTTCCTTGCGGTGGCGCAGGAATTCAACGCGGCCCCCGAAGTCACGCAGCGCCGGCTCTATCTCGAAACCATCGAGCGCACGCTCGGCGGGGTCGACAAGATCCTGCTTGACGAAGGCGGCGAGGGCGGCTCCGGCGTCTTGCCCTATCTGCCGCTCAACGAGCTCAACCGATCCGGGGCAGCCTCCCGCACGAACGAAGGAGCGAACTGATGCGCAAATCAGGTATTTTCATCGCCGCCGGCGTTGTCGTGCTGGTCGGTATCTTCATGTCGCTCTTCATCGTGGACGAGCGCGAGAAGGCCCTTGTCCTGCAATTCGGCCAGATCCGCCAGGTGGTTGAGGAGCCGGGGCTCGGCTTCAAGGTGCCCTTGATCCAGGAGGTCGTGAAATACGACGACCGGATTCTGTCGCTCGACACCGACACGATCGAGGTCACGCCGTCGGATGATCGCCGGCTCGTGGTCGATGCCTTCGCGCGCTACCGGATCGCCGATGTGGTCCAGTTCCGTCAGGCGGTCGGGGTGGGCGGGATTCGCGCCGCCGAAGTGCGCCTGTCCTCGATCCTCAACGCCCAGATCCGCGAGGTGCTCGGCGCCGATCAGGTCACGTCCGACGTGATCCTCTCGCCCGAGCGGCGCGATCTTGCGCTGCGCATCCGCGCCCAGGCCCGGACCAGCGCCGATAGCCTCGGGCTGGAGATCGTGGACGTTCGGCTCAAGCAGACCAACCTGCCCGAAGAGAACCTCGAAGCGACCTTTGCGCGGATGCGCGCGGAGCGTGAACGGGAAGCGGCGGACGAGATCGCGCGCGGTAACGAGGCGGCCCAACGGGTGCGCGCCGCGGCGGACCGGACGGTGGTCGAGACGGTCTCGAACGCCGAGCGGGAAGCGGAGATCACCCGGGGTGAGGCCGATGCGGAACGGAACCGCGTCTATGCCGAAGCCTTTGGCGACAATCCCGATTTCTTCGCCTTCTACCGCTCGCTGACCGCCTTCGAGCGGACCTTGCAGTCGGAGAATTCGACGCTTGTGATCTCGCCCGACAGCGAGTTCATCAGGCCGCTCTTTGAAGCGATCCGGGCCGAAGGTCTTGAGCCGGTGCAGATGGGCAATATCGATCTGGACGCGCTGCGCGAGATGGCGCCGGAGACCGGGACATCGCCCGACCTGCCGGAGGCCGAGCGCTTGCGGCTTGAGGAAGACGCCGCCGCCGAGGCGCCGCAGGAGCCCGCATCGGAGGCTGAAGCGGCGGAGACTGAGGCGGTTGAGACCGAGGCCGAGGCGGGCGATGCCGAGGCCGAAACCCCGACCGGGAATTGATCGCCCAGATCCTTTTCGCCCTCGGGCTTGTACTGTTTGTGGAGGGGCTGGCCTATGCGCTGGCCCCCCATCTTTTGGAGCGCATGCTGGAGATGCTGCGCGCGCTGCCCATCCCCAGCCGCCGGCAGGTCGGGCTTGTGGCCATGGCGCTCGGGTTGATGCTGGTTCTGGCCTCCGATCTCATCCCGTTCTGACCCCGCCCGCGCGCCACACGCCGGGGTGAAGAATTGTGACCCCGGATTGTGTTGCACCTTCGATGCCCTACATTGATGCTTGAAACCTCCCGGTGTGCTAGTCCTAGGGTGTCGCAGCCGGGTGGGCATGAACAGACAGGAGATAGTCGAGTGAAACCGCAACAAATCGCCATACCGGTTCGGGATCCGATGACCGGGCTTCGCGTGTGGAGCCTCGCGTTTGTCGCAGTGCTTCTGCTGATGCTTCAGACAGTCGCCGCGCGCGCGCTTCCCGAAAGCTTCGCCGACCTCGCTGACAAGATCAGCCCCTCGGTCGTCAACATCACCACATCCACCGTCGTGGCCCAGAGCACCGGGCCGCAGGGCGTCGTCCCCGAGGGCTCGCCCTTTGAGGATTTCTTTCGCCAGTTTCGCGAGCGCGAAGGCGAGGGCAACCGCGCCCGGCGCACCTCGGCGCTCGGCTCGGGATTCGTGATTTCCGAAGATGGCTACGTGGTCACCAACAACCACGTCATCGAGGGCTCCGACCGGATCACCATCGAGTTCTTCTCCGGCGAGGAGCTTGCCGCCGAGGTGATCGGGACCGATCCCAAGACCGATATCGCGCTGCTGAAGGTCGAGGCCGACAAGCCGCTGCCCTATGTAAGCTTCGGCGACAGCGACACCGCCCGCGTGGGCGACTGGGTGATTGCGATGGGCAATCCGCTGGGGCAGGGCTTCTCCGTCTCGGCCGGGATCGTCTCGGCGCGCAACCGCGCGCTCTCCGGCACCTATGACGACTACATCCAGACCGACGCCGCCATCAACCGCGGCAACTCCGGCGGGCCGCTCTTCAACCTCGACGGCGACGTGATCGGCGTGAACACCGCGATCCTGAGCCCCAACGGCGGCTCGATCGGCATCGGCTTCTCGATGGCCTCCAACGTGGTCACCCGCGTGGTCGACCAGCTGCGCGACTTCGGGGAGACCCGCCGCGGCTGGCTTGGCGTGCGACTGCAACCGATCACCGATGACATGGCCGAAGCGCTCGGGCTGTCCTCGACCGCGGGCGCCCTCGTGGCCGATGTGCCGGACGGGCCGGCGGCGGATGCGGGCATTCAGGCCGGCGACGTGATCGTGACCTTTGACGGGGAGGACGTGGCCGATATCCGCGATCTGACGCGGCAGGTCGGCGCCACCGAGGTCGGCAAGACCGTGCGCGTCGTGGTCAACCGGGGGGGCGAGACCCAGACCATCCTGGTCACGCTCGGCCGCCGCGAGGAAGCTGAGGGGACGATCCCCGCCGTGGCTCAGGCTCCCGAGGTGGAAGAGCCCGCCGAGAAGAGCCTGCTTGGCCTCACCATCGCGCCGCTCACCGATGAGATGCGCTCCGGGATGGGGCTCGGCGCTACGGTCGACGGGCTGGTGATCACCGACATCGACGACACCAGCCAGGCCTATGAGAAGGGCCTGCGCGCGGGCGATCTGATCACCGAGGCGGGCCAGCAGAAGATCACCAGCATCGCCGATTTCGAAGAGCAGATCGCGGCGGCGGAGGAGGCCGGGCGCAAATCGCTCCTGCTTCTGATCCGCCGGGACGGCAACCCGCGTTTCGTGGCGCTCGCGCTTGACGCCGAGTGATCCGCGCGCGCCGGCCCGCATCGGCCGGCCGCTTTGAGAGGCAAACCGTCCCGGGCGCCAGCGCGCGGGGCGGTTTATTCATCGGCGCACTGAGAATTCGCTGCGTCTCCGCTGGGCCTCGGCTCTGGCCAAAGCCACGGAATCCGACTATCCCGCCAGCCAGCGAAGGTCGCCTGCGCGGCATAGGAAGGACACTGCATGACGATTGAAACCCCGGGCCCGATCGAGGAAAATCTGCGCGATGCGATTTCCTCCGTCGAGGAGATCATCGAAGACGCGCGCAACGGGCGGATGTTCATCCTCGTCGATCACGAAGACCGCGAGAACGAGGGCGATCTGATTATCCCCGCCCAGATGGCGACGCCGGATGCGATCAATTTCATGGCGACCTACGGGCGCGGGCTCATTTGCCTTGCGATGAATTCCGACCGGATCGAACAGCTTGGCCTCAAGCTGATGAGCGCCAACAACTCCTCGCGCCACGAGACCGCCTTCACCACCTCGATCGAGGCGCGCGAGGGCGTGACGACCGGCATCTCCGCGCAGGACCGGGCGCGCACCGTTTCGGTGGCCATCGATCCGACCAAGAGCGCGGCCGACATCGCCACCCCGGGCCATGTCTTTCCCTTGCGCGCGCGTCAGGGCGGCGTGCTGGTCCGCGCGGGCCACACCGAGGCCGCGGTCGATATCTCGCGGCTGGCCGGGCTCAATCCCTCGGGCGTGATCTGCGAGGTCATGAACGATGACGGGACGATGGCGCGCCTGCCCGAGCTGATCGGATTCGCGCAGCGCCATGGGATCAAGATCGGCACGATCTCCGATCTGATCGCCTATCGCCGCCGCCACGACAACCTCGTGCGCATCACCCGCGACGAGATCATCACCTCCGAATTCGGCGGCGAATGGCGGATGCGGATCTACGCCGATGAGACCCACGGCGACGAGCATGTGGTGCTGACCAAGGGCGAGCTTGACGGCGACGCGCCGGTGCTGGTGCGGATGCACGCGATGGATCCGTTTCTCGATGTGATCGGCACCGGGCCGCGCGGGCGTGCCGACGAGTTCGCCGATGCGATGCGCCTTGTGGCCGAGGAAGGGCGGGGCGCGGTCGTGCTGCTGCGCGACACCTCGATGAAGCTCACGCCCGAAGACCACGTCTCGCCGAAAACGCTGCGCCAATACGGGCTGGGGGCCCAGATCCTGTCCTCGCTCGGCCTGTCGAAGCTGATCCTGCTCACCAATTCGCCCACCCCCCGCGTGGTCGGGCTCGACGCCTACGGGCTCGAGATCGCCGGCACGCGCAAGATTTCGGAGCTTGGCTGATGGCCGTGACCCACGATGACGCGCTCGCCCGCCCGAGCTTTGACAAACCGGTGAAAATTCTCATCGTCGTTGCGCCCTATTACCGTGCCATCGCCGAGGACCTGCTCGCCGGCGCGCGGGCCGAGATCGAGGCCGCGGGCGGTAGCCACGAGACCGTCGAGGTGCCCGGCGCTCTGGAAGTGCCCTCCGCCATCGGCATCGCCGAGCGGCTCTCGAATTTCGATGGCTACGTGGCGCTCGGCTGCGTCATCCGGGGCGAGACGACCCATTACGATACGGTCTGCAACGACAGCTCCCGCGCGCTCACGCTCCTCGGGCTTCAAGGCCTGTGTATCGGCAACGGCATCCTGACGGTCGAGAACGCGGCGCAGGCCGAAGTGCGCGCCGATCCGGCGGGTCAGAACAAGGGCGGCGGCGCGGCCGCAGCGGCCTTGCATCTCATCGCGCTGGCCCGTAGATGGGGCGGCTCGCGCAAGGGGGTCGGCTTTCAGCCCCAGGGCGACGAGTATCAGATCGCAAGCTCATCCAAAGGCACCGCATGACCAAGAGCGAGACCCTCTCGGGCAACCAGAAACGCAAGATGCGCTCCGCCTCCCGGCTCTATGCCGTGCAGGCGCTGTTCCAGATGGAGGCCGCGGGCCAGACCATCGACGCCATCCAGCGTGAGTTCCTCGACCACCGCTTCGGCGCATTCGTGGAGGACGAGGGGATCGAGTATATCGAAGGCGATGTGGAGCTCTTCGGCGCTCTGGTGACGGAGGCTGTCAACAATCAGGCCCGAATCGACCAGATGACCGACCGCGCGCTTGTGGCCAAGTGGCCCATCGCCCGGATCGATCCGACCTTGCGCGCGCTCTTCCGCGCGGCGGGGGCCGAGTTCCTCGACCCCGAAACGCCCCCAAAGGTGGTCATCACCGAATTCGTCGATGTCGCCCGCGCGTTCTTTCCCGAAAGCCGCGAGCCGAAATTCGTCAATGCCGTGCTGGACCACATGGCGCGAGAGGCCCGCCCCGAGGCCTTTTGATCGCGCCCGGGGAGCGACGGACGGGGCGCGAGGCCGGGCGCCAACAAAGCTGCCCGGTGCGGTCGTTTTCGTATGACGCCGCGCCGATTTTGCGCCAGTCTCTCTACGTGCAGAAGCGCGACCCTGCAAAGGAGAGCCCATGACCAGCCACAGGTTCTGGGACCGTCAGGCCCGGAAATACGCCCAATCGCCGATCTCGGACGAGGCGGCTTATGAGTACACCTTGGAGCGGATCGGCGCCTATCTGACGCCGGAGGCCGAGGTGTTGGAGCTCGGCTGCGGCACCGGGTCCACCGCGCTGCGCCTTGCGCCGCAGGTCCGCGCCTATGCCGCGAGCGACTATGCGCCGGAGATGATCGCGATCGCGCGCGAGAAGGCAGAGGCGGCCGGGGCAAAGACGCTTCACTTCCGCGTCGCCGGCGCGCATGAGATCGCGCCCGAGGGGCGGGGGTGGGATGCGGTGATCGCACTGAACCTGCTGCATTTGCTGCCCGATCCGGAGGCGGCGGTGGCGCATGTGCACGGGCTGCTCAAGCCCGGCGGGCTCTTCATTTCCAAGACCTTTTGCCTGCCGGACGGGCGTGCGCCGCTCTGGCTCCATGCGATGCGCGCGGCGCTGCCGGTCCTGCGCGTCCTGGGCAAGGCGCCGGCGGTCACGTTCCTGAAAGTAGCCGAGCTTGATCGGGCCACCGCACGCGCCGGGTTCGAGATCTTGGAGGCGGGCAATTACCCCGCAAACCCGCCGCGGCGGTTCATCGTCGCGCGCAAGCTGGATGCCTGAGCGCCAAGGTGCGGAAAAGTGGCGGGCCCGCACGCAGCCGTCTGGTTATCTCATTCCCGAGGACCTGTATGTACAGGTGGGCGCCAGGTAACCGGACCAGGATCCGGACAGAGCCAGCTCCCTCGGAATTGCTTAAGGCCACCGGAATGCAACCGTTGACGAGAAGGGCAGCACCCGCCTCGGAAGGAGGTAGTATGCCCGGGCCCCGCCGACAAGGGGGCGCGCGCAAATTCATGGCCCCAAGCGGCGCGCGGCGCGGTTTCCCTTGCCGCCCCGAAATTCCGGGCTTAGGCATCGGGGCATGAGACTTCTCTTTCTTGGTGATGTCATGGGCCGCGCGGGCCGCGCCGCCGTGACCGAACATCTTCCCGGGCTGCGCGAGGACTGGCGACTGGATTTCGTCGTGGTCAACGGCGAGAACGCCTCCAACGGCATGGGGCTGACCGGCGATCATGCCAAGGCGCTGCTGGAGGCGGGCGCCGATTGCGTGACCCTCGGCGATCATGCCTTCGACCAGAAGGACATGCTGCGCGCGATCGAGGGTGAGACGCGGCTCCTGCGCCCGCTCAACTACGCCAAATCCGCCCCCGGGCGCGGCGCGCGCCTCTTCGAGGATCGGCGCGGGCGAAAGATCCTCGTGGCTCAGGTGCTGGGGCAGGTCTTCATGAAACGCGCCTTTGACGATCCGTTCTCCCATCTCGACGCCGTCCTGCGCCAGCATCCGCTCGGCGGGCAGGCGCAGGCGATCCTCGTCGATGTGCATTGCGAGGCGACGAGCGAGAAGATGGCGATCGGGCATTTCTGCGACGGGCGCGCGAGCCTCGTGGTCGGCACCCACACCCACGTGCCCACCGGCGATGCCCAGATCCTCCCCGGCGGGACGGGGTATCTCACCGATGCGGGGATGTGCGGCGATTACAACAGCGTGATCGGGATGGACAAGGCCGAGCCCATGCGCCGCTTCGTGACGGGCATGAGCAAGGAGCGGTTTACCCCCGCGCTCGGGGAGGCAACACTCTCGGGCGTGTTCGTCGAGACCGACGACCGGACCGGCAAGGCCACCTCGATCCGCATGGTCCGGCAGGGCGGGCGGCTGGAGGCGGCGGGGCCGTGAGGCGGGCATCTGGTCGCGGGGCGCGCGCGCAGGCTTGCCCCCGGCCCCGCGATCGCGGAAGATGCACGGCGGAACTGACGGGAGCCTTTGATTTTGGGTAATATCCTGACCCTGTCGCAGTCGGCGGAGGCCATTCTGGCGCTCTGTGTCGTGGCGCTGATGTTCGTGATGTTCCTGCGGGAGACCTTCCCGACGGAGGTCGTCGCGTTCACCGGTGTATCGGTGCTGCTCCTGACCGGCGTTCTGCCCTATGAGGACGCGCGCACGGTGCTGGCGAACCCCGCGCCCTGGACCATCGCGGGGATGTTCATCGTCATGGGCGCGCTGGTGCGCACCGGCGCGCTGGAGGCCTTCACCTCGCTCACCGAACGCCACGCCCGGACCCGGCCCAAGCTCGCGCTCGCGGCGCTGATGGGGATCGTCGTGCTGGCCTCGGCGGTGGTGTCCAACACGCCGGTCGTGGTGGTGATGATCCCGGTCTTCGTCCAGCTTGCGCGCACCATCGGGATTTCCGCTTCGCGGCTGCTCATCCCGCTGTCTTATGGCGCGATTTTCGGCGGCACGCTGACGCTGATCGGCACATCGACCAACCTGCTGGTGGATGGCGTCGCGCGCAGCAACGGCCAGCGCCCCTTCGGCATTTTCGAGGTCACGCCGCTGGCGATCGTCCTCGTGGCCTGGGGCATGTTCTATCTCGCCTTCATCGCGCCGCGCCTGCTGCCGGAGCGGCCGAGCATGGCGACGATGCTCTCGGATCGCTCGCGCATGAAGTTCTTTACCGAGGCCGTGGTCCCGCCCGAATCCAACCTCATCGGCCGCGAGGTCACCGGGGTGCAGCTGTTCCGCCGCGACGGGGTGCGCCTCGTCGACGTGGTGCGCGGCGACGAATCGCTCCGGCGCGATCTGAAGGGCGTGACGTTACAGGTCGGCGATCGCGTGGTCCTGCGCACCCAGATGACCGAGCTGCTGTCGCTCCAGCGCGACAAGTCCCTCAAACGCGTGGACCAGCTCTCGGCTAAGGAAACCACGACCGTCGAGGCGTTGATCACGCCGGGCTGCAAGATGGTCGGGCGGCGCCTCGGGGCGCTCCGGCTGCGGCGGCGCTTCGGCGTCTACCCGCTCGCCGTCCACCGCCGCAACCAGAACATCGGCCGCCAGCTCGATGATCTCGTGGTGCGCGTGGGCGACACGCTGCTGCTCGAAGGCGCGCCCGATGACATCCAGCGCCTCGCCGCGGAAATGGAGCTCGTGGACGTCTCCCAGCCCTCCGCCCGCGGCTTCCGGCGCTCCCACGCGCCGCTCGCGCTCGCCGCGCTCATGAGCATCGTGGGGCTCGCGGCCTTCAACGTCGCGCCGATCCTGGTGCTGACCGTCTTCGCCGTCACCGCGGTGCTTGTCACCCGCTGCATCGATGCTGATGAGGCGTTTTCCTTCATCGAGGGGCGCCTTCTCGCGCTGATCTTCGCCATGCTCGCCATCGGCGCGGCGCTGGAGGCATCGGGCGCGGTGGCGCTGATCGTGGATGCGGTGGCCCCGGCGCTGACCGGCCTGCCGCCCTTCCTCGTGGTCTGGGCGATCTACCTGCTGACCAGCATCCTGACCGAGCTGGTGAGCAACAACGCCGTGGCCGTCGTGGTCACCCCCATCGCGATTGGTCTGGCCCAGGCGGTCGGGTTCGACCCGCGCCCGCTCGTGATCGCGGTGATGATGGCCGCCTCGGCCAGTTTCGCCACGCCCATCGGCTACCAGACCAACATGCTCGTCTACGGCCCCGGCGGCTATCGTTTCACCGATTTCCTCAAGGTCGGCATCCCGCTCAACCTCTCGACCGGGTTGCTCGCCTCCGCCCTGATCCCATGGTTCTGGCCGCTCTGAGCGCGGATCAGGAGCCTTTTTCGGCCGGGAGGCGCGAGGCGTAGTAGAAGGCGATCGCCTGGGCGCGATTGCGCACCGAGAGCTTCTCGTAGAGGTTGGAGAGGTGGAATTTCACCGTATTGGTGGTGATCCCGAGCTCGGCCGACAATTCGCGGTTGGTCAGCCCCTTGGACAGCGCTTCGAGGATCGCGCGCTCCTTGCGCGAAAGCGACTGGATCGGATCGGCCTGAAGCTCGCGCACATCGACGAAGGGAAAGACCATCTTGCCCGCCGCCACGTCCACACAAGTTGAGAGCAGCCCGTTCACCTCGCCCGAGCGGGGGGCGAAACCGGCCGCTCCCGCCGCCATGGCCCGCCGGGGCAGATCGCCTGCCTGATCATCGAAGATGACGATCCGGGGCGGTGCGCTCTGCTCGCGCAACACCTCGATGAGCTTGGCCGCGCCCAGAAGCGGCAGGTTCCATTCCACGACGCCCACGAGCGTCGGCACCCGCAGAAACGCCGAGAGAAACCCCTCGGCCGTGGCGCTGGTGGCGATGACCGAAAAGCGGTCGTCCTTCTCGAAAATCTCCGACATGGCCGACAGTACGAGCGGATTGCTGTCGGCGAGCATGATCTCGATCGGCGTGGGCATTTTGTCTAACCTTTTGATCTCACTTACGTTTGGCGAATAAACCACCCTATTGGGCAGGGGTGATTTCAGTATACGATTGGATACTTACACGAAAGTATGGGAAAAAGACTACCCAAATAGCTGCCCAAAAGCAGGAGTAACTGACGTTGCCCGCCAAGGCAATCGCGCGTTTCTTAGGCCGACCGACTACATCCGCGCATTGGGGAGGCATGCCATGGACACCGTCATCTACCCGAAACTCACGATTCCCGCCACGATCGCCGCCGGGCCGGGGCCGGGCAACACCGATGAGCGCGTGCTGAACGCCTTCGCCTCGGCGGGGGTTGCCGATCACATGCACCCCGACGTGCTGCGCGGGATGGTCGAGTGCAAGGAGATGCTGCGCGCGATCATGGGCACGAAAAACACCTACACCTACGGCGTCGCCGGGACCGGCTGGAGCGGGTTGGACGTGATGTTCAACGCGGTGATGCCGGGCGACACGGTGGTGATGTTCGTCAACGGGACGTTCTCCGGCCTCGACGGGCTGACCGTGCGGATGAAGGCCGCGACCGCCGAAGAACTCGCCGCCGCGCCCCTCGATCCGCAGCCCGCCAGCGTCACCATCGTCAACGTGCCCCATGGGGAGTCCGTGACCGCCGATGTGATCGATGCCGCCCTTGCCGAGCACAAGCCCAAGTGGGCCGCCATGGCGCATTGGGAGACCGGCTCGGGCCGGACCAACGACATCGCCGCGCTCTCGGCCGCCTGCGAGAAACACAGGGCCATGGGGCTGGTCGATGCGGTCTCGTCGCTCGGCGTCGAGGATTTCGCAATCGATGACTACCCCGGGATCGTCGGCTGGGCCTCCTGTCCGCAGAAGGGCATCTGCTGTCTGCCGCTGACCTATGCGCCAGTCTCCTTCTCGGACCGCTACATCGAGGCGCTCAAGGCCAGCGGGACGCGCAGTTTCGTCCATCATCCGATCCTCGAGGCGCGTCACTGGGGCATCATCGACGGCAAGGATGCGGAAAAAGGCACCTATCACCGGACCCATTCGGCCTACGCGGTCGCCGCCTTCCACGAGGCCCTGCGCATCACGCTTCAGGAAGGGCTCGCGGCTCGGTCGGAAAGCTACCGGTTCTACGAGAGCGCCCTGCGCGCGGCGCTGGAGGAGATGGGCTGCGAGGTGACGTCCAACATGACGTCGCTCGTGGTCTTCAACCTCCCCGGCGCCTTCGCGGGCCGCGAGATGGAGCTGGTCCAGGCCTGCCGCGCCGAGAATTTCGGCATCTGGCCGACCCTGTCGGAGCCGGTCCAGATCCGCATCGGGATCCTCAACCTGCTCTCGACCGACCATATCAACACCATCGTTTCCCGTTTCGCCGATGCGGCGGAAAAGCTGGGGATGCCGGTTGATCGCGCCGCGCTCGATGCTATCCTCGCCAAGCATTTCGGAGAGACCATCGCGGCGGAATAGGGCGGCCTGATTGGAAATACATGAGTATCAGGCCAAGGAGGTGCTGTCGCGTTTCGGCGTGACGGCGCCTCCCGGCGCGCTCGCCTACAGCCCCGAGCAAGCCGCCTATCGCGCGCGCGAGCTGGGCGGCGACCGCTGGGTCGTAAAGGCACAGGTCCACGCCGGCGGGCGCGGCAAGGCCGGCGGGGTGAAGCTTTGCTCCAGCGATCAGGAAATCCAGAATATCTGCGAAAACCTCTTCGGCCGGAAGCTGGTGACCCACCAGACGGGGCAGGGGGGCAAGGGCATCTACCGCGTCTATGTCGAGGCCGCGGTGGAGATCGAGCGCGCGTTCTATGTCGGGCTGATGCTCGACCGCTCCAGCCAGCGGGTGATGATCCTGGCCTCGCCCCATGGCGGCGAGGAGGTCGAGGAGATCCTCAGCCAACGGCCCGGCAGCGTCACCCGCACGACCATCGAGCCCGCCGCCGGGTTGCGCGATTTTCAGGCGCGCGAGATCGCCTTCGCGCTTGGCGTCTCCCCCGCGGTGACGCAGCAGATGGTCCGCACGCTCAAGGGCTGCTACCGCGCCTTCACCGAGCTTGATGCCACCATGATCGAGATCAACCCGCTCGTGACCACCGCCGATGGCCGGCTGCTCGCGCTCGATGCCAAGATGGCCTTCGACGACAACGCGCTCTTCCGCCACCCCCAGATTTCCGAGCTGCGCGACAAGTCGCAAGAGCACCCGCTGGAGAGCCGCGCGGCGGATCGCGGGCTGAACTACGTCGGGCTCGGCGGGCATATCGGCTGCATCGTCAACGGCGCGGGGCTGGCCATGGCGACGATGGACACGCTCAAGGCCGCGGGCGGGGAGCCGGCCAATTTCCTCGATATCGGCGGCGGGGCCTCGCCCGAACGGGTGGCCAAGGCGTTTCGCATCGTGATGGCCAATGACCGGGTGCAGGCGGTGCTGGTCAACATTTTCGCCGGCATCAACCGTTGCGACTGGGTCGCGCGCGGGGTGGTGCAGGCGATGCAGGAGATGCAGAGCGACATTCCCGTCGTGGTGCGTCTTGCTGGCACGCACCTGGTGGAGGGGCAGAAGATCCTCGCGCAATCGGGCCTGCCGATCATCCGCGCCGCCACGCTCAGGGACGCCGCCGAGCGCAGCGTCGCCGCCTGGCGCAGCGATCAGGCCCAGGCCACCAAGCTCTGGGCCGAGCCGTGAGCATCCTGATCGACGGGCAGACCCGCGTTCTGGTGCAGGGGATCACCGGCAAGCTCGCCCAGTTCCACACCCGCCGGATGCAGCTTTACGGAACCAACGTCGTTGGCGGCGTGGCGCCCGGGCGCGGGGGCGAGAGCGTCGAAGGGCTGCCTGTGTTCGACACGGTCAAGGCGGCGGTGGCGGAGACCGGGGCGACGGCGAGCCTCGTCTTCGTGCCGCCCCCCTTTGCCGCCGACAGCATCATGGAGGCCGCCGACGGCGGTATCAGCTATTGCGTCTGCATCACCGACGGCATCCCGGCGCAGGACATGATCGCGGTCAAACGTTACATGTGGCGCTACCCGCGCGAGCGGCGGATGATCCTCACCGGGCCGAACTGCGCCGGCACCATCAGCCCGGGCAAGGCGCTGATGGGCATCATGCCGGGCGAGGTCTACCTGCCGGGACCGGTGGGCATCATCTCACGCTCCGGAACGCTGAGTTACGAGACGGCAGCCCAACTAAAGGCGCTTGGCGTCGGCGTTTCGACATCGGTGGGGATCGGCGGCGATCAGATCAACGGCTCGTCGTTTCGCGATGTGCTTGGCTGGTTCGAGCAGGACGATGACACCGAGGTGATCGCAATGATCGGCGAGATCGGCGGGCCGCAGGAGGCCGAAGCGGCGGAGTTCATCAAGGGCCACGTCAGCAAGCCGGTCATCGCCCATGTCGCCGGACAGACCGTCCCCCACGGCCGCGCCTTCGGCCACGCCGGTGCGATCGCCGTGTCACGTGGCGACAGCGCTGCGGACAAGATCGAGATCCTCTCCGAAGCCGGGGTGATCATCGCCGAGAGCGCCATAGAAATCGGCCAAACGATCGCAGATGCGCTCGGCCACCAACCCTGAACGCCCGCGGGCCGCCAAAGGTCAATGCTGTCGACCGGGTCTGGAGCCGTTTTCTGATTGATCAGAAAACGTGCCGGAAAATGATCGATCATTTTCCGGTCCCGCCCGATGGCCAGGGGTGTGCGTTTCCAGTCCGGCGGGGCAGGTGGCTGGGGCAGGCTCAGCCGGTGCGGACATCGACGGAGACATCCATCGACAGAAGATCGCCGGGCCGTCCGTGGAAGCTGCCGATGACGGGCGCGACCTGACCGATCCGTCTTGCGACCGCGACGGGGATCAGATTGGTGGCGCCGACCGAACGATTGGTGGGGTCGAACGCGATCCAGCCGGCGCCGGGCACGAATACCTCGACCCAGGCATGGGTCGAACCCGCATCTGCGGAGCCCAACTGATCGCCGCCGGGATCGTAGAGGTATCCCGACACGAGGCGCGCGCCGAACCCGAGGGTTCGGACGGCTTCGGCGAAGAGCACCGCGAAATCACGGCAGGAGCCCCAGCCCCTGTCGAGGGTTTCGAGCGGGCCTTGCGTGCCTTCCGTCTCCCGGCTCTGGTAGGAAATACGGGCGGTCACGCCGTTGCTGATGTCCTTGAGCAAGGACAGCGTGTCCGTCGGCTGCCCCATGATGAACCCGGTCACCCAGGCCGTGAGGCGCCCGGTGTCATCGGCGTATTGCGGCGTGGTGAGCGCACCGAGATCGGTCCGGTCGTCGGGCGCATAGCGAAACGGATATCGCGTCGCCGATGCCGCAATCGGGAAGACGGGCCAGACCGCGGCGCGCAGCTCCAGCCGCACGCAGGAGCGGATGGACAGCAGCGTCGCCGCCGTGTCGAACTGCGCCGTTGCGATCGCGTTGTTGGCCACGTCATTGGACCAGTCGACGCGGGCCTCGGGCGTGATCTCCAGATCGAAGGAGGTCAGGCTCAGGTCCCGCGTCTCGCGCGGGCGCAGCATCAGCCGGTGCTGGCCCAGGTGGACCGGGGAGGCGTAGTGATAGGTCGTTACGTGGGTGATGGTGACGGATGGCATCGGGGCGCGTCCTCGTGGTCCGGGCCGCCGATCAGTTGGCCACCCGTTCGGACCGGGCCCCCGCACGGCGCCGCCGCCGCCGCTTGCCGCCGGGTTTTTTCGGCTCTTCGCCAGCACCGGGCCAGGCCCGGCCGCCGCCGATCTCGACGCGCATGCCGAGCACCTTCTCGATTGCCTTGAGCTCGCTCACCTCATCGGAGGCGCAAAACGCGATCGCCTGGCCGCTTTTGCCTGCGCGCGCCGTCCGCCCGATCCGGTGCACGTAGTTCTCCGGCACGTTCGGCAGATCGTAGTTGTAGACATAGGCCACGCCGGGAATGTCGATCCCGCGCGCCGCAACGTCCGTTGCGACCAGCACGCGCACCGACCCCTCCTTGAAGGCCGCGATGGCGCGGTCGCGCTGTCCCTGGCTCTTGTTGCCGTGGATCGAGGTGGCGGCGAATCCGGATCGGTCGAGCTGTTTCATCAGCCGCTCGGCGCCGTGTTTGGTGCGCGCAAAGACAAGCGCGCGGTCCTGCCGGTGGCCGCGCAGCAGCTCGATCAGCAGCCCCTGTTTCTGGTCCTTGGCGACGAAATGCACCGAATGGCTGACCTTGTCGGCGACCTTGCCCGGAGGCGAGACCTCGACGCGGACGGGATCGTTCAGGTACTGGCGCGAAAGCTCGGCCATCGACTTGGGCATCGTGGCCGAAAACATCATCGTCTGGCGGTCGGGGTTCAGCATCGGGGCGATGCGGCGCAGGGCGTGGACAAAGCCGATGTCGAGCATCTGGTCGGCCTCGTCGAGCACGAGGAACCGCGTCTGGCCGAGATCGATGGCCCGGCGGTCCATCAGGTCGATCAGCCGGCCGGGCGTGGCCACGAGAATGTCCGTCCCGCGGGCGAGCCGCTCGGTCTGGGCGTTGATCGATTTGCCGCCGACGACGAGCGAGATCCGCAGATCGGCGGTGAGCCCCTGCAGCGTCTGGACGATCTGGCTCGCCAGCTCGCGCGTGGGGGCGAGCACGAGGCCGCGGGCCGAGCGCGGCGCGGGGCGTTCTTGCTGTTTCGAGAGCGTCACGATCAGCGGAAGCCCGAAGGCGGCGGTCTTGCCGGTGCCGGTCTGGGCGATGCCGAGAATGTCGCGGCCCTCGAGCGCGTGCGGGATCGCCTTTTGCTGAATCGGGGTCGGTTGTGTCAGTCCGAGGCCCTCGAGCCGCGTGACCATGCGGGCATTGAGCCCAAGTTCGTCAAACGTCATGTCTATCCTTGGCCGGACCTTGCGTCCGGCATCACCGAGGCGCGCGCAGGCGCGGTCGGTCGGGGTGCACCCGGGGCGTTCGCAACGGCGCCGCATTGCGCCGGGGCCACCCTGGGCGGGGTCCCCCCTGCGTGATGTGGGAAAACGGTGCGTCAGGGCCGGGGGCGGGGTATCCCGCCTGCTCACGCGGCAGAGCGATAACGCCCTGTCTACATGGCGAGCCGCCGATTGCTTGTCAATGATACGGCGGGAGCAGGCGGCCGCGACGCGGCGAATTTTCGCAAACGGGCGCGATAATCCTTGTATGTCGCCCGCGAAAAGCGCATGTGTGCGCTGCTAACGTTATTTGCTTCGAACCACTGCTTCCGTTCATCCGGCTCTCAGTTGATCGATTCAGTCTGACTTTGCCGAGCTGCCGCGTACTGTGGGCAGCACTTGAACAGGAGACCACGGATATGGCCAAAGGCACCGTGAAATTTTTCAATACTCAAAAAGGCTTCGGCTTCATCGAAACCGAAACCGGTGGCAAGGACGTCTTCGTCCACATTTCCGCCGTTGAGCGCGCCGGTCTGACGACTCTGTCGGACGCCCAGAAAGTGACGTTCGAGGTCGAAACCGGCCGTGACGGCCGCGAAAGCGCGACCAATCTCGCCCTCGCGTGAGTTGAACAGGGCAATGGGCGCCTCGCGCGCCCACTGCCCGACTTCGCTTGCGCCCAAACCCGGTCAGGGCTGCGATCGTGCCAAACGGCGCGGGCCTGACACTCGGCCGAAGCGGCATGCGCGGATGAACTGGCCCGCATGAATTGGCCCGCATGAATTGGCCCGCATGAATTGGGTCGTCTTCACGGCCTGCCTTGCGGCCTGCGCCGCCCCGGCGGTCTCCGGCATGCTGTTCAAGCCCGGCGACTGGTACGCCCGCCTCAACAAGCCGCGGTGGACACCGCCTGACCGGATGTTTCCCGTCGTCTGGCTGATCCTCTACGTGAGCATGTCGATCGCGGCTGCGCGTGTGGCCGATGCGCCCTCTGGCGCGACGCTTCTGGCCCTCTGGGCGACGCAAATCGCCTTCAACACCCTGTGGTCAGGGGTCTTTTTCGGATTGAAGAAAATCCGGGCCGCGCTGGCCATCCTGGCCGTGCTCTGGATCTCGGTCCTCATCACCACGCTGGCCTTCTGGCAGGTCGACCCTGTCGCCAGCGCGCTCTTCGGCCTCTACCTTATCTGGATCACGGTGGCATTCGCGCTGAATGCCGCCATCTGGTCCCGCACTCCGCACACTGCCTGATCGGGCCTTGCGCCCCTCCCCGGCAGGTCATTTTTCCGACCCCAACTCCAAGGAGTTTCCCCATGGCGACCCACGGTTCATCAAGACAGGCGACCGCGCTCCGCGATCCGTTCAAGAGCATGGCCAAACCCAAGAAACCGGCGGAAAAGCCCAAGGAGAAAGCTGTCATCCAGCTCGGCGAGCACAGCCGGTACCAGATCAAGTCGGGCTGGCTTGCGGGCACTTTCGTGGCGCGCGCCTTTCCCAAACCTCCGACAAAGGCCCGCGGCATGATCGCCGAGGCGACCGGCGCGACGGAAGAGGCGGCGATTGCCGCGCTGCACGAGGTCATCGACGCGCGCGAAACCCGCCGCAATGAAGAGCGGCGCAGCGATTCTGAAAACGGCGTCGATGTGCCCAGCGTGGAAGAATATGTCGAGGCGGTCCGTCAGGTAACGCTGTCCGGCCCGCAGCGCGCCATGCTCAAGGCGCTCTCGCTGGCGGGTGACGAGGGGATGACCGATGCGCGCATGGCCAATGCGGCGGGCTACAAGTCCAAGTCCTCGGCCAATAAATCCTTCATGGCGACGGGGCATTTGATCGCGGAATACCTCTCGTCCGAGGCCGAGGGCGGCGCCGCCCCGGACGCCGCGGACGGCACGGCCCTGCTCGGCTTTCGGGCCGAGACCGACGAGGGCAAGGATGATCTCGGCAACTGGATCCTGCACCCCGAGCTTCGCCTGGCGGTGCGCCAGGTTCTCTGACCTCGCTTGCGGGGCGGCGCGTTCTGCGAGGCGTTGGCGCAGGCCGGGACCGGCAAACCCCAAGCGTGACAGCCCCTGATCGAACGCGGCGCGTCGGGCTGACCTTTCACGGGCGCTCGGCGCGCAGTCGGTCGATGCGGCGGTCGACACCGTCGGCGGCGACGCCTTTTCCCGGGTGCTCAAGATGCTGAAACGCGGTGGGCGGCGGGTGCCCTCCGGCGCCATCGCCGGGCCCATCGTCGGCTCCGATCTGCGCGTGATGCACCTCACGGACATCACCCTCATCGGCTCCACCGCCCGGATCTGGCCGAGGTAGTCCCACTCAAAAGGTCGTCGCGGCGCAAGAGGCGTTCCTCAGCAAGACCCAGACCGGCAGCTTCGGAGTGATCCCGACGGACCTCTCACATGAGCCGCGCCGCGCCCTGCACCGACCGGCTCCAGTCCCGCGGCGAGTGGCCGTAGAGGCGTTTGAATTCGCGGCTGAACTGCGACGTGCTCGCATAGCCCACGTCCCATGCCGCTTCGTTCACGGTCTTTCCCTGGGCGATCTTCATCGCGGCGTTGTTGAGCCTCATCGATTTGACGAACTGGATCGGGGACATGGTCGTCGCCTCCTTGAAACGCCGGTGAAACACGGCCCGGCTCATCCCGACATGGCGCGCCATATCGTCGATGGTGAGCGGTTCCTGCAGGTGGCTGGAGAGGTAATCGATGGTGCGCGCGATCTCGTTGCCGACGCCGAAGGCCCGCCGTGCGGCGGCGCCGGCCTCGCCCCGGAGCACCGCGTAATAGAGCTCGCGCAGGCGCCCCGGCCCGAGCACCGCCGTGTCGACCGGGCTGTCGAGCAGCTCCAGAAGCCGGCGCAGCGCCTCGGTGAACCCCGCGTCCCACGCCGCGAGCGCGAGCGCTGGCGGGGGAGGGGCTTCGGACCTGCGCACGGCCCCGGCGGCGCTCTCCATTTCGATCGCAAGATCGCGCATGACCCGCGGCTCCAGCGCGATCATCACGCCCAGAAGCGGGCTGTCCTCGGAGGCCTGCGGCGCGCCCGCCTCAACCGGCAGGGTCATCGGGCAAAGGAGGTATCGGCTGCTGTCGTAGACGCGGTGCGCGCCGTCCAGAACCGCCTCCTTGGAGCCGCCAAGAATGGCCACGACCGTCGGCTCATAGACCGCCGGCACACACGGCACCGGCTCGGTCACGCGAAAGAGCCGCACGCCTTTCAGCGCGGTCTGGACGAGGCCAGCCTGCGGCAGGCGGCGCTCGATGATCCGGGTGATACGGTCCTTGCTCATGACCGTAGGCTGGCAAGGAAAATGGCCGAATGCAATGCGCGCGAGACAATCGGGCAAGTATTCGCGATTATTGTGCCTGTTTCGAGCGATGTCGGAGAGTTATCTGCTTTCTCGACAGAACAAGAACGCCCCCGGACCCCGGGGCAGAGGAGAGACCAGATGGCAGACACGATGTTCGCACCCAAGGGCTGGACGCCCGAGCGCCTCGGCCCCCTTGAGGGCAAGACCTATCTCATCACCGGCGCAAACGCCGGGGCGGGCTTTCAGGCGGCGAGGATGCTTTTGAAGCAAAACGCGAAAGTCGTCATGCTCAACCGCTCGGCCGAAAAATCGCAGGCGGCGATCGAGGCGCTCCGGGCCGAATTCGGCGCCGGCGCCGATGTGAGCTTTGTGCGGATGGATCTCTCGGTTCTGGACAGCGTGCGCGCCGCGGCCGGGGAGGTGGCGCAGACCGTGCCCCGCATCGACGCGCTCATCTGCAACGCCGCCATCGCGCAGGTCCCGACGCGCAAGCTCACGGTGGACGGGTTCGAAAGCCAGCTCGGCACCAACCACTACGGCCATTTCCTGCTCTGCGGCCTGCTCTTCGATCGGATCGCGCAGTCGCGGGGCCGGATCGTCGTGGTGGCGAGCCTTGGCTACAACATGGGCCTCAAGACGATCAAATTCGACGACATGAACTGGGAAGAGGGCTACGGCGCGAACACCGCCTATTCCCAGAGCAAGCTTGCGCAGATGATGTTCGCCTTTGAGCTGCAGGACCGCCTCGCCGCCGCGGGCCGGAGCGATGTGGAAGTCTATGTCTGTCACCCCGGCTCCTCGGCGACCTCTCTCATCTCGACCAGCGGTAGCCGCATGATGCGCCTTGTCTGGTGGCTCATGACCAAGACGCCGATGGTCCAGACCGCCGAGCAGGGCGCCTATCCCGAAGTCATGTGCGCGACCGAGGACGGGCTGGAGCCGCGCGCGCTCTACGGCCCGACCGGCACGCGCGAATTCGTCGGCCCGGTCGGTCGCGGAACCCTGAACCCCCACGCGCATGACAAACCGGTCATGGCGCGGCTGTGGGACGTCTCGGAGGAGGCCGTCGGCTTCAAATGGTCCGTCTGAGCGGCGAAGATCGGCGATGAGGGTTTTCTGGCTGTTGCCCGGGCCATGCACTCGGTCGTCGACGCGCTACGTCAAAAAGGCGGAGAACCCATCCGGCCCGGCCAGGAAGTCCAGAAAGCTTCGTACCTTGGCGGGTAGGTAGCTACGATCAGGGTAAATTGCCTGAATATGCAATTTCGGCCATGCGATCCCGGGCAATACGGTTTCAAGTCGACCGTCTTTCACGTCGTTCTGGGCTGACCAGTTTGGCAGCATGGCAAAGCCCATGCCAGCGACTGCCGCCTGATGAAGAATGTTCTCGTCGGAGCTTACCAGAATCGGCCTGAGCCTGAGATCCAGCCCATTCTCGCCACCAAATTTGAGGCGCCCGTCCGCGGCAACCCGAGAATAGGCAAGCAGCGGCGCGTTGATCAGATCTTCCGGGGTATCGGGGCGGCCGAACCTGTCCAGGAATGCAGGCGCCGCCACCAACTGAAACGTGACCTCCGCCAGTTTGCGCGCGATCAGACCCTCGTCCAGCTTGAACGCAACGCGCAGCGCCAGATCGATTCCCTCTTCCACCATGTTGATCTTGCGCCCGCTCAGGTCGACATCAAACATCACATGCGGGTTTTGCTGATGATAGGCGGTCAGGATGTGCGAGAAGGCTGGAGTGGACATCCAGGCAGGCATCGACATTCTGAGCGTACCGCGCGGTGACAGGCTGTCGGAGGTCAATTGCGCCTCAGCTTCGGCCAAGCCATCAAGCAAGGGGCGGATCGTCAGCAAATACTGCGCGCCAGCCTCGGTCAGACTCACGTTGCGGCTGTTGCGATTGAGCAGGCGCGCGCCGACGCGCGCCTCCACATGCTTGACGTGTTTGCTGGTCATCGCAGGCGAGAGACCAAGGCGCTCCGCCACGGCGGAAAAGTTTTTGTGTTCAGCGACTTCGGCAAAAACACGCAGGCTCAGAAGTGTGTCCATCATCAACTCACAGTGAATGTTCAATCAACAAATACCCTAATGATGTCGAAAAGGGAAAGGTCTATCACTGTCTGCATCACAACACGCTGCAACAGCGATTTCAGGAAAGACAACGACATGACGACACTCGACACAAACCCCGTACAAACCAACAAGGGCTGGACCATCGGCCTGTGGATCGCCCAGGCCCTCCTGGCTGCGATGTTCCTGATGGCAGGCGCCACAAAGCTGACGTCCGGATCGGCCGACCTGGTCGCGATGGGCATGGGCTGGGCGGAAAACGCGCCCTTCCTGCTGATCAAGTTCATCGGACTTGCGGAAGTTGCCGGTGCTCTTGGGCTGATCCTGCCGGCCGCAACACGCATCATGCCGGGTTTGACGACACTGGCCGCCGCCGGTCTTGCCGTGATCATGGTTCTGGCTTCTGGCCTGCACATCATTCGCGGCGAGTTCGAGGTGCTGCCGATCAACGCGATCCTGTTTGCACTGGCCGCCTTCGTGGTCTGGGGCCGCACGAAGAAGGCAGCGATCGCACCGCGCGCCTGATCGCCCCTGACGCGCCCCGGTATCTCCCGCCGGGGCGCCCCAATTCTTCAACAGGTTGCCTTCCCATGCTCAAATCCGTGCCCGCCGACCATACAAACCTGTCTCCGCAAACTGACCGCCTGTCTTGGGGCGTGGTGGACCTTCAGGTCACCGACCTTGATCGCGCGGTTGCCTTCTGGACCACTGCCCTGGGGTTGATCGAACGCGACATTGCCTCCCCCGGCATTGCATTGGGAACAAAGGCCCGGACGCTGATCAACCTTCATCCCGGTGCGAATGCCCCTGTCAAAGCGCCCTTTACGGGCATGTATCACCTAGCGATTGGTGTGCGCAGTCAGGCCGAATTCTCGCGGCTGCTTGCCCGCCTGATCCACCTGAAGATTCAGGTGGGACCGACGGATCACCTGATGGCGAAGTCTCTGTATTTGCAGGATCCTGACGGTCTGGAAATCGAAATAACCTATGAGACGCCAGAACGGTTTTCGCATTTCGGCGACATGAGTCGAGGGCTGGCGCTCTACGATGTTGACGGCAATGCCCATTCCGGACGCGGCCCGCTCGATCTGAAGGCCGAGCTGGCCCATGCGGCGGGCGCAGACCCCTCGGCGCCCTTGGCCGACGACAGCTACCTCGCGCATCTGCACCTCAAGGTCGCCGCACTCGAGCCTGCCCTCGACTGGTTCGAGACCCTTGGATTTGAGCGCCACCTGACGCTGGACGCTTGGGGCTTTGCCGATATGAACGCTGGCAAGCCCAACACGCATCGCCTGGCGATGAACATCTGGTCCGGGCCAAACCGCCCGCCCAGGCCGACAGACATGGCGGGGTTGGTGCACTACGAACTCATCACCCATGGCGACTTCGCCGCCCCGAACCATCTGCGCCGAGACGGCGACGTCCTGCGCGGGACCGATCCCGCAGGTATCGCCCTCACTCTGCGCAGCGACACGTAGGAGAGCACCATGAGCACATCCCCCGCAGCCTACCGCCCCGCGCAGATCATCTTGCACTGGGTCGTCTTTGCGGCCCTCTGGGTGCAGTGGCTTTTCAACGAGCCGATGAAGCGCACCCTCAGGGCACTGCAGACACATGCCACGCCCGCAGGCAATGACACGACGATGGCCTGGGTTCATGCGGGATTTGGATCAGCGATCTTTCTCGCTGTGTTGGCGCGGCTGTACCTGCGCTACCGCTACGGCGCGCCCGGCCACGCGCCCGGGACATCCCCGATGCAGGCCAGGATCGCCACGACTGTTCACTGGGCGCTCTACGGCGCGCTGATCGGCATGGTGATCACCGGCGGGATGACATGGAACGGCGTTGCCGATCTGGGTGATGTGCACGGGTTTTTGAACATCGTGCTCTTTGGTTTGATCACGATCCATGCTGCCGCCGCCGTGTTCAACCAGTTCGTGCGCAAAGATGGCACGCTGCTGCGGATGATGGTGTCGCGCAAAACCTAACCGAAACGGGGTCCGTCACAATGGCGGGCCCACCCTTTGTCACAGGACATGAAGATGACGAAAACGATCCTCCTTTACGGCGGCTCCGGCCGCACTGGAACATTTGTGATGCAAAAGGCCCTGGCCGCGGGACACAGCGTGCGCGCCTTGGTTCGCAACCCGGCTGCGATATCGCAAACCCACCCCCAACTGACGCTTGTCAAAGGCACGCCCGAAAATGCCGACGATGTCGCAAAGGCGATGCAGGGCTGCGACGTGGTTATCAGCACGCTGAACAACGCGCGCGCCTCCGACTCCCCGTTTGCCAAGCTGGTAAACCGCGACACGCTGTTGAAGGATATCTTTGATATCACCATCGCCGCGATGCGCGAACAAGGCCTGCGCCGCATCGTGTCGTTGGGGGCCGCCGGGGTGAACGACAGCTATGACACCGCACCCTTTGTGATGCGGATGCTCATCAAGTGGTCCAATCTGGGCCAGGCCTACCGCGATCATGAAATGGTCGAGGATGCGCTCGCCGCGTCTGGTCTGGATTGGACAGTGGGCCGCGCGATGATGCTGGGCAAAAAGGACGGCACGGCCCCCGTCATCGAAAGCTATGTGGTGGACGGGGCCAACAAACCCAAGCCCGTGATGCAGATTTCACGCGCCTCGGTGGCGCAATGGCTGATCGATGCCCTGGACCGCGAAGACCTTCACGGGAAAGCCCCGTTGATTTCGCAAAAATAAAACATGGCCCGCCGCGATGGACCTGCGCGGCGGGTTCGTTTCCCGCATCACAACACGACGCGATTTTGCTCTTGCCCGCCCCCATCTGACTAGGGCGCGTGCGCGCGCCCCTCGGGGTCATGATGAGCATCAGGGCGCTGCCATCCGATAAACCTCGGATCAGGTCTCCAGCGCCCGACGGTGTGCTTTGCCATGCACCACGAGATCAAAGCCTTCTTCAGCGGTCGGTGGTGCGAAGTGACTGGAAAACTGGTGGAACTGGGCCTCCGTCACCGCGAACGGGTGGTCTCCCGCCGCGTTGCGCGCGCGCAGCCGCGCCAGGCAGACCTCGTCTGGCACATCGAACACATGAAGCACATGCGCGGCTCCGGTGCCGGCGATGATTTCCCGCATCCAGGCGCGTTGCGCGGCGGTGTTCGCCGGGAAGTCGAGGACCACCGACACGCCTGCGTTCAGAAGCGCAACCACGTGAGGCCCCATGACTGTTTGGAGCTTCGATGAGCACCGCAGATAATCCTTCAGCGAATGCAGCTCTTCTGCGAAGAGCGCCTCGAGCCAGACGTCCTCGGCAACAAGAACCGTTCCGGGCGCGGCCCCAAGCTGGGCGGCCATGGTGGACTTCCCGGATGCGATCTTGCCGCACAGCATGTGCAGCGTCGGAGAGTCAGATAGCATTGTTAGGGCCCCCTCATCTCGGGTGAAATGACTTCTGGTATGGCCTGTGGCCGGACCTGATCCCACAGCATTGGCCTCGGCCGCCAAGGCTTTGACAGATCATGCACCCCGCATGTCTTGCTTGGTAGCGCGTTCAACGGCGCGCCGCTTGAGATGCCGCGCTTCAAGAGGCGACCCAGCGTGGATCTTTGGCCACGAGTTCGACGGTGTTGCCGTCGGGGTCGAAGGTGAAAACGCCGCGCCAACCCACCCAGTCGAATGTTTCGACGGTGTATTCCAGCCCGAGGTTCTCATACCAGCCGATGACGGCCTCCTGCTCATCCCACGGCAGGCTGAGCGCAAGGTGATGAAGCGATGAGCCTGGACCCGTCGCCGGGGGCAGGTCAGACGCCTGCGTCCGGCCTGCGGCTTCGATGGTATGACGAAACAGCGCCAGAACCGCCGTATGGCCGCCAAATCCCTCGGCGATGCGAAGAAATACGATACGGCCGTTGTCCGGATCGTTGAGCGGTTCGAGCCCGATGACATCGCGATAGAACGCGACCATTGCATCAAGATCGATGCACCGGATGGCGATTTCGCCCAAGGCGCGGACAGTGAAACCTCGTTGAGACATGAAACCTCTCATGGTTGTTTGTGACAGGCCGAAACCGGCTCTCCATGTCAGAGCGGGTTTCTCTGAAAAAGCAGCCGGATGCAAAACGCCGTCTCGGCGAGGATCGTCAGCAGATACGCCGGCACGAAGGCCTCGGACCATTCGGGGGAGAAAAAGCGCAGGCCGCTGCCGATCAGATAGACGAGCCCGGCGATCGCGAGGCCAGCCCCGAAGATCTTCGCAAAATGACCGGATCGCCAGACAAGCAGACCCATGATCAAGCTGTTGACGCCAAAGAAGACGAGGCCGAGATCATAGCCATGTCCGTGCAGATCGAGGAACACCAGCGCAAGTGCGTTGGCACCCACACGCGCGCCGGGGCCGGAAATCAGAAGCCACGCGGCCTGGAGGGCCATGAGGTTCGCGGCGATCAGTACGGTCTGGATCAGCCGGAACACCATCGCCGACAGGGCAAGCCCCGGCGACGCGGCCCGAAAGATCAGATAAAGCAGTATGGCGAGCCCGGCATCGCAAAGCGCCATCACCAGGTCGGCGGCGATGGCCAGCCGGAACTGGCCCGGGGCGGCCAGGATCGCCGCCGCGGTGCCTGCCGCATCGTCAAGGTCGATCAACGGGCCACGCAGGCCCAGCTCGGCCCCCAGACCCGCGACGATGATGAGCAGGTACAGCACGCCCGCAAGGCGGGCTTGGCGGGCAAACGCGGGCATCGGTGCGGGATCGGTCATCAGGGCCTCCTTTCGGTGCGATGGGCCACAACGTACCGGAACGGCTTCGCGCCGAACATTGCCGGAAAGGCACCGGTGCGGTTCAGGAACGTACCGCCAGCCGGGTCGGGGCCCGGTTTCGGCTTTGCCGGCGCTGGCGTCGTCGGGCGGCTCGCCCGTTGACCTGCCCAGACCGAGCCGAGGACGATCAGCGCGCCGAGGCATTGCAGCAAAGACAGCGACTGGCCCAGCACCACCCAGCCAAGGATCACCGCCGTGACCGGGCTCATCATGCCCAGCATCGCGACCGCGCCGGGCTCGATCCGGGCGACGCCCCGGAACCAGAGCGCATAGGTGGCCGCAGCACCGATGAGCCCGAGCCAGACCAGCCCGGCAAGGTTCGTCGCCGTCAGTGTCGGCAGCGCGGGTTCCACGATCAGCGCCAGCGGCAACAGGATCAACCCTCCGGCGGTCAACTGCCAGGCGGTGAAGCTGAGGGCCGAGACGGGCGGTTGCCATTTCCGGCTGAGGACCGTGCCGGCGGCCATGGACGCGGCGCCACCGAGGCCGGCGGCGACGCCGATGGGATCGAGGGCGGCGTCCGGCGAGATCAGCAGGAGCGCCACGCCGATGACGCCGGTCGCAGCCGCGGCAACCGCGCCCGCCCGGATTGGCGTGCGGAGCCAGCCGCGCGCCATGAAGATCACCATCATGGCCTGAAGCGAGCCGAGCGTGGCCGCGACCCCGCCGGGAAGCCTGTAGGCCGCCACGAAAAGCAGCACCCAGAACAGCGCGAAGTTCAGGCCGCCGAGCAGAAAGGCCCGGCCCAGCCAGGCCCGGGGGGGCAGGCAACGCGTGACAGCAAGCAGCAGCAGTCCGGCTGGCAAGGCCCTCAGCGCGGCGAGGGTCACGGGGTATCCCGCGGGCAGCGCCTCGGTCGTGACCAGATAGGTGCTGCCCCAGATCGCCGGGGCGAGCGCTGTGAGAAGGATGTCGGTGGTGCGGGACATGGGTCTGTCTCCTGATGGGGTCTCACCGGAGCGGATGGAAGGGAAAGCGCGGGCGGTCCGGCCAGGGATCGAGGCCGATGTCGCGCATCAGATGCGGCGGCAGTTCGCGCGGAACCCCGCGCGGGATGCGGTGGCGGCGCCGGGCTTCATTGCGGAGGGACGTGTGGGTCATTGCATTTCCTTTCAGGCGGCGAGGCGGAGGGCGGCGCGCAGCTGAGCGGCCAGATCCTCTCGCGGTCCGTTGACGAGGCGGGAGCCGGTCTCGCGGACGATGAGGGTTGGAATGGACCGGACCTGAAGGGCGCGGGCGTATTGCCGGTCGGCCTCGACGGCACGACGGGTGGCCGGGTCTTCGAAAACATCGGCGAAGGCAGCGCTCTCGAAACCGAGATCCCGGGCGGCGTGCAGCACCGTTGCCGGATCGGCGACGTTTCGCGCTTCGGTCAGATGCGCGCGCTGCAGGCGGTCAGCCATGTCCCAGTGGGCGGCCTGTCCGCCAAGCCGCTCCGCCGCCTTGCACCCGAGCGCTGCGGTCAGCCCATGGGGATACTCGAACGGCGCCGCGCGCATCGCGTCGATATCGACACGCTCAGGCCGGTCGCTGACCTCGCGGCAGGCCGCCCAGTGCCCGAGGATGGTCGCGCGGGCGTCTTCCGGCGCGCCCCAGCGGGTGGCCATCTCGGCGCGGCTGGCTTGCAGCACGAAGGTGCGATGCTGGATGTCGAGGTCGAACTCGGCGTCAAGCGCCCGCATCCGCGACGAGATGTTGAAGCACCAGCAGCAGACCACATCGTGGAAGAAGTCGACGGTGAGGGACGCCATCACGCGGCCTCCCGTGACTGGGTGCCCCCGGCAAGCCGCGCGGCGATTCCGGCGACATGCGCGCCCTGAAAGCGCGCGCCGGCGAGGTCGGTCTCGGTGGGGGCGCGCGCGCCGTCCGCGCCCGCGATGGTGCCCGCGCCATAGGGCGCGCCGCCGATGATGCCCTCGGCCGTCGTCTGGCCGGCAAAGCTGTAGGGCATGCCCGCGATCAGCATCCCGAAGTGCTGGAGCGGGATCTGTGTAGAGAGCAGCGTCGCCTCGTGCCCGCCATGCTGCGAGCCGGTGGAGGCGAAGACGGCGGCGACCTTGCCGACAAGCGCATTCCGCGCCCAGAGGCCGCCGGCCTGATCGAGGAAGGATTTCATCTGCCCGGCCATCATGCCGAAGAGGGTCGGCGTGCCGAAGATGATGGCGTCGTAGGCTTCGAGATCGCCCGGTGCGGCAACGGGCGTGTCATCCGCCACGAAGCCAGCCTTCTGCCGGATTTCCTCGGGAACAGTTTCAGGCACGCGGCGCAGGTCGACATGGGTGCCGGGCACGCTGCGCGCGCCTTCGGCTTCGGCCTGCGCAAGGGCGCGGACATGGCCATAGCTGGAATAGTAGAGAACGAGAACACGGGTCATGGGATCCTCTCGGGGCATGGGGTTTCGATGCCTGAGAGGATCGGGGATCAGCCGCGCCGGAATAACCCGCGCCGCGTCACTTCATTCTTTACGCAGGTTGAAGAATGTCAGGACCGGAGCGCCGCGCGCAGGTGGTCGAGAAACGCCGTGACCTTCGCGTCCATCCCCAGCCGCGAGGCCGACACGGCGAAGATCTCCGGCGCGGGAAGCTCCCAGTCGGGCAGAACCCGCACCAGCGCGCCCCGCGCCTCGGCCTCGTTCGAGACGAAGTCCGGCAGGGTGCCGATGCCCTGACCCGCGATCAGGAGGTCGCGCAGGACGAGGCTGTTGCCGACCCGAACCGGCGGATCGAGGCCCATCGTGACCGTGCCGGACGGGCCGGTCAGCGCCCATGACGTCAGGTGGTCCGCAAGCAGGAAGCCGATCACCCGGTGCCGGGCGATGTCCTGCGGGACAACCGGCATGCCCGCCCGTTCCAGATAGGCGGGTGCCGCGAAGATCCGTTGCCGCATTGTCCCGACCTTTCGCGCCACCAGCGCCGAGTCCGGCATGGCAGGCCGAATGCGGATCGAGACATCGAACCCGCCCTCGACCATGTCGACAACGCGGTCGTCCATGGACAGCGTCAGCCGCACATCGGGGTAGGCGTCAAGAAACGCCGGCAGGATCGGCGCGATCACCGTCTGCCCGAACGAGCTGGAGGCGTTGACCTTCAGGTGGCCGCGCACGGCCCCGGCGCCATCCCGGATGCGCGTCTCGACCCCGGCAACGGCGTCCAGAATGCCTGTCGCCTCGTCGTAGTAGAGCCGCCCGGCATCGGTGAGCGACATGGCGCGGGTCGTGCGGGTGAGCAGGGTGGTCCCCAAGCTCTCTTCGAGCAGCTTGATCTCCCGGCTCAGAAGCGCGGGCGAGACGCCAAGATCCTCCGCCGCACGCGCGAAGCTGCCGCGTTCGACGATGCGGCGGAAGGCGTGCATGACGGAAAGTTTGTCCATCTCGGTCGGCACTCTATCGAATTGCTTGGCGTTCCGAGCTGGAACGCTACCGCCCCCGAATAGCACAGACCAGAATATGCGCGAAATACCTGGCCGAGAGCCCGTATCGTCCCGCCTGATTGATCCGGGTCGTCGCCACGGCGTCAGGCAGGCGCCGATCTGGAGCTCGGGCGCATTCTGCGCAATATTTCAATCATGGGCTACGTTACCTCATTATTCGCGCGAAAGATGGTCGCCGCGGCGGGCGCCGACGTCGATGCCGCCGCTGTGCTTGCCTCGGTCGGTCTCGATGCGGAAGGGCCTTGGGATCCGAAGGCGATGCTGCCCGCGGATAGTTATTACGATATGCTGGAGCGCATCGCCGCGCAGACGGATGTGACCGATCTGCCGGTGCGCGTTGGTGCGTCCATGCGGCTCGACGAGTACGGCGCACTGGGGTTGGCGTTCAAGGCGGCGACGACTCTCGGCAGCTCCTATGCGCGGGTCGAGCGGTATGGCCGGCTCTGGACCAGCGTGGTGGAGTATGAGCTGCGCCCCGATCCGCGCGGCACGCTCTTCATCCTGCACAGGTCCGGCGAACGGCGGCTGGGCCTTCGGCTGTCGAACGAGGCGACGCTGGCGAGCGCCGTTTCGATCGCGAGGCAGGTCAGCCCGGTGCCCGTCACGCCGCTGGAACTGCTGGTCCGGCATCCGGCCCCGAAGTCCACGGCCTCCCATGCCGGCTATTTCGGCTGTCCCATCCGGTTTGGCGCGCAATTGGATGCGATCCTGTTCTCGCGGAAGACGCTGGCGCAGCCCAACATTCTCGGAGACGAGGGAATTTCGCGGTACCTGATCTCGCATCTGGATGCCGAGTTGTCCGAAATTGCCGAGGAGGCCCCGCTGGTCGCCCGCGCGAAGGACGCCATCGCACAGACGCTCAGCGAGGGTGCGCCCAGGATGGCGGATATCGCGCGCGGCCTTGGCCTGAGCGCGCGCTCCTTTCATCGGCGTCTGTCGGAACACGGGATGAGCTTCCAGACCCTGGCCGAGGACACCCGCCGCGACCTTGCCGAGGGGCTGTTGCGCGACGAAAGCTATTCCCTGTCCGAGATCGCGTTCCTGACGGGGTTCTCCGAACAGAGCTCATTCACCCGGGCTTTCAAACGCTGGGTCGGCACGACGCCAGCGAGTTATCGCAAGGAACGATCGAGCCGTTGACGCCGCTTTGGCGACGGCGGTCAAAACGGTGGCCAGCCCGGTCAATACCGCGCGGCGCCCCCGCTGCTACCCCTTGGCCATTGCCTGAAGTCAAGGAGCAAGACCCATGCCAACGAAACCTGTCCTCGTCATCGGCGCCACCGGCAAGACCGGGGCCCGCGTCGCCACCCGCCTCGAAGCCAAGGGGCACGATGTGCGCCGCGGCGCACGCAAATCCGCCACGCCTTTCGATTGGGAGGCGCCAGACACCTGGGCTCCGGCCCTGCGCGGTGCCCGCGCGGCCTATGTCACCTACTTCCCCGATCTCGCATTCCCCGGCGCGGTCGAGACGCTCGAGTCCCTCGTCGAGACGGCGAAAGACGTCGGCGTCGAGCACCTCGTCCTGCTGTCGGGCAGGGGCGAGCATCACGCCCGTCTCGGTGAGCAGGTCGTGCGCGATTCAGGCGTGGATTTCACCATCGTGCGAGCCGCCTGGTTCGCGCAGAACTTCTCCGAAGGCTACCTGCGTGACCCGATCCTTGCCGGCGTGCTGCCGATGCCCGGCGGCGATATCGCCGAGCCGATCATCGACATCGACGACATTGCGGATGTCGCGGTCGCGGCGCTGACCGAAGAGGGCCACAAGGGCGAGCTCTACGAGGTGACGGGGCCACGCCTGATGACCTTTGCCGACATGGCGCGTGAGATGTCAGAGGCGACCGGGCGGCCGATCCGGCACATCCCCATCAGCTTCGAGGATTTCCACGCCAACATTGCCCAATCGGGCGGAGAATTCGTGGCCGACGTCTTCACGGCCATCGCGCGCGAGACACTCGACGGGCGCAATGCGCACACGGCCGACGGCGTGATGCGCGCCCTCGGCCGGCCGCCGCGCGCGTTCGCCGAGTTTGCCAGAGGTGCGGCCCGGGCGGGCACCTGGTCCAATGCCGCCTGACGCGTAACCCACTCACACTGAAAGGACAGTCCATGACCCTCGCTCACCTCCAGAAGATCGCGCTCGGCATTGCCGGGCTCTCGGCCCTTGGCATCGGGATGGCAATAACCTTCACCCCGCAAACGTTCTACGCGAGCTATGGCATCGCTCTCGGCTCCGACCCGAGCCTGTTGAGCGAGTTGCGCGCGCCCGGCGCCGGCCTCACCGCCCTCGGTGCCATCATGCTGGCGGGACTGGTCCGGCAGTCCCTGAGCGAGGTGGCTGTCGTCGCGGCGCTCGTCGTGTTCCTTGGCTTTCCTGCGGGACGCATCGTTGGCCTCGTCTTCGACGGCATTCCCTCGGCCGGGATCATCGCAGCGCTTGTCTTTGAGGTGGCGGTTGCCGCGCTGTGCCTCTTCGCCTTTCGGCCCGGGAGGGCTTTGTTGCAGAAATCGGATTGTGACCGGACTTCCCCTTTCCCCGGACAGACCTATCCTACGGGCACCGTGACGGGTATGCCGAGAGAGGTGTAGCGGTTGAGCACCGCGACGCGGGTCTGGATTTCGGCGACCTGCCGGTCGAAGTCTCTCGACATCAGGGATTGGCCGAGAAGCTTGATGCAGTTCATTTTGCTCTCGACGCGGCTTCGGCGGTGGTATCCGCTCCATTTTCGCCAGATGGCGCGGCCGAGGTATCGCGATGCATTGACTGCCTCGTTGCGGGCGACAGCTCCAGCGCTGGAGGGTTTCCACGGCTTCGCGTTCTTGCGCGGCGGGATGACTGCATGCGCGCGACGGGCTGCAATCGCGTCGTGGCATTTTCGAGTGTCGTAGGCCCCGTCAGCCGTCGATGGCTTGGTCTGGCGGTCCGGCGTTTCGGGCCGCCGTGTTTGCGAGCGTTCCATTCCCCTTCGCCTTCCGACTTGATGCCGGTACTGTCGATGAGCAGGCTCAGCGGGCCGGTGCCTCCACGAAAGGGCAGGCTCACGTTCAGTGTCTTCTGGCGGCGGCACAAGGTGCTGAAATCCGGCACCGCCCAGTTCAACCCGACCAACCGCAGCAAGCTCTCGACGAAACCCGTGGTCTGCCGGAGCGGCATGCCGAAAAGCACCTTCAGAGTCAGGCAAGTCTGGATCGCGGCATCGCTGAATTGTTGCTGCCGCCCACGTTTTCCCGTTGGCGGTGGCGTCCAGTCCCTCTCCGGATCAAACCAGATCGAAAGCGATCCGCGTTGCTTCAGTGCTGTGTTGTACGAAGGCTAGTTCCTGGTCTTGTACTTCGTAAGGGCCCAACTGCTCATGCCACCCAGCTATCATGCTGGATTCATGCAGTGAATCCCCGGCGTAATTTGTGCAACAAAGCCACTCCGAAGGATCAGACACTCTCTCAACACCGGATCTCTGTCCCAACGGGGCAGGGCAGGGGACACGAAGCGCCGCTTTACTGTGAAGAAAGTGTGCATGAATCTCTTAACAACAGGCAATAATACAAGCTTGTTAGCGTGTAGGAGAAATAGAGATGAAAACTCTGATTTTGCTGAATGTAGCACAGGTGTTGCAAATTTTGATTTGGTGAATGTGCCTATGACTTCCGAGGTTCCCCTTCCCGCAGCGGGGGCATTGTTGATCGGTGGCGTGGCTGCCTTAGGTGTAGTTCGTCGCTGCTTTAACCACGGCTAATATTTTTTAAAATGAATCAAAAAACGCCCTTTTAGGGCGTTTTTTATGGCGATTGTATATTTGACAAACCAAAACGGATTCCTATATAACTGACCTAGGGTCAGGACTCATAGCCAATAAATGACGATTGCTGCGAGAGCGATGGCCGAGAGGAAGACCTTGGGGCAGCGATCATACCGGGTTGCGACGCGCCGCCAATCCTTGAGCCTGCCGAACATGATCTCAATCCTGTTGCGTCGCTTGTATCGACGCTGATCGTATTTCACGGGCGTCTTGCGTTGCTTTCGACCCGGGATGCAGGGCCTTATCCCTTTGTCTTTCAAAGCGTCTCTGAACCAGTCGGCGTCATAGCCACGGTCTCCGAGCAGCCAGTCTACATTCGGCAGGCTGCTCAGCAGTGCCCGCGCGCCGATGTAGTCGCTGACCTGACCAGCGGTCACGAAA
>NZ_FOYI01000018.1 GCF_900116005.1 Poseidonocella sedimentorum
CCGTGCCCCTTCCGAAGTCGAGAGGGGACACTCCTCTCGACGCTCCCCCCCCCCAACCCAACAAGAATGACCGGACCGGGAAGCAGGGCCTGGCCCTTTCCGCCGTGCGCGCGCCTTGTGACGCGCACGACGGAAGGTCCCGGCCGATAGAATAGAGGGAAGATCGGGCGCGTCGGACATCCACAATTCAAGGACACCGACAATGCTCGACAGCACCCAGACCACCTTCGCGATGACCCCGGCCTGGCAGGACCACATCTCGCCCGGCGACATCGTCTCGTTTCGCTTTCCGCTCGCCGAGGAGGGCCATACCGGGCGTCCGAAGGCGCGGCCCTGCCTCATCCTCGACATCGAGGAGCATGGCGGCAAGCACTATGCGCTGCTTGCCTACGGCACCACCTCCCGCCGGCGTTCCAATGTTGGCTACGAGGTTCATGTCCGCCGCCGGACAGACTTCCTCTCGGCGGGACTGAACGAGCCGACGCGATTCGTAGGCGCGCGCCGGTTGCTTGTGCCGTTGAACCACAGCGGCTTCTCCGTGTGCCGGGCCACCGGCTCCGCCGTCCTCGGACGCCTCAGCGGCGCCCCGTTCAGGGCGATGAATGCCCTGCGCGGTCGCATCCACGCGGAACGCGATATCGCCGCCAGCTATCGGTCCCGGCAGCGCCGGCGGTCCGGTGGAATGCGAGGCCGGGAGGTCGTGGTGGAGCGGCTCACGCGACGACGTGCTGCTCCCATCGGAAAGGTGGTGCAGGGATGACCGGGTTTTTGCCGTTGAGCCTCTTGGAGCAGCAGGTCGGGCTCGTCCGCGGCGTCCTCGAGCGGCGATCCGGAATGGGTCGGCACCTGAGCGACCGGGTGATCCCTCATCTCAGCCCCGGTGCGCAGGATGCGGTGAGGAAGGCCGCCGAGCTCCTCGAAAAGGAAAGCGGCGTCGACGAGACCCTCGCGCATGTCCTCGCTACAGCGATCTCGGAGATCCGCGACGGGATCAAGGCCGGGACATTCGAAGAGAAAACCGCCATCCCGCAGGAGCGCCTGATCGGCTGCGCCGAGGCATTCGATACCCAGCGGCGGCTCACGCCGGAGGCAGAGGCGCTCCAAGCTGCCCTCCCGCCGCTCGAGGTGCTGTGTCGTGCCGTCCGGACGGCCATCGACTTCGCTGACGCCGTGAAGCTGAGCTTGCGGATGCTCGACCAAAAATGATCCGACGGCGCCCACCGGGCGCCGTCCCTTGAGGGGCCGGGAGGCCCCGGCGCCGGGACTGGATCCCCCGGCATTCGGCGCGCCGGTGATGATCAACACTCCTTCGCTGCTACGAAGCTGCCGGCGCGCCACCAACCTCACAGGACAAACCGATGAAATACTGCACCCGCGCCCATGTCTGGCTGCGCCGAAACATCGTGCGCGTCGCGATTGTCGTGCTGTTGATCGTCCACGGCGCTCTGCTGTTCTATCCGGGCCCGTAGGCGAGGTGGGGTGCGCGCTTTTTGGGTCATCGGGATGCGCGGGAAGACCTCGCTACCGACGAAATACCGGCGCGGGCGCAAGAGAATGTGGAGCAAAAAGTGGAGCAAATTTTTCGGGAAATGATCACACTATGCAACCAAATACCTTGTTTTTCTGGCCTTGCGTCGCGCGCAAGGGGCAGAAAGTGGCGGAGACGAAGGGATTCGAACCCTCGAGACGGTTTCCCGCCTACTCCCTTAGCAGGGGAGCGCCTTCGACCACTCGGCCACGTCTCCGACGACGCGTATATCCAAGCCAACTTGGGGATTACAAGGCCATTCTGCATGGCGCGGCAAAAACCTCGGTGGAGCCCTGAGCCGGTTCGGATCGGGGTGGTTGGGACGGACACGCGGCGTCAGGCGCGTCTCTGCGCTCAGTCAGACAGGCACAGTTTGTTGCCGTCCAGATCCCTCACATAGGCGGAGAATTTCGGGCCTCGCTGGTTGGGCGCGCCCTCGCTGGTTCCGCCGAGCTCGAGAGCCAGGGCGTGCATTCGATCGACGTCGTCGCGGGTGCCGACGCAGAAGCCGACCATGGTGCCGTTGCCGTTGGTGGCCGGTTTTTCGTCGAAGGGTTTCGCGACTGCGAAGGCGAAATCCTCGCCGAGCCAGTAGGTCATGCGGTCCGACGGGGACATGGTCTGCAGGCCGGCATTGGCGAAAAGCGCATCGTAGAAGGCTTTGGCGGCGGCCATGTCGTTGGTGCCGACGACGACGTAGTTCATTTTCATAGCAAGGTCTCCGATGGAAACAGGATCTCGGTCGCGAGTGTACCGCAGGGTCAGACGACGACAACATTGCCCCGTTTGTGTCCGGTTTCGACAAAGGTATGCGCCTCCACGAGCTCGGTCAGGGGGTAGATCCGGTCCATGACGGGGGCGAGGCGGTCTTCTTCGATCAGCGTCAGGATCTCCGACAGCATGGCCCGCAGGCGCGAGGGTTTTTCCAGACCGGCGGCGGCAAAGACGGATTTCTTCGTGCCGAAAAGACCGGTCAGCAGGACGGCGGGCAGGCGGCTCAGCGTCAGGACCGGGCAGAGGTAGGCCCCCGTGTTCGCGAGTGCGGGTTTGGCCGCCGAGAAGGTCGCGACGCCAACCGTGTCGAAGATCACGTCGTATCCGGCGCCGGGGCGGAGGGCCTCTTCGCTGGTGTAGTCGATCACGTGGCTGGCCCCGAGCGAGGCGACAAGGCTTGCGTTGCGCGGGCTGGTGGTGGCGCTCACCTCAGCCCCGAGATGGGCGGCGATCTGCACGGCGGCGGTGCCGAGGCTGCCGGATCCGCCGAGGATCAGGACGCGGTCGCCGCGTTTGACGCGGGCGAGGGTCCGCAGGAAATGCCAGGAGGTCAGCACGCCGTCACACAGGACCGCCGCGTCCTCATGGGACAGCGCGTCCGGTTTGGGCATCAAGACGCCGTTTTCATCAAGGCAGATGTGGCTCGCATTGGCGCCGAATTGCAGTCCGGCCTCGCCGAACACCCTGTCGCCTGGCGCGAAGCGGCGGACATTGGCGCCGACCGCGATCACCTCGCCGGACAGGCCCGTGCCGGAGAGCCCGTTGCGCGGGCGGCGCAGGCCAAGGAACGGGCGCGCGAAGAGCGGCTCGCCCCTGCGCATCATCCCGTCGGCGCGCGTCACGGCGGAGGCATCGATGCGGATCAGGATCTCGGTCGGGCCCGGCTCCGGCATCGGCAGCGTGACCGGGGTCAGGATTTCGGGGCGGCCGTAGCGCGGTATGTGCCAGGCCGTACGTGTCGCAGTCATGGTCGCAGTCATCGGGGGACCTCCTTTGGCTTTTGGGCTCGCCGAAGGACGTAACGGTTTTGTTTTGATCCGGGGAGTGACTATAATAGACCGTAGTGGTTCACAAGCGATCCGGGATATCATGGATTGGAAATCTCTTCCCGCCTTTCTGGCGGTTTCGCGCGCGGGCTCGCTTCGGGCGGCGGCCGAGCAACTCGGCGGCACCCATGCGACCTTGCGCCGGCAGGTCGAGGCGCTGGAGGCGCAGCTCGGCACGCAGCTGTTTCGGCGGGGTGCGGACGGGCTGACGCTGACCGCCGCCGGGCGAAGGCTCCTGCCGCAGGCGCTCGAAGCGGAGGCGGCGCTTCTCAAGGGGTTCAACGCGGTTCAGGGGCTTGACCGTGAGGCCGCGGGGCGCATTCGTCTTTCTGCCGATCCGATGACGGCGCATTACCTGCTCGCTCCGGTTCTGGCCGATTTCGCCGCGCTCTACCCCGAGATCGAGATCGAACTGCGCCTTGGCTACGCGCTCGATTCCATCGCGCGCAACGAGACGGATGTCTCGATCCGCCATGTCACCGCGATTGACGACGACGCCGTGGGGCGCAAGCTGTTCCCGCTGTCTATCAGTGTGATGGCCTCGCGCGCCTATATCGACCGCGCCCTGCCATCGGCGGGCCGCAAGGGGCAGGGGCTGAGCTGGATCGGGTATGGCGATGTGCCCGAGTTGGCCGAGATGATCGCGGCCTCGGCCTTTCCCGAGGCGCGGATACGACACTCTGTGCCCGATCCCGAAATGCATCTGCACCTCGCGCGGGCCGGGGCGGGGATGAGCTTCCTCGCGTCCTGGGTCAGCTCGGTCTTCCCCGAGCTGCAACGCGTCCCGGGCACTGAACCAGACCAGCGCCGCGCCACCTGGGTGCTGCTGCACGGTGAGCTGCGCCGGGTCCGCCGGGTGCGGCTCTTCGTGGATTATCTGTGTGATGCGCTCATGGAGCGCCGGGCGGCGTTCGTCGGCGCATAGCGCCCGCGCCTTGCTCGCCGCTCAGTCCCGCTTGTCGCGCTCTGTCCCCGGTGCCGCGTCGCCGTTCTGCTCGATATCGGCGATGTACCGCTTCATCTCGGCGATTTCGCTGCGCTGTGTCTCCGCGATCGCCTCGGACAGGGCCCGAACCCGCGGGTCCGACAGGTTGGCGCGCTCGCTGGTCAGGATCGCGATGGAGTGGTGCGGGATCATCGCCTTCATCCAGGCGATGTCGCCGACCGTATCCTGCGACCGGACGAAATAGACCCCCGCCGCAAAGGCGATCCCCGCGCCGGCAAAGATCGCGATGTTCGCATTCCGGTTCGAATACATGCCGAGCATGAAGGCGAGCATGACCACCGCCATCATCCCGCCCATATAGAGCGCCATCCACATGCGCGTCTGCGAGAGGAAGACGTGATCAAGCGCATAGGTGTTGAGGTACATCAGCCCGTACATCACCACCGTCGATGTGGCGATCATCGCGAAGAACCGCCCGTATTTGCCGCCCTTGCCTTGGCGATCGTGGTGCGCCGGGCGCGATGCCCCCGTGCAATCATCCGGCTGTGCCATTTCCGTATCTCTTCGATCTGTTCACGCAAGACCAACGGGAGGACGGACCACGGGTTCCGCAAAGCGCCGGAAAATATCCGGTCGGCGACAGGGCTGGCGTTCAGCCGGCGGAGGTCGGCGGGGCGAGCTTGTAGACCCCTTCGGGCAGATCGAGCGCCGCGCCGAGGTCACGCAGCTGGGCCATCGACAGGGTGATCTTCTGGACGGTGTCGGTGCGCGGATCATATTGCTCGATCGTGACGCATTCCTCGAACGCGTTGATCGAGATATCTTCCTGAAGCGTCGGCGGGCCTTCGTCGACGAGGGTGATGACGGTTGAGTCGAATTCGTGCTCGATGCTGAACATGGGGTCAGAGTAGGGCATGGCGCCGGGGATGCAATGGGCGATGCGGGGGCACTTGGCGCGGGGGCGGGGACTGCGCTATGTCTGGCGGAGACATTCGAAAGGACGATCCATGCGCATCACTTCCATCTTGCTGGCCGGCGCGCTTCTCTTGTCGGGCTGCGGAGCGGTTACAGTGTCGACACCCTCTGGCGGGACGGGCGGCGGAGAGGCCCCGTCGAGCCCCGTCCGCGCGGTCTCCGCCGAGACCGCGACGCGTAATTTCAGCGCGGTGGTGCGCAGTGTGGAGCCGGTGGCCGAGAGCGAATGCCGCCGCCGCACCAGCGGGGTGAACTGCGATTTCCGCATCCTCGTCGATGACCGCGCCGGGGTGCAGGCCAATGCGTTCCAGACACTGGACGAAAACGGCCGGCCGATCGTCGTCTTTACCGTGCCGCTGATCCTCGCGGCGGAGAACCGCGACGAACTGGCCTTTGTCCTCGGCCATGAGACGGCGCATCACATCGCGGGCCATATCCGCCGCCAGCAGGGCGTGGCAACGCTTGGCGCGGCGGCGCTCGGCGGGATTGCGGCCATGACCGGCGCAAGCTCCAGCGGGGTCGAGGCGGCGCAGCGGCTGGGTGCGCAGGTCGGCGGCCGGATCTACTCCAAGGACTTCGAGCTGGAGGCCGACGCGCTCGGCACGGTCATCACCGATGCCGCGGGCTACGATCCGGTGCGCGGCGCGCTGTTCTTCAACCGTATCCCCGATCCCGGCGATCGGTTCCTCGGCACCCACCCGCCCAACGCGCAGCGCATGGAGATCGTCCGGCGCACGGCCGCGGCGCTCTGAGAGAGGGCGATCCGGGCGCGCGGGGGGCCATCCGCGGCCATGGCCAAATGGGCGGAATAGAAGCAATTTTTCCGGCTCGGTGAAAATTCAGCGCCGTTTTTAGGGTTTGAAAATTGCCGCGCGTCAAACTCTCGTCTAAGATCGCGCTGGTCGCATAAGACGGCGGGGGGAGGGAGCGCTGGCAATCCGATGAGCAATACGAAGATCAGAAACATGGATGAGTTTGCCGCGATGAGCGGCATCTCACGCCCGACGCTTTCGAAGTATTTCAACGACCCGACAAGCGTCCGATCCTCGACGCGCCAGCGGATTGAGAGCGCGCTCGCCGATGTCGATTATCGCCCCAACATGTATGCGATCAACCAGAACCGCCGGATGACCAACAACATCGGCATCGTGGTGCCCTATCTTGCCGACCCGTTCTTCGCCGAGATCGCCCGCGTCATGGAGCAGCACGTGATCGACGCCGGGTTCCGCCCGGTCCTGCTCGGCTCGCACGGGCTGCCAAGCCAGGAGATCGAGAACCTCGACAACCTGCGCCTTGTCAAACCCGCCGGGGTTTTGCTTGCGCCCCTGGGGCGGACCTCCGAACTGGACCGGATCGCGGATTTCTGCGCCGATGTGCCCACCGTGTTCTTCGATGCCAACATCGAGCCGCTGGGCGAGGCGTTTTCCGGCTCCGACAACATGCAGAGCATCGGGCTCATCGTCGATTATCTTTGCCGGACGGGCGAGCCGCCGGTGTTCTTCGAAATGAAGACCCCCTCCAACCCCAACGCCTACAAACGGCGCAATGCCTATGTGGCGGCGATGGAGCGACTGGGGCAGGAGCCCCATCTGGTGCAGGTCGAGGGCGAGGGCTGGGACTTCGAGAATATCGGCTTCACCGGCGCGCAGGCGGTCTTGTCCAGCCGGGGGCTGCCCAGCAACACGCTTTTGTGCAGCAATGATCGGCTTGCGATCGGGTTGCTCGCGGCGGCCTACCAGCTCGGGTTCCGGGTGGGGCAGGGGGAGGGCTGCGCGCTGCGCGTCGCGGGGCACGACGATCATCCCTTCTCGCGCTACACCTGTCCGGCGCTGACCACCGTGTCTCAGGATTACAGCGCAATCGCGACCCGTGCCGCCGAGGTTCTGTTCGGCATTATCGAGTCGGGGCACCGCCCTGATCAGAAGCTGGAAAGCCATTTCGAAGGCCGACTTATCATGCGGGGCTCCGCTTAAGTCACTGACTTAAATCCGAAAAATTAAAAAAATTAACGCGCGTAAAAAATAAATTGACGCACGGCAAGGGCGTGCGCTAGGTTTACCGGGCAACATCCAAATACGGGAGGATACGGATGTACTTTACGCACGCATGTCGCGCAGCGACGGCGCTTACGCTGTTGGCAACAACCGCAGCTTACGCAGACACCATCACCATCGCGACGGTCAACAACGGTGACATGATCCGCATGCAGGGTCTCACCGATGACTTCACCGTCAAGACCGGTCATGAGGTCGAGTGGGTCACGCTTGAAGAGAACGTTCTTCGCCAGCGTGTCACCCAGGATATCGCCACCAAGGGCGGCCAGTTCGACATCATGACCATCGGCATGTACGAGGCGCCGATCTGGGGTGCCAACGGCTGGCTCGTGCCGCTGGATGATCTCAGCGCGGAATACAACGCCGACGACATCCTGCCGGCCATGCGCAACGGCTTGTCGCATGACGGCACCATGTACGCCGCGCCGTTCTATGGCGAATCCTCGATGGTCTTCTATCGCACCGATCTCATGGAGCAGGCCGGGCTGGAAATGCCCGAAGCGCCCACGTGGGAATTCATCCGCGAAGCCGCTCTGGCGATGACCGACAAGGAAAACGAGATCTACGGCGCCTGCCTGCGCGGCAAGGCCGGATGGGGCGACAACATGGCCTTCATCACCTCGATGGCCAACTCCTTCGGCGCGCGCTGGTTCGACGAGGACTGGCAGCCCCAGTTCGACTCGGCCGAATGGCAGGAGGCTCTGACCTTCTACCTCGAGCTCATGGAAGAAGCGGGCCCTCCGGGCGCCTCCGGCAACAGCTTCAACGAGAACCTCACGCTCTTCAACCAGGGCAAGTGCGGCATGTGGATCGACGCGACTGTCGCGGCCTCCAAGCTGACTGACCCGAGCGAATCCGTTGTGGCCGACAAGGTCGGCTTTGCCCTCGCCCCCAATAAGGACGGTGTGGACAAGCGCGGCAACTGGCTCTGGGCCTGGGCCCTCGCAGTGCCCGCCGGCACGCAGAACGAAGGCGCGGCCAAGGCCTTCATCGAATGGGCGACCTCGAACCAGTACATCGAGCTCGTGGCATCCAAGGAAGGCTGGGCGAATGTGCCCCCGGGTGCGCGCGTCTCGCTCTATGAGAACGAGGAATACTCCAAGATCCCCTTCGCGGACATGACCCTCAAGTCGATCCTCTCGGCCGATCCCAACAACCCGACCGTCGAACCCGTGCCCTATACCGGCGTGCAGTTCGCGGCGATCCCGGAATTTGCGGGTATCGCGGGCCAGGTTGGTCAGGAGTTTGCCGCGGCCGTCGCAGGCCAGCAATCTGCTGAAGCGGCGCTCGAGAAGGCTCAGGCCATCACCGCCGAGGAAATGGAAGCCGCCGGGTACTGAGTACCCGCCACGAAAGTCCGGGGGGCGGGCGTCCGCGCCCCTCTCCCGGCAAATTGTGAACGTAACGAGTTCCAATCGTCTGGTCGCACCCAAGATCGCCCCGCTCCGCGCCGGGCCAGTATTGCACCCGGCCAGACGATCTTTTCCTTTCATTCGCGATGTGTTGGGCGCAAGCTGCGTGCCACCACAGATTTATCGCAGACGCATTTCGCAACGAGCCACCGGGAGATAAGCCATGGCGACACAGCATTCGCGATCAGCGGCCCGTTTCATGATGGCACCGGCGGTGATCCTCCTTCTTGGATGGATGCTCGTCCCCCTGATCATGACGCTCTACTTTTCGTTCAAGCGCTACCTGCCTCTTCGGGGCGGTGACCTGGGCTGGACGGGCTTCGACAACTACGTTCGTTTCGTGACCTCTTCAGCCTTCTGGCCCAGCGTACAGGCCACGCTGATCATCGTCGGGGGCACGCTGCTCATCACCGTCATCTTCGGCGTGCTGCTGGGCATCCTGCTCAACCAGCCGATGTGGGGGCAGGGGGTCGTTCGGATCCTCGTGATCGCGCCCTTCTTCGTGATGCCCACGGTATCGGCGCTGGTGTGGAAGAACATGTTCATGGACCCGGTCAACGGCCTCTTTGCGCATCTGTGGAAGGCCGTCGGGGCGCAGCCGATCGAATGGCTCAGCGACATATCGCTCTTTTCCATCGTGCTGATCGTGAGCTGGCAATGGCTGCCCTTCGCCACGCTCATCCTTCTGACCGCGATCCAGTCGCTCGACAGCGAGCAGCTCGAAGCCGCCGAAATGGATGGCGCGCCGGTGCTCAAGCGCTTCGCCTACATCACCCTGCCGCACCTGAGCCGCGCGATCACCATCGTGATCCTGATCGAGACGATCTTCCTGCTGTCGATCTTCGCGGAGATCTTCGTGACGACAGGGGGCGCCTTCGGGTCGCGAACGCTGACCTACCTCATCTTCCAGCGCGTGCTGGAAAGCCAGAACGTCGGGCTCGGCTCTGCCGGTGGGGTCTATGCCATCATTCTGGCCAATATCGTTGCCATCTTCCTGATGCGCATCGTCGGCAAGAACCTGGACGCGTGAGGAGCTGAAATCATGGCACGAACCGTCACGACCAATCGCAAGATCATCAACACCGCCGCCGCATGGGCCGTCGGGCTGCTGATCTTCTTCCCGATCCTCTGGACGATCCTCACCAGCTTCAAGACCGAAGCTGTGGCGGTCGCCGACCCGCCGGTGTTCCTCGCCTTCGACTGGACACTGGACAACTATCGCACCGTGCTGGAGCGATCCAACTACGCCCGCTTCCTGATGAACTCGATCATCATCGCAGGGGGCGCCACGCTGCTGGGCCTGCTGATCGCGATCCCCGCCGCATGGTCCATGGCCTTCGTGCCCTCGCGCAAGACCAAGGACATCCTGCTGTGGATGCTCTCGACCAAGATGCTTCCGGCGGTCGGTGTGCTCTATCCGATCTACCTGATCTTCATCCGGTTGGGTCTTCTGGATACGCGCACCGGGCTCATCATCGTGCTGATGCTGATGAACCTGCCGATCATCGTCTGGATGCTCTACACCTATTTCAAGGAAATCCCCGGCGAGATCCTGGAGGCCGCCCGGATGGACGGGGCGAGCCTGAAGGATGAAATCCTCTATGTGCTCACGCCGATGGCGATCCCCGGCATCGCGTCGACCATGCTGCTCAATTTCATTCTCGCCTGGAACGAAGCCTTCTGGACACTCAACCTCACCGCCGCCAAGGCAGCCCCGTTGACGGCGTTCATCGCCAGCTACTCAAGCCCCGAGGGTCTGTTCTTCGCAAAACTCAGCGCGGCCTCCACCATGGCCATCGCGCCGATCCTCATCCTTGGCTGGTTCAGCCAGAAACAGCTGGTCAGCGGCCTGACCTTTGGCGCAGTGAAGTAAGGATTTACGAACATGGGACAGATCAAACTCGAACAAGTCACCAAGAGCTTCGGTCCGGTCGAAGTCATTCCGCCGCTGGACCTGACCATCGGGGACGGGGAATTCACCGTCTTCGTCGGCCCCTCGGGCTGCGGCAAGTCCACGCTCTTGCGCCTCATCGCGGGGCTGGAGGACATCACCTCCGGCACGATCCGCATCGACGGGCAGGACGCGACCAACGTGCCGCCCGCCAAGCGCGGCCTTGCGATGGTGTTTCAATCCTACGCGCTTTATCCGCATATGTCGGTGCGCAAGAACATCGCCTTCCCGATGAGAATGGCGGGCATCCCCGAGGACGAGCAGAACCGGCGCATCGAGGCGGCCGCCACCGCGCTCAACCTCACCGACTATCTCGAACGGCGCCCCGGCCAGCTTTCGGGCGGGCAGCGCCAGCGGGTGGCCATCGGGCGCGCCATCGTGCGCGAACCGGCGGCCTTCCTCTTTGACGAGCCGCTCTCGAACCTCGATGCGGCGCTGCGCGTCGGGATGCGGCTGGAAATCTCAGAGCTGCACAAACGCCTTGCCACCACCATGATCTACGTCACCCACGACCAGGTCGAGGCCATGACCATGGCCGACAAGATCGTCGTGCTGCAGGCCGGGGTGATCGAGCAGGTGGGCAGCCCGCTGGAGCTTTACCGCGCGCCGCGCAACGTCTTTGTCGCGGGGTTCATCGGCTCGCCGAAAATGAACCTGCTGTCGGGCCCCGAGGCTGAGAAACACGGCGTGCACACCATCGGCATCCGGCCCGAGCACACCGCGATCTCCACCGAGTCCGGCACATGGGAAGGCACCGTCGGCGTCGCCGAACACCTCGGCTCCGATACGTTCCTGCACGTCCAGTGCCCGCAATTCGCGGAGCCGCTCACGGTGCGTGCCAGTGGCGAATTCCCGGTCCAGTACGGCGACCGGATTTTCCTCACGCCCGATCCTGCGCATCTGCACCGCTTCGACGCAGCGGGCTTGCGCATCGCCTGATCGGCCCGGCCCGCCCCCCGCAGGAGCGCCCCGCAAGGGCATCCCGCGGGGGGCGGGGCAGGTGCACGGCAGATTGGTCACTTGGTTAGCAGGCACTGGTTGAGCCGGCGCCCTGGAGTTTGGCAATGAAACTATCGAATGACACGCTCGCGGAGCTTCCCGAGGCGATCATCCGCCCCAGCTACGACCGCGCCGCCCTGCGCCCCGGAATCGTGCATATCGGGGTGGGCAATTTCCACCGCGCGCACCAGGCCTGGTATCTGCATCGGCTGATGCAGGAGGGGCTGGCGCAGGACTGGGCGATCATTGGCGCGGGCGTGCGGTCTTATGACGCCGCGATGCGCTCCAAACTGCTGGCGCAGGATTGCCTGACGAGCCTCATCGAACTCGATCCGTCCGGCATGTCCGCCGAGGTGGTGGGATCGATGATCGATTACCTGCCCATCGAGGAGGGCAACGGCCCGCTCATTCGCGCCATGTCCGATCCCGCGATCCGCATCGTCGCCATGACCGTGACCGAGGGCGGCTACTACATCGATCCCGCGACGGATGCCTTCGACGCGAGTCACCCCGACATTCGCAACGATCTGGCAAATCCCGCCGCCCCGGTGACGTGGATCGGCGCTGTGCTCGCCGCGCTCAGCGCCCGGCGCGACGCGGGCCACGGGCCCTTCACCGTCCAGAGTTGCGACAACCTGCGCGGCAACGGCGACATCTCCCGCGCCGCCGTCACGACCATGGCGCGGCTCTCCGATCCGGCGCTCGCCGACTGGATCGAGGCCGAGGTCACTTTCCCCAACTCCATGGTCGATTGCATCGTCCCGGCCACGGGCGAGGCGGAGCTGGCGCTGGCGCGCAAGATCGGGCTCGACGACGCCGCGCCGGTCACCCATGAGAACTATCGCCAGTGGGTGCTCGAAGACGCGTTCTGCGCCGGTCGGCCCGCCTGGGAAAAGGCCGGCGCGACGCTGACCCCCAATGTCCATGACTACGAGGCGATGAAGATCCGCATCCTCAACGGCGGACACCAGGTTCTGGCCAACGCCGGCGAGCTTCTGGCCGCCGGGACGATCCACGGCTGCATGACCGATCCCGATATCTTCTCCTTCTTCATGCGGGTGCAGGAGGAGGAAATCGTCCCCCACGTGGCGCCCGTCCCGGGGATGACGCCGAGCGCCTATCTCGACCTCATCCGCCGCCGGTTTTCCAACCCCGAGATCGCCGACACCACGCGGCGCGTGGCCTTCGACGGCTCCTCGCGCCATCCCGGTTTCGTGCTGCCGATCCTGCGCGATGCGCTTGGTGCGGGCGGCCCGGTGGATGGGCTCTGTCTTGTGGAGGCGCTTTGGGCGCGGATGTGCGCCGCGACGCGCGATGACGGCAGCCCGATCGAGGCCAATGACCCGGACTGGGACGCGCTGCACACCGTCGCGCTCGCCGCGCGGCAAGAGCCCGCGGCCTGGCTGGCGCAGAGCCATATCTATGGCGATCTGGCCGCCGAGCCGCAGGTAGCTGACCGGTTCGGCGCCTGGCTTGATGCGCTCTGGAGGGACGGCACGCGCGCCACGCTCGCGCGCTACGCGGCCGGGCGAAAGGGCTGAGACCGGATCAGCGCGCGGTGGGGCCCTCGGGCGCCCCCGCGAAGGGATCCTCCGGATAGCCCACCCCGGAGAGGTAGAGCCCGCCGGGCGGGCAGACCGGTCCGCAAGCCGCGCGATCCGCCGCAGCCAGGGCCTCGGCCACGCGCCCCGGCGTCCAGGCGCCCGCGCCGACCCGTTCCAGCGTCCCGACGATGCTGCGCACCTGATTGTGCAGGAAGGACCGCGCGGCGAGGTGGAAGTGAAACTCGACCCCGCCGTTGACCGCCACCTTGTCGATCGTGAGCCGATCCAGCGTCTTCACCGGGCTCTCGGCCTGACACATCGTGCTGCGGAAGGTGGTGAAATCATGCCGCCCGAGGAGATGCTGCGCGCCGGCGCGCATGGCCTCGAGATCGAGCGGTTGCGCAACCCGCCAGACATGCGCCCCCTCCAGCGCCGCCGGCGCGCGCCGCACCATGAGCCGGAAGAGGTACCGCCGCTCGCGGGCGGAAAACCGGGCGTGCCAATCCTCCGCCACCCGCGCGCAGCCAAGGATCGCCACGGGCGCGGGTTTCAGATGGTGGTTGAGCGCCTCTGAAAGCCGGAATGGAGTCCAGTCCTTGTCCATGTCGCAATGGGCCACCTGCGCCAGCGCATGGACGCCCGCGTCGGTCCGCCCCGCTGCGGCGATGGCATGGGTGCGCGGCTCCAGCCGGGCGAGCGCGGCCTCGATTGCCCCCTGCACCGAGGGCTGTTCTTTCTGGCGCTGCCAGCCGGCAAACGGCGCGCCATCGTATTCGATCAGGAGAGCATAGCGGGGCATGGGCGCGCAGATAGCGCGGGCAGGGCGGGCCCGCAATCCCCGAGCCGCAATCCCGACGGGTCGCGCGCGCAGCCGCGCCCGCACTGGTATCCGGACCGCCTCGCCTCTATCTTGAGGGAAAGGCAGGCAAAGGGGCAGCAGGTTTGGTTATTTCCTCCATCGCCGACGGGATCACCCGCAGCATCGAAACGGTCGGTGATACCGTCTCGGGCGCGTTGTTCGAACCGGTTATCCGGCTGGGCGTTACCGGGCTCGCGCGGGCGGGCAAGACGGTGTTCATCACTTCGCTCGTCGCCAACCTGCTCGACCGGGGGCGCATGCCCGGGCTCGCAGCGGCGGCGAATGGCGCGATCCGCTCGGCCTATCTCCAGCCCCAGCCCGACGATACCGTCGCCCGGTTCGATTTCGAAAGCCACCTCGGTGCGCTCACCTCCGCCGCGCCCCACTGGCCGGACAGCACGCGCTCGGTCTCCGAGCTGCGGCTCTCGCTCCGGGTCCAGCCGTCGGGGCTGCTCGGTGCGGTATCCGGCCCGCGAACGGTGCATCTCGATATCGTGGACTATCCCGGCGAGTGGCTGCTCGATCTGTCGCTGCTCGATCAGGGCTATTCGGAGTGGTCGCGCGCGGCGCTTGCGCGGCTGGAGACGCGGGACTGCGGGGCGGGCTACCGCGCCGCGCTCGCCGCCGCCGATCCCGACGCGCGGCTCGATGAGCCCGCCGCCAAGGCGCTCGCCGCCGCCTACACCGACTACCTCACCACCGCGCGCGCGGCGGGGTTTTCCGATTGCACGCCGGGCCGGTTCCTGTTGCCGGGCGATCTCGCCGGCTCGCCGGTCCTGACCTTCGCGCCGCTTCCGCCCGATGGCGCATCGCGGCGCGGCTCGCTCCGGCGCGAGTTCGAGCGGCGGTTCGAGGCCTACAAGCGCGAGGTCGTCAAACCCTTCTTCCGCGATCACTTCGCCCGGATCGATCGCCAGGTCGTCCTCGTGGACGTGCTCGGTGCAATCCATTCCGGCCCGCCCGCGCTGGAGGATCTGCGCCGGGCGATGAGCGATATCCTCGGCGCCTTCCGCCCGGGCCGCAACGCCTTTCTCGCGCAGCTTTTCCTCGGCCGGCGCGTCGAGAAGATCCTCTTTGCCGCCACCAAGGCCGACCATCTGCATCACAGTCAGCACGCCCAGCTCACCGGGATCATGCAAGCCCTCACACGCGACGCCAGGGACCGCGCCGATTTTGCCGGGGCAAAGACCGAGGCCATGTCGATCGCCGCGCTGCGCGCCACCACCGAGACCACGCTTGATCATCAGGGGCGGCGGCTCGATTGCGTGCAGGGGCGGCTGCTCGATGGCGGGCGGCAGGCGGCGTTTTACCCCGGCGAATTGCCGCAAAACCCCAAGGCCCTGCTGCAGCCCGCGCGGCAAGGGGAGCAGGCCTGGCTCGACGCCGACTATGAGATCATGCGGTTCGCGCCCGCCGCGCTCACGCTCAAACCCGGCGAGGGCCCGCCGCATATCCGGCTGGACCGCGCGGCCCAGTTCCTGATCGGAGACCGGCTATGACCGAACGCAAGGGGCCTGTGTTGATCGACCTTGAGAGTGGTGAGGACCGCCCGGCGCCAAGCCCCGCCGATGCCCCGCCCGTGCCCGATCCGCTGGAGGCCCCGCGCCCCGAGGGGCAGGCGATGCAGGTGCTTGCCACGCTCGGCGCGCGGCGCCGCTCGCGCCTGGTGACGTGGTTCTGGGGGCTTGCGGCGGCGCTTCTGTCGGCCTGGATCTCCGTCGCGGCCTGGGATTTTATCACCGAACTGCTTACGCGCAACGAGGTGCTCGGGATCGGCGTCGGCGTCCTTGCGCTGGCGCTGCTCCTGGTCTGCCTGATGATCATCGGGCGCGAGCTTGCGGCCTTTGCGCGGCTCGGCCGGGTCGATGCGCTCCACCGCGAGGCCGAGGCCGTGCTGGCCGAAGAGGATCTCGGCCGGGCGCGCGATCTTGGGCGCAAGTTGGTGGGGTTCTATGCCCACCGCGACGATCTCGCCTGGGGTCGGCGCGCATTTTCCGAGCGGGTGGACGAGCAGTTCGACGTCGCCGCCGTGATCGGGCTGGCCGAGCAGGACCTGCTCTCGACGCTCGATGCCGGGGCGGAGGCCGAAATCCGCGCCGCCGCGCGTCAGGTCGCGACCGTGACCGCGCTGGTGCCGCTCGCCTTCGCCGATGTGGCCGCCGCCGCCACCGCCAACATGCGCATGATCCGCCGCATCGCCGAGATCTACGGCGGCCGGTCCGGCGGGCTCTCCACATGGCGGCTGACCCGCTCCGTCCTGACCCATCTCGTGGCCACCGGCGCGGTCGCGGTGGGGGACGATCTGCTGGAGCCGGTGCTCGGCGGCTCGCTTCTGGGCAAGGTGTCGCGCCGGTTTGGCGAGGGGCTGGTGAACGGCGCGCTGACCGTGCGCGTCGGGATTGCGGCGATGGAGGTCTGCCGGCCGCTCCCCTTCGTGACCACCAAGCGCCCCTCGGTGCGCCAACTGGTGCGCAGCGCGCTCACCGGGATCGTGACGGAGCGGAGCTAGGGGCCGCCTGAGAACTGCGGGCCGGGCGCGGCCTAGTAGAGCCCGCCGGAGCTCAGCGTTCCGATGCTTGCGTTGGGCCGTTCGACCACGGTCTTGCCGGTCGAGGTGGTGACCTGTTTCAAGCTCGGCTTCACCTCTTCGAACAGCGGCAGGTTCGCGCCCATGGCAAAGCCGCCGTCGAAGGCGATGCCGAAAATCGGCTCCTCGCCGTCGCGGAAGAATTCCGCCACCACATTCTCGCCCGTTGCGTCATCCGGCAGGCGCGCGCCGGTGAAGCGGTCGATCTTGATGAAGCGCCCGCCTTCGGGGATCTCGAATTCGTGGCCGCCGTATTTCTTCACCGCCTCGGTCATGAAGCGCTGAAACACCGGGCCGCAAAAGCCCCCGCCGGAGGCGCCGCGCCCGAGCGAGCGGGGCTGGTCATAGCCGATGTAGCAGCCCGCCACGGTGTTGGACGTGAAACCGATGAACCAGACGTCCTTGGCGTCGTTCGTCGTCCCGGTTTTGCCCGCGGTGGGGACGGGGAGGCTGACCGTGCGGCTCGCCGTGCCGCGCTCGACCACGCCTTGCATCATCGAGGTGAGCTGATAGGCCGTCACCGGATCCATGATCCGGTCGCGCGTGGAGATGATCCGCGGGCCCAGCCCCGGCTCCAGCATGGCCACATCGCAATCGACGCAGGCGCGCTGATCATGGCGATAGACCGTGCGGCCGTAGCGATCCTGCACCCGGTCCACCAGCGTCGGCTCGACCCGCTCCCCGCCATTGGCGAACATCGCGTAGGCGGCGACCATCTTGTAGAGCGTGGTCTCCTCGGAGCCGAGCGAGTTGGCGAGCACGCGGCTCATGTTGTCATAGACCCCGAAACGCTCGGCGTAGCGGCCGATCGTGTCCATGCCGACCTCCTGCGCGAGGCGGATGGTCATCAGGTTCCGAGAGCGTTCGATCCCGGTCCGCAGCGGGGTGGGGCCGTAGTATTCGCGCGAGGCGTTCTGCGGGCGCCACAGGCCCTGGGGCGTGTTGATCTCGATCGGAGCGTCAACGATGATCGTCGCGGGGGTGTAGCCGCTGTCGAGCGCCGAGGCGTAGACGAAGGGCTTGAAGCTGGAGCCGGGCTGGCGCTGCGCCTGGGTTGCGCGGTTGAAGACCGAATGCTGGTAGGAGAACCCGCCCTGCATCGCGAGAACGCGGCCGGTGTTCACATCCATCGCGACAAACGCGCCCTCGACCTCGGGGATCTGCCGCAGCGACCAGCGGATCAGATCGCCGCTGTCGTCGGCGGTGATGGCGCGGACATAGACAACATCGCCACGGGTGAAATTTTCGAAGAAATTGCCCTTGAGCCAGCGGATATCCTCGCGCGGGACGCCCTGTTCGCCCTCGATCCCCTCGATGCCGACGGTGAGCGTCTGATCGGCGATATCGAGCACGACCGCGGGGCGCCAGAGCCCGTCCAGCTCGATGCCCCGGTCCAGATCCACGGCCGCCAGCGCCGCGCGCCAGTCGCCGAGCGCTTCTTCCGAGAGGGTCTCGCCCGTGCCGCGCCAGATGCCGGTGCTTCGGTCGAACTCCTCAAGTTGAAGCCGCAGGGATTCCGCCGCCGCGGCCTGCATCTCCGCATCGATCGTGGCGCGGACGCTCATCCCGCCGGTGAAGAATTCGCCCTCGCCGAAATCCTTGGTGAGCTGGCGTCGGATCTCATCGGTGAAATAGTCGCGCGGGGGCAGTGTGCTCTTGAAGCTCGGAAAATCGCCGTTCTGGACCGAGCGCAGCGGCTGCTGCCGTTCGGCCTCGTAGACGGCATCGGTGATGTAGCCGTTTTCCTTCATCTCGCGCAGCACGTAGTTGCGCCGCTCCGTCACCCGCTCCTTGCGCCGCACCGGGTGGTAATCGGAGGGTGCCTGCGGCATCGCCGCCAGCATCGCGGCCTCGTGCGGGGCAAGCTCGGCAAGCCCCTTGTTGAAATAGGTCTGGGCCGCGGCGGTGACGCCATAGGCGTTCTGGCCAAGGAAGATCTCGTTGAGGTAGAGCTCGAGGATCTTGTCCTTGCTCAGCGTCTCTTCGAGCCGCGTGGCGAGGATGATCTCCTTGACCTTGCGCTCGATCCGCCGCTCGCCGCCGAGCAGGAAGTTCTTCACCACCTGTTGCGGGATGGTGGAGGCGCCGCGCACACTCTCGCCGCGGGTCTTGACAGCCTCGAAGATCGCCGCCGCGATGCCGCGCGTATCATAGCCGTTGTGGACGTAGAAGTTCTTGTCCTCGGCGGAGATGAAGGCCTGTTTCACCAGGTCCGGGATCTCCGAGGACGGGGTGAAGAGCCGCCGCTCCTGGGCGAATTCGTCGATGATCCGGCCCTCGCCCGAGTAGATCCGGCTGATCGTCTTGGGGGCGTATTGCGCGAGCTGCTCGTGGCTCGGCAGATCGCGCCCGTAGATCCAGAGCACAGCCCCGATGGAGAGAGCGACGGCGATGACGCCGAGGGTCACGAGCGAGAAAATTGCCCCGAAAAAAGACAGTACAAAACGCAGCACGGACGAGGCCTCATTGGGTGAAAGGTCGGCGGACGGTTGACGGGCAGTCTATAGCCGGGACCGGGGCAGGGGTCAAAACACGAATGCCGTGAGGCGCCGCGCGTCGGCGCTCAGCCGCTCGCGGGGGCCGGGCGGTGGCTGGGCCGGCGCGGGGGCGGCGGGGTGCCGTGGCTCGCGCCGAGCGCCAGCGTGACCCGGCGCAGCTCTTCGATCGCCTCGCCGGAGCGCTGCGGCAGAGAGGCCGGATCGATCGGCTCGCCAAAGGTCATCTCGAAGCCGAAGCGCCATTTGTTCTGGGTTTCGTGAAACAGCGTGATGTCGCGCAAGGTGGGGTGCAGCGCGTCGCCGAGGTAGAACATGAGCGAGTTGCGCGCGCGGATGTTGAGTGGGATCACCGGGATATCGAACTTGCGCGAGATCATCGCCGCCGAGGCCATCCATGGCCGCTCGTGCAGGGTGAGCCCGATGCGCTTGGAGATCCGGCCCGCGGGAAAGATCACGCCGAGCCGCCCGGCCTTGACCGCGGCCTCGGTGTCGAGAAGCGTCTGGCGCGTCTTGGCGTGGCTGCGCTGATCGATACGCCATTCGACCGGGAGGATCATCGGCGCGAGTTGCGGCAGCACGCGCAGGATGTCCTTGTTGGCATAGTAGAACGCATCGCGCCGGACCTGGCTCACCACGTGATGGAGCACGATCCCGTCGGCGATGCCGGTGGGATGGTTGGCGACCAGAAGCGCGGGCCCATGCTTGGGCAGGTGATGCAGCCCGCTGACCTTGAGGCGCTTGACGATGAGCGAGGCGACGTAATCCATGATCTCGTCATGGCTCTGCATCACATCGGCCCGGCGGGCGATGCGCAGGGTCTTGTTGTACCCAAGGATCGCCTTGAGTGCGCGTTGAGCAATCAGCCGGCCGGGCTTGCGTTCGAAAGCCCAGGGCGCGCGTTCGGCGATCAGCGGATCGATGCGATCCTGCATGGGAACAGACACAGACATGGTCGCGGTAGAGCAGTGTTCCATGACGCCATTGTGACAAAAAATCGACGAGATCGCAATTTCCTCGGCGGTCTTCTGCCACCCGGGGCGCGGGCGGCAGAAGCATCAAAGCGCTTGTTAAGCCCCGAGAATTCGGCTCACCATCTCTGTCGTATCGCGCGAAAGCCCGTCTGTATTGAGGATTCGGCGCAGCTCCCCTTCGATCAGCGCCTGCCGGTCCGCATCATAGCGTTTCCACGTCTCGAAAGAGGTGGTCATTCGCGCGGTGGTTTGCGGGTTGAGCGGATCGAGGCGAATCAACCAGTCCGCGAGCAGCCGGTATCCGGCCCCGTCGGCGGCGTGGAATCCGGCGGCATTGGCGGCGAAACTGCCCAAGGTGGCGCGGAAGCGGTTGGGGTTGCGGAAGTCGAAATCGGGGTGGCGGGTGAGCGCGTCCGTCACGGCGGCGGCGCGCGCGGGCGGCGCCTGCAGGGCCTGCATCCCGAACCACTTGTCGATCACCAGCCGGTCGTCCTTCCACTGTTCATAGAACCGCGCGAGTTCAGGCTCGCCCTTGTCGATCATCAGCAGGCAGGAGAGCGCCGCGAGCTGTTGGGTCATGTTGCCGGCGGCATCGTACTGCGCGGCGGCCTGCGCCCCGCCGTCGATCCGCGACAGCAGGCCCAGAACGGTGCCCTGGAGATCGCGCTTGCCCGCATCCTCCGCCTCCGGGCGATAGGGCCCCTCGACCGTCATGGCCGCATAGATCCGGGGCAGGGTATCGGCCGCGTGCTGCGCCAGCGCCTGGCTGAGCGTCTCGCGCGCGGTGTGGATCTCCACCGGGTCCGGCGTGATGCCGGCGCCGAAGAGGGTCTGGGCAATGTCATCCTCCGACGGGAGCCGCAGAGCCAGCGCGCGGAACGCCGGATCGAGCCCGTCATCGCGCAGAACCGCAAGCGCCGCATCGAGATAGGCGCCGTCCGGCGTCGCCCCCTCGCTCACCATCCGGCACAGCACATCCTTGGCCAGCGCGCGCCCCGCCTCCCACTTGTTGAAGGGATCGGTGTCATGGGCCAGCAGGAAGGCGCGCTCGGTGTTGTCGCTCGCCCGCTCAAGGATCACCGGGGCGGAGAAATCGCGCAGGATCGAGGGCACGGGTTTCGAGGGCAGCCCATCGAAGCTGAAACTCTGCTCGGCTTGCGTCATCTCCAGAACCCGCGTGGGGACGACCTCGTCTCCGTTGGGATTGAGCAGCCCGACCGCGATGGGGATGACGAAAGGCGCCTTGTGCGGCTGACCCGGAGTTGGCGGCGTTTCCTGTTTGAAATGAAGCGTATAGGTGCCGTCCTTAAAGTCTTCCGTGACCGAAAGGCGCGGCGTGCCGGCTTGCGCGTACCAGCGCTTGAATTGCGCCAGATCCCGGCCCGTCACATCCTCGAAGACCTTGAGCCAATCCTCGATGGTCGCCGCGTCGCCATCGTGCCGCTCGAAATAGAGATCGAGCGCCTTGGCATAGGCCGCGTCCCCAACCAGCGTCTTGAGCATCCCGATGAGCTCGGCGCCTTTTTCATAGACCGTCGCGGTGTAGAAATTGTTGATCTCGACAAAGCTCTCGGGCCGGACGGGATGGGCCAGCGGGCCGTTGTCCTCGCGGAACTGGCGCGCGCGCAGGGCGATGACGTCGGAGATCCGCTTGACCGGCGCCGAGCGCATGTCGGCGGTGAACTGCGCGTCGCGGAAGACCGTGAGCCCTTCTTTGAGGCAAAGCTGGAACCAGTCGCGACAGGTGATGCGGTTGCCGGTCCAGTTGTGGAAATACTCATGGGCGATGATCGCCTCGATCCGCTCGAAATTCATGTCGGTCGAGGTCTCGGGGGAGGCAAGCACGCAGGAGGAGTTGAAAACGTTCAACCCCTTGTTCTCCATTGCGCCCATGTTGAAATCATCCACCGCGACGATGTTGAAGACATCGAGATCGTATTCGCGCCCATAGACCTCCTCGTCCCATGTCATCGACCGCTTGAGCGCCTCCATCCCGAAGGCGCATTTGTCCTCGTCCGGCCCGGGGCGGACCCAGATGTTGAGCGCAACCTCCTTGCCTGACATGGTCGTGAAGCTGCCGGGATGCGCGCGAAGATCGCCCGCCACCAGCGCAAAGAGATAGGCCGGCTTGCGCCAGGGATCGTGCCAGACGGCAAAGCCATCGCCGCGCTCGACCGGGTTGCCATTGGAGAGCATCACCGGCGCGTCGCCCTCGATCCGCACGGTAAAGACCGACATGACATCGGGACGATCGGGGTAGAAGGTGATCTTGCGGAACCCCTCGGCCTCGCATTGGGTGCAATACATCGCTCCCGGGCCCGGCGCTTCCCCCTCCCGCGCGAGGGGCGACATGTAGAGCCCTTCGAGCGCGGTGTTCGTGGCCGGGCTGATCTCCACCTCGGCCTCCCAGATGAAGGGCTCGGCAGGCACCTGTGCCTCCAGCCCGCCCTCGACCAGCCGCGGCGTGACCGGCGCGCCGTCGATCCGCGCGGAGATGAGGGTCAGGTCCTCGCCATGCAGGAAAAAGCGCCCGTCGCCGCCCTCTTTCGGGAGGAACCGGATTTTCGAGAGCACCCGCGTCGCCGTGGGCGCGAGGCGGAACGTCAACTCGACGCTCTCGGCCTCGAAGCCGAAGGGGGTGTAGTCCTTGAGATGGATCGTCTGGGGGGATGCGTCTTTCATCGGGGCCTCGCTCTGGTTGCCGCCAAGGGTAGGCGCTTGGTGGGCGGCTTCAAGCGCGAAACGCGATGGATCCGGGCGACAGCGCTGTGCGCGGCGACACCTCCCCGGGGGCGGGCCGTCTGATTTTGCCCAATTGGCGGGCAGACATAGCCCGGCTTTACCCGATGATAAGGACGTTTTCGAGAAATCGGCCGCGTCAAGTCTTGGTTTACCCGCGTCCTCCAAGTTGGCGGGAGAACGAATCAGCGCTTGGAGTAAATGTATGACCTTTTTCAGAAGCCTTACCGCACCGATCGCCGCTCTGGCGATGGCCATGCCGGCCTTTGCCGCAGACGGGGTGACCGGCTCGGCGGTGACCTTCGCGCAGGTGGCTGCGCTCAACGGTCCGGCCGGTGCGCTCGGCTCGGGGATGCGCGATGGCATCATGGCCGCATTCGCAGAGGCCAATAGCGCCGGCGGCATTCATGGCCGCACTGTTTCGCTGGAAAGCTTCGACGACGGCTACGAGCCGGACCGCTCGGTCGCCGCCGTGCGCTCCGTGATCGTAGGCGGCGCGCATCTGGGCTTCATTGGCCCCGTCGGCACGCCCACCAGCGCCGCGACCCAGCCGGTCGCGACCGAGTCCAACATGCCCTTCATCGGCCCCTTCACCGGCGCGGGCTTCCTGCGTGATCCGGCGCTCTCCAACGTGGTCAACGTGCGCGCGACCTATGCCGCCGAGACCGAGGCCTGGATTGCTCATCTCGTGGACGAGCTCGGTATGGAGTCCATCGCCATCCTCTATCAGGATGACGGTTTTGGCCGCGTCGGCCTTGCCGGTGTGACCGATGCGCTCGACCGCCGCGGCATGACCCTCGCCGCCGAAGGCACCTACACCCGCAACACCACCGCGGTGAAATCGGCGTTGCTCGACATCCGCAAGGCCAAGCCCGACGCGGTCGTGATGGTCGGCGCCTACAAGCCGATCGCCGAATTCGTCAAGCTTTCCAAGAAGCTGAAGTTCGAGCCGACCTTCGTGAACATCTCTTTCGTGGGCTCGCGCGCGCTGGCTGACGAGCTTGGCCCCGATGGCGAGGGCGTGATCATCAGCCAGGTCGTCCCCTTCCCGTGGGATGCGAGCCTGCCGGTCGTCGATGCCTACCAGAAAGCGCTCGCCGCCTATGACGCATCGGCCAGCCCGGGCTTCGTCACGCTCGAGGGCTACCTCGTCGGCCGTGTCGCCCTGCGCGCACTGGATGCCGCCGGCCCGGACGTGACCCGTGCCAGCTTCCTCGACGCCCTCGGCAACCTCGGCAGCTTTGACATCGGCGGTCTGGCCTTCGGCTACGGCGCTGGCGACAACCAGGGCCTCGACTCGGTCTTCCTGACCCGGATCACCGCCGACGGAACCTTCGAGACCGTCGCGGCAGGCGAGCAACACGCCAGCCGGTAATACCGCAGCGCGGCGCATCGGACAGAAACCCCCGGTGCGCCGCGCTCGATCGTAGCAAGTTTCCATGCCCAGCGAACGGATTGATCTAATGAGCAAGGCGAAAATACGTGACTTTACGGGCAGCATCGCCCTCAAGATTTCCGGGGTGATCCTGGCAATGGGCGCCATGACGGCTGCTGCTGTCGGCGTCGCACTGATTGTCTTCGGCTCGCTGGCTGGATCGGTCAACAATCTGCTGGACGATGCGCTGCCCGACATGGCCGCAAGCGTCGAGGTGATCGAACGCAGCGCCGTCGTACGCGACGCCGTTGAAACCATGGGGCTGGCCGGTGGAGAGGCCGAGCTTGCCGAGCATTCGACCGCAGTCGAAGCCGCGGCAAACGAGCTCTCCCTTGCCATCGCGCAGCTTCCCCCGGCCTCCGCGGCCCGGATCGAGCAGCTGCTCGAAGAGGCCCGTCTTTCAGCCGACAAGATGCGCCAATCGCTCTCTGAGCGGTTCGCCGCCTCCGACAGCATGGCCAGCCAGATCGGCGCCTTCGCGGAGATCGCAGAGGCGACCCGGGGCCAATTGACCGAGATGTCCGATGACGCCTATTTCGAGCTCAACATGGGCGGCGAAACCACGGTCGAGGCCGTGAGCGGAACCTTGCAAACCCTAACCGACGAAGAGTTTTCCACGATTCAAGCCGTGCTGGATACACGCGCTGAGATCAACCTCATCACCGGCACCGCGCTCGGGCTTGTCAACGCCACCGACCCCGCGTTCAGCTCCATCCTGCGCGATATCGCGACAAGCTCGCTGCAGCGCCTTGGCCGTCTGCTCGACACGCTCAGCACGAACGAGGATTACGCCACCGACATCGCTGCAATCGGCAACATCCGCGACGAGCTCGCCGAGTTCACCAACCGCAGCTTCACCGTGGGCCGCGGGGCGCAAGACACGCTCCTGTCGCTGCGGCAGGAGGGCGATGCGATCCTGAGCGAGATGATCGACACCCTGAGCTTTGATCTGGTGATCATGGCCGATGACGCATCGAGCCAGAACGAGGACGCGATCCGCAATCTTCTCGAGGTCGAAGTCGGCCGCATCCGCGCCGCCGCAGAGCTCGAGGCCGGGGTCAGCTCGACCTTCGTTACGGCGCTGCTCGGCGAGGTCATCAACGATGTCACGAACCTCGAGGCCGCGCAGACGCGGCTCGGCGAGGAGGCGCGCAAACTGGGTGAGCTTGCCGGTATGGTCGAGGTGAGCCCTGAATTCGAAGGCCTTCTGGCCAAGATCATGGCCATGTCGCACCCCGAAACCGGTCTGCTGAAGGCGCGCAAGGATTACCTGATTGCCTCCGGAAATGCCACCGACCGGTCGCGGGTTGCGAGCGAGGCCCTGATGCAGATCGCCCGTGCTGCGCGCGAGGAAGGCGCAAGCGCGCTTACCACCATCTCCGACGCCGGCGGCTCGATTCTCACCGAGACGGACACCGCGCGCTCCTACATGGTCATCATCGCGGGGATCAGCGTCGTGATCCTGCTGCTTGCACCGGTCATGAGCTGGCTTCTGATCCTGCGCCCGATGGGCAAGGTGACCCGCGTCACCGAACGGCTCGCTTCGGGCGATCTGGCCCCGGTCGACGGGTTCGAGCGAACAGGCGGCGAGATCGGCCGCATGGCCGCCGCGCTCAAGGTCTTCCGCGACGGAATGATCGAACGCGAAGAAATGCAGGTGCTTGAAAAGCAGCGTGAAGCCGAACTGGCCGAACAGCAGCGCCGCGCCGAGCAAGAGAAGCGCGAGGCCGAGGAGCGCTCGCGCGAAGAGGCCCGGCTCCGCGAGGAGCGCGAACGGGCGCGTGAGGCCGAGGAAGCCGAAATGCGCGCCGATTTGGAGCGCAAGGCCCAGGCCGAACGCGACGAGCGCGCTGCCGAGCTTGCGCTTGTGGTGGACAATCTCGCGGGGGCGCTCAAGCGTCTGTCCTCGGGCGATCTGACCGCTACGATCGACACCCAGTTCGCCGGGGATTACGAAGGGCTCCGGGTCAATTTCAACTCCGCGGTCACCTCGATCGCGACCCTGATCCGGAAGCTGGTCGACAGCGCCAACTCGGTGACCGACTCCTCGGGCGAGATCGCGGCCAACGCAGGCGAGATGGCCAACCGTGCCAAGCAAAACGCGGCCAAGCTCGAAGAGACTGCGGCGGCTCTCGAAGAGCTCGACGCCTCGGCGCGCAACAACTCCACCAGCGCCCAGACCGCCGACCGGGTGATGGTCGACGCACGCAAGGAGGCCGAGGTCACCAAGACCAGCGTCGAGGATGCGGTGGCGACCATGGCGGAAATCGAGGTCTCCTCCGAGGCGGTTTCCAAGATCATCGACCTGATCGAGAACATCGCCTTCCAGACCAACCTTCTCGCGCTGAACGCAGGCGTCGAGGCGGCGCGGGCGGGCGAGCAGGGGCGCGGCTTTGCCGTCGTCGCCACCGAGGTCCGCGATCTTGCGCAGCGCTCGTCGGAAGCGGCCAACGAGATCAACGGCCTGATCTCCTCGACGAGGGATCATATCTCGAAGGGCGCGTCGCAGGTCAAAGCCGCAGGCGCGGCGCTGACCGGTATCGTCGCTTTCATCAACGAGATTTCGACCCACATCGGCTCGATTTCCAGCGCGGCGCGCGAACAGGCCCTGACCGTCTCGGAGATCAACACCACGGTGAGCAGTATCGACGCGGTGATGCAGAAGAACGCGGCCCTGTTCCAGGATTCGCTCCAGACCAGCGAAACTTTGCGCAGCGAATCGCAAGATCTTCTGGGCCTCGCGATGGAATTCCGGGTCTCGGATGCGACATCGACGGGCGATCACATGGAGCATATGCGCTCGGTCGCGTGACCGCCGCGCCGCTTGGGCGCATCGAACCTCTATTGTCCCGCGCCGGATCCCGGCGCGGGATTTCTGTTTGGGCGGGAACAAAATGCGGGTCTTGAGCGCTGTTGAAGGAAACCCCATCCATCCAAAGGATCAAGGAGGTCCCATGTCTGCGCCCGACACCAACATCCACAAGCAGGAAAAACGCCACAGCCCGGCATTGATCGGCATTCTCATCGCCGCAGGGTTTGGCCTGCTCATGCTTCTTCTCATGCTCTTTGGCGCGTTTTCCGAAGAGGCCACCAACGAGATCTCGGAACCAGCCGCCCAAAGCGCGCCCGCACAGGAGACGACACCCACGCCGGAGACCGCGCCCGAGGTGGAGGGCGGCACGACGATCCTGCCCGAAAATACCGCGGATTAACCGCCCGAGACTGGCTCCCGGCTGACGAGGCCGGGGGCGCAATTCTCTATCGCCCGTGCGCGTTCACCTGCGCGTCACAAAGGTCTATTCTGTCCGCAGCCCAACAATTTGCGCAATTTTCGACAAGCCCTGTTTACTATCGGAAACACGCGTTCTAAGCACGACGTACGCAGTGGTATACCAGCCGGGAGGATAGCAGGCATGACGACGCGGGTTGACAAGCATGGGCTTCAGGTGGACCGCCAGCTCGCTGATTTTATCGACAATCGCGCGCTTCCGGGCACCGGTGTCGACGCGGAGGCGTTCTGGAAAGGCTTTTCCGAGCTGGCCCATGATTTCGCACCAAAAAACCGCGAACTTCTGGAGACCCGCGCGCGGCTTCAAAGCGAGATCGACGCCTGGCACATCGCCCACCGTGACGACGCGCATGATCACGAGGCCTACAAGGCGTTTCTGACCGATATCGGATACCTCGTCCCCGAAGGCCCCGACTTCGAGATTGAGACAACAAATGTCGATCCCGAAATCGCGTCGATCCCCGGCCCGCAGCTTGTCGTCCCGGTGACCAACGCGCGCTATTCGCTGAACGCGGCCAATGCCCGATGGGGCAGCCTCTATGATTGCCTTTATGGAACCGACGCGATGGGCTCGCCCGCGCCCTCTGGCGGGTACGAGAAGGGTCGCGGTGCGCGCGTGGTGACGCGGGCGCGCGTTTTCCTGGACGATGCCTTCCCGGTCAAGGGCGTCTCTCATGGCGATGCGACGCACTACACGATCGAAAACGGCGCCCTTCTGGTCGATGGCGCGCCGCTTGAGAGCCCCGAGAAATTCAAGGGCTATCGCGGGGATGCGGCAAGCCCCGAGGCGATCTTGCTTTGCAACAATCACCTCCATGTCGAGCTGGTTTTTGACCGCAGCCACCCAATCGGGAGCAAGGATCAGGCCGGGCTCGCCGATGTGCGGCTCGAGAGCGCGATCACCTCGATCATGGATTGCGAGGACTCGGTCGCCTGCGTGGACGCCGAGGACAAGGTGCTCGCCTATGAGAACTGGCTCGGGCTGATGAACGGCACGCTCGAAGACACCTTTGAGAAGGGCGGCAAAACCGTCACCCGCAAGCTCAATCCGGACCTTGAATACACCGCGCCGGACGGCAGCAGCGTCACCATGAAGGGCAGGGCGCTCATGTGGGTCCGCAACGTTGGCCTGCTGATGACGAATCCCGCGATCTTGACCCGCGATGGCGCGGAGATCTTTGAGAACCTCATGGACGCCGCGGTGACCGCACTGATCGGGATGCATGACCTCAAGCGCGAGGGCGGCAACTCGGTCCATGGTTCGATCTACGTGGTGAAGCCCAAACTGCACGGGCCCGAAGAGACGGCCTTTGCCGGGGACGTCTTTACCAAGGTGGAAGAGTTCCTCGGCCTGCCGCAGGATACCGTCAAGCTCGGGATCATGGACGAGGAGCGCCGCACCTCGGTCAACCTCAAGGAGTGCATCCGCGCCGCCAAGAGCCGCACGGCCTTCATCAATACCGGCTTCCTCGACCGCACCGGCGATGAGATCCACACCTCGATGGAGGCGGGGCCGTTTTCCCGCAAGGCCTTCATCAAGCGCAAGGGCTGGATCATCGCCTATGAAAATTACAACGTCGATATCGGGCTGGAATGCGGGCTCTCCGGCAAGGCGCAGATCGGCAAGGGCATGTGGGCGATGCCCGACCTGATGGGCGACATGCTCCAGCAGAAGATCGAACATCCGCAGGCCGGCGCCAACACCGCCTGGGTCCCGAGCCCGACGGCCGCGACGCTGCACGCGCTCCACTACCACAAGATCGATGTCTTTGCCGTTCAGGCCAAGCTCAAGGCGGGTGGGCGGCGTGCCCATGTGGACGGGATCCTCGATATCCCGCTGGCCGCCTTCCGCAAGTGGACCGAGGAGCAGGTCCGGCGCGAGGTGGAGAACAACGCGCAGGGCATCCTCGGCTATGTGGTCCGCTGGATCAATCAGGGCGTAGGCTGCTCCAAGGTGCCGGACATCAACAACGTGGGGCTGATGGAAGACCGCGCCACCTGCCGCATTTCGGCGCAACACGTGGCCAACTGGCTCCACCATGGGGTCGTGAGCCGCGAACAGGTGGAGACCGCGCTGAAGAAGATGGCGGCGGTGGTCGACGAACAGAACGCGGGCGATCCGTCCTACACGCCCATGGCGCCAGGGTTCGACAGCATCGCCTTCAACGCGGCGCGCGATCTTATCTACAAGGGCCGGACCGATCCCTCGGGCTACACCGAGCCGACGCTGCACGCACGGCGACTTGAACTCAAGGCCGCAAAAGGCTGATTTCGTGCGTTAAACCAGGGTCCATGGATCCTTGTTTCGCACCCGCAAGACGATGAAGGAGGAGGCCCATGGCCGCAATCACCCTGAACAAAGCGCGGACAATCATCCGCAAAACGCTCGCCAAATCGCGGGAGATGGAGCTCAAGCCCATGTCCGTCGTCGTGCTCGACGCAGGCGGCCACGTGTTGGCCTTCGAGCGCGAAGATGGCGCGAGCCCGGGCCGCTTCGGCATCGCGCAGGGCAAGGCCTATGGCGCGGTCATGCTTGGCATGGCGGGCAAGGCCCAGATGGCACGGGCCGAGCAACAGGCCTACTTCATGGCGGCAGTCAACGGCGTCTATGGCGGACAGGTGGTGCCGGTCCCGGGCGGGCTGCTCGTGCGCGACAAGCGCGGCGCCGTGATTGGCGCGGTGGGCGCGACGGGCGACACCTCCGACAACGACGCGACTGCCGCGATGGTGGGCATCGAAGCCGCGGGACTCGCCGGCGAAGCGTAACGGCTCTTTTGCCTTTCCGCGCGATGCTCTAACCTGAGCGCCGAATATCGGTATGGAAAGGTCGCACATGTCTCGCCCGGTCGTCGGCATCATCGGTAACCACCACATCCTGCATGACGAGTATCCCGCCCACGCGGGCGGGACGATGAATTCCGAAGCCGTCGCGCGCGTCGCCGATTGTGTGCCCATGCTCATCCCCGCCGACCCGCGGTTTCTCTCGGTCGAAGAATTGCTGGAAAGCTGCCACGGATTTCTGCTGACGGGCGGGCGGCCCAACGTCCACCCGGAGGAATACGGCGAAGCGGCGACGGAGGCCCACGGAGCCTTTGATCGCGCGCGCGATGCAATCACTTTGCCGCTCATTCGCGCCTGCGTCGAACGGGGCCAGCCCTTTCTCGGGATCTGCCGGGGCTTCCAGGAAGTGAACGTCGCCATGGGCGGCTCGCTCTACCCGGAGATCCGGGACCTGCCCGGCCGAATGAACCACCGCATGCCCCCTGACGGGACGCTGGAAGAGAAATTCGCGCTCCGGCACACCGTGACTTTCACCGAAGGCGGCCCGTTTCACCACCTGATGGGCGCAAAACAAGTCATGACCAACACGCTCCACGGACAAGGCATCAACCGTCCCGGCGCTAGGATCGTCATCGACGGAACGGCCCCCGACGGAACTCCCGAAGCCATCTACGTCGATGGCGCGCCGGGGTTCACAATGTCGGTCCAATGGCACCCGGAGTGGGACGCGGCAAACGATCCGGTCTCACGGCCCCTGTTCAAAGCGTTTGGTCAAGCGGTGCACGCCTGGTACTTTGGCGCCAAACCGCAAAATCACCGCCAATCCGCCTGACCCGTCAATCCTGTCAAACGGAAGCGCGCGGGAAATCCCGCGCGCTACGCCTTTGAGTTGCGCCGCCTCCGGCGTCGCGCTGGCGCCTGTGACGATGTGAGCCCGCGCCCCCAAAGACAGGTCATATGGAGCCAATATCTCTGACCGAATACACCTCAGTAATCCGCCCCCGAGGCAAGCGCCGCCCTTTCCTTCTTCTCTTCCAAAATACTCCCGCCGGAGGCAAGCCGGCAACGCCGGCTCACATTTCACGCTCGCTGCGGCTAGTCGCCGCGCAGATGCTCTTCGAAGAATGCGATCGTTCGCTCCCACGCCAATTCGGCCGCCGCGGCGTCGTAGCGCGGCGTTGTGTCATTGTGAAAGCCATGGTTGACGCCGGGATAGATGTGGGCGGTATACGTCTTGTCTTCTGCCTTTAACGCGGCCTCATAGGCGGGCCACCCTGCATTGATACGCTCGTCCAGCTCCGCGTATTGCAAGAGTAGAGGCGCTTCGATGCGAGGGACATCTTCGGCCGAGGCTTGCCGGCCGTAGAATGGCACGCTTGCCGCAAGTTCAGGGTAGGCCACAGCCAGCGCGTTACATACCCCGCCACCGTAGCAAAAGCCGACACAACCGACCCGTCCATTGACGGAGTTGTGGTCCTTAAGAAACTCGAAGGCGGCAAAGAAATCGTTCATCAGCTTTTCGCCATCCACCGTGCGCTGCAGTTCACGTCCTTTTTCGTCATTGCCTGGATAACCGCCGACGCTCGTCAGCCCGTCCGGTGCAAGGGCAATAAACCCGGCCTTGGCGACCCGGCGTGCGACGTCTTCGATATAGGGGTTCAGGCCGCGGTTTTCGTGCACGACAATCACCGCCCCCACCGGCACGGTGGCTGCTGTCGGGGTCACGAGATAGCCGCGCACCGTGCCGTGGCCATTGGGCGACGGGTAGGTGATGTACTCCGGAACGATGTCGGGGTCCGTGAACTCGACTTGATGCGCAAAGGCGTAGTTTGGTTGGAGCAGTTCGAGCAGCGCCGCCGAAGTGAGCCCGCCGACGGCGAATTTCGCCGCGCGGTCGAGGAACTGGCGCTTCGTGATCTTGCCATGTGCGTAGTAATCGTAAAGATCGAGAAGGTCCTGATCGAAATCCGCGGCGGTGAGGCGGCGGCCGGGTGTCTGGTCGTTCATCGCGTGTCTCCTTGTGTTGGCCTGGCCCTGCGGAGGCGATGGCAGGCAGCTGAGCTTGCTTTACCTAAGGGAAGTATTTTGCGAAAGGGAAGGATTTCGACATGCAGACCACGTTCACGATCACGACATCCGGCCTCGGGCTTTACGAGATTACGCAGGAGGTCTCATCCTGGGTGCGTGGAAGCGGGGTCCTGACGCTTTTTCTGTGCCATACCTCGGCGTCGCTCCTGATACAGGAAAACGCCGATCCGGATGTGCAGACCGACCTCATGGCCTTCTTCTCTCGGCTTGTGCCTTCGGCGGACAATCCGACTATGCAGTTCCTGACCCATACGCTCGAAGGCCCCGATGACATGCCCGCGCATATCAAGGCAGCACTGCTGCCTGTTAGCCTGCAGATCCCGGTCCTTGGGGGGCGGATGCGCCTCGGGAGGTGGCAGGGGATTTACCTGATGGAGCACCGCAACAGCTCTCATCGCCGCGAGATCGCAGCGCATCTGAGCGTCGACGGGACATCCTGAGGCGCGGAGAAGCTGTAAGCCGGATTCTGTCCCGGGGACCGAAGCCCCCATGGATGACCATTCCTCTTGCCGCGATGTTGCCACCGCGGCTCTAGCTGCCAACCCGGATCGTCGGGGCCAAGGCCGGCCCTGCGGCGGTTTCGGGTCTCCCCGACCGGCCCGCGCGCGATCCCTATTCGGCATTGCTCCCGGTGGGGCTTGCCGTGCCGGTCCGGTTGCCCGTCCCGCGGTGGGCTCTTACCCCACCGTTTCACCCTTACCGCGCAAAGCGCGGCGGTCTCATTCTCTGTGGCGCTTTCCCTGGGGTTGCCCCCGCCGGGCGTTACCCGGCACCGTTTCCTTGTGGAGTCCGGACTTTCCTCGGAGCTGTCGCCCCGCGGCCATCCACCTCTCCGCGCGACACGGGCTCTACCGCTCATTCAATCTGCCGTCAACGTCGACAGGGGCGCGGAAAATGATCGATCATTTTCCGGCCCGTTTTCCGATTGATCGGAAAACGGCGCCCGTCCCGGTCGGCTAGCCTTTGTGAGCGCCGTCGGCGAGAGCGGCGACGAAGCTCAGGATATCGCCCTTGGATTTGCCAGCGCCGATTTCGGCAACGATCGCCGAACCGACGACGCAGCCGTCCGCCACACCGGCGATCGCTTTGGCTGTGTCCGGGGTCCGGATGCCGAAGCCCACGATGACCGGCAGGTTGGTCGTGGATTTGATGCGGGCGACTTCGGGCGCCACGTCCGCGGCGTCCGCGGCGGCGGCGCCGGTGATCCCGGTGATCGAAACGTAGTAGACGAACCCTGATGTGTTCTGCATCACCTTCGGCAAGCGCGTGTCGTCGGTGGTCGGCGTTGCGAGGCGGATGAAGTTCATCCCTGCTGCCTGAGCCGGAAGGCAAAGTTCGTCGTCTTCCTCCGGCGGAAGGTCGACGATGATGAGCCCGTCGATCCCCGCCTCGACCGCCTCCTCGAGGAAGCGCGCCACGCCGCGGCTATAGATCGGGTTGTAGTATCCCATCAGCACGATGGGCGTGGTGTCATCCTCCTCGCGGAAGCTGCGCACCATCTGGAGCGTTTTCTCCAGGGTCTGCCCGGCCTCCAGCGCGCGCTGGCCGGCGAGCTGGATCGTGTGGCCGTCGGCCATCGGATCGGTGAAGGGCAGGCCGAGCTCGATGATGTCGACCCCCGCGCCGGGCATGCCGCGCAGCACCTCCATTGAGCGGTCATAGTCCGGGTCGCCGGCCATGATGTAGGCCACGAAAGCCTTGCGCCCCTCGGCTTTGAGCTCGGCGAATTTGGCGTCGATACGGGTCATGCGGCCTCCGGTATTTGCTTCCCGTTCTCTTGCAGAATGTGGCGGCGGAAATCAACGCGCAAAGCGCCCGGAGCCCGCCACTCTTGCCAAACCCGCCGGGGCGTGGTTAGAGGGCGCTTCTTCCGCAAACGAAAGTAACCGCGCGGTCTCTCGTGGGTGGGCGCGGAAGAGCAGGGCCCACTCTTTGAAACGCGCCAGTACATGATAGGAGTGCACATGCCGCTTTACGAGCATGTCTTCATCTCGCGCCAGGATCTCTCCAGCGCCCAGGCCGAGGGCCTCGTCGAACACTTCTCCACGGTTCTCGCAGACAACGGCGGCAAGGTCGTTGAAAACGAGTACTGGGGCGTGAAGACCATGGCCTACAAGATCAACAAGAACCGCAAGGGCCACTACGCCTTCCTCAAGACCGATGCGCCCGCACCGGCCGTGCAGGAAATGGAACGCCTGATGCGCCTGCATGACGACGTGATGCGCGTTCTCACCATCAAGGTGGACGAGCACGGCGAAGGCCCGTCGATCCAGATGCAGAAACGCGACGAGCGCGACAGCCGTCGCGACCGCCGTTGATCCATCGCTTGAAGAAAGGACGCTAAACCATGGCCGCAAAACCATTTTTCCGCCGTCGTAAGGTCTGCCCGTTCTCCGGCGAGAACGCACCCAAGATCGACTACAAGGACACCCGTCTGCTGCAGCGCTACATCTCCGAGCGTGGCAAGATCGTGCCCTCCCGCATCACCGCCGTCTCGGCCAAGAAGCAGCGTGAACTGGCCCGTGCCATCAAACGCGCCCGCTTCCTCGCCCTGCTGCCCTATGCCGTGAAGTAAGGAGCGACTGACATGCAAGTTATCCTTCTCGAACGCGTCGCCAAGCTTGGCCAGATGGGCGAAGTGGTTGACGTCAAATCCGGCTACGCGCGCAATTTCCTGCTGCCGCAAGGCAAGGCTCTGACCGCGAGCGACGCCAACATCGCGCAGTTTGAATCGCAAAAGGCTCAGCTCGAAGCGACCAACCTGGAAACCAGGGCCGAAGCCGAGAAACTCGGCGCTGAGCTCGACGGCAAGCAGTTCATCGTGATTCGCCAAGCGTCCGACGCGGGCTATCTCTACGGCTCCGTGACCACGCGGGACGCCGCCGATGCGGCCACCGCCGACGGCTTCACCGTTGATCGCAAGCAGGTCGTCCTGTCCCGCCCGATCAAGGAACTCGGCCTGCATGACGTGAGCGTCACGCTGCACCCCGAGGTCGAGGTCACGATCCAGCTCAACGTCGCGCGCTCCCCTGAGGAAGCCGAGTTGCAAGCCTCCGGCAAGTCCATCCAGGAGCTCGCTGCCGAAGAGGAAGCCGCTGCGGATTACGAGATCGCCGAGCTTTTCGACGATATCGGCGCAGCCGCCTCCGACGACGACGATCTGGCCGAAGTGGTCGAGACGCCCGAAGACAAGGCCGCCGAGGACGAAACCCACGGCTGAGCCGGTCTGGCATTGCGAAAATCGGGGCCGCGCGGGAAACTCGCGCGGCCCTTTTCATTGAGGGAACCCCGCCCGCTTGCGCGCCCCGGATGCGCGGATTAGAAGCGGCGCGAGCAGGCATCAAGGAGAGCGGACATGGGTTTCAGGATGGGCATCGTCGGGCTTCCCAACGTGGGCAAGTCGACCCTTTTCAACGCGCTGACCCGCACCGCCGCGGCTCAGGCCGCGAACTTTCCGTTCTGCACGATCGAGCCCAACGTGGGCGAGGTGGCTGTCCCGGATCCCCGGTTGGACCGGCTGGCGGAGATCGCCAAATCCAAGCAGGTCATCCCGACGCGGATGACCTTCGTTGACATCGCCGGGCTCGTGAAAGGGGCCTCCAAGGGCGAAGGGCTCGGCAACCAGTTTCTGGCCAATATCCGCGAGGTCGACGCGATTGCCCATGTGCTGCGCTGTTTCGAGGACGGCGATATTACCCATGTTGAAGGGCGCGTGGATCCAGTGGCCGATGCCGAGACCATCGAGACCGAACTCATGCTGGCCGATATCGAGAGCATCGAAAAGCGGCTTCAGAACATCGTGCGCAAGGTGCGCGGCGGCGACAAGGAGGCGGTCCAGCAGGAGCGGCTATTGCGGGCGGCGCTTGCCAAGCTCGAAGAGGGCGAGCCTGCGCGGATGGTCGAGGTTGATGAAGACGATGCCAAGGCCTGGAAGATGCTCCAGCTGCTGACAACGAAACCGGTGCTTTATGTGTGCAACGTGGCCGAGGAAGACGCGGCCCAAGGCAACGCGCATGCGGCCAAGGTGGCGGAGATGGCGGCGGCGCAGGGCAATGCGCATGTCATCATTTCGGCCCGGATCGAGGAGGAAATCAGCCAGCTCGACGCCGAGGAGGCCGCGATGTTCCTCGATGAGATGGGGCTGGAGGAGGCCGGTCTGGACCGTCTGATCAAGGCGGGCTACGGGCTCCTGAACCTCCAGACTTATTTCACCGTCGGCCCCAAGGAGGCGCGCGCCTGGACGATCCGCGAGGGCACGATGGCGCCCCAGGCCGCCGGCGTGATCCATGGGGATTTCGAGAAGGGGTTCATCCGCGCCGAGACCATCGCCTATGATGATTTCGTCGCGTCCGGGGGCGAGCAGGGGGCCAAGGAAGCGGGCAAGATGCGCGCCGAAGGCAAGAGCTACACCGTCGCCGACGGCGATGTGATGCATTTCCTGTTCAACACCTGATCAGCAGCTCGCTGTCCACGCCCAACGTCTCGGAGTCGGGGCCGACCCCCAATGATAGACCGGCGCGTAGCCGTCCTCCGTCAATTCGACATGGCCGCCGCAGACTTCCTGCGCGCGAGCACCGGGGGCGCATCGCCGAAGATCGGCACGCCATCGAGTTTGTCGCGTAAAGTCACAGGCTCCGAGACGGCCCTGGGCGGACGGGCCCCGATGACCGGTGGCGCGCCACCCAAGCGCTTTCGATCTGGAAAGTGAGGCGTCTTCTTGGGGGGGGATTCTCACTGCTGCCAAAGCGTGCGCGTCTCGCTCAGCCGATGCTGATGGTCCCCAGCCAATCCAGAAAGACACCCAACCGCCGGAGGCCCGAAACGCGCGTGAGGTAAAGCGCCGAGATGTCCAGCGGCTCCGCGTCGAGCTGACCGGCGAACAGCTCGACCAGACGCCCCGCTCGGAGATCCTCGGCGATCATGAAATCGGAAAAGCGGGCGATGCCGAGACCGCCCAGGACCATCTGGCGCACGGCCTCTCCGTTGCCCGCGGTCACGGCGGGCGGCACGGGGACGGGATCTGCCAGACCGGCGAAGCGCAGTGTGTTTATGTGGTCGGGCGCCGCAAAGCGCACTTGTTTCAGCTCAGCGAGATCGGCGGGCGTTTCTGGCCAGCCGGTGCGATCAAGGTAGGCCGGTGTGGCCACCAGTTTCCACGCGGTGCGCCCCAGCGGTCGGCGCAGCATCTCGCTGTCGGGAACGCGGCCCAGCCGAATGGCGACGTCGGCGTGACTGCCGATCAGGTCCACCAGCGCGTCGGTCATGTCGATGGACAACTGGATGTCGGGGTATTGCGCGTGGAACTCGGCCAGACGCGGGGCGAGCACATGCAGCACGTAAGGAACCGGTGCGTTGACCCGCAACGGACCGGCAGGGGCCTGTCCGCTGGTTGCAATTTCTTGCAGGGTTTCGCTGCGGTCCAGGATTTCGCGCGCTTCGGCCAGAACGGCGGCGCCCTCGGGGGTGATTTCGATGGACCGGGTGGTGCGGCGCAGCAGTGTGACCTTCAACTGCGCCTCCAGCCGCGTGACCGACCGGCTGAGCGTTGAAGCAGACACCCCCCTGCGCCGCGCGGATTCAGCAAAGCCGCCGTCATCGACGATCCCGACAAAGGCGGCCAGATCCCCCATGCGCAGCAATTCGTGCAGTTTTTGCAATGATCCATTCCGATATTGCCTGTTCTAGCAATAGATAGCGGCTGGCATATACGGCGTCGACATCAAATCATGGAGAGACCCGATGCCACTTGCCCTATGGGCGCTGACCATCAGCGCTTTCGCCGTCGGAACGACCGAGTTCGTCATCGTCGGCCTGCTACCCACCATCGCCGCCGATCTTGGTGTGTCCATCCCCTCCGCTGGCCTTCTGGTCAGCCTCTATGCGCTTGGCGTGACCATCGGCGCGCCGGTGCTGACGGCCATGGCCGATCGGGTGCCGCGCAAGACGCTGCTGCTGCTCTTGCTGGCACTGTTCACGCTCGGGAATGCTTATGCCGCCTTCGCGCCGGACTACGGCAGCCTTGTCGCGGCGCGCTTCATCACCGGCCTGGCGCATGGCGTGTTCTTCGCCATCGCCTCGACCATCGCCACCGATCTGGTGGAGCCCGAAAAGGAAAGCTCGGCCATCGCGCTGGTGTTCCTTGGTTTGACTGTCGCGCTGGTGACGGGTGTGCCCTTGGGGACGTTCATCGGCCAAAACTTTGGCTGGCAGTCAACTTTCCTTGGCGTTGTCGTGCTGGGTGTGATCGGCTTCATCGCTTCTGCCGTACTGGTGCCTGCCAATCTGACCAAGACCGCGTCAGCGGGGATCAAGGCGCAGTTGCAGGTGCTGACCTCGCCGCGCCTTTTGCTGGTCTATCTGATCACCGCTGTCGGCTATGGCGGCAACTTCATCGCCTTCACCTTCCTCGCGCCGATGCTGAACGAAGTCACGGGTCTGTCCGCAGGCGCGGTCAGCCTTGTGCTGTTGCTCTACGGGGCATCTGTCGCCGTGGGCAACATCGCGGGCGGCAAGCTGGCTGACCGGATCGGGGCTGTGGCGTCCCTGACGGTGATCTTTGCCGGCCTTGCGATATCACTGGTCGCCCTCGGCGCGTTCCTCACCAGCCCGATTGCAGCCATTGCGGTTGCGGCCTTCTGGGGCGGCTTTGCCTTCGCCAACGTGCCGCCGCTGCAATCCTACGTCGTGCAAATCGCGCGCGAAGTTTCGCCCGGTGCGGTGGATGTGGCGTCGGGCCTGAACATCGGGGCGTTCAACCTCGGCATCGCCGGTGGCGCTTGGGCCGGGGGGCTTGTGGTGGAGGGCATCGGCCTTGCCGCTGCGCCCTACATCGCTGCCGGAGTGGTCGGTGTCGGGATCGTTCTGGTGCGCCTGTCAGGCCGGCTGAACGGGGCAGTGCCCCAAGCCGTCGCGGCCGAATAACCTTGCTTGCCGCGCTGCATCCCGTGTGCGGCGCGGCAACCGTCGGTCCATCAGTGCGCAAGCAACGCGGCGCCCGAGCTCAGGACGGGCTTGTTCATCTGGTTTCGGGAAAGATGTGGGCCTGATTTGGATCGAAATCGAAATTGGTCGCGGCGCCCGGTGTCAGAATGCTGTCTTCGGCCAGGGCGGCGATGATCTTGCTGCCGTCGGCCAATGCCAAATCAATCACCGTCTCGCTCCCCAACCGTTCGCTCAGGATCACCGTGCCGTGCAGTTTTCCCGCGCCGCCCATTGCGGGATGCAGGTATTGCGGGCGCAGGCCCAGGGTGGCGGTTTGCCCCGCGGTGAAGGTGCGGCCTTTGTGGGGCACGTCGATCTGATCGAGCGAGGCGTTGCTGATCGTGACGGTCTCGTCGTTGACCGCATGCACGGTCACATCAAGGAAGTTCATCGACGGCGCGCCGAGAAAGCCGGCCACGAAGATATTGGCGGGTTCGTGATAGAGATCCATCGGCGCGCCGGCCTGCATGACCATGCCGTCTTTCAGCACCACGATCTTGTCGGCCAACGTCATGGCTTCGACCTGATCATGTGTGACGTAAATCATCGAGGCGCCCAGATCCTGATGCAGCTTGCCGATCTCCATGCGCATATCCATGCGAAGGGCGGCATCGAGGTTGGAGAGGGGCTCGTCAAACAAGAAGACCTTGGGGTCGCGTACAATGGCGCGGCCGATGGCAACCCGCTGACGCTGGCCGCCTGAAAGCTCGGAGGGCCGACGGTCAAGCAGGTGCTCCATCTGCAGGATGCGCGCGGCTTTGGCGACCGCTTCCTCCTTCTCCGCCTTGCTCGCCTTGTTGATGGTCAGCCCGAAGGCGACGTTTTCGCGAACGGTCATGTGCGGGAAGATGGCGTAGGACTGGAACACCATCGCGATGCCCCGCTTGGAGGGTTCGAGGTCATTGACCCGGACCCCGTCGATTTCGAGCGTGCCGGAGGTGACATCCTCCAGCCCGGCGATCATGCGCAGAAGGGTGGATTTTCCGCAGCCCGAGGGGCCCACGAAGACAACGAACTCGCCATCCGCGATCTCGATGTCGACGCCCTTGATGACGTCAACATTGCCATAGCTCTTGCGAATGTCGCGCAGTTTTACGGTCGCCATGATCTATTCCGCCGCTTTGAGGTAAGGGGTGATTTTGAGCAGCCGGTCGGAGGTGATTTCGACCGGTTGCGGGTCCATCACGTGGCCGACAAAGTCCGAGCCGTCGGGCCGATCGGCAAAGCCGAGGATGACCAGCCCGTCGCCGGTATCCACGATCCGGGCGGCGTAGCGGCGGCACGGCAGGTCGCCATCCAGAAAACCCGGCGCGATGCGCCATGGGCCACGGGGGCTGTCGCCGATCAGGTAGTGGTTGCCGGTCACGGGCTTGGTTTTCTCGGCCTGCTCTTTCGAGAAGTGTTCGGCGGCGGTGCAGAACAGGCAATACCACTGACCGCCGGCCGCGAACACCTGTGGCACTTCGAGCTGGCCAAAGCCGCCGGTGAACACCGGGGGCTCGAGGGTCCAGTCGTATCCGTCAGGCGAGGTGGCGAAGCCGATGTTGCCGCCTGCGTTGGGTTCCGCGATGCCGCTGGAGCGGGCCGTGAAAAACATCAGCCAACCCTCTCCCTCGGGGTCTTTCATCACCCAAGGGTCGCGCATGGCGCGGTCGTGCCATTGGCCGGTGTGGTCGGCTTCGTAGTGGTGGGCGTTCGGGCCCTCGAGGTCGAGGATCAGGCCATCTTCGCCCACCCGCGTCCAGTTGTGCATATCGGTCGAGGTGGCGTGGCCGATGCGCTGTTTCATGCCCTGTTCGGCCTTGCAACTGCCCGTGTAGTAGAGATGCCACAGCCCATCGTCGCCGCGCACGGTCGATCCTGTCCAGGTGGTGTAGTCGTCCCACGCAGGCCCGGCGGAGGGTTTGAACGTGGTGCCCAGATCGGTCCAGTTGGTCAAATCCGTGCTTATGGCGTGGCCGTAGCTGACATTGAAGTGGCGCAACTCGGGGTCGCCGATCGAGCGGGGCGCCTTGAGGTAGTAGCCGTGCCAGACGTCGCCGTCGTGGACGTACCAGCTATCCCAGACAAAGTGATCTTGAAGAGCGAGGACCATGGATCAGCCTTTCACACCGGTTGAGGCAATCGACGCGATGAACGCGCGTTGCAAGGCAAGATAGAAGGCCAGGACCGGCACCGTGATGATGGTCAGATAGGCCATGACTTCGCCCCATGCCGTGTTGAGCTGAAAGAAATATTGCAGCCCGACCATGACAGGGCGGTAGGTTTCCTCCTGCACCACGATCAGTGGCCAGAGGTATTGGTTGTACATGACGAGGAACTTCAGGATCGCGGCCGTGGCGATCACAGGGCCGGACAGGGGCATGACCACGCGGCGATAGATCTGCCACCATGAGGCCCCTTCGACGCGGCTGGCCTCGATCAGATCGCGCGGCAGGTCCTTGAAGAACTGGACGAACAGGAAGATCGTGAGCCCATCGGCAATCCACGGAATGATCTGGACGCGGTAGGAATTCAGCCATCCGACCGAGAGACCTTCAAGCCCGATCCATGGCAGTTTCGACACCAGGAGCAGCAAGGGGATCGCGATGGTTTCGAACGGGATGATCAGCGTGGCGATGATGATCGACAACAGGGTGTTGCGCCCCTTCCATTCCAGGAACGCGAAGGAGAAGGCCGCCAGGGAACAGATCAGCAGCGAGAGCAGAACCGTGACGCCTGTCACCAGGACGGAATTGAACACGAACAGCCCGATTGGCGCGCGCTCGAACGCGGCGCTGTAGTTGTCGGTGCTGATATCTCCCACGGGCAGGAACGCCCGGATGCTCGAGGCGTCGCGCAGCAGTTGAAGGTCAGGCTTGAAGCTGGACACGACCATGAAGACGAGCGGAAAGACGAAGATCAACGCGATCAGCGTCAGCACGACATAGCGGGTCACAAGGCGCAGGCCATGGTTGTCCGATGAAATGGCGGCCATCTTATTTCTCCCGCGTGAGGTAGCGTTGGATCAGGCTGATGGTCAGCACGAGCAGAAACAGAATGACCGAAATGGCGGCGCCGCCCGAGATGTCCTGCTTGCCGTAGCCGCGCTCGACCGCCTGGAAGACGACCGTGGTGGTGCTGTCGAGCGGGCCGCCGTTGGTCATCACATCGATCTGCGCGAAAAGGGCGAAGGCCTGCATGGTGATGACGATCAAGACCAGAACGGCGGTGTTGCGCAGACCGGGCCAGGTAACATAGCGGAAGGTCTGCCATTTCGACGCGCCTTCGATCGCGGAGGCCTCGTAGAGGGTCGGCGAGATGGTTTGCAGGCCCGACAGCCAGATCACCATGTGAAAGCCAACCGCTTGCCAGATCGACATCGCCTTGATCGCGCCAAGGGCGGTGTCGGGGTCGCCCAACCAGTCGCGCCCTTCGAACATCCCGAAGCTGAGCCCATGTAGAATGCTGTTGAGGAGGCCTTCTTCCGCGTAGAGAAACCGCCACAACAGCGAGACGACGACAATGGAGACAACGACCGGCATGAAATAGATCGCGCGGTAGATATTGATCGCGCGCAGTCGCTGGTTGATGAGCAAGGCGAGCCCGAGGGCAAGCGCGCCTTGCACGGGGGCGACGACCAGCACGAACATCAGGGTGTTGCGCAGGGATTTCCAGAAGACGACATCCCTGGCCACGACAACCTTTGCCGTATCGCCGGAGTGCCATCGGAACCATTCGCGCATGCCCGCATATTGCGGATAGTCGGGGTTGTTGCGGGTAAAGGTGCGGACGCGGGGATATTCCGGTGCGCCGGTCTCATCGCGCACGATCTCGCCCGCCGCGTTCACCTCGGGCTCGATGGATAGAACGCGAATGCCGAGAAGGTTGCGGTAGTTGTCCAGGCCCACGAATTCAGTGGGATTGGGCGAGATCAGACGCTGGTTGGTGAGCGACAGAAAGAAGGCGAAAAAGAAGGGCACCACGATGAACATCGCCAGAAGGCCGAAACCCGGCAGGGCGAAGGCCCAGCCTGCGCGGTTTGATGTCGTGAGTTTGGATGCCATTGTCTTGCTCCTTCGGAGGGGCGTTCCGGGGGCGGCGCGAATGCCGCCCCCGGACGAGGGAGGTGCTTAGTGCCCGTAGCCGCCGTTGCGCTCGATGTCGGTGTTGATCTCGTCAACGGCCGCATCCAGCGTGTCAGCGACGTCTGCGCCATTGGCGATGTCGGCCAGCGCCTTTTCGAACACCTTGGCCGCAACCACGTAGCCGGGCGAAACCGGACGCACGAGGGCCTGAGCCTCCGAAAGGCCGAAGAAGGGCTCAAGCGCGCCGCCCGGGGCGTAGTTCGTGGTCATCGCGGCGGCTTCGGTGGTTGATGGGATCAGGCCGATGCCGTCGGAGAAGGCGGCGAGATATTCGTCCTGAAGGGCGTGTTCGACAAAGGCGGCTACGCCGTCGGGGTGCTCGCACGTGCCGGATGCGCCGAACTGCCAGGACCCTGCACCGATGACAGGGCCGTTGCCGAAGTCAGGGGCGGGTAGGAAGACCACGTCATCCACGCCGCCATCCAGCGTGGCGACACCCGCCCAGTTGCCATTCCAGGAGAAGGCATATTTGCCGTCGATGAACCCGGTGTCGCGTGTGGCGGGATCCTGGCTGACAGGCGCGTAGCCTTCGGTGAAGAGGGATTGCCACCAGTCGCCAAACGCAATCGCCGCATCGCCGTTGAGCGCGCCCTCGGCGGTCTGGTAGGTGGAGCGGTCCACGATGTCGCCGCCGAAGGATTGCAGGAACGGGCTGAAGGCATATGGATACCATTCGCCGGTCCATGCCATGCCGGGATCAAAGGCGAACTCGTAGTCACCCGACGCCTTGGCGGCCTCAAGCGCGCCCATGAATTCCTCCGTGTCCCAAGGCGCATCAAGCGTCGGTGTGCGCAGGCCGAGGGCGTCGAGCGTGGACTGGCGGGCATAGAGCGCGACAGCGGCTTCCCACAGACCGACAGAATAGACCTCGCCGGCCCAACGGCCGATGGTGCTGTCCAGATGGCCATCAAGCGCGGCGTCCGAGATCGGCAGTGGCTGCATGTAGCCCGCCCATGCCCAGTTCGGCATGACGGGGCCATCCACATCCAGGATACAGGGCAGGTTGCCGGCCAGAGCTGCGGCCACGACGGAGTCGTTGTAGCTGCCTTGCGGGAAGCTTTCGACCGAGACCATCCAATCGGACTGTGCCGCGTTGAAGTCCGTGACGATGCTGTCCAGAAGATCGCTTTCGACCTCGTTGCCGCCGCCGTGGTACCACATGGTCAATTCGGTCTGTGCCGCCGCCATGCCGACGATACTGGTCGATGCGACGAGCGCACCTGCAAGCGTTGTTGAAAGGTTCATTTGGTCGTCCTCCCTACTGACGAAAATTTGGTGATCGGAGTCGGCAAGTCCTTGACGGAATTGCCGTGGGTGACGGGCCCGCTGACCTGAATGGGGGCAGCAGGTGCGTCGGTCGTACCGTTGATCATGCCCAACAACAGATCCGTCGCGCGGATGCCGATCGCGGCATAGGGCAGTTCGGCGGATGTCAGTGTCGGGTAGAGCGTCTGGGTGATGAGTTTGTGGTTGTCATAGCCCGCGACGGACAGATCGTCGGGCAGCGACACGCCGCGACTGCGCAGGATGCCATAGGCGCGCAGGGCCATGCGATCATTGCCAAAACAGATCAAGCTGGGCGGCTCGGGCAGGGACAACACGCGGTCGATCGCATCCCACAGCAGTTGCACTTCGGCGTCGCTGTCGGGGGTGTCCACATCGGCGGGAATCAGCAGCGCGGGATCAAAATCGATCCCTGCACCAGCCAAGGCGTCGCGGTATCCCTGCGTGCGGTGCTTTGTCGCTTCGAGGCGCGCGCTCAGGGACAGGTAGGCGATGCGTCGGTGCCCCTTGGAGATCAGGCTGTTCACAAGGTCAAACTGCCCGCGATAGTCGTTTGGAATGACAGCGGGCGTGCCGATGTCGTCATAGCAGTTCGCCAGCACCAGCTTGGTGGAGTTGGAAACGGCGGGCAGGGACACTTTCCGGTGATGGTCGGCGACATAGATGATGCCTTCGACCCGGTGTTCTTCGAAAGTGCGGATAAGTTGCGCGACGCGGTCGGTTTGGCCGCCGGTGTCGGCGATCAGCAGCGTCTTGCCGCTGGCCTCCATCGCTTTCTGGATACCCTGCACGATGAACAGGTCCGGCAGGCCGGACACGTCCACGCGGCTGGGCGACAACGAGATCGCGCCGGTGATCAGCCCCACCAGCCCCGACTTGTTGGAGCGCATCGCGCGCGCCGCCGTCGAGGGCACATAGCCAAGTTCTGCGATGGCCTTGTCGACCGCGTCTTTGGTGGAGCTTTTGACTGCGCCGTCGCGGTTTATCACGCGGCTCACGGTTTTCGGAGACACGCCGGAGGCGCGCGCAACATCATAGATCGTCGCCATCCGAGAATCCTCCCAAACCTCCGAAGGCAGCCCCTTAGAATCGGTTTCGCCGCCAATGACACCGATGTCATGACACCGATGTCAACGCCGTGTCAACACCCAGATGGATAGGGCAGGGCACGTCGGGGGCGGTACTGCCCCCGAGCCGCTGTTGGGCGAGGCCGCATCAGGCCATTGGCCCTAGGTGTTCGTGCCGCGTTTCGGCAGTCTCTCCCTGCCTAATGCGCCCGGAGCTTGAGCCGTTCGCCGCAGGTGCATTGTCCAATTCCAGCCGAGCAGCAAAACCGCGGATTGAAGTGGCCGTTCGCGGAACCTGCGCCAATGGTCACTTCGTTCGTCAGACAACAAGTTTTCTTCGCGCAAGCGCTTCAAACCAAATTTCGCTCAATCAAGCTTTGCGCTGTTGCGATGTAACTGTCAGCGAGCCGGATGGGTGCGCGACCCAGCAAGGCGCGGCCGGGTGCTTCGTCCAAAATCGGATTGTAGCCCAGTTCTTTGACGCTTCCGCGCACGTCTGCATCTACCAGAGCGTAAAGCCGGATAAACCAGTCAGGCGCTTGAAATCTTGGCATCTTTTTGCTGTAGGCAGGGAAAGCCTTTTTCAAACATGTCGCTATCTGCATGATCGAATAGACTTCGAAGCTGGCAATCGTGCGTACGCCGGCTGCGGCGGGCGCGGTCAAGGCCGCAACATGCATACGCGCCAAGTCACGCACGTCGACCGAATGCATGTAAAGGTGCGGCGCGATTGGGACTTCACCGCGCAACAAGCGCTGAAACAACGCACCTGACGTTCCCGGATCAGAATCAAGGAGCGGCCCCACGATAAAGGCTGGATTGATCACCGCCAGCTCTGTCTTGGTTGTCCCCGGCTTGAGAATGTCCCAAGCTTTCTTTTCGGCACGTATTTTGCTTTCCACATAGGCATTCACATGCCCGTCGGGATCAGCCCAATCAGTTCCGTCCAAATGCGTTGGCCCAGCTCGGCCCCGCCCCGGTACAATTGCCGCAATCGATGACGTCAAGACAACCCGCGCCACGCCTGCGTCACGGGCGGCGGTCAAGGCCCGCCTCGTGCCATCCACAGCCGGATTGATCAACGCCGCTTTGTCCTTCGGCATCGATGTGACGAACGGGGACGCTGCGTGTACCAGATAATCTACTCCAGCGCAGGCCTCAGCCCAGCCCTCGTCCTTGGTCAGGTCAAGTTCGACAAATTCCAGGTTACTGACGTCGCCCCCAGCCTCTGCGATGGCTTTCGCGGTCTCCGCGCCGCGTGAAGGCGTCCGCAAACTTCCGCGTACCTTATATCCGGCGCGCAGCAACGCCACCGCCAGATGACCGCCAAGAAAACCTGTGACGCCTGTAAGCAAAACCGTCTTCATTGCCATCTCCAAAATATTACGTAACTTACATTAATCGTTCAGTTCGTAAAATCAAGCCTTCGAGCTTCACCTTTCAAGATTGACCTCAACACCGCGAAAAACGATGTTGAAGCCATGGACGATCAACGACAAAAACAGATACTGACCGCGGCAAGAGCACTCTTCTTCGAGCGCGGGCTCCGCGCGACCACGATGGAGGCAATCTCTGAGGCAGCAGGTATCGCCAAGCCGACCTTGTACGCTCGATACAAAGATAAAAATGCGGTATTTCAAGCTGTTGTGGTGTCTGTCCTGGACGAGCTACGCGCTTTGATGGACGCTGAATTTTCGAAACCAGGCAGCACCGAGGATCGGCTAACCGCAGCTTTGGTTGCCAAGTACAGCGCTGTATTCGATATGCTGCAATCGCCCCATGCCGCCCAGATGATGGAAGACAAGGGCATTTATGCGGGCCATGCTTTTGAAATGCTGAACACGGATGTCGCAAGGCGCATCGAGCGCATGACTGCCGAAGCAGATTACGACAACCCGAGCGCCCTTACGCGCCTCATTCTGTCATGCGCGTCCGGCATTCAAAAACATGCACGCACCCGGACTGACCTTGCCCACGACCTCAAAACCGTTGTGCATGCGCTCTTGACAACGTGGAAATACCACTAACGGTCCGTCAGTATCGACGTTACCACCGCATGAATACGACAGATAATTTGCGAAAACTTCCGTTGTTTGGTGAGCGCAGCATCGGTCACATCGGGCGCTCCCTCCTCCTTCGCCGCGCGGTTCAGGAGTGGCAGTTTCGGAAGCGCCGCCGTTCGTTGCGTAGCTCGCCAACCGGTAAGGTGAGCCACCCCCCGAAAATCGGACAGTGACGGAAGCTACAATCTGACGTCTGCTGGTCTCCAAGAACGAGGAGATCAGAACATGTCGAAACGCAGGAACCATGATGCGGGCTTTAAGGCTCGCGTGGCGCTGGAGGCCGTGAAGGGCGAGCGCACTGTGTCGGAACTGGCCGCAGAATTTGGCGTGCATTCGACGATGATCCACCAATGGAAGAAGGCGTTGCTTGAGGGGGCTTGGGACATCTTCGAGCGTGGCAGCAAGAAGAAGGCCGAGCTCGACGAGGAGACAGTGCGATCGCTGCACGCCAAGATCGGAGAGCTGGCCGTCGCCAACGATTTTTTGTCACGAAAGCTCAAGCCCTGGACCGGCAAGCGAGGCGCGGGATGATCGAACGCCACCACCCCACGCTGTCGATAGGGGTGCAATGCCGCCTGCTGTCGATCTCGCGGTCGTCGTTCTACTACGCGCCGCAGGGCGAGACCGAGATGAACCTCGCCCTGATGCGGTTGATCGACAAGCC
>NZ_FOYI01000019.1 GCF_900116005.1 Poseidonocella sedimentorum
GAGGAGGACGTCCTCGCCTACATGACCTTTCCCCAGCAGCACCGGACGAAGCTGCACAGCACGAATCCAATCGAGCGTCTGAACGGCGAGATCAAGCGGCGCACCGACGTGGTCGGGATCTTTCCCAACGAGGCATCCATACGCCGCCTCGTCGGCGCCAGCCTGATGGAACAGACCGAGGAATGGACGGTGCAGCGCGGTCGGTACATGACGCTGGAAACGCTGGCTCCGGTCTGCGATGATGTCGTGGTCAGCCTGCCTGCAGCGCAGCGCGACTGACAAGCTCGGCCCGCCGGTGAGCACGAGGCCCGTCACGAGCTACACCACGCCGTGGGACATCATCCGCGGCTTTACTCTGAATTGCGAATTTGGTTGCCCGGCATGCACCATGTTCAAAGCAACGATGCCCAACTCCCCCGGCGCGGGACAAGGCCGATAGGCCGCCGCGCCAGCGCAGGACCGTCCCCGCGGTCATGCGCTTGTCACCGGCTCGCAGACCTTTGAGTGAGGAAGTATCTTGGCACCATCAAGCGCGCCGCTCAGGTGTCGCGGCGCAAGACCACGGTCCTGCGCTGGCGCGGCTCCGCGCGCAGCTCCAAAGCGCCGAAATCCCCCTCGACGGGCGGCGTACAAAATGTACAAGCCCCCCGAAAACCGATGTACAAAATGTACGTTCGGATGAACCAAAGCTTAAGCCCGTGTACAAAACGGCCCGGCCTCCGCCCCGCCGTTTCGGGCGTCCGATCCGCCGGATTGACCTGTGGCTCTCCCGCGTCCCATGCGTTAAAGCTCAGCGCCAAGACACCAGCCAGAGACCCAGCATGACCAGACATCTCATCACCTCTGCGATCCCCTATATCAACGGGATCAAGCACCTCGGGAACCTCGTCGGAAGCCAGCTTCCGGCCGATCTCTACGCGCGCTACCAGCGCGGCCGGGGCAACGAGGTGATGTTTCTCTGCGCCACCGACGAGCACGGCACACCGGCCGAACTGGCCGCTGCCAAGGCGGGCAAACCGGTGGCCGAATACTGCGCCGAGATGCATGAGGTGCAGGCCGAAATCGCGAAAGGCTTCCGCCTCTCCTTCGACCATTTCGGCCGCTCCTCAAGCCCCCAGAACCAGGCCCTCACCCAGCATTTCGCAGGCCGTCTGGCCGAGGCGGGTCTGATCCGGGAAGTGACTGAAAAACAAGTATATTCCCACGCCGACGGGCGCTTTCTGCCGGATCGGTACATCGAGGGGACCTGCCCCAACTGCGGCTATGACAAGGCGCGGGGGGACCAGTGCGAGAACTGCACCAAGCAGCTCGATCCGACCGACCTGATCGAGCCCCGCTCGGCCGTCTCCGGCTCCACCGATCTGGAGGTGCGCGAGACCAAGCACCTCTACCTGCGCCAGTCGGCGATGAAGGACGAGCTTGACGCCTGGATCGACTCGAAGACGGATTGGCCGCTGCTGACCACGTCGATCGCCAAGAAGTGGCTGCATGACGGCGACGGGCTGCAGGATCGCGGCATCACGCGGGATCTCGACTGGGGCGTGCCGGTCAAACGCGGCACGGAGGACTGGCCGGGCATGGAGGGCAAAGTCTTCTACGTCTGGTTCGACGCGCCCATCGAATACATCGCGGCGGCGCAGGAATGGGTCGACGCAGGCAAGGGCACCGATTGGGAGCGCTGGTGGCGCACCGACAAAGGCGCCGAAGACGTGCGCTACACCCAGTTCATGGGCAAGGACAACGTGCCCTTCCACACGCTCTCCTTCCCGGCCACGATCCTCGGCTCCGGGGAGCCCTGGAAGCTCGTCGATTATATCAAGTCTTTCAACTACTTGAACTATGACGGCGGCCAGTTCAGCACCTCTCAGGGGCGCGGCGTCTTCATGGATCAGGCGCTGGAGATCCTGCCCGCCGACTACTGGCGCTGGTGGCTTCTGAGCCATGCGCCGGAGAGCTCTGATGCTGAGTTTACCTGGGAGAATTTCCAGGCCTCGGTGAACAAGGATCTCGCCGATGTGCTGGGCAATTTCGTGAGCCGGGTGACCAAGTTCTGCCGGTCGAAATTCGGTGAGGAGGTGCCCACGGGCGGGAGCTACGGCCCGCGCGAGGAGAAGCTCATCGCCGATATCGAGACCCAGCTCCGCGCCTATGAGGGGCATATGGAAGCGATCGAGGTGCGCAAATCCGCGGCCGCGCTGCGGGCGATCTGGGTGCTTGGCAACGAGTACCTTCAGGACGCGGCGCCCTGGTCTGTCTTCAAGGAAGACCCGGACCGGGCGGCGGCGCAGGTGCGCCTCGCGCTCAACCTGATCCCGCTCTACGCGGTGCTCTCGGCGCCCTTCATCCCCGACGCTTCCGCCACGCTGCTGGCGGCCATGAACGCCGAGGAGACCGACTGGCCCGAGGATGCCGCGACCGCGCTTTCGGCCCTGCCCGAAGGCCATGGCTTCACGGTTCCGGACGTGCTCTTCGCCAAGATCGCCGACGAGGCGCGCGAAGACTGGCAGAGCCGGTTTTCCGGCGTACGGACCTGAGGCAATAGGGCCCTAAACGCCTGATCATGAATACAATTCGGGCGCGGAAAGACTTCCGCGCCCGAACAAAACGTCGACTTATGGCGTCGCTCAGATGAGCGACAGGTCCACGGCGCTTTCGCGGTTGTCGCGGCCGGCCGACAGCTCGTAGTTGAGCTTCTGGCCGTCGGCGAGACCGGTCAGGCCCGAACGCTCAACTGCGGAGATGTGCACGAACACGTCCTTGCCGCCGTTTTCAGGCTCGATGAAGCCGTAACCCTTTGTGGTGTTGAACCATTTGACTGTGCCTGTAGGCATGTTTGTTTTCCTTCCATGGATGCTGCCCACGTCGTTGCGGCAGCCTGGCTTTCTTAAGTCTCGATCGAAAGACTGATTTGCCGGTAGAGGAAAACAGTGTCGAATAAGAGTGTAGCAAGCGATTCCCCATATCGCAGGTCAGATCGCGCCAATCAAGAGATTCTAACATGTGTTTGTAGGCATATCGGGGTTGCATGAGCAGGAGCCCGCGCACGTCTGGCGGGTCCTGTTCAGGCCGGGATGGGCTTAACGCCTTACGCTAGGTCAGAAAATGCCCGGTGCCGCCGTGCGAGAAGCGGTAGAAGCCCGAAAGCACTGAACAATAGAAGAATTGCGCCGGGCAGGGGGACGATCGCGCCGGTCTTGCTGATCTCGAACCGTTGCCGCGAGCCTGTGATCTCCGTATCCGTGCCAGTGGTCAGCCAGGCATCGAAGGATGCGCCGAGCGGCAGCCCGCCAGCCGCGCCCGGGCCCGGCGCATCGGGGCCGACCAGGCGAAAGGCGATCAGCCCGACGGATCCGGGCGTTGAGCGCGCGGTGCCTTCGTAGTCGGCGCCGGTTGACGTGTTCGTGGCCGTCCAGCCGGGAACATCGGTGGTGGCGCTTCCGATATAGGACCCGGCGGCGTCAACCAGCCGGACATGCGCATCGGTGACGGAAATCGGATCGCCCGAGAGTTTGGCGCGCAAAACGATGCTATAGCTGATCGGGTCGCTGAAGGCGCCCGATCCGGTCTTGCTTTTGAAGACTTCCCATATGGTTGTCGTCGCGGCGTTCGCGCCGGTGGCGGCGAGCAGCAAGGCCAAGCTCAGCAGAAGACGTTTCATCATTGCACTTCCCCCCATTGTCCGGGGACAAGTTTACCTTAGGGAAGCTTGTGCGTCAAAAGGGCAGGTGTCGCGCTTTTGTGTCGGCCGCGCTGCAGGCGCGCCGCGGCCGAGCGAGGATGAAAGGGCCAGAGCCTACCGCGTGAACTTCTTGTACTTGATCCGTTTCGGCTCAAGTGCGTCGGGCCCGAGGCGGCGTTTCTTGTCTTCCTCGTAGTCCTCGAAGTTGCCTTCGAACCATTCCACATGCGCGTCGCCTTCGAAGGCGAGGATGTGGGTACAGATCCGGTCGAGGAAGAAGCGGTCGTGGGAGATGACCACGGCGCAGCCGGCGAAATCGGTCAGGGCATCTTCCAGCGCGCGGAGGGTTTCGACGTCGAGATCGTTGGTCGGCTCGTCGAGGAGGAGCACGTTGCCGCCGTCCTTCAGGAGGCGCGCCATGTGAACCCGGTTGCGTTCGCCGCCCGACAGGATGCCGACTTTCTTCTGCTGATCGCCGCCCTTGAAATTGAAGGTCGAGCAGTAGGCGCGGGAATTCACTTCCGCATCGCCAAGCTGGATGATGTCGAGCCCGTCGCCGATCGCCTCCCAGACGGTGGCGTTGGGATCGAGATCGTCGCGGCTCTGGTCGACATAGGAGAGCTTGACCGTATCGCCAAGCTCGATGCTGCCCGCGTCGGGCTCTTCCTGCCCGGTCAGCATCTTGAAGAGCGTCGATTTACCCGCGCCGTTGGGGCCAATGACCCCGACAATCCCGCCGGGGGGCAGGGCGAAATCGAGATCCTCGATCAGGAGCTTGTCGCCCATCGCCTTCTTCAACCCATTGACCTCAATGACCTTCTGCCCGAGTCGCGGCCCGTTGGGGATGACAATCTGGGCGCGGGTGATCTTCTCGCGCTCCGACTGGCTGGCCAGCTCGTTATAGGCGTTGATCCGCGCTTTCTGCTTGGCCTGCCGCGCCTTCTGGCCCTGCCGCATCCATTCCAGCTCGCGCTCCAGGGTCTTCTGCTTGGACTTGTCCTCGCGCGCTTCCTGCGCCAGTCGTTTGGCCTTCTGCTCCAGCCAGGCGGAATAGTTGCCTTCGTAGGGGACGCCCTTGCCGCGATCGAGCTCGAGGATCCAGCCGGTGATGTCGTCGAGGAAATAGCGATCGTGGGTGACGATGAGGATCGTGCCCTTGTAGTCGATCAGGTGTTGCTGGAGCCAGGCGATCGTCTCGGCGTCGAGGTGGTTGGTCGGCTCGTCGAGGAGCAGCATCTCGGGCGCTTCGAGCAGCAGCTTGCAAAGCGCAACGCGGCGCTTTTCGCCACCTGAGAGGGAGGTCACGTCGGCATCGTCCGGCGGGCAGCGCAGCGCTTCCAACGCGACGTCGATCTGCGCGTCGAGATCCCACAGGTTCTCGCTGTCGATCTCGTCCTGAAGCTGGGCCATCTCGTCGGCGGTCTCTTCGGAGTAGTTCATCGCCAGTTCGTTGAACCGCTCCAGCTTGTCCTTCTTGGCCTTCACGCCTTCCATGACATTCCCGCGCACGTCGAGCGCCGGATCGAGCTCCGGTTCCTGCGGCAGGTAGCCGACCTTGGCGCCCTCGGCGGCCCAGGCCTCGCCGGAGAAATCCTTGTCGATCCCGGCCATGATCTTGAGCAGCGTGGATTTCCCCGCGCCGTTGACGCCGACGACGCCGATCTTGACCCCGGGCAGGAAGCTCAGGCGGATATTCTCAAAGGTTTTCTTGCCGCCGGGATAGGTCTTGGAGACGCCGTCCATGTGGTAGACGTATTGATACGAGGCCATCGGGAACTCCGCCGCTGAAAACTGACCTGTCCTCTACCGCGTCCTTGGGGCGGGTGCAAACCGGGTTCGCGCGGGGGATCTTGATGGCTGTCTTGATTGTTATGAAATAACATGTCATTCGGACGGCGCACGAGTCGCGCCGCTGGGGGCCGGCTGAAGAACGCATGAGGTCGACCTTGAAACAGATTCTTTCCATGGCCGCTCTGGCCAGCCTGTCCGTTGCCAGCGTCGCGGAGGCGCAGCGCAGCGCCGATGCCCATACCCACGGCCACGTGGAGCTTGATATCGCGGTCGATGGCGATGAGGTCGTCATGGCCCTGCGCGCGCCGGGGGCCGATATCGTCGGGTTCGAATATGTCGCCAAGAGCGAGGCGGACAAGGCGGCGGTGGCCGGCGCGGTAGAGCAGCTCGAGGATCCGGCGCGCCTTCTTGCCCTGACCGAGGCGGCGGGCTGCGTGGTGGAGCATGTGGAGGTCTCTCTTTCGGGGGAGGAGGCCGCGCATGATCATGGGGATCATGAGGCGCACGACGACCACGATGAGCATGAGGACCATGAAGAGCACGCCGACCACGCCGACCACGACGATCATGGTGACCACGAAGCGGGCGCGAACCACAACGAATTCTCGGCCGAGTACCATTTTCACTGCGACACCCCGGCCGCGCTCGATCAGCTTGAGCTGACCTATTTCGATGTCTTTTCCCGCACCGAGGAAATCGCCGTGACCGTGCTGTCCGCGGGCGGGGCCGTCATGGTCGAGGCAACGCCGGATGCGCGCATCGTCGCCTTCCCGGCCGCGCGCTGAGACGATGGCGCGCGGGTCACGTGCATGTGACCCGAAACCTCCGATCTGGGGCGGCGCAAGGGCTGCGCCGGGGCTATCGCGCCGCGATCAGGAGTGGCAAAAGGGGGCGATGACTCAGCTGCGCTCTTCTTTGCTCACCCGCCGGTCGTGGCTCCTTGGGGCCGCGGCGCTGGCGGCTGGCGCGCTGCGCCCCGGCACGGCGCGGGCGGCCTCGCCGCTCGAGCTGTCCTGGGATGACCTGATTCCGCCGGGTGTGCCCTATGCCGAGATCATCGCTGAGGGCGAGATGGACGTCGAGGCCGACACCTGGCGCCCGGTCTATGATGCCAATGCCGTGCGGGTGAACCGCGCGCTGGACGGGCGGCGCGTGCGGATGCCGGGCTATGTCCTGCCGCTCGACACGCGCGCGGATGGCCCCCGCGATTTCGTGTTGGTCCCCTATGTCGGGGCCTGCATTCACGTCCCGCCCCCGCCCCCGAACCAGCTCGTGTTCGTCACGACAGAGGCCGGTTGGGACGGCGGCGCCCTCTGGGACGCGGTCTGGGTCACGGGCATCTTGCGCACGCAATTGCAATCGACGGACGTGGCCGAAACCGGCTACGCGCTTCAAGCGGACAAGGTGGAGCTTTTCGAATGGTGAAACGGCTGATCAAACGGCGCTCGGTTCTGGCAGGGCTCGCGGCGACGGGAATCGCGGCGCGCGGCTGGGCGGGGGAAGAGGTCATCGAGCTTGGCTGGGCCGACCTTCTGCCGGACGGTGCCACGGCCCTCCCGCCGCAGCTGCAGGGCGTCGTGCCCCATGAAAGCAGCGATCTTGCCGCCGCGCAGCCCGTCTCGAACGGTGTCCGCACCGAATGGAACGGCCGGATCGTCAGCCTTCCGGGCTTCATCGTCCCGCTCGATTACGAGGGGACGGCGCTGAGCGCCTTTATCCTGGTGCCCTTCGTCGGGGCCTGCGTGCACGTGCCGCCGCCGCCCGCGAACCAGCTTGTCCTCGTCACCACGCCCAAGCCCTATGAGAGCTCCGGGACCTTCGAGCCCGTGCGTGTGACCGGAATGTTCGGCACCGCCGCGAGCTCCACCCAGCTCGCCGAGATCGGCTATGCCCTCTCCGCCGACCGGATCGAGCCCTACCGGCGCTAGGCCCGGGATCGCGACCAAGCGCCGCGCCGGGTTGCGCGGCGGAAATTCCGACTATAATGATAAGGAATTGATCGCATCACGAAAGGGGCCGAGATGATCGAGCAGACCGGAGAGCTGACCACCATCAATGCCAGCCGTTACCTTCAGCAGCTCTGCAAGCATTTCGGCCACAAGATCGAGGTGAGCTATTCCGACAGCGAGGGTACCTGCGCCTTCCCGCAGGGGCGGGCGCGTCTGGCTGCCGGGGCCAACGGGCTGCGCGTGGATGTGGCGGCCGAGACGGCCGATGACCTCGCGCGGGTGAAGCTCATCGTCGACAGCCACCTTGAGCGTTTCGCCTTCCGCGAGGGCATCACCGGGATGCGCTGGCAGTCCTGAGGCGCCACGGCGACCGGCCCAAACCGCATGAACGATTGAACATTCCCCGGGACGGGGGCAATGTGCGCGGCGACGACGCGAGGCCGCCAGCCTCGGCCAGGAGGGGAGATCGCCGCGATGCGTTTGGATGACTGTCACAATTTCCACGATTTTCGGGAGCTTGCCCGGCGCAGGTTGCCCGGCCCGATCTTCAACTACATCGATGGCGCGGCCGATGACGAGGTCACCTATCGCCACAACACGGCGAGCTTCGACCGGCTTGACCTCATGCCCAAGATCCTGCGGGGCGCGGCGGAGATGGATCTCTCGGTCGAGGTCATGGGCCAGAAGCTCGACCTGCCCTTCTACCTCTCGCCCACCGCATTGCAGCGCCTGTTTCACCGCGACGGCGAGCGCGCCGTTGGCGCCGCGGCGGAGACATACGGGACGATGTTCGGCGTCTCCTCGCTCGGGACGGTGAGCCTTGAGGAGATGCGCCGCAAGCACAAGAACCCGCAGGTCTACCAGTTCTATTTCCACAAGGATCGCGGCCTCAACAGCGCGATGATGCAGCGCGCCAAGGAGGCGGGCATCGACGTCATGATGCTCACCGTCGACACGATCACCGGCGGCAACCGCGAGCGCGACAAACGCACCGGGTTCTCGATCCCCTTCAAGCTCAATGCCAAGGGCATGGCGCAATTCGCCATCCGTCCGGCCTGGGGGATCAACTACCTGCGCAGCGAGAAATTCAGCCTGCCGCAGCTTGACGAGCACGTGGACATGGGCGGCGGCACCATGTCGATCGGCAAGTATTTCACCGAAATGCTCGATCCCACGATGACATGGGATGACGTCGAGAAACTGCGCGAGGAATGGGGCGGGACATTCTGTCTCAAGGGGGTGATCCATCCCGATGACGCGGTGAAGGCGGCCGAGATCGGATGCGAGGCGGTGGTGCTCTCGAACCACGGCGGGCGGCAGCTTGACGGCTCGCGCACGCCGTTCGACGCGCTGGAGGAAGTGGTAGACGCCGCCGGGGACCGGCTCGACGTGCTGATGGACAGCGGCGTGCAGCGGGGCACGCATATCCTCAAGGCGCTCGCCCTCGGGGCCAAGGCCGTCGGCGTGGGCCGGGCCTACCTCTTCCCGCTCGCGGCGGCCGGGCAGCCGGGTGTCGAGCGGATGGTGGGCCTTCTGAAGGACGAAATCATCCGCGACATGCGCCTGATGGGGGTCGAAAAGGTCTCGGATCTGACCCGCGACCACCTGCGCGCCCGCAAGTAACCTCGGGGCTCAGGGCGCCCTGGCCGCGCCCCGCCCAAAACCGAGGATCAGCGGCACGATCCCAAGAACGAGCAGTGCCGACAGCAGGAAAGGCGCTCCCGGCAAATAGGGGCCGGGGCCGCTCACCGCGCGGTGGAACACGCCCGTGAGGATCAATGGCGCGATCACTGCAGAGAGCGAAGATTGCGCCGCGATGACCCCCTGAACCAACCCTTGCTGATCTTCGCCCAAACGGTTGGCGGCAAAGGCCGTAAGCAGGGGCGGGATCATATCCGAGAAAGCGGCGATCGGCAGCAGTATCGCCACCATCCAGACCGCGCCGCTAAACCCGAAACCGGTCATGGCAACGATCGCGGCTCCGGTGGCGATCAGGAGCGTGCGATGGTCGCCGAGCCGCCGGGTCAGGCGCGGCAGGAGGCCCGCCTGGACGCCCGTGATCAGCACGCCATAGGCGGTGAGCGATAGCCCGATCATCACCGCATCCCAGCCGAATACCTCGCGCCCCCAAAAGGCCCAGAGCGTGGGGTAGACCATGTTCGCGGTTTCGAAGACGAAGATGCAGACCAGCGGCGCGGCAAGGCCGGGCATGGCAAAGGTCCGCAGCATCGCGCCGAAGGGGTTGAGATCACGCCGGCCGAAGGGCCGCCGGTTTTCCGGCTTGAGCGATTCGGGCAGGATGAACAGCGCGAAGAGCACGTTGAGGCCCGACATCGCCGCCGCGATCCAGAACGGCGCAGTGACGTGCCACCCGGCGGCGATCCCGCCAATGGTTGGACCCAGGACAAAGCCGATGCCGAAGGCCGCGCCGATCATCCCGAAGGCAGCGGAGCGCTCGTCGGGGCGGGCCATGTCGGCGATATAGGCGCTCGCGGTGATATAGGTCGCCCCGGCCATCCCGGCGACGATCCGGCCCACGAGGAGCAGCCAGTAGGACCCGGCAGTTGCCATGATCACATAGTCGAAGGACAGAGTCAGTAGCGCGGCGATCAGGACCGGTTTGCGCCCGACCGCGTCGGACAGGCCGCCGACAATCGGCCCGCACAGGAACATCGCCGCCGCATAGGCCGACATGAGCAGCCCGCCGAGCAACGCGCCCTGTGCCGTGCTGCCTGCCCCGACGCGGGCCATGAGATCCGGCAGGATCGGAAACACGATCCCGATGCCGATCGCATCGATGAGCATGGTCGCGAGGATGACCAGAAAGGGGCCGGTGAGTTTCATGGGTCAAGATCTCAAGGCTGCGGCTCTGCGTCAACGCGCGATCCGCGTCGTTGCCCCGGCACCGAGCCCGCGGCGCCGGCTTGGAGAGGTCATCCAGGTGCGGCGATCCCGACAGATCCCAACAAAATGCCCTCGAAAACGCAAGTTTTCAAGGGCGGCAAGGCTTGATCATGGTGCCCAGGAGAGGACTCGAACCTCCACGTCCATACAGACACTAGCACCTGAAGCTAGCGCGTCTACCAATTCCGCCACCTGGGCACAGGGGTCGTGAAGCCGCCGTTTAGACGGGGTTTCGGAGCGTGTCAACGGCAATTCCGAAGGCTGTGCAAAGCTTGTCGGAATAGCGTACCGGGGCTAGGCTCGGGGCGCGCATCAAAAGGAGCACTGCGGCATGTCGAAGCTGGTGACGATCTACGGCGGGTCCGGGTTTGTCGGGCGCTATATCGCGCGGCGCATGGCGCGGGCGGGGTGGCGCGTGCGGGTCGCGGTGCGGCGGCCCAACGAGGCGATTTTCGTGCGAACCTACGGCGTTGTCGGGCAGGTCGAGCCAGTGCTTTGCAACATTCGCGATGAGGCGAGCGTCGCGGCGGCGATGACGTCGGCGGACGCGGTGGTCAATTGCGTGGGCATCCTGGCCGAAACCGGCAAGAACCGGTTTGCGAGCGTGCAGGCCGAGGGGGCGGACCGGATCGCCCGGCTTGCCGCAAAGAGCGGCGTTGCCCGGATGGTGCATGTCTCGGCGATTGGCGCGGATGCGGGGGCTAAGAGCGCCTATGCCCGCACCAAGGCGCAGGGCGAAGAGGCCGTCTTGAAGCACATGCCGGGGGCGGTGATTCTGCGCCCGTCGATCATTTTCGGGCCCGAGGATGATTTCTTCAATCGCTTCGCGGCGATGACGCGGTTCTCGCCTGTCCTGCCTGTGGTGGGCGGCAAGACGTTGTTCCAGCCGGTCTATGTCGACGATGTCGCGGCGGCGGCGGAGCGGGCGCTCACGGGCCGCGCGGAGCCGGGGATCTATGAGCTCGGCGGGCCGGAGGTGCAGCGGTTCAGCGCGCTGATGCAAGAGATGCTGCGGGTGATCCGGCGGCGCCGGCTGGTGCTCGACATCCCGTTCCCGCTGGCCTTCGTCATGGGTGCGGGGTTCGAGATGGGGCAGGCCTTGAGCTTCGGCCTCATCCCGGCGCAGATCACGCGCGATCAGGTTGCCAACCTGCGCAACGACAACGTCGTCTCCCTCGGGGCACGCGGTTTTGAGGCGCTTGGGATCACGCCCAGTGCGCTGGAGGCGATCCTGCCGGAGTATCTCTGGCGCTTTCGGCCGAGCGGGCAATATGCCGCGATCAAGGAGAGCGCGCGCAATCTTCGCCCCTGAGTGCCGATCCGGCCCCTAGCGGGCGCGGCCCAGCATCGCGAGGCGGATCATCGCCCGCTCGACCACCGCCATCGGCGGCGCCGTCTGGCCGGCCGAGCGCAGGGCCAGATCGGTCTGCGTGATCAGCGAGAGCGCGTCTTCGAGCCGCCGCACCCCCCATTGCGAGGCCTGCCGCCCCATTCGGTCGCGGCGCGGGCCGAAAACCGGCGGCCGCGCGCGCGCGAGCCCCGAGGAAACGCCGCCGGGATCGGAAGCGGCGGCATGCAGCGTGCGGAAATGGCGCAACGCCCCGATGCAGAGCGTGGTGGGCGCGATGCCCTGCGCCTTGAGCCGAGACATCACACTGGCGATATCGCCGCTCCGCGCTTCGGCCACGGCGTGGAGCACGTCGTCAATGGCGGCCTCCGTGGATTGCGGCGCGCTCAGCGCGACTTCGGCGCTGGTGAGCGGGGTTGCGTCGCCATGTTTGTAGAGCGCGAGCTTCTCGACGGTCTGGCGGAAATCGCCCGGATCGAGGCTCTGGGCGAGGGCGGTGATCGCTCCCATGGCATCGCGGTCGATCTCGCGCAGCCCGGCGCGTTTGCAGAGGTCTTCGATCTCGCCGCGCGAGGGCGGATCGTCATAGATCGCCGCCGCATAGGCCGATTTGTGCCCCTCGAACCCCTTGCGCAGCTTGGAGGTCGCGCGGAGCGATCCGGCTGTGACGACGAGTTGCGCGTCTCCGGGGCGCCAATCCTCGAGCGCTGTGAGGATCGGTTTTGCGAGCGGCTCTGTCGCCTCCTCGACGAACACGACGCGCGTGCCGGGGAAGAAAGCCTGGGCCTTGACCGCATCGATCAGCGCGGCGGGATCTTTGCGCAGATCGCTTGCGGCAAGCCGCGTGAGCCGCATCTCCGCCTCGCCATCGGGCCCGAGCAAGGCGGCGATCACCTCCTGCCGCCGCAGCGCCACGCGCATCGCATCGGCCCCGTGGATCAGCAGCCCGGCGGCCTTCGGATCGGGCTTGCGGAAATAGGGCAGCGCATCGCGCGGGGAGAGCTTCATGCGCCGACCTGTGCGAGCAGTTGCGCGGTGAGATCATCGGCGAGCAGGGTCATCAGCCGTTCGCGCGCATCGCGCTCCGCGGCGAGGGTGGCGACGGTGCTGCCGGTGGTGGAATAGCCGGTGAAGCCGGTGACGGTGCCCGACGCGCTCTCGGCGCCGGTTGCGGTGTCGCGCAGCGCGTAGCGGACGGTTCCGATGATCTGGTAGCGGGTGGTGGATTGCTCCTGCGTCACGGCGAGGCCGGAGGCGCGGGTGCTGACGTCGAAATCAAGCCTGTAGTCCGGCGCGGAGGCGGGGGCGCCGAGCCGGTCGCGCAGCCGGGTCACGAGAAGGAAGCTCTCGCGGTTTTCCGGTACGGTAACAGCCACCCGGCCCGCGAGCGCGCCCGCGCCGCTGGGGGCATAGACCGGCCGGAGGCCGCAGCCCGCGAGCCCGGCCGCGGCGAGCCCGATCAGGAAGCTGCGCCGGCCAGACCACCGCATTCAGACCACCACATTCACGATACGCCCCGGCACGACGATGATCTTTTTCGGCGCCGCGCCTTCCAGCGTCCGCTGGACCGCCTCATGCGCGAGGACCAGCTTTTCGATCTCGTCCTTGGCCATGTCCTTCGGCACGTCGAGCTCGCCCCGGCGCTTGCCGTTGACCTGGATCGGGAGCGTGACCGTGTCCTCGACCAGCATCGCCTCATCGGCTTTGGGCCAGGGCGCGTCGATCACCAGCCCCTCACCGCCGAGAAGCGACCAGAGTTCCTCGGCCAAATGCGGGGTCATGGGGGCCATGAGCTGGGCGAGGGTCCGGGCGGCGAAGCGCTTGGCCTCGGTCCCCGCCTCGGCCTTGGCGAGCGTGTTGGTGAAGGCATAAAGCCGGGCGATGGCGGCGTTGAAACCAAAGCTCGCGACCCCGCTAGTCACATCGAAAATCGCCTTGTGCGTCTCGCGCAGGAGCGCCTCGTCCTCAGCCGTCGCGGGATCGTCGCTCGCGGCGATTTCGGAGGCGATGCGGTGCACGCGCGCGAGGTGCTTGTGCGCGGCTTCGGCCCCGGCGGCGGTCCATTCCACATCGCGTTCCGGCGGGCTGTCCGACAGCACGAACCAGCGCGCCGTATCGGCGCCAAAGGCGGAGATGATGTTGACCGGATCGACGACGTTCTTCTTGGATTTCGACATCTTGGCCGAGGGGATGATCTCGACCTCGGTCCCATCGCTGAGCTTGCCGTCGGTGACCTCCTCGGGGAGGTGATAGACCGGCCGGCCATTCTCATCGCGGGTCTGATAGATCTCGTGCGTGACCATGCCTTGGGTGAAGAGCGCGTCGAAGGGCTCGATCGCCTTGGCGGGCAGGTGCCCGGTCTTGTGCATCGCGCGGGCGAAGAAGCGCGAATAGAGCAGGTGCAGGATCGCGTGTTCGATCCCGCCGATATACTGGTCTACGTTCATCCAGTATTCGGCCTCAGTGAGGTCCGTCGGCGCCTCGGCGCGGGGGGCGGTGAAGCGGGCGAAGTACCACGAACTGTCGACGAAGGTGTCCATCGTGTCGGTCTCGCGCTGCGCCGCGCCGCCGCAAGTCGGGCAGGTACAATCGCGCCAGGTCGGATGCCGGTCCAGCGGGTTGCCGGGAACGGAGAAGTCGATCGGCGTGCCGCCTTCATCATAGGGCAACTCGATGGGCAGGTTTTCCGCCTTCTCGGGCACTACGCCGCATTGGTCGCAATGCACCACCGGGATCGGACAGCCCCAATAGCGCTGGCGCGAGAGGCCCCAGTCGCGCAGGCGGAACTTGGTCACGCCGTGGCCCACGCCGTTCTCTTCGCAGAAGGCAATCGCGGCGTCGATGGCGGCCTCGCCCGTGGTGTTTTCGTCCCAGTTGTAGGGCTTGAGCCAGCGGACGGTTTCGGATTTTTGCGGCACAAACGCTTCGCCGCCGGCTTCCGGGGCGGTGTAGCCATCCTTGGCGGCGGGCTCGAAGGTGCTGACGACTGGAAGCTCGTATTTCCGCGCGAAGTCGAGGTCGCGCTGGTCATGGGCCGGGCAGCCGAAGATCGCGCCGGTGCCGTAATCCATCAAGATGAAATTGGCGATGTAGACCGGGAGCTCCCAGCTCGTGTCGAACGGGTGCCGCACACGGATGCCGGTGTCGAACCCGCGCTTCTCGGCTTTCTCAAGCGCTTCTTCCGTCGTACCGCCCTTGCGGCACTCGGCGTTGAAGGCGGCGATCTCGGGGTTGTCGCGTTCGAGGTGTTTGGCCAGCGGATGATCGGGCGAGATGCCCACGAAGCTCGCGCCGCCGAGCGTGTCGGGGCGGGTGGTGTAGACCTCGATCCGGTCATGCCCCTCGGGCGCATCGACGGTGGAGAAGGCGAATTGCAGCCCGCGCGACTTGCCGATCCAGTTGGCCTGCATCAGCTTGACCTTGGCGGGCCAGTTGTCGAGCCCGTCGATGGCCTCCAGAAGCTCCTCGGCCATGTCGGAAATGCGGAAGAACCACTGCGTGAGCTCACGCCGTTCGACCTCGGCGCCCGAGCGCCATCCCTTGCCGTCGATCACCTGCTCGTTGGCGAGCACGGTCATGTCCACCGGATCCCAGTTCACCACCGCGTTCTTGCGGTAGACGAGCCCGGCTTCGAGCATGTCGAGGAAGAGCCGTTGCTGCTGGCCGTAATACTCCGGGTCGCAGGTCGCGAATTCGCGGGACCAGTCGATGGAGAGGCCAAGCGGCTTCATCTGTGCGCGCATGTCGGCGATGTTGGAATAGGTCCAGTCCTTGGGGTGGCCGCCGGAGGCCATCGCGGCGTTCTCGGCGGGCATCCCAAAGGCATCCCAGCCCATCGGGTGCAGGACGTTGTGGCCCGTGCTCTGCTTGTAGCGCGCGATCACGTCGCCCATTGTATAGTTTCGCACATGGCCCATGTGGATGCGCCCCGACGGGTAGGGGAACATCTCGAGCACGTAGTATTTCGGCTTGTCGGCGGTGTGCGTGGCGGTGAAGGTCCCGGCCTTGTCCCAGGCCTCCTGCCATTTGGCTTCGATTTCCGCGGCGGTATAGCGCGACATGGGCCCGGGCCCTTTCCTTGACGTGGTATTCTCTGGCGGGGGTGTAGTCCGCCCGTTTGGTCTGGTCCAGCCCGCGCGGCTCAGAGGCGGCCGTCGGCGATGCGGAGCTGGCGCGCGCGCGACAGGATCGCGTCTTCCACGGCGCGGAGCGTGGCGTCGCTCACCGGGCCGGAGCGCGTTTGCATCGCGAGGCTGAGCGAGCGGGCATCTAGCGCGGGGTCGCGGACATGGACCGTCGCCTTGTAGGCGCGGCTGCTGCCCGGCGGGGTGCCGAAGCCGGTCACGATCACGCCGGTGTAGGGGTCGATGTCGGTGACGGGCAGGAAGCTCAACACGTCGAGCGAGGCGGCCCAGATGTAGCGGTTGACCGCGACGGTCTCGGCGCCCTGGATCCGCGTGGCCTCCCGCGTGGCGTTCTCACGGGCGCCGCCGCATCCCGAAAGCACGGCAAGAGCGACGATCGTCATGGCAGTTGTCAGGATTTTCATCGCGCAAGGCTCTCCCCCAGAATTCCGGACCTGTTTACCCAAGCGCTTTTGGGCTCACAAGCTGTTTCGGGGCGGCATGGGTGCGCGGGCTATCAGGCAAAAGAAAAGAGCGGCCCCGAGGGACCGCTCTTCCAGATCTGTAACCGAGAGGTTCTTAGAAGCTCAGGGTCAGAGCAACGGTCGTGCCGTGCAGGTATTCCTGCGGGCCGATTTCGTCGTTCTGGTTGTTGTCTTCGTCTTCCGCGTAGGAAGCAACGAAGGCCGCGCCGCCGCCGAGGTCGTATTCGGCTGCAACGTACTGGCCGTCGTCGTCGGACCAGCCAGCCAAGAGGCCGAGGCCGTTGCCAACGTCGTAGCTGACGTTGACGCCTGCATCTTCGTCGCCGCCATCGTGGTAGAAGGCGTCAACCGAGATCGGGCCGTTTGCGTAAGACGCTGCGAGGCCGTAGTTGTCTTCGCCATCTTCGTCGATATCCGTATCCGTTGGATCAACCGGGCGAGATTCGGATACGTAGAACGCCGTCAAGGTGACGCCAGGAGCAACAGCGTAGGAGCCCTGAAGGCCGATCGACTCTTCGCCATCGTCGGATGCGTAGGCGAACAGCACGTCAGCGCCACCAACGGTGGTGCCAACGGAGAGGCCGTACACTTCAGCGCCGTTGAAGTCGCCGTTGCCGTCGAAGTCGTTTTCGGCTTCCTCTTGGTAACCGAAGGTCACGGAAACGCCGTTGATTTCGCCAGCTGCGCCGAGCGAAAGCTGGTCAACTTCGCCGGAGCCGGTGCCGCCTAGGGCAAATTTGTCATTGTGCACGACGTTGGAGATGCCGAAGTCGAAGCCACCGTAGGACATCGCGCCGCGCAGAACCACTTCGCCGTCAGCTTCGGAGAAGCTGTCTTCTTCCATGTTGGTCACGCCGTTCCAGTACGTTTCCGCCGCGAATGGGGTGTCGCCGTAGTAGAGGGAGGCCATGTCGGACTCGAGGAAAAGGGTGAAGTTATCGTCGGCGTGAAAATTGCCGTCGGTATCCAGCGTATCAGCAGAGGCGTCTTCAAGGTCGAAGCCGAAAGTGACGCCGGCGGTGACGCCGTTGTCCAGCTCTTGGGACATGGTGACGTCGAGATCGCCATCAGCGTAGAGCCCGCCGTTGATATCGTCATTATGGCCAAGTTCGGCAGAGCCGGACCAGGACACGTCTGCAGCTGCTGCGCCGGCAAAGGCGACGATTGCAGTCGTCGTAAAGAGGATGCGTTTCATCTTGGTATCCCTCGTAATTGCATTCTCGGGAATGCCGGGTTGTCCAGCATTGGGGGAGTGTTTGCGCCCAACGCCCGATTGGGTCAACGGTTGGCGTCGGCGCTCCAAGGCGCATCGCAAAAAATGATGCAGATCGGCCACACACCATTTCCCGATTGCGCCCGCGCGGTTTCCGACCATCATGGGGCCGGTCTCTCGCGACGCGGGGGCAATCTTATGTAAAACAGGAGTTTTCATGTCGTTGACTGAAGTCAGGGCGGCCATCGCGGCGGAGCTTGAGCGCGTGGGCCGGCCAGCGGAGGCGCTGAGCCTGATCGCGGTCTCCAAGGTGCAACCTCTGGAGCGGGTTGAGGCAGTTTTGCAACAGGGGCACCGGGTCTTCGGTGAGAATCGCGTGCAGGAGGCGGCCGGCAAGTGGCCCGAGCTTCAGGAGCGCTTCGGCAAGGTGGAGCTGCATCTGCTGGGGCCGCTCCAGAGCAACAAGGCGCGGCAGGCGATGGAGCTCTTTGACGTGATCCATTCGGTGGACCGGGCCAAACTGGCCCGCGCGCTCGCGCGGCTGGCCGGGGAGCTGGGCTCCTGCCCCGATCTGTTCCTGCAGGTCAACACCGGGGAGGAGCCGCAGAAAGCCGGCGTCCTGCCGGCGGATCTCCCGGCGCTGGTGGAGGAATGCCGCGCGCTCGGGCTTCCGGTGATCGGCCTGATGTGCATCCCGCCGGTCGAGGAGGAGCCGTCGCTGCATTTCGCGCTGCTCAAGAAGCTCGCGGACCGGCATGGGCTGGACAAGCTCTCGATGGGCATGAGCGGTGACTATATAAGTGCAATCGCCCAAGGGGCGACGCATCTGCGCGTGGGCTCCGCGATTTTTGGCGGGCGCGAGGCGGGCTAGGCGGGCACGCGCAGCGGCGTTCCCGGCGCGATCCGCCGCGCGAGATCGAGCAGATCGGGGCGCGACAGGGCGATGCAGCCTTCGGTCGGAAAACCGCGCCGCCGCCACTGGTGCAGGAAGATCGCCGAGCCCCGGCCGGGCCGCGCCGGGAACATGTTCCAATCGGTGATCAGGATCAGATCATAGAGCGGATCGGCCCGCCGCAACCGCTCGTGGCTTGCGGCATGGGGCGCAAGCACCGGCGCATTGTAGCTCGCATCCTGCGGATCGTCGGACCAGAGCGCCCGCAGGCCGATCGGCGCGGCCCATGGCGCGGGGCGGGGGAGGCGATCGGGGCGGTAGAGCATGCCGATGATTCGGTGCGTGCCCACCGGGGTCGCACGATCGCCTTCGCGCTTGTCCGTCGCGCGCCCGCCGCGCCCGATGGCGCAGGGGTAAAGCCGCGCGCCCAACCGCAGCCCCTGCCGGGTCAGGACCAGCGGGGTCACAGCAAATGGCCGGATTTGAGCGCCTTGGTCGCGAGGTAGGCCGCGTTCTCGGACGTCTGGCCGACCTTGAGCGGCACGCGCTCGACCACGTCGATCCCCATGCGCTCCATCATCGCGATCTTGGCCGGGTTGTTCGTCATCAGACGGACCGCGCCGAACCCCATCTCGCGCAGGAGCGCCGCGCCGATGCGGAAATCGCGCTCGTCATCCTCGAATCCGAGCCGGTGGTTGGCCTCGACCGTGTCGAACCCCTGATCCTGAAGCGAATAGGCGCGCATCTTGTTGGCCAGCCCGATGCCGCGCCCTTCCTGGTTGAGATAGAGCAGGATGCCGTGTTGCTCTGCGCCCATCTGCGCCAGCGCGCCGCGCAATTGCGGGCCGCAGTCGCATTTCAGGCTGCCGAGCAGATCGCCGGTGAAACAGGCCGAATGGAGTCGCGCGAGCACCGGCGCATCGCGGTCTGGTGCGCCGACCTCGACCACATAATGCTCTTCCGCCCCGTCGCGCGGCCGAAAGACATAGAGACGCGCCTGCGGCGCAAGGCTCAGCGGGACGCGCGCGCTGACGATGAGATCGAGGTGAATATCGCTCTCGGCCCCCCGCGCCACGTCATCGGCATCCAGCAAGGTGAGCGCATTGGCTTCCGCCACCGCCGCGGCATCCTCCACCGGGCTGACGAGGGCGGCGGGCAGGAGCCGCGCATCCTTGTTCAGACGCAAGGCAAGCCGGTGCAGATCCGCGCGCCCCTCGCGCTGCGACGTGAAGGGGCCCTTCATCGGGGTCTCGAGATCGCCAGACGGCTCCGAGACCGCCCGGACCCACCCCAGATCGGCCGCGCCGCCAAGCGCGATGCGCGCGATATCCCCGTCATAGGCCCGCGCCTTGAGGGTCTCGGCGCGCCGCTTGGTGATGACGAGCGCGGTGTCGGGCGAGAGGCCCTGCATCGCGGCAAGGCGCGGCGCGGTCAGCGTCTCGGCGGCGGCGAGCACCGCGCCAGCCGTCCCTGAGCGCAGCACCACAGGCACCCCCATCCGCAGATCGGACCGCGCCCGGGCAATGAGATCGGTGGTATCGGGATGCAGGCTCACCAGGGTATTCCTTCACGAGTGGTCCGCCCCATTTAGACCCGCGCCGCGGAAATTGAAACATTTCCCCGCCCCGCGACACGAGCCCGTGAGAAGATGTCGCAAACCTTGTGGGACGGGCACGGCGGCCTCACATCCCGGTGATAGACACGAAAGAGGTAGGGCCATGGCGCAACTCAAACGTATCCTGCTCGTCGATGACGACGAAGACATCCGCGAGGCGCTCAGCGAGCAGTTGGTCATGACCGAGGACTTCGACGTCTTCGAAGCGGGCAACGGGGCCGAGGCCCTGACCAAGGCGCGCGAGGAGATCTACGATCTGATCATCCTCGACGTCGGCCTGCCCGATACCGACGGGCGCGAGCTGTGCCGCCTTCTGCGCAAACAGGGGATCAAGGCGCCGGTGCTCATGCTGACGGGGCATGACAGCGACGCGGACACGATCCTCGGCCTCGACGCCGGCGCGAACGATTATGTGACCAAACCCTTCAAGTTTCCGGTGCTTCTGGCGCGGATCAGGGCGCAGCTTCGGCAGCACGAGCAATCCGAAGACGCGATCTTCCAGCTCGGACCCTACACGTTCAAACCCGCGATGAAGGTTCTGCTGACGGAAGATGAGCGCAAGATCAGGCTGACGGAGAAGGAAACCAACATCCTGAAATACCTCTACCGGTCCTCCGATGGCGTGGTGGCACGAGACGTGCTGCTGCACGAGGTCTGGGGCTATAACGCCGGCGTGACGACCCATACGCTGGAGACCCACATCTATCGCCTGCGCCAGAAGATCGAACCCGATCCCTCCAACGCGCGACTCCTCGTCACCGAAGCCGGCGGCTACCGACTCGTCGCCTGACGGTGCCGCCAGGTCGGAAAATGATCGATCATTTTCCGGCACGTTTTCTGATTGATCAGAAAACGGCGTCCGTGGCGGGTGTCTGCGCTACAAATAGGCGTAGGCGAGTAGGGCGAGGCCGAGGAAGATCCGGTAGATGACGTAGGGTGTGTAGCTCACGCTGCTCAGGAGACGCATCATCAGGCTCAGAGCGGCGAGGGCGGCGAGGCAGGCGAAGGCCGCGGCGATGGCGCTTTCGCGCACTGCTGTGAACGTGCCCTCCGACGCGATGTCCAGTCCCAGCAGCGTCCCGGACGCGAGGATCGTGGGGATGGACATGAGCATGGCCAGCCGCGCGCCCTCCTGGCGTTCATACCCCAGCAGGCGAGACGCGGTGATGGTGATGCCGGAGCGCGACGTGCCCGGAATGAGGGCAACGGCCTGCCAGAGCCCCATCCAGAGGGCATGGGAGAGCGTCCAATCGCCGGCGTCGCGGGTCTGGGGCCCGCGTTGATCGGCGACATAGAGCAACAGGCCGAACACGAGCGTTGCCCAGCCGACCACGGCGACCGAGCGCAGCATATCGCTCAGGCCGGTGATCTTCAGAACGAACCCGGCTATGACCACCGGGATGGTCGCGACAACCAGCCCGAGGGCGAGGCGGCTTTCCGGGCTGTCCGTGCGGCCGCGCAGCAGGTGGCCCCCGCCGCGGATCGCGCGCCCGACGTCCTGTCTGAAATAGAGCACCACGGCGACGAGCGTGCCCACGTGCACGGCCACGTCGATGGCGAGGCCCTGATCGGCGAGCCCAGTGAGATTCGGCAACAGAATCAGGTGGCCGGACGAGGAGACCGGCAGGAATTCGGTGATCCCTTGCACGATCGCGACCAGGAGAAGATTGAAGAGGGTCATGAGGGGGCTTCTACTTGGAGTTGGGGTGTTTGTATAATGAATTGAGTTTGTTCAGAAAGATGGTTTATAGGTAAGCTTAAGTTACCTAAATTTGGCGGCTTTGACGGCTTGAGGGCTCTGCGGAGTAGAAAATTATCAAAATAGGTCAGCATGCGTGACTTTTCATCCTTCGCGAGCTGCGGTAGACAGCCCGCAACAGGAAGCGCGCCAGGTCGACGGGAGTTATTGGATGGCCAAGCAACCCATGCTGAAATTCGTGAATGTGCCGCGCGACATGCCCGCCAAACGGCCGGCCGAAAACCGCAGGCAGGATTTCGACGAAATCTACGCGGAATATGCGGACGCCAAGGCCAAGGAGCAATCGAGCCGGTGCAGCCAGTGCGGTGTGCCCTATTGCCAGAGCCATTGCCCATTGCACAACAATATCCCCGATTGGCTCAACATGACCGCCACCGGGCGGCTCGAAGAAGCCTATCAGATCAGCCAGGCGACGAATACCTTCCCTGAAATCTGCGGACGGATTTGTCCGCAGGATCGGCTGTGCGAGGGAAATTGCGTCATCGAGCAATCCGGGCACGGGACCGTGACAATCGGATCGGTCGAGAAATACATCACCGATACGGCCTGGGAAAAAGGGTGGGTCAAGCCGCCGAGCCCGGCGCGGGAGCGCGCGGAATCGGTGGGCATCATCGGCGCGGGGCCCGGCGGGCTGGCCGCGGCGGACCGTCTGCGCCGCGCGGGGATTCAGGTCACCGTCTATGACCGGTATGACCGCGCGGGCGGCCTGATGACCTACGGCATTCCGGGCTTCAAGCTGGAAAAACACGTGGTGATGCGTCGGATCGAACAGCTTGAGGCCGGCGGCGTTGCCTTTGTTCTCAACTGCTCGGTCGGGGTCGACAAAAGTTTTGACGAGATTCGCAGCGCGCATGACGCGGTGCTGATCGCGACGGGCGTTTACAAATCCCGCGATCTGGGCGGGCCGGGCTCGGGGGCTTCCGGCATCGTCAAGGCGCTCGATTACCTGACCGCCTCCAACCGCGCGAGCTTCGGCGACACGGTTGCCGAGCTGGAGGATGGTAGCCTCAACGCGGCTGGAAAGCGCGTCGTCGTTATCGGTGGCGGCGATACTGCGATGGATTGCGTGCGTACCGCGATCCGTCAGGGCGCGGCCTCGGTCAAATGCCTTTACCGCCGCGACCGGGCCAACATGCCGGGCTCGCAGCGCGAGGTGCAGAACGCCGAGGAAGAGGGCGTCCAGTTCGAATGGCTGACCGCGCCCAAGGGTTTTGCCGGCGATCCTGTCGAGGGTGTGATCGTGCAGAAGATGCGCCTCGGCGCGCCGGATGCGAGCGGGCGTCAGAGCCCCGAGATCATCGACGGCTCGGATTACACCGAACCGGCGGAGCTCGTGATCAAGGCGCTCGGCTTCGAGCCTGAGGACTTGCCGAAACTGTGGGACACCGAAGGGCTGGAGGTGACCCGTTGGGGCACCATCAAGGCCGAGTTTACCACCGGGCGCACGGCGCTCCCGCGGGTCTATGCGGTGGGCGACATCGTGCGCGGGGCGAGCCTTGTGGTCTGGGCGATCAAGGATGGCCGCGACGCGGCGGATGCGATCCTCGGCGATCTTGACGAAGCGCCGGCCATCGCGGCCGAATAAGGGCGCCGCCCGGCGCAGGTTGCCGCCGGGAAAGACAACGAATTGCGCGCGGGGCATTTGCCCGCGCAACTGACCGGGGCGCCGATTTGTGGGCGTCTCCTTGACCCAAGCCACGCGCAGCAGCGCGGACACGACGACGGGGCCGGGCACCATTGCCCAAGGCGGCCACGGCGGCCATTGAGAGGGAGAGACCGATCATGACCAAATACGATACAGCATGGGCCGCCGCCGAAGAGGCCAAGCGCAAGTGGATGGCCGAGAACACGCTCTACCGCGAGGAAGAGGAGCATTCGTCCTGCGGGGTGGGGCTCGTGGTTTCGATCGACGGGCGGCCGAGCCGCAAGGTCGTGCAGGCGGGGATCAGCGCGCTCAAGGCGATCTGGCACCGCGGCGCGGTGGATGCCGATGGCAAGACCGGTGACGGCGCGGGCATCCATATCCAGATCCCGGTCGCTTTCTTCTATGACCAGATCACCCGGACGGGCCACGACCCGCGCCCGGGCGAGCTGATGGCCGTCGGGCAGGTCTTCCTGCCGCGGACCGATCACGGGGCGCAGGAGCGCTGCCGGACGATCGTGGAATCCGAAGTCCTGCGGATGGGCCACTATATCTATGGCTGGCGCCATGTGCCGGTGGATGTCTCCTGCCTCGGCGAGAAGGCCAACGCGACCCGGCCCGAGATCGAGCAGATCCTGATTTCCAACTCCAAGGGCGTCGACGAAGAGACCTTTGAGCGCGAGCTCTATGTCATCCGGCGGCGGATCGAGAAGGCGGCGCTCGCGGCGGGCATCGGCGCGCTCTACATTGCGTCGCTCTCCTGCCGGTCGATCATCTACAAGGGGATGATGCTGGCCGAGCAGGTGTCGGTCTTCTACCCCGACCTTGAGGATGAGCGCTTCGAGAGCGCCTTTGCGCTCTATCACCAGCGCTATTCGACCAACACCTTCCCGCAGTGGTGGCTCGCGCAGCCGTTCCGGATGCTTGCACATAACGGCGAGATCAACACGCTCAAGGGCAACGTCAACTGGATGAAGAGCCATGAGATCCGCATGGCCTCCTCCGCTTTCGGCGACATGGCCGAGGACATCAAGCCGATCATCCCGCAGGGGTCTTCGGACAGTGCGGCGCTCGATTCGGTGTTCGAGGTTCTGGTGCGCGCGGGGCGCAATGCGCCGATGGCCAAGACGATGCTGGTGCCCGAAAGCTGGTCCAAGCAAGCGCTGGAGCTGCCCGAGGCCTGGCGCGACATGTATTCCTACTGCAACTCGGTGATGGAGCCCTGGGACGGGCCGGCGGCGCTGGCCATGACCGATGGCCGCTGGGTCTGCGCCGGGCTCGACCGGAACGGGCTGCGCCCGATGCGCTACGTGGTCACGGGCGACAAGCTGCTGATCGCCGGCTCCGAGGCGGGCATGGTCCCGATCGACGAGGCGTTCGTTGTCGAGAAGGGCGCGCTTGGCCCCGGGCAACTGCTGGCCGTGGATATGGCCGAGGGGCGGCTTTACCACGACAAGGAGATCAAGGACAAACTCAGCCAGTCCCAGCCCTTTGGCGAATGGGTCGGCAAGATCAAGGAGCTGGGCGAGGAATTGGCCCGGGTCTCCGAGGCGCCGATCTTCACCGGGGCGGAGCTGCGCAAGCGGCAGATCGCGGCGGGCTACTCGATGGAGGATCTCGAACAGATCCTCGCGCCGATGGCCGAGGACGGCAAGGAATCGCTGGCCTCCATGGGGGATGACACGCCCTCGGCGGTGCTCTCCAAGATGTACCGCCCTCTGAGCCATTTCTTCCGGCAGAACTTCTCCCAGGTCACCAACCCGCCGATCGACAGCCTGCGCGAATACCGGGTGATGAGCCTCAAGACGCGGTTCGGCAACCTCAAGAACGTGCTCGATGAATCGAGCGCCCAGACCGAGATCGTCGTTCTTGAGAGCCCGTTTGTCGGCAACGCGCAGTTCGCCGAACTGGTGGGGAACCTCGACAGCGATCTCGTGGAGATCGATTGCAGCTTCGAGCCGGGCAAGTCGTCAGCGCTGATGGAGGGGCTGGCGCGCATCCGCCGCGAGGCGGAGGACGCGGTGCGTTCGGGTGCCGGGCACCTTGTGCTGACCGACGAGTATCAGGGCCCGGACAAGGCGCCGATGCCGATGATCCTCGCGACCTCGGCGGTCCACAGCCACCTCACGCGGCAGGGCCTCCGGACCTTCTGCTCGCTCAACGTCCGCTCGGCGGAATGCATCGATCCGCATTACTTCGCAGTGCTGATCGGCGCAGGCGCGACCGTGGTGAACCCCTATCTCGCCGAGGATAGCCTCGCCGACCGGATCGAGCGCGGCCTGCTGGACATGAGCCTCAGCGACGCGGTTCAACGCTACCGCGAGGCGATCGATCAGGGCATGCTCAAGATCATGGCCAAGATGGGCATCTCGGTCATCTCCTCCTATCGCGGCGGGCTCAACTTCGAAGCCGTCGGCCTCTCGCGCGCGATGTGCGCCGAGTATTTCCCGGGTATGCTGAGCCGCATTTCCGGCATCGGGGTGCATGGCATCCAGAAGAAGGTCGAGGAAATCCACGATCTCGGCTGGCGCGGTGGGCGCGACGTGCTGCCCATCGGCGGGTTCTACAAGGCGCGCCGCTCGGGCGAGACCCACGCCTGGGGCGCGCAGTCGATGCACATGCTGCAGATGGCCTGCAACAAGGCGAGCTACGAGCTCTGGAAGCAGTATTCCGCGCGGATGCGGGCCAACCCGCCGATCCACCTGCGCGACCTGCTGGACGTCAAGCCGCTTGGCAAACCCGTCCCGATCGAAGAGGTCGAGAGCGTCACCGCGATCCGCAAGCGGTTCGTGACGCCGGGCATGTCGCTCGGGGCGCTGAGCCCGGAGGCGCACAAAACGCTGAACGTCGCGATGAACCGTATCGGCGCGCGCTCCGATTCCGGCGAGGGCGGCGAGGATCCGGCGCATTTCGTGCCCGAGCCCAACGGCGACAACCCCTCGGCCAAGATCAAGCAGGTCGCGTCGGGGCGCTTCGGCGTCACGGCGGAATACCTCAACCAGTGCGACGAGCTGGAGATCAAGGTCGCCCAGGGCGCCAAGCCCGGCGAGGGCGGCCAGCTTCCGGGCATGAAGGTCACCGATCTCATCGCGCGGCTGCGGCATTCGACCAAGGGCGTGACGCTGATCTCGCCCCCGCCGCATCACGACATCTACTCGATTGAGGATCTGGCGCAGCTCATCTATGACCTCAAGCAGATCAACCCGCGGGTGAAGGTCTGCGTCAAGCTGGTGGCGTCCTCGGGCGTGGGCACCATTGCGGCGGGTGTGGCCAAGGCCAAGGCCGACGTGATCCTCATCTCGGGCCACAACGGCGGCACCGGCGCGAGCCCGGCGACCTCGATCAAGTTCGCGGGCCTGCCCTGGGAGATGGGCCTCACCGAGGCGCATCAGGTGCTGGCGATGAACAAGCTGCGCGACCGGATCACACTCCGGACGGATGGCGGGCTGCGCACCGGGCGCGACATCGTTATGGCGGCGATGATGGGCGCCGAGGAATACGGCATCGGCACCGCCGCGCTCATCGCGATGGGCTGCATCATGGTGCGCCAGTGCCAGTCCAACACCTGCCCGGTTGGCGTCTGCACGCAGGACGAATCGCTCCGTGCGAAGTTTACCGGCAATGCCGACAAGGTCGTGAACCTCATCACCTTCTACGCGCAGGAAGTGCGCGAGGTGCTGGCCTCGATCGGGGCGCGGTCGCTCGATGAGGTGATCGGCCGGGCGGACCTGCTGAGCCAGGTGAGCCGGGGCGCCGCGCATCTCGACGATCTCGACCTCAACCCGATGCTGATCACCGTGGATGGGGCGAAAAACATCGTCTACAACCGCGACAAGCCCCGCAATCCCGTGCCCGACACGCTCGACGCCGAGATTGTCCGCGACGCCGCGCGGTTCCTCGAAGAGGGCGAGAAGATGCAGCTCTCCTACTCGGTGCAGAACACGCACCGCACGGTCGGCACGCGGACCTCGAGCCATATCGTGCAGCGGTTCGGGATGCGCAACGCGCTCCAGCCCAACCACCTGACGGTCAAGCTCAACGGCTCCGCCGGCCAGTCTCTCGGCGCCTTTGCGGCCCCCGGGCTCAAGCTCGAAGTCTCCGGCGATGCCAACGACTATGTCGGCAAGGGGCTCTCGGGGGGGACGATCGTCGTGCGCCCGCCGATGGCCTCGCCGCTGGTGGCCGCCGAGAACACGATCATCGGCAACACGGTGCTTTACGGCGCGACCGACGGCTATCTCTTTGCCGCGGGCCGCGCGGGCGAGCGCTTCGCGGTGCGCAACTCCGGCGCCAAGGTGGTGATCGAGGGCTGTGGCTCCAACGGTTGCGAATACATGACCGGCGGCGTCGCGGTGATCCTCGGCCGGATCGGGGCCAACTTCGGCGCGGGCATGACGGGCGGCATGGCCTATCTCTATGATCCCAACGCCGAGGTCACGACGCTGCTCAACATGGAAACGCTGGTGACTTGCCCGGTCACGGTCGATCACTGGCAATCCGAGCTCGAGGAGCTCATCGAGCGCCATATCGAGGAGACGGGCTCGCGGCTGGCGCAGGAGATCTGGCAGCACTGGGACGAAGAGTTGCCCCGGTTCGTGCAGGTTTGCCCCAAGGAGATGCTCGACAAGCTGCCCGCGCCGCTGTCCGAGACGCAAACCGCGATTCCCGCGGAATGATCCAGCGCACCGGGCCGGCCGCCACAACGGCGAGGCCGGCCCGGTGCAGCCCCGTCCCGTAAGCGCGGGGGGCGGCCGCGACCAGAGCGAAACTCCGCTCCACCTCACGGCCTAGGCAAAACTGCTGCTTTTTGCGCTGATCGCGCTATGCTAGACGCGAACGCAGTTTGTTAACCGGTGTGACCTGCCCATGGCGACGTTTTTCGACCAGTTCTACGAGATGGATCCTTTCTCGCCCCCGCCTGCGGGGACGACGCTGAACGTCGCGTTTCTCGAAGCGGATGACGCGGACAACAGCGGCACTCTGAGCCGCTACGGTGAAGACCTGATAGACGGGTCCGACATCAACCGCATCTGGGATGGCGATACCGTCACGGTTGAGCTCTCGAACGGCACCCAGGTGACATACACCGGGGTGACCTTCTATCTCGACGACGGGCGGCGCTTCTTCACGCCGATGGATGGCCAGACCCTCGCGACCGGCACGCTCATCTCCACCACCGCCGTCTCGTCGCAGACGAATATCTCCTTGCCGCGATTCGGCCCGACCTGCTTCACCGCGGGGACGCTGATCGACACCGCGCGCGGGCCGGTGCCGGTCGAGACCCTGCGCGTCGGCGATACCGTGCTCACCGATGGCGGCCAGAGCGAACCCATCGTCTGGACCGGCGCGACCATCGCACCGGGGGATGGCAAGTTCGCCGCGGTGGTCTTTGCCCCCGGCACGCTCGGCAATACCCGCCCGCTCGCGGTCTCGCCCCAGCATCGCGTCTTGCTGCGCGGCTGGCGCGCCGAGATCTATTTCGGTCTGCCCGAGGTGCTCGCCACGGCGGTCCATCTGGTCAATGGCAAGACCGTCACCCGCGCCCGGGAGCGCGAAGTGCACTACGTTCACGTGATGTGCGCGCGGCCTGTGCTCTTGCGGAGCGACGGCGCGGTGAGCGAGAGCTTCAACCCCGGGGCGATGGTGCGCGAGGGCGATGCGGCGCTGGACGCCGAGCTCAGGGCGCTCTTTCCGGACATGCCCCGCACCGGCACGGCGCCCGCCCGCCCGCTGGCCTGCGGCAAGGACGCGCGCGCGCTCATTCTTTGATCCCCCGGCCCGCCGGAGCTTGCGGGCCCGGAGGTCTGCGGGCATATCTGGCGCATGACCGGGCCCTCCAAAACCACCAAGGCTGCGCGGGCGAAACCCCCGGCCCGCAAGCGCAAGGCCGCGGCGGAGGCGCCCCGCCGCCCGCTGCGCGCCCGCATTCGCCGCTGGGTGCTACGCTGCGCGCTGGCCTGTGCCGCGCTGGTGGCCGCGGCCGTGCTGCTCTTCACCATCGTCAACCCGCCCGGCTCGATCTACATGGCCAGCGAAAGCCGCCGCCTCGGAGGCGTGTCGCACCGCTGGGTCGGGATGGAGGAGATCGCCCCGGTGATGGCCCGCGCGGCCGTCGCGGCGGAGGATGCCAATTTCTGCCTGCACTGGGGGTTTGACATGGAGGCGATCCGCGCGGTGATCGAAGCCGGCGAGAGCCGGGGCGCAAGCACCATCAGCCAGCAGACCGTCAAGAACGCCTATCTCTGGCAGGGGCGGAGCTGGCTGCGCAAGGCGCTCGAGGCGCTGCTCACGCCGTTGGTCGAGATCGCCTGGTCCAAGCAGCGAATCCTTGAGGTCTATCTCAACCTCGCCGAATTCGACGAGGGCGTCTTCGGTGTCGAGGCCGCCGCACGCGCCTATTTCAAGACCTCTGCCGCCCAGCTCAGTCCGATGCAGGCCGCCCGCCTCGCCGCCGTTCTGCCCGCCCCCAAGAGCCGCTCCGCCGCCGAGCCGAGCGCCTTTGTCCGCCGCCGCGCCGCCGCGATCGCCGATGGCGCGGAAACCATCCGCGGCGACGGGCGCGCCGACTGTTTCACCGCAGGGAGTTGAAACCCGCCCGAGCCTCGGGCAGGAATGACGAGACATGACCGACACATCCAGTGACACCCCGCGCCTGTACCACGTCCCGCTGTCGCCCTTCTGCCGGAAGGTGCGGCTCTGCCTTGCCGAGAAGCGCATCGAGGTGGAGCTCGCCGAGGTCCGCTATTGGGAGGCCGATGGCGATTTCCTGCGCCGCAACCCGGCGGGCAAGGTGCCCGTCTTGCGGATCAACGGCCGGTTCATGGCCGAGAGCACCCCGATTTGCGAGTATCTCGAAGAGACCCATCCCTCGCCGCCGCTCATGCCCGAGGACGCCGAGTCGCGCTACGAGGTTCGGCGGCTGGTGAGCTGGTTCGACGACAAGTTTCACAACGAGGTCACGTCCAAGCTGCTCTACGAGCGGGTGAACAAGAAGCTCATGAAACAGGGCTTTCCGGATTCCGGCAACGTCAAGGCCGGGGCGCGCGCGATCAAGTATCACCTCGACTACATGGCCTGGCTCCTGGAGCGCCGCCGCTGGCTCGCCGGGGACAACATGACGCTCGCGGATTTCGCGGCCGCCGCGCATCTGTCGGCGCTGGATTATATTTCGGACGTGGACTGGAACCGCTCGGACGCGGTCAAGGACTGGTACGCCAAGATCAAGTCGCGCCCGGCCTTCCGCCGCATCCTCGCCGATCAGGTGCCGGGGTTCCCCCAGCCCGCCCATTACGCCGATCTCGATTTCTGAGGCGCGCGGGGGCGTCCCTGTGCCAGAATGCGCCATGGATGATCTGAAGGTACGGCTGATCGAGGCGGCGGGCGAGATGGGCTTCGAGCTCTGCCGCCTGACGCGCCCCGATGCGGTGCCGGAAGTGCCCGAACGCCTCCGCGCCTTTCTTGACAAGGGGTATCACGGCCAGATGTCATGGCTCGCCGAGCGCAGCCATTGGCGCGGGGCGCCGCAGGTCCTCTGGCCCGAGGCGCGCACGGTGATCATGCTCGGGGAAAGCTACACGCCCGAGCACGATCCGCTGGAGGTGCTCTCGCACCCGGACCGCGCGGCGATTTCGGTCTATGCCCAGAACCGCGATTACCACGATGTGGTCAAGAAGCGGCTCAAGCGGCTGGCGCGCTGGCTCATCGCCGAGGCGGGGGGCGAGGTGAAGGTCTTTGTCGATACCGCCCCGGTGCCGGAAAAGGCGCTCGGGGCCGCGGCCGGGCTCGGCTGGCAAGGCAAGCACACCAACCTCGTCTCGCGCGATATGGGCAGCTGGTTCTTCATCGGCTCGGTGTTCACCACGCTGGAGCTGGCGCCCGATGCGGCGGAGGTCGATCACTGCGGCTCCTGCCGCCGGTGCCTCGACATCTGCCCGACCGACGCTTTCCCCGCCCCCTATCAGCTCGACGCGCGCCGCTGCATTTCCTACCTCACCATCGAGCACAAGGGCCCCGTGGCCGAAGAGCTCCGGCCCCTGCTCGGCAATCGCATCTACGGCTGCGATGACTGTCTCGCGGTCTGTCCGTGGAACAAGTTCGCGCAGGAGGCGCGCGAGGTGAAATACCGCGCCCGCGCGGATCTGATGGCCCCACGGCTGGCCGAGCTTGCGGCGCTGGACGATGCCGGGTTCCGCGCGCTGTTCTCCGGCTCGCCGATCAAGCGGATCGGGCGGGACCGGTTTGTGCGCAACGTGCTTTATGCGATCGGGAACTCGGGGGAGGCAGGGTTGCGCCCGGCGGCGGACCGGCTACGGGGCGATCCGTGCGAGACAGTGGCCGACGCTGCGAGTTGGGCAGTAGACCGACTCTCGAACTAGTCCCAGCCCGGAACACGCCGAAGGCGCCGGGCCAGCGACGGCCCGTCCGGCGGGCTGTCGCTTTGTCACCGCCAGCGCAAACCTCGAATTTTGGATGTATTTGGCACGATAAAGCAACACGTTCAGCCGAAGGAGCGACACCCCACGGGCCGTCGCTGGCCCGGCTCAGTTCTGCACGGAAAAGGGCGCGATGATCTCGGCTTGCGGGAACGCCGCCAGCACATCCGCGCTGTCCGTCTGCTCAAAGATCAGCTTCACATTCGCGCCGGCGTCCATCGTTGCAAAGGCCTGTAACCCTTCCGCCCGCGCACGCCAGAGCCGCTCCAGCACGGCCCAGCTTTCCGGCTTGAGATAGCTCAGCGCCGGGCGGGCGGCGAGCATCGTGGCGTGCATCGCCAGCGCATTGGCCTCGGCCAGCGCCCCGAGCTTTGGCAGATCCTGCGCCCGCACGGCGGTTTCGATCGCGGCGCAATCGGCCTCGGCCGTCTGGGGCCAGGTGGCAAAGAGCGGGCTTGTCGCGACCGTGTGGTTCATCCCGTCGCGGGAGGTCATGGATTTCGGCCCAGTGTCGACGGCAACGATGGCGATGCGGAAGGCGGGCCAGTGGACATCGAGCGGCGCGGCAAGGCTGTCGCCCCCGTCGGGCGCCGTGCCCCGATCCCAGCGGACGAAGCCGTGCCAGAGCGAGCGCGCGGCGCTGCCGCTGCCGAGCCGGGCGATGAGGCTCATGTCACGCTCGCTGAGCTCCAGCCCGAAAGCGCTGACGAGCGCGCGGGTCAGCGCGGCGAAGCCAGAGGCCGAGGACGCAAGGCCGGCAGCGGTCGGGATCGTGTTGCGCGTGCGGATGTGCAGCGGCGCGTCCCGGCCCGCGCGGAAAAGGTCGGCAAAGCGCAGGGCTTTGGCGGCGAAGGGCGTCTCGGCGTCGAGCGCCGCGCCGTTGAGCCAGACGCGATCCGCGCCATCCTCTGCGGGCACGATCTCGGTGTGGCTGCCCCATTCGGCGAGCGAAATCGACAGCGAGCTGTTGAGCGGCAGGTTGCGCGCCTGATCGCGCTTGCCCCAATATTTGGACAGCGCAATGTTGCTCGGCGCATAGGCCGAGGCGCGGCGGGGGGCGGTGGCGGTCTGCATCGCCGCGGCGATGCGGTTGCGGGCGGCGCAATCAATCGACACGAAGGCCCTCCTTTGCGAGCGGTGCGGGGGCAAACCCCGGCGGCGTTTGCCCGAGCGCGACCACACAGTCCCCGAGGCCTGAGCCGGAGATTTTCGCCGCGATGGTGCCCGGGTGTGCGATGGCGCCCCGGATGAGTGCGCCGAGCGTTTCGTCGCAAACGCCGAGCGCCTCCATGTAGGTTTGGTAGCGCTGGAGCGAGGCGGCAAGGGCGGGCCAATCCTGTGCGGTGGCGGCGGCGATGGCGGTCTCGGCCGCCGCGCCCATTTGCGCGTAGAGGGCGCGATATCTCTCTGGTTCCGCCTCCATCCGGGCGGCCACGAGGGCCAGCACATCGGCGGTCGGTGTCTTGTAGCCGGCGTAGCGCAGCGAGAGCGGCGGCGGCGCGGGGAGGGCGGTGATCTTGGCGGCGGGCCCCCCGGCCTCCGGCGCGCGGTAGCTGATCATCCCGCCGGTGAGGCTTGAGGCAAGGTCGGCGCCACTGCCGCGTCCCTGCAGGGCGCGGATGATCCCGAGCGCGCGGGTGTGCAGATCGTCCGGCGTGTGGTCTGCGTAGCGGGCGAGCGCGCCGAGGGTGGCGATGGTGACGGCGGCGGAGGAGCCGAGGCCGAGCGTCGGGTCGATCTCGGAGCGGATTCGCAGGGAGACGCCGCCGGGCAGGTCAGCCGCAAACCCGGCGATGGCGGCGAGGACGAAACGGTAGGGCCCGCCATGGGGGAGCGCGTCGAGGCGCGCGAAGAGCGGCGGGGCGATGTCGGAGGCGATGTCGATCTCGGGGCCGGGTTGCGGCAAAAGCTCGACCGTGATGCGTTGATCTATGGCGGCGACGATGGCCGAATGGCCATAGACCACCGCGTGCTCGCCGGTGATCATGATCGAGCCGGGGGCGGAGGCGCGGATCATGCCTCTGCCTCGCGAGGCGCGGGCCCCGGCGCGGCGCCAGTCGGGGCAACGCGGAGAGGGGACCAGCGCAGCTCGGGTTGGCGGGCCATGAGTGCGCGCATCGCCTCGGGATCGCCGAGCCGGACGAGCACCGCGCCGCCGTGCGGGCCCGCGACGGACCCCGCGCCGCAAAGTTTGGCCGCGCCGCCAGCCGCTTCGACGGCCCCGATGAAGCGGGACGTGCCCTCGGGAACAACGCCGATCCGCTCCAGCAGGCGCTGGTTGGCGGTGATCTCACCGAGCGGCGCGCGGCCCTCGGCCAGCGCATCGGCAAAGGCGGCGGTGCAGGCGGCGAAGTCGGCCCAGAGCGGCGCGTCGGAGCCGTGGTGCCGCCGGACATGCGAGACGCAATCGCCGGTCGTCGAGGCGGGGAGGCCGTGCAGCACCCAGTACCAGCCGTCGCCCCGCAGGAGCGAATGGCCCTCGGCGATCTCGGCGGGGGAGACCGCGCCGTCCTGCGCGCGCACCAGACCGCCGTGGACCACGGTCGCCGCATCGATCGGGCCGGCCTGCCCGTGTTGGAGACGCTCGCAAAAGCGCACCCGCGCGACGCGCTCCGGCGCGGTCTTGGGCCGATCCAGCAGGGTCTCGAAGAGGACGGTCACCGCCGCGATCGCCGCCGCCGAGGAGCCAAAGCCCGCCCCGCGCGGAAGGGCGGAATGGCTCCCGAGCTGTCCCGGATGGGGCAGATGGTGAACCGCGCCGAGCCCCGGCGTCGGCCCCTCCTGCAGGAGGGAGGCGAGCGCGTAGACGGCCAGATCGTCGGGGTGGGTCAGGATGTTCTGCACATCGAGCTCGCCGCGCCGGAACTGCTCGAAGCGGCGGTCCAGACTGCCCTTGAATTTCGTCAGCAACCGGAAGGGATAGAAGGCGCCGGAGGACAGATCGTCAAACGCGGTGCGCAGCCCTTCGGCCAGATCCATCGGCTTGAACCAAACCTCGGTATATTGCGCGATGGCCACGGCCAGCGCCGGCGCGCCGTAGAGCACCGAGTGCTCGCCCGAGAGGATCAGCTTGCCCGGCGCGTGCGCGCGGGCGGGCTCAGGCGGCGCTGTCGATGTAGTGGCGCTGGTGCTCATTGATGCTCGCCAGTCTGTAGCGGCCACGGGCCTCGTCGGGGAGGATCCGCTCGGATCCGTCGCCCGGATCGACCGCCTGCCAGAGCTTGAGGTAGCCCTCGTAATCGACCTGCTCGCGCTCGTCGATCAGGGCCCGGTGGCGCTCGGTGAAGAGGTGATCGCGGTAGCCCGGGACCACGCGCCCGGCGAAGAATTCCGCCACCGCGCCCGAGCCGTAGCTGAACAGGCCCATGGCCTTGCCGCCGAGATCCATGTCGGAATTGTCCAGCGTCGAGATCAGCGCGAGATACATCGAGGCCGCATAGCTGTTGCCGATCTGGCGGTTGTAGATCATGCCGGGCAGGGCCTGATCCATGTTGACCTGCGTCTTGGCGGCCTTGGCCAGATGCCGGTGCGCCTTCTCGCCCATGCGTGAAAACGGCAGGTGGTAGCAGAAGCGCGCGATTTCGGAATAGTCGAGCCCGCCGTTGGCCTGATAGTCGCGCCAGGCCTCGATCAGCGCGTTGAGATAGCGCAGGGCGGAATACTTCCCGTCGACCAGCGGGGTGCGCCGGTAGTTGGGGCGCCAGAAATCCATGATGTCCTCGGTGAAGCAGCCCGAGACCGGGTCGATCTCCACGAGCCGCGGATCGGCGCTGATCAGCATCGCCACGGCCGCGGCCCCTTGGGTCGGCTCGCCGGAGCTGTCGAGCTCATAGCGCGCGACATCGGAGGCGATCACGAGGACCCGCCGGTCGGGCTTGCGCGCCACATAGCCGCAGGCGAGCTGGATCGCCGGGGTCGCCGAGTAGCAGGCCTGCTTCAGCTCCACGTTGCGGCAGTTTGCGGGCAGGCCGAGCAGCCGGTGGACATAGATGCCGGCGGATTTGGACTGGTCGATGCCGGTCTCCGTGGCAAAGAGCACGGTGTCGATGCCGTCGGCGCCGTATTTGTCGATCAGCGGCTTGGCGGCCTCGGCGGCCATGGTGACGATATCCTCGTCATGGCCGGGCAGGGCGATCTTCTCCTGGCCGATCCCCTTGGAGAACTTCTCCGGATCGATGCCGTGACGTTCGGCGAGGCTTTCAAGCCCGATGTAGCGATGCGGCACGTAAAAGCTCATCGCGTCGATGCCTGTCTTGATCACTCGTGCCTCTCCTAGTCTTGCCTCACCAACGCCGCGTTTCCGCGCAGCGCCGTGCAGTCCGCGCAGCCCAGCAGGAACATGGCGGTCTGGAATTCGCGCCGGATCCGTTGGATTTTGCGGATAACGCAATCGCAGGATTCTTGGGCCTCCGCAAGCAGGGGGGCCGCTATGCCGCACAGGTCCGCGCCCAGAACGAGGGCTTTGACCATGTCGATACCGTTGCGGATCCCGCCGCTGGCGATGAGGGTCGTTTCGGCGCGGTCCGGCCCGAGGGCGGCGCGCGCCTCCTCCAGCGCCTCGACCGTGGTCAGGCCCCAGTCCTGAAAGACGAGGCCGAGATCGTCGTCTTCCTCCGCGCGGCGGTGATATTCGATCCGGCTCCAGGATGTCCCGCCGCGCCCGGCGACGTCGAAATGCCGGATCCCCGCCTCAAGCCCCGCGCGAATATCCGCGCCTGAGAGCCCCGCGCCCACCTCCTTGAAAAGGACCGGCACGGGAAGCTGCGGGGCGAGCGCGGCGACGGCGCCGATCAGGCCGGAAAAATCCCGGTCGCCCTCGGGCTGGACCGCTTCCTGCAGCGGGTTGAGATGGAGGTAGAGCCCGTCGGCCTCAAGCACGTCGATCGCCGCCCGGCATTCGGCCGCGCCGAGCCCCGCGTTGAGCTGCACCGCGCCGATATTGGCCACCAGCGGGACATGCGGCGCAAACTCGCGGATCGCAAAGCTCGCGCGCGCGGCGGGCCGGTCGAACATCACCCGCTGCGATCCGACGGCCATGGCGACGCCGGTGGCCTCTGCGGCCTGGGCCAGATTGCGGTTGATGCGGGCAATTGCTGCGTCCTCTCCGCCGGTCATGGACGATATGATCAGCGGAAAGCTGAGCTCCTTGCCGAGGAATGTGGTGCGCGTGTCGATCTTGTCCAGATCAAGCTCTGGCAGGGCGCGATGGGTCAGGCGGATGGTGTCGAATCCCGTGCCGCCGCGCTCGATCCCAGCGTCTTGCCCGAGCGCGCGGATGTGGTCGCGCTTGCGCCCGGCGGTGCTGCGATCCGGCGCGCGGCTCATCAACCGCGTTCCAGTTGCAGATGCGCGCGCATCAGCTCGCCGGGGTTGGTCTGGGCCGCCATCAGCGACAGCTCCCCGCAAAGCACCACCCCCGCGCAGATCCCCGCAAGCCGGCGCGCGTTGGCGCCCTCGTCGCGCGGCTCGCGGCAGCCGAGCGCGTCAAGATGCGCCTCCACCTGCGGGTTGCCCTTTCCGGAGCCGACAGTCCCGACGATGAGATTGGGCAGAGTGCAGGAAAAATAGAGATCCTCGCCCCGCGGCTCCACATGCACCATGCCTTGCGAGCCCTCGATGATATTGGCCGCGTCCTGCCCGGTGGCGAGGTAAAAGGCCAGCAGCATGTTGGCGAAATGCGCGTTGGCGCTGCGCAGCGATCCGGCGACGCTCCCGCCGATCAGGTTCTTTTCGATGTTGAGCGCGAGCATCTTTTCCGGCGTCGTCCGCAGCATCCGCCGCAGCAGCTTGCCGGGGATCTCCATCTCGGCGATGACGTATTTGCCCCGACCCAGCAGGCCGTTGACCGCCGAGACCTTCTTGTCCGTGCAGAAGTTGCCGGAGATCGAGGCATAGGCAAGCTCGGGGTATTCGCCGAGGACCCAGCTCTGGACCGCTTCGGCCGCCTTGGTCACCATGTTGTGGCCCGAGGCGTCGCCCGTGGCGCACTCGAGGCGGATGTAGAGCAGGTTGCCGACGATCTGGCGGTTGAGCTCCAAAAGGCGCGCGAAGCGGCTTGTCCCCTGCACGATGGCGGCGATCTCGTCCTTGCGCGCCTCGATCCGGCGCCAGGCGGCGGTCGCGGCGGCGCCGTCGCGGGCCCGCAGCAGGATCGACCGCGTCATCCGCTCATCGACCAGCGTGACCCGGATGCCGCCCGCATGGCGCGACACCCCTGCCCCCCGCGCGGTGGAGGGCCAGAGCGGCGTCTCGTAGGTCGCCAGCGGCGCGCTCACCTCGCCCTCGACGAGCTCCCCGGTGAAGGCGATGGGGCCCACCCATTGGGTCGGGATCGGGGTCATATGCGGGGTCTTTTCGTTCACAACTCTGCCCGTTTGCTGCGCCTTTTCGGCAACAGCACCGCACTACATGCTCGCGCCGGGGAATGTCCATCTTTTACGCCGCGCGCCCGGGCAGGCTTCCCATGGGGCAGGCGCGCGCACCGGGCCCAAATGGCTTCCCTTTCGCATCCCGTCTGCTATCGGTAGCGCCATGACGCGCGGGCTCCCAGTCTTGTTCCTCGGGGTGGATGGCGGCGGCTCCGGCTGCCGGGTCGCTCTCGCGCGCGCCGATGGCACGGTGCTTGCCCGGGCCGAGAGAGGCCCCGCGAATGTCACCTCCGATTTCGACGGCGCCCTCGCCAATCTCCGCGCGGCGATCCATGAGGCGCTCTCGGCGGCCGGGCTCGACGAGAGCGCCCTGGCCGCCTGCCGCGCCCATGCCGGTCTCGCCGGGGTCGTGACCCGCTCCGATGCGGACCGGGTCCGCGCCGCCTTGCCCCCCGCCCGCTGGACCGTGACCGACGACCGGCCCACCGCGCTTGCGGGCGCGCTTGGCGGGCAGGATGGCGCGCTGATCTGCGTCGGCACGGGCAGTTTCCTGATCTCCCGGCGCGGCGCCGCGCTCCGCACCATCGGCGGCTGGGGGTTTCAGCTCTCCGATCAGGGCTCCGGCGCCTGGCTCGGCCGGGCGCTGCTCGAAGAGACGCTTCTCGCCCATGACGGCCTTGCTGCTTTCACCGATCTGACCCGCGCGGTGCTGATCGACTTCGGCGGCGCGCCGGACCGCATCGTCGCCTTCGCCGGTCAGGCGGGCCCACAAGACTACGCGCGCCTGGCCCGGAAATTGACCGAGGCCGCGGCGGCGGGGGACGACACCGGCCGCGCGATCATGGCCCGCGGTGCGTCCTACCTGACCCGCGCGCTCGCCGCGCTGGACCTTGCCGGGAACGCTCCGCTTTGCCTCTCCGGCGGGCTCGGCCCAAGCTACGCCCCCTACCTCTCGCCGCCCCTCGCCGCGCGCCTCCGCGCTCCGGCGGGCACCGCACTCGACGGGGCCCTGCTCTTGGCCGGGCAGGACGGCGCGCCATGACGGCCCGGATCTTCCTCGGCGCGGATGTCTTCGACGGCCACGCGCTGCACTGCGGCCACGGGCTGTTGATCGAGGACGGGATCGTCTCTGCCCTGCTCGCCCCTGGCGAGACGCCGGTCGGGGCGGAGATCACGCGGCTTGACGGCGGCACCATCTTGCCCGGCTTCGTGGACCTTCAAGTCAACGGCGGCGGCGGCATCCTCTTCAACGATGTCACCACGCCCGAAGGCATCGCGCGGATCGCCCGCGCCCATGCCGCCACGGGCACGCGCGCCCTCCTGCCGACGCTGATCACCGACAGGCCCGAAAAAACCCGCGCCGCCATCGATGCCGTCACGCGCGCGATCGCCCAAGGCCAGCCCGACATCCTCGGGCTCCACCTCGAAGGCCCGCACCTCGCCGCCGCACGCAAGGGCGCGCATGACGCTGCGCTGATCCGCCCGATGGGCTCGGAGGACCTCGCCTTGCTCTGCGACGCGGCGCAGCGCCTGCCCAACCTGCTGGTCACCGTCGCGCCGGAGACCGTCCCGCCCGCGCAAATCAGCACGCTGAGCCGCGCGGGCGTCATCGTCTCGCTCGGCCACACAGATTGCACCTACGAGGCGGCCAAAGCGGCCTTCGCCGCCGGCGCGCGCGCCGTGACCCACCTCTTCAACGCCATGAGCCAGCTCGGCAGCCGCGCGCCCGGCCTGGTCGGCGCCGCCCTCGATACGCCAGAGGTCCGCGCCGGGATCATCGCCGATGGCCACCATGTCCACCCCGGCACGCTCCGCACAGCCATCGCCGCCAAGGCCCCGCCTGGCGGGCTCTTCGTCGTGACCGATGCGATGGCCACCCTGGGATCGGAAATCGACGGGTTTGCCCTGAACGGCCGGCGGGTGATCCGGCAAGGTGGCCGGCTGACGCTGGAAGACGGCACGCTCGCGGGCGCCGACGCCGACATGCCCACCGCGTGCGCCGTCCTCACCGGGCCGGTCGGACTGCCGCTGCACGAGGCCCTGGCGATGGCGACGTCCGCCCCCGCCGCGCTCCTGCGCGACGCGCGGGGCTTTGGCGAGATCACTCCCGGCGAGCCCTCCACCGCGATCCATCTCGATGCGGCCGGCCGGGCCCGAGCGCTCCCGTCCGCCCCGTCCTGACGCTCTGGCGACGCACCCTCGCCCGTATGCCCGGCGCGCGGCGAGTCTGCCCAAAAATCGATCACTCCCGCCCGCGCACCCGCAATCGCCCCGGGGCGCGACAGCAGAATCTTAGGAAATTCGCGGTTATCATGAGACCGTACCCAATACCTTTGTATGAGTTGACACGAGAGTCCCATGATCGAACTGGTTTTCGTCGCCTGCCTCTGGAGCACGCCCGACACCTGCGAAAAACGCAGCCTTCTCTATAGCGACATATCGCCCATGACCTGCCTGATGCAGGCCCAACCCGAACTTGCGCGCTGGACAGAGACCCATCCGCGCTGGCGGGTGGCGAGCTGGAAATGCCGCTCCATGCGCGATATCGCACAGCACGCCTGACCCATCAGGCACAGCACATCGAACGGCGGCAAAACCCCGTTTGAGCCGCCACCGGATTTGGGGTAGGGAACGCCCACGCGCCAGATCAGGAGGCCTCGCCCATGCCGTTCGACCGTTCCATCAAGATCGCCCCGTCGATCCTCTCCGCCGATTTCGCCAATTTCGGCGCCGAGATCCGCGCGATCGAGGGGCAGGGCGCGGATTGGGTGCATGTGGATGTGATGGACGGGCATTTCGTGCCCAACCTGACCTTCGGCCCGCCCGCGGTGAAGGCCTTCCGGCCCCATGTCAAAACGGTGATGGACGTGCACTTGATGATCGCGCCCGTCGATCCCTACATCGAAGCCTATGCCGAGGCGGGCGCCGATATCCTGACCGCCCATGTCGAGGCCGGCCCCCATAGTCATCGCACCTTGCAAGCCATTCGCGGCGCGGGGATGAAGGCCGGTGTCGCGCTCAATCCCGGCACGCCGGCGGAGGCCGTCGCCCATCTGCTGGACCTAGCGGACCTCGTCTGCGTCATGACCGTGAACCCCGGTTTCGGCGGCCAGAAGTTCCTCGACATGACCGGCAAGGTGCGCGCCCTGCGCGAGATGATCGGCGACCGGGAAATTCACATCGAGATCGACGGCGGGGTCGATCCGACCACCGCGCCGCAGGTGGCGGCGGCCGGGGCAGATGTGCTCGTCGCGGGCTCGGCGGTGTTCAAGGGCGGGTCGGTCGAGGCGCCGGAAGTCTACGGCCGTAACATCGCGTCCATCCGCGAGGCCGCCGAGAGCGCGCGCTGAAGCGCCCGCCACTCCCGCCCCCATGGCCCGCGTGATCCTCTTCAACAAACCCTATGACGTGCTCTCGCAATTCACCGATCGCGGCACGCAGGGCAGCACGGCGCGGACGCTCTCGGAATTCGGCCTGCCGCCCGGTGTCTATGCCGCGGGTCGGCTCGACCGTGACAGCGAAGGGCTGCTGGTCCTCACCGATGACGGGCGCTTGCAGGCGCGCATCGCGAGCCCACGGGCCAAGCAGGGCAAGACCTACTTCGCCCAGGTCGAAGGCGCCCCCGATGCGGCGGCGCTTGCCGCGCTGCGCGATGGCGTGACGCTCAAGGACGGCCGGACCCGCCCGGCCGGGGCGGAACTCGCCGAAGAACCAAGCTGGCTATGGCCCCGAATCCCGCCGATTCGCGTGCGCAAATCCATCCCCGACCGCTGGCTCCGCCTGACCCTCACCGAGGGCCGCAACCGTCAGGTGCGCCGCATGACCGCCGCTGTGGGCTGCCCCACGCTCCGCCTCATCCGATCGCAAGTCGCCGACTGGACCTTGGGTGACCTCGCCCCGGGGGAGTGGCGCGAGGTGTGAGAGCCGATCCGCGCAGCGGTGATCCGTCCAGTGGACGGATCGAGGTTCGAACGCGCGGAGCGCAGGGGGCGGTTGGACCTGAGTGATAAGGGTCGCGCCCTCACCTGGGAGGGCGCTTTGATGGACTTGTGGTCAGCGGTTTATGCTCAAAAGCATCGGACTCGTTTTGTACGGTTTATGACATCGCCATGCGCCCTCCCGCGGGGAGTGAACGGCGTCTCGGAAAAGGTCCAGTGGACCTTTTCAGCCGTGAACGCGCGGAGCGCCAGGGAGGGCTGGATGGTTGCGATAAGGGCCGCGCCCTCACCTGGGAGGGCGCCTTGATCGGCTCGTGGTCAGTGCTTTATCTTGAAAGCATCGGACGCGCTTTGTGTGGTTTCCGACATCGCCATGCGCCCTCCCGCGGGGAGGGGAGGGCGCGGCCCGGGCTGGTCGCCCGAGCAACTGATAGAAGGCGGTGTTTTAAACTATAGTATGCACTATGGGTTTGGGGAGTTTGCATTTTCGTAGAATAGCGCAATTTCAACGAATTCTTTTAAGGTAACGACAGAGATGCTGGGTATGATCTTTTTGATCTGATCCACTAGTTTGTGAATGCGTTTGTCGTGGGTTAGAAAGTATCCCCCGCCATATTTTCCCGCCTCAAATAAATGGTCGGCGTCGGCTTCATGTTTCCCCGGTTTCGCGTTTCCGCGAAGAAGCATCCGCAGCTTCAAGCGCTGCTGAAACTCCTCAGGGGTCAAACTTGTAGGAAGGGTATAGATACCATTCATATCGGCTCTAGCGGATGCCGGTACGTTCGGATTTTCGAGTTCGGATTGAACACCGTAAGGTTTAAGAATGGAAAGTTTCAGTGACACTTCTAGGGTCAGGACCCATTGATTTCATTGAGGCGTCATGATTCACCGTCCGAAAACAGAGCGGTGACATGTCTGATCTTTTCTGGTTGAGCGACGCGCAGATGGCGCGCCTGGAGCCTTACTTCCCGAAGTCCCACGGCAAGCCACGCGTCGATGATCGTCGTGTTCTGAGCGGGATTATCTTCATCAACCGCAATGGGTTGCGTTGGCGGGATGCTCCGAAGGAATATGGCCCTCACAAGACGCTCTACAATCGTTGGAAGCGCTGGAGCGACAAGGGCATCTTCGCGCAAATGATGGTTGGTTTGGCCGCAGAACAGGTCGAAGAGAAGACCGTTTTGATC
>NZ_FOYI01000020.1 GCF_900116005.1 Poseidonocella sedimentorum
CCACCTTCGTCCTTGGTCAGGATGTAGGCCTCGGCCTCGAACTTCGTGTGCGGCTTCACCGAGCCGGGCTTGCAGAGCACCTGGCCCCGCTCGACGCCTTCACGGTCGATGCCGCGCAGCAGCGCGCCGATGTTGTCGCCCGCTTCACCGCGGTCGAGCAGCTTGCGGAACATCTCGACGCCCGTGCAGGTCGTCTTCTTGGTGTCCTTGATGCCCACGATCTCGAGCTCGTCGCCGACGTTCACAACACCGCGCTCGACACGGCCGGTCACAACCGTCCCGCGGCCGGAAATCGAGAACACGTCCTCGATCGGCATCAGGAACGGCTGGTCAACCGCGCGCTCGGGCGTCGGGATGTAGTCGTCAACCGCCGCCATCAGCTCCTTGATCTTCTCTTCGCCGATCTCCGGGTCACGCCCTTCCATCGCCGCCAGCGCCGAGCCCGCGATGATTGGGATATCGTCGCCGGGGAAGTCGTAGGAGGACAGCAGCTCGCGGATCTCCATCTCGACGAGCTCCAGAAGCTCCTCGTCATCGACCTGGTCGACCTTGTTCATGAAGACAACCAGCGCCGGAACGCCAACCTGACGCGCCAGCAGGATGTGCTCGCGGGTCTGGGGCATCGGGCCGTCGGCCGCGTTCACCACCAGAATGCCGCCGTCCATCTGCGCCGCACCGGTGATCATGTTCTTCACGTAGTCGGCGTGGCCGGGGCAATCAACGTGCGCGTAGTGACGGTTCTCCGTCTCGTACTCCACGTGCGCCGTCGAGATCGTGATCCCCCGCGCTTTCTCTTCCGGCGCACCATCGATCTGATCGTAGGCCTGGAAGTCACCAAAGTACTTCGTGATCGCCGCCGTCAGCGTCGTCTTCCCGTGGTCAACGTGACCAATCGTGCCGATGTTCACGTGCGGCTTGTTACGTTCAAACTTTTCCTTAGCCATGATGGCCTCCTGTCTTGTCGGATGGTGGGGCGGGCCCACCCTACTGGGGTTGGGTAGGGCGGGGTTATCCCCGCCACCCGGTTATGCGTATTTCGCCTGAATCTCGTCGGAGATGTTCTGCGGGACCGGATCGTAATGGTCGAACTGCATCGAGAACTGCGCGCGGCCCGAAGACATGGAGCGCAGGGTGTTGATGTAGCCGAACATGTTGGCCAGCGGCACGAAAGCGTCGATCGCAACGGCATTGCCGCGCGGTTCCTGGCCGGTGACCTGCCCACGGCGGGAGGTGAGGTCGCCGATGATCCCGCCGGTGTAGTCTTCCGGGGTGATCACTTCGACCTTCATGATCGGCTCGAGCAGTTTCGCACCGGCCTTCCGCATACCTTCGCGCATGCCCATACGAGCTGCGATTTCGAAGGCGAGGACGCTGGAGTCCACATCGTGGAACTTACCGTCGACCAGGGCCACCTTGAAGTCGATGACCGGGAAGCCGGCAAGCGGGCCGCTGTCCATCACGGACTTGATGCCCTTCTCGACGCCGGGGATGTATTCCTTGGGAACAGCACCACCAACGATCCGGCTTTCGAACGAATAGCCTTCGCCCGGCTCGGTCGGCGAGATGATGAGCTTGACCTCGGCGTACTGACCGGACCCACCCGACTGTTTCTTGTGGGTGTAGGTGTGCTCGACCTCGTGACCGATGGTCTCACGGTAGGCCACCTGCGGCGCGCCGATGTTGGCTTCCACCTTGAACTCGCGCTTGAGGCGGTCAACGAGGATGTCGAGGTGCAGCTCGCCCATGCCCTTCATGATGGTCTGACCGGACTCGATGTCGGTCTCGACGCGGAAGGACGGGTCTTCTGCCGCAAGACGCTGCAGACCCTGAGACATTTTCTCCTGGTCGTTCTTCGTCTTGGGCTCGACCGCAATCTCGATCACCGGATCGGGGAAGGTCATCGTCTCGAGGACAACCGGCTCCTTGGTGTCGGACAGGGTGTCACCGGTGGTGGTGTCCTTCAGACCCGCAAGCGCGATGATGTCGCCGGCAAATGCCTCTTCGATCTCTTCGCGGTTGTTGGAGTGCATCATCATCATCCGGCCGATGCGCTCTTTCTTGCCCTTCGTGGAGTTCAACACGGTTTCGCCCTTGGAGAGCGTACCCGAGTAGATCCGGGTAAAGGTGAGCGAGCCGACGAAGGGGTCGTTCATGATCTTGAACGCGAGGCCGGAGAACGCCATTTCATCGTCCGCACGGCGCGGGATGTTGCGTTCTTCGTTCTCGTCACCCGGTGCGAAGCCCATGTAGTCAACCACGTCGAGCGGGCTCGGCAGGTAGTCGATCACGGCGTTGAGCAGCGGCTGGACACCTTTGTTCTTGAAGGCCGAGCCCCCGAGAACCGGGACGAAGTGCAGCGCAAGCGTGCCCTTGCGGAGCAGAGCGCGCAGCGTCGGAACGTCGGGCTCATCGCCTTCGAGATAGGCTTCCATCGCGTCGTCGTCTTCCTCGACGGCCGCCTCGATCATCTTGCCGCGCCATTCTTCGGCCATGTCCTTGAGGCTGTCGCGGATCGGAGCCTTGATCCAGGACGCGCCCAGATCTTCACCCTGCCAGAGCCACTCTTCCATGGTCACGAGATCGATCAGACCTTCGAGCTCGGTCTCTGCGCCGATCGGAATACCGACGGGAACGGCGCGCGCACCGGTGCGATCCTCGACCATCTCGACACAGTTGAAGAAGTCCGCGCCGATCTTGTCCATCTTGTTGACGAACACGATACGCGGAACCTTGTAGCGGTCAGCCTGGCGCCAGACGGTTTCGGTCTGGGGCTCGACGCCGGCGTTGGCGTCAAGCACGCAAACGGCCCCATCGAGAACCGCGAGCGAGCGCTCGACTTCGATGGTGAAGTCCACGTGGCCGGGGGTGTCGATGATGTTCAGACGGTGCTTGGGCGTGTCTGCGGTCTCGCCATCCTCGGTGCGCTCCCAGAAAGTGGTCGTCGCAGCGGAAGTGATGGTGATCCCGCGTTCCTGCTCCTGCTCCATCCAGTCCATGGTCGCGGCGCCATCATGCACCTCGCCGATGTTGTGGGACTTGCCGGTGTAGTAAAGGATGCGCTCGGAGCAGGTGGTCTTGCCTGCGTCGATATGCGCCATGATCCCGAAGTTACGGTACCGGTCGAGGGGATATTCGCGTGCCATTGGTTCGGTCCTGAGGCCTGAGGTGAATTACCAGCGATAGTGGCTGAACGCTTTGTTGGCGTCGGCCATCTTGTGGGTGTCTTCGCGTTTCTTGACGGCAGAACCGCGGGATTGAACGGCGTCGATGAGCTCACCGGCGAGACGTTCTTCCATGGTGTTCTCGTTACGGCCGCGCGAGGCAGTGATGAGCCAGCGGATCGCCAGCGCCTCACGGCGCTCGGGGCGCACTTCGACCGGCACCTGGTAGGTGGCGCCACCAACACGGCGAGAGCGAACCTCGACCGAGGGTTTGATGTTGTCGAGCGCTTCGTGGAACACCTCAACGGGCGCGCGCTTGATCTTGGTCTCAACGCGGTCGAGCGCGTTGTAGACGATCTTCTCTGCGACCGACTTCTTGCCGTCGATCATCAGGTTGTTCATGAACTTGGTCAGAACCCGGTCGCCATACTTGGCGTCGGGCAGCACTTCGCGTTTTTCTGCGGCGTGACGACGAGACATCTATGTATCCTCTTACTTCGGACGCTTGGCGCCGTATTTCGAACGGCGCTGCTTACGATCCTTGACGCCCTGCGTGTCGAGCACGCCGCGCAGGATGTGGTAACGCACACCGGGAAGGTCTTTCACACGGCCGCCACGGATCAGGACAACGGAGTGTTCCTGAAGGTTGTGGCTTTCGCCGGGGATGTAGGAAATCACCTCGAACCCGTTGGTCAGGCGCACCTTGGCGACCTTCCGCATGGCGGAGTTCGGCTTCTTCGGCGTGGTCGTGTAAACCCGGGTGCAGACGCCGCGTTTCTGCGGGCACTGTTCCAGGTGCATCGACTTGGAGCGTTTAACTTTCGGCTGCCGCGGTTTGCGGATCAGCTGCTGGATCGTTGGCATTCCGGTCTATCCCCGTATTTGCACACATGTGTAGGCACGTCGCGACGTGCGGGTTTCAATTTCCTCGCGATCTGCGCGTCCGCAAAACGCAAAAACCGCATCCGTCCGTATCTGTTGGACGACGCGGCGGGTCTCCAGAGGATCGGGGCAAACGAGCCCGGATCTTGACCACTTCAGTTCTGATTTTCGGCACCGGAAAGCATGGCCTTCCGCCGAGGTGGGGCTGCTATAGGGGGAGTCGGAAAGGTTGTCAACAGCATCACACCGGGGGCAGCCCCGTGAAACCGCCGACTGTCAGAGACGAGCAGCGGCCCTGAGCCCGGCTATGCCCCGGGCCGATGCCTCACCGCACCCCCCGGAACGCCGCCGCGAGGCTGTCGAGCGGTGTTCCGCCCTGAAGGAATTGCAATTTCGGGGTGCCCTCCACGTATTCGGGATCGAACACGGACACATTGAAGAAGCAGGCCGGTGATGTCTGCGCGGTCGAGCCTTCGGGTACGCCGCAGCTGGTGTTGCTGCCCGCCCGGACAGTGAGAGACAGCCCGTCGCCCAGGGTGATCGAAACAACGCTGTCGGGCGAGGAGGCATCGACGCCCCCGATCCGCAGCTCGGATTCCTTCGCGCGGACGGCCGAGCGGATCAGGACCAGCCGCGCATCGGGATCGCGCGTCCGCAACAGGATGTCCGGGTCGGCCCCGTCCTCGACCAGTTCCGTCACATAGCCCGCGAGCGCCGAAACAAGCCGGCCGTAATCTTCCCGCACGGCCGATTTTGCGATGAAGCTCGACATGGCCCCGACCGACGCTTCGATCAGCGCGTCATTTGCACCGACCGGCACGCCCGAGAGTTCGATCGACGCGACGTTGGACGAGCTTATGTCCGCCGGGACGGGCGCGCCGCCAACCGGCGTCAATTCCAGCACATCCACGAAATTCAGCGCGTTGGTCTCGGTGTCCCACAGAAACAGTGAGCCCGGCTCGAAGAGACCGGCGTTCTGGGTCCCGAGGTTGCCCGCGTTGGAATACTGGAAATTGGCGGTCACACGCTCCGCCGGTTTCACGCAGCCGCTCGCGGCCAAGGCGCAGGCAAGAATGCAGAATGTCTTCAACATGAGGCCATCCAATTTTTTGAGCACAATAGCCCGACTATACCGCAAAACTGCGCGCGGCGCTTGGAAATATCCGGCCCGGACCCCAGCCCCGAAACCCCGACCCATAGAAAAAGGCCCCGCGGGAGCGGGGCCTTGATCATGGCAAAAGCGATGACGCGTCAGTCGTTCTCGGGCAGATCGACCAGATTGCTGTCGTCCCCGCCGTCGTAGCTGTCATCCATCACCGGCGCCGCGAGCGCTGCCGCGGCTTCGGCCTCCTCGCGGCGCGCTTCGATCACGACATTGTCGCGGTCCTGCGCGATGCGCCGGACGCGTTGGGTCGCCCCACCCGTCCCGGCCGGGATCAGACGGCCGACGATGACGTTCTCCTTGAGGCCCACGAGCTTGTCGCGCTTGCCTTGGACAGAGGCCTCGGTGAGCACGCGCGTGGTCTCCTGGAAGGACGCCGCCGAGATGAAGGACCGGGTCTGCAGCGAGGCCTTGGTGATCCCCAGAAGGATCGGGGCCCCTTGCGCCGGACGCTTGCCGCGGGCGATGGCCTTCTCGTTGGCCTCGTCGAACTCGGCCTTGTCCACATGCTCGCCCTTGAGAAGCGTGGTATCGCCACTGTCGGCGATCTCCCACTTCTGGAGCATCTGGCGCACGATCACCTCGATGTGCTTGTCGTTGATCTTCACGCCCTGCAGCCGGTAGACGTCCTGCACCTCGTCGATCATGTAGTTCGCCAGCGCCTCGACACCCATGATGGCAAGGATGTCATGCGGCGCGGGGTTGCCGTCCATGATGTAGTCGCCCTTCTGGACGAAGTCACCTTCCTGAACCGGAATGTGCTTGCCCTTGGGCACCATGTACTCGACCTGCTCCATCGTCTCGTCAGCAGGCTCGATCGCAATCCGGCGCTTGTTCTTGTAGTCGCGCCCGAACCGGACATAGCCGTCGATTTCGGCGATGATCGCGTGATCCTTGGGACGGCGCGCTTCGAAGAGTTCGGCCACACGCGGCAGACCACCGGTGATGTCCTTGGTCTTCGCGCCTTCGCGCGGGATCCGCGCCACGACGTCACCGGCCTTGACCTGTTGACCATCCTCGCAGGAGAGGATCGCGTCCACGGACATCGGGTAGGTGATCGGGTTGCCCTGATCGTTGCGGACCGGCTCACCGTCGGAGTCCAGAAGGATGATTTCCGGCTTGAGCTCGTTGCCCTTGGGCACGGAGCGCCAGTCGGTCACGATCTTCTGGGTCATGCCCGTCGCGTCGTCGGTCTCCTCGCGCACGGCCACGCCGTTCACGAGATCCACATGGCGCACCGTCGCGTCTTTTTCCGCGATGATCGGCAGCGTGTAGGGATCCCACTCGAAGAGTTTCGCCCCGCGTTCGACCGTCTCGCCTTCCTTGACGAATATCTTGGTGCCGTAGCCCAGCTTGAAGCTTGCCCGCTCCTCGCCGTCATCACCCATGAGCGCGAGCTGCATGTTGCGGCCGATGACGATCTGTTCGCCGACCTCGTTGGAGATGAGGTTGGCACTGCGGAATTCCGCCTTGCCCGACTGGTTGGCCTCCTGGAAGGACTGCTGACCACCCTGCGCGACCCCGCCGATGTGGAAGGTCCGCATGGTAAGCTGGGTGCCCGGCTCGCCGATCGATTGCGCCGCGATGATGCCCACCGCCTCGCCGGTGTTGACCTTGGTGCCGCGCGCAAGGTCACGCCCGTAGCACTGGGCGCAGACGCCGTCATCGGCCTCACAGGTCAGCGGCGAGCGGATGCGCATGCTCAGCACCGAGGCCTCCTCGATGGCATCGGCCATGCGCTCGTCGATCATCTCGCCTTCGCTGACGAGGATCTCGTCGGTCCCCGGACGCAGCACGTCCTCGGCCGCGACGCGGCCCAGAATGCGCTCGCTGATGGAGGCGACAACCTCACCGTCGTTGACCGCCGCCTGCGCGGTGATCGCCCGATCGGTGCCGCAATCGTTCAATCGAACGATGCAGTCCTGCGCCACGTCCACGAGACGGCGGGTCAGGTAGCCCGAGTTTGCCGTCTTCAGAGCCGTATCCGACAGACCTTTCCGCGCGCCGTGGGTGGAGTTGAAGTACTCCAGAACCGTCAGGCCTTCCTTGAAGTTCGAGATGATCGGCGTCTCGATGATGTCGCCGTTCGGCTTGGCCATCAGGCCGCGCATCCCGCCGAGCTGTTTCATCTGGGTGACCGAGCCACGCGCGCCGGAGTGGGCCATCATGTAGACCGAGTTCGGTTCCCGCTCGGAGCCGTCCTCGTCGGTCTGCGTGGCGGAGATCGCGCCCATCATCGCGTCGGTGACCTTGTCGTTACACTTGGTCCAGGCGTCGATGACCTTGTTGTACTTTTCGCCCTGGGTGATCAGGCCGTCCATGTACTGCTGCTCGAAGCCCTTCACCTGCTCGCGGGTATCGTCGACGATGTCCCACTTGTGATCGGGGATGACCATGTCGTCCTTGCCGAAGGAAATCCCGGCCTTGAAGGCTTCGCGGAAGCCCATCGACATGATCTGGTCACAGAAGATGACCGACTCCTTCTGACCGCAATAGCGGTAGACGGTGTCGATGACCTGTTGCACCTCTTTCTTCCGCAGGAGGCGGTTGACGAGGTCGAACGGCGCCTTGGCGTTGAGCGGCAGATGCGCGCCGAGGCGCACACGGCCCGGCGTCGTCTCGTAGCGCTTGACGATTTCCAGCCCGTTCTCGTCGATCTGGGTGATCCGCGCGGTGATCTTGGCGTGCATGTGCACCTCGCCCGCGTCGAGCGCGTGCTGCACTTCGTCGATCGAGGAAAACGCCATGCCCTCGCCCTTCATGCCGTCGCGTTGCAGCGAGACATAGTAGAGGCCGAGGATCATATCCTGCGACGGGACGATGATCGGCGCACCGTTGGCCGGCGACAGAACGTTGTTGGTCGACATCATCAGCACGCGTGCTTCAAGCTGGGCTTCCAGCGAAAGCGGCACGTGGACGGCCATCTGGTCCCCGTCGAAGTCGGCGTTGAAGGCCGAGCAGACAAGCGGGTGCAGCTGGATCGCCTTGCCTTCGATCAACACGGGCTCGAACGCCTGGATGCCCAGACGGTGAAGCGTGGGCGCGCGGTTCAGAAGAACCGGATGCTCGCGGATCACCTCGTCGAGGATATCCCAGACCTCGGGGCGTTCTTTTTCGACAAGCTTCTTGGCCTGTTTCACCGTGCTCGACAGGCCCTTGGCCTCCAGCCGCGAATAGATGAACGGCTTGAACAGCTCGAGCGCCATCTTCTTGGGCAAGCCGCACTGGTGCAGCTTGAGCTCCGGCCCGGTCACGATGACCGACCGGCCCGAGAAGTCGACCCGCTTGCCGAGAAGGTTCTGGCGGAAGCGGCCCTGCTTGCCCTTGAGCATGTCCGAGAGCGATTTCAGCGGGCGCTTGTTGGCGCCGGTGATCACGCGGCCGCGGCGGCCGTTATCGAAGAGCGCATCGACCGATTCCTGCAGCATCCGCTTTTCGTTGCGGACGATGATATCGGGCGCGCGCAGCTCGATGAGGCGCTTGAGGCGGTTGTTCCGGTTGATCACCCGGCGGTAGAGATCGTTGAGATCCGAAGTCGCGAAGCGGCCCCCGTCGAGCGGCACCAGCGGGCGCAGCTCCGGCGGGATGACCGGAATCACGGTCATGACCATCCATTCCGGGCGGTTGCCGGATTCAAGGAAGCTCTCGACGACCTTGAGCCGCTTGATGATCTTCTTGGGCTTGAGCTCGCCGGTCGCCTCGGCGAGATCGGCGCGCAGCTGCTCGGCCTCGGACTCCAGGTCGATCTGGCTCAGCATGTCGCGGATCGCTTCGGCGCCGATGTTGGCTGTGAAGGCGTCCATGCCATAGGCGTCCTGCGCATCGAGGTATTCTTCCTCGGTGAGCATCTGCCCGTAGGTCAGGTCCGTCAGGCCCGGCTCGATCACCACGTAGTTCTCGAAGTAGAGCACCCGCTCCAGATCGCGCAGCGTCATGTCGAGCATGAGGCCGATCCGGCTGGGCAGCGACTTGAGGAACCAGATGTGCGCCACGGGCGAGGCCAGCTCGATGTGGCCCATCCGCTCGCGGCGGACCTTCTGAAGCGTCACCTCGACACCGCATTTCTCGCAGACAACGCCGCGATATTTCATGCGCTTGTACTTGCCGCAGAGGCACTCATAGTCCTTGATCGGCCCGAAGATACGGGCACAGAACAGGCCATCGCGCTCGGGCTTGAAGGTCCGGTAGTTGATGGTTTCGGGCTTCTTGATCTCACCGAAGGACCACGACAGGATCCGCTCCGGCGAGGCGAGCGAGACCTTGATCTCGTCAAACACCTTCGGCGGCGTGAGCGGGTTGAACGGGTTGTTTGTCAGTTCCTGGTTCATAGCTTTCCCTTTCAGAGGGGATTCAGAAAAAGATGATATCGACCGAGGCGGCGAGGATGAAGATCCCTGCGGATGACCGCTTTGGCCGAAGATTATTGAAAGAGGTTGGGCGGCTCTTGGGGGCCTTGAGGATCGGACCGAGTGTCGACCAGATGCCGACACTCGACCCACCGGCCCGGGGCAGCCCCCCAACCAAGATCAAAAGTTACTCATCTTCCTCCGTATCCAGGAGTTCCATGTTGAGGCCCAGACCGCGGACCTCCTTGACGAGAACGTTGAAGGATTCCGGAACACCGGCCTCGAAGTTGTCTTCGCCCTTGACGATGCTCTCGTAGACCTTGGTCCGGCCAGCCACGTCGTCCGATTTCACCGTCAGCATCTCCTGCAGGGTGTAGGCGGCGCCGTAGGCTTCCAGAGCCCAGACTTCCATCTCCCCGAAACGCTGACCACCGAACTGCGCCTTGCCGCCCAGCGGTTGCTGGGTGACGAGCGAGTACGGACCGGTCGAACGCGCGTGGATCTTGTCGTCCACCAGGTGGTGCAGCTTGAGCAGGTATTTGACACCCACCGTCACCTTGCGGCTGAACTGCTCGCCCGTGCGCCCGTCGAAGAGCACCGACTGGCCCGAGGTGTCGAAGCCCGCGCGCACCAGCGCATCGTTCACGTCGCTTTCCTTGGCGCCGTCGAAGACAGGCGTTGCGATCGGAACGCCGCGGGTCACGTTGCCCGCCGCTTCGAGAAGCATGCGCTCGTCCATGCCGGCGATGCCTTCTTCGTAAACCTCGTCGCCATAGGCCAGGCGCAGCGCCTCGCGCACCGGTGTGAGATCACCGGACCGGCGGTACTCGCCGAGCGCGTCGTCCACGTGGATGCCGAGACCGCGCGCGGCCCAGCCCATGTGGGTTTCGAGGATCTGACCGACGTTCATCCGGCTCGGAACACCAAGCGGGTTGAGGCAGATGTCGACCGGGGTGCCGTCACCGAGGAAGGGCATGTCTTCCATCGGGACAACCCGCGAAACCACACCTTTGTTGCCGTGGCGGCCGGCCATCTTGTCGCCCGGCTGCAGCTTACGCTTCACCGCGACGAAGACCTTGACCATCTTCATCACGCCCGGCGGCAGGTCATCCCCGCGACGGACCTTCTCGACCTTGTCCTCGAAGCGGGCATCGAGCGCGCGTTTCTGCGCCTCGTATTGCTCGTTGAGCGCCTCGACGTGCTTGGCGTCTTCCTCGCCCTCAAGCGCAAGCTGCCACCACTGGCCGCGGCTGAGCGTGCCCAGAAGCTCCTCGGTGATCTCGGAGCCGGACTTGATGCCCTTGGGCCCCTTCACCGCGGTCTTGCCGAGGATCATGCCTTGAAGACGCGCGTAGATGTTGCGGTCGAGAATGGCGAGTTCGTCGTCCCGGTCACGGGCCAGACGCGCCACTTCCTCGCGCTCGATCTGCAGCGCACGTTCGTCCTTTTCGACACCGTGCCGGTTGAAGACGCGCACCTCCACAACCGTGCCGTAGTCGCCCGGCTTCACGCGGAGCGAAGTATCGCGCACGTCGGAGGCCTTTTCGCCGAAGATCGCGCGGAGGAGCTTTTCTTCCGGCGTCATCGGGCTCTCGCCCTTCGGTGTGATCTTGCCCACGAGGATATCGCCCGGCTCCACATCGGCGCCGATGTAGACGATGCCGGCCTCGTCGAGGTTGCGCAGAGCTTCCTCGCCGACGTTGGGGATATCGCGGGTGATCTCTTCCGGCCCGAGCTTGGTATCACGGGCGGCGACTTCGAATTCCTCGATGTGGATCGAGGTGAAGACGTCATCCCGCGCGATGCGCTCGGAGATCAGGATCGAGTCTTCGTAGTTGTAGCCGTTCCAGGGCATGAAGGCGACGACGACGTTCTTGCCGAGCGCCAGTTCCCCGATGTCGGTCGAGGGACCATCGGCGATGACCTCGCCCTTCTGCACCGTGTCACCCACCTTCACCAGCGGGCGCTGGTTGATGCAGGTGTTCTGGTTGGAGCGCTGGAACTTGCGCATGCGGTAGATGTCGACCCCGGGATCGCCCGGCTCGAGATCTTCCGTCGCCCGGATCACGATCCGCTGGGCGTCGACCTGGTCGATGATGCCCGCGCGGCGCGCCATGTAGGCGGCCCCGGAATCGCGTGCCACGACCTCTTCGATGCCGGTCCCGACCAGCGGCGCCTCGGCGCGCAGGAGCGGAACGGCCTGACGTTGCATGTTGGAGCCCATGAGCGCGCGGTTGGCGTCGTCATTTTCCAGGAACGGGATGAGCGAGGCCGCGACCGAGACCAGCTGCTTGGGCGAGACGTCGATGAGATCCACCGTCTCGCTCGGCGCGAGGGTATAGTCGCCCGACTGGCGGGTGTTGACCATCTCGTTCACGAACTTGCCGGTCTCGTCGAGGTTGGCGTTCGCCTGGGCCACGGTGTGGCGCATTTCCTCGGTGGCGGACATGTAGTGAACCTCGTCGGTCACCTGCCCCTCTTTCACCACGCGATAGGGCGTCTCGATGAAGCCGTACTTGTTGACGCGCGCGAAGGTCGCCAGCGAGTTGATCAGGCCGATGTTCGGGCCTTCTGGCGTCTCAATCGGGCACATCCGGCCATAGTGGGTCGGGTGCACGTCGCGCACCTCGAAGCCCGCGCGTTCGCGGGTCAGACCGCCCGGCCCGAGCGCCGACAGGCGACGCTTGTGCGTCACTTCGGAGAGCGGGTTGGTCTGGTCCATGAACTGCGACAGCTGCGAGGAGCCGAAGAACTCGCGGACAGCCGCGGCGGCCGGCTTGGCGTTGATCAGATCCTGCGGCATGACCGTGTCGATCTCGACCGAGGACATGCGCTCCTTGATCGCGCGCTCCATGCGGAGCAGCCCGACGCGGTACTGGTTCTCCATGAGCTCGCCGACCGAGCGCACCCGGCGGTTGCCGAGGTGGTCGATGTCGTCAATCTCGCCCTTGCCGTCGCGCAGCTCGACCAGCGCCTTGATACAGGCGACGATGTCTTCGCGGTCCAGCGTCCGCTGGGTGTCGGGCTTGTCGAGCGCAAGACGCATGTTCATCTTCACGCGGCCGACGGCGGAGAGGTCATAGCGCTCGCTGTCGAAGAACAGCGTCTCGAAGAGCGCGGAGGCCGCCTCGACGGTGGGCGGCTCGCCCGGGCGCATGACACGGTAGATGTCCATGAGCGCGCCGTTGCGGTCCATGTTCTTGTCCTGCGCCATGGTGTTGCGCATGTAGGGGCCGACGTTGATGTTGTCGATGTCGAGCACCGGGATCTCGGTGACGCCCGCATCGACCAGCTCCTTGACGGTCCCGCCGATGATGTCGCCGTCCTTGTCGCGCTCGAGGGTGAGCTCATCGCCCGCCTCGACATAGATCGCGCCGGTCTCTTCGTTGATGATGTCCTGCGCGACGAACTTGCCCTCGATCTGGGCAAAGGGCAGCAGCAGCTCCTTGACCTGACCGTCGTCGATCAGCTTTTTGACGGCGCGCGGCGTGACCTTCTTGCCCGCCTCGGCGATCACTTCGCCGGTGTCGGCATCCACGAGATCATAGGTCGGGCGCGTGCCGCGGACCCGCTCGGGGAAGAATTTCGTCGCCCAGCCGGTATTGCGCACCAGCGTGTAGGACACGGTGTTGTAATACGCGTCCATGATGGCTTCCTGATCGAGGCCGAGCGCGTAAAGAAGCGTGGTCACCGGAAGCTTCCGGCGACGGTCGATGCGGGCGAAGACGATGTCTTTCGCGTCGAATTCGAAGTCGAGCCAGGAGCCGCGGTAGGGGATGATGCGGCAGGCGAAGAGCAGCTTGCCCGAGCTGTGGGTCTTGCCTTTGTCGTGGTCGAAGAACACGCCCGGTGAGCGGTGCATCTGGGAAACGATGACCCGCTCGGTGCCGTTCACGACGAATGTGCCGTTGGGCGTCATCAGGGGCATGTCGCCCATGAACACGTCCTGTTCCTTGATATCCTTGACCGATTTGGCCCCGGTGTCCTCGTCCACATCGAACACGATCAGACGCAGGGTGACCTTCAGCGGCGCGGAATAGGTCATGTCGCGCTGCTGGCATTCCTCGACGTCGTATTTCGGCTTCTCGAGCTCGTATTTGACGAACTCCAGAACGGCGGTCTCGTTGAAATCCTTGATCGGGAAAACCGACTGGAAAACGCCCATGATGCCCTCGCCATCGGTGGGCTGAGGCTGGTCGCCAGAGTTGAGGAACAGATCATAGGAGGATTTCTGAACCTCGATGAGGTTCGGCATCTCCAGAACTTCACGGATTTTACCGAAATATTTACGAAGACGCTTCTGGCCTAGGAAGGACTGAGCCATATCAGGTGTTACCTTTCGTATCTCACCGGGCGCTGCGCATCGTCGGGCTACGACGCCGCACCCACTTGAGAGGGGTCTGTCCGGATCAATTCATGGCAACCGTCCCACCGGCCGCCTCCCGATCCGCGTGACCTACCCAAGAAAACCCCGAGGTTGCGGGCCTTTCTAAGACAGGTCAGGCTGGGCCCGGATTTCCCGGACCCAGCCTCAACGATCCCCGCCAGAGCGGGTCTCAGATCACTTGAGCTCGACTTCGGCGCCTGCCGCTTCGAGCTTGCCTTTGATCTCTTCGGCTTCGTCTTTGGAGACCTGCTCCTTGACGGCCTTGCCACCAGCTTCAACCAGCTCTTTGGCTTCTTTGAGGCCAAGACCGGTGATCGAGCGAACTTCCTTGATCACGTTGATCTTGGAGGCACCGGCCGACTTCAGGATGACGTCGAATTCGGTTTGCTCTTCAGCTGCGTCGCCGCCGGCGTCGCCTGCCGGGCCCGCCATCATGACCGCGCCGCCGGCTGCGGGCTCGATGCCGTACTCGTCTTTGAGGATGGTTTTGAGTTCTTGTGCTTCCAGCAGGGTCAGACCAACGATGCTTTCCGCGAGTGCTTTCAGATCAGCCATTGTATCAGCTCTTTCCGTTTACAGTGTGTGTTTTCCAACGTGGGCAGAGGCGCCCTACGCCGGCCATTCAGTGCCAACCGCTTACGCAGCTTCCGCCTTCTCTTCGATGGTCGAAAGGATGCTTGCGATGTTGCTTGCAGGTGCGCCAATCGCGCCGGCAATGTTGGAGGCCGGTGCGCCAATGCAGCCGACGATGGAAGCAATAAGCTCATCGCGGGAGGGCATTTTCGACACGGCTTCAACGCCTGCACGGTCCAGAGCATTCTCACCCATGGAACCGCCAAGGATCTCGAACTTCTTGTTCTCCTTGGCGAAATCCTCGGCCACCTTGGCTGCTGCCACGGGGTCCTCGGAATAGGTCAGAACGGTCATCCCTTTGAGCAGGTCACCCATGTTCTCACACGGCTTACCCTCAAGGGCGATCTTGGCGAGCTTGTTCTTGGCAACACGCACAGACCCACCCGCATCGCGTGCACGCGCGCGCAGGTCTTGCATCTCGGCAACTGTCAGACCGGTGTAGTGGGCTACGACCACCACGCCAGAGCTTTCGAAGATCTGGCCGAGTTCCTCGACCACTTTCTCTTTCTGGGCTCTATCCACAGTTCTCTCCAGGTTAGGGATGAAACATCCCGGCTCATTTTGATGCCGTCCCCGTCACCGGGTCGGGCGGTCAAGTCCGCATTACGGGATTTAGCCAAAGTCGCCCGAAGGTTGTAAAACCCTCGATCTTTCAATGGTCTTCACCCGTCTCAGGAGGGAAATTAAGACCCGATCGAAAGGGCCACCCACCGTCTTGGACGAAACGAAATAAAGCGCACGACGAATCGCACGCTTTACTCCGCGGTTCCTCTTAGGGAAAAAGTTACCGGGTTCCAAGAGGCAATCGGCGGTTTTACCCCGATGCGCCGCCTGCCGTCTCGCGCGCGCCGGTCGCAGCGCCCGGCCCCCGGTCGCGCTCGACTGTCTCAAAGCCGCAGCCGAGCTTCTCGGCATAGGCATCCCGCACCGCCGCCCGCGCGCCTGCGTCCAGGTTGGTCCAGGGCCGCGCGTCATCAATGAAGCCATGGCGCACCAGATCCGCCCCAAGGGCAGGCATGTCAAGCTCCGCGTAGCGCGCCCAGTTCTTGTTGGCGATATTGTCGCGCACGTGCTGGCGCGTGATGCGATCGAGGATCGCCGGCCGCCGGCCCATGAACCCGGCGAGATTGGGCCCGATATCCTTGGCCCCGTTGCCCCGCCGCAGCACGACCGCCACGTCCTGATCCTCGCGCGCGAGGAAGGCCACCAGATGCAGCGCGGTGCTGTCGGGCGAGATGATCCGGGAGGCGCCGAGATAGGCCGCGATCTGTTCCTCGATGGAGACCCGCTCCGGGCGGAACGACAGGTAGCCTTCGCGCTCCAGCAATTCCGAGAGCCGCGCCTCGTCAAAGACCCCGCCGCGCCGGAGCCCGTAGCCTTCCCGCGATAGATAGAGCCGATCCGCCTGCCCCGGCGTGATGCCCGCGCTGAGGCGATCGCGGATGAACCGCCGAAATTCGGGTGTACCGCTGGCCAGAGGGCCGATGCCACAGCCCTGCCGTGGGACGATCAGCCGCTCCACCCGGACCGAGCCGGTGAGGACTTTGACCGCCCCCTCGACCCCGCACCGGCGCAGCAGGTCCTCCTGAAACCCGCCCTCGCGGATCTCCATGAATTTCTGCCGCTTCGTGGGCAGATAGAGGATCCCGTCGAGCGCCGTGTCCAGATGCTCCAGCGCCCAGAGGCGCGCGAGGGATTCGAACAGGAAGTGACCGAAGTGGCTCCAGTAGTCCCCGGCGAAGAGCCATGTTCCGGCAAGCGGCTCCACCTCCGGCAACGCCGCAAGATCAACCATCTGAGACGGATGCTGAAAGCCGAGCCGGCTGATCGCCCCCTCGACGACCGGCGCCCCGACCCCGTCCACCACGTTGAGACGGCGGATCGTGGGGGGCTGCAGGATATGGGCGTTGCGAATGTCCGCGATGCCGGGGGAAAGCTCTTGCATGGCGCGCGTCACGGGCGCGCGTCGTGCACCCGTCCTCATGATCTCATCACTATCTCATCACTGCGCCAACCCTATGGCCTGGGCCCGCGCGCGTCCAGCGCAGCGCGCCTCAGGCGTTCGGGATCTGCCGCGCCACCCGCGCATCGAGATCGAGATCAAGCGCCATGCCCACGCCGGCCTCGCACATCCGCGCAAACCGCGCCTCGCTCACCCCGTACAAACTCGTGAAGATCGCGCGCAAGGCCGCCTCCGGCTCCGCGCCGCCACGCGCCTCATGCAGCCGTTTGGCCAGCGGCCCGGTGAACCCGCGCGCGCTCAGCCGCCAGTCAAGCTTGTCCCGCCAGCTGTCGAAATCCGGCGCGTTGAGGTGAAGCAAATGCGCCCCGCTCTGCGGGCCGAGCACCCGCTCGGCAAGCTTTTCGCCATCGCCGCCATGGGCCCAGTGTTGGCGCAAACGCACGCCCGGCTGGCCACTGCGTATCGCGGATTTGCCCCCCGCATGACCAACGAGCCCCATGCGCTTGGGGCCAAAAAGCGCGGTGTCCTCCTGATAGATCCGCCGCGCGATGTCGCGCTCCATCGGCAGCCGAAACAGGGTGTCGCGCGCCTTCACTTCGGGCAGAACCGCCTCAGCAGTCATGACCCGCACCGCAGGCAGATCCGCCGGCTGCGCAGCCAGAAGCGTCCCGATCGTCCCATGGTTTACATAGAGAAATTCGTCGGCATCGAGGTTGAGGAGCCAGTCCTCTCGCGTCTGCCGGTAGACCCAGGTCAGCCCCGCATTCTGGCGCCGGGTGAACCGCGCCGCGGGCGAAAGCCCGAGACCCTCCCAGAATGCCGCGTCGCATCGCACGCAAACGATCCCGGGATGCGCGCTCAGGACCCCGATCGCGGGGTCCCGAGGATTGTCAAACAAAAGCGTCAGCCCCGCCGCGCCCTGATCGAGATACCATGCCGCGAACCTCAGCGTCGCCGCCAGCGGTTCGTTCAGAATGGCCCCGACACGCCAGGACGCGGTCATGGCCCGCGCTTATTCGCCTGCGGCGTTGGCGACGTCGATCGAAACGCCGGGGCCCATGGTCGAGCTCAGCGCGATCTTCTTGAGATAGGTGCCCTTGGCGCCGGTCGGCTTGGCCTTGGCCACAGCCGTGATAAAGGCGCGCACGTTTTCGACGAGCTTGGCTTCGTCAAACGACGCCTTGCCCACGCCCGCGTGCACCACACCGGCTTTCTCCGCCTTGAACTGCACCTGGCCGCCCTTGGCGTTCTCCACCGCTTGCGCGACATCCATGGTCACCGTGCCCACCTTGGGGTTCGGCATCAGGTTGCGCGGCCCGAGGACCTTACCCAGACGGCCGACGATCGGCATCATGTCCGGGGTCGCGATGCAGCGATCGAAATCGATGGTGCCGCCCTGAATGGTCTCCATCAGGTCCTCTGCGCCAACGATATCCGCGCCGGCGGCCTTGGCCTCATCGGCCTTGGCACCACGGGCGAAGACGGCGACGCGCACGGTCTTGCCGGTGCCATTCGGCAGGCCGACAACGCCGCGCACCATCTGGTCCGCATGGCGGGGGTCGACGCCAAGGTTCATCGCGATCTCGATGGTCTCATCGAATTTCGCCTGGGCGTTGGACTTGACCAGTGCGACCGCGTCCTCCACCGACAGGTTGTCCTTGCCAGCGAAAGCCTCGCGTGCGGCGCGGGTCCGTTTTCCGAGCTTTGCCATCTTACTTCACCTCGATGCCCATGGAGCGGGCAGAGCCCAGGATGATCTGCATCGCCGCTTCGATATCCTTGGCGTTGAGATCCTTCATCTTCGCTTCGGCGATCTCTTTCACCTGAGCGACGGACACAGACCCGACGGTCTCACGACCGGGGTTGCTGGCGCCGGATTTCAGCTTGGCGGCCTTGCGCAGATAGTAAGACGCGGGCGGCGTCTTGATATCCATGGTGAAGGACTTGTCCTGGTAATAGGTGATCACGGTCGGGCACGGCGCGCCGGGCTCCATGTCCTGCGTCTTGGCGTTGAACGCCTTGCAGAATTCCATGATGTTGATGCCGCGCTGACCAAGCGCCGGGCCCACGGGGGGCGACGGGTTCGCTTGACCTGCCGGCACTTGCAGCTTCATCGTGCCTGCGAGTTTCTTGGCCATTGGCCTTCTCCTTTTCAACGCCGCATCGGGACGCGTCCCGGCGGCTCTGCGTTGTGTGGTCGGGCGCCGACATCGCGATGCCACCGCCTCCCACATTTCCCCCAAAACCATTTGGTCTCAGGGGGGTTACACGGATCACCCTTGCTTGGTGACCTGCGTGAATTCCAGTTCGACCGGGGTCTCCCGGCCAAAGATCGAGACCGTCACCTTGAGGCGCTGGTTGTCCTCGTCGACCTCTTCAACCATGCCGTCGAAATCCTCGAACGGGCCATCGTTGACCTTCACCCGCTCGCCCACTTCGAAGCGGATCATCAGCTTCGGCGCTTCCTCGCCCTCCTGGACGCGGTTGAGGATCTGGTTCACCTCGGCATCGCGCATCGGCATCGGGCGGCCCTGCGGCCCAAGAAAGCCGGTGACGCGGTTGATGGAGTTGATGAGGTGATAGCCCTCGTCCGACATCTCCATATGCACCAGAACGTAGCCCGGCATGAACCGGCGCTCGGTCGTGACCTTCTTGCCGCGGCGGATCTCGATGACCTCCTCGGTGGGCACAAGCACCTCGTCGATCTGGTCCTCAAGACCCTTCTCTTCGACAGAGGTCCGGATCTGCTCAGCGATCTTCTTCTCGAAGTTCGACAGGACGCTGACCGAATACCACCGTTTTGCCATTTCTTTCTCCGACCTCACCCCGGCGCGCGAAGCTCCGGTTTATGCTTTTATATCAAGGCACTAACTGCACCGAGACTGATTGTTTCGGGAATACGAAATCGGCGTGCCGCCGAATCGCCACACGCCGTTTCCCGGAAAACTCGGCGTCGACCTACCGCCAGCAGCGGTGATTTTCAACCCCCCGACCGCCCCGCAACCGAACCGGCCCGCGCCTTAGCTCACTGCGGTAAGCAGCGCCTGCAACCCATTGCGGATCAGGAAATCCACAAAAAAGAAGAACACCGCCGTAAGCGCGGCCATGACAAAGACCATCACCGTCGTCAACAACACCTCGCGGCGCGTTGGCCAGACGATCTTGGCAACCTCGGCGCGGGTCTGCTGGATAAACTGAAGCGGGTTGGACAAGGCCATGTACATTCTCTCTTTCGGCGCATTCTTCCACTGCGACAGCCGGTCAGATACGCCCACCCGCCGCCGAATGCAAGTCCCGCCGGTCTGCTTGCAGCCGCGACTCACCATCCGCACCAACGCAGGTAAATCCCGCACTTTCGCACTCCCAACACCCCCCAAACCCGCCCCACGCACTGCAAGTGGTCAGCCCTACCGCCCCTTCTTCTCTTCCAAAATACTCCCGCCGGAGGCGTCCCACCGCCCCCACCCACGCGCCCGTCAACCTACCGCGAAATTCCGTCCAGATGTGGTCACTTCGGATGACACTCCTCCCCGTGATCCCGGGCCAAACTCATTCCCGCCCCCGCCCCAAACAGGAGTGACCAAGATGGATCCCGTGCACCTCATCGCCGCCCGCGCGCCCTCCCAACTGCACCCTGCGTGCGAGGATGCCTTCTACCAGACCCACGCCCCTATAATGCCCAAGCTGCCAGCCCTTCTGCACCGGCTCGCCCGGGCGCTCACGGCGGCAACTGGACATTCCCGCACCCGTCGTCAAACTGCGCCCGACCTGACTTGAAGAGAACGCCGTTGACCACAGCCGAGCACAGCCAAGCGCTCCACGCGTCGGAAGCAGAGGTCGCCCTCGCGGTCATCGCCGCCGAAACCACCTGCTTCGCTGCCGGCGACTTTGCCGGGTGGGCGGACTGCTGGGTCCAGGACGCCCGCACACGCGAAACCTGCGTCTCAGCCCGGCTGGGGTCGACTGTGCTCGAAGGTTGGGACACGATCGAACGCTACATGCGCGGCGTCTTTGACCGCGGCGCAATCTGCGCCATCGCCGGGTTCGAACGGCACAACCTCAGCCTGACATTCAGCGGCGACCTTGCCTTCATCTCCTTCAACGGGCGCGCGTACCAGACAGACGGGCGTATCGAGCACACGTTCGAGACCCGGGTGTTGGAACGCGGCGCCTCGGGCTGGCGCATCCTGTCCTCGAGCTTCGTGCTGCGCGGGCCCCAGGGCGACGAGACCGACCGGCTGGCGGTGGACGGGCGCGGGCGGGTGCTCGCAAGCTCGGAGACGGCCCTGCAGCGGCTACAGGCCCACCCGGCGCTTACGCTCTCCCACGGGCGCCTGCGCGCCGCCCGGCCCGAATGGGACCAGCGCCTGCAGGCCGCGCTCGCCTGCGCCGCCGAGCAGCACGGCTATTTCGAACACTACCACCACGCAGCCCAAAGCGGCCGCCCCTGCCGCCTGCCTGTCGTTCTGGGCGAAACCGATAGCGGCAGCGTCGCGTTCTGCACGCTCACAGTGCGCGACGACATGACCTTCGTCGACATCCAGAATGACGCCGCGCTGGACGACCGCCTTACACTCGCGCGCGCAATCTACGGGTTGTCCGAGAGCCAGTGCGCGCTGGCCGCCCGAATCGTGGCCGGTGACAGCTTGGGCGCCGCCGCCGACCAACTCGGGATCAGCGTCAACACCGTGCGCACACACCTCTCCCGGATCTACGTCAAGACAGGCGTAAGCTCGCAGACCGCACTCGTCCGCGCTCTCCTGAGCGTCGGGTAAGACGCTCGGAAATGTGGATCAGAGAATTTTTGGAAATGGCAGGGGCAGCAGGGTTCGAACCCGCGACCTACGGTTTTGGAGACCGTCGCTCTACCAGCTGAGCTATACCCCTTCGAGGCCGTGCGATGAGATACGAAAGGCGCGACCGCATTGCAAGCGGGAAAACGCAAAGGCTGCGACTGGGAAAACCTGTCCCGGATCATCCGCGCCCCGCCACCAACCTCTCCAACGCAGTGATATCGGCAGAGGCAAGCACAGGCAGGATCTCGCGGATTTCCTCGGGGGGCATGTCCCACCATGCCAACGCCTCGAGCAGCGCCCCCACCGGATCGGGAAACCGCTGCCGTACGACACGCGCCGGGTTGCCCGCAACCACCGAGAACGCAGGCGCATCCTTGGTCACCACCGCGCCCGCACCAACGATAACCCCATTGCCCAGAGTGACCCCGGGAAGGATCATCGCCCCATGGCCGATCCAGACATCATGACCGATGACCGTATCGCCACCCGTCGCGAATTCCTCTGCGAAAAGCGGCATCACATCATGGTTGAAAATCGCGAAAGGATAGGTCGTGAACCAATTCTTCGGGTGGTCGGCTGACGAGGTAATGAACCGCGCCCCGTGAGCGATCTGGACAAACCGCCCGATACAGAGCCGCTCCGGCGCGCCCGGATGAAGGTAAGGCGCGATGCGGGCGGCGTAGTCGTCCACTGGCTCGAAATCATTGTAGTAGCTGAAGGCCCCAATCTCGAAATTGGGGTGATCAATGACCTGATCGAGCCAGACGGTATTGGGATAGACCTGCCCATCTGGCAGGGTGATGGGATGACGCAGGGACGCGTCGAGAAACGGGGCTTGCATGGCTGCACTCCGGAGAAATGAAGGTCGATTTTCTCGGTCAGTTCAGCGCAAGATCCATGTCACCCTCCGTTGCAACAGCACCCATCATACCAGATCGTCAGGCGAAACGACAGCCAGAGCCGCGGAAAATGATCGATCATTTTCCGGCCCGTTTTCCGATTGATCGGAAAACGGCAACAGGTGTCGCCGCCAGCACGAAAAAGGCCGCCCCAGGGGGCGGCCTTTCCCAAACCTGTGAAGGTTTGTGCTTACTCGACGATTTTGGCGACGACGCCTGCGCCGACGGTGCGGCCGCCTTCGCGGATGGCGAAGCG
>NZ_FOYI01000026.1 GCF_900116005.1 Poseidonocella sedimentorum
GATGATGTCCCACGGCGTGGTGTAGCTCGTGACGGGCCTCGTGCTCACCGGCGGGCCGAGCTTGTCAGTCGCGCTGCGCTGCAGGCAGGCTGACCACGACATCATCGCAGACCGGAGCCAGCGTTTCCAGCGTCATGTACCGACCGCGCTGCACCGTCCATTCCTCGGTCTGTTCCATCAGGCTGGCGCCGACGAGGCGGCGTATGGATGCCTCGTTGGGAAAGATCCCGACCACGTCGGTGCGCCGCTTGATCTCGCCGTTCAGACGCTCGATTGGATTCGTGCTGTGCAGCTTCGTCCGGTGCTGCTGGGGAAAGGTCATGTAGGCGAGGACGTCCTCCTCGGCACCATCCATCAAGGTGGCAAGCTTGGGCAGCTTCGGGCGCATCTGGTCCGCGACCTGGCGCCATTGGGCCTTGGCCGCCGCGTGGTCTGGCTGGGCAAAGGCCGTGGCGATGAAGGCCGAGACGACACGGCGGCTGCTCTTGCCTGCGTGGGCCAGGGCATTGCGCTGGAAATGGACACGGCAGCGCTGCCAGGTGGTGGACAGGACGCGGGCGGTGGCCGCCTTGATGCCCTCATGGGCGTCGGAAATGACCAGCTTCACGCCTGACAGGCCGCGCCGGACGAGGTCGCGGAGGAACTTGGTCCAGAAGGTCTCGGCTTCCGATGCGCCGATCGCCATGCCCAGCACCTCACGTCGGCCATCCATGTTGACGCCCACCGCGATCGTGACCGCGACGCTGACGATGCGACCGCCTTGGCGCACCTTCAGGTAGGTGGCGTCGATCCAGAGATAGGGCCATTCCCCCTCAATGGGCCGCGTCAGGAAGGCATCGACACGGTCGTCGATTTCCTCGCACAACCGGCTGACCTGGCTCTTCGAGATGCCGGTCCCGCCCATGGCTTGCACAAGATCATCCATCGACCGCGTCGACACGCCATGGACATAGGCTTCCTGGATGACTGCGGTCAGGGCCTTCTCGACCGACCGCCGTGGCTCGAGGAAAGACGGGAAGTACGACCCGGTACGCAGACGCGGAATGCGCAGCTCGACGCTGCCCGCACGGGTCTGCCAGTCTCGGTCGCGGTATCCGTTCCGTTGCGCCAGCCGATCGCTGCTTTTCTCGCCGTAATCGGCACCGGTCTTGGCGCCGACCTCAAGTTCCATCAGCCGCTCGGCTGCGAAGCCGATCATCTCACGCAGCAGGTCGGAATCGGCACTCTTTTCGACAAGCGCACGCAGGTCCATCATAGGTTTGGTCATCGGGTGTCGTCCTTGGTT
>NZ_FOYI01000021.1 GCF_900116005.1 Poseidonocella sedimentorum
CAGCCTGCCTGCAGCGCAGCGCGACTGACAAGCTCGGCCCGCCGGTGAGCACGAGGCCCGTCACGAGCTACACCACGCCGTGGGACATCATCCAATCAGGCTGAATTACCCTGTGCTGCACTTGAAAGTAAAGGCTCACTGAGAAGCCTTCGAAGCTTCAAAGAGCTGCAGACGTTGTTCTTCACCTTCTGACAAGTTGGGTTCTTCCGTACTGATGGAGAAGCCGTCGAGTATGTCCGATATTTGGATGGACCTTCTTAGTTTCCCAGAATGATAAGTATCCACAGGGATCTCGAGCAATCCTCCGAGCTCGACAAGTTCTACAAGTGTACCATTCCCCAAGTCAAAAAGCTCAATCGCGTCATCAAAGGATAGCTCAATCGTGACCTGCTCCCCTTGGAGTCCGCGGTTTTTAGTTCGCTCTGTTCAGGGTTTGGTCCTTTACCGACCGTTGGTGATACTCCCACGGGGTGAGCCCGTCGAGGCTCGTGTGGGGGCGGTGGTGATTGTAGTCGTTGCGCCAAGCCGAGATCAGTTCTCTGGCATGGCGCAGGTTGGCAAACAGGTGCTCGTTTAGACACTCGTCCCGCAGGCGCCCATTGAAGCTCTCGACGAAGCCGTTCTGCATCGGCTTTCCTGGCGCGATGTAATGCCATTCGACCTTGCGGTCCTCCTGCCATTTCAAGATGGCATTCGAGGTCAGCTCCGTCCCGTTGTCGCTGGCCACCATGCAGGGAGATGTTATCGAGTTCCCGTCCTACGCGCTGCCCAGGCAGCGAGGTGTCGACCACACAGGCCAGGCATTCCCTGCTAAAGTCATCAATGACGCACAGGACACGGAACCGGCGCCCATCTGACAGGCTGTCCGAGACGAAGTCCAAGGACCATCGTTGGTTCGGCCCCTGTGGGATCGCCATGGGCGCGCGCGTTCCAATCGCTCGCTTGCGACCACCACGCTTACGCACTGCCAGACCTTCTTCGCGGTAAATCCGGTAAATCTTCTTCCAGTTCACCTTCCAGCCTTCACGGCCAAGAAGCAGGTGCAGTCGCCGATAGCCAAAGCGACGCCGTTCGCTGGAAAGCGCCTTCAGCCTCTCCCGCAACTCGGCGTCGGCAGGCCGGGATCGATCCACGCCGATACACACGCGGATCGATCCCGGCCAAGGTGCAGGCCCGCCGCTGGTTGTAGTTCTTCTCTGTCATCGCCCAGTCCACAGCTCGTCGCCTTGCACCGGGCTTCAGAAGTTTTTTTTCCCAGCATCTCCTTCAGCGTGGCCACATCGAGCATGTGTTCCGCCAGCATCTTCTTCAGCTTAGCGTTCTCGGCTTCAAGCGCCTTCAGCCGTTTGGCCTCCGACACCTCCATGCCGCACTCGCCATTGTCCTCGGACCGATGGCGGACAAAGGCTCGTTTCGAGCGCCATTTGTAGAACGTGCCGTCGCTGATGCCATGCTTCCGGCAATGCTCCTTGGCGCCTATCCCGGCTTGGAGCTCCTTCAGGATGCCAATGATCTGCTCTTCGCTGAAACGGCTTTTCCGCATCGTCTGTCTCCTCGTTGAGAGAACAGTCTAACTTCAAACCCCGGACTTTTCTGGGGAGCAGGTCAATCATCCAGAATGTCCGCCCTGGCGCGAGCTGGAAGCTGGTTTGGCAAGGTGCACCCGAGTTCACGATCGAGGGGCTCTGACGCCCCACGAAATGTTCATGCAGTGCTTAAGATTATCTCTATAAAGCATAAAAAAACATACATATTTAACGCAATCATACTTTCTCCAACAACACCTTCGCTTTGCCCTCCATCACCAACCGCGCGTTCTGCTGTGGCTTCGACCGGGCAATTGCGGTGATTCCCTGCACGAAGTCGAAGACGCTCTCAGGCGGCCGGCCTTCCTCGGCCAGCACCGTCTCGACAATCCGGCTTGTCTCCGCCTTCGAGAACCCGCGTTTGCGCAGAAAATCCTGACGGTCCTCCTCCGACCGCGCGACGATCTTCTCCCGTGCCGCACGGATTCCGTCGATGAACGGCGCGGGCGAGGACTCGGCGAAGCGGCTCAGCGCCGGGGCAGCCTCGTTCGCGAAGCGGGAGGCGGCGTATTTCGAATGCCGGATGGTGATCTCCTGGAAGTCCTCGACGCCCCACAGGTTGCGGTTCTGGCAGACCGCCCGCAGGTAGAAGCTGGCGATGCCGAGCGTCTTGGCGCCCACCTCGGAATTCCAGCAGTAGAACCCACGGAAATAAAGGTCGGGCGAGCCATCGGGCAACAGCCCCGCCTCGATGGGGTTCATGTCATCGACGAGGAACAGGAACACGTCGCGGTCCGATGCGTAGAGCGTCGTCGTTTCCTTCGTCACGTCCACGCGCGGATTGTAGATGCCGGTCGACCAGTCGAGCACGCCGGGGACCTTCCAGCGCGTGTCGCCAATGCCATTGCCCGCGATCCGCTGCACGGCGGAGACTAGTTCGTGGTCGTAGATGCGGCCGTAGTCGGGGCCGGTCACGGCACGCAGTTCCGTGCGGCCATCTGCGACTTCCATCGTTTTGATCTGCTCGGCTCGGTGGTTTGTCAGCCCGTACTGGAGGTTGATCCCCGCCAGCGGCGCGGGCAGCTGCCGCAGATAGGCCGCCGGTGCCCCGACGAGGCTCGAGAGCTGGCCGAAGGACCAATGCGTCGGCGCGATGGGCTCATCCGCGCCGGGTAGGACCAGCCCAAGCTTCTCCGGGTTGTCGCGATGCGCCTCGACCCGGATCGACGCACTCTCCACCGTGCGCGTCCGGCTCCGCTCCGCCCGACCCTTGACCGAGCCGAAGAGATCGTCGAGCGACAGATACCGCTCGTCATCCGGCCGCGAGAACCACTCCGACGACACGCGGTCCACGTTCTCGCCGCGCGACACATCCACCTTGTAGCCGCCGCTGATATCACGCCCGGCATCGATAATTTCGGTATTCATGGGTTTTCTCCCGCGACGGGCGGCCGAAAGCCTCTCTCTCGACCTCCAAACCCGTCACGGGCCGGGACGGCACCCCTCTGACTCTCCGGTCACTCGGCTGCGCGGGTCTCAAGCGGGGAAGGGGCGCGCGACGCGGCGAGCCGGTGCAGCGTTTCCGGGCGGATATGCGTGTACCGGCGCAGCATTTTCCAATCCTTGTGGCCGGTGACCAGCGAGACTTGCTCGATGGCGAAGCCGGCCTCGAACAGGCGGCTTGTGCCTTCATGGCGCAGATCGTGGAAATGCAGGTCCTTCACGCTGACCTCGACGCAGGCGCGCCGGAAGGCCGTTCCGACCGATCTTGAGTTATAGGGAAAGATCCGGCCTCTTGCGTGCCCGAGTTCCTTGGCCTGTTCGGTGACCAACGCCCAGGCATCGAACCCCGTGGCGGCGAAGAGTGGGATTCGCTGGTCGTTCCCGGTCTTGTTGCGCGGGTCCTTCCTGTCGCGGATCAGGAGCATCCGGCGGTCGACGTCGAGATCGGTCCATTCGACGCGGCAGATCTCGTCGAGCCGCATGGCTGTGGCCACCGCGAACTTCACGATCCGTGTCATCGGCAGGGTCAGGCGATCGTTATCATCGAAGCAGCGAAAGAGGCGGTTCAACTCGTCCGTGGTGGGGCGACGATCCCGCTCTGTGCCCTTGCCGATCAGACCGAGGCGCTTGAGCGCGACGCGCGCCAGATCGACGGGTTCCGGAGAGATGTCGAGGCCGTGCACAGCCGCCGCATGGGTGATGATCATTTTGATCACGCCGATGTCGATCCCGAGCGTCACCGGGCCCGCACCTTGCTCCGCACGCATCTTGCCGTAGTCGATAAGCTTTTGCCGGTCGAGGTGCCCGATCTTCTCCTTGCCGAGATCGCGCTTGAGCGTCGTGAGCGTGGCGGCCTTGCTGCGACGCGGCGGTTTCCCTATCTCGCACATATCGGTTATATGAAGGTCGATGAGGTCGCCAAAGGTCTGGAGGCGGGAAACGGACGACTTGTTCGGCGCCAGCCCCTGATCGACCCGGGTCTCCGCCTGGCGGGCCCAACGATGGGCGTCGTCGCGGCGGAGGAACGTCTCGCTCGCATAGCGGCCCTTTCGTCTGATCTGGACCCGGTAGGCACCGGAGGGGAGCTTGGTGATGGAGGCCATTTTCGTGTGCGCTGTGTGTGCAATGAGTCGTCGTAGAGGGGCAAATTCGGGGATATTGGGGCGTATTCCAGCGTAGCAGCATCCGCCGCCAACAGTTTGAAGATACACAAAAAATGCAAATAAATCAACACGCTAGATTGTCTACAGCCCCTATGATGGATTGGACCGATCGGCACTGCCGCTATTTCCATCGGCTGCTGTCGCGCGAGGTGTTGTTGTATACGGAGATGGTGACTGCGCCGGCGTTGGTGCGGGGGGGCGCGGTGCATTTGCTCGATCATGATGCGGCGGAGCAGCCCGTGGCGTTGCAGTTGGGCGGATCGGATCCAGGCGAGTTGGCGGAGGCGGCGCGGCTTGGGGCGGAAGCGGGGTATGAGGAAATCAACCTTAACGTCGGCTGTCCGTCGGACCGGGTTCAGTCGGGCACGTTCGGCGCGGTTTTGATGACCGACGCGCCGTTGGTGGCGCGCTGTGTGGCGGCGATGGAGGCGGCGGTCCGTGCTGAGATCACGGTGAAATGCCGCATCGGCGTCGATGATCAGGAGCCGGAGGTGATCCTTCCGGACTTCCTTGAGCGGATCATGGATGCGGGCGTGGGTCGGGTCACGGTGCATGCGCGCAAGGCCTGGCTCAAGGGGCTGAGCCCTAAGGAAAACCGCGATATCCCGCCGCTCGACTATGATCTCGTGCGCCGGATGAAGGAGCGGTTTCCTGCGCTGCATCTGTCGGTCAATGGTGGCATCGACAGTCTGGAGGCCGCCGAGGGCTTCTTGCGGGATGGGCTCGACGGGGTGATGATCGGCCGTGCGGCGTATCATAATCCTGCGGCGATTCTGGCCGAGGCGGACAGGCGCATTTTCGGCCAGGGCCCCGAGAGCGATGCCGATCCGGTGTCCGTGGCGATCCAGATGAAAGACTATATCGCGCGCCATGTGGCGGCTGGGGGGCGCGTGCATCAGGTCACGCGCCATATGCTCGGCCTCTTCGCCGGGAAACCGGGCGCACGCCACTGGCGGCGCCATCTCTCCGATGCCGCCCACCTCTCTGAGGCGGGCCCCGAGATCATCGACGAGGCGCTCGCCCGGCGGGCGGAGGCCGCCAGCGCGGCGGCCTGAACCGCGTCAGCCGGTGTTGCGGAGCCCCGAGGCGACGCCGTTGATCGACAGGAGCAGGGCGCGTTGGGTCTTTTCGCTGGTATCGCCGGCCCGGACCTTGCGCAGCATCGCGACCTGCATGTGGTTGAGCGGGTCGAGGTAGGGGGTGCGACGGCGGTGCTCGGGGCGCGCGGTGGTTTCGGCGGCGGCACCCAGCTTGCGCTCGGTGATCACCTCGACGCAGTCATGGGCGCGCTGCCATTCCTCGGTGATACGCGTGAAGATCCGCTCGCGCAGCTCCGCGTCCTCCACCAGTTCCGCATAGCGGGCGGCGATGGACATGTCGCTCTTGCCGATGATCGTCTCGACCTTCTTGACCAGCGTGCGGAAGAACGGCCAGTCGGCGAAACAGGCGCGCAGCGTCGCGAGCCCCTCGTCGCCCTCCGCCTCAAGGTAATCGCTCACCGCCGTGCCGAACCCGTACCAGCCGGGAAGCATGATCCGGCATTGCGCCCAGGAAAACACCCACGGGATCGCGCGCAGCGAGGTAATCGCCCGGGTCTTGGCGCGCGAGGCGGGGCGGGAGCCGATGTTGAGCGCGGCAATCTCGGTGATGATGGTCGAGGACCAGAAGAATTCCTCGAAGCCTTCCGTGCCGAAGACCAGATCGCGGTAGGCGTCGAAGGCCGTGCCCGAAAGGCGGTCGACCACGGCCTCCCAGGCCTCGGGAACCGCGACCTCGCCGCCGGCGCCCATCGAGGCTTCCAGCGTGGCCGAAACGATGGTCTCGAGGTGGGCGCGCCCGATCTCGCGGTGGGCGTAGCGCGAGGAGATGACCTCGCCCTGTTCGGTCAGGCGGATCTGCCCGTCGACCGCGCCAGCGGGCTGGCTCAGGATCGCGTCGCGCACATGCCCGCCGCCCCGGCCGACCGATCCGCCGCGCCCGTGAAAGAGCCGCATTCCGATGCCCAGGTCTTTGAACACGCTGACGAAATTACGCTCCGCCTTGTAGAGCTCCCAGTTCGAGGTGACGAAGCCGCCGTCCTTGTTGCTGTCCGAATAGCCGAGCATGACCTCCTGCACATTGCCCTGCCGCGCGAGCACCTCGCGGTAGGCCGGCATGGTCAGGAAGCGGCGCATGATCTCGGGGCCGTTCTGCAAATCCTCGATGGTCTCGAAGAGCGGCACAACCTGCACGCCGCCGCCGCCATCGACCGACAGTCCGGTCTCTTTCAGAAGCACCAGCAGCTCCAGCATGTCGGAGATCGACGTGCAGTTTGAGATGATCGACAGCGCAATCGCCTTGGGCCCGAACCGCGCGCGGATGTCGCGCGCCATGCGGAAGATCGAGAGTTCCTTCTCGGTGGCCTCGGAGTAGCTGTGATAGGGCCGCAGAAGCATTCGCGCCGAGGCCAGCTCGCCCAGAAGAACTGCGCAGCGCCCGCCCTCGTCGAGCGAGAGGTAGTCCATCGACGGATCGACCGCCGAGAGCAATTCCGCGATCGTTGCTTCATGCACCGCCGAATTCTGGCGCAGGTCCACCGTCGCCAGATGGAAGCCGAAACTGCGCACCTTGCGGCGCAGTGACAACAGGCGCCCGCCGGCCGTGGCCGGGGCCTGGTTCGCGCGCAAGGACGCGTCGATCAGGTCAAGATCGGCCAGAAACGCTTCGGGGCCCTCATAAGGCGCGGCGGGAGCCGCATCGCGGGGCAGGGCGGCGCCGGGCACCACATCGCGCAGGGTCGCGGAAATGCGGGCATAGAGATGGATGATGATCCGGCGATAGGGCTCGTCCTCGCGGTGGGCCGAGCCATCGGCCGAGGCCTTGGCCAGCACTTCGAGCGCATCGCTGACCCCGACCACGCGGGTGGACATCGACAACTCGGCGCCGAGCTGGTGCAGCTCTTCGAGATAGTGGCGCAGCGCGAAATCGGCCTGTAGCCGGAAGGTATCGCGCAGCACGTCGGCATCGACGAACGGGTTGCCGTCGCGGTCGCCGCCGATCCAGCTCCCGATCCGCAGGAACCCGCGCAGCGCGTCATCCTCCAGATAGCGCTCCACCGTGCCGTGGATTTCGGGGACCACTTCCATAAAAGTGTGGTCGTAGTAGTTCAACCCGTTGCGGATCTCGTCCCGGACCGAGAGCTTGGAGCGGCGCAGGAGGGCGGTCTGCCACAGGATCTCGATCTCGCGCAGGATGTCGTCCGAGGCCTCGCGCTCGGCATGGCTGCCGGTTTCGGCACGGGACCAGTCGTCAAGCCGCCGGGCGATGGCAAACTCGGCGCGCATCGTGCTCTGGCGGCGGATCTCGGTGGGGTGCGCGGTCAGGACCGGGCTCACCATGAGCCGGTCGATCAGCGCGCGCAGCCCCTGATCTCCAAACGCCTCGCGCGCGGCATTGAGCATCCCCTCCAGCATGTCGCGGCTGCCGGTGGCGCGCTGCCCCTGAAGCTGGGCCTCATCCTCGGCGAGGTTGAGCAAGTGGAGGTAGTAGGAAAACGCGCGCAGCGATTGCAGCATCTCGTCGATCGGCAGGGCCGAGACGATCTCCTGCAGTGCCGTGTAATCGGCCTCCGAGCCGCTGTCGTGAAACCGGATCGAGGCCTTGCGGATGCGCTCGACCGTATCGAACGCGCCGCCGCCCTCCTGATTGAGCAGCACGTTGCCCAGATGCCGTCCGAGAAAGCGGATGCCCTCGTCTGCCATGTCCTCGTCGATGCGCGGTGCGCTGAAAATGGTGTCGGGCATGCGGTCCTCCTCGTGGGGGCGTCTCTCGCGGCAGTGTCACGGGGACGCGGGTGTTTCACAAGGCAGTTTAGCGCTAACAGGCGGGGGGCGCATCAGAAACTTTCTGCACCTGCAAACGTCCCGTGCACTGCGCCGCGGCGGAGTTGCTCGCGCGCGCGCGAATTGACACGCCCGCGCCCGGGCCCGAGCAGGTGCTGGGCCGGGGTCGGCTGGCTCAGGCGGTGGCGCGGCCAGCGCTTGGCCCGTCGGCGCTTGAACCGTCGGCGGTGATCAGATCGCGGGCCTCGACGGTGAGCCGCGCCGAGGTGATCCGCGCGGCGGGATCATGGAACGGCATCGACAGCATAAGCTCGTCCGGGCGCAGCACACGGCGATACTCCGAAAGTGTCGCGGCGACCTGCTCGGCCGTGCCGATGGCGGTGCATTGCAGCATCGCGTCGAGGTGATGACGGATCGCCGGCGGCACTTCGAAATCGGCTCGCGGCGGCGGGGTGCGCTCAAGCCGGTTGGTGAGCAGCCCGGTGAAGGTCTGCAGCAGCGTGGTTGCCTGAAGCTGGGCTTCGGCTTCGGTCTCGGCGGCGATCACGTTGCAGGACATCATGAAGTACGGCTGGTCGAGGTGGGCCGAGGGGCGGAATTGCGTGCGGTAGATCTCGGCGGCCTGCATCAGCGCGGCGGGCGCGAAATGCGAGGCGAAGGCGAAGGGCAGCCCCAGCTTCGCCGCGAGCTCGGCGCCGAAAAGGCTGGAGCCGAGGATCCAGACGGGGACCTCGGTGCCCTCGCCGGGGATCGCGCGGACGGGCAGGGGGCGGGCCGGATCCGGCGCGGCCAGCAGGGAGAGCAGCTCTTCGACATCGCCCGCGAAACGGTCGGAGGCGCGCGGGTCGCGCCGCAGGGCCCGGATCACCGCCGCATCTCCGCCTGGCGCGCGGCCGAGCCCGAGGTCGATCCGGCCGGGGTGGAGGGTTTCGAGCGTGCCGAATTGTTCGGCGATCACGAGCGGGCTGTGATTGGGCAGCATGACCCCGCCCGCGCCGATGCGGATCTTTGAGGTGTGGGCCGCGACCTGGGCCATGAGGACGGCCGTGGCCGAGCTCGCCACGGAGGCGATGTTGTGGTGCTCGGCGTACCAGACCCGGGCATAGCCGGCGGCTTCAGCAGCCCGGGCGAGGGCGATGCTGTCGCGGAAGGTTTGGGAGAGCGTTCCGCCCTGGGGGACGCTGGCGAGATCGAGGAGGGAGAGGGGGAGTGTCATGGAGGGCAGATGGGGGCGCCTCTGCGCCGTGACAAGGGCGCGATGGTGGGGCGACCCGGGAGCCTCCGGCGGGAGTATTTGGGAAGAGAAGAAGGAGTGGGCGCTTCAAGGGAGTGGGCCCGGAAGTGCGTTAGGCCCGGCGCGAGATGCGCCGAGCCCGGAGAGAAGCTCGAGGGCGGCTTTACCCGATGGCCTTGAGGACGGCTTCGCCGAGGCCAGCGGGGCTTTCGGCGACGACGATTCCGGCGGCTTGCATGGCTTCGATCTTGTCTTCAGCGCCGCCCTTGCCGCCGGCGACGATGGCGCCGGCGTGGCCCATGCGGCGGCCCGGAGGGGCGGTGCGGCCGGCGATGAAGCCGGCGGTCGGCTTCCAGCGGCCGCGCTTTTTCTCGTCGGCGAGGAACTGGGCGGCTTCTTCTTCCGCCGAGCCGCCGATCTCGCCGATCATGATGATCGAGGTGGTTTCGTCATCGGCGAGGAACCATTCCAGCGTGTCGATGTGTTCGGTGCCCTTGATCGGATCGCCGCCGATGCCGACGCAGGTGCTCTGGCCGAGGCCGACGTCCGTCGTCTGCTTGACCGCCTCGTAGGTCAGCGTGCCGGAGCGCGAGACGACGCCGACCGAGCCGCGCTTGTGGATGTGGCCGGGCATGATGCCGATCTTGCAGGCGTCCGGCGTGATGACACCGGGGCAGTTGGGGCCGATGAGGATCGACTTCGACGTCTCCAGCGCGCGCTTGACGCGCATCATGTCGAGCACCGGGATGCCTTCGGTGATCGCCACGATCACCTCCATCTCGGCGTCGATCGCCTCGAGGATCGAGTCGGCGGCGAAGGGGGGCGGGACGTAGATCACCGTGGCGTTGGCCTCGGTCACGTGCTTGGCCTCGTGGACCGAGTTGAAGACCGGCAGGCCGAGATGCTCCTGCCCGCCTTTGCCGGGGGTCACGCCGCCGACCATCTTGGTGCCATAGGCGATGGCCTGTTCGGAGTGGAATGTGCCTTGGCTGCCGGTCAGACCCTGGCAGATGACTTTGGTGTTTTCGTCGATGAGGACGGCCATGTGATTGGCTCCTGATATCTGTGTGGCGTCTTACGCGCGCCCGGAGTTGAAGTTCTGCCCGGCGGGGACCGCCGGGCTGCGCCGACCCGCCCCCCCGGGGCGGCGCATCTGCGCCTTCCCGCGGGTCGGCGCAGCCCTCTGCGCCCGGTGGCGATGTGTCGGCATCGAATGCATTCCGATCAGCCTTTCACGGCTTTGACAATCTTCTCCGCGCCGTCCTTGAGGTCGTCGGCGGCGATGACGTCGAGGCCGGAGGTGTTGATGATCTCCTTGCCCTTCTCGACGTTGGTGCCTTCGAGACGCACCACCAGCGGGACCTGCAGGCCGACCTCCTTGACCGCCGCCACGACGCCCTCGGCAATCACATCGCAGCGCATGATTCCGCCGAAGATGTTCACGAGGATGCCTTTGACGTTGGGGTCCGACGTGATGATCTTGAACGCCTCGGTGACCTTCTCCTTGGTCGCGCCGCCGCCCACGTCGAGGAAGTTCGCCGGCTCCGCGCCGTAGAGCTTGATGATGTCCATCGTCGCCATCGCTAGCCCTGCGCCGTTGACCATGCAGCCGATCTCGCCGTCGAGCGCGATGTAGTTCAGGTCATACTGCGAGGCCGCCAGCTCCTTGGGATCCTCCTCGGAGGTGTCGCGCAGCTCGGCGATGTCGGAGTGGCGGTACACGGCGTTGCCGTCAAAGCCCATCTTGGCATCGAGACACTTCAGATCGCCCGCGTCATCGACGATCAGCGGGTTGATCTCCAGCATCTCCATGTCCTTCTCGAGGAACATCTTGTAGAGCGTGCCCATCAGCGCCACGCATTGCTTCACCTGCTTGCCCTCGAGGCCCAGCATGAAGGCGATGCGGCGGCCGTGGAACGGCTGGTAGCCCGTCGCCGGATCGACCGAGAAGCTCAGGATCTTCTCCGGGGTCTCGGCGGCCACTTCCTCGATGTCCATGCCGCCCTCGGTCGAGCAGACGAAGGACACGCGGCTGGTCTGGCGATCGACCAGCAGCGCGAGGTACATCTCGGTGGAAATCCCCGCGCCGTCCTCGATATAGATCCGACCCACCTGCTTGCCCGCGGGGCCGGTCTGGTGGGTCACGAGCGTGCGCCCGAGCATCTTCTTGGCCTCGGAAGCGGCTTCCTCGACCGATTTGGTGATCCGAACGCCACCCTTCTCGCCCGCGTCGGCCTCCTTGAACGTGCCCTTGCCGCGCCCGCCGGCATGAATCTGCGCCTTCACGACCCAGATCGGACCATCCAGCTCACCCGCCGCCGTCTTCGCCTCTTCCGCCCGCAATACCGCACGCCCATCCGATACAGGCGCCCCATACGCCCGCAACAATCCCTTCGCCTGATACTCGTGTATGTTCAT